>CAVZOG010000006.1:0-13720 GCA_963776865.1 uncultured Chloroflexia bacterium | reverse complement strand
CGTCCCCGGAGAGAGTGAGAGAGCTGCTGGGGATCGCCGCCCTGAACTAGCGTCCTTCGAGGGCAGCCTCCACGGCCGCGACAGACCGCTCCCACGTGTAGGCCGACATGTCGGCGACGCCCTGGCGGGCAAGTCGGAGGCGCAGATCGTCGTCCTCGATGAGGCGCCGGATGGTGCCGGCGAGGCCCTCGACGTCTCCGACTCGGACCAGCAACGCGTTGCGGCCGTCGACGGCGTACTCGCTGACACCGAGGTTGGCGAACGCCGCAACGGCACTTCCGCTGGCCATCGCCTCGGCCGGTGGCAGCGGCCACCCCTCGGCCGAGCTCGGATGGACGAAGATCGCGGCGGAGTTGTACAGCGCCCTGAGGTCGCGCGGCTGCCTGGCTGAATGTTGCCCAATCGGGCAGTCGCAGCGTGGGCCGCTCGGCAGCGTAAAGCGTCGCGCGCAGCTCAGGATGGACGGCATGGACCTGCTCGAGGGCAGCAAAGCCGTGTGGCGTGCCCTTGTAGTGCGTGTCGTGGACGAGCATCGCTGCGGACGCCGGATTGCGATGCGCCGGATCGACGGACACGCCATACACGTCGTGGTCGATGGCAATTGGGATGCGTGTCACGTCGGCTTCGGGGCCGCCCAGTTCGCGCACCTTCGCTGCCAGCCAGCCGGCGATGACGAGCTTGGGCAGCGGCAGGCGCCATGCGGCATCGACCTCGACGGGTCGCCTTCGAGCGCCCATGTAGCCCTGAGTGAGATACGAACGCGCGCCTGCCTGTGCCGGTGCGCGGTGACGAATGGAGCGACCTGCCCTCTGCCGGCGATCAGCACGTCGCCGTCCACAAGCGTCCCCGGACGGTCGGGATCGATCAGCCCTGTGGCCACGGTTCGATCGAGGCGGAACCAGCCACCAAGGCCGCGGCGAAACGCCGCGAAACGCATCGCGTGACGGAGACGGACGGAACGAGACGCCCCGCCGAGCGTGTCGAAATGGAGCACCGTCACCTTGTGACCACGCCGTGCGAGCCCATTGGCCAGCTCGTACAGCACCTTGATCCCGCCGACCGGCACGGACACGAAGTCGGGCAGCACGAAGGTGATCCTCATGGCGCCACAGCTCTCCGGTGGGTCGCCTGAGCGCGACGCGGTAGACCTCGACCATCCCCTCGGCACACTCCGCCCGCTGAAGCGGGCCAGGTGACCCGCCGCGCGTCCGCGCAGGTCCTCGCGCAGAGTCGAATCTTCAAGGGCCCTTGAGAGCCCCTCGCCGATCGACTCCGCACTCCCTGGCTCGACCAGGACGCACGCGTCGCCTGCCGCTTCTAGGACGGCGGTGGTGTCGCTGGCGACGACATCGCACCGCAGGCCAGTGCTTCCAGCACCGGCAGGCCGAAGCCTTCATACAGCGACACGTAAGCCACCACGTTGGCAGTCGAGTACAGCGCACGCAGGACGTCGTCGCTGACATAGCCGAGGCGGCGGATCCACGGCTCGGTCGCGCCTGACGCGGCAGGCCCGGCCAGCACGAGGCCGAGGTCGCTTTCTGCGGTGCGCAGCCTGGCGACCGCCTCGACCAGCCGACCGAGTTCTTGCGCGGCGCGGCCCTGCCCACCGCCAGCACGAACCGCCCGGGCAGATCGAGGCTCTCAGCACGACGACGCCTCATCTCGCAATGGGCCGCCATGGCTGAGCGACGCCGTAGCGGACGCGGTGGACGCGCTTGGCGAAGGTCGTACCCGTCGATCAGGCGGGCGCGGGTGAATCGGAGCCGGTGACCGACCGCGGCCGATCTCGCGCGCCGATGGCTGTCGACTCGAGTCGGAGTCGGGTTCCTCACGGATAGATTCCGGTTGGCCTTAACGACAGGTCGTGGACCACCGTGACAAACGGACCGGCGAGCTCGGCGGCGCGACGTAGGCCACCTGGAGGACGTCCAGTAGATCGCGCCGGGCGCGCACCGGCAGCTCGAACGGGATACGCAGCTGCGGTCTCCGGCGCAGCTCGGCCGTCGCGGCGCAGGCTGCGCGTCATCCGGCCAGCTGACGCCGCGGTCGACATAGGCCAGCACGTCGATTCGTGACGGGCTGCGGGGCGCTGGCCAGCTCGACCGTGAAGCGCTCGTTACCGGTTGCGGCGCGGCCCACGGCGTGAGCATCGATGCCCACCCAATCATGCGCAGCCCACCGAACCGGAAGGAGCTGATCAGGCGCTAGCATCTGGCGCGATGTTACGGTCCCACGAGTGACCGCCTGATGCGGCTGGCCATCCTCGGCACGCGCGGTGTGCCTGCCAGCTACGGGGGGTTCGAGACCTTTGCCGAGGAGCTCGGCGCGCGGCTCGTCGAGCGTGGCCACGAAGTCACGGTCTACGGCCGCAGCAGCTCGATTCCGCGCGGCAAAACCACGCATCGCGGCATCGACATCGTCCGCCTGCCCGCCCCGCGCTCGAAGTACCTCGAGACCGTCGTCCACACGATCTTCAGTGCAGTCCATGCCGCGCGGAGCGACTGGGACGCGGTCTACGTCTGTAATGTGGCCAACGTGCCTGCCGCGCTGCTCTTGCGCGCGACGGGCCAGACCGTGATCCTCAATGTCGATGGCCTCGAGTGGCAGCGCGCCAAATGGAGCGGCTCGGGCGGCTGTACTACCGGGTGTGCGCCTGGCTTGGGTCGCGCGCGCCGATCGAGCTGGTATCCGACGCGCGGGTCATCCAACGCTTCTATCGCGCCGCGTACGGCCGGCCGACGCACTACTTCCCGTACGGCACCGACCTTGAGCCAGAGGCGGATGACGGCACGCTCGCGCGACTCCGCCTCGAGTCGCGCGGTTACGTGCTCTACGTCAGCCGGCTCGAGCCGGAGAACAATGCGCAGCTCGTCGTCGACGCGTTCAGCAACGTGCGCACCGACATGACGCTCGCGATCGTTGGCGACGCGCCATACGCCAGCCAGTACATCCGGCGGCTGAAGGAAACGGCCGCCCGGGACCGACGCGTGGTGCTGCTCGGTGCGCACTACGGCCACGCCTACCAGGTGCTGCGCTCGAACGCGGCGGCGTATGTGCAGGCGACCGAGGTCGGCGGCACGCACCCGGCGCTCGTCGAGGCGATGGGCTACGGCAATGCGATAGCGGCCAACGACGTGCCCGAGCATCGCGAGGTGTTGGGCGAGGCGGGGCTGTACTACCGCGGCGCAGCCGGGCTGACCGATGCGCTGCAGCGCCTGCTCGACGACGAGGCGCTCAACGCCGAAATGCGCGCCGGAGCGACGAACAGGGCGCGGATGCACTACAGCTGGGACACCGTCGCCGACGCCTACGAAGCGTGGCTCGACGGGCTGGCCCACGGCGAAAGCGAATGACAACTCCGATGCTCGTCGGCTTCGACGTCGAGCCGGACGGTCTCGACATCCCGCGCCACGAAATGCGGCGCTGGACCGGCTTCGAGCGTTCTCTGGAACTGGTGGCGCCGCTGCGCGACAAGCTCGAGCAGATCACGCGCATGCCGGTCCACTTCTCGTGGTACCTGCGCATGGACCCCCAGATCACCGACGTGTACGGCTCGACCACCTGGGTCGCCGAGACGTACGGCGCCGAGCTCGCCGCCCTGACCGACGCCGGCGATGAGCTGGCCCTCCATCCTCATGCGCTGCGCTGGGACTCGCGCACCGATCGGTGGCTGACCGACGTCGACAGCCAGGCGTGGGTCGAGGAATGCATGTGGCGGTCGTTCGAGGCCTACGAGCGTGCGTTCGGGCAGGCGTGCCGGTCGCATCGCTTCGGCGATCGGTTCATGAGCAACGCCATAGTTCGGCTGCTGCGCGATCTCGACGTCGCGGTCGACCTGACCCTCGAGCCTGGCCGCGGTCCCGATTAGACCCCACCGTCAACGCGCCGATCCCGGACCAGACCGACGTCCCGCGCCGGCCCTACCACCCCGATCCGACCGACTTCAAGCGCCCGACGACCGATGCCGGAAACGACGACCTGTGGATGTTTCCGCTGACGTCGGCCAACCCTGATCCGGCACTCTCCATCTGGCGCCGTGGCGGCCGGCGATTGCGCCACGTCGGGCAGCCACTCCATCGACCGGTTCTGCTCTGGGCGCCGTGGTCGTCGACGGTGCTGTGGGACATCGTCGCGCGTGACGTGGAGTCAAAGGCCCTTACGGCGCTGCCGTTCGCGATCCGCGCCGACACGCTGCTGAACGACGAATGGGCAAGCGATTTCGAGGCCCACATGGCGGCGCTCGCAGATCACCGTCTCGGACGAGAGGTCGTGTTCACTACGCCGTCGGCGGTCGCCGACGCGATCGGGAGCTAGCGCTGCTGACTGAGCGTAGGAAGCGTGCTCTGGAGGGCCTGGCGCTCGTCGCCATCGTCGTGCTGGCTCTGACGCTGCGGCTCTACCGACTTCCGGACCTGCTCGTCCTGGGTAACGATCAGGCGCGCGACGCCATCGTTGTCGAGCGGATGCTGATCACCAAGCAGCCGATCATGGAGGGACCGATCGCGAGCATCGGCTCATATCACCGAGGGCCGGCCTACTACTACCTGCTCGCACCGGCCTACGCGCTCAGCCATGGGCCATCCAATTGGTGGCGCGCTGTTGAGCGTCGCGTTCGACATCGCAGCCTTGTTGATGGCTTACCTGCTGGCGCGTTCCGTCGCTGGGCCCGTGGCAGGCCTCACGGTTGCTGCTCTCTGGGCAGTGGCACCGATCCTGATCACCTACGGCAGTTCGCAGTGGAACCCGCAGTTGATGCCGTTCTTCGCCCTTCTCGCCGTTTACGCCGCCCTGAGGATCGCGCGTGGCGAGGGTCGTTGGCTGATGCTCCTGGTGCCCAGCTTTCTGGTCGCCTGGCAGATCCACGACCCGGCCCTGTTCCTGGCGCCGATGCTCGCCGCCATCGTTGTGTGGCGGCGTCGGACGATCGACAGATCGACAGTTGCTGCCGCGACCGCGCTGGGCGTGCTGGTGACGCTGCCGTTCCTCATCCAGCAGGCCACGAACGGACTGCGCGACGTCCGGGCGATGGCCGCGTATGGGATGGCTTCGCTGACGGGCCTTGGACCCGAACCGGATGTGCCATTCGGACTTCAGCGGCTGGTGCTGACCGCAGAGGGTCTGGAGCGCGCCCTACCCGGACCCGATGTCGTCAATCTGCTGATCATCCTCCTGGCGGTGGTCGGCGTCGTCGCCGCCGTGATCGGATTGCGAACACCGAACAGGCCGGATTGGATCGTGGTCCTGCTCCTGGCTGCGACTCCCCTGCTCTTTCTGTTCTGGCGAGCGCCCTTCCACTCCCACTACCTGTATCTGTTCTACTCGCTGCCGCTCTTCATGGCGGCCATCGGGCTGGCCGCGCTGGTTCGGATCCGCAGACGACTGCTTGCTCCGGTCGCGTTCGTCGCATTGGGAGCCGTCGTGCTGGCCACGGCATTCGGCACATTCGGCGACATCGCCGAAAGGGAGCCGACATCGCGCCGCTGGGACAACCGGCTGGCAGCCGTCCGCGACGTGATAGCCGATGCATCCGGCGAGCCATTCGCCCTTCGCGTGATCTCGGACCAGAAACCGCGTGATGGCTGGCGAGCTCCGTGGATGTACGCCTTCTTCCATGCCGGCACAGAGCCGGCGGGAGTTCGCGAAGACCTGCCGACCTACGTACTGTTCGATCCGGCATCCTTCGGCAATGGCGAATCCCTGGCTGGAAACCTCGTCGAGGACGTTCGTTGGGTCCGTTTTGAGGCGCCGGCCACCGGTGACAGCCTGCTCGGCACCGAAGCGTGGTCGTTCGATGGTCGCGGGCAGGGCTCCAGCACCGACGGACCCGATCCCACCGTTGAGCTCAGCCCAAGCTTTCCTTTCACGCGGCTCGACAGCCGAAAGTCGCTCGACGTCGAATCGGGAACCGACTACCTGGTCTCGCTCGAGTTCAGGACGCCAGGTCGACTCGCCGACGCTGCCGTTTTCCTGCAGGTGTTCGGCCCACAGGGAGGGTTGCTGACCACGTTGCCGACCGGCGCCGGACTTCGTGTCGGCGCAGCTGAAGATTGGACGCCGGCATCATTCATCGGGCACATCCCTGAGCGGGCCGCCCGGGCGACGCTCGTCCTTCGAGGGCGCGGCCTGGGTACGCTCCAGTTTCGCAATGTGGCTGTCCGGGAAGTACTCCTCGATGGGGCGCCCCGTGAATGACGGCCGGCACCCGAGGGCCGCTACCGTCGAACTGCTTCTTCGAGCGACGGAGCCGAGGAATCCCGAACCGAGAGAATGGGGGAGTCCGTAGGCCATTCGAGCGCGGCCAGCGGGTCGTCCCATGCAAATCCGTGCTCGTCGGTGCCGTCGTACTCGTTGGTCACGAGGTAGAGAAGGCTTACCGGGTCGATCGCCAGAAAACCGTGCGCCACGCCAGGCGGGATCACGATCGAATCCGCCACCGGGCATCTGGATGGTCCGACTGGACGGGACGCAGCTGCCGACCATCGGCGATGCAGGGCCGAAGGTCGACCAAGGCCACCAGCGCGCGGCCTTCGAGCACAACCCATAGGTCGGTCTGACGCTCGTGGAAGTGCAGACCGCGCAGCACTCCCGCGCTCGACACCGACAGGTTGGCCTGCGTGAATTCGAGGTCCAGCCCCGCAGTCCATGAGTCGCGCCACAGCTCACCGAACGCGCCGCGGTCGTCGGAGTTGAACGCGACGGTGCGAGTAAGGACGCCTTCGATCGGCGTTGGCAGCCAGTTCGCGTCGGGAACGTTCATGCGGCTGCCTACGATACTGCCGCCGATGTCCCCCGACCTTCACGTCATGACTGCCCGCTGGCCGGACTTCTTCATCGTCGGCGCGCCCCGGAGCGGCACCACCTACCTGTACGAGGCGCTGCGCCGGCATCGGGGCGTCTTCATGCCGTTCCCGAAGGAGCCGCTCTACTTCTGCTCCGACCTGAACACCGACACAGCCGCCGACAGGCGCGAATTCATCACCGCCGAGGGCGACTACCTCGGCCTCTTCTCTGACGCGCCGACAGACGCGCTGGTCGGTGAGGCATGTGTCTTCAACCTCTTCTCGAACATCGCCGCGCAGCGGATTCGCGCCGCGCGACCGGACGCCCGCATCATCATCAGCCTGCGCGAACCGGTCGCCCAGATGGTCTCCTTCCATGCCGTACGCCTGGCTGAGGGGCAGGAAGAGCTGCCCTTCGCGGATGCCATCGATGCCGAGGCAGAGCGGCGCGAGGGCCGCCGCCTCCCGGCCAACGCGGTGCTCGTGCCGGCCTACGCTTACCGCGCCGTCGCCAGCTACGCGGCCCAGGTCGAGCGATTTCTGGATGAGTTCCCGCGCGATCGGGTGCTGATCCTGATGCATGACGAGCTGCGCTCCGACCCGGATCGTTGGCTTGCCCGCGCAGCCGAGTTCCTGGGCCTCTCGGCGGAGCGCCTCGGCGATCCAGGCGTGGTCAACGCAAGCTGGCAGTCACGCTGGCCATGGCTGACGCGCGCGACCCGTTCGCAGACGCTCATTGCAACCGCCAAGCGCGCGGTGCCGCAGCGGCTGCATCGTCGTGCGCGGCACGGCGCGGAAAGCCTCGGCCGCATCAACCGGCGGCGGATCGGATCGCCAACGATCTCGAGCGATCTTCGAGCGCGGCTGCGCGCTGAGCTGGCGCCTGATGTCCATCGGTTGGAGGACCTGATTGGCACCGACCTGGCCGGGTGGCGCTGATGGCGCAGCCACTTTCCGTCCTCATCGTTGTGCCGCCGACAGCAGGCGGTGGCCTCGAGCGCAGCACTTCCCTGCTGCTCCATGGCTTCGACCGCGACGTGGTGCGGCCAACCGTCGTGCTGACCCACACCGCAGCGCAGAGCTCGCGGCTGGTCGAGACGCTGCCGGCGGACGTCGGGGTGATCGAGCTGGGCAAACGGGGATTCGTCGACCAGTGGCGGGTAGTCGGTCGACTTGGTGCGATCTATGACGAACGCCGGCCCGATGCGGTGATCGCCCGCGCGACGTGGGCGAGCGCCCTTGCCCTGCTCGCCCGTCGCCGGGCGCGCCACCGACCGGTGGTGATTCCGACCGAGCATGTGACACCCGACCTGGCACGTCAGCCGCGCAACCTGTGGTTGCTGTGGATGTCGAGGCGCCTGTTTCCAAAGGCGGACGCGGTGGTCGCGGTTGGGCAGGGTGTCGGCGGTGCAGTCCAGAACGCCTTCCACATCCCGGCCGCCCGGATGCGCATAATCGAGAACGCCTATGACGCCGAGTCGGACCTGATCCTGGCTGGCACCGGGTCGATCGGTGAGCCGTTCGGAGGAGTCGAGCCCGTCGTCCTGTTCGTGGGCCGGCTGTCGTACGAGAAGGGCGTGGATGACCTGATACGGGCATTGACGCTGATCAACGAGTCATCGCCGGCAAGGCTGCTGGTGATCGGCGAGGGACCGATGCGCGCCGAGCTCGAGGCACTCGCGCGGGACGAGGGCGTCGCAGAGCGCGTCGAGTTCGCCGGATACGTGCGCCAGCCTTTCCGGCAGATGGCCGCGGCGAACGTGATGGCCATCCCGTCGCATTTCGAGGCGTTCAGCGTGGTCATCCTCGAGGCGATGCGCAGTGGCGCGGCGGTCGTGGCCGCAGACTGCGACTGGGCGCCGCGCGAGATCATCGAGGACGGCCGCAACGGCCTGCTCGTACCTGTTGCGGACCCCGCGGCGCTTGCCAGCGCGATCCTGCGCGTGGTCGGTGACCCGGCACTCGGAGAGCACCTGCGGCGCGAGGCGCGGCTGAGCAGCGACCGATACTCGCCGCAGCGCAACATCGGCGCCTACCAGAACCTGATCGTCGAGCTCGTGTCGCGCCGTCGGGCCAGCCAGGCCTGAATCGCGCCGGCGATGCGCTCGCCGGCACGGCCGTCCCAAAGTGGCGGCCGCTCAGTCGGGAAGCGCGCCTCGCCGGCAAGGATCTCGTCGATGGCCGTGGCCAGAGTCGCGACCGAGACGAGCCGGTTCGTTCCATGGCTGATGGTGATCGGCCGCTCGGTGTTGGCGCGCAGCGTCAAACATGGCACGTCAAGCATCGTGGTCTCCTCCTGCACGCCGCCCGAGTCGGTCACGACGAGGGCGGCGCCACGGACCAGCGACAGGAACTCGAGATAGCCGAGCGGCGGGAGCACGGTCAGCGCCGCGACGCCGCTGAGCCCGGCGCTCTCGAGCGTCTCCCGGCCGCGCGGGTGAAGTGGCAGCAACACCGGCAGTCTGGCCGCGACCGTCGCCAAAGCCTCGACCACCCGCAAAGCGTCAGCGGCCGCGTCGACGTTCGATTGGCGATGGACGGTCGCAACCGCGTACGGACCCGCCCCAACGCCGTGTGCAACGCGGGCCGTGTCGACATCCAGCCTGTCCAGCGAGGCAAGCAGCGTGTCGATCATCGGGTTGCCCACGAAGTGGGCTGATGCGAGATCGATCCCTTCCGCGGCCAGGTTGTCGGCCGCCTCTGGGCTCGTCGTGAAGTGCAGGGATGACAGCTTATCGACCTCGATCCGGTTGACTTCCTCGGGCATCGACAGGTCGAAGCTGCGCAGGCCGGCCTCCACGTGGGCAGTCGGAACTCCGAGCGAGTGGGCAGCCAAAGCCGCCGCGAGGGTCGAGTCGACATCGCCGTAGACGACCACCAGCTCGGGTGCCAGGCGGGCCAGGGCGCGCTCGAGATCGGCCGCTGCGGGTGCATCGAGCTGGACGTCGGGCGTTGCCAGTCGGAGGTCACGGAAGAAGACCGCCGACAGCTCCGGGTCATAGTGCTGACCGGTATGGACCAGCTCCTGCGCCACCTCGAGATCGGCCAGCGCCCGCAAGACGGGCGCCGCCTTGACGAAGTTGGGCCGTGCGCCGACGACGTGGGCAACGCCCGATCTAGAACCGAGCACCGCTCCTACCATGGCGGCTCGCACCGTACACCGCATCTAGCGGTAGAGAAGCCAGGGCTCCTTCTCGCCCTTCAACGGCTCGGCGGTGAAGGTCGGGTCCTCGCGTGCCCAGCGGGCGGCGATGTCGCGCTCGTCGGTTCGGACACCGTCGTCGAGGTAGATCGCGGCGTTCTCTGAGAGTCGCTCGCGGAAGACCGGCAGCGCGGGATAGCGAGCCAGCGGCCACGTCGCGGCCGGCGGGCCGTCGACGAAGAGCATGTCGATCCGCTCCGGGATCGCCTCCATGGGCACCGTGTACCAGCGCCACGGCGCGCCGTCGATCTCCATGTCGCCGAGCGGCGCGTCGACGACCGTGACGATGTCAGACAGGTCGTGGCGTGCAATCTCGGCGCGCATCCGCTCGGCGTGCTGTGGCTCGTGCTCGAGCGAGACGACGGTGCCCGGCCCGAACCGTCGAAGGCACGCGCCGAGCACGACCGACGACGTGCCGCTGCCCATCTCGACGATCACCTTGGGGCGTGTGTCGGCGATGCGGTTGGCCACGTGCAGGAGCAGGTCGGGTGAGGCTGCCCAGCCGCGTGTCGGCGGCAGCGGCCGCTCGAGCTGGAGCATGTCGCGCAGCCAGATCAGCGCCTCGAGCTGGGCAAAGACACGATCGGTCTGTCGCGTCGCGTGCTGCTTGAGCTCGTCCAGCGCGGCGGCGATGGCGTCGAGGGTGCGTTGCTCGGATGCGTCGTGAGGGCCATCGGACACGGCCCAATGATGCACTAGGCTTGCCGCCGAACAACGCCGGGGGAACGATTGCCCAGAGTCCGTCACCAATGACCGTAGCGCCAAAACCGCCGCTTCTCGTCCGTTCCTGGCGCTACTTTCAGCGTCACGGCATCAGGGGCCTGGCGAGCCGTGTCCTGAACGAGTTCCGCACGCCAGTCGAGGTTTCGGGCATCGCCCAGAACCCGGCCCTGCCATCGAGTGGACTCGACGAGATCGCGCCAGAGTCGATCTACAGCCATCTCGATGCGCCGCTCGACGGCGCGATGGAATCATCAGCAGTGCTCCGTCTGACCGGTTGGGCCGCTGCGGGCGACGGGGTCGTCAAGGCCGATGCATACGTCGACGGGGCGTTCACCCGCCGTCTCACGCACGGCCTGACACGCGCTGACGTGGCCGAATACCTGTCGCGCGTGCCGGGTGCGGAAAGCAGCGGCTTCACCGGCGAGTTAGACGTTGCCGACCTGCTCCATGGGGCGCACCTGCTCGAGGTCGTCATCGAGGACCGTGCCGGTCATCGGACGATCCGCCGCGCCGTGTTCCACACCGTCGACGACGTTCAGCTCTACCGCGCCTACTACGAAGCCGATCAGCCGGGCCCGGCGGAGATCGCCGACCTGGCCCGGCAGGCCACCACGCGCGGCGGGCCGGCGATGACGATTTGGGTCGATGGTCGCGGCGCGGCCAAGCAGCGGCTCGAACGATCCATCGCCTCGATCGCCGAGCAGCAGTATCCGTATTGGACGTGCGCTGTTATCGCAGACGCGCTGCCGGCAAGCGTGGTCGGTAACGATCGCTTCAGCCTGGTCGAGCCTTCGGCGTTGTTCCACACGCCGGCCCAGCCGGGCTCGTACAGCGCCATCCTGGAGGCAGGCGAGACGCTGTCGCGCCATGCGCTGCTGCGGTTGGGAGCGCGCGCCTTCGCCGAGCAAGCCGACGTGATCTACTCCGACCGCGACACGGTCGACGACAGCGGCTCGCACGCCGAGCCATGGTTCAACCCTGACTGGTCGGACGACTACCTGCTGGCCCGCAACTACGTCGGCGGATTCTTCCTCTTCCGCGATGACCTGCGACCGGCGGTCCTTGACGCGGACACGATCGGTGGCCCGGCGTGGCGCTTCGATCTCCTGTTGCGACTGACCGATGGACCGGCGCGAGTCGCCCACGATCCCCACATCGAGTGGTCGGCTCCGATCCAGTCTGACGACGCCGCGCGCGAAATGTCAGCGGCCGAGCTGGCGGCCGTTGATGCCGCGCTGGCGCGTCGCGGAGCCTCGGCCAGAGTGGAGGTTGGCGAGAGTCAACCGGCCGGCGGCATACACGGAATCAGGCGGGTTCGCCGACGCACTACGGCCACGCCTCTCGTCTCGATCATCGTGCCAACGACCGGCAAGATGAGTTACGTCGAACCGTTCTTGACGTCGCTATCGAGGACGAGCTACGCGTCATACGAGCTGATCGTCCTCGACAACAGTCGCGGCCGCAATCCGGAGGGCATCGAGCTGCTGCGCTCGAGCGGCGCGACGATCATCGAGCGCGACGAGGACTTCAACTGGGCGAAGCTCAACAACGACGGTGCGCGGGCCGCCCAGGGCGAGCTATTGCTTTTCCTGAACGACGACATCGAGATCGTCGACCCCGACTGGCTGACCGAGCTGGCTGGCGAAGCCTCGCGGCCAGAGATAGGCGCGGTTGGTGCGCTGTTGTTGTACCCGGACGGTCGGATACAGCACGGCGGCGTCTTCTTCGTCGGCTATGGCGGCGGAGCGATGCACCTCTTCCAGGGCATGGATCCAAACGATGCCGTCTATCTCGATCTGCATCGCGTGCAGCGCGAGGTGTCGGCCGTGACCGGAGCGTGCCTGATGGTCAAGCGCGCGAGCTTCGAGGAGATCGGCGGTTTCGACGAGCGCCTCGAGATCGCCGGCAACGACGTCGACCTGTGCCTGCGTCTCATCAGAGCCGGCCATGCGCAACGTCTGGACACCCCACTGCCATCCTCGTCCACCACGAGAGTGCCACTCGACAGGACGCCAACATCGTTCGCGACGAGACGATGATCTGGCAGCTGTGGGGCGACTTCCTGCGCTCAGGCGATCCCTTCCACAGCCCGCATTTCGCCAAGGACCGCGTCGACTGCGCGCTCGACGCCAGTCGCGTGCCTCTCAGCGTCGGCTCGCGCCATTCGCGGCGCGCCGCAGCGGAGTCAACCTGATCGGCTACATCCGGGCCGAGATGGGCCTCGGCCAGGCGGCGCGAGGAGCGGCTGCCGCGCTGGACGCCGTTGGCGTTCCGTTCACGATCATCGACTACCAGCACGGCAACCCGTCGCGGATGAGCTGACGATCAGTGGGCGGACTATCGCCGAATCGCGCTGACTACGACGTCAACCTCATCTATGTCAACGCCGACCTGACGCCCGAGCTTTCGCCCGTCTACCCGCGGAAACGTTTGACGGCCGCTACACGATCGCCTCCTGGACCTGGGAGCTGCCCGAATTCCCCGATGACTGGCTGCCGTCCTTTGCTCTCGTCGATGAAGTATGGGTTCCGTCAGCCTTTGTTCAGCAGCGATCTCGGTCAAGTCTCCCGTCCCGGTCGTGCGGATGCCGCACGTCGTCCACGCGCCCCAAGGACCTTCCGACTCGCGCCGAGCTCAGTCTGCCGGTTGACCGCTATCTGTTCCTGATGATGTACGACTTCTACAGCGTTCGGCAGCGCAAGAACCCGGAGGGCGCGATCGAAGCGTTCAACCGCGCCTTTCCTGCCGACGAGTCAGCTGCCGCACTGGTTATCAAGATGAACAACGCCGACGATGCGGAACGGCAGGCGATAAATACTCTGACAATGGACCGCCCGAACATCCACATCATCGACCGAACCCTGTCTCGATCAGACGTCGATTCTTTGCTGGCCGTCTCCGACTGTTTTGTCTCACTCCATCGATCGGAAGGCTTTGGTTTGGCCATCGCTGAAGCGATGGCGCTCGGCAAGCCTGTCATCGCCACCCACTGGTCGGGCAACGCCGACTTCATGAC
>CAVZOG010000005.1:0-12464 GCA_963776865.1 uncultured Chloroflexia bacterium | reverse complement strand
CCGATTAGGCTGAGCGGGCGCCAGGCCCGCCGCGGTCAGGCCAGCGTGAACATCGGGTTGCCGCTCACCGTCTGGGCGACCTCCGGCTGCATTACCTCCCAGTGCTCGACCAGGCGGCCGTCCTTCACGCGGAAGATGTTCACCGCGACGCCACGGCCAGTCGCCGGGCATTCGAACACGCGTGAGTGTTCCTGACGAGATCATTTGAGTCTAGGGTGGGCCGGCGAGCGTCCGGAGGGAGCTGAGGCGACGGATCTCGAGCAGCTGGCCGAACGGCATCTCGGCGACGACGGTGACCGCTCGGCTGTCACGTAGCCACTCAACGAATAGGCGGTCCGCCTCGCGCGCCGGGGTGTAGACCAGCCACGCTCGCTCTGCCGTGCCGGCAATCCCGTTGAAGCGGGCGATGCTCGCATCGAGGTCGATCGAGACGTTCTCGAGGCGGTACAGAGCGCGCATATCGACATCGCGTGGCACGCCGCTCACGTGCCCGTCCCAGTAGCGCTCGAAGATCAGCTGCTGCTCGTTGGGCGTGATCAGGACGGGGTCGCCGGGAGTGGCGCGCGTGGCGAGCGCGGCCGCCAGGTTCGCGCGAACCGTCCGCTCCGTGGGGCGGGTTGCGGGCATTGACGATCAGGCCGCCCAGCTGGGCGACGAGCAGTGCCGCGATGGCCACGACCGCGACGCGGCCGAACAGGACCACGCTCTTCGACGACTCCGCGCGCCCGCGGGCGGATCACGGCCCCGGCGGCGATCACGACCGCCACAGCCGGCAGCACGAACAACATCATGTGGGCCACGAAGAGCCAGCGGCCGCCTACCGCCGAGGCGAGCCACGGCCCGACGAACAGGACGCCTGCCGTCAGCACGACCAAGCGCAGGCCACCGAGCTCGGGAGCGCCGCCGGCGATCCAGCCACGCAACAGCAGCACGGCCGCCGCGGCCACGCCGAGGAGCTGGAGCGGCCGCACTCCCTCGAGCAATGCGCCCGTGCCGGACGCGTACTGGCTCAAAGCGCCCAACAGCTCGGCCACGGTCGCGTTGAGTGCCAGGGCCGTGCGCGGCACGTCCGTGTCGAGCCACGAAACGAGCATCGGCACCAGCCATGGCAGCCAGGCGATGAATACGAGTGATCCCGCCGCGCCGACCTGCCGGACGCTGATCGCGCGCGGCCCGGCCAGCCTCGTTAGCGAAAGCAACGCGGCCAACGCGAGCACGGCCGCCACGACGTAGTGGCTGTAGATCGCGACGATCGCCAGCGCGATCGCGAGCACGGCGTCACGGCGTCGGCTGCTTCGTCGCCATCGCCAGCCCGCGGCCAGGGCAAGCGTCGTAGTCAGCGCTGCCAACGAATAGAGCGACGCTTCCTGCCCGTACTCGACCGCGTATGGCGCGAGCGCGACGAGCACAGCCGCCAGCACCGCTACGCGACGTGAGGCGGTCAGCTCGAGAGCCAGCCAGGCCGTGGCGACAACGGTGAGCGCACCGAAGGAGATGCTCGGAAGTCGGACCGCAAAGTCGGAGGTACCGGCCATCGCTGCCCAGCCGTACAGCACGACGGCGTACAGCGGGTCGCTCGGCGGGTTGGCCAGTACCGCGTCGAGGGCGGCGCCAAGTGAAGGCTCGAGGGCCAGTCGGACGTGGTACGCCTCGTCCCAGAACAGCGTCCGATCGCCGGCTCCGGCGAGCCGGATCGCGACGCCGACGGCCGCGGCGGCGAGCACGGCAGCGGCGAACCACCAGCGGCTGTCCGTGTCAGGTCGCTTCACCGATCTCGATACTACGGCGCATGACGTCGGCGGCGGGTGGCAATGGTCTTTGGAGCAGGGCGCTTCCCTTCGCCCTGATCGGAGTCGGGCTGCTGCTGTGGGCCGACTTCTACGTCCAGGTGCTCGGGCCGGCGCTGCAGGCTGAGCACTTTCCAACCTCGACCTACTGGGTCGCCCCGCGACTGGTGCTCGACGGCCGCGCCGACCTGCTCTACGACGTAGAGGCGTTCGGCGATGCGGCGGAGGAGCTCGGCGCGTTTCGCGACCGCGGCTTCATCCCCAACGCGCCAACCGGCGTCCTGCCGCTGCTGCCCTTCGGGATGCTGCCCGAGGCGGCCGCCTACACGCTCTGGACACTGCTCGGCATTGCCGGCGTGCTGTTGCCGTGGTCGTGCTGGTGCGCGCCCTCGAGCCGTCGACCGTCGCAGCTCCTCGGCGTAGTTGCGGTGCTGCCGCTCTTCCAGCCACTCCGTTGGAACTTTGTCGTCGGCCAGGAGTTCGCGTTCGTGCTGCTGGCACTCGTCGGCGCCGCGGTCGGGCGAGGGGCGCGGTGGCGTGACTCCGTCGCGGCCGGCGTCGGCTACGGCGCGGTCGCCATCCTGAAGCTGTACTACGGGCTGGCGCTGCTCGTTCCGGCGGTCGTTCAGCGCCGCCGGCGAGTGGTCGGCGTGGCCGCTGCGGTGATCGTCGTCGCGGTCGTGCTGAGCACGCTGATCGTCGGCATCGAAGGCTGGCGAGTATGGATCGAGACTTCGCTCGGCTGGCGCAGTCGACCCGAGACCACGGTTACCGCCTATCAGACCCTGAACAGCCTCTTCGGCCACCTCTTCCGCTTCGAGCCGGGCTGGAACGAGGGTCCAGTGATTGACGCGCCACTGCTTGCCGAAGCGCTGTGGTGGTTGTCGGTCGCAACCCTCGGGATAGTCAGCCTGGTCGCCGTACGGCGAATGCCGGTCGAGTCAGCAACGCGGAGCGGCAATGGTGCTCGGTCGCTGCTGCCGGTCGCGATCTTCGTGCCCGTCGCGCTGGTGGCCAGCCCGATCGCCGAGGACTACCACTACGTCCTGGCCCTTCTCCCGCTCATCGTCGGTGGCGCGTTGCTGGTTCATGCACGACCCTCGGGGCGGCTACCGTGGCTGTGTTTCGTGGGCGCCGTGTTGCTGCTCGCCCCGCCGTGGCCGTTCAACGTCCAGCCAATCGATGGCTGGTGGGCACTTTTGTTCTATCCGCGCGTCTACGGTGGACTGCTGCTCTGGCTGGCCTTGCTCGCGCTGAGAGGGACTCGCGAATGACCGGGTTGCGCATCTGCCTCGTGGTGCCGGGTTTTCCGGTTGACCACAAAGAACCGGGTCTGCCTGCGATCGTCGACCTGATCGAACGAATCAGCTCCGATCACGACGTCGAGATCGTTGCCCTGCGTCACCCGACCAACCGTGGCGCGTACGAGTTGGCCGGGGCGCGCATCCATCCACTCGGCCTAGGTAACAAGGGCGGGCCGCGTGCGCGGGGCCGCATCCTCGCGCGCGGAATCCGCGCGGTGGCGACGCTCCATCGGCGCCGGCCGGTCGATCTTGTTCACGGCCTGTGGGCCGATGAGGCCGGCGCCGTGGCGACCCTCGCCGCCCGATGGATAGGGCGCCCATCGATCGTGTCGGTGATGGGCGGCGAGTTCGTCGCCATGCCGGACATCGGCTATGGGGCGGCGCTCGGGCGCGGCGGTCGCTCGACGGTCCGGGTGTCGCTCAGGGCAGCCGACTTGATCACCGTCCCATCGGGCCTGATCGACGGAATGGTTCGACCGCTGGTGCGCGATCCGGAAGAGCGGCTCGCCCGCCTCCCACTCGGCGTCGACACGGTAATGTTCCGCCCGGCCGAACACCCGCCTTCGACGCCGACCGTCGTCTTCGCCGGCAGCCTCGCACCGGTCAAGGATCCCGAGACGGCAATCCGCGCGTTTGCTGGAGTTGCGGCCAGCCTGGAATCCGTGCGCCTGGTGGTCGCCGGTGCCGGCGGAATGCGCGGCAAGCTCGAGGCGCTGGCCAGGCAGCTGGGCGTCGAGGATCGGATCAGGTTCCTGGGCCAGGTTCCTCGGAAGCGGATGGCAGAGCTCTTCCAGTCGGCGTCACTGCTGTGCGTGACCTCGCTCCACGAATTGCAGTCGATGGTCGCGGTCGAGGCGGCGGCCTGCGGTTTGCCCGTCGTCGGCACGGCGGTCGGCGTGTTGCCCGACCTGGGCGCCGGCGCGCGACTCGTGCCCAGCGGGGATGTCGACGCGCTGACTGCGGCCCTGATTGAGGTGCTCACCAATCGAGAGCTCGCCGCGCAGATGTCCGCCGCGGGCCGAGCAGCGGTCACTGAGCGGTACGCCATCGAGCGCACCAGTTCGGCGCTGATCGAGCACTATCGCGAGCTGATCAGCCGCCGTCCGGATCCGCCGCGCGAAAGCTGAAGCGGCCGCGCCACCGGCCGGCCATGAAGCGCGCGTGGAGAGCCAAGTGCCACCGGAGGCGGCCGATCGCCGTAGGCGACCGTCAACCGCCACGGCACAGGTGCCCAGCGCGCGGCGCGCGCCGCAAGCGAGTGGGGAACGCGACGCTGCGAGCTGATCATCAACCCGCTCCGATGGTCGAGTGGAACTGACCGCGCCCAGCGCACCAGGCGCTCCGGCACATGCGCCTCGAGCGGCTCGAAGTCGACGCCCGCCATGGCCTGCGGCAGCACGCGGCGAGCGAGGCTGACGGACGGATAGGCGAGACGTCGATGGGGCTCGCCCGAGAAGGTCGTCCGACCGGCGGCGGGTACGCCTCCATGTCCGGCGAGTGACGCGATGTCCAACCATTGGACCAGCCGCCCGCGGCCATACAGCAGGTCCGCCGTGGCATGCATGGCCACGTGGCTCAGCACGTCTGACATCGCGGCACTGAATGCGGGCTGGCCGAGGACTTCGGCCGGTTGGGCGCTCGCCCACATCTGCTCGGTCAACCGGTCGTCGTCGAGCCAGCCCCACAGATGGCGAAGGAGCTCGACGTGGACCTCGACGCGACGCGGATTATCGGGATGCTCGTCGCGCGACACGACGCGCCCACGACCCCGGTCGACGAACACGTCGTGGGTCGGCCGGGGGTTCGCCTCCGGTTCGTGGCGGTAACCCAGATCGGCCAGCAGGTTCGCCATTCCGCGCCGATCCATGGCATGAACGAGCAGGTCCAGGTCGCCCATCGGCCGACGGTGGGGATCCGTGCCGGGCATCGTCGTCAGCATCGCGCCCTTGAGCGGTATGACGGCGATGCCCGATCTCGCCGCCGCGGCCAGGATCGCGGCCAGCTCGGCGTGCATCCGGTCGATTCGCTGCGCGTTGAGCGTGTCCTGCTCGGCCAGCCATGCGAGCTGATCCGGTGCCAGCGAATCGGCGAGGGCTTCCGCGCCGCAGTTGCGAAACAGGTGTGGCGCAAGGCCGTGGATGGTGATCAGTCGGCGCACCTGTTCCCAGCCCTGAGGATCGGCGGCTGTCGCGAGCACGGCCAGATCTTTGGCAGCTGGCTTCTCAAGCATCCCCGCCAGGCCACGAACGATCCGTGCTCGTTCGCCCGTTCGCGGTCGCGTGCCAGGGGTCACGCCTCGATCGGCACCGGCTGGAGGTCGCTCAACAGCTCATCGAGCGCGTCGACGGCCTCGTCCGGGTTGCCGTTGACCAGGAGTCGGTAGACGGGCAGCTCCAGCAGCTGCTCGGTCGCCGCTTCGTGCGCCGCGCTCCAGGCGAGCGGCCACGTCCAGTGGACCTCGAGCTCGGCCGCGGCTGAATGTCGGTTCGAGCCGTTCGATTTCAACGGCCGAGGATCCGTTCCTTGCCAGCACGACCACGGCCGCCGGGCGGGCATTGGGTCGCGCTCGACCCGGGTAGACGCGGTCGAGATCGACCTCAACCTTGAGCTCGCGATTCGGCTGCAGTCGCGGACTGAGGCCGGCCAGCTCGGGGAAGTGCCCGACCGCGTCGGGAACGAGGCGCTGGACCCAGGGCAGGCCCCAGAACTCGAGCCCATCGGGGCCGGCGCGGACGAACACGCCGTCTTCGGCGAAAACGTCAATGCCGCGCCGCGCACTGGCGACCGCGAGCGTCGTCTTGCCCGAGCCCTCTGGTCCATGCAGCGCGACGCCGATCCCATCGCGCGCGATGCCGCTCGCATGCACAACGATGTAGCCCCTGGTCACAGCGGCCATCGCCAGCGCCGGACCTTCGATGAAAGAGCGCCGGAGCGTGGCGTCGTCGGCCATTGATGCCCGGTCGATGAAGGCCGTCGAAACGGATGCGGGCAGGTCGGCCACCGCCACGTTGCCCGGCGGCGCGATGACGTACAGGTCGCCGTCGGCGTGGTGGACGACGCCGGGCTGGTCGGAGATCGGCTTGTTCTCGAGCAGCAACCGGACGGTGATCGGGCCCTCGGCCGAGATTGGCGGCACCGGGAAGCGCCCGAACGAGACCTGGGCGGCGTCCATCAGCTGCTGGTCGTTGGTCTGAAACAGGACCGAGTCGGCGAACAGCCCGAAGCGCTGCTCGAGCGTCGTCGGCAGGACCGGCAGGACGTGCTTGCGGCGGATGGGCATCTCAGCCGCGCCAGCCGGTGGCGCCGACACCACGCACCAGGAAGCGTTGAGCGATGAAGAAGACGACGATCGGCGGGACGAGCACGATCAACGCCATCGCCACCGAGTGCTGCGGGTTCTGGACGTAGATGCCGTCGAGCGTCGCCATGGCCACGCTGACGGTGAACGTATCCGGCGATCGAAGGTAGATCAGCGGCCCCAGGAAGTCGTTCCAGGAGGCGATGAACGAGAAGACCGCGACCGCCGCGATGGCCGGGCCGGCGAGCGGCAGGCCGACGTGGCGGAAGGACTGGAACGGAGTCGCGCCGTCGAGCTCAGCGCTCTCGAACACATGCGCCGGGAGCGACTTGAACCACTGTCGGAACAGGAAGATGAAGAACGCGCTGCCGAACAGGTGCGGGACGATGAGCGGCAGATAGCTGCCGACCCAGCCAAGGCGGCTGAAGAGGATGAACTGGGGCACGATGAGCGCCGTCTGGGGGATCAGGATCGTGGCGATCAGGAGCGCAAAAAGCAGTCGGCTGCCGCGCGCCTGGATCGTCGCGAAGGCGAAGCCGACCAGCGCCGAAGAGACGACCGTGAAGATGGTGCTCAACGAGGCCACCAGCAGCGTGTTGGCGAACAGGCGCGGCGTCTCGAGCAAGCGCAGGACGGCATCTACATTGGCCAGGCTGGGCGGGTTTGGCAACAAGCTCGGCGGAAAGGCGTAGAACTGGTCGGTCGGTTTGAACGCGCTCAGAACCAGCCAAACGAAGGGCACCGCGAAGGGCAGCACGGCGAGCGTGACCAGGATCGCGCGCCACGGCACGCGCAACCGGCGCGACTCGCGCGGCGCAGCCGCCCCTGCGGCGATGGATCCGGCGGCCATCAGCCTGCTCCGCCGTACTCGACGCGGCGGCCCACGTAGCGAAACTGGCCGAAGGTGATGATGGCGACCAGCGCCAGCACCACGAGCGTCATTGCCGATGCGTAGCCGAGCTGGCCGGCCGAGAAGGCTGTCTGATAGGTGTACAGCGCGGTAGTCAATGTTGCGTCGCTCGGCCCTCCCCCGGTCAACAGGTAGACCGGTGTGAAGACCTGGAAAGCCGCGACTGCGTTGACCACAGCGAGGTAGAACGTGACCGGCATCAACGCCGGCCATGTCACGTTCCGAAAACGGGCGAAGCGGCCCGCGCCGTCCAGCTCGGCTGCCTCATGCAGGTCGCGCGGCACGGTGCCGAGCGCGGCCGTGTAGATGACCACGTTGATGCCCACGTTCCACAGGCCCATCAGCACCATCGCCGGCATTGCCCACGCCGGATCGCGCAACCAGGCCGGTCCGTCGATGCCGAAGAGGCTGAGCAGCCCGTTCAATAGTCCGAACCGAGGGTTGAAGATCCAGCCCCACATGAGGGCCGTCGCGACGCCGGCCACGACGGCGGGCAGGAAGATCGTGGCCTGGGCGACAGCCGACCCACGACGCAGGCCGCGGATCAAGATCGCAAGGCCGAGGCCGATCAGCAGGCCCGGAACGACAGTCGCCACGCCGTACACGGCCGTGTTGAACAGCGAATGGATGAAGCGGCCATCCCCGAGGAGCTGCTCAAAATTGCCGGTGCCGATGAACGCCGGCGCCGTTGGTGGCTCCCAGCGAGTCAGCGACAGGAGAGCCGTGGCCGCCAGCGGCAACATCTGCAGCGCGACGAGGCCGATCAGCCAGGGCGAGATGAGCAGGTAGAACCAGCGCTCACGTGTCCGCACTGCAGTCTCAGATCACTCGGATCGATCGGCCGCAAGTGCGTCGTTGGCCGCGGATTCGATCTGCGACAGGGCGTCGAGCATCTCGAGCTCACCGGTGTTCATCCGGGTGAAGAGGTCGCCCGTGGCGCCGAACGCGTTGAAGGCATTGGCGGTATTCGGACGGAACACCTCACCGGACTCCATCGCGGTCAGGATTGCCTGCTGGTTGGTCGGTGCGTGGCTGTCGTCGATCACCGACGGCGCGGCCGAACGGCGCGCCGGCACGCCGTGACCCGGCTGGCCCCACGTCTCGCCCAGGAAACCGGCGTCGACCAGGGCCAGGATCAGCTGCCACGACTCGTCGGGATGGGCACTTGTCGCCGAGATCAGATACCCGAAGGTGCTGAGCGGCGTGGGCCGCGAACCGTCGACGCCGATGAGCGGCGGAATGATGTCGTACTCGACAGTGCCGGCGGTGTTCAGCTGACCGATGGCAAATGAGCCGTTCGAGCCCATCGCGGCTCGGCCGGCCAGGAAGGGGTCACCGGGCACGCCCGTCTGGCTGCCGCCGTAGGGATCGTAGAGCGCGGCGTGATCATTGCGGACCAGGCCCACCCACCAATCGAACGCTTCCTGGTTCGCTTCGCGAGGTGAAGTCCATCTCGGTACAGTCGGGATTGAGGCACAGCTCGCCGCCGCGCGCCTTGACGAAGGCGTTCTGCCAGAAATAGGTGATGCCGCCGTTCCAGCCCCAGCGCTCAATGGCCTCAGGATCGAAGCCCGGCTCGTGCGGGTGCCGGCCCTGTGTGTCCATCGTCAGCGCGACCGCGGCCTCGCGCATGTCGTCGTAGGTCCACGTTTCGTCTGGCGGTTCGAGGCCGGCATCGGCAAAGGCTTGCTTGTTGTAATAGACGACCTCCGGCGTCGCCAGATCGGGGATGCCCCACACGCTTTCGGCGTAGCGGTATTGGGCGAGCGGTCCTTCGTAGAAGTCGGCCATGTCGAGGCTGGCGGCGGCAATTCGGTCATCCAGATCGATAAAGGCGTCACGTCGGATCCATTGCTGGACGGTGAGTCCCTGCAGGCGCAGCACGTCGGGCATGTCATTGCCGGCGAGCAGAGTGGTGACCCTCTCTGCCTCGGATCCCTGGGGCACCTCCTCGAGCGCGACCGTCCAGCCGGCGTTCGCGTCGTCGATCTCCTGCAGCGCCGGTCGGAACGAGTTGAGCTCGTCCGCAGTCAGGCTGACCTGCAGGCGGAGGCTGACCGGCGCCTGGCTGGCCTCAGGCGCCGCGCACGCGACGACCACCAGCGCACCAATCAAAGCGGCGCACGCCAATCCCAGCCGGACACGACGCGACTCGCCCACGGTCCTCCTCAGGTATCACACGGCCAAGGCCGCCAATCATATGGGCGCGACCTCGTACAGAGTCCAGATGCCGGACGCTTCGATCTCGCGCAGGCCCGGCGCTGTCTCGATTGACGCCACGCTCGCGGCCGGAGCACGAGCGGTCCACTGGCCGGCGATCGACGCACGGTCGATGAGCAGGTACGTCGACCGACCGTCCGCCAGCAGCTCCGCAGTCGAGGGCTGATCCAGCTCGGCGAGCTCGATTACGCCGGGGATTCGGTCGTGGCGCAGCTGGGCCGTGGCGCCGAGGGTGATCAGCCGCGCGTCCGGCGGGACAAGCGCGGCGAGGGCACGGATGTTGGCTGAGTTGCGCGAGACGCGTTCGACGAAGGCTTTCGTGAAATCTGACGCGTTGCTCGCGCCGAGGACGAGCGCAGCGCCAACGACGAGCGCCGTGGCTGGCGCCGCGAAATGCCGTCCGTTTGGCACTCTCCCATCGATGAATCGCCAGACGGCGAGTATGCCGAGGGAGATGAGGATCGCGATCGGCGCCGCGGCGGCCAGTAAGTAGCGCGTGTTCTGGTATGGGTTGCCGGCCAGGAAGACGAGCACGAGCGCGGGCCAGGCGAGGAGCATTGCCCACTCGATCGCGTTGCGGCGGCGGACGACGGCGGCAATTCCGGGTAGTGCCAGGACGGCAAGCAACGAGAACCAGTACGGCTGTAGCGGCTGGAGCAGGTAGAAGGCGCCCATCGGCAGCTCGTACGTGAATCGTCCGTCGAGTGTCTCGACGACGCTCTGTGTCGCGATTGCCGGGTTCCACGCTTGACTCGCCGAGGCGTCGCCGATCTCGCCGAGCGCCGGTGCGAAGAGTGCGAGCGCCACCAGAGCGCCGGCGATCAAGTGAACGAGGGTGCGCCGCGGATCGCGGCGCCGGCTCTTGACGAGTGACCGTGCGACGACGAACGCGATCGGCACGCCGACGAGCGCGTAGATCAGTCTCACCTCGATCGCGAGCGCAACCGCGGCACTAGCGAGCAGGATCCACGCCAGCGAGCCGCTCCGCGCATATCGGCACGCGGCCCAGGCACCGAGCGTCGCCAGGGCAAGCGCGGTCGTGTCCGACATCGCGACCAGGCTCGATTGCCACAGCTGTCCGGCAAGGCCGACCACCACGCCGGCCAGGATCGGCACGCCCAAGCGCGCGCGTCCGACTTCGCCATCAGGCATCAGCTCGCGCGCGAGGAGCGCCACGAAGACCGGCACCGACGCTCCCGCGAGCAGGCTGACAAGCTGCCCGGCCTGCGTGTCGAGCCCGGTAGGCAGCGCTACCAGGGCAACGAGGAGTGGATAGCCGACCGGCCAGTGGAAGTCGGGCAGCGGCTGGAGCGCGCGTAACGACTCGACCGCCGGACCGAGTGCGTAGTCGACGTAGGCGAACGAGTCCTGGCCATACAGGCCGTCGAAGGCGTGCCCGGCGGCGATCAGCGCTGCCGGGACGAGAACGACCAGGGCGAGCGCGCCTGCGGCGACCGGGAACGGCACGTGCAAGTGGCGCGGGACTCGTTCAGTCACGTTCCGGCCACGCGGCGAAGTTGTAGCGCTCCCCAGTCGCGAAGATCTCGGCGAACCGGGCGCGGTCGTACGGGCCGTCTCCATCGAGGCCCTCGATCCGATAGCCGAGCTCACCGACCAGTAGATCGTGCAACGCGTCCGGGGTCGTGCCGTACAGCTCGGCACCGCCTCTTGCGTGCTCGAACACGACGACCGGGCGGAACCGAGTCAAAGTCGTAACCGCGCCGCGCAGGACGGCCTCCTCGGCGCCCTCGACGTCGATCTTGACGACGGCCGGCTCGATTCCCTCGGGGAGTGCCTCGTCGAGCCGCTCGCGCTTGACGGTGATGCGCTCGAAGCGGCTGCTGGCCGGCGTCGGCCGCGCGCGGAAGCCGCTCCAGCCCGGCTCGTCGAGTGCGTGCTGGAAATCGGCGTTACCGTCCGTGTCCGCCAACGCGGCCTGGCGCACCTCGACCGCTGGAAACTCGCGCCGCAGCTGCTCGGCCTGGACGGGCAGCGGCTCCCACGCAACGTGTCGGCCCAACGGGGAGAGGCGCACCATCTCGCGCAGCACGGAGCCTTGATGGGCGCCGACGTCGAGGCAGTCGCTATCCGCTTCGAGGATGCGCTCGAGCAGCGCGATGATCAGCTCGTGGTCGCGGATGTCGGCGCGGACGTGCGCCGGCAGGAACGCGCGCCGGACCGCGAGCGCCTGCCGCTCGAGCCCGAGCCGACGGGCCAGCGTCCGCGCGCGGCTCATCAGCGCCGCAGGCGCGCCTTGAGCATCCACCAGAAGAACGGCGGGTCATCGATGAACACGCGACGGCCGATCCGGCGCGGGTCGCGCAACATCCGGAACGCCCACTCCAGCCCGACCTTGGTCATCCACGACGGCGCGGCCGGGATGAGCCCGCCCAGGATGTCGATCGTCTGGCCGATGCCGAGCATGACCGCCTGGGGCAGTTCGGCCTGGTGCCGCGCCATCCACGTCTCCTGTTTCGGAGCTCCGAATCCGACGAGCACGATGCGCGGCTGGGCGGCCACGAACTCCTGCACGATCTTCTCGTCATCCGGGCCGCCGACGACGTAGCCCATCGGCGGGCCGACCGCCGCGACCACCTTGCCGCCAAGCTCCTCCAGTCGTGCCTTTGCCTTCTGCGGAGCGTCGCCCCGCCCGCCGATGATGCGCGATCGGCAGCGGATCGTCGGCGGTGGCGACGCACGATCGCCTCGGGCAGCAGCCGCCCGTGTCACCGCGCCGCGAAACGGCGTGCCGGCGAGGCGCGACCCGTAGATCAGGCCCATGCCGTCCGGCACGCGCAGCCGCGCGCCCATCATCAGCTCCTTGAACTTCGGGTCGCGCTTGGCGCGCACCAGGTGATCGACGTTGGGCGTAGAACGTAGCCGCCGCTGCCCTCGCGTGCCCATTCGATGATCAGCTCGACGGCTTCCGAGAAGTTGACGTCATG
>CAVZOG010000004.1:0-786113 GCA_963776865.1 uncultured Chloroflexia bacterium | reverse complement strand
TGACCGTTCGAGCCGCCATGTCGCGGCCGGTTGGTCTGCGACTGAAGGAGGGTGGCTTCCAATGAGCGTTCGGGAGGGCTCCGAGCCGCAACACGGCAACGCCTACAACATCTTCATCCTGGTCCTGACGATCTTCTCGCTGATCATCATGGGCCTGCTGATCCTGCCGCTCGACTCGGACACGCTGGAGCTGCTGAGGGTCTACGACAACATCATCTGCGTCGTCTTCCTGATCGACTTCGCGCTCAACCTGAGGCAGGCGAGATCCAAGAGCGACTACTTCTTCCGACGTCGCGGCTGGCTGGACCTGATCGGCTCGATCCCCAGCCTGGGCATCCTCCGTTTCACGGCGCTGTTCCGACTCGCCCGCCTCAGCCGGCTGGCGCGCATCATGCGACTCCTGCGCGGCCAGCAGAAGAAGGAGCTGATCGAGGACGTCGTCCACAACCGCGGCCAGTACGCGCTGTTCATCACCGTCCTTTCGGCGGTGATCGTGATGACCGTCTCGAGCGTGCTCGTCCTGCAGTTCGAGTCGCGCGGGGAAGGCAACATCCAGACCGGCGGCGACGCGCTGTGGTGGGCGCTGGTCACGATCACCACGGTCGGCTATGGCGACTTCTTCCCGATCACCGCGCTGGGTCGAATGACCGGGGCGATGGTCATGATCGCCGGCGTCGGCATCATCGGCGCTCTGGCCAGCATCCTGGCCAGCCTGCTGGTGCCATCCGCGGAAGAAACAGCCGCCGCCCAGAAGTCGCAGTCGCCGGTCGTCGGCTCGGAGACGATGGCGCGCGAGCTGGCCGAGATCAGGCAGGAGCTTGCCCTTTTGAGGCAGGCCCTGGTGGACGGCCGCCAGACACCGGGCTAGCCAAAGCGGTCATGCGATTCGGATGATGCCGCTCCGGGCCGCGCGAACCGACACTGGCGCTGTCAATTTGTTTTTCGGAGGGATTACTGCGTGACGTTCGCGGACTTTTTCTGGTCGCTCATCGTCTTCTACTTCTGGTTCATGATCATCTGGATCTTCATCCGCATCTTTGCCGACATCTTCCATCGGCGAGACATCACCGGCGGCATGAAGGCCGTCTGGATCATCGTGCTGATCTTCCTGCCTTTCCTGGGAGCGCTGATCTACATGATTGCGCGCAAGCCCACCGCCCAGGACGCAGAGGACGCGGCGGTGCAGAAGGAACAGATGAAGCGCATGTCCGGCTACTCGGCTGCTGACGAGATCACCAAGCTCGATCAGCTGCGCTCGTCGGGCGCCATCACCCAGGAGGAGTTCGACGCGGCCAAGGCCAAGGCTCTCGCCGGCTGAGCCGCTCTATCGGCGGCGGCTGAGCCGCCGCCGACTCACCAACCGGAGGTAACTGGTTGGACTTCGACGCAATCATGGAAGTCGTCGTCCTCGTCTTCGAGGTGGCCGGCGTCGCCATCTTCGCGATTGGCTCGCTCATCGCCGTCGCGCGGGTCGTCATCCGCTGGACGCGCGGCGAACGGAGCGGCAATTACCAGCGCGTCCGGCGCGACATCGGGCGATCGATCCTGCTCGGGCTCGAGGTCCTGATCATTGCCGACATCGTCCACACGATCATCCTTGACCTGACGTTCGAGAGTGCCGCGAGCCTGGCGCTGATCGTGATCGTGCGCACCTTCCTGAGCTTCTCGCTCGAGGTCGAGCTCGAGGGCGCGTTCCCGTGGCGTATGGCGGCCCTCCGCCGCTCGACGCCGGCCGGAGCAGCGTCCGACCAGCCACCCGGAACCGAGCTGATCAGTCGCGACTAGCGGGGTTTGCCCTCGCGCAAAACCGAGACCGACTTCTCGATCCGGCGCTGACGGGTCTCGTCACTCTTGGCGCCGTTGACCAGGTCGACGTGATATCGCTTGAGGCTGTTCGATAGGCCGTCGAAGGTCGTTCGTGCCGCAGGCTCGGCGTCGAGCGCCGCAGCGAAATCGGACGGGCATGTCGATCTCGCGTGGCGAGGCGTCGACCTCGATCTCGACCTCGACCTCGTCGCCGCCCGCCAGGCCCGACGCCTCGCGGTGGGCGGAGCTCAGGCTGACCATGAACTTGCCGTCCATCGTCGCCACGGTCGAGCGGTAGGAATAGCCGTTGATGGTGATCCGGACGGGCGGCTTGCGACCGGCGCCCAGAGACTCGATCACCTCGTCGGGCACCTGGATGCCGGTCGTCGTTGGGCCGGATTGAAGGATGGTCGTTCGGAACTTCATCGAACGTCGGATCTACTCCAGGTAGTCCTTGAGCTTGCGCGAGCGCGACGGGTGGCGCAGCTTGCGCAGCGCCTTGGCCTCGATCTGGCGGATCCGCTCGCGAGTCACGTTGAACTCCTTGCCCACTTCCTCGAGCGTGCGGGCACGCCCGTCCTCGAGGCCGAAGCGGAGCTGGAGCACGCGTCGCTCGCGCCCGCTGAGCGAGTCGAGGACCGCTTCGACCTGCTCCTTCAGGAGCTGATGCGAGGCGGCCTCGGCCGGCGCGAGAGCGGCTCGGTCCTCGATGAAGTCGCCGAGGTGCGAGTCCTCTTCCTCGCCGATCGGCGTCTCGAGCGAGACGGGCTCCTGGCTGACCTTGATGATCTCGCGCACCTTGTCGGGCGTGACGACCACTTCCTGGCCGCGTGACATCGCCTCGGCGATCTCCTCGACCGTCGGCTCGCGACCGAGCTCCTGGAGCAGGCCACGCGAGACGCGGATCAGCCGGTTGATCGTCTCGACCATGTGGACCGGGATGCGGATCGTCCGCGCCTGGTCGGCGATGGCACGCGTGATCGCCTGGCGGATCCACCAGGTGGCGTAGGTCGAGAACTTGAAGCCCTTCTCGTAGTCGAACTTCTCGACTGCGCGGATGAGGCCGATGTTGCCCTCCTGGATGAGGTCCAGGAACGACATGCCACGGCCGATGTACTTCTTGGCGATCGAGACGACCAGGCGCAGGTTGGCGCTGGTCAGCTGTTCGCGGCCCTCGCGTCCGATACGGACCAGCACTCCCCGCCGATCGCGCGGCTTGAGCGACAGGTCCTGCTCGGGCGTCCAGCCCATCTCGGCCAGCAGCTCGGCGTCCTTGCCGCCGAAGATCCAGCGCCGCAGACCTTCGTAGGCCGTCTCGCGCGTCCAGTCGTACAGGGCGCGCATCGCGGTGTTGTCATGCGCCTCGGCATCGCCGGCATGGATGGCACGGAAGGTGAAGTCGACCAGGTTCTGGAAGACATCCGCCTTGGGCGCCTCGTTGTAGGCGGAGACCAGCGCGCGGGTCTCCTTGAGGGTTGCCTTGGTCTGGTCCGATTCGACCGACTTCATCGCCTTGACGAAGTGGAAGTCGGGCGTCTGCTGGAGCAGCCCGTCCTTCTCGGCCGCCTTGAACGCGGCGCTGACGATGCGCTCGCTCTCCTCGCGATATGGCAGCCGGTGCTGGGGGTGCTTCGTGCGCGACTTCAGCTCGGTCTCGTTGCGCGTCCACTCCCACAGCGACAGGATCGCCTTCTGCGGCTCGTCGATGATCTGCTCGCCGAGCTCGATCGCCTTGGCCAGGACGACCTCTTCCTCGGCGTTGAGCAGCGGCACCTTGCCGATCTCCTTGAGGTACATCCGAACCGGGTCGTCGATGCCGATCATGTCGGCCGCGATCGCGTCCAGCTCCTCTGCCGTGGGCTCCTCGGCGACGGCCGGGTCGAGCTTCGCCGGCGGCTCTTCCCACGGCGTCTTCTCGGTGTCGTCGAGAGCAACCTCGACGCCCAGCTCGGCCGCGGCCGACAGGCCGTTGTTGCTCGACTCCTCGAGCTCGTCCTTGGGCCCGTCGATCATGTCGTCGTCGCGCCGGCGCTTGCCGCGTTCGAGAACGCTGGCCACCAGTTGCTTGTCGCCTGTATCCATGTCAGTTACCTCCTGGTGCTGATCCGGCCGCAGCGGCCGGTGTCGGTTGTCGTCTCTGTGAAAGCACTGTTGTTTCCTGCTGTCGTCGGTCGAGGTCGAGCCGTGCCTGGCGCAGGTCGCGCACCTCGTGCACCAACCGCTCGACTCCCGATCGGTCACCCGAGGCCTCCGCCTCGCGGATGTCGAACTCCTTGGCCTCGATCTCGTCGTCGAGCTGGTTGCGACGCAGTGTCAGCAGGCTCTGGCCGAGCGCCTGGTGCAGGCTGGCCTCTTCGTCGGCCAGCGGCTCGGGGTCGGCGTACATCGTTCGCACCACGCCGGCCAGCGTCGGATCGAGTCCTTCGGCAAACGCCGCCCGATCGAAAGCCGCTCGCCGGCACCGCGCTCAGGCGCTGCCAGATCTCGCGAGCAGGCGTGCTCGAGAACTCGATCGGGCCGCGATCGTCGATCTCGTCGCGCAGATACGGCCGCAGCAGCAACAGGCGCAACAGCGTGTACTCGGCGCGCTTGAGCAGCCGACCGACCGATTCGGGGTCGAGCGCGTCCGGGCTCGACAGCACGGCCTCGAGATTGATCTTCGATCCGGCATGGGCCTGCGGCGGCCGACCGATCACCCGGGCCGTCTGCTCCGGGCGGCGCAGCTCCTCGAGCAGCACACGCTCCTCGACGCCGCTCCGCCGAGCGAGTATCTGCAGGTAGCCGTCGCGCTGGGTCGGGTTGGTGACGCGACGAATCGTCGGCATCACCGCGGCGACGAGCTTCTCGCGCCCGGAGATCGTCCGTGGATCGTGGCGCTTGGCGTGGGTGTCGATCAGGTACTCGACGATCGGCATCGGCTCGGCCGTTGCCGTGCGCCACAGCTCGGGATCCTGAAGCATCACCTCGTCGGGATCGCGCCCGTCGGGCAGGCGCACCACGCCGACGTCGGTCAGCCGCCCCTGGTGGGCACTGCGCTCGATCTCGCCGACCAGGGCCGAGAGCTCCGTCGCTCCAAACTCGGCCGCTCCCTGCCCGGCGGCATCAACGTCGTACGCCAGCGCGATGCGCGGCGCGTAGCGCGTGACGAGCTCGACCTGCGCGGGGGTGAGCGCCGTGCCGAGCGTGCCGACGACGTTGTCGAAGCCCTGCTGGTGTGCCATCAGCGCATCGGTGTTGCCTTCGACCAGGACCGCCACGCCGCTCTTGCGGATGCCCGACTTGGCACGGTCGATCAGGTACAGCGTTCGGCTCTTGTCGAACAGCGGTGTGGCCGGCGAGTTGAGGTACTTCGGGCCCTGGTCGCGCCCGTCCTCGCGCGGCGTCTCACTGCCCACGATGCGGCCGCCGAGGCCGGTGGCGTTGCCCGAGGCATCGCGGATGGGAAAGATGATTCGGCCGCGGAAGCGGTCGTAGACGCCGCGCCGACCCTGGCGCTTGGTGACGAGGCCGACGGCTTCGAGCTCCTCTTCGCGGAAGTCGCGCTTGGCGATCAGCGCTCGACTGAGCGTGTCCCAGGCATCGACCGCGTAGCCCAGCTGGTGCGTGGCGATGGTTTCGTCCGTGAATCCGCGCCCGTGCAGGTAATCGAGCGCCGGCTGGCCGTGGCGACTCTCGGTCAGGACGCGGTGGTAGAAGGCGATCGCGGCGTCGAGCCCGTCGCGCAGCCGCTTCCGACGGGCGTCCTCGCGCGTCGTCCGCTCGCTGATCTCGACCCCCGCCCGTCCGGCCAACCGGCGCAGTGCCTCTGGGAAGTCGATCGAGTCGCGCTCCATGACGAAGCTGAAGATGTCCCCTCCCCGGCCGCAGCCGAAGCACTTCCACGTTTCGCGCGCGGGAGTCACGGTGAACGATGGCGTCTTCTCGCCGTGGAACGGGCACAGCCCCTTATACGAGGCGCCCGCCTTGCGCAGCTGGACGCTCTCGCCGATCAGCTCGACGAGGCCGAGCTTCTGTTTGACTTCTGCGGCGACGCCGACTGACGTGGCGACAACTCCTTCACGGTCTCAGACGTCCCGGCGATCCACCATGCGCCGGACACACGTATGGCCTTGTCAAGTCTTGACAAGGCTCACTGAGCGTAGTTTACCCCTCTTGACAAGTACTTGACAAGCCCTTTGTCAATACTGCCCAGGGGTATTGACACGCATCCGCCACCTCCCGTCACAGAGGTCGAGATCTAGCGAATGACGCGATAGTCGACGAGCACGTAGCCGGTCGGTGAGATCTCGCTCCGGATCAATTCGAGCTTGATCGATGGCAGACCATCGAGGAGACGCCGTCCGCTGTCGACGATCGTCGGCGCGAACACGAGCCTGAGCTCGTCGACAAGGTCGGCAGCCAGCAGCGCCTGCGCGACCGAGATGCTGGCGTGAACGCCGATATCGCCGCCGGGCTGTTGCTTGAGATCCCGAACGAACTCGGCCAGCCCGCCGTCGATCACCGTCGCATTGGCCCAATCTCGGTCAAGGGGCGTCGATGTCGCCACATACTTCGTGACGCCGTTGATGAACGACGCGAACGGCTCGATCTCGCTGGTCGGCCAGAACTGCGCCCACTCGTCGTAGCTGCGCCGGCCGAGGATGACCGCATCCTGCGTGGCGATCAGACGGGGGATGCTGGCGTCCAGAGCGTCGTCCCAGCCAAAGAAACGATCCGGAGCCTCGGCGACCCCGTCGAGGGACAGCAACATACCTACAACGACCTTGCGCACGCCCCTTCTCCTCCGATTGGTTTCGATGCTGGTTACGTGACTGATCCGACCGCCGAAACTCATCGCTGACTCGCTCGGGTATCCCTTGACGGCGCATGATCTCCTTGAGCGAGGAGGTGTGTATGGCCAACGAGGTCGCGGTCACAACAGAAGTCGCTGCGTCAACACCCGAGAGCTACATCGACGGGCTCGAAGAGCCTCGCCGAACCGAGATACGCCGGCTGCACGAGCTGATCACGAGCGAAGCGCCGGGGCTCGAGCCGCACATCGCCTACGGGATGCTTGCCTACGGCAGGTACCACTACCGCTACAAGACCGGCCGAGAGGGCGACTGGCAGACCATCGGCCTGGCCAGCCGCAAGAACTACATCTCGCTCTACATCAACGCCTACGAAGATGGCGAGACGTACCTGGCCGAGTCGTACCGCGATCGCCTGCCCAAGGCCGACATCGGCAAGTCTTGCGTGCGCATCAAGCGCCTGTCCGACCTCGATGAGAGCGCCCTCACAGAGTTGATCCAGCGCGCCGCCGCGACCGCCGGCGATCACATCGAGACCTAGGACCCTGCCGAGGGCGTCGTCGCCTTGCGCACCCGTTCCACAGCCGAGCCGATCCCGTCTGACCACTCCGCGCCGTGGCCGGGCATCACCCAGCGCGCGTCAAGCCCTTCCAGCCGCGCTAACGACGCAAGTGCCTGATCGCGATCGGCGGTGAACGGCGCGATCTGCGGGCCACGCTCGCCGGTGGTGGCCGCGTACGTGGCCAAAGCGTCGCCGACGAACAAGGCGCTCCGGGCTTCGACAAAAAGGGCGGCACTCCCCGGCGTGTGGCCGGGGACGTGAATGACGCGCGGCGCGCCGGGAACGTCGAGCGTGGCGCCGTCGCCGAAAGTCGAGACCTGATTCAGGTGAACCTGGCGTAGCGCCCCGTTGCGCGCCGACCAGGTCAGGAAGCCGAGCAGCGGACGGATGCGAGTCGGGCCGAGGCCCTTGGCCGGGTTGGGGACCTCGCCGCGCGCGAGCGCCGCATCAAGCTCGTGGACCAGCACGGGCAGATTGAGCTCGCGTCGCGCACGCTCGGCGAAGCCGATGTGATCGCTATGGCCGTGGGTCAACAGGATCGCGCGCACGTCAGCCGGGCTGCGGCCGATCGCGGCCAGCGAATTGGGCATCCGCTTCCAGTAGCCGGGCACGCCGGCGTCGATGATCGTGATCGAACCGGCCTCCTCGAGCAGGTACGAGTTCACGATCGAGTCACCGAGTCGATGAATCCCGCCGGTAATCGCTGAATCCATTAGAATGGGAAGGCCCAAACAGAAGGCAACCGGGTCGTCACCTCAACATCCCCAGCCGAGCGACGCGACCTCTATGCAGCGTCCGCGTCGTCCGACCAGGGAATAGGCGCAGGTGTGGGACCCCAAGAGCCCGACTGGTAACGAGAGGTCTACAACGAGTGACAACTTCCAGCTCCTCCGTATGGCGCCGTTCAACCCCCAAGGATGCGCCGCCTGAGCCGTTCAAGCATCTCATCGATCGCTATCAGCATCGTGAGCAGCTCGTGACGTGCACGTGCGGATGGCAGGGCAGCAGCTCTGACGCCGCTCCCGACGGATGGAAGGCTCATCTGCTCGAGGTGCGCGGGCCGTCCCGCTAGCCAACAACGCGATATCGAACGCCCGACGGCCCGGTCCGTCGGGCGTTTTTGATTCAACCGAGTGCGCGAGGCTCCGTTTTCAGCGGCGTTACGTGCTTACAATCGGTGACCAGCAGGACCGAAGTCCGACCGTGTCACTGATCCAATTCGCCGAGGGAACGGCGCGTGGGGGCAGAGAAAGGTAGGCCGGAGATGAGCTCGATACGCACCGTCATCTACGTCCTCGCCGTGGTCGCGGCGATAACCCTTGCGGTTGTGCTCCTCCCCTTCATCACGTTGTCGGAGGACATCCGGACGTACGTGACGTGGGCGTTCTGGATCTCGTTCGTGGCCCTTCTAATCGCCCTCTACCTGAACTACCGGAACGAGCCCGGGTCCGACGAGATCCAGATCGAGGGACCCGGATTCGCCCGCTTCCTGTTCAATAATCGGGCCGCCGGCCTGTTCTGGTTGCCGATCCGCCTTTTCGTTGGCATCGCCTGGCTGGACGCCGGATGGCACAAGCTGACCGATCCAGGCTGGACTCAGGGCGGTTCGGCGCTCCTGGCCTACTGGGAGCGCGTGGTGGCCATTCCTGAGGCGCCGGCACGCCCGTCGATCACCTACGACTGGTACCGAGGCTTCATCCAATTTCTAATCGATATCGGCGCCGAGAGCTGGTTCGGACCGTTGATCGCATTCGGTGAAACGGCAGTCGGGATCGGCTTGTTGCTCGGTGCCCTGACCGGCATCGCCGCGTTCTTTGGCGCGACGATGAACATGTCGTTCATGCTCGCCGGGTCGGCGTCGACCAATCCCATTCTTTTCACGATGGCAATCGGCCTGATGCTGGCCTGGAAGGTGGCCGGCTACTACGGTCTGGACCGCTACTTGCTGCCGCGCCTCGGCACGCCGTGGTCGCGAGGCAGTCTTGTGGGTAAAAAGCCGACGTCTTCGGGCGAACCACCGCCCGACGGAGCCGACCTCGCTCCGCCTAGGCCCTCCCGGGCTCGAGGTTTGGTGCGGGCGCTTTGGTCGGCGCCGGGGTTGCGGCTGTCGCCTGGCGGAAAGCAACGACGCGCAATGCGGTTGATGCCGCGTAGAGCGTGGCAAAGGCCGGATAGCCGATTGGACCGCGCAATCGCGATGACGGCCGCGCCTCCGAGCTGGCCGGCGGTCATCGCACCCGACGTGCGGGCCAGGTAGCGCGCGTGGTGGCGGATGACGGCGGGGCCGCTGATCAGCCGGAAGAGCCGCTCGTTGGCGGCCAGCGAACCGCTGGCAAAGCCGATCGCTCCGAGCATTGCCGAGGAGATCAGGAACAGCGGTGCGAACGGCGTGGCGGGTAGTGCCAGCAGCGGGCTGAACATCGCCGCCGCACGGATGGCGAAAGAGTTGCGCAGCATGCGCGACGACGAGCCGTGCGCCAGCTTGGCCCCGAAGTAGGCCGCGGCGCCGACCATGGTCAGCGTCCCGATCGAGGCGACGAGCATCGAGAAGCCGGCACTCAGGCCGACGACCGAGATCGTGAAGACGGACATCGCCGGAGCGACGCCCATTCCCAGGGCGTTGACGCCGCTGAAGCTCAGGAAGCTGTCGAGCTCGGGCGTCGGCACGGCATCCGCAGGCGCCGGCGGCGGCGGCACGATGACGCGCCCGGGATGACGCAGCCGGCGCAGAACGAAGATCTCGGCCACGCCGAAGACGCCCGCGACCAGGAACGGGATCATGTACGCGTAGAGGCCAACCGCGCCGACCATCGCGTCGAGCAGGAAGGCCATCGGCAGCAGCAGCAGCGCGCCGACGCCGAGCGATACCGCCATCAACCGCGGCACGGTCAGGCGGCGCTCTTCGTCCGTGAGCACCGCCGAGTGCCATGACAGCAGGTTCGCTGAGGCGATCGATCCGAGCACGCTGCCGAAACCGACGACGATCGCCAGCAGCAACACGAGCAGCGGCCCGGTGATGAGGCCGGTGGCCGCGCCGATCACGAGCAATGCCAGATAGAGGCCGCGCGGCTCAGCAAGCGCGGCGACGAAGATGGTCAGGCCGCGCAGGTTGCCCTCGGTTCGGTCGAGCAGGCGCGGCACGAGCAGCTGTGCCATTCCGCCGACGAGCGGCAGCACTCCCAGCAGCACGGCGATGAACGGCGGGGTGCCGACGGCCAGCGCGAAGGGGATGACCACGTCGAAGCCGGCCAGAACGGCAACCACACCCTGGGTCATGGCGAGGTAGTGATAGGTGCGGAAGCGTGGCGCCGCGAAGCGCTGCCATTCCTGAACTGCGAGTGTGCCGGACACGAGAAAGAGCCTCGGGGGTTACGTCCCCAGAGCCGGCCGATCCGGTCACCGCCGTCGAGCCTTCTTCTCGCCTGTCGCGCTCCGACCTTCGCTGGGTCGGCCGCCGCGTGGAGCGCAGGTTGACGACCGCGCTCGCGAGACTCCAGTGGAATCTGATCAAAGTGTAGTCGAGCGCACTGAATCGAGCCCGGGGACCGACAGCTACCAGTCGGACGTAGGATGCCAGGGTGGAATTGGAGCCCGAGGTCGAGCTGGCCACGCTCACGGTCGAGGAGCTTTCTTCGTTGCGTCTGGCCGCACAGGTCATGGGTCACCGCGCTCACCTGGCCGGCCGGCCGCAGGTTGGCCTCTACTTCGACGGCCTGGAGTCGGCGGTGATGGCCGAGCAGGCAGCCCGAGCACAGGTCGGCAGCTTCAAGGTCTCGACGACCGTTGCGATGGTCGCGGTGCCCGCGGCTGACGACCGCCGGCTGATCGGCGAATACCTCGAGCTGCTCGTCGCCAATGAAGGTCTGTCCGACAACATTCGCCGGCTGTGCGCCGGACTGCGCGCGCGTGACGCGATCGGGGCGGAGTGACTATCTTTTCGCCATGTGCCGCAGCATCGTTCGCCTCCGAGACCACGACGACATAGCCACAGACGAGGAGATTCGCGCCGCCGCGCTCCAGTTCGTGCGCAAGATCAGCGGCTATCGGACGCCGTCGCAACGCAACGAGGAAGCGTTCAACACGGCCGTCGAGGAGATCGCCCACACCTCGCAGCACCTGCTCGAGGCCGTCGTCGCGAGTTTGCCAGGGCATCGCCACACCGAGGTCGCCTGAGAAATCGCGCTCGTTTGGGCTGGTTTGTGCTTGGTTTGACAGGCCGACCGACCGGCGCTTATGCTCCGCCATCGCGCTCACCCACAGCTCTTAACGGAGTCGTTTGACAGATATGCACAACGTCAACCTCGCTAGCCCCGCAGCCACCGTGCTGCGGATGCGCGCGCCTCTCGGCGCCGCAGCGCGCGGGAGATCTGTGCCCCGTTCCACCTGAAGCCGGCGAGCGATCGCCGCAGGTAGGAAGCCGGAGGGCCAGATCGGGCCCCCCGGCTTTTTTGATGCCCTGACACAGGCAGGCATCGCCAGAGCCGCCCCCCGCACGTCACCCTACTGGGGGCCCTGTTGTTGGTAACCACCACCACTTCAGGAGCAGAGCCATGGCGATCCTGGCACCACCGGAACCGCAAGTCGACATCGAGCCGAAGCAGGAGCTCGTGATGGGCATCGAAGCCGCTAACGCGATCGAGCCCAAGCCGCCCGCCGTGGCGGCACTCAACATCGAGCACCTGACCAAGGAGTTCGTGGTCGGCGGCCGGCGCAAGAAGAAGACGGTCATCGCCGTCAACGACATCTCGTTGCGCATCGAGAAGGGCGAGATCTACGGCCTGCTCGGGGCCAATGGAAGTGGCAAGTCCACCTTCATCCGGCTGGTGAGCACTCTGCTCACCGTCGAGCACGGATTGGTCGAGATCTTCGGTCACGACATCACGCGCGAGGAGATGGCCGTCAAGCGGCTGATCAACCGCGTGAGCGTTGACGCCGCCTTCTTCAAGAAGCTGTCACCGACCGAGAACCTGATGTACGCCGCGCGGCTCTATGGGCTCGATGGCGGATACGCGCGACGAGAGATCGTCCGCATCCTGGGCAGGCTCGGAATCTCCGAGTCACGCCTCGGCCGGCCGCTCGAGCAGATGAGCCGCGGCATGCAGCAGAAGGTGGCCATCGCCAGGGCCTTCCTGACGAGCCCCGTACTGCTGCTGCTGGATGAGCCCACGACGGGGCTCGACCCGCGTTCGAAGCTCGAGGTCCAGACCTTCATCGAGGAGATCCGTGACGGTCACGACGCAACCATCGTCCTGACCACGCACGACCTCGACGAGGCCGAGCGGCTCACCTCGCGAATCGGACTGCTCAACGAGGGCAAGCTGGTCGCCGAGGGGACCGTGGACGAGCTGAAGGCTTCGGTCCAACCAGCTGGCGACGGCCCGGCCACTCTCCACGACGTGTTCATGACCTACACCGGACGTTCACTCGATGACGACGTAGAAGAGGAGGACGACGAATGAACAAGCAACTAACGAATACCGTCGGCCACGAGCCGACCACCAATTCCGAACAACGACACAACAGCTGACCAAATGAAAGAGGCAACTCGAATGTTGATTCATCCCTACCAGGACGAGATAGACCGCCAGCGTCGGCGTGAGGCGCGCGAGGACGTGCGTCGTCGCCGGCTGGCAGCCCACGGTCGTCCCCCGCGCCGCATCCGGCGGGCGGTCGGTCGATCGATCGTAAGGATCGGCAGCCGTATGGCTTCCGACCCGATACCTGAACTGGCTCGCTCCCGTTAGGGGGCGAGCCAGCAACTCACCGGAGATCCAGACGATGACTGTTCTGACACGAGAGCTGAGGGCGAGCTACGCCTTCGTCGAACGCAACTTCAACCTGACCAAGCGCTACTGGGGCTGGGAAGTGGCCTTCATGGTCTACTCGGTCGCGGGCGCGCTTGCGGTGACCCTGATCGGCGAGGACCAGAACAGTCCCGAGCTGCATCCTGACGCTGATGATCGGCGCGACCTTCTGGAACTACCTGTCGGTGGTGTTCTCGGTCATCGCCGAGCAGATCAGCTGGGAACGCTGGGAGGGCACGCTCGAATACACGATGATGGCGCCCGTGCGGCGCGCGTCGCAGCTCTTCGGCGCGACGATATTCGCCGTCATCTGGGGCTTCATCCACACCGTCGTCGTGCTGACTGGTGCTGGTGCTTCTTCTTCGGCATCGACCTGTCGCAGGCCGACATCGGCGCCGCCGTGGTGATCATGCTCATCGGCTCGCTGTCGATCATCGGCATCGGCATGATGGCTGCCACGCTGCCGCTGATCTGGGTCGAGCGCGGCGATCAGATGGTCTTCGTCATCCAGTCGCTGCTGCTGCTCGTCAGCGGCGTCTACTACAGCGTCACCATCCTGCCGCAGTGGATGCAGGTCGATCGCGGCGTTCTCGCCGGTCACCTACATCCTCGAGGGCGTTCGTCGAGCACTGATCGACGGCGTGCCGATCACCGAAATGGGTGGGCTGCTTCTGCCCCTGTCGGTGATGGCCGTCGTATTCATCCCGTTGGGCGTCTACGTCTTCGGCCGGGCCGAGCGTTACGCCAAGCGGACCGGCAAGCTCAAGAGAGTGGGGTAACAGGAGATGTTCGAACTGCCAACGGTCGACTATCCGACCGACACCAAGCACGACCTTCCGGAGGGCTTCACCATGCGGCCCTACGCCGGCGAGAGCGACGTGCCGACGATCGTCAAGATCGTCAACAGCGAGTACGAGTTCGACGGCGTCCCGGAGCGGGACACGGTCGAAGAGGCGATCGCCCGCTATAAGCACCCAAGCGAGCGCTTCGACCCGGCACGTGACGTCACGATCGCCGAGGTCAACGGCCAGCCGGTCGCCATGGCCGAGCGTGGTTGGGTCGACACCACCGACGGCACCTACCGCGAGCATCGCTGCGATGGCGCGGTGATGCCCGAGTGGCGCCGGCGCGGAATCGGCACGGCGCTGCTGGCCGAGAACATTCGTCTCTCGCGCGAGCTCGCCGCCACCCACCAGACCGACCGCCAGCGGGCGATCGGAAGCTGGACGAACGACCGGCAGGACGGAGCAAACGCGTTGATGCGCTCCGCCGGATTCAGCGAGATTCGCTGGTTCTTCGAGATGAACCGCCCGCTGGCTGATCCGATTCCCGATGTCCCATTGCCTGAAGGGCTCGACTTGAGGCCGGTGACGATGGACAACGTCAGGCAGGTCTGGGACGCGGACGTCGAGGCCTTCATGGATCACTGGGGCGGTTTCGACGGCTCCGACGAGAACTTCCAGCGCTGGATCGACCAGCCGACGTTCGATCCGACCCTGTGGGTCATCGCCTACGACGGCGACGAGGTCGCCGGTGGCGTGATCAACGCCATCCATCCGTTCGAGAACGAGGCATTGGGCATCAACCGTGGTTGGCTGCACAGCGTCTTCACGCGCCGCGCGTGGCGCCGCCGCGGACTCGCCCGCGCGCTCATCGCCCGCTCGTTGGTCCTGCTCAAGGAGCGCGGGCTCGACGAGGGTGTGCTCGGCGTGGATGCCGACAACCCGACGGGCGCTCTGGGCCTGTACGAGAAGATCGGCTTCGTCACGTTCGAGCGATCGACGGCCTGGCGCAAGCCCTTCGACGAGTCGGAGGCTTGATGGCCGTCGAGCGATACGGCTGGGACAGCCGGGTTGCCAAGCAGTTCGAGGCGAATGCCCCGGACGGCACGCAACCCGGCCGCGTCCTGGTCGAGCATCGCGGCAGCTATGTCGTGGGCACAGCCGATGGCGACGTCAATGCCAAGGTCACCGGCCGCTTCCGGCACGACGCGACGTTGGCCGAGAATTTCCCTGCCGTAGGCGACTGGGTGGCGCTGGGCGATCTCGCTGCCGAGAATGCCGTCATTCACGCCGTCCTGCCGCGCAGCAGCCAGTTCGTGCGCTCCGCGCGCGGCGACATGCCCGGCGCGCAGGTCGTGGCCGCCAACGTTGACCTGGTCCTGCTCGTAACCGGGCTCGACCACGACTTCAACCTGCGCCGCCTCGAGCGCTATGTGACGCTGGCCTGGTCGAGCGGCGCCGAGCCGGTGATCGTGCTCAACAAGTCCGACCTGTGCGAGGACGTCGCCGAGCGCGTAGCCGAGGTGAACGCCATCGCCCCGGGCGTGCCGGTACGGGTGCTGTCGGCGCGCGAGGGCGTCGGCCTCGAATCGCTGCGGCCGCTGCTCGAACAGGGCAAGACGGTTGCCCTGATCGGGTCCTCGGGGGTCGGCAAGTCAACGATCGTCAACGCGCTGCTTGGCTGGGAGCGCCAGGCAACGGGCGAAGTGCGCGAAGGGGACCAGCGCGGCCGGCACACGACTACCGTGCGCGAGCTGCTGGTGACCGATTCGGGCGCCCTGCTGATCGACAGCCCGGGCATGCGCTCGGTCGGCATGTGGGACGCCGACGAGGGTCTGGCCGACGCGTTTGCGGATGTCGACGCGTTTGCCGCCGAGTGCCGCTTCACCGACTGCGCCCATGAAGGCGAGCCGGGCTGCGCTGTCCTGGCGGCGATTGCCGACGGGCGCCTGCCACTCGCGCGCCTCGAGAGCCAGCGCAAGCTGGGTCGCGAGGCGGCAGCCCAGGCGCGGCGCCAGGATGCGTCCCTCCGGGCCACCGAGCGCCGGCGCTGGAAGACCATTCACAAATCGGTCCGCAACCACATGAAGATGAAGTACGGACCCGGGTCCGACTGAAGCGAGGGGCAGAGTCGTGTGCGCCGGTGTGGCATTCGAGTGCCCGCGCGCCTAGAGTGCCCGACATGAATGAGAGCCTTTCGTCCGTCACGCGGCTCGCCGCGCTCGCCCTCCTGGCGCTTGCTCTGATCGGCTGTAGCGCCGGTGGGTCAGGCGGAACCCCCGCGCCGACCGTGGGCACCACGACACCCACGGCCACGCCGGTTGGTGGGGCGCCGACTGACGCCCAGAGCGTATGCCTGGCGATGAGCGAGCCGCTCCTGCTGGCCGCGCTCGCCGAAAGCGTCAGCGAGCCCGAATACGGTGACATCGCCGGCGGCGACGGCGTCTACTGCTACTTCACGGTGGCCGGTGACGCCGACACCAACGTCGAGGCACAGGTCGACAACATGACCCAGCTTGAGTTCAATGACCTCGCCGAAACGCTCGGCGCGGACGCTCCTTACGCGGGTGTCGGCCGCTCGGCCTTCATCAAGGAGGGTTCGGTCGAAGGCGTCCCCGGATCGACCGTCATGGGCTGGGACGAAGGTCTGACGGTGATCATCGACCTCGCCCGCGATGGGGATCAGGCAGAGATGGACGCGGCGGCCAAGGCGCTCGCCATCAAGCTGCTCACCGACCTCAAGTAGGCAGCATCCCGGCTCGTGCCACCTGGTCGAGCCAGCGCTTCTCGATCTCAATCGTGCTCTTGTTGCCGTGGCCGGGCAGGACGCGCAGGTCCGGCTCGAGCCCGCCTAGTCGGGTGAGCGACTCGACCATCTGATCGGCGCTGCCGCCAGGCAGGTCTGTGCGTCCCCAGCTGCCGGCGAAGAGCGTGTCGCCGGTCAGCAGCAGCTGCTCGCCCGCAACGCGCAGGCAAACGGAACCAGCGGTGTGGCCGGGCGTGTGCAGCACCTCGATATTGATCGCGCCGAATCGGATTCGTGAGCCCTCGGCCAGGTCAACCGCGGCAACGCTGGGTGGGATCGGAAACGGCGCCGTGGACGGCGGGTTCTCGATCAGCGCTTGATCGAGCGTGTGCGCAGCAAGCTGGGCACCCGTGGCATCCATCACCGCCGCGTTGTCGCCGATGTGGTCCCAGTGCCAATGCGTGCTGACGATGAGCTTCAGGTTCCAGCCGCGTTCCGCCAATGTCGTCGTCAGCCACTCGACGCACGGCGTGGCGGTATCGATCGCAATGGCCTCACCGCTTGCCTCGTCACCGAGCACGTACAGGTTGGTGGCGATCGGGCCGACGACGCTCTGGAGCAGCTTCATGCCGGGTCCTCGAGACGAAAGAACACACCCACGGCGCGGATGTGGCGGCGACCGAGACGGTACATGAGGTTGCCCGGAAACGGATGCTGGTTGGTCGCCCGGATCGCCCGTTCGCGCTCCGCGCCCGGAGACAGTCGCCGGGCGCGGAATTGCCACTCCATGCCGTTGGGCCACTTGATCACGCCCCCTCCGGCAGCATCGAGGTCGCGCGTCCAGCCGACGTCGCCGTTCGGGTGCCCGAGATAGGACCGACCGTCGGTCAGCAGGATCCCGACCAGCCGACTGCGCATGCTGCCCCTGCGGTTGCGAACCCGAAGCTCGACCACGTTGCCGATGCCGAAACTGTTCCAGACCGAACGAATCAGGGGATCGAGCAGAGCCAGCAGCCGGTACTGCACGCGATAGGCTGAGCGCCAGAATTGAGACACTGCGCTGAGCATAGGTCGACCTTCCGGGAGGCGATGTAGATGGCTGGTTCCTTCACCTGGTACGGGCACTCCTGCGTGCTGATGCGCACGCCGGGCGGCAAGGTCGTGCTGCTCGATCCGTGGTTCGGCAATCCGACGTCACCGCAGTCAGAAGGCGCAGTCAGCGAGTGCGACGTGATGCTCGTCTCGCACGGCCACCACGACCACCTGGGTGCCGGTCCGCGCCAGGTCCTCGATGCCGACTCGATCCAGATCGCGCGTCGAACGCGACCGGTCTGGCCATGCGTGCACGAGCTGTCGCTGTGGCTGGAGGATCGCCTCGAGGGCGCCGGGGTCGAGATCATCGGCATGAACAAGGGCGGCACGGTCACGGTCGCCGGCCTGAGCGTGACCATGGTTCACGCCGACCACTCGGCGGGCGACTGGTCGGCCGCCGGCGACGGGCCGCTGTATCTCGGCGAGCCGGTCGGCTTCATGATCCAGCTCGAGGACGGACGGCGCGTCTACTTCGCCGGCGACACGGATGTCTTCGGCGACATGGCCCTGCTTCGTGACCTGCACCGTCCGGATGTGGCCTTCCTGCCGATCGGCGGGCATTACACGATGGGCCCGGCGGGAGCGGCGCGCGCGGCACAGCTGCTCGGCGTGCGTGCGCTCGTGCCCATCCACTACGGCACTTTCCCGGTCCTGGCCGGGACTCCGGATGCGCTGCGCTCTGAGCTGTCGAAGCTCGGCCTGGCCGTCGCGGTCATCGCCCCGGAGCGCGGCGTCGAAACGCCCCTCCCCTGATGCGCTGCACCCGGTGAGGATCCGGCTCGCCGAACCGGCACGCGACGCCGCGCGAGTGGCCGAGATCTACCGGCCGGCAGTCGAGGAGTCGCACGTCTCGTTCGAGATCGTCGCGCCAGACGCGGCCGAGATGGCGACGCGGATGACCAAGGTGCTCGACCGGACGCCGTGGCTGGTGGCCGAGGCTGACGATGAAGAGCGGGTGATCGGGTACGCGTACGCGTCGGCGCATCGCGAGCGCGCGGGCTACCGCTGGTCGGTCGACATCTCGGTCTACGTCGACGGCGCGTGGCAGGGCCGCGGAGCCGGACGAGCGCTGTATGCCGAGCTGCTCGAACGAATCCGGGGACAGGGCTTCGTCAATGCCTACGCCGGTATCGGCCTGCCCAACCCGGCGAGCGTAGGGCTGCACGAGTCGATCGGCATGACGCTCGTCGGCGTCTACGAGCGCGTCGGCTTCAAGTTCGATCGCTGGTGGGACGTTGCCTGGTACGGCATGCGCCTCGCCGAACCAGACGGGGTTCCACCCGAGCCGACGCCGATGCCGGACCTGGAGCCCTAGCGTGCGCATCGGAGTCAAGCCCGGCCAGATCGGCCTGTCGATTGCCGATCTCAGACGATCGTGGCGCGAGGCGGAGGACGCTGGTTTCGAAAGCGTCTGGACATTCGATCACCTCACGTCCGTCAACGGCCAGCAGATGTTCGAGGCGACCGCGCTCCTGTCGGCAATGGCGGAGATCACATCGCGCGTTCGCATCGGCTGCCTCGTCCTGTCGAACGGGACTCGACAGGCGGAGACGCTGGCCGCATCGCTGGCGACGATCGATGCAGTCTCCGCAGGCAGGCTCGAGGTCGGGCTCGGCATGGCGAGCCGGTTTGCCGAGCAGGACTTCGATGCCCTCGGCCTCGACTACGCCGACTGGCCGACTCGTTCAGCCCAATTCGTCGCCACGGTTGATCGCCTGATCGAGCTGACCGGAGCCGGCTCGCCACTCGGCGCGCGGCCGGTTCAATCACCGCTGCCGTTGATCCTGGGTGGCACGTCACGAGTCGTGCGCGAGCTGGCCATCAGCCGGGGAGTGGCGTGGAACCTGTCCGGCGATTCGGCCGAGAGGTTCGCCGAGCTGAAGGCCGGTCAGTCGGACCCGCAGGCGCAGGTGTTTCTCAAGGCCATTCCGTCAGTGGCTGACACGGTCGAGCAATTCCGATCAGCAGGCGCGACCCGCCTCGTGCTGGTGATGGAGCCGCCGATCAAGCCGGGTGATATCACGCGGCTGGCGGGCGCAGCGGGTCTCTAGCGCGCGGCAGACACAGCATCCTCGAGTGCCGTAACCAGGATCTCGATGTCTGACGAGGTCGTCCGGTGGGAAGTGATGCATGCTCGCAGCGCGACGGTGGACGAATTCAGGTGAACCTGGGAGATCCAAGCCTGACCGCTCGAGACGACACGGTCCACGACTTCGGCAGTGCTGACGTCGTTGCTTTCGATGCGCGGATGGGTGAAACACACGATTGCGAGGGGCGAGTCGTTGACGACGCGCCAGCCTCGCTCCACGAGACGCGTCCGCAGTAGCTCGGCCTTGCGTGCCTGGTTGGCAATTTGCTCACCCAGACCAGCCCACCCAAGCTCGGCGAGCGTCATGAACAGCTTCAGGCCGATGAACCGACGTGACCATTGGATCGAGGACACGTATGGATCGAGAGTGTCGGCAACGGCGGCTGGAACGTAAGAGGACGCCTCGACCCGAAATGCCTGAAGGACCGGCTCGCGGTGGCGACAGAAGAACATTCCTGCGCCGACCGGGACCGACAGCCACTTGTGAGCGTCGCAAGTGATCGAGTCGGCCTGCTCGATGCCAGCGAGGTGACCGCGCAAGTCCGGCGCCATGATCGCCGCACCACCCCACGCAGCATCCACATGGAGCCACAGTTTCCGTTCGCGCGCGACAGCAGCGAGTTCAGCCAGTGGGTCGATCGCTCCGGCTGCCGTGGTTCCCGCCGTTGCGACGATCAGGAACGGTATGTCGCCGCGCGCCCGGTCGCTGTCAATCTGGCGAACAAGGTCCTCGGGGTCCATTCGCAATCGGGCGTCGACCCGCACGTGGCGGACCGAATCACGCCCTATCCCGGATTGGTGGGCGATCTTGAGGAAGGAATGGTGGGCCTCGCCGGACAGGTACAGCACGGGCTGCCCGGGTAACGCCCGGACGCCGCCCTTGCCGTATTCCGCGAACGCGTAAGTGAGTGCGGCTGTCACGGCCGTCTGGTTTGCCTCCTGGCCGCCGGTCGTGAAATTGGAAATGCCCTCTTCGGGGTCAAAGCCGAACGCGCGCATGAACGTGGTGAGCACGTGGCGCTCGATCTCGTTGGCGATCGGTGCGTGCGGCCATGCGGCGAGCTGCGGGTTGTACGCCGCGGTAAGGGCGTCGGCCAGCACTCCAGCTCGCCGGACAGTCGGATTGAAGAGGCCGAAATAGCGAGGGTGGTTGACGTGGAGGGACCATCGGAGCAGCAGCTCGGCGACCTGGTCAACCAACTCTGGCAGCGCTATAGGGTCGACGAAGTCGTAGGCAGCCAGGCGGGAGCGGATCTCCGCCGGCGTCACGTTCGGAGCTACCGGCAGCCGATCCAGCTCGAGCTCGTACCTGTCGATAGCGTCTACCAACTTGGCCAACGCCAGATCTTCTTGCCGCGGACCTTGCGTAGCGCTCATTTGAACCCGGTGGCGGAAACGATCATCTTTCCGGTTGCCAGCAGACGAGACCAATCTTCGTCGATCGAGACTCGAATGCATACCGACCGTCGCGCTCGATAAGCGCGTCAGCCACCAGCTCGCGCAGCTTTCGATCCTTGGCACTCCCCTCGCGCAACCACAGCTGGCGGCGCGCCATAGAAAGTGCTTCGTCGACTGAGGCAAGGCTGTGCGGCGTCCGCTCGACGAGGCGCACCTCGGGCAGCTTCCCGCGCGCCAGCAACAGCACGAGCAGCTCGGGCAGCGCCGGCAGGCGGACGCGCGGCTCGCCGTGGATCTCGTTCCAGAACATGGTCGCGACCGTGGTCATCGCCGATTCGGCGAGCACAGCGACGCACAACCGTCGCGTGGCCGCTTCAGCGGCCTCCAGGAACGGGCCGATCTCGGCGATGTCGTAGCCGACATGGGCCATCAGCGCCACGTCACCGGTGGGTGGCGACGCCAATCGGCCAGCGCCCTTCGATAACGCGCGTGTTCTCAATTCCGTTGGCGGCAGCGTCCTCGGACAGCGCGCCGAGCATCGATGGCGAAGGGTCGATCGCCACGACCTCGCGCACGGCAAGGGCGAGCGGCAGCGCGTAGCGCCCTCCCCCAGCGCCGATGTCGAGCCACACGTCGTCGGGCTCGGCAATCGACAGCAGGGCGTTGAGCGACGGGTCGTCGGTACGCCGTGGATCAACCCTAAATCGATGGCTGACCGGAGCGTAGAAATCGGCCGGATCCTGCACCTCGCGGCTGCGCTCGACCTGCTCCCTGTCGGCCGTCACACGGGCGCGCCAGGCGGCCAGCAGCTCGTCGACTGATGGCGACAGCGGGTCGGTCACCCGGTCAGGCTACGACTTGGGCCTAAACTCGACGGCGAGATGGGCAACATCGAGCGCCTGCGGCAGATCATCGACGAGCGCATCGTCGTGCTCGACGGTGCCATGGGCACGCTCATCCAGGGCTACGAGCTCGACGAGGCCGGCTTCCGCGACAAGCGTTTCCGGGATCACTCGCACGATCTGCGCGGCGCGAACGAGGTGCTCAACCTGACGCGCCCGGACATCATCGGCGAGATCCACGGCAAGTACCTGGACGCCGGCGCGGACGTGATCAGCACCAACACCTTCAACGCCAACGCGATCTCGATGGCCGACTACGCGCTCGAGCCCTACGCACAGGAGCTCAATCACGCCGCTGCCACGATCGCCCGGCGAGCGGCCGATGCAGCCAGCGAACGGACGCCCGACAAGCCGCGCTTCGTCGCCGGCTCGCTCGGGCCGACCAACAAGACGGCGTCGATCTCGCCCGACGTGAACGATCCCGGCGCGCGCAACGTGACGTGGGACCGGCTGGTGACCGCTTACGTCGAGGCGGCGCGCGGCCTGGTCGACGGCGGCGTTGACATCCTGCTGATCGAGACGATCTTCGACACGCTCAACGGCAAGGCCGCGATCTTCGCCGTCGAGTCGCTCTTCGAGGAGCTCGGCAGTCGCCTGCCGGTCATCGTCAGCGGCACGATCACGGACCAGAGCGGCCGGACGCTTTCCGGCCAGACGGTCGGCGCCTTCTGGAACAGCGTTCGCCATGCCCGACCGTTCGCGGTCGGGCTCAACTGCGCGCTTGGCGCGCGGATGCTGCGGCCGTACGTCGCCGAGCTGGCGCGCATCGCCGACGTTCCGGTCGTCACCTATCCCAACGCCGGCCTGCCCAATGCCTTCGGCGGCTACGACGAGCAACCGCCCGAGACGAGCGGCGTGCTCGGCCAGCTCGCCCGCGAAGGGGCTTTGAACCTGGTCGGAGGCTGCTGCGGCACCACACCCGCCCACACGCGCGCGATCGCGGCAGCGGTCGAAGGTCTCGAACCGCGCTCGATCCCGACGCCGGAGCCGCGCACGCGCCTGTCCGGCCTGGAGCCACTCGACATCGGACCCGATTCGCTGTTCGTCAACGTCGGCGAGCGGACCAACGTCACCGGCTCGCGTGCATTCGCGCGGCTGGTCAAGGAGGGCCGCCAGGACGAGGCCGTCGAGATCGCACGCCAGCAGGTCGAGAACGGCGCCCAGATGATCGACGTCAACATGGACGAGGCGCTGCTCGACTCCGAGAAGGCGATGGCCCGCTTCCTTGATTTGATCGCCGTCGAACCGGACATCGCCCGCGTGCCGGTGATGATCGACTCGTCCAAGTGGAGCGTCATCGAGGAGGGCCTCAAGCACGTCCAGGGACGCTCGGTGGTCAACTCGGTGTCGCTCAAGGAGGGCGAAGACGAGTTCCTGCGCCAGGCCCGACTCGCCCGCCGCTACGGCGCTTCAGTCGTTGTCATGGCGTTCGACGAAGAGGGCCAGGCAGACACTCCCGAGCGAAAGGTCGCGATCCTCGAGCGGGCTCACCGACTGCTGACCGAGCAGGCCGGCTTCGACTCGACCGACGTGATCGTCGACCCGAACATCTTCGCCATCGGCACCGGCATCGAGGAGCACGCCGGCTACGGCCTTGCGTACTTCGAAGCCGTGCGCCGCATCAAGCGCGAGCTGCCCGGCGTGCTGGTCAGCGGCGGGGTCTCGAACGTCTCGTTCTCGTTCCGCGGCAACGACGCCGTGCGCGAGGCGATCCACTCTGTCTTCCTGTTCCACGCCATTCGCGCCGGCATGGACATGGGCATCGTCAACGCCGGCGCGCTGGCGGTCTACGACGACATCCCGGCCGAGCTGAAGGAACGCGTCGAGGACCTGGTCCTCAACCGGCGCGACGACGCCACCGAGCGGATGCTCGAGATCGCCGACGAGGTCCGCGGCGGCGAGCGCGGCTCGGCCAGCGGGCGCGACCTCTCGTGGCGTGATGCGCCGGTCACCGAGCGTCTGCGTCACGCACTCGTCGAGGGCATCGCCGATTACATCGTCGAGGACACGGAGGAGGCGCGACTCGCCGCCACGCGGCCACTCGACGTGATCGAGGGTCCGCTGATGAGCGGCATGGACACTGTCGGCGACCTGTTCGGCAGCGGTCGGATGTTCCTGCCCCAGGTGGTCAAGAGCGCGCGGGTCATGAAGCAGGCCGTCGCCTACCTCGTGCCGTACATCGAGGCCGAGAAGGCAAAGCTCGCCCTCGCCTCGAACGGCAACGGCAACGGCAGCGCGCAGAAGGCAGTCGGCACGGTCGTCATGGCCACGGTCAAAGGCGACGTCCACGACATCGGCAAGAACATCGTCGGCGTGGTCCTCGCCTGCAACGGCTACCGCATCGTCGACCTCGGCGTGATGGTGCCGTGGCCGAAGATTCTCGAGATGGCACGCGAGGAGAAGGCCGACTTCATCGGCTTGTCCGGGTTGATCACGCCGTCGCTCGAGGAGATGCGCACCGTCGCCCAGGAGATGGAGCGCGAGGGCATGACGCTGCCGCTGCTGATCGGTGGCGCGACCACTTCGCGCGCCCACACCGCCGTGCGCCTCGAGCCGATGTACTCAGGCCCTGTCGTGCACGTCCAGGACGCGTCACGCGCGGTCGGCGTGGTCAGGGCGCTGCTCGACGACAAACAACGCGACGAGTTCGTCAGCCGCACGCGTGAGTCATATGCCGAGCTCCGCCGACAGCACTCGGAGCGCGACGATCCGGCCCGCCGACTGACGCTCGAGCAGGCACGCGCCAACCGACTGAGGCTCGAGTGGAACGCGGACGCGCCGACGCCATCGTTCCTCGGCGCGCGCTCGTTCCGCGACGTCCCGCTCGATGAGCTGCGGCGCTACATCGACTGGACGCCGTTCTTCGCCGCCTGGGAAGTGCCCGGTCGATACCCGGACATCCTGTCCGACGAGAAGCGCGGCCCAGCCGCTCGCGACCTATTCGACGACGCGCAGCGGCTGCTCGATCGGATCGTCAACGAGCGGCTGCTGACGTCCAACGCGGCGGTCGGCTTCTGGCCGGCCAACTCGACCGAAGACGACGACATCGTTTTGTTCGCCGACGAGTCACGCTCGGTCGAGCTCGAACGACTGCACGCTCTTCGCCAGCAGATGGCCAAGCCCGATGGTCGGCCGAACATTGCCATGTCGGACTTCACGGCGACCGTCGAATCGGGTGTCCGCGACTACATCGGTGCCTTCGCGGTCGCCGCCGGCGGCGGCATCGACGAGGCGAAGGCCGTCTTCGCAGAGCAGAACGACGACTACTCGGCCATCCTCCTGGCGTCGCTCGCCGACCGGCTGGCCGAGGCGGCCGCCGAGTGGCTCCACGCTCGCGTTCGGCGCGAGCTGTGGGCCTACGCGCCCGACGAGTCGGTCGACAACGATGCCCTGATCCGCGAGGACTACCAGGGCATCCGACCGGCGCCCGGCTACCCGGCACAGCCCGACCACACCGAGAAGCGCACGATCTTCCGCCTCCTGGATGCGCCCAAGGCGGCCGGTATCCACCTGACCGAGTCGATGGCCATGGTGCCCGGCGCGGCGGTCAGCGGCCTCTACTTCTGGCATCCCGACGCGCACTATTTCGGGCTCGGCCGGATAGGCCGGGATCAGCTGGCCGACTACGCGCGGCGCAAGGGCTGGTCGCTCGCCGAAGCGGAGCGCTGGCTGGCGCTCAATATCGTCGAGGAGAATCGAGCGACAGCGCCAGCTCGTTGATCGCGGCAAGATCGGCTGCGATCCGCTCCCAGGCATCCGCGGACCTGCGCTCGCGCTCTTCAAGGTAGCTTTGCAACCCGGACGAGCCGAGGCCCCTGGCCAGCTCGCGCAGCTCGTTCATCCAGGTCGACAGCTCGCCGCGCGCCCAGGTCAGACCTTCGCGTCCGATCCACTCGACAGTCGACTCGCCGCTGGCCGCTCTGAGGTCGGCCGTGGTCAGGAAATAGGTCGAACCGCCACGCTGCCGGTCGCGGGCCCAGTCAAGGACGTCGTTGCGCATCTGATGCCAGCGGCCGAGCAGATCCACCACGTCGGACCACGCGTCGAGCCTGTCCGTGCGGCCGTATCGATGGCAGACAGCCGCGATCGGGATCTTGGACCCGGCGATCTTGCGCGAGCTAACTCGCTGAAAGGCTTCGGCGTCGACCGTTCTCAGGGCGGAGTCCATGGATGCCATTTCCGCCGACGCGTAGGAGAAGCGCATGAAATCGGGCCAAAAAGCGTGGCCCGCCGGAAAGACCTCCTGGTACGTGGCCTGGAACTCGGTGTGCAAGAGGATCATTGCCGGCAGGGCCGGCGAAGGCACCACTTCGCCGTCCATCAGGTTGTCGAGCATGCGCACGAAGTAGTAGCCGCAAATGGTCGAGTAGGCGATCCGTGAGTCGAGCTCGGGGTCGTTGTCGTGCGCGACGGTTCGCTCGAGCCACATCGGCAGCTGGAGCATCGGAAACGCCTCGGGGTGGGTGAAATAGCTCGTCGCCGCGCCCTCGGCGAGCGAACCCATCCAGTCACTCACGTGCCGTCCCAGCTCGGGCGTGTGGTGATCGAGTCGGTCCGTCAACCGCGTCATCGCAGCGCCGGCGAGTGGGGCGATCTCCTCCAGGTCGAAAGGATCAGCCGCCAAAGGCGCCACTGCCGATCGATGCGAGGACGATGGCCAATAGTCTTGACGCGCCAACTGACGTGACAGCTTCGCGCGCCGCGTCCAGGTGGCGCGAGCGATCTGGATCACCGTCCTCGAGGTGGCGGCCCATCTCGTAATGGGCCAATGCCTGTTCGTAAGGCATCGATAGCCGGGCTGACTCGTCGAGTGACTTGCGCCAATGACGCTGCGCAGCGCGGCGATCCCCGAGCAACCAGGCCCGCCGGCCGGCGAGCAGGTGGTAACGCGGCTGGCCAATTGGAAATACGTCGGCGAAGCCCTTGAGACGTCTGATGGCATCGTCAGCGCGAGGTCGGATATCCCCCGCCGATCCCCCCGCCTCCAGCTCGCCCAGATACACCGTCGCCGGGCCGACGTAGCCGAAATAGGTGCCGAAATAGGCGGGTCGTTGACCTTGCGTCAGGCGCATCGCCTCGTCCGCGGCGGTCGCGGCCGCGATGCGGTCGTTTCGCGCAATGTGAACCATCGCGAGCAGACCCTGGGTCTTGATGCGCAGCTCGGGCAGGTCCTGCGCTCGAAGTCCGATCTCTCGAACCTCCTCCAACGAGCTGAGCGCCTCTGCCGGCCGGTCCATCTCCAGCAGTGCGTACGCTCGCCCAACCAGTGCGTCCGCCTCGAAGCGGGCGTCGCCACGGGCCCGCGCCAGTCCGATGACCTCATCCGCTCGATCGAGCGCGCTGCGAACCTGGCCCTGGAGGATCTCGATCTCGAGCATGTTGCCAACCGCGTCGAGAAGTCGCCTGCGATCGCCGATGCGGCGGGCGGTCGAACGAACTGAGCTGAACTGCTCGCGCGCCGTATCCCAGGCTCCGGCGCCGACGTGGTAGAAACCGATGACGATCCGGACGATCTCGTGAGTCGTTGCATCGTCCGTCTTGTCCAGCTCGACCTCGGCCCGGCTGAGGTATGACCTCGCTACCCGCGGTAGCGGCACCAGGCCGAACAGGGCACCCGTGCCGGAAAGTCCGCGCGCGATCTCCGGGGAGCTGCCGGATGCCTCCGCCTCGTTCAGGATGCGGATCGAGCTGTACAGCGCCAGCATCGTGTCGCCCTCGTAGTAGGCGGCTTCCGCGAGCCGTTCGTATGCGCGACTCACCGCCACCAGCTCGGCACGCTCCTCGTCGCTGTGCCTGCGCACGCCGCGCAGACCGAGACGGTGTCCGAGCTGGCGAATGATCTGATAGACGAGTGAGCCGACGCGTCGCGTACGCGAGGTTGGTGGAGACCGCTTGAGCAGCCGCAACCCTTCCTCGAGATTGTCCCGGCCTTCGCGGTAGCGCGACAGATTGACGTACGCGTCGCCCATCGCCAGCAGCCAGCGCGCCCGGCGAGCTGGGTCCGATCCGAGGACTGCGTCGGTGTTGAGCGTCACGGCCTCGTGCAGGAAGTCGATCGTCTCCTCGTTGGCAAACATCTGCAGTGCGCCCATGCCCGCCCGCTCGAGGTAGTCCAGGGCGCGCGCCGGTTCGTCTGCTCGTCGCCACTGGTAGGCGAGGAAGGCAAGGAACGGAGACAGATCGTCCTTGTGCGTGCGCTCGTACCACTCGGCGACATTGCGGTGGAGCTGCCGCGATTGAGCCTGTGGCATGAGGTTGTAGGCGACCTCATGTGTGATCTTGTGGCGGAACTCGAAGGCTGGTTCGGGCGCCTTGGCCGGCGTGAGCAGGCCAAGCCGAGTCAGCGTGTCGAGATCCGAGGCAAGTTCGTCCGGATCGCTCGACAGTGGGTGGACGTCAGCGAGCGTGCTTACGGCGAATCGCTGCCCGATGACGCTGCCGACCTTCAAGGTCATCGCCTGCGCCGGGGGCAGCTTGTCGAGGCGGGTCGTGATCACGCGCTGCACCGAGTCCGGAATTCCTGCCGATGCGAGACCGTTGGACTGGTCGGCAGATCGCAACAGGCCGTGATCGACGACGACCTGGCCGGAATCACGAAGCGCGTACGTCAGTTGCTCGATGAACAGGGGGTTTCCTTCGGCGCGCTGATCAAGCAGCGTCGCGACCTGATCGTCGAGCCGTGTCGCACCGGACCGCTGCGCCGCGAGCGTGACAGCATCCTGGCGCGAGAACGCCCCGAGATGAATTCGTCGGGCATCCGTTCGGCCCGCCGCGATCACCTCGGACGGCGTATCCGCCACTGGCCGGGTGCTCAGGACCAGGAGTATCTCGGGCAGCTCCGAGCCGGCGCGCCGGACGAGCTGTTCGGACGCCGAGTCGAGCCAATGGACATCTTCGAGCGTGATCATCGTTGGACCGCCCGACGCCGACCATCGCAGCAGGCCGATCAACAGGTTGAGCGTGTTGTCCGCGCGCGCCTCGCCTGCCAGCTGAGCGGTCAGCTCGTTGTCGATCAGGTCGAGCGACAGGATCGAGCTGAGCAACGGAGCTAGATGCGCCGTTCAGCCCCGCCTCCGAGAGTCGTTTTGTGACGATGTCCGCTCGAACAGATCGCTCGGACGCCAATCCCAGGTCGAGCAGAGCCTCAAAGACCGCTCGCCATGCGTGGTAGTGAGTCGATTGCTCGATCTCCGAAGCGCGGCCCGAATAGGTCCGCACGCCCGCCTTCAGGGCACGGTCAACAGCCTCGGTGAGGAGGCGCGACTTGCCGATGCCGGGATCGCCTTCGAGCACGACCAGACCACCGGTGCCCGCAACAAGCTCGTCCAGCGCCCTGGACACCGCGGCCATTTCCGCCGTCCGATCGACGAGCGTCGATGGCTGTTCAGCGGCCCCGCGGTCGGTGGCGACCCGAAAGACATCTGTCGGCGTCCCGAGACCTTTGAGCACGTACGCCGGCAGCCGCTCGAACGAGAGATCCAGACCGGCAGCGCGCTGCGTTTCCACGTCGCACAGGACAGTGCCGTCCTCGGCCGCCTGCATCAAGCGGGCGGCAAGGTTGACGTGACTGCCCAGCATCGTGAAGTCACGCCGACGGTGGTTGCCGGCCGGACCGACGAATGTTGGCCCGCTGGCGATCCCGACCCCGGCCCTCAAGCCGAGCGAGCGGATCTGCGATTCGAGTGCCAGCGCCGTCCGCACGGCACGCGAAGTGTCGTCCTCGTGCGTGAACGGCGGCACACCGAAGGCAATCGTCAAGGTGGTGCCCTTCTCGTCCATGGTGACTTCCTTCAGCCAGCCATCGAATCGGTCGGCCACGCCCTGGGCCGCACCAGCCAGGCGGTTCACCTCGTGCAGCGCCTGATCGGGGCCCTCCGTCAAGCCTCGGACGTTTACGAAGACGACCGAGGTCTGGCGCAGCTCGGCGAGCCAGTCCTCTTGGCCTGCGTCGATGCGCGATAGGGCGACACGCGGTATGTACGCGCGCACCGCCGCCAGCTGGCCGGGCGCGAGCGGCACCTCATCGAACGCGCGCCGCTCGAGTGGCTGACCGGTAGAGCGGACCCGGACATGGCCATCACGCAGTGGCTGGCCGACGAACCGATCGGAGATCATCGCCCATGCCTCGGGCGACGCGATCACGTCGCCCGCCACGAGCTGCGAGTGGAGGCCCGAAAACTGGCTCAGGGCCGCGCCCGAGATCAGGAACAGCCAACGATCGTCTCTTCCGCCAACGTGCATCTCGGCCGTCTCGCCGGCACTGAGCCCGACCGTGACCGACAGCCGAGTGCCGCTCTCTTCGTACTCGCCGAGCCCACCAATCGCGAGCGCGCACGTGGCCGCTCGACGACACGCCGTCGGCAGATCTTCGTCAATCGCACCCCAGTGAGCGATCACGGCATCGCCGACGATCTTGGCAATGTCGCCACCGTGCTCCCGAACGAGATCGATGATCTGGCCCAGAAACTCATTGAACGAACGCGACAGCTGCTCAATCGCGGCCGGCCCGCGGCCAATGGCCGACGCGGTGATCGGCGTGAAGCCCGTGACATCGACCAGCAGCAGCGCCGCCGGAGTGCTCTCAGCATGAGGCTCGTCAGGCACGGCCGTGGTCGTGGCGAGATAGCGCAGCACGGCCTGCGGGACATAGCTCGAAAGCGTGCCGATTTCGATCCTCGTCCATCAGTGCCACGGCCTCATGAGACCCCGTACGTCAACCCTCTGCCGGCGCGTGCTCCGCGACTCCGGCTAGAGCGTGATAGCACAACGCGGTAGTGAGCGTAGTGCTCGAGTACGCACTTACCTGCCACCCACGACTGGGCGCGACCGCAAAAGGCTCGCCGATCCAGCTTCCGTCGAACCTCTGCTGTTTCAAAATCGTCGAGATCCAGTCCGGGCGAAACAGGTCGGGGCGACCGGCGGCGCGGACAGCCAGAGCGGTCAGCGCGGCCTCCTGGGCGCTTCGTATCGGCATGGCGCACCGTCTTTCGAGCTCGGCGACGAGGGCCGTCCGTGCCTCGCCGTCGTCCACCTGATCAAGCAGTCGAAAGTAGATCGCCAGCGCGTACCTGGGCGGGTAGTTCACGTTCGCGCCCAGTCCGACCGACGCGATCCTCTCGTACAGGGCTGAGCACCCTGCCTCGACCAACTCGAGCCGACCTGTCTGGTGCTCGGCCAAGCCAAGAAGCAGATGCGCAGCGACGGTGCCGCAGCGCTCACCGAGGGTCAGCGCGGGCGTGCGTTGTCCGGCCTCGCCGCACGACGTCAGCCACACCGGGACGTTGCCGAGATCGGCCACCAGACGCTCGACGCAGTCGAGCATCTCCTGCAGCCTGGCAGACGGTTGGTGTTCGCCGGCGGCGTACGGCAGAAGGCGGAGGACCGCACCGAGCGTGTCGGAGTCCGGATCGGCGCCGGGATGGTCGTAATAACGAAATCCGTTGGCTTCGGCATGGGCTATGAAATCGGCGACCGCCGTTCCGAGCGGGTGCCCGCGCAGACAGAGGATCTCCAGGATCAGCCCAGCCGGAAACCGCGCCGAGACCTGGTCGCTGCCGAGCATGCCTTCGCGATGCGTCTCCCAACTTTCCCGAAACGTCAGATCAGCGAGAAGGAAGCCTTCGGCCATCGACACGGCCTGTTTGATCGTGGGTTCTGGAGGGCGACTTGCGCCGCGGGCGGCCAATTCATTGGACACCCCGATAGCCGCGCCGGTAAGCCGAGCTCCCCGCTCGGCGTCGCTGTGCGAGGACGGCGTCGAGGAAGGCCACGAACGTCGGCAGCCCAAGCTCGTGCGCGATCCGGTGGCTCGTCTCGAGTCGATGCGTCGCTGCGTCGAGGATCGATGTCAGCGCGTCGGTCGTAACCAATGCCCCAAGGATCTGGAACTGATTGCGGTTGCGGGTCGAGCGGTACTCCAGCCGCCCGCGCCGCGACGGTGACCGGAAACGTGTGCCGCCGTTCGGCGAGATCGCGCGGCAGGTTGGACAGCTGGTCCCAGATGAGAAAGGCCGTCGCCATGTCATCCAGCATTGCTGCGACCCGGTCGATGAGCTCATCGGACGCGTCCGGCGCCGACACGATCGTTGCCGCGACACCGGCGACCTGCGCGGGGTGTGCCCACGGACTCCTGTCTGCCGGCCGATCAACCAGCTGCTCCAGGTCCAGCGCAGTAATGGCTTGATAGCGGTCCCAGAATCATTGGTCACGACCAATGTGGTCGGCCAAGAGCATCATCTGCTGCTCTGCGCACAGCTCGGCGATGGCCACGAAACGGCCGTCGATGAGCGATGCGGTATCGGCGACGCCGGCCAGCGCTTGAGAACGAATCGCACCGAGGAAGCTGGCGAGGTGCAGGTCGCTGCGCAGACGATCATCGACGACCTTGGCGGATGATTCGTCGGTCGACGCGAGATCGGTGAGTCAGCCATCCGGCCACCGACAGCAGGGGAAAGCGATCCAACCCCGCGAACGCGTCGTGCGCATCGCCCGTGCTTGACGCTCTCAGGGCGAGATCGAAAGTGAGCTGCTGAGCCGCACGTGCAGGCCCTGGGGAAGCTTGCCCAGAAACCGTTCAACCTCGGGCCAGTAGCGGCCTCGCTCGCCGAGTTGCACGCTCGGCCCAGGGATCGGCGCGATCTGCGCGTAGCGCCTACGTGGCGCCGCCTTCACGTCGCCGAACTGCGCTGCGAGGCTGTTCGATCGACGACACGCGCCTCGTCGATTGCCTTCGGACAGTCTCCGGGGTCATGTCCCTGCCGGTCGCCCGCTTGACCGCCCCGGCGCGGGTCTCAGCCTTACAACAGCTCGTCGCGAAAGTCGGCATCCATGAGTGCGTGGCCAATGACAGGCATTGAACGATGTCTGATCGCTCCCATCGTCGCCCGACTTACCTGGCTCGGGACCTTTCGATGTCGCCAAATCGTGTTTCCGGCATGGAGCTACCCTCCCTCGGCCCTGTTTCGTGCTTCCCCGTAACGGAGTATAGGCCCGTGCTTGCGCCCCGAAACGCCGCGCTATACTCGGCCCCGGCCGGTCGCGCCGCGCTCAACGACCTCCGCGGCTGGCCAACCCGTTTCTGAGCGCGACCTTGCGGAGGCCGTAGCGACCACCTTGTCCTCGAACGTCGCGCAGAGCTACCCCTACACGACCGAGACCGAGTCTGAGCGCGCCCTGAAGATCGAGGCGCTCGCCGAGCAATTCGATGGCCTGCGCGACAAGATCGCGGCCGAGAGCGAGCCGGTCGCTACGACGACCCGGAGGAGCCCGGCCGGCCGAACCGGATGTGGGTCTTCGTGTGTCCCAAGCACGTCTCGGGCCGGCTGCACGTGGCCGGCTATGCCCGCGAGCGCCACGCCCTGTTCGCGGTATGCGACGAGGGCGGCGAAACCTACCTCCGCTGACGGCCTCGCTGCTCGATGGCTGACGAGGAGACGCGCCCGAACGCGCCGCTGATCACCTGCCGCCAGTGTGGCAACGAGGTTCCGCGGCTCGAGTTCTGCATTCGCTGCGGCGATCCGCTCGACGACGAGTACAACGCCGAGACACAGCGCCGGCAGCGCCGCCGGTTTGCCGCGGCACCAGACGAGCCGCTGGCGACCGTCGCTTTGAGCACCCTGTTCCCCCAGCTGCCGCGGGCGGAGATGCGCTACTTCCGCATCGCGCTCGGCGTTGGAGTGGCGATCGTCGTCGCGCTCGGACTGCTCGGCCTCTTCCCGATGGCGCTCGTTGCCGCGGCGGTGCTCGTGCCGACACTGATGGTGCTCTACCTGTACGTGACCGACATCTACGAGGACGAGCCGCTGTGGGTCTATGCCGGCACGATGCTGTGGGGCGCGCTCGCAGGCGTCATCTACGGACTCGTCGTGCGCAATCTTCCGACGGGCAGCGCGTTTGGCGGTCCGGACGTGCCGGCGATCCTGCTCGCCGGCGTGGCACTGCCGCTGGTCGAGGGCGTGCTCATGCTGGCCGGCCCGTTGCTGCTGCTCCGCCTGCCGCGCTTCAACGACGTGCTCGACGGCGCCACCTTCGGTGCCGCGTCGGCAGTCTCCTTCAGCGGCGCCCACCTGCTCGTGCAGTCGGCCGACCTGCTGGGCGCCGGGCTGCGGCCGGCCGGCGACCCGCTGCCGTGGGTGATCCAGCTCATCTCGCTCGGCGTGCTCCAGCCGGTCATCGCGGCCGGTGCGATCGGTGCCGCTGCGGCTGCCTTCTGGCTACGCTACCGCGCCCCGATCGTCGACCGCCATGCGCTCGGCATCGTGGGCCGGCCGTGGGCAGCCCTGCTCGGAGCGGCTGCACTGCTGGTAGTTGCCGGTCTGGCCAAAGCGACCCTGTCACTCATCCCGGCCACGATCGTGCTCGCCGCTGTCGCGGCTGCGGCACTCATCTGGCTGCGGCGTGCCATTCACCTCGGCTTGCTCCAGGAATCGCGCGAGATCGAAGTCGAGCGCTCGATAGCGTGCCCGAACTGCGGTCACAGCACGCCTGAGCACACCTTCTGCGGCCACTGCGGCATCGCCCTTCGGGCGCTGCCGCGGGGCGCGTCACCCAAGCGTGCGACGGACCAGGCGGCGAAGCAGGCGCAGCGATGAGCGGACCCCAGCAGCCCCAGCAGCCCCAGCAGCCCCTGCAGCCGCCCAGCTACGGGTATCCGCCGCCCCAGGGATATGGCACGCCACCGCCGGGCTACGGACCGCCGCCCGGCTATGGATACGGCGCGCCGCCACCGCCGCGAGGTTCACGCCTGGGTGCCGGCGCAATCGTCGCCGTGTTCGTCGGAGTGCTCGTCGCCGTTGCGCTGATCGCCGGACTGGTCGTGTTCCTCAACCAGCCTCCGCCGCCGGTGCCGGACTGCCTGCCCGGAACGCCCTGCGCTCCACGGCCGACTCTGCCACCGATCGCCGAACATTCCCCGCTGCCTTCAACCGGCCCGCTGCCGACTCCAGGCCCGACGACTTCGGGGCAGCCGACAGTCCAGCCATCGCCTTCAGCGCTGCCCAGCCCCACGCCGCCCGGCCAGACCGATCCGCCGGCATCGCCAGTCCCGACGGACGGACCGCTGCCCACCCCGGGCTCCGATTCGCCGCCTGCAGTCACCGGCCAGACGTGGACCAGTCCGACGCTCGGCTATTCCTTCGAATTCGACCCCGAGATCTTCGAGCTGGCCAGCGAGGACGACGACACGGCCGTCTTCAATGGCACCTTCTTCGACGCCCAGGTCGTGATCGAGGCGACTGACGCGACGACCTCGCCGGCCGAGATGCTCGCCCGTCAGCTGGCCAAGGTCGACGAGAGGATCATCGCGCGGGCGCCCGATTCGGACGAGTACGACGCCCTGCTCGGCGCGAGCATCGGCTATATCCGCGGCGAAGGGGCGGTGTTCGGGGGCACGTTGCTCGGCCGCGACGGCACACCTGTTGCACCTGCCGGCGTGGTCGTGATGTCGTCGACCGATGGGCGCATCACCGTCGCGGTTGTGCTGCTGGTTGCCACGCCCGACGCGCGCCTCGGCTCTGACACGCACCTGCACGCCGTGCGCGACGCGGCCGACGACTTCCTCAAGACCTTTAACTGGGGCGGAACGTGAGACGCGCGTGGCTGCTCCTCGCCCTGCTCGCGCTGCTCGGTTGTGGCGCGCCGGCGACCACGGAGGTTGCGATGAGAACGACCGACCAAACCGCCGGGGCCGATTTCGAGCGCCGAGCCCGTCGAACTCGGACCGACGGCGGCCGACGAACAGGTCCAGTTCACGGTCAGTCTCAGACTGCCCGGCGCGGCCGCTCTCGATGAGTACCTTGCCGGCCTCACGTCGCCCGGCTCGCGCTACTACCGCCAATACCTGCGGCCGGCCGAGTTCGGCGCCCGCTTCGGTCTCGACGACGAGGAGCTCGGGCGCGTCGTCGAGTGGCTCGAGCAGGGCGGCCTGACCGTGGCCGCGTCGCCGCAGCGCACCTCGCTCGCCGTGAGCGGACGCGCCGCGGAAGTGAACAAGCTGCTCGCCATCACGCTCGTTGACCGCCAGACCGCGAGCGGTGAGCGATTTCACCGTCCGGTCGGCGAGCCGAGCGTGCCATCCGGATGTCGGCGCCGACGTGGCGGCGATCCTGGGTCTCGACACCGAGCCGCTGATCGAGCCCGCGCTGGGCGGCATCCTCGCCGCCGGCGTCGGCGCCGACGGGCTCGTGCCGGCGACGGTGGCGCGCGCCTACGAGATCGAGCCGCTGCACGCCGCCGGACTGCACGGTCAGGATCAGGCAGTCGCGATCGTGTCGTTCGACACGTACACGCCGAGTGACGTCGACCTGTTCGACGAGCGCCAGGGCATCGACTCGCCGCCGGTCGAGCTGGTCCGCCTCAACGGCGCTCGTACGGAGCCCGGCCCGGGCACCGGCGAAGTCGCCCTCGACATCCAGGTCATCCGCGGCATCGCGCCGCAGGCGCGGATCATCAACTACGAGGGCCCGAACTCGGCCGACGGGTTCGCCGGCATCATCAACCGCATCGTCGCCGACGACCAGGTGCGCATCGTCAGCATCAGCTGGGGACTGTGCGAGAACCACGCCGGACAGAGCACGCTCGAGGCCATGCAGCGCGAGTTTGCGGCCGCGTTTGCGGCAGGCATCAGCGTCTTCGCCGCGAGCGGTGACGACGGTGCCTACGACTGCCGCCGCGTCCAGATCTCAGCCGATCCGTTCGAGCGCGACCTGTCGCTGTCGGTCGACTGGCCGGCCTCAAGCCCGAGCGTGGTCGGCGTCGGCGGCACTTTCCTGTCCACCCGTCAGGACGGCACGTACATCGAGGAGGCCGGCTGGGAGGAGCCACTCGGCGGTGGTGGCGGTGGTGGTGGCTTGAGCAAGTTCCAGCAACGACCCGACTGGCAGCGCGGCGCCGGGGTCGACACCTCGGCCAGCAACGGCATGCGCCAGGTGCCCGACGTGGCCGGCCCGGCCGACCCGACGAGCGGCTTCTTCATCGTCTACACCGAGCCGAGCGAGGGAGTTGTCGCCGGCCGCGTTGGCGGCACGAGCGCAGCGGCACCGTTCTGGGCGGGCTCGATGCTGCTCACCCAGCAGCTCGCGCAGCAGCAGGGCGTCGAGGCGCTCGGCGCCATCGGGCCGACGCTGTACGAGATCTCTGGCGAGCAGCCGGCCGGCGACGTGTTCCACGACATCATCCGTGGTGGCAACCTGCTCTTCAGCGCCGGCCCTGGCTGGGATTTCTCGACCGGCCTCGGCACTCCCCGCGTTGCGCCACTCGCCCAGGCGATCGTCGACCACCTCTCCGAGTGAGGCGCTGCCTCTACCGGCTCCCGCGTGAGGCGCTAGCCCTCCAGCTGGCGCGCTGCCTCGGTGAAGAGGCCGCCCATCGCGCGCGACGTCGTCGGAAAGGCGGTGATCGTCTGCGCCAGCACCTCGATCCTGGTGCGCGTCTTGATCGCCAGCACGGCCAGGTGTATCGCCTCTGACGCGCCCGGACCGGCTATGAACGCGCCTACAAGCTCGCGCGCGACGCGGTCGACGACGATCGACACGTGACCCGACGCTTCCACCGCCTGGCCCTTGACGGTGTCGGCCAGCGCGACCGTCAGCTCGACGGCATCGATGCCCTGCTCCTTCGCCTGATCGACGAGGAGACCGACGCCGCCCGTCTCGGGATCGGTATAGACGCAGCGTGGTATTGCCCGGAAATCGGGCGTGACCTCGTCGCCGAGCGCGATCGCCACCGCCGTTTCGCCCTGGTAGTGCGCCAGATGAGTGTGCATCTCGGGCCCGGCCGGATCGCCGACGACGTACGTGTCGGGGGCGATGCGCATCTTCTCGTCGGGCGCAACGCGGCCCTCGACGACCTCGACGTCTATCGACTCGAGTCCCAGCCCGTCGAGAGGCAACGTCCGACCGATCGAGAGCATCAGCTCATGACCCTCGACTGTCGTGCCGTCGGCCAGTGTGACGACGTGCGCTCCATCCTTCCCGGCTTCGGCTTGGACGCTTTCCGCACGAACACCGAGGCGAAGCTCTACTCCATCGGCGCGCAGCCCGTCGGCAAGGGCGTCTGAGTTGCGTGGATGGTCGCGATCGTTCAGCCGCTCGGATGATTGGATGAGCGTGACCGGCACGCCATAACGGGCGAAGAGCTGGGCCATCTCAAGCCCGGTCGGGCCGCCGCCGAGGATGGCCAGGCTGCGCGGCAACGTGCGCGTGCTGGTCGCCTCGCGATTGGTCCACGGCTTTAGGCGGTCGAGGCCGGGCAAGTCGGGCACCGTCGAGTGGCTGCCCACGGCGACGATCAGGTTGCGGCCGGTGACATCGCGTGTGCTGCCGTCCTTGCTCATCTTCGCGCGCACCGCGCCCGGCCTGATGATCGTCGCCTCGCCACGAATCACCTCCGCGCCGGCGTCCTCGAGCCGCTTTACGTGGCCGCTGTCATCGGGCCAGTCGACCTTGACGCGATTGATCATGTAGTCGCGGAAGTCGGACGCACGCGGCCATCCATAGCCACTGCCTTTGGCGTGCACGGCCGCCGCGTGGAGCAGCGACTTCGACGGCACGCATGCCCAGAACGGGCACGAACCGCCGAACAGCTCGCGGTCGATGATTGCCACTGTGGCGCCTCGCCGCCGCGCCTCGTACGCGGCGGCCTCGCCGCCTGCGCCGGCGCCGATGATGACGAAGTCGAATTCGGGGCGGCTCACCTCTCCGCGCCGAGCAGCAGCGCGGCAATCAGCGTCGTGCGTGGCACGATCGAATCGATCTCGAGGTACTCGCCGGGCGCGTGATCGGCGCCGCCGACGGGGCCCAGGCCGTCGAGCGTCGGCACGCCCATGCCCGAGGTCGTATTCGCGTCGGACGCGCCACCGGTCGCCGCGTCGCGCAGCTCGAAGCCCAGTCGAGCGGCGATGTCGATCGCCTGCTGGGCGAGCGCGGCAGTCGCCGGCTTCTTCTCCATCGGTGGCCAGAAATGTCGCTGCGTCGCGGTTGCCGTCACGTCGGCGACCGTGTTGGTGGCCGCGATATCCCGGATCGCCGCCTCGGCCTCGGCCATCTTCTCGCTCGTCGTTGCGCGGACGTCGATCTCGAGCTCGGTGCGCTCCGCGACCACGTTCGGCCGCGTGCCGCCGCGGACAACGCCGACGTTGACGGTCACTCCCGGCCAACGGCCGTTGAGCGCGTGCAGCGCCAGGATCTTGTGCGCGGCCTCGAGCGTCGAGCTCCTGCCCTTCTCCGGCTCCACACCTGCATGTGCGGCGCGACCGTCGATCTGGATCAGGAAATCGGCGATTCCCTTGCGCGCGCTGACGATGTCGCCGTTGTCGCGCGCAGATTCGAGCACGAGCGCAATCGACGCGCCTTCGGCGCAGCGCCGGATGACGGCGGTGCTTGTCGGCGAGCCGATCTCCTCGTCGGGATTGGCGACGTACACCAGGCGACCAAACGGCAGCCACTCGCTGACCGGTGTGCCGGCCGGGTGCAGCGCGCGCAGCGCGCGCAATGCGTAGAGCCCGCCAAGCAGGCCGCCCTTCATGTCGTCGACGCCCGGCCCGTAGGCGCGACCGTCGCGAATCGTGAATGGACGCTCGGCAACCGTGCCGTCGCCGAACACCGTGTCGAGGTGGCCGACCAGCAATGCTCGCGAGCTGCCGGCGCCTTCGAGCTCGCCGATGACGATGTCACCGAGCTCCGCGTTGGCCTCGACAGTCACCGCCGCACCGAGCTCAGCCAGCTGATCGGCCATCCAGCGGCCCACCTCATCGACACCGTCCTTGGTGTACGAGCCACAGTCGATGTTGACCAGTCGCTCGAGATCGGCCATGTAGGCGGGCAGGCTGGCCTCGATGTGGTCGCGCAGCCGGCCGAGCTCCTCTTCGGTGACCCGCCCGACCTTCGTGTCGATTGACATGGCGGCAGGGTAATCGACCGCCCATATACTCCGCCCCACCGTGCGCCTAATCGAAGTCCGCCTGCTCGACGGCCCCAACATCTATCGGCTCGAGCCGACCGTGCGAATCGAGGTCGTCGTCGGCCGCCGCCGCTCGTGGTACGGGCACCGCAGTCCCGGCCGCCACGCCGTGGTCAGGCTAGGCGCGCGCGTCCCTTCATCCGCCGCTCCGTCGTCGGTCGGCGAGCTGGCGAGCTGGGTGCGCCAGCTGCACCGCCGCGCCCTGGGAGTCCGCACCCCGGTGGCAATCCATATCACGAGCGAGCCCGGCCACTGGGTAGTGACCTATCCGTGGACCGACTCCGAAAAGGCCGACCTGATCGCCCGTGCAGCGCTGCGCCTGGCCGATCAGGCCAGCGACCGCCTGCTCGAGCGCGTCGTACGCCGCATCCGCGACGCGGAGGGAAGTCCACCGGCGTGGATAACGGACGAGCAACGTCTTGCAGGCCGACGCAAGCTGCAGCTCATCTCGGTCAGTGGCACGAACGGCAAGAGCACCACGACCAGGATGATCACCCACATCGTCCGCGCAGGCGGCCGTCGCGTGGGCACGACAACGACCGACGGCGTGCTGATCGACGAAGAGATGATCGAGCCGGGTGACTTCAGCGGGCCACAGGGCGCGCGAGCCGTGATGCACAACAGCGAGGTGGAGGTTGGCGTCCTCGAAACGGCCCGCGGCGGGATCCTGTTGCGCGGGTTGGCCTACGAATTGAATGAGGCCAGCGTGCTGACCAACATCAGCGCCGATCATCTCGACCTGCAGGGCCTGCACACGCTGCCCGAGCTGGCCGAGGTCAAATCGGTCATCTGCCGCGTCACGCGGCCCAACGGCACCGTCGTCCTCAACGCAGACGACCCGCTGCTGGTGCCGATCGCGCGGCGGGTTCGCGCGCCGGTGACCTTCTTCAGCCTCAACCCACGCAGCTCGCGCGTCCGATCACACGTCGCTCGCGGCGGCAATGCATTCGTGCTTGACGATGGCTGGATCGTCGAGCTGGCCGGGTCCAAGCGGCGGCGGATCGTGGCCGCGGCCGAGCTGCCGGCCACTCTCGGCGGGCTGGCCCGGCACAACGTCGCCAACGCACTCGCCGCCGCCGCGGGTGCGCGGGCAATCGGCATGTCCTACGCCGCTATCGCCGACGGGCTGCGCGGCTTCCGCAACACGGCCGATCTGATGCCAGGCCGGCTGAACCTTTACCGCAAGGGTGATCGCCTCGTCGTCGTCGACTACGCGCATAACGAGGCCGGCCTGATCGCGCTGTTCGACACGATCGAGGGCCTCGTCGGCCGGCGCGGCAAGCGCCGCGCGACGGTGAGCGTGATCATCGGCGCCGCCGGCGATCGTCCGGACGATGCCATGCGCGCCGTCGGCCAGCTGGCCGCGCTGCGCGCCGATGAGGTCGCGATCAAGGAAGACCTGCCCTTCCTGCGCGGCCGCACGCGGGCGAGTGCCATCGGGGAGCTGCGCGAGGGCATTCGCGCAGGCGGCTTGAACCCCTCCTCTGCCCCGGTGTACGAGCTGGAGCTCGACGGCCTGGTCGGTGAGATGACGACTCCCGGCCGTCTGGCCGCGACCGACGACGGCACGCCGCGCGTGGTGATGCTGATGTGCCACGCCGAACGGGACGCGGTCTCGCGCTACCTCGCTGACGAGGGGTTCGTAGAGGTGCACGACATCGGCACGCTGGAGGGCTTCCGCCCGAAACCCGGCTAGGGTCGGCGGCGGTGAACCAGGGCCAGGAAGCCGATCGGCTCGCCCTTCGGATCGTCGCGCGGTTGGAACTGGGCGGCCACGACCCAGCTCGATCACATCGAGGCGATCGATCCCGAGTCGGCCGAGGTCGTCGAGACCGTCGATACCGGCAACGAGCCGCGACGGATCGTCATCGTCGATGGCCGGGCGTGGGTCACCAACACCGGTGCCGGCACTGTTTCGGTGATCTCGCTCGACTGAGGCGGGCTAGCCCTCTTCGACCTCGAATTCGCCGGGGTGCGAGATCGCGCTGCCACCGCCCTTGCGCCGCACCTCTTCCATCACCTGGCGGTAGGCGCCGGTGATGTCGTCGCTGCAGACCATCACGAGGTCGCCCGGCGTGGCCTGAGCCATGCCCGTCGTGACCGCGGCCATCTCGTCGGTCACGATCGACGCGTCCGAACAGCGGCCACCCTCGCGTTGTGCCTTGTTGATCCCCGCCAGGACGAGTTCGGCTGACTCGCCCTGCTTGCGGCCGCGCAGCTTCTTGTCCTCACGCACGACGATCGTGTCGAAGGCGTGGCCGGCCAGACGGCCGTACTCGCGGTGGTCGTCATCGCGTCTGTCGCCGGGGATGCCGATCACCCCGATCGCAGTGCCTCGCCTGCCGCCGGATCCACCGTCGACCGCAGTGGCCGCGGCGGCAACGGCACTGGGCGGCCGCATCATCAGCTCGACGAACTCGGTCAGCCTGCGCATGCCGTCCACGTTGTGGCAGTAGTCGAGGAAGACCTTGTAGCCGTCGACCTGGATCTCGTTGAGCCGGCCGGGTGCCTGGAAGAACGACGTGGTGAAGGTGCGCAATCCCTGGCGGATGTCGTGCAGGTGCGCACCCGCCGCCCACGCTGCGCCGGCTGCGGCGAGCGCGTTGGCCACGTTCATCCGCGCCCGGCCCTCGAAAGTAGCCGGGATCTGGTGCGTGTACAGCAGCGGCATGGTGCGCGCGGCGTGGCGCAGCACGACCAGCTCGCCGTCGTCGGTCTGCTGCACGACCATCGCCGCGCCGCCGCGGCCGCAGTGGCCGTCGACCCGGTCGTAGCCCTCCTCGCCGCGGTCGCGAGCCATCGAGAAGTAGACGACGCTGCCGCGGCTCTGGCGAGCCATCCGCGCGACATGGGGATCGTCGGCATTGAGCACGGCCATGCCCGCGCGTGGCACGGCGTCGACGATGACCGACTTGACCTGCGCCAGCTGGCTCATCGTCTCGACGCCCTTCAGGCCGAGGTGGTCGCCGGTCACGTTGGTCACCACGGCGACGTCGTTGCGGTCGTAGCCGAGGCCCTCGCGCAGGATCCCGCCGCGGGCGACCTCGAAGACCGCTGTGTCGACCGAAGGGTTCTGGAGCACCATCTGCGCCGAACGCGGGCCGGACATGTCGCCCTTCCGGATCAGCCGCCCGTCGACGACGATGCCGTCGGTCGTGGTCATGCCCACCCGGCGACCCATCAGCTTCAGGATGTGGGCGATCATCCGCACGGTCGTCGTCTTGCCGTTCGTACCGGTCACCGAGACGATCGGGATTCGGGCGTTCGAGCCCTGCGGGAAGAGCAGGTCGAGCACCGGCTTGGCCACGTATTGCGCCTCGCCCTCGGTCGGGTTGGTGTGCATCCGGAAGCCGGGCGCGGCGTTGACCTCGACGATCGCCCCACCCTGTTCGCGAACGGGCACGGTGATGTCGGGCACGATGAAGTCGATGCCGGCGATGTCCAGGCCGACCACCTGCGCGGCGGTCTCGGCGATCTCGACGTTGTCGGGATGCGCCTCGCGCGTCCGGTCGATGGCCGTGCCGCCGGTCGACATGTTGCCGGTAGAGGCGAGCATCACCCGCTGGCCCTTCTTGGGCACGTCGTCGAGGCCCAGGCCCTGCTTGCGAACCAGCTCCTCAGCCCCGGTCGTGATCCGGATCCGCGTCAGCACGCGCTCGTGACCGATGCCGCGCCGCGGGTCGCTGTTCTCCTTGTCGACCAGCGCGCGGACGGTGAGCTTGCCGTCGCCCACCACACTCGCCGGGACGCGTTCGGCCACCGCCGCGAGCTTGCCGCCTACGACGAGCACGCGGTAGTCGTTGCCGCGCACGAAGGTCTCGACAACCACGTCCCCGCCGCGGCTCTCCTCGCGCGCAAGGGTGTACGCGTCGCGAACGGCCTGCTCGTCGCGCAGGTCGAGTGCCACGCCGCGCCCATGGTTGCCGTCGAGTGGCTTGACCACGACCGGGTAACCCAGCTTCTGCGCCGCGTCGACGGCCGCTTCAGCCGAGCGCACGACCTGCGAGCGCGGCACGGGCATGCCGGCCGAGCTGAGGAGCGTGTTGGTCAGGCTCTTGTCAGAGGCAATGTCGACGCCGATTGCCGACGTGCGCGACGTCATCGTCGCTCGAATGCGCTGCTGGTGAACTCCCTGGCCCAGCTGAACGAGGCTGTGTCGGTCGAGCCGGATCCACGGGATGTCACGCGAGACTGCCTCGTCGACGAGCGCCTGGGTCGACGGCCCGAACGCGTTGCGCTCGGCGAGCCGGATGAGCCCGTCCAGCTCATCGGCGAAGTCGAACGGCGCTGCCTCGGGATTGACCAGGAAGTTGACGAGGCCGACCGCGATCCGACCGGCCTCTCGACCGACCTCCTCTTCGCGGTACTCGTAGACGACGTTGTACTGGCCGGTTGAGCCGGCCGAGCGCGTCTTGCCGATGTGCGCCTCGGTGCCGGCCAGGCTCTGCAGCTCGAGCGCGATGTGCTCGCTGACGTGGCCCAGCCACGTCCCGTCCTTGAGCCGGGTCACGAAGCCGCCGCGGCGGCCGAGCGAGCAGGCGTGGTCGTCGAGCGACGGGATGAGCTGCAGCAGCGCTTCGTTGAAGTGCGGGATCTTGTTGCTCGGCCACTCCTCCAGCTCGCCCAGGTCGACGAGCATCACGATCGCCGGACCGCGGAACCAGATGTTCGGACCGCGCAGGACGCGCGTCTCGAGAATGCGCAGCGTCGGCTGTGGCCCGCGGGGCTTGCCCTGGGTCTTCCTTGGGGGCGCTGCGGCTTTCGCCATCGGCCGCTTTATCGTCAGCCGGACGCGAGCGTGTCGGCGTCCAGCGCCCGCAGCATCGGCGCCGCTACGCGTTCTCGACTGTCCATGTCGAAACGGTAGCCGCTCGGCAGCGAGTGGAGCCGGACGTTGCTGATCATCAGCGGGCGATGCGCCTTGACCTCCCACGCGTCGGTCTCGGAATCGGCGCCGTCGACGATGGTCACGCTGCGCCGGCCGATGACCTCGAGCACGTGATCCGGCCCGACCACCCCCGCGGTGTCCTCGTCGATGCCGATCCCGAGCAGCGACGGGTTCTGGGCGATGATCGCCAGCAGCCGCCCGAGGCGATTTCGCTGCTCGAAGTGCTGGTCGATGATCACGCCGGGCAGGATGCCCAGGCCGGCCGCCATCTGGACCATGCGCTGTTTGGGCGTCGCGCCACTTGCTCCGAATGCGACCATATGCGTGCTCATCGCGGAGGCGCCCGCGCTCGTGCCAGCCACTACGGCGCCTTCGCGGTGGCGCCGAACGATGGCCTGGGCAAGCGGCGTGCCGCCGATCGTCGACGACAGGCGCAGCTGGTTGCCGCCGGTCAGAAAGACGCCCGTCGCATCGCTTACCGAGCGAACCGCGGTCGGCTCCGCGCATTGCGCGCGAGTGGTCGTGTGGATGGGGTAGACATCGCTCGCGCCCATCTCGGTGAAGATCCGCCGGTACATCTCGCCCGCCAAAGGGCCGAGCGACGAAGCGGCGCTGATGACCGCGATGCGCGCGTCCGGGCCGCCGGCAAGCCGAATGAAGCGCGCCAGAATGACACGCTCCCGGACCTTGTCTTCCGCGCCACCAATGATGATGACATGCCCCTCGGTCATCCCGCGGAGTATGCCACGCTGATGGTGATGCAGGATTTCGCCATGCACTTGCGCCCGGTCGCTAGGATTGCGGCGGGCGGGGGCGCCCAACACGTTTGGTCGAGGAGGACGAACGGAGCCCCGCCCGCTACCGTCCCCAACCGTGACTGACGTCGCTCATTCCGAGTGGTCGCTTGCCCGCGCGCTGCCCGCGCGCCTGCGCGACCCGCGCCGCCTGCTGGCGATCCTGCTGCTGGCGATCAGCGGCGGCCTGGTCCTTGCCTTCCTCTGGGCACGCGGTGAGCTCGCCGGATCGGACGCCTACGCCTACTGGACTGCGGTTCACCGCTGGCTGGCGGGCGAGGACATCTACCAGGTTGTGCCGGGGCTGGACCTGCCGCCGGCCGAGGGCGCGCTGCCCTATGCCTACGCGCCGTGGTCGCTGTACCTGTTCCTGCCCTTCGCGCTGATCCCGTGGGACCTTGCCTGGGTCGGCTGGCGGCTGGCCAACGTCGTCCTCTTCGCCGCATCCGTCGCGTGGGCATATGACCGCCGCCCACTCGGCACGGCCACGCTGGTCGCCCTCCTGGCACCGTCGCTGGCGGCAAACCTCGATACCGGCAACATCAACGTGTTCATCGCGCTCACGCCGTGGCTCGCGTGGTTGGCCAGCGCCCGGGCCGGTGGGGTCGCATGGGCGATCGGGACTGCGCTCAAATGGGTGCCAGCGCCGCTGCTGCTGTTCATGCCGCGAGCGTCGTGGCGCATCGGCCTCGTCACGCTGGGCGTGCTGTTCGTGCTGACGCTTGCCACGTGGCCCCAATTCATGCGCCAGCTCGAGATAGTGCTCGACTACCCGCGGCCGTTGCGGATCGACTACCTGATCCTGGTGTGGGGCCTCGTTCCCTGGTTATGGGCACGTCCGTGGCCGCCGCGTCTGACGCGCAGCTGGGCGTTCGGAGCGGAAGATCTGGGTCAGCGCGGCGGCGCAGTGAATGCCGTTATCACCCCGGCGCCGAAATCGACGGCGTAGAGCCGTCCATCCGGTCCGAGGGTCAAGTCGACCGTCGTTCCCGAGCCCGGCATGAACACCCGCACATCGAGCGGATCCGGTTCGGCTCCGGGGTCGGCCAGCGCGACGTAGATGCACGCGCGCGAATAGTCGGCGAAGAAGAGCGCCTCGCCATAGGGCGACGGCCAGGCCTCCGGCCCAAAGGCGATGCCAGACACGGCCGAAGGAGATGAGCCGCAACCGTCTCCACTGCCCATCGGTTCTCCGACACGGCCTACCAGCCATGGTGCGGTTGTGAGCGACGGGTCCTGTGTGATTGCGGCGCAGCGTGGGTCCGCGGAGTAGCCCGACGCGGGTTCGGGCCCTTCGCGGCACGGCCAACCGAAGTCCTCTACCACTTGGTCCGTGGCATCGGTGACGACGTCGATCTCCTCCCATGTCGACCAGCCCGGATCGCCCAGCCAGAGCTCAGGCGATCCCGGTCGGAAGGTCATGCGGAACGGATTGCGCAGTCCGTAGGCGACGATCGTGGCTCGATCGGCAAGCCAATCCGAGACCTGCTCGCCACTATTGACGGCCGCCAGGTCGGCCGCGGCGAAGCGGACGATGGAGCCCAACCAGTCCGTGGGCTGTCGATCTTCGGGCGTCGCGCGAGCCGCGAATGCGCCGGCGTTGCAGCGCTGGCTCTCCGGCAGCCATGTTCCGTCGTCGAGCGGCAGCTCCGGAACGCTGCCCTCGCCGGCCGACACATACAGCGCGCCATCTGGGCCGAACGCGAGGTCGTTTGGCGCATGTGATGCGTGGTGATGACACCAACCGCGGACGAGAACCGTCTCACGGAAAGTGCCATCCGCATCGAAGGCGATGTGCGACAGGATCCCGGTTGACACACAGCTGCGCGTGGTCCCGTCAGGGCAGTTGGTCGCCTCGTCGTTCCAGGTCACTGAATCCGTTCCCGGAGGCGCAGGGAAGGTGTACAGGACGAACGCAGCAGTCGGATCGTGCAGATCGGGTGCGAGCCCGAGCAGGCCACGATTATTCCGTCCCAGGACGTGATCGGAGAAGTCGGCCGTCATCGCCGGTGCGGCATCCGTCAGCTGCGCGAAGACCTTCACTCGCCCGGCTTGTTCGGCCACCCATGCTCTGCCATCCGGGCCGAAGCGGATGGCCGTTGGACGATCGAGCCCGGAAATCACCTGCGTCGCGGCGAAGCCGTCCGGCAGCCCGGAACTGGGGGTTGCCGCGCACGCCAACAGCGACAGCACGAGCACGACACCGAAGAGGCGCCGCATCGTCGGCGCCAGGGGAACGTTCAGAGGCCGATGCTAACATCGGCCGCTCGGGCCGAACCGTGCTCGGGGGCTCGATGAGGAGGCGGACGTTTGACGAGCGTGACGGAGGACGGGCGTTCCGTGCGCTATCGAATCAACGAGCCGTCGGTCATTCATCAAACGATCGATGGCGAGCTGGTGATCATTCACCTCGACCGCGGGCTTTACTTCAGCCTCGATGCCACCGGCGCGCGGATCTGGAACGCGATCGGGTCGGGCCTATCGGTCGAAGCCGTAGGCCAGGAGCTGGTTGACAGCGTGAACGCTGATCCCGCGGATGTTTCCGCCGCGGTCGACGAGCTGGTCGCACGACTCCTCGCCGAGGAGCTGCTGGTGGCCCGTGATGGCGATCAACCGAGTGACGCGCAACGCGCCGACGACGCCGCATCGCTCGCCTCGCGGGCTGTATCAACTGAGCGTTCCGCGTTCACACCACCGGTGTTGCAACGCTACGACGACCTGCAGGACCTACTGCTGCTCGACCCGATTCATGCTGTCGACGAAAGTGGCTGGCCGGATCGCCGCGACGGCAGCTGACACCCCGGGGGCACAACCCGCCTCGCCAACCAGCGCCTGGTCGCGCCAGGCCGCATTCGACGCGGCGCGCACGGCATATGCGTTGGCTGCTCGGCAGAACGGTACGGTCGAGCAATCGTTTCTGGTCGCGGGGCGCCCGATCCATGCGGCGTTTGCCGGACCCGCGCTCATTCCGGCGATGACCAGCGCGCTCACTCACCTTGCCGTAGGCGCGCAGTCCGACGCAGACCTGTCGGTCATGTTGTGGGATTCGGCATCGACCGGCATCGCATTCCCGGTTAGGCCCGGAGCAGGACTCCATTCGCCAGACTCTCGCGACGTCGCGGGACGGGCCGACCGAGTGCGCTACGCGTACCAGCGCGAGGCGCGCATCCTGACCCTGTATGACGCGGCGCTGCGCGAAGCGATCGTGTGGGTCCCAGACGCGCGCTCCGTGCCGTCCAACGAGGTCGCCTCGCCGCTGCGAACGCTGCTCCACTGGTGGGCGCGCGACCACGGTCTCCAGTTCGCCCATGCGGGAGCCGTGGGTCTTGACGGCAAGGCGGTGCTTCTGGCCGGGCCGAGCGGGGCAGGCAAGTCGACGAGCGCGCTGGCCTGCCTTCTCGCCGGGCTCGATTATCTCGGCGACGACTACGTCCTCGTTGACGCAAAGGGCGGCACCACCATCCACAGCCTCTATTCGGCGGCAAAGCTGCAGCCGAACCAGGTCGCGGCTTTTCCGGAGCTGACCGGGCTGCTCGACAACCCCGACAAGCTGGCCACCGAGAAGGCGCTCTGGTTCGTGGACCGCGACTTCCCCGACAGGACGCGCTCGTCGGCCGAAGCCGTGGCGGTGGTCGTGCCACGCATCACCGGCGGCACGGAGAGCAGCCTCGAGCCGATCAAGCGCAGCACGGCGCTGGCTGCGCTCGCCCCGAGCACGCTGGCGCAGCTGGCGGGCGCCGACCAGTGGGCGCTCAACGCACTGGCCACGTTCCTGGGCAGCGTTTCGGCATTTCGCCTGTCGGCCGGAACGGACCTACCCGGGCTGGCGCATGTCGTCCGTGAGCTGCTGGAAGGCAGGCACGAGTAGTGGATGCCGGCCGTGCTCAGACGGGCTTGGTGAGCGTGGTTATCCCGGTCTACAACGGCGCGGCGTTCCTCGGCGAGGCTGTCGAGTCCGTGCTTGCCCAGAGCTATCCGGACACGGAAGTGATCTGTGTCGACGACGGCTCGACCGACGGCAGCGCCGAGATCCTCACGCAGTACCCAACGGTCCGAGTCGTCAGCCAGTCAAACACCGGATGTACCGGAGCGCGCAACCGGGGTATCAGCGAAGCGAGAGGCGAGCTCGTTGCGTTCATCGATCAGGACGACAAATGGCGGCCGAACAAGCTCGATCTGCAGGTCAATGCTCTGCGTGCCGCGCCGACTGCGGGGTACTCGCTCGGCCATATCACTCTCTTTGTCGAGCCCGGCTGTCCCATTCCGTCATGGATGGGCACTCGTGGCTGGATGGTCGGCACACAGCGCGTCGGCTACCTGCCCGGCACGATGCTCGTCCGGCGCAGCGTTTTCGAGTCACTCGGCCTGTTCGACGAGCGCTACCAGATCGGCAGTGACGCCGATTGGCTGGTGCGCGCGCGAGATGCGCAGATCGACGTGGCGATCGTGCCCGACGTCGTGCTCGACAAGCGCATCCACACGGCCAACCTCTCGGGTCACCCTGACGGCTCGAGCGACATGCTCGGCGTCCTGGCGGCCTCGATCAAGCGACGCCAGGCAGCGAACGCGGACAGGTGACGGGGAGTGAGCCTGCCTGGGGCTCGGGCCAGGTCAGCGTGCTGATCACCGTCTTCAATAACGCCGACCTCATCGGCGAGGCGATTGAGAGCGTGGTTGGGCAATCGATGCCGCCGGGCGAGGTGTTGGTCGTCGATGACGGCTCGACCGATGGCTCGGCCGGCGTGGCGCGCTCCTTTGGCGACCGCGTACGCGTCGTGCGCCAGGAGAACTTGGGCGTGAGCCGGGCGCGCAACCGCGCCGTTGCCGAGTCGCGACTGCCGCTGATCGCGTCCGTGGATGCGGACGACCGATGGGCTGCCAACAAGCTGGAGCTGCAGTTGCCCCTGCTGGTCGGCGACGTTGAGGCAGTCGGCTGTCTCGTCGCCCAGGTGCCCGAGGCAGAGTGGCAACAGGTTGCGATCGACGGAGGGAACCCGACGCAGGTATTGCGCGGCCCTGTGTGGGAGAGCGTGCTGATCCGCCGCGCCAGCTTTCTGCGCGTCGGAGAGTTCGACCCGACGTATCGGCTGGCCGAGCAGCTCGATTGGTGGAGTCGGGCAGCTGACGCAGGGCTGCGCACGGCGACCGTTGAGCGGCCGCTCGTCTTTCGGCGACTCCATGCAGATAACCACGGGATCCGCAACCGCCAGCTGCGCGACGAGTACGTTCGAGCCGCACATGCCGCCCTGGTCCGGCGCCGGGGGACCGGGCAGCGCGGCCTCGTGGGCGAGTGAGGCGTCCAGGCTTCTGGCCGAGCCGCGCCGCGCTGGCGCTGCTTCGCGCGGCGCTGTGGGACACCGACGACGCCGCACGGGCGTGGCGCCACGCCCTGGCCACGACGGACCTCGACACCCTCGATCCGGGCGCGCTGCGACTGCTGCCGCTCGTGCAGCGCAACGTGCAGCGGCTCGGGCTCGAGAATCCTTGGGAGAGCCGGCTCCACGGCGTGCAGCGCTATTGGTGGGCTCACAACCGGCTCCTCGTCCGGCTTTGCTCTCAGGCGCTGGCAGCGCTGCGCGACGCGGGTCATGAGACGCTGGTCTTGAAGGGCGTGCCACTTGGGCTTGCCTACTACGGCGACGTGGCTCTCCGGCCAATGTCGGATTTCGACATCCTTGTGCGGCGTTCCGACGCTCCATCAGCGCTGGTGGCGCTGTCTCGACTTGGTTGGTCGCCAGAGCGCCGGGTCGACGACACGTACTTCCGCCTGCGGCACGGCGTGTCGCTGCACGATCCAACGGGTCGGACGCTCGACTTTCATTGGTCCATCCACGAGGAGGACGTTGGCCCTCACGCCGACGACGAGGCGTGGGCGAGCTCGGTACCGCTCGATGTCGAGGGAGTTCCTACGCGCATGCTCGCCCCGGCGCCGATGCTCGTCCATAGCCTCGCGACAGGCGCCAAATGGGCAGCCGACCCGGCCGTGCGCTGGGTCGCCGACGCCACTCTCATCGTTCGCCGTGGTGACGTCGACTGGGTTGCCTTCGCCTCCGAGGTCGCTCGGCGACGGATGGTGGTGCGTTCACGAGCGAGTCTGTCCTACCTGCAAGTGGCGATGCGCGTCACCGTCCCCGAGCAGCTCACCGATGTTGGCGACGACGAGGGCGCGCGCTTGGCCGAGCGGCTTGAGCATCAGATTCGGACTCGGCGGCACGATCATCTCGGCGAGCTGCCCCGTTATTGGTTCGCCTGGGCACGCACCGCGCCGGACGCGTGGCAGGACGTGCCCGGGTTCGTCGACTATCTGCGCTGCGCCTGGGACCTGCCGGCCGTGGACGATGTTCCGAAGGCCGTTGTGCGTCGTGCCTACTGGCGGCTGACCACCGGATCACCGATGGCGGCACGAACCTCGTCCCAGTAGCCAAGCGCCGCAGTCTCCCAGCGAAAGCGTCGCGTGACGACCGGTCCGCGCTCGCTCAACGTGCGGCGCAGCTCGTCGTCGTGATGGAGCCGCGTCACCGCATCGACCACGGCGTCGGGGTCGGTCGCGTCAAAGATCAGGGCGGCCTGTTGCGTGACCTCGGGCAGGGCGCCGCGATCTGAGACAGCGCAGGGAATGCCGAGCATCATCGTCTCGATCACCGGTTTGCCGAATCCCTCCGCGAGACTCGGGTCCACGAACAGCCGAGCGTCGCGAATGAGCGCCATCAATTCCGGCCCAGGCAGCATGCCGGTGAACACCACGCGCCCGGCAAGGCCCTCATCGGCGATCCTTTTACGCAGCCGCTGGTCGTCGCTGCCGGCTGCACCGCTGATCACCAGGATCAGGTCGTCCGGCACGCCGCGGCCCCACGCGTCGAGCAGGACATCCACGTTCCAGTGGGGCTGGGTCTGGCCGATGAACAGGGCGTACGGCCGAGCCACGTTCACGCCCGAAGACTCGGCAGGGACTGGCAGGTGATCCATTCCCCAGCCGATCACGCTGACACGATCTGGCGGCGCGTTCAGCCGCTCGACGACGACTTCGCGCAAGAACTCGGTCGGAGTGATGATTCGCGCCGCCCGAGTGACCGCGAGGCGATGGAGCCGCTCGGCAACCTCCACGAACTCGCGTCCGAACAGCTCGGGCACGATCAGGAAGGCGAGGTTGTGCATGATGGCGACCTGCGGTCGTGGCAACGCCAGCGGGAGGAAGCTGGCGGGCGTGAACCATGCGTCCAACCGGTGACGCGCGGCTTCCAGGGGCGCTCCCCAGCCCAGCCATCCGACATCGAGGGCGACGTTCGCGGTGCGACGGAGTGGCGCGGGCAACTCGCGTCCATGGGCGAGCCGCGGCCAGCCGGGCAGCCCCACGACCTCCCATCCCTCGGGACGATGAAGCGCCATCCGGTCCATCGTCGTCTGGGCGTACGCCGCAGTCCCGCCGGGCGGGTAACGCATGATGCGCAGGTCGAAGCCGAGCCTCACCTGCCTACCATCGCACGTTGGCGCGCCTCAACCGACAGTGGCGGTGAGCTGGTCCCACGGCGGTTGGCAGCGCGGGCACCAGTAGGTGCGGCGTGGGTTGCTACCCTCGCGCACGCGGCTCGTGGCCGATTTGATCCTCGTCCCGCACCGGCGGCATGGCCGGCCGGTTCGACCGTAGACGTACAGGTCACCCGGTGTGCCGGCCGTGGTCGTAACCCGCGCGCCGCCGGCGCTGTTTGCCTTGACCAACGTCGCGCCCCGCTCGAGCATCCGGCGCAGCGTCTCGTCGGCCACGCCTGATACGGGTGTGAACGGATCGACACGCTCGATGAAGCACAGCTCGCTGCGATAGACGTTGCCCAGACCCGCCGCCGCGCGCTGGTCGAGCAGCGCGTCACCGACAGCCATGTCCGTCCGAGCCGGCTCACGCAGCGCGGCAAACGCTGCGTCGATATCGACGTCGGCGCGGGCGAGATCCGGTCCAAGGCGACGGAGAGCCGGGTGAAGGTCGACCGCTCGGGTGTCTATCAGCTCGACCGTCGGGGCGTCGAAGCAGACCGCGACCCAATCCGACGTGTCGAGAACGGCCACGGCGCGGCTCGGGGCGCGCCGCCAGGGCTCAGTCGAGCGGTAGCGGTGCCACGACCCGTGCAGACCGAGATGGGTGTGCAGGGTCATTCCGCCATCGAACGCGATCAACAGGTGCTTGCCGCGAGACTCGACCGATTCGACCTTCTGGCCGACCACGCGCTCGAGCTGTGCTCCGCCGGGCCGACCTCTTGCAGCGGTGATCCGTTTGCCGGTCAGGACCGGTGACAGTGCCGACGCGATCCGGGCGAGGGTGTCGCCCTCAGGCACGCAACAGCCAGCCGCGGTACGAACGCTGGAATCCGGCCGCCGCGAGCGCGTCGGAGTGCGGCGAGTCGGCGACGGGCAAGCCGTCGACGCGCTCGATCTGGAGTGAGCGGAAGCGGCCGTCGGCGAGCAGCTGACGAAGAGCGTTGAGGGCGACCGCGGCGGTCTCACGATCGGCGAACGCCGGCAGCGTCTGGAGGGTCTTGCCGCCGCGCTCGAGGTACACGACCGGCTCGCCGTCGACGATCACGACGTACGCGCCGGCACCGCGCGCGAGCGGCCGTCGGTCATCGTCCGACCAGCGCGGCCAGGCGAGCGCTGCGCCGTACGGGTTGGCCGGATCTGATGCGGCAAGCAGCTGGACATCGGTCGCGCCGCGGTCGCCGCCGGCGTCGGCACGCTCGGCGCGCAGCCGGTCGAGCGCCGCGGGAATGCGAACTGCGCGCCGCCGAGGCCCTCGACGAAGTAGCCGCGCCGGACGCGGCCGCGCTCCTCCATCTCGCGCAGCACCGGGTAGACCGCCGAGAAGCCGCCGGTGACGCCCTCCCCCGCGACCGTGTCCCGGGTGACGACGCCGTATGCGTCCAGCAGACGCAATGCGTGGGCATGGCGTCGCTCGGTCTCGTGTCGGCTCCGTTCCGCCGCGCAGTGCGACTGCCGTCGCGACTGTGTCGCTGACGAGCGACCAGCGGCCGGCCGCCTCGGGCGGGCCCATGCGCGCTGCGCTGGTGAAGCGTGGTCGGGTCGTGCCCGCCGGTCCCGCACGCCGCGCTGAGCCGGTGCGCGGCCAGCGCAGCGCGCGCAGCGGCGCGAACGTGTCGTTGGTCACCTCCGTCGCCCACACGAGGTCCCACAGCGCGTCGAGCAGGTCGCGCTCGCGGACCGGTCGCTCGCCGCGCTCAGCGGCAGCCCGCAGCGCCGCGGCCAGGACGTCGCGATAGAACGACGCTCCCCGTTCACTCAGCTGAGCCCCGGATCGCATCGTGGAGCCACGAATCGGGCCTCTCCTGGGACGCATCGCCGGCCGGCAGCAGCAGCGACAGACGGTCGGGTCGGTAGAGCGCGACCCGGCCGTCGTCGCGGCCGAGCGAGCCGAGACCGATCCAGACCACCTCGCCCGCCGCGCCGAGCTCGTCGAGCAGTCGCGGCGAGTAGCCGGCCACTCGCGCGGGCAGCACGTCGCGCTCGAGGACGCTCGCCGGCAGCGGCGTCCCCTCGAGCTGGGCGATCACCTCGGCCAGCCGATCGACGCCGCTGCGCCGCTCGCCGATGCCCTGCCAGCGCGGCAGGAAGCGCGCCAGCGCCTGCGGCTCGACTGGCTCGACCTCGCGGCGCAGCCGGGCCAGCGAGCGGCGGCGAAGAAGGCGCAGCACCTCGGGATGGCACCACTCGCGCTCGACGCCGCCGGGCCGGAACTCGCCGCGCAGCAGCGTGCCGGCGGCGAGCATCCGTTCCAGCTCCGCCTCGACTTCAGTGATCGGCAGACCCCAGCGCGTCGCCGGCTCGGCGGCCAGGAACGGACCGTGATGCCGCGCCCAGCGCGCCAGCAGTCCCGCCAGCGCATCCTGTGTCGGCGCCGAGGAACGCGTGCGGCACGCCGACGGGCGGCGACGACGCCGAGCGCGTCGCGATAGCGGGCGACGTCCTCGATCGCGATCCAGCGCTGCTCGCCGCGGATTCGGACGCGCACGGCGCGCCGGTCGGCGGCCAGCGCCTCGAGCCACTCCCCGGCGGCCGCGGCACGGGCGCGTTCGTCCGGGCCGCGCACCCGGGCGGCGACCTCGTCGGCAGTCAGGTCGCCCAGCCGGCGCAGGAGGTCGTGCACCGCATCGGCCGAGCCCGCCGCTCGGTCGGGCGCCAGGAACTGGAGCTCGAGCTCCAGCTCGGCCAGCGCGTCCGCGTCGAGCAGCTCGCGCAGCTCCTCGGCGCCGAGCAGCTCGCGCAGCAGGTCGCGGTCGAGCGCCAGCGCCTGGGCGCGACGGTCGACGAGCGGCGCGTCGCCCTCGTACATGTACGAGGCGATGTAGTCGAACATCAGCGAGCTCGCGAACGGCGACGCGCGCCGCGTCTCGACGCTCACGAGCCGGATCTCGCGCCGCTCGATGGCGGCCAGGATGCCCTTCAGCGCGGGCAGGTCGAAGACGTCCTGGAGGCACCTCGCGATACGTCTCGAGGATGATCGGGAAGGATGCCGTAGCGGCTGGCCACGCCGAGCAGCTGCGCCGAGCGCTGGCGCATCTGCCACAGCGGCGTCCGCTGGCCGGCGCGGCGGCGCGGCAGCAGCAGCGCCCGCGCCGCGTTCTCCCGGAAGTGGCTCGAGAACAGCGCCGACCCACCGAGCGCGCCGATGACCAGCTCCTCGACCTCCTCGGAGCCGATCCGGACCGCCTCCTCGGCCGCGGCCACCGCTCCGCCTCGCCCCGGACCGTCGCCATCGGCCGCAAGGCCCTCGCCGCCCAGCTCGTCGGTCATCGGCAGGCGGACGACGATGCCGTCGTCCGACCAGATCGGCTGGACGTCCAGGCCGAGTCGTTCGCGCAGGCGTGCCTCGATCGCCAGCGCCCACGGCGCGTGGACGCGCGCCCCGAACGGCGTCAGGAGGCAGATGCGCCAGTCGCCCAGCTCGTCGCGGAAGCGCTGCAGGACGATCGTCTGGTCGGTCGGCAGCGCGCCGGTGACCGACTGCTCCTCGTCGAGGTAGTCGAGCAGGTTGCGCGCGGCGAGCTCGTCGAGCTCGTGCTCCTCGCGCAGCTGCTTCTCGGCTCTCTTCCGGCCGCGGCTCCCATCGGCGACCGTCTCGGCGATCTCGCGCGTGAACTCGCCCAGCGCGCGGCCGAGCTCGATCGGCCGGCCCGGCCCGTCGCCCTTCCAGAACGGCACCTTGCCCGGCTCGCCGGGCGCCGGCGAGACGAGCACGCGGTCGTGGGTGATCTGGTCGATCCGCCACGCGCTCGCGCCGAGCAGGATGACCTCGCCCTCGCGCGCCTCGTAGACCATCTCCTCGTCGAGCTCGCCGACGCGCCGGCCGCCGCCGCGCGGCCGATCTCGCGCGGGTCGATGCGCCACGGCCATCGGCGTCGCCGTCCTCGGTCAGGAAGACACCGAACAGGCCTCGGTCGGGGATGGTGCCGCCGCTGATGACGGCGACGGTGCGCGCGTCGCGGCGGCTCTCGACGGTGCCCGCGGCGCGATCCCAGACGACCCGTGGCCGCAGCTCGGCGAACTCGTCGCCCGGGTAGTGGCCGGCGAGCATGCCCAGCGTCGCCTCGAACGAATCGCGTCCCAGATCGGCGAAGTTCTCTGCCCGACGCACGAGCTCGTACAGCTCGTCCACCTGCCAGCGTCGGTCGGCAGCGGTGGCGACGAGCTGCTGGGCGAGCACGTCGAGCGGGTTGCGCGGAATGACCGTCGGCTCGATCTCGCCGTCGAGCATCTCGCGCGTGACGACCGCCGACTCGAGCAGATCGCCGCGGTACTTGGGGAAGATCACGCCCTGCGACGGCTCGCCGACCTGGTGGCCCGCCCGTCCGATGCGCTGGAGTCCGCGCGCGACCGACCCGGGCGATTCGACCTGGATGACGAGGTCGACCGCGCCCATGTCGATGCCGAGCTCGAGGCTGCTCGTGGCGACCAGTGCGGGCAGCCGGCCGTCCTTGAGCTGCTCCTCGATCAGCAGCCGCTCCTCGCGCGCCAGCGAGCCGTGGTGGGCACGGACGAGGTCCTCGCCGGCCAGCTCGTTGAGTCGCAGCGCCAGCCGCTCGGCCAGCCGTCGGCTGTTGACGAAGACGATCGTGCGAGCGGTGCGCGCGGATCAGCTCCAGGATGCGCGGGTGGATCTGGGGCCAGATCGAGCTGCGCTGGTCGGCGCCCGCGGCCGAGCCGCCGGGCTGCTGATCGAGCGGCAGGACCTCGCCGATCGCTGCCATGTCCTCGACCGGTACCACGACCTCGAGATCGAGCGGCTTGCGCACGCCGGCATCGACGATGCTCACCGGTCGCTGCTCACCTGCCTGTTCGCCATCCGGACTCGGCTGGCGGCCGCCGAGGAAACCGGCCACGACGCTCAGCGGACGCTGCGTCGCCGACAGCCCGATGCGCTGCGGCGGTTTCTCGGTGAGTGCCTCGAGCCGCTCGAGCGACAGCGCCATGTGTGCGCCGCGCTTGGTGCCGGCGAGGGCGTGGATCTCGTCGACGATCACCCACTCGATGCCGCGCAGCGCCTCGCGCGCCTGCGAGGTGAGCAGCAGGTAGAGCGACTCGGGCGTGGTGACCAGGATGTCCGGCGGCCGCTTGCCGAACGCGCGCCGCTCCTCGGCCGGCGTGTCGCCGGTGCGCATCGCCACCTGAACATCGCGCGTCAGGTCGTGCTCGCCGCGATTGCGCGCCGCCAGCGCGATACCGGCGAGCGGCGAACGAAGGTTGCGGTTCACGTCGTGAACGAGCGCCTTCAACGGCGAAACGTAGAGGACGCGCAGGCGGCGCAGCGGATCGTCGGGGACCGGCTCGCTCATCAACCGATCGAGGCACCACAGGAACGCGGCGAGCGTCTTGCCCGAGCCGGTGGGAGCGCAGATCAGCGCGTGCTCACCGGCCGCGATGGCCGGCCAGCCCAGGGCCTGGGCGGCAGTCGGCGCATCGAACGAGGCAGCGAACCAATCGCGCGTGGCGGGCGTGAACGCGGCGAGCGGATCAACCGCCGGAGAGTCGGTCGGAAGCTTGCTGGAAGATCGCCGGGGCACGGGCGCCGAGTATAGGTCGAGCCACTAAATCGAACAAGCGTGCCAAAGGGAACCAGTCCCATCCGGCTTTCGCCGGAGGTCCTGCGAGTGCAGGTACTTGTGCTCCTTATTCGGGAGGGGGTCTGGTGCGTAGCGTCACAAACCGATGCAAGAGATGAGAGGGCGGGTTCGGCCTGCTGCGCGCAGTCGAATCCGGAGGTACACATTTCTGACACTGCTGCTGCTCGCCGTTGCGGCACCGGCAGGCTTCGTGATGGCCGGCGAGGCGCGCCAGCCGTACATCGTGGTGTTCGACGATGGAGCGGTTGGAGTTCCGGCCCGGGCGCTTGAAGCAGTCGGCTCAGGCCGTACTGTTCCCTTTCGCGTCCAGGCGATGCCGGCGTCGATGCGCGCCGCGACTCTGACCGACTCACGCGCCACCACCGGTGGCGCCCGAGTAGACGACACCAATTCCCGCGACCGCAGCGTCGATCCCGATCTGGTCAACAGCCGCGTGCGCGAAATCGCCGCGCGCGACCGAGTATCCGTCGATCAGGTCTTCAGCAACGCGCTGGGTGGCTTCTCGGCGCGCCTGACACGCGCCCAGCTCGGCGCGATCGGGCGAAACCCGGCGGTCGCGACGATCATGCCCGACCAACAGGTCGACCTCGGCGACGTCCTGTCCGATATGGAAGCAGGCGGCGTGCGCACCACCGGCAATCCGGGCGTTCGCGTGCCGGCCGGAGTGCGCCGCGTCGGCGCCCGTCAGTCGGCCGTCATCGGCGTGCGCGGCGGTGGCAGGGTCAATGCCGACGTGGCCATCCTCGACACCGGCATCCAGCGTAACCACCCCGATCTCAACGTCGCCGGCGGCTTCAACTGCACCAGCCGCAATCGCGACAAGTGGGATGACAACAACGGCCACGGCACGCATGTCGCAGGCATCGTCGGCGCGCTCGACAACAACATCGGCGTGGTTGGCGTTGCTGCCGGTGCGCGGCTGTGGTCGGTCAAGGTTCTCAACCGCAACGGGCACGGCTCCATGTCCTCGATCGTGTGCGGCATCGACTGGGTCACGGCACAGCGCCAGCCTGGCGCGCCCAGCCGGCCACGGTTCGAGGTGGCCAACATGAGCATCAGCTTCACGTTGCCCGGCTCGAATGATCGCGATTGCGGCCGGCAGCGCCACGACGGCGTGCACATGGCCATCTGCCGCTCAGTCAATCGCGGCACGACGTATGCCGTCGCGGCCGGCAACGAGTCGCGTAACGCGCGGCGCAACCGTCCCGCCGCCTACGACGAGGTCATCACCGTGTCGGCGATGGCCGACTACGACGGACGGCCCGGCGGTCGCGGCAAGGCCTCCGACTCGTGCCCGTACTGGAGCTCCGAGCCGGACGACGGGTTCGCCCGCTTCAGCAATTACGGGCCTGACGTCGACCTGATCGCCCCCGGCAAATGCGTCCTCTCGACATACACACGTGGCCGCTACGCATGGATGAGCGGCACCTCGATGGCCTCGCCCCACGTCGCCGGCGCGGCCGCCATCTATCGCTCGATGTATCCGCGGGCCACTCCCCACCAGACACGCCTCGCCCTCCAGGCAGTCGGCACGCTCGACTGGCGGACCTCGTCCGATCCCGATCGCGGGACGCACGAGCGGGCGGTCTGGGTGGGCAACTTCCGGGCGATGCCCGACTTCGGCGTGAGGGCTGATAAGCCGGAGGGATCGGCAGGCGCCGGCCAGCGATTCGCGATTGACGTGACGCTCAGCCGCATCGGCGGATTTGCCGACCCGGTCGCGGTCAGCCTCATCGCGCCACCGGCCGGATTCTCATCCGGCCAGGCGGTGATCGGCGGATCGACCGGCGAGCTGCTGGTGCAGGTCGATGACGCAGTCGCGGCAGGCGAGCACACTCTCACCGTCAAGGCCATCGCGGCCGACGTCGAACGGAACGTGACGCTTCAGGTCACGGTCGCCGGCGATCCTCCCAGCGCATCGTTCGTGGCGCCGGCGGCTGGAGTGACCCGTCAATCGGCAGCCACTGCCCGCGTTGGCTGGGTCGAGACCGTCGGCGATGCCCCCATCGCCACGCGACAGATCGAGCGCCAATCCGCGCCCTTCACTGAGGCGGGCACATGCGACGAAGCCGCACTCGCGACCGACTATTCGTACAGCGAAACCGAGGCAACCGCCGAACAATTGCGGCACGGCTATTGCTACCGCTGGCTGCTCACGCTGACCGACACTGCCGGCGTCCAGGTGACTGTCTCTTCAGGGATCGTCCTGGTCGACTGACCGCGTCGGCCAGTTCGCTGACTGCTGGCTGCTAGCTGCCCGCTGCGTCGACCTCCGCCAGGAAGTCGCCCACCAGCCGGTTGAACTCCTCGGGCCGCTCGAGGTTGACCATGTGCGCCACGCCCTCGAAGACGTGGCTGAGCGCGCCGCTCACCTCGGCCGTCAGCTTCTCGCCGGCACGCAGCACGGGCTGCTCGTCGAACGTGCCCCAGATGAACAGCGCTGGCACCTTGATCCGGTCGAGCAGCTGCGCCGCCGGCACCTCGGGCTGGGTGGGCTGGTTGGCGGGCTGATCGGCGCGGTAGTTGTCCAAGTTCCACTCGATCATCTGGCGACGTAGAACGGGATCGACACGGTCGGGCGGCTGACCCGGGCCGTCGGTCCACACCTGCGTCTCCAGCTCGACCAGCGGTTCCCAGTCCCTGGCTTCCTCGAGTCGCTCCATCTCCGGCCACAGTGCCTCGAGACGCGGGTCTTCGTCGGGCTCGAAGCCACGCAGGCCGCCGGCGACCCACGTAAGCGACAGGGCGCGCTCGGGGTTCTCGACCAGGAAGTCGGTCACGATCATCGAGCCGCGCGACAGGCCGAGCAGGTGCGTGCGCTCCACGCCGAGGTGGTCGAGCACCGCGCGGAGATCGTCGCGATTCGAGTACGGCACGTCCTCGACGAGCGTTCGGCCGAAGCCGCGCGTGTCGTAGCGAATGATCCGATGTCGATCTCGCCACGCCTCGACCTGCGCGTCCCACATGCGCAGGTGCGCCACGCCGGCGTGGACTAGCGTGAGCGGCGATCCCTCCCCTTCGACCTCGTAGTACAGGCGCGCTCCGGGCGCCTCGACGAAACCCGACTCAGCGGTCATGCGACATCTCCTCCAAGGTGCCCCAACGCTGCGCTCAGGGCACGCTCCACGGTTCTGGCATTCGACTCGGCGAGGTCGGCCGGCTCCGACCTGACCATCTCGTCTGGGTCGAGGAATTCGTCCGGTGGCGGCGATTGATCGAAGCGCGCCGACTTCGGCCAGCCAGCGGCCACGCCACGGCTCATCGGTCTGTTCGGGCGGGTCGCGATGCGCCTGCGCCAGCCAGACAAGCGACCACGAGCGCGGCACGACCCGGTACGCGTCGTAGCCACCGCCGCCGGTGGCCAGCCAGCGACCGCCGGTGTGCTCGTGGGCGATGCGGTCGAGCAGCGTCGTTGCCGCGCGGTAGGCACGCGTCGTCAGACGCAGGTGCGCCAGTGGGTCGTAGACGTGCGTGTCGCAGCCGTGCTGAGTGACGAGGAACGTGGGCTCGAACGCAGCGGCGAGCGCGGGCAGTGCCCGCTCGATCGCCGCGATCCACGAACCGTCGCCGGTCAGCGGCTGGAGCGGCAGGTTGACCTTCGTGCCCAGCGCGCCGGGCCCGCCGAGCTCCTCGACGAAGCCGGTTCCCGGGAAGAGGGCCATGCCCGTCTCGTGAATCGAGAACGTGAGCACCTCCGGATCGTCCCAGAAGAGCGCCTGGGTGCCGTCGCCGTGATGCACGTCGAGGTCGACGTAGAGCACGCGATGGCCGGCGTCGCGAGCTCGGGCGACGCCCAGCGCGACGTCGTTGTAGATGCAGAAGCCGGACGCACGGCCGGCCATCGCGTGATGCAGGCCGCCGCCGGGATTGAAGGCGTGCTCGGCCTCACCGGCGAGGATCCGATCGACGGCATCGATCGACCCGCCGGCAATCGCGGCCGACGACTCGTGCATTCCCTCGAAGGGCGGACAGTCGCCCGGCCCGATGCCGGCGGCCGGCGAACGTCCCGGATCGTGCGAGAACTCGCGGACCATGTCGATGTAGTCCGGGCTGTGCAGTCGAGCCAGCTCATCGTCGGTCGCGGTTCGCGGCTCGACGAAGCGCTCGGCGCCGACCGTGCGCAGGAGGTCGATCGAGGGCCTGAAGCGGCGTGGCGTGAGCGGATGCTCGGGACCGAAGTCGTAGCCCAGGTTCACGTCGCCGAAGACGACCAGCGGCTGCGCGGTGTCGGTCACGCCGGCGCGTTCTGCCAGCCTGTCTCGGAGACGGCGTCGTGCCACGCCTCGGCCGCGCCACGGCCGCTATCGAGCAGCGCGGCGTAACGGCCGACCAGCTCGGCGAACGCGCCGCCGTCCGCGTCGGGCATCTCGAGCACTGTCGCCTCTTCAGGCTGCGGCGCCGACGAGCCCGCCTCCGTGACGACGATCAGCGCGGCGCCGTGGTATCTCGCGGCGGACGCAGCGACGTCGAGCGCCTGCTCATCGAGCGGCTCTGCAACGACGAGCACCTGGCACTCGGCCAGGTAGCGCAGACCAAGGTCGATGTCGGCCGCGTCCAGTCGCGGCAAGGGCGCTCCCTCTGCCGCGTCATCCTCAAGGCCGGCGTCCGTCTCCCTTGAGCGCGGCGTGATGCCGGCCGGATCACGAAGCAATGCGGCGTGGCCGATCCCGACGCGACCGAGCTCGATAGCGACGGCGTCACCGTCGGCGTCATCACCGACGCTGCCGACCAGCGTCGACCCGACCGCCCGCGGCTGCGGCCGCGACCGCCACGCGTCCTGCCGCCCGGTCGAGCCGGTCACGCGCGTCGAGCCCCGGCCGGCCGAGGACGACGATCACTCGGGCGTCGCGTCCGCCGGCACGATGATCAGCTCGCCCAGTCCGGCAGCGCGCAGCGGCGCCTCGACGTGATTCGCGTCGCCGATGATCACGATCGACATGTCGGCCGGCCGAATGTGGCGCGCAGCGGCCTGCTGGACGTCGAGCGCACTGACCTGCGGCGATGCGCGGGCGATATCGATCGAGCTCGTCGTCGGGCAGATCGAAGACGATCAAGCCGCCCAGCGCCGAGGCGACCTGGGCGGCACTCTCGAATCGGAGCGGGAAGACGCCGACGAGGTAGTCGCGCGCAACGACCAGCTCATCCGACTCGACCTCGGCCTCGATGAAGGCGCGCACGATGCGCAGGGTCTCGAGCACGGCGGGCACGGTCACCGCCGATTCGACCGCGGTCCGGATCACGAACGGCCCCGGCCGGCGGCGCATGTCGAACGAGGAGCTGATGCCGTAGGTGTAGCCCAGCTCCTCGCGAATAACGCGGTTGAGGCGCGAATTGAAGGTGCCGCCGAGGATCGCGTTGAGCACCGACAGGGCGTGGAAGTCGGGCGTGCTGCGCGCAACGCCGACGTGCCCGATGCGCACCTCGGACTGAGGCGCTCCCGGACGATCGACGAGCACCAGCGTGGGCTCGGTCGTCGCGATCTCCTCTGATCGTGCCTCGGCACTCGTGGCGTCACCGGAGAGGCTGCCCAGATGGCGCTCGGCAAGCTCCTCGAGCGACGAGACCGCCCAGATCGCCGGCGACGACGAGCGTGGCCGCGGCGGGATCGATCATCGCCCGATGGCGCGCCACCACCGCGTCACGGTCGAGATTGCGGATCGTCGACTGGACGCCGGCCAGCGGCCGGCGGTAGGGCGTGGCCGCGTCGTAGATCGTCTCCGGGAAGACGCGTTCCGAGCGCCGGCGCGGATCCGACCAGGCCTGGAGCAGATCGTTCATGCGCTCGTCGCGCAGTCGCTCCACCTCGGCCGCTGGGAAAGCCGGCTCGGCGACCATCTCGGCCAGCAGCCCGAGCGCGTCGCCGAACTTCGAGCGCGGCACCTCGACGCTCGCACTGAGCGTCTCCCACGTCGCGTCGGCGTGGATCTCCGCGCCGAGGCGCTCGGCCGACTCGATGAAGTCGTTCGCGTCGCGGCGGCGGGTGCCCTCGGTCATCGCCCGGCCGGTCAGGACGGTGATGCCTGCCTGATCCGCCGGCTCGGTCCACCCGCCGCCGGGCAGCAGCAGCTGGGCCGCGACGAGCGCCCGGCCGGCCACGTGGGCATTGACGACGGTCAGGCCGTTCGACAGCGGTGAAGCGCTCGAAACGCGGGAAGTGGTACTCACGCGGCCGGCCGGGGCCCGGCCGGACGTCGAGCACCGACAGGTCAAACGGGTGGCTCGGGGCCTCCTCGTCGGCCGGCGGTGGCGCGATGACGGCACCCGAGGCCGGCTCGTCGGCGAGCACGTCGGGCGTCAGGCCGGCGGCGGCGTTCTCGTCCGAATCGGAAGGCTCCGGCGGCTCCTGGTCGGTCGCGAAGCCCTTCTCGGCCGGATCGTCGAGCGTCACGCCGCCTGCTCCTCGGGCTCGGCGGGGACGTATGTCAGCACGACGCGGTTGTCGGCGCCGGAACACGTCGCGCGCCACCGACTGGACCTCCTCGGCGGTCACCGACAGGTAGCGGCCGAGCTGCTCATTGATCAGCTCGGGTCGATCGAACAGCGCCGCGTACATCGACAGCCGGTCGGCGACCTCCTCGACGCGACCCAGCGCGCCGAGCTCGCTCGCCTCGATCAGTGCCCGGGCTCGGATCAGCTCGTCTTCCGTCACGCCTTCGTCGGCCATTCGCTGCAGCTCGTCGAGGTAGCCCTGCTCGGCGGTATCGGCGTCGCTGTCGGGACGGACGGTGATCCAGCCGCCGAAGAAGCTCGCACCGCCGATCGAGCGGCAGCCCGAAGGCAGTCACGTCCTGGGCGATCTTGCGTTCGCGGACGAGGCTGCGATACAGCCGGCTGCCACGGCCGCCGGCGAGGATCTGGCTGGCGACCTCGAGCGCGTCGAACTCGCGCGTGCCGTACGGCGGGCAGCGGAAGCCGAAGTGGACGCGCGTCAGCGGCACGTTGTCGGGCACAACCTCACGCGCCTCGTGGCCGATGAGTGGCTCAACCTGCGGCAGATCCGGCTGGCGGATCTCCGGATTGGCCGGGATCGGCCCGAAGTAGCGTGCCGCGGCCGCGTGCGCCTCCTCCTCGTCGACGTCGCCGACGATGGACAGCACCGCGTTGTTCGGCGCGTACCAGGTCTTGAAGAAGGTGACCACGTCATCGACCGAGGCCGCGTTGAGATCCTCCATCGAGCCGATCGGCGTGTGGTGGTACGGGTGATCGGCCGGGAAGACGGCGGCCATCAGCTTCTCGTAGAACGAGCCGTATGGTCGGTTGTCGTAGCTCTGGCGCTTCTCGTTCTTGACCACGTCGCGCTGGTTGTCGAGGTTCTCCTGGTCGAGCGCGTCGAGCAGGGTGGCCATCCGATCGGCCTCCAGCCAGAGGGCGAGCTCGAGCTGGTGCGACGGCAGCGTCTCGAAGTAGTTGGTCCGATCGAAGTAGGTCGTGGCGTTGTTCACGCCGCCCGCGCTCTGGATCAGGCTGAAGTGCTCGGCCTTCGTCACGTGGCGCGAACCCTGGAACATGAAATGCTCGAACAGGTGGGCGAAGCCGGTCCGTCCGGGCTGCTCGTGGCGCGAACCCACGACGTACCAGATGTTGATCGCGACGACCGGCGCCAGGTGGTCCGGCGCGACGATCACGCGCAGGCCGTTTTCCAGGCGCCGCTCACTGAACGGGATGGTGGGCACGTCGCCGCCGCTGGCGGCGACCCCCGACTGCTGGGGCATTTGGGTCACGGCCCGATTGTGACGCATCCGTCGGGGATGGCGAAATCGGCGCACACGAGGCATGCCAATCGTCCGAGGATTGAACAATGGCAGACGCCGACGCGGGACACACCGGCGGGGGTCTGCTGCCGCGCGGCCAGCTGCTGGCGATCTCCGTCTACTGGTTCGGGATCAACATGCTGTGGGGCGGCTACGAGATCTTCGGCCAGTGGAAGGTCGAGTCACTCGTCGGCATCCCGACGCGCGGCACGACGATGGGCTTGCTCGAGCTGGGCGCCGCGCTGGTGGCGATCCTGGTCCAGCCGACGGTCGGGTCGATCAGCGACTACCTCACCTCGCGCTGGGGCCGGCGCAAGCCATTCATCTTCGTCGGCGGGATGCTCGACCTGGTGTTCATCATCGGCATCGCGACATCGCAGTCGCTCCTCTCGCTGGCGGCGTTCCTGCTCCTTCTCTCGTTCAGCTCCAACTTCGCCCAGGGACCTTTCCAGGGTTACGTGCCCGACCTCGTACCAGAGCGCCAGGTCAACGTCGCCAGCGCGTTGATCGGCCTGATGAGGCTGATGGGCGTGATCGTTGGCGCGGCCCTGATCTCGACCGGTGCCACGACCGGCGACTATGCCGTTCCGCTGGTCCTGATCGGCGTCATCGAGGCGGTGCTCGCGCTGATCACGGTTGCGACCGTTCGCGAAGGGCCGCAGGGCCGGCCGCGCGATGGGCGCTCATGGACGCGCATCGCGCTCGAGACGTGGGGTCTCGACGCTTTGCGTGAGCGCAGCTTCGTGTTCATGACCCTCACCCGACTGCTCTTCCTGATGGGTCCGGCGGTGTTCGTCAATTTGAGCCTGTTCTACATCCGCGATTCGCTCGGTCAGAGCGGCGCCGATCTCACGACGTGGCTGACCCTGGGAACCGTTGCCCTGGCCGTGGGCACGATTGGTGGCACTGTCCCATCGGCGTGGGTGGCAAGCCGAATCGGACGCAAGCGAGTCGTCTGGCTGTCGGCCCTCGCCGCCGCGATCGGCATCCTCCTCGTCGCTCGCGCCCAGGCGCCGGTCGAGGCAATCCCCGGTCTGGTGCTGCTGGGCCTCGGCTCGGGCGGCTATGTGGCCATCGACTGGGCGCTGATGACCTCGACCATCCCGCGAGTCGCGTCCGGTCGCTACATGGGACTCGCCAACATCGCCAACTCGATCAGCGGGCCGTTGGCGCTGATCATCGGCGGTCAGATCCTCGACCAGGTGACTGCCAGCGTCGGTCTCGAGGCGGCGCCGCGCGCGGCGATCCTGACCGGTCTCATCTTCCTCGGCGCTGCATGCCTGCTGCTGATTCCCGTCCGGCCGCGCGTCGAACCGCCGGGCGACATCCAGCTCGCGGTCGAGCCGGCCGCTCCGGCGCCTTAGGGTCACGGCCTACACTCGGCCGATCGACAGCTTGAGCAGCAAAGCAACCAGCGGCGCCGGCGAAGCGGTGCTCGAGCCGACCCTCGACCCGGGTGTCGCCGGCGTTCGCGAGCCCGTCGTCCACGCCCTGGGCCGGCCCACCCGAGAGCTGCCGCTCAGCCAGCTGCTGACCCTCTCGATCTACTGGCTGGGCATCAACGCGATGTGGACCGGGCTGCACGTCATCGTGCTGCCCAAGCGCATGGAGGCGCTCTTCGGACCGGCGTCGGCGGGGTTGGCGCTCGGCCTGATCACCGTCGCCGGCGTGATCACCGCCGTGCTCGTCCAGCCGACGGTCGGCGCGATCTCCGACTACACCGTCTCGCGCTGGGGCAGGCGCAAGCCGTACATCGTCATCGGCAGCCTGCTCGACGTGGTCTTCCTGTGGGCGGTCGCCTCGGCCGAGACATACGTGGCGATCGTCGTCGCGCTCGTCCTGCTCCAGTTCTCGTCCAACTTTGCGCAGGGACCATTCCAGGGCTACGTGCCCGACCTCGTCCCGGCCAGGCAGGTCGGTCGTGCCAGCGCCCTGATGGGCATCATGATCATCCTCGGCGGCATGGCCGGCGTCGGCATTGCCGCGATCGGCTACCTGCAGCTCGAGCCGAGCATGGCCGAGCCGGCAGTTCGGTCGATCCTTTTCTGGCCGACCGTCGCGCTCGGCTTCGTCGAGGTGGCGACGATGGTCGTGCTCGCGTTCACCGTGCAAGAGGGTCGCGCGGCGTCGCCGCGCGAGGGCCGGTCGTGGTGGCGCATCGGTCTGTCCGCGTGGGGAACAGACATCCTGCGCGAGCGCTCGTATGTCTGGCTGCTCGTCTCGCGCCTGTGCTACCTGGCCATACCGGGCGTGATCACCGCCTACGCGGTGTTCTTGCTCGAGCGCTCGTTCAACCTGCCGCCGTCGGTTGCCGCGCCGTTCCTGCTGGTGGTCGGCCTGATCGTGGCTATCTCGACGGTCCTGGCGACCATCCCTGCCGCGCGGCTGTCGGATCGCATCGGTCGCAAGAAGGTGATCTACGTCGCGTTCGCGCTGGCCGCGGTCGGCGTGGCAGGGCTCGCGCTGGCGCCGACGCTGGAGCTTGCGCTGCTGTCGTTGATGCCGATTGGCTTCTCCGCCGGGGCCTTTCTGGTCGTCGACTGGGCGCTGCTCACGGACATCATCCCCAAGGCCAGCTCGGGCCGCTACATGGGCATCTCGAACGTGGCTACGGCATCGTCGGGCCCGGTCGGCCTGGCCCTCGCCGGCGTGGTGCTTTTCCTGGTGACGCGCGCCGGCCTGCCGACGCCCGACTCGCCCGATCTCGAGTCGACCCTGCTCGGTGCAGCGCCTCGCGCAGCGATCGGGTCGATGCTGATCTTCGTTGCCATCGCAGCGTGGGCGCTGCGCAAGGTCGACGAGACGCGGCGCGAGGACTGATCCCTCGCGGCGCGAGGACTGATCCCACGCGGCGCGAGGACTGAGCGCTAGCCGCTGCGCGACGTGGACGGGATGCGCTCGATGACGATCTCGCCGAGGGTGTCGCGCTCGCTCAGGACCACGACCGACTGGAAGCCCTCGGCCGCCATGTCCACCAGCGCCCCGGCCATGCGCTCTGTCTGGTCGGCCACAACCGGATCGGCCACGACGCGGTCGGGCCGGGAGGCGTTGCGCTTGCGATAGATGCGCTCGGGGAAGTCGAACGCGATCGCCACTGACGGAATTCCGTAGCGTGCCGCCAGGCGGCGGTAGCCCGAGCGGTTGCCGGCTCCGAGGTTGGTCGCGTCGACGACCGTCAGCAGGCGCCGTTTGAGCCGGCCGTTGACGATCGTCGTAAGCACGCGGAAGGCCTCGGCCGAGGCGCCCTGATCGGCCGGGTCGTCGGTCAGCATCGCGCGCATTGCATCGGACGACACGATCTCGGTCGAGCGAAAGTGGGCCATGGCGAAGGTCGACTTGCCCGCCCCCGATGGACCGACCAGGAGCACCAGCGACGGATCGGGAATGGCGATGTTCACGGGCTGTCATTGTCGCGTGTGGCCAAAAAGAAAAAGCGCCCGGCAGCAGTTCTGTCTGCTACCGGGCGCCGTTCTCCGACCTCATCGCCGTGCGAACTCCCGGTCGATCGGGTAACCCCGCAACCGCGGCATCCACGACTGGTCCTCGGGGAGGCTCAGTCCTGGCATTCGGCCGGACTTCCTGGACTCATTCCGCTGCGAACCCTTTGCCGCCGCTCGAGCTTCACGGGCCAGTCGGGCCTGCTGCGCTTCACGAAGGCGATCCGCCATGTAATACGGAACGAGAGTCTCTGAGACGAGCATCGCTCTCACTCCTTTGCTTGCTGCGACGGTTTTGTTGACGAGATGAACATTAGGCGCGACGAAGGGCGCCGCCATCGTCGGCTCGTCTCGAATTCGGTTACGTCAATTGCCGTGGCGAGAGTGCGACGGAAGTCACGCGCGACACAAAGTAAAGAGCCGACCGCCCCAGCAGCCGGCTCTTGCACGCGTTTGTTGTTCGTGTGTAGCTCAAGGTGAAAGATACGGGCCGCGCACCTGTCGGTCATCGGCATTTGGTCGCGTCCGGCGTACGTCATTTGACGCAGCCAGCCCGCGGCGGGTCAGCGGAACCTCCTCGACCGGTAAACAAGCGCTCATCAGCCGCAAGCCGCGAGGGTCGCGGCGACGAACTCCTCCGGCTTGGCCGACTTGGCTACGAACGCCGTCGCCGCCAGGCTGAGCCGAGATTCACCGGTATCGCCCCAGCCGGTGATGACAACGCGAACCGATGGCCACGATCTCATGACGTGAGTCACGAGCGCCTCTCCTCCGGCGAGATCGGGCAGCCGCGGGTCGACGATCATGACGTCCGCTCCGTCAGCCACCAGGCTCAACGCGGTCTCGGCGTCACCGGCAGTGCCGACCACATCCATGCCGGCCACGCGCAGCACCTCGGCCAGAGCCGTACGGACGCGTCGGTCAGAATCGACCACGGCGACGCGCGGCGGGGCGGAATGAACCGCCCGGGATGGCTCCTGGGGCATTCACCAAAGTTAGGGCGGCGACCTTTTGTTGCGCATCGTCCGAAGTTACGAAGCGGGCTACGTCATTCGGCCGATGCTGCCTCGCTGACAATCGAAGATTCAGGGTGCCGCAGCGGCAGCACGACCTCGACCCTGGTCCCCCCACCGCCGCGCCGGCCGATGATCGCGCGTCCGCCGAGCTGTTCGGCGCGCTGGCGCATGCCGATGACGCCGAGCGTCGCCCCGGTCACTCGATTGGCGTCGAAGCCGGCGCCGTCGTCGTCGACCACGAGATGAACCTCGTCGCCGGACCTGGACAGGCTGACCTGAGCCGATGTCGCGTTGGCGTGCTTGACGACGTTGTGCACCGCTTCCTGGGCAATTCGGTAGAGGGCCTGCTCGACATCGAGGTCGAGTCGCTCCTCAAAACGCACGTCGACCGAGATGTCGAGACCGGTGCGGCTGGCCACCGCGGCGGCCTGGTTGCGCAGCGCCTGGGCAAGGCCGTCGGTTTCGAGGCCGCGTGGACGCAGCTCGAAGATCAGAGTTCGCATCTCGGCCAGCGCGTCGTTCTGGAGCTCGCGCAGCTCGACCAGCTTGTCGCGCGCGGCGGGCAGGCCACGATCAAGAAGCAGTTCGGCGGTGCGCAGCGTGAGGCCCATGCTGAACAGCGCCTGGGTGACGGAGTCGTGCAGTTCGCGTGCGAGCCGGGCACGTTCCTCGTTCGCGGCCAGCTCAGCTGAGCCGCGGCGCAGGTCGGCCTCGAGCCGCTCCCGCTCGCTGATGTCGCGCAACGATCCGTGCGCGCCGGCGAACGTGCCATCGACGACCGTGCCGATCATGCTGATCTCGGCCGAGATCGGGTCGCCGTTCGCTCGCGGCGCCTGGACGCGGATCTGCTGCTCCTCGTCGGGCTGCTCGACGATCCGACTCCAACAGGCCTCGGCAATCTCGAACGAGCGCGGCAGCAGCAGCGCCGTCCAGGGCTGACCAAGCATCGCCTCGGGCGTCGAGCCGGTCAGCCGCGCGACCGCCTCGCCGACGTATGTCAGCCGGCCATCGCCGTCGGCCGACCAGACCAGGTCGGGCGAATGGTCGACCAGGTGTCGATAGCGTCGTTCGGATACCTCGAGATCGGTCGTCCGCTGGCGCAGCTCCGAATAGAGCCGTGCGTTGCGTGCCGCGATCGACGCCTGGCGAGCAAGATCGTCGAGCAGTGAAACGTCGCGCCCATCGATCCGGCGCGGCTGCCGATAGGTCAGCGCGAGCGTGCCGACGACGTCGCCGCCCGGGCCGCGCAACGGCGACACGGCCACCGCGCCCAGCTCGAGCCGGGACGGTGACTCATCGTCCGGATCGTGCGGGATCCGCGGGTCGTTCGCGTAGTCATCGGTCCACGTCGGCTGCCCGGTGGTGGCGGCAAGACCGTTGATGCCGCCGTCGAGCGGGAAGCGCTGGCTGTGCAGCCAGGCGCGCACCTGCGGGTCCGTCTTGCCGGCCATGACCATCGGGATCAGGTAGGAGCTGTCGTCGTTCATCAGCGTCAGGTGCGCGCCATCCGAGCCGAGCAGGTTCGAGGCGAGGTCGACGATCTGCTGAAGCACCTCGGACGAGTCGTCGACGTCGACGATGCGCCGGCTGATCTCGTCGACGGCGCGTTGCGCGACGAGGGCGCGTTCGAGCTCGGCAGCCTGGATGCGCAGCCGTTCCTCCGAATCGCGCAGCTCGGCCAGCAGACGGCGGTTGCCGATGGCGGCCGCGGCATGGCCGGCGAGGGAGCGGAGAAGGCTCAGCTGTTGTTCGCTGAAAGCATCGGGCCGTGCGGAGAACGCGCCCAGCACGCCGACCGGCACGTCGTTGGCCAGCATCGGGGCCGCGGCCATCGAGCGCAGGCCGACCTTCTCGACGACCTGGTCCGCTACCTGGTGGTGATCGAAGCGGGCATCAGCTGGGTAATCGACGGTGTAGACGAGCTCGCGCTTGGCGATCGCGGTTCCGAAGATCCCCGAACCGACTGGAAGTCGAAGTCCGCGCAGGAGAGCCCGAGCGCCCGGATCGGTCACGCCGGCATCGAATCCGAAGCGAAGGTCGCCGCCGGCCGGGTCCACGAGATAGACCATCGCGCCGTCGCAGTCGAGCAGGCGCGCCGCCTCACCGACTGCCTCGATCAGCAGCTCGGCGTCCTGGTCGAGCGAGTCGTGCTCGGCGGTGCTCGAAGCGGCCCCGGCTGGACTCGGTAGTGCGGGTTGCCCCGCTCAGAGCATCTTGTGCTCGACCGCCCACAGTGCCGCCTGTGTCCGCGACGCGAGCCCGAGCTTGCCCAGGATGTTGCTGACGTGAGTACGCGCCGTCCGTTCGGTGATCGACAGCTCGGCGGCGATCTCCTTGTTGGCCGCGCCGCGGCCGATCAGGCGCAGGACCTCCTGCTCGCGAGCGGTCAGTGGCTCGACCTGCGGTTCGTCGCGCCGCGCGCGCATGCGCTCAGCGAGCATCTTGGCCACGGCAGGATCGAGGTGCACCTCGCCCGCGCGCGCGGCGCGAATTGCGGCCGCGACCTCGTCCGCGGCCGCGTCCTTGAGCAGGTACCCGGACGCACCTGCTTCGAGCGCGGCGGTGACCTTCTCCTCCTCGATGAACGAAGTGACAGCGACGATGTCGGTGTCGGGATGGCTCTTCCTGATCGCCGCGATCGCCGTCAAGCCATCGACGTTGGGCATCAACAGGTCCATCAGCACGACGTCGGGATTGAGCTCGTCCGCGCGCTCGATGGCAATCGCGCCATCGGATGCCTCGCCGACGACCTCCATGTCGTCCTGCAGCTCGAGGAAGCCGCGCAGACCGCGGCGAACCACCTCGTGGTCGTCGACGAGCAGGATACGAATTGGAGCGCTGACGTCACTCACGGGGGCATGTTAGAGCCGTAGACGGGTGGGTGGTCGGCTCGTGCAACATAAAACCGGCGCCCGCATCGGCGGGCGCCGGTCCGTTGATTCGAATCAACTGTTGGAGGTTTCCCGACTACGGAACCTCGAAGGTCACCTCCAGGAAGTCACCTTGCCTGGTCAGACATTCGAGGTCGACGACATCGCCAGTCTTCAGGTCGAACCCACCGGCCGACATCGTGTTGATGAACACCATGCCGTTGCTGTTGGCGTGACCAGTGGTGTACATCGAGCTGGAGTTGTCGTCATCCACGACGTACAGACTGAATAACTGATTCTTGAAGCACCTGACAGCGACATCATCCGTCGCCTTGTTGAACGACGGATTGAAGTTCGGCACCTGGAATTCCAGGTCGCTGGCGATGTTCGAGACGAGCCAGTCGCCTACCTCGACATCGACCGCATTGCCGTTCCTGACGAAGGTCGACTCGAAGTCGCCTTCCCATGCGTCGGCCCTGTCCTCGAACTGGGCGCGCTCGGTAGTGCCATTGCTGTCGAGCAGCCAAACCTTGGCAGCCTGGCGAGGCCTTGCGGTGCCCCATGCCTCGTTGTTGCCTACCCAGATACCCAGCTGTGGCGCATTGAGGAAACGCCATTGAACGTCTCCCTGCGGGCTGACCCAATCCACCTCGACCTCGTCGCCGCCACGGATGTTGTAGTCGCCGGTGAAATCAGTCGAGAAGCTGCCATTGCCTGATGTCGAGCGGACGCGTTCCGTGGCGAACTGGCAGTTCCAGTTCGAGTTGCAGTCCCAGACGTAGAAGGTGACTTCGTCGTTGGGTACAGACGTTCCAGAGACGACGTCGGTCGCCCGGTCGATGGTGAACTTGAGCTGCCGGGCGGTAATGGTCCGAGACGTCGAGCCGTCGGTGGCCGATATCAGATCGCCCGCGTCGATGTCGCCCCAGAAGCAGCCGCTCCAGTCGCCATCGCCGTTGGTTGTCGTCTTGAATTTGCCCTGGAAGGACCCGTTTGCCCCCTTGAGGCGCACGGTGAGCTGGGTATTCGTCGGACCCTCGCCCCAAACGCAGCTGTCGTTCAGCTCGAAGTGGAACGTCGTGAACACCGCCTCGCCGGCGGCCGCCGACGCTGGCAGAGCGAGCGCTCCGAGCAACATCGAACAGACAATCAACAGCCGCGCCCGTGAACCGGCGCGGCGTGAACCGTGGACCATCCCTACCCTCCTGATTGTTGAGGTATCGAGAGTACGCGTCTCGGTCTCCCGACGTGACGCCGAAATGCGCGAAATCGACTCAGGCGAGGGCGGCGGGCTGCTCCAGCCACTCCCCCAGCGGGCGGACGTCGGCCATGCGGTTGGCTATCGCCGGATCGAGCGCGGCAGCGGCGGCGAGCGCGGTGTCGATCGAGGTCAGGCAGACGATGCCCTCGGCCAGCGCGGCGCGGCGGATGGCGCCGGCGTCACGCACCGGACGCGACTCGGGCGAGGGCGTGTTGACGACGAGCAACACGTCGCCGGAGGCGATCGCGTCGAGCACCGTTCGCCCACCGTCCGTTACCTCTCCCAGACGTTCGACTTGCTCGACCTCATGCCCGAGCACGCGCAGTGCGACCGCGCTGCCACGCGTAGCGGCCAACCGATAGCCGGCCGTCGTCAGCCGCGCCGCGAGCTCACCCAGGAATTCCTTGTCACGATCGGCGATCGACAGCAGCGCGAGCGGCGGCGGAGCGCCGTGAACGGGCACCGGCGGCCGGAGCGAGGCAGCGACGAGTGCCTTTGCGACCGCCACGCGCGGATCGGCATGGATGCCGATCACCTCGCCGGTCGACTGCATTGCCGGGCCGAGCATCGGGTCGACGCCGCGCAGCTTGGCGGTCGAGAAGACGGGCGCCTTGACGGCCACGAAGTCGCGTGCTGGAACAAGTCCGCCACGCCAGCCCAGATCGGCCAGCCGCTCGCCGAGCGCGACGCGCGTCGCCAGCTCGACCATCGGCACGCCGGTCACCTTGGACATGAACGGCACGGTTCGCGATGCGCGCGGGTTGACCTCGAGCAGGTAGACGCCGTCGTCGCGGACGATGAACTGACCGTTGATCAGGCCGCGCACGCCGACTGCGAGCGCGATGCGCGTGATCGCGTCGACGACGAGCTGCTGGTCGGCGGCCGAGATGCGCTGCGGCGGGTAGACGCCGATCGAGTCGCCGGAGTGGACACCGGCGCGCTCGACGTGCTCGATCAGGCCCGGGATCAGGACATCGACGCCGTCTGTCACCGCGTCGACGTCGAGCTCCATGCCCTCGAGATAGGCGTCGATGCGCACCGGCCGCTCGTCGTCGACGGCCACGGCGCGGGCGATGATCGCGGCCAGGTCCTGCGGCCCATACGCGAAGTCGACGGCGAGGCCGCCGATGACGAACGATGGCCGGACGATGACCGGGTAGCCCACCTCGTCGGCGACGGCGAGCGCCTCGTCGAGCGACGACGCCTGGCCGCCCGACGGCTGCGGAATGCCGAGCCGCTCGACGAGTCCGGCGAAGCGCATCCGCTCCTCGGTCTGATCGATCGCCTCGAGATCGAGGCCGCGCAGGGTCACGCCTGCGGCGTCGAGCGGAGGGGCGAGGCCGAGCGGCGTCTGGCCGCCGAACTGGACGAATGCGTCGGGCATCTCGCCGTCGATCGCCTCGGCGCGCAGCACCTCGAGGACGCTCTCCGCGTCGAGCGACTCGAAGTACAGCCGCGATGACGCGTCGAAGTCGGTCGACACCGTCTCCGGGTTCGAGTTGACCATGATCGCCTGACGCCCCAGCCGGCGGAGCGAGTCGGCCGCCTGGACCGCGCAATAGTCGAACTCGATGCCCTGGCCGATACGCACCGGACCGGACCCGATCACCAGCGACGCCGGGCGCTCGACGGGCGCAGCCTCGGGCGGCGAGCCCGCCGCGGCGTAGGTCGAGTAGAAGTACGGCGTCTCGGCGGCAAACTCGGCGGCCGAGGTGTCGACCATCGCGAAGCCCGGATGCAACCCCAGCCGGTCACGCCGTGCGGCGATCTCGGCTGGGCTCGATGCCGGTCAGCGTGGCGATGTCGCGATCGCCGAAACAGGCCCGCTTGGCGCCGACGAGCAGCTCGTCGTCGAGCGACGTCCCGGCCGCGCGCATGCGACGCTCGAGCTCGATCAATCGCTCGAGCTCGGCCACGAACCAGGGTGCGATGCCGGTAGCGCGCTGGATCCGGTCGCCCTCGACTCCGCGCCGAAGGAGCGCGATGAGCCGCCACAGCCGTGAGTCCGACGGCGCGAGAAACTGGCGCAGGTGGTCCGTGTCGGACGAATCGGAGGTGAGGACGTTCAGCTCGGGTGTCCAGTCGGGGTTCTCGGACAGCCAGCCGGCGCCGCTCTGCTCGAGTCCGCGGAGTGCCTTGTTGAGCGCCGCGCCGAAGTTGCGCTCGATTGCCATCACCTCGCCGGTCGCCTTCATCTGCGAGCCGAGGCCGCGCTCGGCGCCGGGAAACTTGTCGAATGGGAAGCGCGGCAGCTTGACGACCACGTAGTCGAGCGCCGGCTCGAACGCGGCGACGGTCTTGCCGGTCACGGCGTTGGGGATCTCGGCCAGCTCGCGGCCGACGGCGATCTGGGCGGCGACGCGCGCGATGGGGTAGCCGGTCGCCTTTGAAGCCAGCGCGGACGATCGCGAGACGCGCGGGTTGACCTCGATCACCGCGTGCTCGGAGTGGTCGGGCGACAGCGCGAACTGGACGTTGCAGCCACCCTCCACGCCCAGGGCGCGAATTATCGATAGGGCCGCGCTGCGGAGCCGCTGGTGGGTCTGGTCGGACAGTGTCTGGACGGGCGCGACGACGATCGAGTCGCCGGTGTGAACGCCGAGCGGGTCGACGTTCTCCATCGAGCAGACGGCGATGCACGTGTCCGCCGCATCGCGCATGACCTCGTACTCGACTTCCTGCCAGCCGTCGAGATAGCGCTCGACGATGACCTGGCCGATCGGGCTGGCGCGCAGCCCACCGCGCACTCGATCGAGGTAATCGGCCTCCGTGGCGACGATCCCGCCGCCCGAGCCACCGAGCGTGAAGGCGGGTCGAATGACGGCCGGCAGTCCGATCTCGGCCAGCGCCTCGCGAGTTCGCTCCTGGCGCTCCTTTGGCGTCGCCCCCTCGACGATGACCGACGGCGGATATGGCTGGCCGATGTCGTCGAGCAGCTGTCGGAATCGCTGTCGGTCCTCGGCCATCTCGATCGCCTCGAGCGGCGTGCCCAGCAGTCTCGTTCCGTGCCGTTCGAGGACGCCTTCGCGGGCAAGCTGGACGCACAGGTTGAGCGCCGTCTGGCCACCGAGACCGGACAGGATGCCGTCCGGCTTCTCGCGCTCGAGGATGCGATCGACCGATTGCACCGTCAGCGGCTCGAGGTACACGACGTCGGCCACGCCCGGGTCGGTCATGATCGTGGCCGGGTTGCTGTTGAGCAGGATCGTGCGCACGCCCTCGTCGCGCAGTGCCCGGCACGCCTGTGTGCCGGCGTAGTCGAACTCGGCCGCCTGGCCGATGATCACCGGCCCTGAGCCGATGATCAGCACGGATGCCGGCTTTGGGTGGGTCATGGTGCGGCCGCCAGCGTGACTCGAGCCATGAAACGATCGAAGACGTCGACCGCGTCGAGCGGACCGGGCGAGCCCTCGGGGTGGTACTGGACGGTCTCGATCGGCTTCGTCGCGTGGCGAAGGCCCTCGACCGAGCCGTCGTTCAGGTTGCGCTGACTGACGATGAAGCCACTCTCCGCCGGCAGCGTCTCGCCGACCACCTCGACCTCGTGGTTCTGCGCCGTGACCTGGACCTTGCCGGTTTCGATGTCGCGCACGGGATGGTTCGCACCGTGATGGCCGAAGCGCAAGCGGCGCGTGCTCGCTCCGGCAGCGCGACCCACGATCTGGTGACCGAGACAGATGCCGAGCAGCGGCCGCCCGTCGTCGATCGCCGCTTGGGCGAGGCGGACCGGTTGGTCGAGACGAGCCGGGTCGCCCGGCCCCGGCGAGAGGACGACACCGGCGACATCCGCGGCGAGCGCCTCGCGCGCGTCGGTGGTGTGCGGCAACACGCGGACGCGTGCCCCGCGCGCTGACGAGCTGGCGAACGATGTTCGTCTTGAGGCCGTAGTCGACGAGCGCGACCAGCGGCCCGTCGGCCGGACCGACCTCATGCACGTCGGCGGCGGATACCTGGCCGACGAAGTCCTCGTCCTCCCAATGGACGATCGAGCGGGCCGCGTCGACGGCCGCGTTCGCGTCCAGCTCGCCCGGCGCGCCGATCAGCACGCGCTGCGAGCCGGTCTCGCGCAGCCGGCGCGCCAGCGCGCGCGTGTCGAGACCCGCGATGGCCGGAACCCCCGACGCTCTCAGCAGCTCGACCAGCTGGCGCGCCGGCTCGAGCACGGCAGCGGTGGCGTGGCCGACGATCAGGCCGCGCAGCCAGGGCCGGCCACTCTGATCGTCGAACGCGATGCGACCGTAGTTGCCGATCAGCGGGTAGGTCATCAGCACCACCTGACCGGCGTACGAGGGGTCGGTGCAGATCTCCTGGTAGCCGGTCGAGCTGGTGTTGGCGACAAGGTCGCCGCCGCCCGAGATGGGCGCCCCAAAAGCAACGCCGCGGAAGACCGTGCCGTCCTCGAGCGCGAGCAGGGCGGGGCCGGTTGCGCCGAGTCGGGGATCGACGACCGAATCGGATGGGATCGGGAGCGCGGCAGCGCGCGACAAAAAGAAACCACCGCTCGCGGATGAGCGGTGGTCCAGTTTGTGCGCGGTCAAGCCGTACTCCTTCCCGGTCCTCTCGGGACCGCCTTCGCCGGCCTCTCGGGACCGGAGTGAAGGGACCGCCTCAGACTAGCACGGCCGCCCGTCGCCGGGCGGCCGTTTCAGGATCTCAGCCGACGCGGATCGGCGACTCCTGATCGCTGGTCGACTCGCCGGTCAGGCCATTTCCGTAGGAGTTGTCCCACGGCGCCTGGTAGCTCGGCGGCTCGCCTTCGATGGCGTCCTCCGCCTCCGACGCGGCGCCGTTGACGGCTTTGCGCGTTTCGGCCATCACGCCAGCGGTTCGATTGCGTAGATCCTGGGCCGTGCCAGATGCCTTCTCGCGACTTACGCGGGTCAGCTTCGTGAACTGGTCGCGCAGCAGTGCGCGGCGTCGTCGGCCCCGGTCGGGGTCGAAGAAGTACATCAATGCGAGGCCGGCAGTGAAGCCGCCGAGCAGGGCAACGCCTGCCATCGGGTTCGCACCCGACCTCTTGGGCTCGGTCGTGATGCGCACGTGCCGCAGATCCTCGCCGAGCGCCTGGGCGTCCTTGCTCAGATCCTTGACGGTGCTCCGGCTACTGGCCGCGATCGATGCGCCAAGTGCAGTCGCACCCTTGATCACCTGCTCAGCCAGACTGCCGGCCGCTGACGATGCGTCGCGGGCGATCTCGGCGGTCTTGCTGCCGGCGTCCTCGCTCAGGTCTGTGGCCTTGCTGCCGATGTCCTTGGTTCGCTCTGCCGCGACGACCGACAGCTGGCCGGCCTCGTTGCTGAGTGCTTCCCGGACCGCCTCGAGCTTGTTGCTGATGCCATTTGCATCAACCTCGGTTGCGGTCCAGGGCAGGGTTAGTTTCACGTCACGGCCCTCCTTGTGGTCGCGCCATCATGGACGCTGCGCCATGCCGGGGCCTAGAGCCGAACGGCAGGTTCTGCTTGCAGCGTGGTTGCAGCCTCGCCGCTGCCCATCCCGCCCACGGCGCCCGACTAGCATCACGCCGTGCGCCTGACCGAGTGGGAACGTGACCGGCTGACCATCTTCACCGCGGCCGAGCTTGCCCGTCGGCATCGCGCCGCGGGGCTGAAGCTGAACGCTCCCGAATCGATCGCCCTCATCTGCGACGCGATGCTCGAAGCTGCCCGGGCCAACGCCTCCTACGACGAAGTCGAGGCGGCCGGCCGAGCAGCCGTCGCACCGGACGAGGCAATGGATGGCGTCCCTGCCCTCGTCGACGAGATCCGGCTCGAGGTGCTGATGGGCGACGGCACGCGCCTCGTCGTCCTGCGCTACCCGCTCGGCGAGCCGGAGACTCTTGACAAACCCGATTCAACCCCGAGGCCCTCCCCTCGCGCCCGCGAGACCCGGACGCTGACGGTGACCAACACCGGACGCCGCGTCATCCGGGTGTCTTCGCACTACCCGTTCGAGCAGGTCAACTCGCGCCTGGACTTCGACCGCGACGCGGCGCGCGGCTTCCGTCTCGACCTGCCGGCCGGCGCCGACACTCCGCTGGTCGCCGGGCGAAAGCATCGAGGTCACGCTCGTCCGTTACGGCGGCGCCAGCGGGTCAGGTCGGTGATCCGCCGCGTCCGCGTAACGCTGGTGCTGGCCCTCGTAGCCATCGCCGTGGTCGGCTGCGACAGTGCGCTACCGCAGGACATCCTCCAGCTTGGATCCGTGCGTCAGCCGGTCTCACAGGAATCGGAGGGTGCAATCTCGGCGGCCGCCGCGATGCGAGCGGCATCGGATGCCGGCTACGACTTCGCCAACCGAACCGCGTACCTGGTCGTAATGACGCCGACCGGCCTGGGCCCGGGCGCACCGCCTATCAGTGAGCGCCTCGTGTGGCTCGTCCGTGCCGCGGGCATCGAGGTGCAGGGACCGATCCCGACCGGCGGCGGGCAGCCCGCACCCTTCCACTACTCATATGTGTTGGTCGACGCCATGACGGGCGAGGTCCTGATGGCGACCTACCGTGTCTGACGACTGACCGAGGCCGGGACAGCGCGGTGGAGTTACGGCTGCGCCGGCGCAGCGGGATCGGCATCGAGGTCGAAGCCGTAGTCCCGGAACAGGCTCCGCAAGCCCCTCTCGCTGTGTTCCACCAGGATCGCGAGCACCCCATCGGTTGACGCGATCTCGTAGCGGTATGTGTCGACAATGTCGCGCAGCGCGGCTACAAACGAGTCCCAGCCCATTCGCCGGCGGACGTCATCGAGAAATGCCGCTCCCTTGAGGTACACCGACGAGTAGTAGCTGCATTCCATCCAGTCTTGGAATTCGTACACCGAGCTGGTCACGCCGCCTCTCGAATAGCAATATTCGATTGGTTCGTCGTCGAGGAGGCGCGCGCTGTATTCGGCGAACGCCTCGTCGATCCATGGCTCGTTCATCTGGTCGTTGCCGACGATTCCGTACCACCACTGGTGCGCGACCTCGTGGTGCACCAGTGTCGGATTGCGCATCGCGTCGGCTGACATGAACGTGACCATCGGGAATTCGAGCGAAAACTTGTCCCCCGGCGCTTGCGCGATGGTGAACACCGGGTAGGGATAGCAACCGAACCACTCCCCGTAAGCCGCAAGGGCCTCGGTCGCCAGACGAAGAGGCCTTTCTACGTCGACGTCCACCGTGTACAGCTGCACAATCGTGTCCTCGTTCCCACAGCTCACGCGCTCGGTGACGACCTGAAAGCGCGGCGCCACGATGAACGCGAAGTCGCGGACGTTGTGCGCCTCGAAGCGCCAGTGATTTGCGGTTGCTCCTGGTTGCAGGCTGCCACTCGCCGCGACTGCATCGACGCCGAGGTCGCGCGTCGACGTGAGATCGAGTGTGATTGAGTCGGCGACGAACGTAACCTGCGGGTCACCAACGGCATGGAATCCGTGAACGGTGCTCCACACCGGGAACCAGTGCCCGAACTGAATGACACCCTTGGCCGCTGTCAGGTCGGCGTGCGTTGAATCCCACCCGGTCAAAGCCTCGGGGGTGCGACGGACGATCAGCTCAAACGGGATGACGAGCGTCGTCGTCTGCTGAGGCGCGACGGGCTCGGCGAACGGTATGCGCAGGTTGGTGTCGTGCTCGGCGAATGACGATTCGACAACAGTGCCGTTTTGAGTGATCGGCCCGCTGAGGGTGAAGGAGCCAAGGTGCGCCGGGAGGACGCTCAGGTTGATGCTGGTCGCGGGTCCTGACGTGGTGTTCGTCCACTCAAGGGTCTCCACGACGTCCAGCTTGCGGCGCTTGAAATCGAGTGTGGCGTCCAGATGGTATGCCTGGGACTGCACCGCCGGTGGGGGCGGTGATGCCGGCGCTGCCGGAGGAGGGCTGGAGGGGCTCGTGGGCCGCGGGCTGGGAGAGCTCGTCGGCTGTGCCGTTGGGGAAAGGCTCGGCGTCGGCGTGGGGGTGGACGGCGAGCTCGGCGAGCTCGGCGAGCTGGCAGGCGACAGCGTTCCTGCGTCGGCAGTCAAGGCTTGCGGAGTGAATTGGGCAGCCGCTAATAGAAAGGCACACACGAGTATGCCGGCCGCAACGAACCCCCAACGACGATCGAGCATCCCCTCACCTATCACAAGCGCTCAGTGCGAACCATAGCGAAAAAACCATTGAACTCACAATGAGGGTCCGGCGATACGACGGATGACGCCAGCCCGGCGTTACTCGTGCTGCGCTATCGTCGCTTGGTGACGCTACACATGAGCGCCGTCACTCGGCTCGGCCGAATCGCGCTGATGTTGTCAGCGGCGCTGCTGACGTTCGGGTCGTTGCCGCAGCCGGCCGCGGGCGCCGAGTGGCCCAACAGCCTCGGTCTCAAGGCCAGCTACGACGTCGCGGCGCGGATCGAATGGTCGAACAGGCGGCTCACCGTCGACACGACGATCCGCGTCACCAATACGACCGACCGCGCGATCGAGGAGATGACGTTCAACCTGCTGCCGATGCAGATCGCCGAGTTCCGCCTCGTCGAGGCGTCGGCCGGCAACGTGCACGTGCAGCCCACGATCGACGAACACAATCTGAGCCTCGACCTACCAACTGCACTCGCCGTGGGCCAGCAGACGACGATCCGGATCTCGTACCGAGCGTGGTTCAGGTCGACTCTCGGCGGGTCCTCGTGGATGTTTGGGAAGGCGTCCAAGATCGCGACTGCGTATCGATGGATTCCGTGGCTGACGAAGCGCTCCCAGTTCACACACGTTGGCGATCCGAACACGACGGGCTTCGCGACGCAGGTCGACGTTGCGATTACCACGGACCGCCCGCTGGTGATCGCGACAACCGGGCGACTCGTTAGTCGCGACGGCCTGACGCAGCGGTTCCGCGCGCAGAACGTGATCGACTTCAATTTCACGGCCAGCCCGGCATACCGCCTCACGACGATGCAGGTCGGCAACGTCGCCGTTCGTCTGTACACCCGTGCTCTGGCCCCTGACGAGGTCGCGGAGTGGGCGGAGCGTGCGCTACGCCAATTCGACCGCCTTGTCGGACCGTACCCATATGCGACCCTGTCGATCGCTGAAACGCCCGGCGGCGCCGCGATCAAATCGCCGGGCCACATCTGGATTCCCGGTCAGTCAGGACCGGGAGTGCTGCCATATCGCGTGGTGCACGAGGTGGCCCACCAGTGGTTCTACGCCGGCGTGGCCAACAACCAGCCGTGGGAGCCGTTTGCTGATGAGGCGGTCGCAGAGTTCCTGTCGCGCGACCTGTTGGGTCATCGGCAACCGCGCTGCGATCAAGCGCGGCTAGATGGGTCGGTCTACGACTACGGAACCAGCTGCTATTACGACGTGATCTACACCCAGGGCGACCGCTACTTGGTGCAGTATCGGTCCAACGTCGGCGACTCGGCCTTCTGGCAAGGGTTGCGCAAGTACTACGCCGACTTTTTGTTCCGCCGCGGCGGATCGGGTCAGCTTCTCGATGCGCTCGACGCGGCGAGCGGGTGGACGGCGGGCCACGCGGACCGATTCCCGTCCCTCTACTGAACAGCCGCCCGTGAAGAGCCGCCCGGCGTGCCCCAACTGACGCGGGCCGACTTCAACGCCCGCTACGGAGTGACGACGGGCGATCGGCTGCGCGTCGCCGACTCCGACTTGTGGCTGAGGGTCGACGACGACCGGCAGGCTCATGGCGACGAACCGCTGTGGGGCTACGGCAAGACGATCCGACTGCGCCAGGCACAGACCGATCGGACGGCCGAGAGCGAGCTCGACACGGTCATCGTCGGTGCCGTGATCGTCGACCCGGTCGTCGGCGTGGTGAAGGCGGACATCGGCATCAAGGACGGCCGGATCGTCGGCATCGGCGCTGCCGGCAACCCGGAGATAACTGACGGGATCGGGCTGCCGATTGGCCCGCACACCGAGCCCATCCTCGCGTACGGCCTGGTCGCGACGCCCGGCGTGGTCGACAGCCACGTCCATCTGATCACGCCTGAGCTGATCCCCGCGGCCCTGAGCGCGGGCGTGACGACGCTCATCACCGCCGGCTTCGAAGAGCCGCCGTGGGCGATGGAGCGCAGCCTGCGCTCATTCGAAGACTGGCCGATCAACATCGGCCTGCAGGCCAACGCGCGCGCCGGCGACGACGCGACGCTGGACGGGCTGATCGACGCGGGCGCAGTCGGCTTCAAGATTCACGAGGACTACGGCGCGTATCCCGAGTTGATCGATCGCGTTCTTGCCTTCGCTGACAGTCACGACGTCAGCGTCGCCCTGCACACCGACGGGCTCAACGAGTCGGCCGAGCTCGAGGACACCGTCGCGGCGATCGCCGGTCGCACCGTCCACGCCTACCACGTCGAGGGCGCCGGCGGCGGCCACGTCCCGGACGTGATCGGCCTGGTGCGTGAATCGAACATCATCTGCTCGTCGACGACGCCGACGCTCCCCTTCGGAGTCAATGCGGTCGCCGAGCACATGCCGATGGCCATCCTCAACCACGGCGGCTCGCCAGACGATCCCGATGACGTGGAGCTATACAGCGAACGAGTTCGTGCCACGACCATGGCCGCCGAGGGGCCGCTCCACGAGCTCGGCGCGATCGCGATCACCAATAGCGATTCGCAGGGCATGGGCCGCATTGGCGAAACGCTCCGTCGGACAGTGCAGCTTGCCCACGTCATGAAGGCCTGGGCACATGACGAATCGTCCGACGACAACGCCCGGTTCCTGCGCTACCTGGCCAAGTGCACCATCGAGCCGGCAATCACCCACGGCATCGCCGACCATGTCGGCTCGATCCAGCCGGGTCGGCTGGCCGACATCGTCCTATGGAAGCCGGGCTGGCTCGGCGTCAAGCCAGAGGTTGTCTTCAAGTCGGGCTACCCGGCGTGGGGCGCTTACGGCGACGGCAACGCGACCGTCGAATGGGCAGAGCCGCGTCGCTACGCCGCCGGCTGGGGCGGTCGAGGGCTGGCTCCGGCGTCCGTGTCGGCGACCTTCGTCTCATCGGCCATCGATGCCGAAGCGTTCGCCCGGCGACTGGGCAGCACGCCGAACATTCCTCGCGGTCTCGCGCACACGCGGCCTCACGCGCGCGAACCTGCATCTCAACCGCGAGACAGCCGCGATCGATGTCGACCCGACAGACGGCACCGTCAGCCTCGACGGCCGCGTACTGGCAGTTGAGCCGGCGCGCGAGCTACCGCTGAACCGGCTCCACTTTGTTCGCTGACCACCTACTGAATGGTGAAGGTCCGAGCGACGACGTCACCGGCTGAAAGCTTGCAATACACGTCGACCTTGTCGCCAGACCGGAGGTCGTACGCAGCGAAATTGGCGCTGTAGAAGCCAGTCAGGTCGGTGAGCCCAAGCCTCGTCTGGGACCGTGTGTAGTCACGGGTGTGTGCAACGACGGCGACACCAAGATTCGCGTTGACGCCGCAGTCGACAGCTGCCCTATCTGTCGTTTTGGAGATTTGCGCGGTGACGTTCGGCACGACGAAACTCAGGTCAAAAGAGAGGTTAGATCCAATCTCGTCGCCTGGGGCGACACGGATTCCATCTCCATCGGCATCCACGAAGGACGTGGCGAGTTGTCCCGACAATGGCAAGTGCTGGGTCGTATAGGAAAGCTCGTCGGGACCTCTCGTGAGCCGGAGGTCCGAGGAGATGCCTGGGTTGCCGACGATCTGAACGAACGGCTGCCGAATCCAAACGCGCACCGCTTCTGCCGCGACGTAGCGGCTGAACGTATCACCACGGACATTCACAAGATCAACATAGACATCGTCCCAACCCCGGATGTCCGGCGGAGCGTCCCAAGATTGGGCATTGAAGAAGCCGGTGTCGTCACTCGTTGGCGTGGACACATGTGCGATCGCGGTGCTGCTATTGAAGCTGGCGCCGTATGTCATGACGGTGACAATGACTTGGGAAAGTGGAACGGTCTTCCCAGTCACTGAATCCGAGTATCGATCGGCGTTTACCGTGAGCTTCGGCACGGTGAACTGGCGTACGTTCGTACCGATAGTTGTCTTCAACAGATCGCCCTTTTCGATCACCTCATCCGGCTCGCACTTGGTCAGAAAATTGCCTGCGCCATTTGACGTGACTGAGTGTGTGCTCTTGAGGTTGTCGTCGCTGTCGCGCCAGGCAATCTTGACCGTCTTGTTCGAGCCGGCGTTCGACCCGGCGAATTGGCAGTCGCCGATGTATGCATGGACGACGACGTTGTTGGCTGCGGTCACGGTGGCGGCGCCGAGTGCTGATGTGATCGCAGCAAGCAGCATCGCGGTCGCCAGAGTTGAGGCGCGCCAGCGCCGCGTACGTTGGAGGGACATGAGCAGCTCCCTTTCCCCCATACGGTCGAGTGGCCTCGTCATAAGAGGGTGACGCTCTCGATCCGGCCTTGTTACACCCTACTCCCGCCCGCTATGGGGTCGGTCGCCGCGAACCCAACGTTCAGTTGACTTCGCAGCACCGCGGCACGGACCCGTCGTTTGGGAGCGTTAGCTGCCGCTACCTGCGGAGTTAGCGGCAGGCCTGCGTCGACGCAGTGCCAGGCGGATGCGCTGAAAACGGCCGACAGCTCGAGCATTCTCGAGCCTGGTGATCGCGCGCGCGCCGTAGCGAGCGAGCTGATAGTCGGCCGCCAGCCGAGCGAGGTCCACGCCGCAGCAGCTCCCGGTTGCCGCGCAGGCGGGCGGCGTGCCTGGCGGGCGTCTCGGCCGGCTGTCGCGCGAGCTCGGCGCGCACCTCGAGCGCGGCGATCGTCGACAGATACGCGCCGACGGCGTCACGCGGGCTGCCAAGTCGCCGGATGCGCGTCTTGGGCGTCGGCGTCGGAGTGACGGGAAGAACGATGTCACGCTCGATGTCGGCGTATCCCGACTCTGGCTCGTCGGGTGGTCCCTGACGCCGGATCATCAGCCAGCGAGCGGTCAGGAACAGCGCCAGCCCGATGACGACGATGGTCGCGATGGTGATGAGTGCGGCAACGAACGTGGCGATCTCGGGGGTCTCGGTCGTCTGGTCCGGCACAGCGATGACGTTGTTGCCGATCTGGTCCATCAGCTCGCTGAGCGGCCCGGCAACCGGCCGCAGAACGATGCTCAGCAACCAGATGATGGCCGCCAACGGGTAGGCGATCAGGCTGAGCAGCCACTGGATCGGGCCCACGATGGGCGACACCATCGCCGTCAGCGGAATGCCGGCCAGGACGGCAATCGGAACGCTGAGCGGCACAACCGCCAGGCCGACGCCCAGCACCAGCCAGCGCCACGCCCGTCGCTGCTGCTCGTCCTTGACCTCGGCATGGAGGATGTCGAGCCGGGCCATGCCGATCGCGACCAACGACCCGGACAGGTACATCGCCGTGCCCCACATCGCCGCGACGGCGAACGAGATCCACAGCTCGGGTCGCCCGGCATATGTCGTGTACGCCCACAGGACGCCGATCGCGATCGGCACCCACTTGAGCATCTGTTCGAGCTGCTCGGACGCCTTGTCGCCAACCGAAACGATGGCGCCGCGCAAAACAGCCAGCCCCGCCAGCCAGCCGGCGAAATGTCGACCGATGACCAGGTCGTCGAACGCCAACAGGTTCTGCCCGGCGAGGGACCCCATCAGACCGCCGACGAAGGCGCCCACGATCACCAGCACGGCACCGAGCGCCGGCCACCGTCGGCCGACCGCGCCGATCAGCACTCCCGCGCCGACGAAAAGACTCATCTCGACCGGGCCGATGATCGGCGGCCGCTTGTCGGCGATGACCGAGGCCGTCGAGTAGAGCACCAGCAGCCAACCGGCCTCGGCGACGATGCGCAGGAAAGCGGGCACAAGTGGGCGAACCCTGTTCGAAACGAAGGCGCCGGCTCGCGTCCGGAACCGGCCCATTACGCGGCCTCGACGTTCATAACCACCGCCCGCGGGCGACGAGCCTCGGTCTCGACCATCGCCGGCGTGCACGACATTCCCGCCTGGCGGCCGTCGCGGAGCATCTGCGCCGTGGCACGGAACAGGACGAAGTGGACCGGGAAGCCGGAGGCCTCGAGGCGTTTGACGATACCGGCGCTCGAGATCGGGTTGCGCCCGGACAGGATGACGATCGTCGTCCCGCGCGCCACGCGTCGCGGCAGCCAGGCGAGCAGCTCGCTGAGCGGCGCCGAGCTCTCGGTCGTGATCCGTGCCAACAGATCGCCGATGCGCTCGATCTGCTGGCGATCGGCGCGCGGTGGCAGGTAGGCGATGCGCTGGGTTGTTCGCGTGAAACCGGCTGCCGCGAAACCAGTCGCGGCGTCGGCAACGATGTTGGCGCGCGCAAGCGACAGCGCCGCGATGCACAGGTCCTCGAACAGGTCCTCGTCGTAGTTGAGCATCCAGAAAGCGCCTTCGACGGTCTGGACGTCGAGCACCAGGATCTGCTGGCGCGACAGCGCCGGCTCGAAGCGCTTCGACTGGAGCTTGCCCTCGCGCGCCGACGCGCGCCAATGGATCGTCCGCATCGGGTCGCCGGCCTGGTACGGCCGCACGCCGGCGAAGAGCGTCGGGTCGACGTACAGGCTGCGCCGAGCGCGCACCTGCGCGAGCGGCGCGCTCTGCGGGCTGGAGCCGATGATCGGCACCATCAGCGGCCGGGCGAGGATGATCGCCGGCTGATCGGGAACATCCATGTACGGCGAGTGGGTCCCGAAATGCTCGGCGACGCGCACGCGTACCGGGCCGACCTCGTGCACGCCGCGGCGCATCGGCACGACCGTCACCCGTCGCGTGACGCGCTCGAACGGCCGCATCGGCCCGGCGGTTGACAGCTCCGCCGCCGCCGGCCGCGCCTGGAGGTGCTGCGAGATCGTGTCGTCCGATCCGGCCCAGGCAATCGGCAGCCGGCTCTTGTTCCACAGCGAGAGGCGAACGTTGACCTCGTCGCCGATGACCGTGCTGCTCGGCGAGACCGAGCGTTCGTAGACGAGCGCGTCGAGAACGCGCTTCGGCCAGCGATCGGCCAGCAAGCCTGATGACGAGCAGCGCACCGCCGATGAACACGATCGGGGGCGAGGCCGTGCCGACGCCGAAGATCATGATCAGCACCGCTGTGCTGGTCCAGCCGCTCATCTGAGGCATCAGGCGCGGACCTGGTTCAGGCGGTTTCGGCCAACGGGACGCGGGTCTGGGCGAGCACGTCGTCGAGCACCGCCTGGTGCGTCGCGCCGCGCAGCTCCCGGTCGAGATCGAGCACCAGACGGTGGCCGAGCACCGGCTTGACGAGGTGCTGAACGTCATCGGGAATCACGAAGTCGCGGCCGGCGAGTGCGGCCCACGCCTGAGCCGTGCGGTAGAGCGCGACCGCGCTCCTCGGGCTCGCGCCAAGGTGGACGTCGGCGTGTTCGCGCGTGGCGCGAATGATCGACAGCAGATAAGCCTCGACCTCGTCCTCGAGACGGACCTGGCGGACCGCCGCCTGGACGCCGGCCAGCTCGTCAGCGCTGACGACGGGCTCGACCGAATCGAGCTGGTCGTCGGCGTCGCGCAGGCGGCGGAGCATCTGGCGCTCCTGCGCATCGTTCAGGTAGCCCAGCTCGACGCGGACAAGGAAGCGGTCGAGCTGCGCTTCGGGCAGCGCGAAGGTGCCCTCCAGCTCGATCGGGTTCTGGGTTGCCAGCACCACGAACGGCCGCGGCAACGGCCGAGTCTCGCCGTCGACCGAGACCTGCCGCTCCTGCATCGCCTCGAGCAGCGCGGATTGGGTGCGCGGCGTGGCTCGGTTGATCTCGTCGAAGAGCACCACGTTGTTGAACAGCGGGCCGGGAATGAAATGGAACTCGGTGCCGTCGAGGATGCTGCTACCGGTGACGTCGGACGGAAGCAGGTCGGGCGTGCCCTGGACGCGGGCGAAGCCGAGGCCGAGCGATTTGGCGAATGCCTTGGCGAGCAGCGTCTTGCCCACGCCGGGCACGTCCTCGACGAGCACATGACCACCGACCATCAGCGCGGCCGACAAAAGCCGCAGCGGCTCCTCCAGTCCGACGACCGCGACGGCGACCGATTCGCGCAGGCGTGACCACATCCGGGCCGGAGTGACGACGGCCGATTCAGCTGCCATTCGCGAAGACTACTGGTCCGCCAGCAGGCCGACGGCAACCGGCTCGATCAGGTCGACCCAGCGGCCGTACTGAACGCCGCTCGGGTGGAGCTGGTCGCGCGCCACCAGCGTCGGGTCCGCGCCCGCCACGTTTGCCACACTGCTGATGTCGACAAACGCGATGCCACGCGCGCGGGCCTCTTCGGCCATGATCGAGTTGACGGTCGCGATACCCGCGCGTTGCTGCTCGGGATTGCCGAAATCGGCGCCGCGTGGCGTGCGCGTGTAGTCGGGTGTCGAGACGATCACGATCCGCTCGCGGTCGAGCCGGCCGAGCAGCGCACCGAGGATCTGCTGAACGTTGGCGCGGTACGTATTGCTCGGCACGCCCTGGACGACGTCGTTCACGCCGATCAGCAGTGTCACGAACTCCGGCTCGAGCTCGGCCAACTGGGGCAGCTCGTCGGCGATCAGGTCGGCGCTGGTGTAGCCATTGACGCCGAGGTTGGCGACCAGCTCGACATCGATCCCCTGCCCGGCCAGGCGCTCGACGAGCTGGTTCGGGAAGCGTTCGCCCTCGCTGACGCTGGTGCCGATCGTGTACGAGTCGCCGAGCGCCACGTAACGCAGGGCGGCCGGCACCGTCGGTGAAGGCGTTCGATCGGTCACTGTCGGCTCCGACCCTCCGGTAGCGCACGCGCCCGCGGCGAGGGCCAACACAACAGCCGCGATGGTGCGCACACGTCCGAGTCTCGCATGCCGCCCAGCTCAGACCAACACGACTCCCGATCCGGCGAAGGGATTGACCGTTTCTCAACTCTGAATGGTCGCGACTGCCTAACAGTTTCATGTCGAGCTTTCAGTCAGGCGATGACTGATACGTCCGGCGACGCCGGCTCGAGCTGCGATTCGCTGGCTTCCGCCGACGATTCAGTCGCGCACGGACTCAAATCACCGTTAAACATCGAGAAGAGGTGACGTTGGGGAGCGCCGGCGGACGTATCAGTCGCATAGTGACTGAACGCTGAGGCGCGCCTCGCGGCCACGCTCAGGGGGTATCCTGTGCACGCGGAGACGGGCTCCGCGTGCGGTGACGAGCGCCGCGGCAACAAGGAGACGCGATGGCGCGCGCGATGTGGCGGGGAGCGATCCAGTTCGGGCTGGTAACCGTGCCGGTCAAGCTGTACCTGGCGACCGAGGCACGGGGCGGGCTCAGCTTCAACCTGCTGCACAAGGAGTGCCTGAACCGCATCCAGATGAAGACCCACTGCCCCGAGCACGGCGAGATCGCGCGCAGCGACACGGTCCGCGGCTTCGAGTACAGCAAGGGCCAGTACGTAGTGATCGAGGAAGGTGACTTCGACTCGGTCCCGCTCAAGACCGTGCGCAGCATCGAGATCGAGCTCTTTGTCGACGCCGATCGCGAGTCGCAGACGACAAACTTCGTCAAGCAGGCCTACTACCTCGAGCCCGAGGCGATCGGCCGCAAGGCGTTCTACCTGTTGAAGTCGGTGCTCGCGGATGAGGGCCTCTCGGCGATCTGCAAGATCGTGCTCAAGGATCGCGAGGCACTGGCGAGCATCAACCCGTACGCCAACACGATGCTCCTCTCGACGCTCTACTGGCCGGACGAGATCCGGACCACGGCCGAGCTCGAGCTGCCCGAAGAAGACTTCGACTTCAAGCCGGCCGAGAAGCAGATGGCCGCCCAGCTCGTGCAGGCCATGCGCGGCGACTTCGAGGCCGACCAGTACAAGGACAACTACCGCCAGGCGTTGATGGCGGTCATCGAGGCCAAGGTCGAAGGCAAGCCGACCGAGAAGATCGACATCGAGGAGGCCCCGACCAAGATCGCCGACCTGATGAGCGTGCTGGAGGCGAGCGTGGCCGCTGCCCGTGACGCCAAGTCGAAGAGCGCGTCGGGCGACGCTACCGCGGCCACCGCCTCAAAGGCAGAAAAGGCGGCGAAGCCCGAGAAGGTGGCCGACATCGCCAGCGGCACGAAGCGAACGCGGACGAAGGCGCAGGCGACGAAGGCTGCGTCCGCAGCGCCCAAGGAAGAGCGACGCCGCAAGACGGCTTGACGATTTGAAGCAGCAGGCTTCGACCGACAACGAGCAGCTGCCCCTCCATTTCGAGACCGGCGCCAGGCAGGCACTGCCGACGCGGCTGCGGCCGATGGTGCCGCTGCGCGGCGACGCGCCCTTCGACGACGAGGATTGGTTCTTCGAGCCGTGGTGGCCGGGCACGCCGGCGCTTGCCTACGTCGAAGACTTCACCGTTCGGCTGCAGATCGAGCACCTGGCCGACCCGATGGCGGCATTTCCGGAGCTGGCGTCGATAGGTGCCCAGTTTGCCGACGACCAGCTGATCGTCGACGGCACGTTGCTCGTCCTCGATGACGAGGGCAAACCGGACGCCGACCTGCTGCGCCGGCGCCTCGCCGATCCGACGACGCGTGACGGCACGCCCGCCTACGTCGCCTCGGACCTGCTGTATGACCTTGCCCGGCCGCTGACCAGCCGCCCCTTCGGGGAGCGGCGCCAACAGCTCACGTCACTGCTGAGCGACGGCGACCGATGCGTCGTCAGCCGCGGCCTGCGGGGTGAGGGAACCACACTCGCCGAGGCGATCACGTCGATGGGCCTGTCCGAGCTGTCGGCGCGGCTGCTTTCTGCTCCGTATCGACCGGGTGGCAGCGATCAGGGCTGGTTGCGCGTACCTGTCGTCGAGACACCCGCCGCGCCCACACGGCCGCTGCTCGCGCTGCTCCAACGCCTTCCTCTTTAAGCGCTGCCGGATCGCCGCGCTGGGCAACCTTGATGAGGTGGTCTACCATCGTGCGGAAGCAGGAGGACCGCCGTGCGCATCGCCCCAGCGATGCTGGCCCTGATTGCCAGCTTGTTTGCTCTGCCGTTTGCCGTGCCCGTACAACCGGTCGCGGCGGCTGACGGCAATTGCACCAATTGGTCGTCGATAAGCCAGCCGCCACAATCCATCAAGGTCTACAGGGTCAACGAAGGCTTTGTCGAGACCGTCGATTTCAAGCACTACGTGATGAACGTCGCGGCCCGTGAATGGAACGTCGACCAGCCGCAGCTTCGGCTGGCGGGCGTCTTGGCGGTGAAGCAGTACGCCTGGTACCACGTCCTCCACTACCGCGGCGGCAAGTTCAACGGCAATTGCTTCGACGTCCGAGACACGACCGCGGACCAGCTCTTCGCCAACAAGCCGGCAAGCCAGATTCCCGACCGGATCCGGCAGTCGGTCAACAACACGTGGGCTGGTACCTGCACCGTGACGGCAAGCTGCCCATGACCGGCTATCGGCTCGGCGCCAAGGTCGGATGCGGCGAGAACGGTGGTTACCGGCTGATGGTCCGCTCGGCGCGCAAATGCGCGAAGCAGGGCTGGAGCGCCGAACGGATCCTCGAGAAGTACTTCACCGCCACCCTGAAAGGCACCACCGAGACCTAGCAGATGACGCCGCTGTGACACGCTCACTGGCTGGAGATCTCGACTTCTGATCTCATGGAGTCCCGAAAGACCTCCGCTGCCAGCGATGCGAAGGACCTTGACTAGTTCCGTCTTCGGCAAAGCTTGATCCGTCCACGGCTTGGGCCGCTCCCGGACCGAGCCTACCCAGTGGGCTAGGATGCCAGCGGTGTTCCTCGGAACTGGGGAGCACCGTTGACGGCCCTCGGTCTAGCCGCCGGGGGCCGTCGTGCATATCGCGCAGCTGGTGACGGCTAGGGAGCGTAGCGCCAGAGCTCTCCGTTGATGATGAAGTAGACGCTGCCTCCGGCCGCTGCCAGGCCGGGTTGCAGATTGACGGCTCCGTCAACGGTGACCGTACCGTCAGCCGTTCCGTCGCTCGTGAAGAGCAGGTGCCCAAAGTCACAGCTGACGGGCATAGTCGTCTCGTCGCGGTAACAACCCATTCCGAAAATGTTGTTGCCGATGGTGACGCTATCGAAGAGCGTGACCTTGGCCACGAGGTGCGTTCCGGTCGGCGTGCCGTTTGAGGCCCATAGACCGTAGTCGACCAGGTCCTGACCGGCGTTGAAATATGCCCTGCTGTCGCCGGCCCAGATTCCCGAGTCGGGGATGCCCGCGTACTGGTTCGTGCCGAAGTCCTTGAGCAGGTACGTGCCGGCCCTGCGTCCGTTGGTCCGCCACAGACTCCTGTCCCAGACCTCATTCTGGAAGTCGTAGACCCAGGATTGGAAGATCAGCTTGCCGCCCAGCTCGGTGAGATGGTGGCCGTTGCGAGGCGCGCCGCTCACCGGGTCGGTTCCGGCGCTTGTTCCATCGCTCTTCCACAGACGCGAGCTTGTGAAGAGTTGGCCAACGGTCAGGAAGACCAGCTTGTCGGTCGCCGTCATGTCGGCAATCTGATCGGGGAATGTCCGAATCACCTTGGTCGCCCCGCCGGGCAGCGTGTCGCTCTTCCACAGGCTGGCACTCCCGCCCCCGTTGGAGGCAAAGACAACGCGCCCATTCAATTGTTGGGGCATCTCGAACGATGGGAGGTTGGCCTTGGCCAACCCCGTGCCGAGGACGGTTCCGTCCGTGCCGTAGAGGCTGCAGGTTCCGTCGACCTCCTTGGACGCGAATGCGAGTCGAGCGCCGACGGCCGCCAGCGCCAGCGAATTCGGATCGCACGGGCGTCGGCGCATGAGGCGGACGGTCCCTAGCGCGGTGCCATCGCTTACGTACAGCCCGGCGCCATTTGCGCCGTCGCGGGCGATGAAGAAGACGCGGCCGCCGACTGCTGTCAGCTCGCTCGGGTTCGCGCTCCCGGCGCCGGTGTTGATGTCGAGGACACGATGCGTTCCGCCGAAAGTGCCGTCGGTGACATAGAGCTCACGACCCGAAGCGCCGTCATCGGCCGTGAAGAAGACACGGTCGCCAACTGCGGTGAGGTCTGCCACACCTGCCTGGCCACCTTCGCGCAGGTCGCGAAGTAGCTCGGGGCCCTCTGCCGCAGCCACGGAAGTCGGCAGCAGCAGAGCGACAAGCAGGCCGGTTGCGATCAGGCATATGGCGCGCCGACTTGATGTAAACCGGTACATGATGTGCTCCCTCGTCCATTCCGAGCGCAAGGCGCCGGTCTGAGTCGGCCAGCTAACGGAACGCAGTTTTAGTACAAGCCTCAAAGTCCATCGGCACAAGCGTCGAAAGACCTACTCAGCTACTGAACCGGTCGTGGGTACTACCTACGCGGTCGCCTCCGCCGTCAGTCACCGACGCGTAGCACTCCAGGCGGTTCTACACGGGACCTGCGGTCAATGGATCGCAAGCCGTAGCGCACCGATCCTCGGCCCGAACGGCATCGTCTGGTGCCGAACGGAGGTACGAATCGAATGAGCGCAAGTGTCGTAGACCGAGCGTGGTCGTGGCGAAGCTTCGTGTGGGCCGGAGTCATCGCGTCGCTGCTCGCCTGGGCGTGGGTCTGGTTCCGAGTTGGTGGCGCATCGGCCGTGATGATGCTCTTTGCGTTCGCGGCGGTCGTGCTCGCGTATCGCGGCCTGGCCGGCGTACGTGTCGCCATGGTCGGGCTCGTCGTAGTTGGTTTCACGATGTTCCTGGCCAGCGTCTACTGGACCTACACGCTGCTGCTGCAGGGCAACCAGGCTGTCACGGCCCTGGATGTCGTGACTGTTGCCGTCTTCCCGATGGTGGCGGCCGTTGTCATGCTGCTCGGATCGGTCGCTGGCTTCCGACACGTCGGAGCAACCACCGCCTCCGCCTATGCCTTCGGCACGTCGCAGGGTCTTCAGCCGAGCGTAGGTGACAAAGCGTCCCTGACGCTGCAGCCGAGTGACCGCGCCGCATCGCTCGAGGCAGTACACCGTGCGCATTGCCAAGCGCTTTGAGCGTCCGGTTGCTGCCACGATGTCGGCCGTCGTGAACGGCTCGGGCAGACCGGCCGGAAGCAGGGCCAACAGATCGGCCGGCGTGTCGATCCGCCTCGTCTCGATCACGTCGATCAGGCGGCGATCGAGACGCCACCATTCGCGCGGGTAGCGGAAGCGCGCGCCTGCGGGAATGGGACCGCGGATCTCTTCCTCGCGAATCAGCGCGAGCTCGATGCGGAAGTTGCCATCGGCGACGAGCGCCGGGATGGAAACGAGCTGATCGAACAGGTCGACAGCAAGGCCCCGTTTCGGCGATCGCCGCCGACGCAGGATCTCGCCGTGCTCATCGACGAGCGACGAGCCAGCGCTCGATCGCGATCGGGTACACGAGGAGCACACGGTGCGTGCCGATCAGACGCTCCAGCTTGCGCTTGGCCGAGCTGAAGCTCGCCGTCTGTATCTCGACGAGCTCGTCGTGGCCAGCCACGTCGATGACGAAGCCGTCCACCATGGCCTCGACCTGCGCGTCAGGAATGGCTGAGGCGTACTGGGCCTTCAGCGCGGCGTGGAGCGATCCCTCACGGTAGGTCGTGAACTCGGACACAACTCACTTATCGCACGTCCGGACGATCCCGATTCAGGGATATCGCCATCTTCCGCGCGGCACGACGCGGGACTACCGACCAGAGCTCAATCCAGATGGTCCAGTGGCGGGCCTATTGCTTTCTCGTCAGCCAGGTGTGAGCATCCGCAACAGGTGGGCGAGGGGGCACCAGCTACCTAGAGGGACTCTCGGATGCGGAAGCGATTTGCTCTCTTGTGGACGCCGTTTGTAGTTGTGATGGCGCTGATGCTCCCCGGCGCGGTGGCTGCCGGCTCTCCGGGCAAGGTTGCGACATCGAGCTACTGCTCCGGCAACAACACGGTCAATGCAACGGCCAAGGTGACCAAGTACAGCGGGCTGTATGCGTCGAAACTGACCATGACTGTTCAGGGTCAGGGCTATCAGAACGGAAGCTGGCAAAACGAACACAACTTCGGGACGTACACGAAGTGGGTTTACACATCGGCCAAGGCAACGATGACGAAGACGTTTACGTTCAACCCTGGACACTCAGGAAGGCACCGGATCCGTGTCGTCGGCAAGATCTGGGACGGCGGAAACCTGCTCGCGAAAGGGAGCGTCAACACACCTGCCTGCGTCTGACAACGGCCACGGTCAGCAGGTCTTGCCCGACTGGCTCCTGAAAGCAGACCGCTCCAGCGACTAGCTGATCAGCGGGATATCCCGCTGTCGGCAGCCGCTCTTTATGCGGAAGATGTCGAGTAGCTGGTGGCGATTTTCGAGGCAGCCACCGACCCTCGCCTAGAGGCAGGCGGCTACCTCCTCGAATTGACGAGTGACGTTCGCACGTATGCCGATGCGGCAAACCCGAGTGCTCGGTTCAGGAGCATGGATCCAGACATAACCCTCGAAATCAGCCCGACTAAGCCGCGCATCGTGATCGGTGATTCCCATGACCCACGGGCCCTCGGTATCGCTCGGGGGATAGAGGACATCGTCGCGGCCCGACGGCCGTGGTACTGGCCGGTCGTTCATGTTTTGACTTTGGCCCCAATAGCCCTGCCAGCTCTCGTGGTTTCCATCCTCATTCTCGTCTATGCCTAGCAGGCAACTAGTGCCCCGGTGGAAGCAGTCAACGCAATAGGCGTCGTCCTGTTGGCTGTCGCGATCGTCCTCGAACATCGTCCCTCTGCGCAGCCCGGCGCCGTAACGCGGGTCACGAGGGTTCACTAGCGCCCATTTCTTGAACGTTTCGGGTCCGACGACCGTCATGTTTGGCAGGGGGTTGCCCACTCGAGAAAGGAGAAGGCTGAATGCGTACAAAGTCATTCATCGCGGCGGCTTCCTTGTTTGTTGCACTAGCCGTCCCAGCGACGGCCCTGGCTGAACCAGGAGGCCCGGATGGAGCGAATCTTGCAACTGCACTTTTTCGACTGCACGGGGCCAGCGGGAACACCCACGAGTTTCGACGCGGAGTCTCAAATCACGGAGCCGCCTGGCATCTGACGGATAGCCGGCAGATTTTCGTCGGGCTGATCGGGTTCGACGAGACGACGAATACCCTGGTCGTACTGACTCCCGGCTTCGAGCGTAATGCCGTGCCAGCTGTGACGTGCAGATTTGTCGGGCCCAATGGACACGTGTTCCGCGTCACCGGAGTCCTGACCTAGGAGGTAGCGAACGGCGAGAGCGCGACGCGCGCCTCGACAAGTCGGAGATAAGCAGCTACTAACTACGTGGCACACATCGTCCGCTGGGTTGTCGCCAATGAGCGACCGGCTCGACGCCTGGGAGCAGCTCCACGCCTCCACACCGCCCGGTTGGTTCGTAGGTCGTCCTGGACCGCGCCACGGCGGGACCTTCGCGATGTACGCCTTCGACCAGACCGAGAAGGCGCACATCGGCAGGCGCAGCCGTGAGTGGACGGCCGTTGGGCAGCGGGAGCGCACCCATGAAAGCGCTCGGTCTAAGCCGCCGAGCGCTTTCGCGCTGCGGGATTGCACGCCGTTGCTAGCCCGTTGCTATCCGCAGAAAAGAAGAAGCCGCTCTGACTCGGGGTCAGAACGGCCATTTCACGCGGGGAATGCTGGTGAGCCGCGAAGGACTCGAACCTTCAACCAGCTGATTAAGAGTCAGCTGCTCTACCATTGAGCTAGCGGCCCACGAGGCCGCATTTTACTACGCGCCATGCCTCAGGCCGCGAACGAGCCTAAGCGGGCACCGGCTCCTCACGCGACGGACCCGGAGATCGCCTTTCGAGGCGCCCGGCGATGGCGAACGCGACGGGGTTGAACAGGATCGAGCCGATGGCTCCGGCGACGACCAGCTGGAGCCCTTCGGGCGGCAGCAGGCCGAGCGTCATCCCGAGCGTGGCGAGGATGAACGAGAACTCGCCGATCTGCGCGAGCCCGGCGGCCACAGTCAGGCCAACTTTGGCGGGCTCGCGCAACAGCCTGACGATCAGCAATGCGGCGGCCGCCTTGACGACAATGACCACGAGCAGCACGGCGACGACCGCGAACGGCATCGTCACGATCACCGATGGATCGAGCAGCATCCCGATGGCCACGAAAAAGATGACCGAGAAGGCGTCGCGCATGGGTGTCACGTCCTGCTCGGCCTGATGACTGTGGTCCGACTCGCCGACGATCGCGCCGGCGAGGAAGGCACCGAGCGCGAACGACGCTCCAAACAGTGTCGCCGAGACGTACGCGACGCCGAGCGCCACCGCGAGCACGGCCAACGTGAACAGCTCGCGCGACTGCTCGCGCTGCACCGCGCTCAGCACGCGCGGCACGAGCCAGCCGCCCAGCACGAGCACCAGCACGGCCAGCAGGGCGGCGCGACCAATCGCCACCGCGACATCGATCGCGAGGACACTCAGGTCGTTCGCCGCCGCATCGCCGACAACGTCGGCGATGCCGGGCAGGATGACGAGCGCAACGATCGTGAACAGGTCCTCGACGATCAGCCAGCCGATCGCCACCTGTCCCGGTCGCGATTTCTGCTCGCCACGCTCTTCGAGCGCGCGCAGGAGCACGACCGTGCTCGCCACCGACAGCGACAGACCAAGCACGAGTCCGCCGGTCCATCCCCAGCCCAGGGCAAGGCCGAGGCCGACACCGACCAGCGTCGCCACGGCGATCTGGCCCAGCGCGCCCGGAAGGGCGACGCTTCTGCACGGCCAGCAGGTCGCGTATCGAGAAGTGGATCCCCACTCCGAACATGAGCAGGATCACGCCGATCTCGGCCAGCTCGAGGGCGATATCCGTGTCCGCCGTCAGGCCCGGGGTGATGGCCCGATCAGTACGCCGGCAGCCAGGTAGCCGACGATCGTGGGCAGCCGCAACCGTCGCGCAACGTAGCCCGGCGATGAAGGCGATTACGACGCCGAGGGCAAGCGTCCCGATCAGGCCAACCTCGGCGTGCATCTTGAAAAGCCTAGTGGAGGATCGTCAAGCAGACCGCTACGATCTGGTCATGACCGACCGACGACCCGGGGACGATTCCGACCGACTTCCGATGGACCACGCCGGCGAAGGCGAGACGTCCGAGGACGAAGTCGACGACGCCTCAGCCGATTCCTTCCCGGCCAGCGATCCGCCGAGCTTCACCAGCTCGTCGGCCACGCGAGACGCTGGAACCGATCGAGACGCGGAAACAGATTCAGATCGCGGCGACGCTCACTGAGCCAGGACGGCGAACCCGTTCACGTCGACGCGCGGCCGACCGTTCGTGCCATTGACGACGATGCGCAGCGAATGCGCGCCGGCCGTGAGGCCCGTGGCCGAGAAGACGATCCGACGCTCCGCCATTGACCCGGCGAAGAGGTCGACCGTGGCCTTCAGGACGTTGTCGAGATAGACCTTGGCGCGGCCGCGCTTGGGCCCGACCGTCGATATCCAAGCGACGTCCGTGCCGTTGAACGCGAACGTAGCTGAAGCGCCGGCCGTCTTCGAGAAGCGTGTCGACGTCCATGGCAGCCCGCTGTGCGTGGACCAACCGCCGGCGTAGGTCGCCGAGGTCTCCTGGAACGTGCTCAGCGTGCGGGTGACGTCGGTCGACGTTGCCTCATTGCCCGCCTCATCGGTCGCCTCCACACGGAACCTGTGGGGACCTGGCTGGGAGTTGTATGTCGTCGACCCACCGACGGCGCCCGGGTTGGAGATCTGCGTCCAGTTGACGCCGTTCGGGCTGTGGTCGAGCTCGGCCGTCGCGATGCCGCTTTCCGCGTCGGACGAGGACCAGCCGACCACGAGCGGCACCGTGCCGCCGTTGGTGACCGCGCCCGACGACGCGATGCGAATGGAGCCGACCTCTGCCGAGGGCGGCGAGCCGTCGACGACGACAACAACGGCGGCGTAGCGCGTCGCGCTGGTGTCTGACGCGCTCAGCACGAGCGGGTAGACGCCGTCGGGCGCATCGGCCGGTGCGGACACGTCGACGGTGCCGTTGGCATTGGCGGTGACGTCGAGCGGACCGGGGTCGCTGGTGTTGAAGGTGACTGTGCCGGTCGGAGTTCCCGTGACCGAGATCACGAACTGGCCGCTACCTCCCTGTGCGAGGCCGAGGACACTGTCGTCGACGCTGATCGAGAAGCCGGGGCCGGTGTCACAGTCCTGCCCATCGAGCCCAACGGCCCGCCAGCTCAGCTCCGCCGCCGCGCGGTGCGCGGCCGAACCGGGGAACAGCGTGCCGGCGAGGGAGATGGACGCGTTGCGTGCCTCACAGAAGTCCGCCTCGGACGTGAGCGAGCTCCACGCGGCGAAGGTGATCTGCGCCGCGTCGGTCATGCCGATCGCCGGAACCAGGACAGCGCAGTCCGCCTGCGGGTCATTCGGTCCCGCGCAACGCGCGTTCCGTCCGCCGTTGACCATCAGGTAGAAGGCGTGATTGGCGATGCCGCTGTTGATGTGCACCCCGCCGTTGTCCTCGCCGCCGGTATACCGATCCGAGTAGTGGCTGGGTTGATTCAGGGTCTCGGGATCGGCCATGTTGCGGAACGCGTAGCCGAGGGCGGAGTCGAAGACGACGTCCTCGGCGATCCACCAGTCGGGACAGACGGCTTGTCCTGCCTCGCGCCGGCAATTGGTCGTAAGAGGCTCGTCGATCTGCCACTCCACGACCGTTCCGACGATGTCCGAGATGGCCTCGTTCAGCGCCCCCGGCTCGTCCTCGTAGACAAGTCCCGTGGCGCACTCGGTGACGGCGTGCGTCAGCTCGTGAGTGACGACATCCTGGCCGGCCGAGTATGACCACGTCGTGAACCCGTCGCCGTCACCGTAGACCAGAAACTCTCCGTCCCAGAAGGCGTTGTCATAGCCGAAGCCGAACGGGTCGAAATGGACAACGCTTCGGATCGTGCCGTAGCCACATGACGGATCGAGCAGGTCGAAGCCGAACGTGTCGCGCAGGATGCCGTCGCTCAATGCCGCGTAGTACTGGGCGTCGACGGCGGCTGCCTGGTAGGGCGCCTTCCAGTCGTTGTCGTTTGCCCAGCCGGGCTTCGACTTGTCGCTCATGACCGGCGTGCCGGTGCTGTAGAAGCCACTGTTCTTTGCGTCGTAGACCTTGAGACGGCTGTCGACGCTCTGCATTCGCCAGACGCCGCTCACATTGCGCGTCAGGTCGTCGGTGCTCGATCCGGCGTTGTCGCCGAGCAGACTCTTTCGGTCGCTCTTCACGCCGGTACCCATGCCGTTGGCACGGTCGATCGCGTCCCACGCGTTGATCACCGCGCCGGTCTGCGCGTCGACGTCATGGAACGTGCGGATGCCCGGCGCGGTCGACTCGACCCGATAGAACAGACGCCCGGTGCTGGGATCGAGGCGAAGCTGCGGGCTCTGCTCGAGTCCGGTGATCGGCGGTTGCTCGGCGCGTGCCGAGTTCACTGCCTCGGGCTCGGCGCGGCTGGCGGCCTCGGTCGGCGACAGCTCGACACTGTTGACGGCACTGATGCCCGGGTAGTGGGCGCCCAGAACGAGCACCTGCTGAGAACCGTCACGAACGACCGTCAGCTGCGCCCCGTCGACCTCGGCGAACGGTTGGACGACCTGCTGGTAGCGCTCGAAGACGAAGCCTGACCTGGGATCGCGCCACGTTCGGACGAGACGCGTGTCCGTTGGGACCCGGAACGAAGATGCGCGCGCGCCCGACAGCGAGCGCCAGCCTGTGCCTTCGTCAGCTCCAACCGCGGCCGTCGGCACCAACGCCGAACCGACACTCACGACGAGCGCCATCAACAGAGCGGGGATGGAGATTTTTCGGCCGACGGGCTTCAAGCGGATACAACACTACACAGCAGGCTCACAACGTGAGCATCACCCCATTGGACGGTTAAAGGTCGTACTGATGGTGCGTACCGGCGTTGAGATTGCCGGTCAAATTCCAAAGCCGCTAGAGGCCGCGTTAGTGCGAATCACCCTCGGTCGCGATTCGGTCGAGGTACTCCGCGATCTCGGGCAGCGCCGATCAGCCGTCGCTGGAAGTAGTCGTTGACCGCGTCCATCGTCTCTGACTGCAGACTCTCCACGTCGCCGGCGCGGTCGCCGCTCTTCCGACCGGACACGTTGTCGCGCAGACGGAGCAGGCCGCCGACCATCTGGGCCTCCTCCGGCCCATCGAGCGCGCCAATGGCCGACATGATGAGCTGGTCCGTCTGCGCGACGAGCAGCTCCCCTTCGAAGGGTGTGCCCTCGCTGGCCGCCTCGTGAAGCGTGCGGATGAGCGCGGATAGCTGATACAGCGCGGTGGTCGGCTCGTCGAACAGCTCGCGGATGTATGCCGCCTCGGCATAGCGGCCGGTGAGCCGGAAGACGTTGTACAGGCGGCGGGCGACCTTGCCCCAGTTCGGGTCCTTGACGCTGTACTTCCAGACCTCGTGCTCGAGCTGACTGACGTACTCGTCGACCACGTCGGCCGACATCTCGTTGACCAGCTTGTCGAACAGCGGCCGCGCCTCGGTGTCGAGATAGACCTCCTGGAAGTACGGATCGAGGAATCCGTCGAGCGGCACGACCTTGCCCTCGGGCGTCTGCCAGGTCGGATCGAGCACGTTGCTGGCATTGGCCAGCTGGCCCCGCGTCGGGTCGGCGACGACCCAGTCGAGCTTGCACCAGCCCGGGTTCTGCGCCGCTTCGGCCCATGTGACCGTCCGCGCCGAGCCGTCCGCGGCGGTGACGTTCATCTCTCCAGTCGTGACCTCGGCCGGAGACCACGAGATCGGGCTGCCTGAACGGACCTGCTTGCCGTCCTTGGTCACGTCGGCGTCCCAGGTGCCGAGCTTCACCTCCCACAGCCGGTGGGTCGGTGCGGACATCGTCGACAGCGCCTTCTCGCGCATCACCTCGCCCAGGATGCGGCACGCTTCCTCGCGCGTATCGGCGCGTGATGTGGACGCGCTCGAAGAAGTCGGCGTCGGCCGGATAGGCGTGGATCCGACTCTGCGCGCTGGAGCCGGACAGCGCGAGGGCGGTCTGCACGCCGGGCTGGTTCTCGAAGCCGACGATCGGCGCGATGCGCTTGAACCGTTCGAGATCCTGCGGCGCAAGGTCGAGCATCGAAGCTCGATGGCCGAAGACGCCGGTGTCGACATCGACGACGATATCGCCACCGGCCGCCTCGGCCGCCATCGATTGGATCCAGACTCTCGCTTCGCCGGCGTCGATCTCGACGCCCAATCGGGCTGCTGACTCGATGACGCGCGAGATCGCATCCTGCTGCTCGGGGCCGGTCACGCCGGCCATTATCGACCCACCGGGTCAGGGAATTCGTGTCCGGGCGTACAGGAAGTCGCCCGTCTCGTCCTCACCGAGGTAGGTCACGATCGCCTTGTGGGCACCGACATTCGCGCTCCAGCCGTACCACAGCCCGGTCGGCGTGACGCGCTGTGGGTCGGCCCACGTCGTTCCGGTGTTCGACTGGCGGTAGTAGCTGCGGTCGCTTTCGCAGATGTCCCACTCGGGCGTGCAGCGAACGAACGCCGCGCGCAGGACACCGCCCTGGAGACCGAGGTCCGGATCGCTCGTGCTCCACTCGTGAGGCGCCAGGTTGATCTTGCCGGTCCAGCTGGCGCCGCTGTCGATTGTTCGCCGGTACTTGACCTCGCCGAAGTTCGGGAAGTCGTTCGGATCGGTAAACGCGATGTAGGCATGTGTTCCGACCGCGACAAGGCTGATCGAGCTGAAGAGGTGCTGGCCCGTGATCTTGGTCGCGGAGCGCCAGGTTGCGCCACCGTTCGTCGAGCGACGAAGTTTGACGTTGGACCCCTCGGTCGTGTAGGCCGCGTAGATCACGCCATCGCCCAACGGCCACGTCCAAACCGGACTCGTTGCCGTTCTCTGCCAGCAGGTCGGCTGGATCGAACGTGAGTCCGCCGTCGTGGCTGACGCGCACGTAGACGTTGCCGTTTACGGCGTCTTCGTAGATGACCGCGACAGTGCCGTCAGCGCCGCGGCCGACATTTGGCCACCAGGCATAGCGGCCGGAAGGCGAGAGGGCGACTGACGGCCCAAAAGTGACGCCGCCGTCAGTGCTGCGCGTGTACCGGACGCGGCCGTTGCTCTGATTGAAGACGAGATCCACGTTCAAGCCGTGACCGGCGAGCTGAGGCGAGCTGCCCGCTCCCGAACAGGGCGGCTGCCGTCCACGAGCCGCCACCGTTGGTCGTGCGGCTGACGAAGAGCTGGTCGGGCGTGCCGGACTCGGTGTGCACGGACACGGCCGTTGTCGAACTGAGGGTGACGAGGTCGTTGCCGAAGTAGACGTCGCCCGACGAGAGGGTTTCCGGCGCGGACCATGACGCCGCGAGGGCATTCCCTGCCAGGAGCAGGGATGCGAGGGATGCCGCAGCGACAGTCGCCCGGCGCCGAACTCGTGCTCGGGAGCCACTTGAACCCAGAGTGCTGATCAATTCCGCCATGACTTGCCCCTTACTGGTGTTGGTGGGCGGCCGATGATCGTGGCAACCCCCGCAGGGCTCGGATTGTGTGCGTGTACCCGGGCCGGCGCTACATGGCGCGCGACAGCGGTGTTGTCAAATACTTGTCCGCTTGGACTGCAGGGCCAGCGCAAGCGCGCAGGCGCGCTACTGGTTGTCGATCTGCGCGCGCTGGAGGCGGCCGGAGTAGTCGACGTAGATCGACTTCCACTCGGTGAACGTGTCGAGCGCCGCGTGGCCGGCCTCGCGGTGGCCGTTGCCGGTCTGCTTGATGCCGCCGAAGGGCAGGTGCGTCTCGGCGCCGATCGTGCCGGCGTTGACGTAGACGATCCCGGTCGCGAAGTCGCGCATCGCCCGGAACGCGGTGTTGGTGTCACGCGTGTAGATCGACGACGAGAGCCCATAGCGAGTGCCATTGACGACCATCGCCGCTTCCTCGTAGCCGTCGACGCGGATGACCGACAGCACCGGCCCGAAGATCTCCTCCTGGGCGACCCGATCCATGGGTCGCACGCCGTCGAGGATTGTCGGCCGGAAGAAATGGCCGTGCTGCAGGTCGCCGTCCGTTGCCTGCTCGCCGCCGGCGATCAGTCGGGCGCCCTCGTCTGTCCCGACCTCGACGTAGCCGCCGACCTTGTCGACCGCGCCGCCGTTGATCAGCGGTCCCACATCGGTTCCCGACTCGAGGCCGCTTCCGAGACGCATCGCAGCCGCCCGATCGGCCAGCCGGCCGATCAGATCGTCGGCCACTCTGTTGTCGACCACGAGCCGGCTGCATGCCGTGCAACGCTGGCCGGTGGTGCCGAACGCCGACCACAGGATGCCGTCGACAGCGAGGTCCAGATCCGCATCCGCCATCACCGCGATCGCATTCTTGCCACCGAGCTCGAGCGAGATGCGCAGCAGGCGCCTGGCGCCGCGAACGGAGATGTCGCGGCCGGTCTCGCCGTTGCCGGTGAACGAGATGACGTTCACGTCGGGGTTCTCGACGAGCGGCATGCCGACCTCGGGACCTGACCCGGTGACCATGTTGACCGTGCCCGGCGGGAAGCCCGCCTGATCCATCAGCTCGACCAGCAGCGCGGCGCAATGTGGCGTGTCGCTCGCCGGCTTGAGCACCACCGTGTTGCCGGTGATCAGCGCGGCGGTCATCTTCCAGCACGGGATCGCGATCGGGAAGTTCCACGGGCTGATGATCCCCGCGACGCCGACCGGCTGGCGGACGCTCATCGCCCACTTGTCGGGCAGCTCGGATGGGGTCGTGTCGCCGAACATGCGGCGCCCCTCGCCGGCCATCAGGTAGGCGATGTCGACGCCCTCCTGGACGTCGCCGCGCGCCTCGGCCAGGACCTTGCCCATCTCGCGCGTCATGGCCTGGGCGAGGCGCTCCTTGTGCTGCCCGAGCAGCTCGCCGAAGGCATACATGATCTCGCCGCGCTTGGGCGCCGGCATCGCGCGCCAGGCGGGCAGCGCGTCTTCCGCGGCGCGCACCGCGGCGGCGACATCGGCCGCGTCCGAGGCTGCAAAGCGGCCGATCAGCTCACGCCGATCGGCCGGGTTACGCGACTCGAAGGTGCGTCCGCTCTCCGCGGGGCGCCACTCGCCGCCGATGAAATTGCCGAAGGTCGGTACGTCGGCGGGGGACGAATTGGCCGCCTGGTCCAGGGTCTGTGCCACGCCCCGGATTGTAGGCTGCGATCGGCCCGCGACCGATCAGCTCAGAGAGCTAGCCGAGCACGCTCAGAACCGCCGGGCAGAAGAGCGTGAAGTCGCTCTCGTACTGCGGGTGCGGCCCGGCGACGAAAAAGACCTCGCTCGAGATGACCGAGTCGTCGTCCGGATCGTTCGGGTCGCCGAGGTCGATGACTGTTTCGGAGGCAATGCGACCACGATCCATGTAGAGCTGTCCTTCCGACGAGCGCAGCCACTGCAACGGGCCGGACGAAATGTTCACCTGCTGTCACCGTGCCATCACCGTTGTCGGTTTCCGTGACCTTGGTCATGCCCTCGACAGTCGCGGCCACCCAGTCGCCATCGTCGTTGGACCACGTGACCCGCAGCTGCGTGTTGTCGATGATGGTGCCGTCGCTGAGGAAGTGAACGTTGCCCTTGATCTCGAGGTGCGTCGACATGTCGGGCAGGCCGCACAGATCCTCCTCATACGTCTCGTCGACCCGAAATGTGTCGTGCTCGCCTGGTGCGGCCAGCGCAGCAGCCGGCAGCAGCGCCGCCATGAGCAATGACACGGATGCGACACCCAGTCCAAGGTGCCTGAGGCGCCGACCGACGTGAGCCCTGTGTTCCATTCCCTGGTTCTCCTTCCGACGCGGCGCGGATGGGCCGCTTCAACCCTTAAGGCGCTCGGAGAACCCACAATCCTTCATTCGGCGCTTGGAGCGGGCGTCGCGGAACTTACGCCGGGCTCGAAATGATGCTCGAAGCTGCGCAGCCGGAAGAGCGGAATCATCGCCACTGCCATCAGCACGAGCGTCGCGATCAGGATGCCGTCGAACGAGAAGGCGTCCGATGCCACGCCGCCGATCAACGAGCCGGCGATCTGGCCGATCGCCAGGAAGACGCTGTACAGACCCATGATCGCGCCGCGGTCGTCGGGGTAGGCCTCGGAGATGTCGGCGAGCAGCCCCAGCGCGGCGGGGGTGGCCCCGGCCAGCACGAACAGACCGCCGGCGATAGCCGGCAGACCGATCAGGATGGCCAGCGGCTGACTGATGCCGAAGACCCGCTCGAGGAACACGGCGTGGTTGACGAGCAGCGCGCCGCCAACGAGCACCGCGCCACCGATGAGGCCGTAAAAGATGATCGTCGTGCGGCGGTACTTCTTGAACCGGTCGCCCCAGTAGATGAGGCCGGCCACGAAGAGGATGCCGGCGACGACCAGGCCGCCGGTGACCTGGAGCGAGTCGAATCCGCCGGCCAGCAGCTGGCACGAGTACCAGTGGTCGGGCTGCTCACAGTCGTTGAAGATCGGGTTCGGGGTGCGCACCAGCGCGTACAGGCTCTGGCTGGCGTACAGGCCGATCGCCGCATTGACCGCGATCCACGTCGGCGCCAGCAGCCAGACGTGCGACTGGCGGACGAGGTTCAGGTAGCGCGCCCAGCCGTAAGTCGTGGCGTGGTGGTGCGGCCCGGACGGCTCCTCGGGCGCAGCGACGCCGTAGCGATAGATCAGCAGCGAGCCGAGGTAGAACGCGCCGTTGATGAAGAACGCGACCGGTCCGAGCAGCCAGAAGACTCCGGCCGCACCGAGCCCGGCGCCGATGCCGAGGATCGTCGCCAGCTCGAAGCGGGCCGAGACGCGGCCGCGGAGCGCCTCGTCATCGGCCGTGGCAAAGGCCAGGAAGCCGAGGATCGAGGGCACGCTGGCAGCGGTTGAGGCGCCCTCCAGCACGCGCGTAAAGGCGATCACGATCAACGCCACCGAGAGCAGCGTGCCCGCGCTGATGGGCCCGATGTCGCCGATCAGGAGCAGCGGCACCATGCCCGTGATGACCACCGCGACGGCGCCGAAGACCGGCCCGTACTGCATCACGCGGTGGAAGCCGAGTCGATCGGACAGCAGCCCGAAGGGCGGCGACAGGACGAGCTCGGCGGCAAAGAAGAGTGCCGTGAACAGGCCGACGACGAAGGCCGAGACCTCCTCACCGCCGTGCTGATCGAAATCGGCGATGAAGTAGACCAGCATCGCGCCGGTCAGACCGGTGCTGAAGCGCAGCGTGAACGTGCCGAAGAGCACGTTGCGGATCGACCGTTGCATCAGCCGGCTCGGATTGGGTTCAGGCCCAGAGTGGCGTGACGTTGAGCGCCAAGGCGAGCACCACGCCCAGCGCGATCACGCCGGTCAATCGGATCAGGGGCGCGAGCCTGTCGGCCGCCGTTTTGGTCGGCGCGGTGCCGTCGCCCTTTGGTCGGCTCCAGAAAGCAGCCAGCGTGGTCGCCCCTCGCGGAGCAATGATGAAGCCCAGCCAGGCGCCGACCAGCAGCCCGCCGATGTGGGCGGCGTTGTCGATGTTGGCAAAGCCGGCGATGCCCAGGCCGATGACCAGGTTGATCACGATCAGCATGCCGATCTGGCGGGTGAGTCCGGCAGCGGCTCGGCCGAGCGCAGGCTTGTGGAAGTAGGTCGCAGTGAAGATGAGGCCGAACAAGCCGAACACCGCGCCGCTGGCGCCGACCGAGTCGTTGGGGAAGAACAGGTAGCTGGCGATCGAACCGCCCAGCGCAGAGAGCAGGTAGATGGCCAGGAACGTGGCGCGGCCGTAGAGCGACTCGGCCAGTGGGCCGACGATCCACAGCGCGTACATGTTGAAGAGCAGGTGCAGCGGACCAGCGTGGAGCAGCGTGACCGTGAGCAACCGCCAGTACTCACCTGCGGCCACCTTTTCCTTGTCGAGAACCAGCAGGTCACCGAGCGCGGCCCCTGCCTGCGTAAAGTCGGCCCACAGGCTGATCGCGACGGTGACGGCGATGATCGAATAGGTCATCAGCGGCGTGAACGAGCTCGCCCGGGCACGACCGAAATACCGCTGCGCAGTCCCGGAGTTGCCCATTTCCTTGTTGAGCCAGCCGAGGCGCGACTGAATGCCCGGCCGCTCCTCGAGCGGCGCGCGCGGTTCCGCCTCGCGATAGGCGCGCGCGGCTCCGACCAGGTCGCCCTGCCTCACGCGCGCGCCGGCGAGTGCCACCCACGCCTGCCAGGCGAGCGGTGTCTCGGGCGCCTGAGTGGCCACGATCCACGACTGGAGCGCGCCCTCTTCGTCGTCGAGCCGATAGCGCGCGTCGGCCAGCCCGAGGAGTGCCGCCACGTGGACGATCGGATCGGGATTGCCGACGCCGCGTGAAAAAAGCCCGGCGGCCTGCTCGTAGTCGCCGGCGGAGGCCGCCTGGCGTGCCTGCTCGAGCAGAATCCGGGCGTCGGGCGCGGCCATCGTCGGATTGGTCATCGGGCCCCGAGTCTATCGGTTGTCGCTGTGCGGCCCCTGTGGCTATCGTGGTCGCCGGTGTTCGACAGCCTCGACTACATCTATATGCCAAGTCGTGATGTCGCCGGTGACGCGCGCTACTTCACGACGGTGCTCGGCGCTGAGCTGGTGTTCGCCATCGACGCGATGGGTACCCGAGTGGCGATGGTGGCGCTGACCGACTCCCCTCCCCGTCTGCTACTCGCCGATCACGTGGGAGGCGACGTGCCGATCCTCGTCTATCGCGTAGCGAACCTGGACGAGACACTGGCCGAGCTGGAGTCGCGCGGTTGGGAGCGCCACGGCCGATTGGAGCTGCCGATGGGACCGGCCTGCTCGTTCCGTGCGCCGGGCGGTCAGCGAATCGCCGTCTACGAGCCGACGCGGCCGGCGTCGTGGAGTCGTTCACGGGAAGGCGCGACTTCGAGATCTGACCGGGCACCTCGCCTCGCTGCAGCTAAGCCGTAGCGGCCTTGATGAATGTCTCGGCGAGCGGCACTGGCTGAGTGAACATGGCTTCATGGCTGCCGGGGGTGTAAATCACCGGGGCGCCGGGCAGTCGGTCGGGGAATCGTGGTGCCCACCAGAGCTCTCCAGGCGGCAGCGCGAGGTCGTCACGGGAGAGGACGTAGGTTGACGGCAGCTGCAGTCGTTCCGCCTCGTCGAGGTCGAGCGATTCGTTCAGGCTGTTGAGCGGGTGGCGCTCGAGCAGCGGGTAGATGATGCGCTGGGTCTCGGGGGAAGCGTCCTGCATGAACGCCGCGCAGAACACGTCGTACGTGAAAATCACCGAGTTGTCGTTCGAGGCAGCCGCCGAGGCACGGAACATTTCGCCGAATGCGGGCGGGCACAGACCGATCAGCGTCTCGCCAGTTCGGGGCACGAAGGCACTCCAGTACACCAGTCGCGAGATGCGGGATGCGAGACGCACCGATGCACCGGTGATGGGAAAGCCGCCCCAGCTGTGTGCGACGAGCACGATATCGGTCAGGTCGCGCGTCTCTACGTAGTCGACCAGGTAATCGACCATGTCGGCGAGATGGACGCCGGCCCGCTCATCTTCCGTACCCAATCCGGGCAACGTCGGCATGAACACGCGGTGTCCCTGACTTCGTAGGTGCTCGGCCACCGGCCGCCAGGTCCAGCCGCCGTGACACGAACCGTGGACGAGAACGAAGGTCTTGGACATGGTGCCTCCTAGCCGTCAATGCGTGGCACGAGATCTACGCCGAGACGGGCTGGACTCCGCCTTACCCAAGAAGTTTGGCGCGCCCGGCAGGATTCGAACCCGCGACCTGATGGTCCGAAGCCATCCGCTCTATCCACTGAGCTACAGGCGCTTGCCAGCGTTGATTGTATGGCGGGTACGATCGAGGGCATGCCAACAGCGATGGAGATCTCAGCCTCGGCGATATCACTCAATGTGGCCGATCCGAATGCCTCGGCCGCATTCGTGACCGACCACCTTGGCTTCACGACAGAGATGAGCGCGGACGGCTTCCACTCGCTCAGCCGACCAGACGCCGGCTTCAACCTCATCTTTCTGCGCACTGGACTGTCGACCTTCAAGCCCGACGCGCAGAAGGGTCACGCCGGCGGTCTGCTGGTGGTGTTCGTGGTTCGCGACATCGACGCCGACTACCAGCGACTGGTCGAACGTGGCGTCGAGATCACGACGCCGCTCCAGACCGAGCCGTGGGGCGAGCGATTCTTCCAGATCACGGACCCAAACGGGATCGTCTTTCAGCTCGTGCAGTGGGTCACCGACCCCGAGTAACAACAGTCACCAGCGCGAGGTGACACCCAAGTGCAACTACCCGTGGCCGACGACATGTGCTGCTGACCCCTCGGGGATGGTTGCATTGCCGTGTGATCGATCTGACTCAGAGCGACAGACAGTCAGCGGACGTCGAAACGCGGACCAATGGCGACCGCGGCCCGACCGTGTATCTGGACCTGGACACCGTCCTGCTGGGCATTCACCAGGGCCGGCGCGGCGTTGAGCTTGGCCTGCAGGCGGACCTGAACGAAGCGCTCGGTCGACTAGCTGAGGTCGCTCACCCGATCGTCGTGCTGGTCGATCCACCGCCCGCGGAAATTCGCCACGGACTCGAGACAACGAAGCGCATGGACGTGCTGCGCGACGGCCTGGGCCAGACGTTCGACGCGCTGATCGTCGTCGCCTGTCCGCACGGCGAGCAACGCGCTTGCACGTGCGCAAAGCCAGACAGCGGCCTGATCGATGTGGCCGTTGAGCAACACGACCTGCCGCGACGCGTGGGCTGGTACGTCGGCGCCGACCAGGAGGGCGTCGTGACCGGCAGAACCGCCGGTCTGCGCACGATCCGCATAGGTCCGGTGGGCGAGGATCACCTCAGCGCCGTGCATCGGCCGGACTACGAGGCGCGCGACCTGATGGACGCCGCCAATCACATCCTGATCGAGGAGTTCGCCGCCTAGGTTCGGTCGGGTCGCCGGCTAGAGGTCGGACGATCTCCGGCGTACGAGCCACCAGCCGATTGGCAGCAGACCCGCTGCAACCGCCAGCTTCAGGATGTCGCCGGGCAGGAATGGCCAGAACCCGAACTGCAGCCCTTGCTGGGCGCTCAGGCCCGCGGCGGCCATCAGCCACGGCACGCCGAAGAGGTAGATGACGGCATTGCCGAGCACCATCGCCCCGATCGAGCCGCCGATCTTTCGGTCCCATCCGAGCTCCGCGAGGCGACCGACCAGCGCACCGGCGAAGAGAAATCCGATCAGGTAGCCGCCGGTCACGCCCATCGCGATTGTTCCACCCGAGACGCTGATGATGGTGTCCATGCCCGACTGGTAGGCGCCGGCCTCGGCATCCCACGCGAAAACCGGCAGGCCGACTATGCCGAGGACGAGATACAGGCCAACGGCCATGATCGCGCGGCGGGAGCCGAGCAGCGCGCCGCCGAACAGCACTCCGAACGTTTGGAGCGTGACCGGCACGAGCGGATTGCCCGGCAGATAGAAGCTGATTTCGTGCGCCGAGGACGATCAGCAAAGTTCCCACGAGGACCATCAGCAGGTGGCGCTGCCAAGCGGCGGCGCGCTCCCCGACGCGAATCGGGACGAGGAAGTCCCCGAGCGTGATGCCGCGCTCGAAGGGTGGAACTCGTGCCCAGCGTGTGGCGATCACGCGCCCGATGCTACCAGTGGGTATACAGCGGAGGCTAGCCCGCGACCTCGTCGGTGATGCTGAACGAGAGGCGGCCGAGGTTGATCTCGAACAGCTCCACGTCGAGCTGATGCTCGCCGGCGGCCAGTGGCTCACCTTCCACGTGGAGCGTCACGCTGTCGCCCTTGAAGACGCTCACCGGACGCGTCCGGCTGACGTCGGTCGCCTTGATCGGCGCCTCGTCGCCCGATCGCTGGGCAGTGACTGTCTCGGCCGGGATCTCGCGTCCGTCGACGCGCATGCGGCCCACGCCGACAAGCGTGCCCTCACCCATCGGGTTCTGCGCCTTCAGCTCCCACCCGGTCGGCGTGTTGCGCAGCGAACCGGCGACGTAGAACTGGCGCGCCAGGAAGCCCGGGATGTTCACCGCCGAAGGTTAGTGCCCATGCGATACTTTGCGCTCCCGCGGTGGCCATAGCTCAACCGGCAGAGCATCGGATTGTGGATCCGAAGGTTATGGGTTCGACCCCCATTGGCCACCCCAGCTCCCCCGACACCATGCAAAGTCTGCGTCGTGGCATCGGCGTTACGAACGCACCGGTTGGTTGGGTGCTGGCACCATCGACACGACTCAGCGGCTCAGCGTGAATTGCCTCTCTGGGAACCGTCGCTGCAAGGGAACGTCATGCGGTCTATGAAAACCAACCTGAAAATCGGTGGCGCACTGGCCGCCATCCTGCTCATTGCCGCCTGTAACGCCGGCGCGGCACCGACCGCCAGCCCGGCTCCCACAGCAAGTCCCAGTGCCGCACCGGCAGCGCTCGACGGCTCGTTTGCGTCGACCAGCGTCACCGAGAACGGCGCCGATCGGCCGTTGGTCGCGGGCTCCACCGTGACGCTGAGCTTCCAGGACGGCCAGCTGTCGGCCAACGCCGGCTGCAACACGATGAACGGCTCCTACTCCGTCGACGGTGACAAGCTCGTGATCAGCACGCTCGCGTCGACACAGATGGCCTGCGAGGAGCCGCTGATGACCCAGGATCAGTGGCTGGCGACCTTCCTCGATTCCGATCCGACCTACGCCCTGAACGGCGACGTCCTGACCCTTACCAGCGGTGCCACCGTGATGACGCTGTCTGCCGCTGCGGACTCGGAGCTGACGGGCACGACCTGGGCACTCAACGGAATCATCACCCCCGGGCCGGACGGCGCCATCGTGAGCGTGCCCCAGGGTGTCGAGGCGACACTGGTCTTCAATGACGACGGCACGGTGGCGGTCTCGCCGGGCTGCAACTCCGGCAGCGCCGACTACACCGTTGAGGGCAGCACGATCACGTTCGGTCCTGTCGCTCTAACCCGGATGGCCTGCGAAGGAGCGGCTGGCGAGGTCGAGGCCGACGTGTTGCTGGTGCTCGGCGCCGGACCGGTCGAGTACAGCCTCGATGGCGGCACGCTCAGGCTGGATACCGCAGATGGCGGCCTCGAGTTCATCGCCCAGTAGCCGAACGCGCCCGAGAGCGCAGGGCGGCCAACGGGATCGTCGCCAGGGCAATGCCGGCGACGACCAAGGCCACGCCCACGAGCTGGAAGGCTGACGGCCGTTCGTTGATGAGCGCCATCGCGAACAGCACGGCCAGCACGGGCTGGGCGAGCAGGATGATCGACGTCACCACGGCCGGCAGGCGCGGCAGCGACAACGAGATGAAGAGGTAGCCGAGCGACTGCGCGGTGACGCCGAGCAGGATCAGGTACATCGTCGATTGCGGCCCGGGCGTGAAATCGAGCGTGCCCAGCGCGAGGCCGACGACGAGGGCCACGACCAAGGTTGACGAGGTCGAGATGGCCACCGGCTCGGCGGCGTGGCGCCGACCCACCCGACGAATGACGATCAGATAGCCGCCATACGTGATCGCGGTCAGGATGCCCAGAAACACACCGAGGACCGGGTCGGCGCCGTAGCTCTCGCCGCCCAGGACACCGGCTATCAGCACGATGCCGGCCAGGATGATCGGCAACGCGATGAGCGTCCGCGTCGATGGCCGCTCCCCGAACAGCAGCCACGCGAGAACCGCGACGACGACCACCTGCAGGTTGCTCACGACGATCGCCAGGCCGGTGCCGATGTAGGCGATCGAGTGGTGCCACGTCAGCAGGTCAGCGGCGAAAAGGATGCCCGCGAAGGCCGCCCAGCGCCTGCCGCTGGGCGGCAGCGGCCCGCGTGCGCGCCGCTCGACGAACGCGGCGAGGAACAGGATCGGCAGGCCGTAGAAGGCGCGAAAGAAGGTGCCGGTTTCGGGGCTGACCTCGGACAGCTTGTAGAGGATCCCGGAGAACGAGATCGAGAGTGCGCCGAGAAGCGCCGTCAGACGCGGGTGATCGGTCAGCAGTCTGACAAGGGATCGCACGGGCGCGCATTGTCGCCGCGCACCGCGTCATCGGTGGCCCGCCCGCGTCAGCCGGTCGTTGCCGGCGTCATTGCGGTCGTTGCCGGGCAGTTCCGGCGCTATTCGGACGGCTTTGCCTGCGCTGATCTGTCGGCCGGCAAGTCGACTGACGCGGCGAACTCCGGATGGCGCTCGAGATAGGCTCGGATGAACGGACAGTACGGGACGATGCGCAGGCCGCGGGCGACGGAGTCCTCGACTGCGGCCTCAGCCAGTCGGGATCCGATTCCGCGCCCGCTGAGCGCGGGGTTCACCTCGGTGTGGGTGAAGATCACCTGGCCGGGCCGCTCCCGGTAGACAGAGAAGCCCACGAGCTCGCCGCCCTCGCTTGCCTCCCAGCGGTGCTGCTGCAAGTTGTTGACGACTTCGATTGACGACTTCTCCATGCGCCAAATGTATCCTCGTTCGACCTAACGCCATGACCGACTCGACATCCACCGACCGCGAAACGACCGACCCGGAGCAGGCTCCACCCGCGCCGGCTGCGGCGGGCCCTCTATCGACGCTCGTCTGCGCCGCGTGTGCGACGCCAAACAAGATTCGGCCGAGCGAGCGCGGCGCTCCTCACTGCGGCAAGTGCGGCAAGCCGCTGCCGTGGCTGGTCAACGCGACCGATGACACCTTCGACATCGAGGCCAAGGCTGCACCCGCCGTCGTGGTCGACCTGTGGGCGCCATGGTGTGGACCGTGTCGCATCGTCGGCCCGATTCTCGAGGAGCTGTCGCGCGACTTCGCGGGTCGGCTCAAGGTGGTCAAGGTCAACGTCGACGACAACCCGATCACCGCCCAGCGCTTCCAGGCATTCAGCATCCCGACCATGGTCGTCCTCAAGGATGGACGAGTGGTCGACCGGATCGTCGGTGCCCAACCCAAGGGCGCGCTCTCGATCCGACTCACGCCGCACATGCTGAGCAGGTGAGATGAGCGACCGATCCGGGATGAAGATGCCCAAAACATCCGACGAAGACAAAGCGGCGTTCCGGGCCCTGGTGCCAGAGGACGAGCGCGTCAGTGTCAAGCCGATGTTCGGCAGCCTCGCCGCGTTCGCTGCCGGCCAGATGTTCATGGGCGTCCTCGGCAGCGACATCATGCTCAGATTGGGCGACGAGGATCGACGGCAGGCACTGGCCGCCGGCAGCGCTCTGTTCGAGGTGATGCCTGGCCGGCCGATGCGCGAGTACGTGACAGTCCCCAACTGGCGCGAGAACCAAGCGCGGGTCAGCGAGCTCGCCGCTCTCTCGATGAGCTACGCGCTGAGTCTGCCGCCCAAAGAGGCCAAGGCCGCCAAGAAGAAATGAGAAGGCGCCCGGCATTCGCCGGGCGCCTCTCGGAACTGGCGGGCGAACCCGCTACTTCAACTTGTGAACAACGATGTTGCCGCTCGTCGGCTGCGTCGTGGGCGTTGCCGTAGCGTCCGCGCCGGGCTGGCTGTCGTAGACCGTTTCCCCGTCAGCGTCCCAGATCTGGACGCGGATGCGGTCCTTGGTTCCCGGCGAGCCGCCGTCGAGCACCGACACGAGGAAGCCGTAGCCGGCGTCACCGTTGAAAGTGCCCGTGCCCTGGAGCGTCGCCCGATTGCCCTGGACCAGCAGCCAGTCATAGGAAGTTGACACAAACGTGCCGTCAGCCACGACGAGAGTCGTCGAACCCGATAGAACGGTCGTGTCGTTTTCGAACTCGGCCACGACATTGAATGTGCCGTCGGCCCAAGTACCGCTACCGGTCAGCTTGCCGACATTGGGCGCCAGGTTGAGACCGACGATCACCGGGTCGTGATCCGACGAACGGAAAGCGTTCGGCTCATACAAGGCTTCCTGGGCCGGCGGCTTGAACGACGTGTCGTAGTCGAGGATGTCGGGCTCATCAGCGTTGATGTGCCATTCGGTCGCGCCGGTCACCTGGGCCGTCAGGCTCGACGTTGCCAGCGCGTGGTCCAGGTATCCCGCCATTGCGTCGAAGACGTACGAGTAGGCGTGGTCGCCGACGTACCTGTCGATGAGGTTGGTGAAATCGTCACCCGTGCCGAGCACGTCGTCCGAGCCGGCGCGTACCGCGTCGATCGGATCCTCCTTGGCGTAGGAGTTGAGATCACCCACGATCAGGAAGTCGGGATCGTTGCTACCCGTCGGGTCGCTGGCCAGCCAGTCGACGAGCGCCTGAGCGGCGGCTTCACGAACCTCGCTGCACGAGCCCTGGCCATCGCCAGAGTCGGGCAGACATGCCGGTGAACTGTTCTTCGACTTGAGATGGTTGACGGCGATGGTGAAGACCGCGCCCGTTGCGTTGACGCGGAACGTCTGCGCCAGCACCGGTCGATTGAGCGTATCGATGAAGCGCGGATCGTCCGTCGAATCGAGGATCTGGAACGCTCCAACCGGGGTCACCACGCCGGGCTTGTAGATCAGGCCGACGCGGATTGCGTCGGTGCCGATCACGCCGGTGTTGATGTACGCGTAGGTGCCCGCGCCCTCGAGCGCGTTCAGGCCGGCGACGAGATCGCCGACCGGATCGACGTTCGGGGTGTTCTCGAGCTCATTGAGGCCGATCACCTCGGCGCCGAGGCCGGAGAGCGCGGCCAGGAGCTTGGTGCGCTGACGGGTCAGCTCCATCAGTTCGATGGAGTCGTAACCGCGGCACTCTACGTTCTGAAGCGGGCCGCACTTGTTGTCATTCGGGTTGCCGCTCGGAAAGTCCGCCGTCAGGAAGTAGTTGAGCGTGTTCATCGCAGCAACCTGGATGTTGCCGCCGACGTCGTCGGGTGACGACTGACGCGGGTTGACCGCGGTGTAGTCGGCCGGGCCGGTGGGCTCGATCCGATAGCGCGGGAACGGGTTGGCCGCAACGGTCCGCTCGCCCAGGATGCCGACTGCATTGGCGACGGTGTCGCCGCCGCGGAATCGATTGGTGAGCGAGAACGGCAAGCCGTTCGGGTGGCGCACGGACACAGGGTTCGAGTTGGCGAGGCCGTCGTTGAGACGGACCTGGCTGAGCTGATTGAGACTCAACCGGGCGTCCATTTCCGGGGAGTCCGGCTCCTCGAGGAGGGTCGGCGTGAACAATCTGTCCTCGCCGGCGGCCGGAAGGGCGAGCACGATCTCGCCGAACTGCTCGAACTCGAAGTATTCGGAGATCACGAGTGTCTGCGTGAACCGCGTCCGCATGCCCTCGTAACGCTCGAGCTCGGTCGGCGTTGCCTGGGGCAGGCTGATGTCCACGACGGCAGGCAGATCATCGGTGCCGCACGCAACGATGGCTCCGGCTGCGGTACCCGAAACCTGAGTCTGGTTGTTGAACTCACTCGTCGGACCTGTAACTCGAACGACGTCACCAACGCTCACGCCGTTGTCGGCATTGTTGGTGAAGACGAAGAGACCGTCCGACGTTGCGTTGTCGCCGTCGCCGGCCGCGTCCTGGATGAAGAAGCCCTGCAGACCGACGTTGCTCGGGCCCTCGAAGTCACCTACAACCACTGCCTGGGTCGTCACGGTGCCGGGGATGGCGAACGAGTTGCCGCTGCCCTGGATCTCGTAGGTGTGGGTGAAGGGTTGCTCGCAGACGTTGACGACGCCTGCGGTGGTGAAGCTGAAGACCGCGTTGCCAGCCATGTTGTCCGGCGGGTCGCTCGCGTCCTGGTCGGTGACCTGGGCGGCGAGAACGGTGACCGTGCACACCTCGCTCGCGCCGAAGTCCACGTCTGGATTGAGCGTGAACGTGGTTGGTCCGTCGGTGACGGTGGCCGTGTGTGCTCCGCTGCTGTTGCATGAGATCGTGAACCAGCTGCCGGTCACGGTGACCGGCTCGCTGAAGGTGATGCTGATGTTCGAGCCGAGAGGGACGTCAAGCGCGCCGTCGTCGGGTGTCTTCGAAGCAACTGATGGAGCCGCGTCCGTGACGCTGTGCGCGCCGAGGCCGTCGATGACGTCCTGCGGCGAAGCCGTTCCATTCGACAGAGGGGTCGAACGCATCCGCGCCGTTGGTGTCGCCGGCGTTGATCGCCGGCTTCCGACGGAGCGTGTTGTTTGCGCGTGCTGGTCGCGCCGGTGCCCCATTCGGTCCCGTGCCCGGATCAAAGCCGATCTGGCCGATTACGTCGATCTCGACGCCGCGCCTTGCGCAGCACGACCGCGTCGTTGCCGTTGTACCAACTTGCCGTGCGTTGGTCTGGTCGGCCAACGCGAGGATCGAAGGGCTGGCCGGTGGCCTGGGCGAGGACATAGACATCGCCATTGGCGACGCGTGCCGGTCAGGGTGAAGTTCGACGCTGGACGCGGTGTTGCCGTTGGAAGGACATCGTGATGCTGTAGCCGCTTGTGGCGAGGTTCACGGTGGCGCCGGTGTCGTTGAAGATCTCGAGCGCCTTGTTGTTGCTCGAGCCCTCGATGTACTCCGAAAAGAAGAGCTCTGATGATGCCGCCGCAGCGGGTTGTGGTGACCCGAGCGGAAAGCCTGCCAGTACGACGAACATGCCGATCAGTGCCGGCAGACCACGGCGCGTGCCCATCCGCTCTCTCCCTCTATGCGAGCCGCGTTTGGCGGCTCTCGTTAGGTCTCGATTAACCCACTCGTACGATAACGAGGCGTGACTGCGACGTTAGCGGTCCATTAACAGGTGCTCTATACCCGCTGGGTAATTGCAAGGCGGTACCCAGGGGTCAGCCGCGTGTTTGGTGCCGTGGAGTTGGGGGCGTAACGGTGATTACGGTCGGCGCGGAGATACCAGGGCGAGCAGCCAGCGGACGATGACCGCGCCGACGAAGGCGATGACGAGGGCGCCGATCCAGCCGTAGATCTCGTTCTGGCCGAAGAACTGCTTGGCCAGGAAGCCACCCAGCACGCCGCCCAGGATGCCGATCAGGATGTTGGCCACGCAGCCACCCGGCGTGCGCTTGCGGACGATCAGACCGGACAGCGCGCCGGCAAGGAAGCCGATGATGATCCAGCCGATGATGCCGAGGTCAAACTGGGGCATCGAGCCTCCTCCGAGTCACTCTTGGGTTCGTCTGATTTGGAGCGCGAATGCTAGCGCCCAACTGGCATTGAAAGCCCTTGGCGGCCCATAACCCGATGCTACGATCTGGCCACTAGGAATGGTCGCGCCGCATTGGTCCGAAGCCGGGCCCGGCTTACGACATTCCGGGAGGCTTGGCATGGCGACGGTTCAGTTCGATCACGTCTGGAAACGCTACGGCGATGTGACCGCCGTCAAGGACCTCACCCTCGACATCCAGGACGAGGAATTCCTCGTGCTCGTCGGCCCATCAGGCTGCGGCAAGACGACCGCGCTGCGCATGATTGCCGGCCTGGAGGAGATCAGCGAGGGCTCACTCCGAATCGGCGAGCGGGTGGTCAACGACCTGGCCCCCAAGGATCGCGACGTGGCGATGGTCTTCCAGTCGTATGCCCTCTACCCGCACATGAGCGTCTACGACAACCTCGCCTTCGGCCTCAAATTGCGCAAGGTCCCCAAGGCTGAGATCGACAAGCGCGTCCGCGAGGCGGCCGGCACGATCGAGCTGACCAACCTGCTCGACCGCAAGCCCAAGCAGCTATCGGGTGGCCAGCGCCAGCGCGTCGCTCTGGGCCGGGCCATCGTGCGCGAGCCGGCGGTGTTCCTGATGGACGAGCCGCTGTCCAACCTCGACGCCAAGCTGCGCGTTCAGACGCGGGCCGAGATCGCCCGACTCCACCAGCGACTGCGCACGACCGTCGTCTACGTCACCCACGACCAGGTCGAGGCGATGACGATGGGCGACCGCATCGCGGTCATGAACTTCGGCGTCCTCCAGCAGGTCGGGCCGCCGCAGGAGCTGTACGAGCATCCGGTCAACAAGTTCGTGGCCGGTTTCATCGGCAGCCCGGCGATGAACTTCGTCAACGTCGAGGCCAAGGCCGAGGGCGGTTCGACGGTGCTCACCGACGGCAACCTGACTCTGCCTTTGCCGGAGCGCCTGCGCTCAGTGACTCGATGGCGAAAGCAACGAGCTGACACTCGGCATCCGGCCCGAGCACTTCGAGCTGACCGGTAACGGCAGCGCGCCCCAGGGCACGGCGACCATTCGCGCGACGACCGATGTGGTCGAGTTCCTGGGCAACGAGGAGCTGCTCCACGTTCGCGTCGGCGAGCACGACCTGGTCGCGATCGTGGATGCCTCGCATCGGGTCAAGCCGGGCGACGTGCTCGAGCTGTACGTGCCACTCGACAAGGTGCACCTGTTCAACGCCGAGGAGGGTCACCGGCTGGGCTGAGGCCGGCTCGACCGAAGGCACAGCTTCAACGCGCGACGGTCAGCCCATCGCCCGCGCGGTATCCGGCCGGACCTCGATCACCAGCCGGCTGGTCGACCGTCCGATCTGACGGCCGCCGGTTCGCTTGGCGCTGTACATGGCCGCGTCGGCGGACGCCAGCAGCTGGGTCGATGAACGCCCGTCGGTCGGGTAGACGGCCAAACCGGCGCTGACGCCGACGTTGACCGTGCTGCCGTCCGCGAGCGGCTGTCGACTCCGCAGGATGCCCTCGACCACACGCTGGGCGACGTACTCGGCACGCTCATCGGTCGTGTCGGGCATCAGCACCACGAACTCGTCGCCGCCGTAGCGCGCGACGATGTCGCTGCCGCGAATGTGCGACTTGATCGTGGCGCCAACGTTGTGCAGCACCCGGTCGCCATCGGCGTGGCCGTGCTTGTCGTTGATCGGCTTGAACCGGTCCAGGTCGAGCATCATCACCGCCAGCGGGCTGTGGCTGCGTGCCGAGCGAGCAACCTCCTGGCGCAACCGCTCCTGCAGATAGCGGTGGTTGTGAACGCCGGTGACGAGGTCCATGTCCGCCGCGTTGCGCAGCTGCTCGGCCGCCCTCACTCGCTCCACTCCTGTCGCCGCCAGTCCGGCCATCGCCTCGCAGGCGTGCAGCTCCGCCTCGCTCAGGTAGCGCGGCGCATGGCGGGCCATCAGCTCGATCATGCCGATCGTCCGGCTGCCCGCGTTGAGCGGCAGCAGCATCAGCGTCTGGGCGCCAATCTCGCGCAGCTGGGTGGCCTCGACGCCGACGTCGGGGCTGTCGGCGTGGATGATCCGCGGCCGGCCGTCACGCAGCACACTGCGGCGGGCCGGGGATTCCGCCGCGTCGATCGTCGCCGGGCCGCCGACGCCGTCGCGACAGACGACGCGCAGCTCGGTCGAGCCGACGTCCCACAGGGCGACCAGCGAGGCGTCCGTGCGGGTCAGGTCGCGAAGCCGGCTGGCGAGTAGCGCCGCCAGCTGCACCTCGTCCGCGGCGCCTCCGGCCGCCTGACTGATTTCGAGCAGACCGGCCAGCTCCTGGACGAGCTCGTCGCGGCCAAATAGCAAGCGCGAGTTCTCCATCGCGACAGCCGCCTGGTCGGAAAGAATGCGCAACAGGCGCAGGTCATCGTCGTCAAATCGTTGGCTGCCAAGCGCGAGGAGACATATCAAGCCGCTCACCCGGCTCTCGTAGTGGAGCGGCGCAATCAACATCGAGTACGTGCCGGGGCGCTCCGGGCCGAGATCGGTGACCGAGCCGGCGCGCACCGGAACGCCGGCGCGTGCCGCGCGAACGATGGCGTCGGCCGCGTGGCCCGACACCGGCAGTGGCGCCACGAACGCGCCGCTGCTGCCCGCCGCCGCGACCGACCGCAGCTGATTGGAGGCGTCGAGCACCAGGACGTGCGCCTCGTCGTGGTCGATCACCTGCGCCGTCTCGCTGCAGATCGCCGCGCCGACCTCCTCGGCCGACGCGAGTCGGGTGAGGCGCGCCGCGATGCGCTGGATCGCCTCGAGCTGGCGTGTCCAGCCCGAGTGGACGAGCGGGCTGCCGGCCACCGCGCCCTTGTCGGTCAGCTGGCGGGCGTACAGCCGGGCGACCGTCCGGTCCTGCTGGGTGAAGTCGGCGCCGCTCTTGCGCGCCAGGATCATGAAACCGTTGGCCTGGGGCAGGCTGATGGTCAGCGTCTTGCCACCGCGGCCCTCTGCGCGGCCGCGAATTCGGTCGAGCAGGTTGTTGGCGTAGCCACTCGAGTTGCTGGTCGACACGGCGAGGTTGAGCAGACCGTCGCCATCGTCCAGGTAGAGCGCGGCGCCGTCGTCGGCCGCGACCGCTCGGGCCAGCTCGTCGAGCACGCCCCTCAGGCGTCGAAGCTCAGCCTCAGCCATTTCGGGCCACGTGGAGGCTGCCGGTCTCGGCGGCGGGCACGGACCCGACCTTTCCGACCGGCTGGCGATGCATGGAGCGGGCGATGAAGATCGCGCCCCCGATTCCGATCAGCACGTCGCCGATCGAGAACACGTTGGCGAAGGGCATCGGTCGCGGCAGCACGAAGATGTCGCCCAGGAACCACAGCGGAGTGCCCGGAGCGGCGACAACCGAGTTCGAGAAGTCGCTTGTGGGCAGGACGGGTGCACCGATCAGCGCGGCCACGGCGTCGGGTGAAGCCGGCATCTGGCCACCGTTGGCGACGATCACGGCAAAGTTGAGGAACGCGCCCAGAATGACCAGGGCGATGCCCGGTTGGCGCAGGTTGAAGATCAGTGCCGCCAGCACGATCGTCGTCGACAGTACGTATAGCGACGGCCCAAGCTGGCCAACGACCGCGGCCAGCGGCGAGCTGAACAGCAGCGTCTGGAACAACAAGCCGAGCAACGCGACCGGCCAGAAGCGGACGGTGACGTTGGACAGGTTCGAGAGCCTGCCGCCCGAGACGAGCCCGGCGACAAGGCCGATCGCTACCGCATAGAGCAGGATCATGAGTGCGAGTTGGACCCCCTCGTCCTGGTTGCGGATGCGTGGAACGGCGCGTTACAAGAACGCGCCGTTGCCAATGTCAAATGCGGGGCCCTTGACGGAGAACTCCGATCAGCGCCCTGGAGCATGGGAACCGACTAGTGGCTTAGAACCACCAGCGGAAGGGAGCGGCCAGCACGAGCATGAAGGCCGTGATGACCATCAGGCTGAGTGCGACCTGGCGAACCTTCGTCATTGATAGATCTCCGGTGCGGGCACGACACCATCTTGGAGTCGCTAGGCGGCGATCCTAGGTCGGCCATCTGGCGCTTCAAATGAGAAGGAGGTACCAGTACGAGTCCTGAGATACTGCCCGCGATGACTTTTGAGCGTGATTCGGATCTCGTCGAAAAGCTCGTCGAGCGGCAAGTGGTGCACGACAGCAACTACCTGACCTTCGCGCGGGACACGATCGAGGCTCCGGACGGCAGCCAACACAGTCGCGAGATCGTTCTTCACCCGGGAGCGGTGACAGTCGTCGCCCTGTTGCCCGATGGGCGCGTGGTGCTGGTACGTCAGTACCGCCACCCCGCCGGCGAGGTGCTGCTCGAGCTGCCGGCGGGAACTCTCGACCGTCAACCGGACGGATCGATCGAGGATCCGCTCATCGCGGGCAAACGCGAGCTGATGGAGGAGACCGGCTATCGAGCCGCGAGCTGGCGCAAGCTGGCGACGTTCTGGACCGCGCCCGGCTTCGCGACCGAGCTGATGCACCTCTACCTGGCAACCGACCTCAGCGCTGATCCCTCCTGGGCAGGGCCGGAGCCGGACGAGCGACTGATCCAGATCGTCATGCCGCTCGACGAGCTCGTGGCGATGGCCGAACGCGGCGAGATTCGCGACGCGAAGACGATCATCGGCGTGTACATGACGGTCGAGCTCGCGCGTGCCGGCAAGGTCGCCGAGCTGGACGGCTACGAGGGCGCTACGGCCAGTCGAGCTCGGCGCGGATGAATACCGGTGTCGCGCTGGTGACCTGTTCCTCGGGGCTGCGAATCGAGATCCGGTTCGTGCCCCCGCCGGACACCGACTCTGATTCCTCGATGGTCGCAGCGGGGCCACCGTTCGTCGGGTCGGCACCAACGGCGCCCAGCCACAGCTGATACGTGAACTGGCCGGATTCGAACGAGGCGTCGACGGCCAGGTCGCCGGATCCGGCACCCGTGACGCGTGCGTCGAAGCCGTTGTACTCGTTGGCCGACGTGCCCGCGTAGCGGAAGCTCTGCAGCAGCGCCGCGCCGGCGTTCGCGTTGAAGGTCAAGGTGAGTGTCGCAAAGGGGCTTACGTTGGCCTCGGTCCCGATCATCGTCGCACTCCAGCTCGACGAACCGGTGTCCGTGTTGGCGGCCGAGATGGTCATGTTGCCGCCAAGATCGCAACGGTCAGTGCTCGGTCCATCATTCGTTGGGAAGAGGCAAAGCCGGATGCCCGAGGCACTGGCGTCCGAGATGCTGGCGGTGATCAGGCTCGGACCGTCGACCGCGAAGCTGACCGACCGCTCTACTCGGCCCTCGAACTCACGGCTGTCGATGCCGACGTTGACCAGCACCAGTTGCTGCTGTGGCGCCGTCGGAGCGATCGATGGCGCCGTCGTGGGAGAAGCGGTCGGAGCGACGGACGCGGTTGGGCTGGGGCTGGCCGAGGCGATTGCCGATGGGGAAGGTGACGGGCTGCTGCTGGGACTCGCGCTCGGGCTGGCGCTCGGCGACTCGGTCGGAGCGAGTGACGGAGTCGCCGACGCGGTCGGGCTCGGCGAGAGGCTCGCGCTGGGGCTGGGGGTCAGGAGCGGGCTCGGCGTAAAGGTCGGGGTGGCCACGGCCAAGCCGCTGCCGGTCGGGGTGGGTGTTGGTCCGACGGGCGCCGACGGACGCGTCAGCAGGACGAAGATCGTGGCGCCGAGTACGACCACCAACAGCGCGCCAAGCGCGGCGGTGAGCATCTTGGCCGACTGGTTGTTCATGGCCGATCAGCCGCCCAGGCGCGCCAGGGCGTTGCGATAGAGGGTGCTGTCGGGCGCCAGAGCCACCGCGAGACGGAGGTGCATCCGCGCCTCGTCACGGCGGCCGAGCTGTTTCAGGGACTGGCCGAGACCGAAGTGACCGTAGGGCGCGGACGGGTCGATCTCGATCAGCTCGCGGAAGCTTTCCTCGGCACGGCCGTGCTGCCCGCTGTTGTAGTAGGCACGGCCGAGTGCCTCGACGATCGATCCTTTGTGCGGCTCGAGCGCGGACGCCCGTTCGAGCAGCACCGCGGCCTGGGCGTGATGTCGCCGCTTGAGCATCGCTCCGGCGCGCTGGAATAGCCCGTACGCTGTCTCGCGCTCGGCCAGCTCGCTCAGCCGCACGCGGTCGGCGTCGCCGCTGTGGTCAGCTTCGAGTCGACCCTGGTCCTGCTCCATGTCCCCCAATCCTGACACGCTCGGATGCTTGCCGCCCGGCGGCCGAGCGCCTGGCTGCTGCGTGCCTGGTCCGCTAGACGCCGACCGGCTGCGGCTCCTGTTCTCGCCAGGCAGCCAGATCGACCAGCTGCAGCCGCGGGCTGTGTGTCAAACCCGGGATGCGCCCGCGCTTGGCGATCGGCAGGCCATCGATCTCCTTGAGGTCGCCGGTGAAGTCGATCGGCCGCGCGCCGGAGATGTACGAGCCCACGGCGAACGAATCGACCTGCGCGCCGGCCTCCTTGAAGAAGCGGATGCGCTCCGGATCGAAGCCGCCACTGACGATGATCTTGACGTCGGCCGAAGCCCTGCTGGTCGAGCCGAGCGCGGCACTCGCGGACGAGCTCCGGCGTGACACGGCCGCGCTCGGACGGGGTATCGAGACGGATGCCGTACAGCCGATCGCCGAGCGCACGCGCGACGCGCAGCGCCTCCTCGGCCTCGTCGCGGAATGTGTCGACGAGGATGACCCGCGGCACGTCGGGCGGCATGTGCCGGTCGAACGCCTCGGCCGCGCGGACCGTATCGCCAAAGATGAGCACCAGCGAATGAGGCATCGTGCCGGTCGGTGCGAGGCCGGCCAGGCGCGCGCCGGCAGGTGTCGAGGCGCCGACGCAGCCGCCGACGATCGCGGCGTAATCGAGCGTGTCGGTCACGTCCGGATGGATGTGCCGCGCGCCGAACGAGATGACCGGCTCCGGCGCGGCCGCGTCGACGCATTCGCGCGCGGCCGTGGCCCAGCCCGTCGACTGCGCCAGCATCCCGAGGAGAGCGGTCTCGTACAGGCCGAAGGCGCGATAACGCGCGCGAATGCGCATCACCACTTCCCGCGGAGCAATGACGTCGCCGTCGGAGAGCGCCTCGATTGAAACCTCGTCCGGTCCGGCCTCGGCGAACACGTGGGCGAGCAGCGTCTTCGCCTCGTCGATACCGCACAGGACCGCGTCGCGGCGCGTGAAGACCTCCATCGCGACCATCGGGTCGAGGCCTTCGCGCTCGAGGATCTCCTCGGCCCTGGCGAAGTAGACGTCGGCCGACTCGCCGGACAGGATGTCGTGCGACGGCTTCTGTCGTCGCAGACGTGGACGAGGCGGATTGGGTAGCGACACGCCTGTTGGCTGAGCCTCGGAGCTTTCACGGCGCTGCGCCCGAATGACTGGTCCGGACCGGCCGCGAAGTGCGGCCGAGTCTAGCAGCGCGCCGTGCGGCGTCGGCAAGGCCTTTGCGGGCTGTCCGAGGCCGCTCGCGATCCGTGTCATATGCGCCGGGCCGTACGATGCGCCGATGCAGGCCGACGATTCACTCGAGCGGCGCATAGTCACGGTCCTCTTCGCCGACCTGGTCGGGTTCACGGAGCTGTCCGAGCGCTTCGACGCGGAGGACGTGGCGGCCATCCAGGACAGCTACTTCGGATCCGTTCGCGAGACCATCGGCCGCTACGGCGGCAGTCTCGAGAAGTTCATCGGCGACGCCGCGATGGCCGTCTTCGGAGTGCCGCGCTCGGGGGACGACGACGTCGAGCGTGCCGTGCGCGCGGGACTTGCGTTGACCCACGCGATCCAGCAGATCGGTGCGCATCTCGGCCTCGAGGACGACGCCCTGCGCCTGCGCGTCGGCATCAACACCGGCGAAGTTGTTGTCGCGGCAAGCGGCCCGGACGAAGGTCGCGTGACAGGCGACACCGTCAACACCGCGGCAAGACTGCAGACGGCCGCGCCTCCGGGCGGCGTCCTGATCGGCGAGGCGTCGGCGATGGCTGTCGCCGATGTGGCCGAGATGGAGTCCGTTCCTCCTTTGGAGCTGAAGGGCAAGGCCGAGCCGACGGCAGCACGCCTCGTGATCGGTATGCATGCCGAGCCGTCACGCGAACAGGCAATGGGCGAGCTGCGCGCCCCGATGCTCGGGCGCGAGCGTGAGCTGCAGCTGCTCTCGAGCGCGTATGCGCGTGCGGCGGCAGGCAACGTGGAGCGCTTGCTCATCGTCGCGCCGCCTGGCGTGGGCAAATCACGCCTCCTGCGCGAGGTGGCAACAAGCATTGAGACGCCGTCGACCGGCGGCACTGCCGCCGCGAGCGTCATCTGGCGCAGCAGGGCGCGGCCCGATTCGCTGTCTCCGTTCGATCCGATCGCACGGCTGATGGGCGAGGCATTGTCGGCGGCCGCCGGACGTGAAGCGGCCGAGAGCGAGCTCCGCCAACGGCTCGCGGCCGTTGGCACGTCGGAGCTTCGAACCGACGTGGTCGTCGACGCCTGTCTCGCCATCGCCTGGCCGCCGGCCACGGCCGAGGACGCCAAGCCGAGCGACGACCGATCGGCGTTGTTCGGAGCCTGGATCGAGGGCCTCGATGCCCTGGCGGGGAGCCGCACACAGGCGTGGCTGATCGAGGACGTCCATTGGGCCGGCGGCGACGTGTTGGCCTTCCTCGAGGAAGCGTCGACCGGTACCGACTCCCGCGAGCACGGCGGTCGGCTGGTGATTGCCACTGCTCGACCGTCGCTCCTCGACGCACAACCGGCGTGGGCTGCCGACGATCCCGGCGGCGGACGAACAGTCCTGCACCTGTCCACGCTCGAAGCCACCGACGCGGCCGGACTGGTCAGGGCCCTGGTCGGAGACGCGCTGCCCGACGAGCTGGTCGAGCGAATCGCCGAGCGATCGGACGGCAACTGCCTGTTCATCGAGGAGCTGCTGCGCACGTGGATCAGCGTTGGCGCGCTGGCGCCCTCTGATGGCTCGGAAGGCGCGAGCTGGCGTCTGACCGTGCCGGCCGGCGAGATCCCGCTGCCGCAGAGCGTCCAATCGATCTACGCCGCGCAGCTCGATGACCTGCCGCCCGCCGCGCGACGGCTTGCTCGGCGCGCATCGGTTGCCGGTCGCCGCTTCCCGGTCGCCGCGCTCGAGCCGCTCGGCGCAGATGCCGACGACGGACTGCAGCCACTGCGGCGGCGCGCCCTCGTGGTCGGTCCAGTTGAAGAGCCGGTTTGGGGCGTGGCCTTCTCGTACCGCCACGCTCTACTGCGCGACGCCGGCTACGCAAGCCTCGCTCGAGCCGAACGTGCGCGTCTCCATGTGCGGCTCGCTCGCTGGCTCGAAGCCGCCGCGGGCGAGCATGGCGACGAGGTTGCCGAGCAGATCGCGACTCACTACTCGGCCGCTCTGGCGAGCGCACCGGCACTGGCACGCGAGATCGACGACGGCGTCGATCGCGACGCGGTGCGCAGGCGTGCTGCCCATTGGTTCGAGCGCGCCGGCCAGGGCTCATTGGCACTTTCCGCTCACGATGCAGCGCGTCAGCTTCTGCGTCAGTCAATCGACCTGACTCCGGATGAGACCGCGTTCGACAAGGCCCGCCGCTGGAAACGTCTTGGCGACGCGACCGCGTTCGCTGCTGACATGGACGAGGGCAGCGCCGCTTATCGGAAGGCAATGGAGTTCTATCGCGCCGCCATCGCCAAGGCCGGTGGCGGCTTTGACGCAGGCTCCGACGCCCTATTGCGGGCGGCAGATCGGATGAGCCGCGGAGCCGAATGGCTGGCCTCGATCTCGCCCGAGGGTGCGGCCGAGATGAACACCGGTGCGTCCCAGCTGCGTGCCGCCTCGAATGAGGTCCAGGCGGGCCAGAACGAGCTGGTTTACTCACTCGCCGAGGCACGTTCCGGCCTTGCCTCTACAGCGGCGGAGCTGGCCAACGTCATGTATCAGCAGCTCCAGTTCGAAGAGGCCACAGCGATGGCCGGTTCGGTCATCGACGAGGTGGGCGACGACGTTGAACCGGGCCCAATGGCGGAGCTATTGCACTCGCGCGCGAAGGGCGCCCTCGGCGCGCACGGTCCGGCCGCGGTCGATGAGGAAGATCTCCGCCGCGCACTCGAACTGGCCCATCAGTCGGGCGACAGACACGTCGAGCTGCGGATCCGCCACGGCGTGGCGGTCTACGAGTCCGAGAGTGGCCACGATGAGGAAGTCGATTGGGCTGGTCTCGCCGGCGCGGCGGCAGAGGCGGGCGACTGGATCACGTTTGTTAATTCGACGATCAACAGCACCGGCAGCGTGATTGACGATCGTGCATCCGAGGTACTCGGCCCACTCGACCGCGCTCGTGAGGTCGCCGTCGCGCGCGGCATGACCGATGACGTTGGCTGGACCTACTACAACGCCGCCGAGGCGCACCTCGTGACCGGCGACTGGGACAGCGCAATCGACGCCGGACTGCGGGCGATCGAATTGGGAGTCGCGAACGCCTACTTCCGGATGACGGTTCGGACCTGGCACGTCCTGATTCCGATCGCCGCGGTTCGCGGCGATCGAGCGATCCTCGAGCGAGCCGCCCAGTGGTACCGGTCGCTCGAGGGCAAGTTCGAGTTTCCTGATTCACCGTATTCGCGTGTCATCAGGGCGGCACAGGACGTCGAGCTGGCAGCGGCCGGCCTGTGGGAGATATACGTCCCCGACGTCCAGCCGCGTCTCGTCTCATTCGCCATGGACCCGGGTGGCCCGAGCTGGTCGGCCGCCCTCGACCGAGTGTTCAGATGCTGGATCGACGCCGGCGACATCGATGGGGCACAGCAGGCGCTGGCGGCGATGACACAGGCACTGTCCACGGTCTCGTCTGTCTCGTCGCTGGGCATGGGCACCTATCAGCTCTTGCGTGGCCGGCTGGCCGCCGCGCGCGGAGAGCAAGGCGAGGCCATCCTCGCTGGCCGCGCCGCGCTCGACCACTTCCGATTCAGCGACGCGCCGTGGTGGATGGCCAAGGCAATCCGGCTGCTCGAGCGGTCGGGGTCGGCCGACGCTGACCTGGTTGCCGAGGTCGAACAGATCGAGCATCGTCTCGGAGCCATCGGACCGACTGCTTGATCCACGAGGACAGTCCCAGGCGCGTCGAGATTACCTAGCCGCGCATACGTAGCAGTTCCAGTGGCAGCCACGTTGGCGGCTCGGGTGCCAAGGGTAAATACTGGACGCATCGCCGCCGCGCCCCGACGGGTGAGACGACCAGTCACCCACCCGTACCGAGAGGCAAATTCCCATGAATGTCCGATTGCGCTCATTTACCGGCGCCTCGATGGTCGCCGCATCGATCGCGCTGGCTGTGGCGCTGATACTGCCGCTGGGCGCGGGGGCTGCGCAGCCACCGATCCGCCTATCCATCTTCTATGGCTATTCCTGCGTGTCGGGTACATCAGCGCAGCCGGCGACGATCAGTGTCCTGTGGCGCGACTCGGCCGGAGCTACGAAAGCGCAGGGCTCCATCGAGAGCAACGATTACTGGTCACTGTGCTCGGGAGACGACGACATCGTGGTCGAGGTGGGCGACAAGATCCGGGTGTCCGACGGTAGCTACACACGTAAATACGTGGTCCCCAATCTCACAGTCACAGTCGATCGGGTCTCGAACACCTTCCACGGCACTGGCCCGGCCGGCCGGACTATCCGACTCGGATATGCACAGGGATTGCTCAGCGACTTCGAGGAATTGCACAGCGTCCGCGTTGGCCAGGATGGTCTGTGGACCTATGACCCGCACTTCGACATCCCGGGCGGACAATATGCCTCGCTCTACTGGGTTTCGCAGAACGGGGACGACCTGGAGACTCACGGTATTGCGCCGGAGATCGACGTCACCATCGGCGAGTCGACCGTTCGCGGCTGGGTCACCGAAAGAATGCCTGTCCGACTCGTGCTCCTCGATGGCATCTCCGGCGATCGAAAGGCCATCGCGACAGATGTGTCCGACCAGAACGGGGCAATCGTCGCCGTGTTCCGCGACGAAGCCGGCCATCGTGTCCCGGTTGCAGTGGGCGACAGGGTCCGCGGCCGCGCCCTTGCGACCGACCTCAATTGGATCGTCCCCGGCAGCGAAGCGACTGCCCACGTAGCCACGGACGTCGTCTCGGGCGCTTGCCACGACGCAGGCCAGCTGGGTGACGTCGCGATCGTGGAGATTCATCGGACGGGTCACCGGCGCGGGTACGCCTTCTTGAATGTCGATGCGAGCGGTGGGTTCGATGTCGACTTCGGCGGTCACGAAACGCTCGGTTTCAACCCGGCCAACATCAAGCACGGCGACCGTGTTGTGGTCCGCTGCATGCTCGGTACCGGCGACTGGGTTGCTCAGTCGTTCGACGTGCCATGAGCGGCCGGTAAGCCGTCCGTTGATTGCCAGGGTGGTGTCGCGGGTCCCTTGAACGAAGAACCTGAGCAGCGTCACCCGCCACTGCGGCGGCACCCTGGCAGTGATCGAGCTGTATCGAACCGGGCACCGGCGCGGTTTCGTGCTCGCGCGGCCCGGACAGCGACGAGTTCGAGTTCGACTTCAGTGACCCGAGAGCATCTGATTACGTCACCGGAATCGAGTCCAATGAGGCGAACGTCAAGCATGGTGACAGCCTCAGGGTCGAGTGCATCCTCCAGAAAGGTGACAGCGTGGCTGTTGCGATCCCAGGTTCCGTGATGTCTCAGCTAGGAGCCGGTGAGCTCCTCGAGGTCCGCGGCGTAGCGCTCGAGTAACGCTGCGCCGGCCGGGTCCGGGATCGCCCGCCGCGACCAGCTTGGCCTGGGCTCGGCCGAGCTCGCGCATCAGATCCATCGACGGCTGATGGACGAGGTCGGCGATCGCCAGCACGCGCGCCAGTAGCGAGCCAACCGCGTCACGCGACAGCTCGTCCGCGGGCAGCTCGAGTGTCAGCACCGGCCGGTCGTCCTCGGACACCGCGAACTTGGCGAAGGGCAGCTCGTCGTTCCAGCGCAGCAGCTGGCGGTAGGTCTTGCGGAAGCTGTCCGACAACGGCGGCGCGAAATGGACCCAGGCGACCATGGCCAGGGCCGGATCGAGGATGAGCGTGACGCGCAGTGCGCGCCGCCGTCGACCGTCGAGCAGCAGGTCCCATGACGTGACGCCCTCGCGCTCGGCACGCTCGACCGGCTTGATACCCAGTTCCGCCAACCACGCGTCTACGCGCTGTGCGGGAGAGTCGGTCAGCGCTCTCTCCCTGACGCCGAGGCGCTGATCCGAGCCGGGATCGGCTCGCCGTCGTGCGACTTGGCGCTGGTCGACGCTGATTCTCGGCCCGGCCCGGACTTGCCCGCGGCCGCCTTTGCCTCGACCGTCCCACCCGACGGCACGGTCCGCCGACCGCCGAAATCGGCCGGCCGAACTCCCTCGTTGATCTTCACGTTGCGCCCCAGGCGGACCCCTGCGGGGATGACGGCGCGCTTGCCGACGACGGTGATGCCGGTGTTGAGCCGCCCCGGCTCCTGCCGATTGGCGGTCTCGAGGTCGGCACCCAGCCCGACGATGGCATTCGGCCCGACCGAGACCTCCTTGTCGATGATCGCCCGGTCGACGACTGCGCCGGCTCGGATGACCGTGTCGAACATGACGATCGAGTCGCGCACGACGGCGCCCGGATCGACACGCACGCCGGGCGACAGGACGGAGCGCTCGACCGTGCCCCAGATCTGGCAGCCGTGGCTGATCAGCGATCGGTGAACGTTGGCCGTGGCGCCGATTCGGGCCGGCGCACGCTCTTCGGATCGGGTGTGGATGAGCCAGCCCTTGTCGTACAGGTCGAGCTCGGGGTGCTCGTCGAGCAGGTCCATCTGGGCCTGCCAGTAGCCCTCGACCGTGCCCACGTCCTGCCAGTAGCCGTCGAACTGGTAGCCGAAGACGCGCGCCCCGCCGTCGAGCATGGCCGGGATGATGTCGCGCCCGAAATCGGTCCGCTTGTCGTCCAGCCAGGCGAGCAGCGCCTTCTTGGAGAACACGTAGATGCCCAGCGAGGCGAGATCGCTCTTGGGCTGCTTGGGCTTCTCCTGCCACTCGGTCACCCGGCCGTCCTCGTCGAGGGCCAGGATCCCGAAGCGCGACGCCTCGAAGATCGGCACGCGCTTGACCGCGACCGTGGCCTCGGCGCGGTTGCGGCGGTGGAACTGGATGAACGGCTGGTAGTCCATCTTGTAGATGTGGTCACCGGCGAGGATCACGACCGTGTCGCCCGGCTGCTGGCGGATCGTCTCGATGTTGACCAGCACCGCATCGGCCGTGCCGCGATACCACTCGGACGCGCGACCACGGGCGATGAATGGCTGGAGCAGCCGGATGCCGCCCTCGTTGCGATCGAGATCCCATGGCCGGCCGGCGCCGATGTGGTCGTTCAGCGAACGCGGGTTGTACTGGGTCAGGACGAGGACGTTGTCGATCTCGCTGTTGGTGCAGTTCGACAGGGTGAAGTCGATGATCCGGTACTTGCCGGCGAACGGGACGGCGGGCTTGGCGCGCACCGCCGACAGGATCGACAGCCGCTCCCCTTCCCCGCCCGCGAGCACGACTGCGACCACGCGCTTCACGGCGCGATGCTACACCGGCTCAAGAGCGCGACAAGGGCTATCCGGCAACTGTCAGGCAGTCCATCAGGCAGTGCAGGTTGGCTCGCCGTCGAATTCGGTCGCGCGAGCGGCCAGGCCGCCGTTCCAGGCGCCCATCCCGGCGCCGAAGTTGGCGCACGTGGCGTCGTTGATGGCTGTGCTGCCGCGCGGCTTGCTGCGCCGCGGCAGCCCGTCGATGTACTCGCGCGGGTTGACGTAGTTGCCATCGCGTCGGATAGAGAAGTGGAGATGCGGCCCGGTCGACATACCGGTCGTATCCATCAGGCCGATAATCTGACCTCTTCGAACAAGTTTGCCGCGTTCGATGCCAATCAGCTCCCTGTCGCGCAGGTGGAAGTAAAGCGATTGGATGCCACCGCCGTGGTCGATGATCACCAGCCACGACGAATAACGTTGCGGCACCCCCTTGTCCCAGCCAACGTGAGTTATGACCCCCTCGGCGGCCGCGCGAACGGGCGTGCCGCGCGAGTCGGCGATGTCGATGCCGCCGTGAAAATGCGCACACGATCCGCGCCGTGGCTCGAGGTGGAAACCTGTGCAGCCGTATGGCTGGGTGATTCGGCCGCTGGTCGGCCAGATGAATGTCTGCTCGCCGTCGACCGCGACTGCCGGGCCGGCCAAGGCGACCACCCACGCAGCGACAGACAGCAAAGCAATGATGTTCCGACGGGCCAGGAACAAGGGCACGACTCCTGCACGATCGGCTTCGGCTGGGACGAACCAGAATGCCGTCGCGAATGTTAAGCGATCAGGCCAGCAGTACCGCCGCGAAGGCTCCGAGGATCAGCACCGGGCCGAACGGGACGGCCGATTTCAGGCTCAGCCGGCGCATGGCCATCAGCGCGATCAGGACGATCGAGAAACCGATGCTGGCGACAAGGAGGCCGAACACCAGCGCTGCGACACCGGACATGGAGCCGATGCTTACTGCCAGTTTGAGGTCGCCTCCGCCAAGCTCTCCGTGCAGGATGCGATCACTGATGAACAGCAGGACCGGCAGACCGATGCCGGCTGCGACGCCGCTCACCAGCCCGAGCTCCTTGCCGGCCAGGACGGGCGACCAGCCGAGCAGCAGGACCGCGCCGCTGAAGACGATGAGCGGCAGCGTGATCAGATCTGGCAGCAGCTTTTGGTCGAGGTCGGTCGCCAGCAGGATCAGCAGCGCGGCGCAATAGACAGCCAGGACGAGCAGGTCGCGCGGCTCGATCCAGCGGATTGGCAGGATCGCGAACACGGCCGCACCGGTGGCCACGAGCACGAGGGTCTGCCACCGGATCCCACGGGCGGGCACGTAGTCCTCTTCGTGCTGCGGCCAGCGACGGGACGCGAAGTCGGCGGCGAGGCCGAGGAGCGCGCCCACGATAAGCAGCGGGATGGCGAGCGTCACCGCGCGAGCGCCTCTTGAACCACACCGCGCACCCGCTCGATTGCGACCAGATGCGTGGCGAAGGTCGGAGCGGCCGCCTCACCGACGATGACCGCGAGAACGGCCACGGCAAAGCCGGGAGTGCCCAGCGCAACGAGCACGAGGATCGCAGTCGACAGTGGCCACAATCGGAATCGGGGCCGACGCGGAGGGGTCATCGGCGCGGAGTCTAGGTGCGCTCCGGTGCGGTTGACTGCCGTACGATCGGGTCATGAGCACGCCCGACCTTCTCGCGCGCATGCCCAAGGCCGAGCTGCATCTCCACCTCGACGGCTCGCTCCGGCCGATGACCGCGCTCGAGCTGGCGCGCGAACGCGGCCTCGACGAGGGCATGGATCTCGACGCGATGACGCGCCGCCTGCAGGCACCCGCCCAGGTCGCCGACCAGGCGCAGCTGCTGGCCGCCTTCGACCTGCCGATCGCGCTGATGCAGGACGCGGCCGCGATCGAGCGCATCACCCACGAGCTTGTCGAGGACGTTGCCGCGGACGGCACGCGCTATGTCGAGATCCGTTGGGGACCGGCACTGCACATTGCCGGCGGGCTCGACCTGCGCGCCTCGATCGAGGCCGTCGTCGCCGGTGCCCGGAGCGGCGCCGCCGCGACGGGCGTCGTCGTGCGCCTCATCGCGGTCGCGCTGCGCTCCCATTTGCCGCAGCTCAACCTCGCCGTCGCACTCGAGTCCGCGCATTACGTGGCCGACGGCCTGACCGGCTTCGACCTCGCCGGCCCCGAAGCGGCCTTCCCTGATCCGCTGCTCCACGCCGACGCCTTCGAGGCCGCCCGGGCGGGTGGCCTGGGCATCACCATCCATGCCGGCGAGTGGGGCGGCGCGGCCCAGGTTTGGCGAGCGCTGGCGGTCAACCCGGCGCGCATCGCCCACGGCGCGCCGGCGGCGGACGACCCTGATCTCATTGCCGAGCTGAAGACGCGCGGCGTCACGCTCGACCTGTGCCCGACGAGCAACGTGCAGGCCTCGATCTATCCCTCGCTGGCCGAATTTCCACTCGGTCGGCTAATTCGCGATGGAGCTCCGGTGACGCTGTCGACCGACGATCGGACGGTCTCCGACCTGACCCTTGTACGTGAATACCAGCGCGCGATGGACGTCCACGGACTCGCGCTCGCCGAGCTGTGGCGGATGAACATGCACGCCCTGAAGGTCGCGTTCCTGCATCACGACGAGGACCTGCGCGCGCGTCTCATCGCCGAGTTCGAGGCCTTCGATTCGACAGGGTGATGTGAGCGCGCCCCAGGTGAACTGGCCCTAAGTTGGCTGAGAGCTCCCCTGTGTGATGACGGCCAGAACGCGCGTCGTGAGTTAAATTCCGCGCGATTGGGGGGCCGCCGGTCGGTCCGAGCTGGAGGAGGATCCGGATGACTCTGCTTCGCCGAACATTCACGGCGCTGATGACGGTGGCCGTGGCGATGCCGCTTGCGGTTTCGACAGTCGCCGCCGCGTCATCGCCGTTGCCCGATTGGGCCTGTGGTCCCGGGGACACGGCCACACACGCCGCCGCAGATCTGACGGCTGCAGGCAGGGGCGGAAAGCTCCGCGAACCTGATCTGGGTCAGGTCAGGCGCGACATGCCGAAGTCGGCCAAGGGCAAGGCGCCGGCCGACTTCACGGCGACCGTCGATGTCTACTTCCACGTGATCACGAGCGGCGGCGAGGGCAACCTCACCAACCGCCAGATCAGCTCGCAGATCGCGGTGCTCAACAAGACGTTCGGCGGCGGCGAAGGCGGCTCCGACACCGGCTTCTCGTTCGACCTGGCCGGCGTTACGCGCACCGACAACGCCAAGTGGTTCGCCGCCAAGCCGGGCGCCGAGCACGACATGAAGAAGGCGCTCAAGACGGGCGACGACAGCGACCTCAACGTCTATTCGACGAGTGGCGCCGCCTATCTCGGTTGGGCCTACCTGCCGTCTATCACCGACGGCAACCAGGTCTACCTGGACGGCATCGTGATCGACTGGGCGACGGTACCCGGCGCCTCGAACCAATACGCCGGCGCATACGACCTGGGCGAGACGCTCGTCCACGAGGTCGGCCACTGGATCAACCTGGAGCACACGTTCTTCGGCGGCTGCTCGGAGACGGGCGACTTCGTCGACGACACGCCGGCTCAGAAGACCCCAACATCCGGATGCCCTGTGGGCAAGGACACCTGCCCGGCCCCCGGGACCGACCCGATCCACAACTACATGGACTACTCGTTCGACACCTGCTACACGGAGTTCAGCGACGGCCAGACGCAGCGCATGCGCGACGCCTGGTTGCTCTATCGGGCCTCGTAGCCCAGCGTCAACCCGAAGTCAGTTCGCTCAGGACGCGGTCGAGATCGGCCGCGTCCTTTGCGATTCTGGTCGGCGTTGCGCCGAGGTTCGTTGAGTCGATCTCGGACGCCCTGGTGACGCCGGTCAGCATCAGCACCGACCGGGCCCCAACCGCGTTCGCGGCGCGAATGTCGGTGTGCAGGCCGTCGCCGATCACTATCGCGTCGCGCGCGTGCGTGCCGGCTAGCTCCGCGGCGGTTTCGAACAGGAGCGGCTCGGGCTTGCCCACGACCACGTCCGGCTCGCGGCCGGCGGCTACGGCGACGGCCGCGACGATCGCACCGGCACCGGCCTTGAGGTGATCCTCGGCCGGGAAGATCGGGTCGCGGTTCGTGGCCACGAAGCGGGCGCCGCGCCGGACTGCCTCGGCCGCGGTGGAAAGCCGCTCGTAGCTGAGCGAGAAGTCAACGCCGACGACCAGGGCGTCCGGCGCGGCGTCCAGCCCGCGCGTGGTCGGCGGCACGACTTTCAGGCCAACCTCGCGCAGCTCGCGCGCGAGTCCCGGGCCGCCGATGACCATCACCACGCGCGGGCGCGGCTCGGATTCGGCGAGCAGCACGGCCGCCGCCCGCGCCGCGGTGACGATGCTGTCCATGCCCTCACCGCCGAGTGGCACGCCGTGGCCCTGCAGCCGGCGGCGATACTCATCACGGTGAGAACGCGAGTTGTTGGTCACGTAGATGATCCGGTCGCCGGCCGCGGCGCGCCGATTGAGCACGTCCGCCATGCCGGGCACGGCCAGCGCGCCGCGGTATACGACACCATCGAGATCGACCAGCAGCAACACGTCGGGATGGTATGCGGATGAGCGGCCGCGCTTCACTTGCCGGGATCGACACGCTCCTGATCGACGGCAACAACCTGCTCCATCGAACCAGCGGCAGCGTCGATGTAGGCGCGCAGCGGTTGCTCCTCGCGCGTCTCAGAAACGCCCTCCCCGACACGCTCAGGACGATCCTGATGCTCGACGGCCACGCCGCGTCGGGCACCGACCGCCGACAACGGGTGACCCGCCAGCTCGAGATCCACCACGCGGGCTCGCTGTCCGCCGATGACGCGCTGGTCAATCAGGTGCGCGACAAGGCGCCCGGCAGCCGCCACTCGATGACGATCGTGACCGACGACCGCTCACTCACCGAACGGGTCCGTCACCTCGGAGCGCGGACACAGCGACTCGCCTGGCTCGAGGAGCTGCTGACGCCGGGGGCAACGAAGGGGGCGTCCAAGGCCGGAGTCGGTATCGGGACTCCAAATCGGTCGTCCCGCGCACCCCAGCCAGAGGCCGAGCGTGAGCCGTGGTCTCCCGGCCGCGGCGCGACCAAGAAACGCGGCAATCCGCGTCGCGGTCGGCCCTGATCGTCTAGTTGGCGGCGTCCAACCTGAACGTGTACGACCCGGTGGCGAACCTGTCGGAATAAACCTCGATCACCCATGGGCCGGCCACGTCGAGCTCGCGCCGACCGAGGTCGTTGCAAACCGCGGCGAACGTTGACAGGACGCCATCCGGACGAAGCAGTCGCCACCAGAGGTCGTCGACGCAGTCACCCTGCGCGTCGAGATTGACCACTTGACCCGCCGTCGCATTCAGCGTGTGGCGGTGCCACTCGCCGACCGACGCTATCTCACCATTCACCGATTGGCCGACGGAGATCGGCGCCTCGCTTACTGCCGGCACCGCGATCGTCCCGAACGCGTACGACCCGGTGGCCAGTCCGTCCGAATACACCTCGATCACCCAGTCCCCGGCTACGTTGAGCACTCGTCGACCGAGGTCGTCGCATGCGGCGGCGAACGTGCTCAATACCCCGTCCGGCCGCAATAGGCGCCACCAGAGATCGTCGATGCAGTCACCCTGACCGTCGAGGTAGACGACCTGCCCCGCGGCCGCCGTCAGCGTGTAGCGGTCCCACTCGCCGATTGTCGAGATCTCGCCGCTGACCGTCTGTCCAGGTGCGGTCGCGTCCTCTTCGGGCGAAGGCGCAGCGATGACGCTCAGTGAATAGGCTCCCGTTGCGAGGCCATCCGAGTACATCTCGAGTGCCCAGTCTCCAGCCACGTCAAGCACCCGGCGGCCGAGGTCGTCGCAGACCGCCGCAAACGTCGACAGGACGCCGTCAGGGCGCAACAGCCGCCAGAAGAGTCCGTCGACGCAGTCGCCCTGCGCGTCGAGATAGACGACCTGGCCGGCAGTAGCCGTAAGCGCGTATCGGTCCCATTCGCCGATTGCCGAGACCTCGCCGCTGACCGACTGACCGGGCGCGACTGTCCCCTCCTCTACCGGCGGGACGTCGATCGTTCGGAACGCGTATTCCCCGCCGACGCCGGAGTCGGAATAGATCTCGACCGTCCAGCTTCCGGCCTCGGCCAGCACTCGACGGCCCAGGTCATTGCACGACACATCGAACGCCGCAAGGACGTTGCCCGGTCGCATCAAGCGCCAGCTCAAACCGTCGACACACGTGCCCTCGGCGTCCAGATAGACGATCGACCCCGCATCAACCGTCAGGGCATACCGGTCAGTCACCCCTGGCGCAAGCTCGCCGGTCACGGTCTCACCGATCACCAGCGGCGTTCCGCCGCCAACTGCCGCAACCGAATCGCGTTCGACAGCGTCCTGCACGACTGCCGCCGCGACCGACATAGGCAGGATCGGCGGTCAGTCCGAAATCGAGGATGCAATCCGCCAAGATCGAATCGGAGCTGACCCCTGCGGCCCGACAGAGCGCTTCCGCCTCGCTCCGCATCTGCTCGTCCAGGTCATCGAGGCTAGCCGGCTCACCCGGAATCTCCGGCCTCTGAAAAGTGGCCGTCGTTTCGCCGGGAAGGTAGTCGAAAAGTGATTCCTCCTGACTGATCCGCCAACTGTCAGCGAAGTCGCCGTAAAGCAGATCGGTGAAGTTCGGATCCTCCGGATCGATTACGACGCCGTCGCGCGTCGTCAAGTCGTTGGACCTGTCACCGTCTCTGCCGCCCAGGATGCCAACGAGAGACGGAGCCACTGCGTCCGAGGGCGTCAAGGCAATATTGACGAAGCTCGAATAGAGGTGCACGCCAAGATTTGTCCCATCCGGCCATCTGACGAACGCCTCGGTTCCATGACGCTCGACGATGGCACCGCTGCGGGAGGGTCGCCGCGTACTCGGCACGCACGATGACTTCGCCGTTGATGATCAGCGGGCGTTCCGGATTGGCATAGAAACCTACGGGGTCGTCCGTTGACCAACAGCGAAGAGCCACTGCCGTCCGCGAGTAACGGTCGTCGACGTGTTCGGCGGCTCAAACCTCGCCTGGAGCTCCAGCGCGTCGTCTGCCGACCGGGCGACGATGAACTCCCCTGCGGCCTGGAAGTCGAGATCCATCCTGTCCGCCGTGAAAACATGTGGCTCGCCGAAAAAATAAAGGAGGACCCAGAGGTATCCGTCCCCTGGTTGTCGCCTATGCACAAGAGGATGCAGCGCATCGGTACGCCGAGACACGGGGTACCAGGCACTAGAGTCGGCGGAAACGCATTCCCGTTGGTTTCCCCGGTCCCGACGGCGGCGACCACACACGAGGAGGGCTCGATAGGGGTTCGAGGCCGGATCTGCTTGGACGGCTGGCCGCCTCCGGACGATGGCTTTTCCGGTCCCGTGTCGTTGTAGGGGCTCCGCTTGCTGCCGCCACCACCAACGCTCTTGCCTCCACCGCCCTTGCCGCCGCCGATCGCACCAGCCCCCCGCTTTCCGCCGCCCACTCCTGCATGCAGCGGCCCATCGCCACGCGTACCTCGACAACTGTCGGCGCACAGGCGCTGGTTCCAGTCGGGTCGATGAAGTTGACTGGATCGCCGCTCGCATAGCGGTACAAGTTGATATCGCCACCCGCATAGCGCAGTGGATCCGGCGCCGTCCACCTGCCGATTGATGGGTCGTAGTCGCGCGCGCCGAAATGCAGCAGCCCGGTATCGGGATCGACCAGGCCGCCGGCAAACCCGAACGGGATGAGCGCCGAAGATGTGCCGTCGAGCGGGTTGCCCCAGGCGTCGTAGGTGAACGCGCTGACCTCGCCCGTCTGGCTGTCAACCAACGCTATTGGGCGTGCCGATTTGGTCGGTGACCACGGCCAGTTCCTGCCCTCGCGCCGTACGAGCGCGAGCCGGCCAAGGTCGTCGTATGCGAAACGGGCAATCACCTGCCCGGACCCGTCAGTCCAGGCAACGATCGAATCGTCAACGCTGTACAGGTAGCCATCGGTAAGGACGCCGTCGACCATTCGCCCAATACGCCGGCCGCCGGCGTCGATCACGTAATCGATGCGTCGGCCTTCTGCCAATAGGACGCTCCGGAGCGCACCCAGATCATCGACGTCGAACGTCGTTGTTCCGTCCGGTCCGTCCACCTCAAGTAGCGTCCCATCGGCGCTGTAGCGAAAGTCTTCTGTCGCCGTGTGCCAGCAGTCGGTCACGGTCATCGAACCTGGCGGTAACGAGTACCCCGCCATCTCCGCGAGTGACCGTCATGAGGTTGCCTGATTCGTCGTAGCCGTACGTGTCCAGGTTGCCGTCGCTAGCGACGCTCTCCAGCCGGCCGCTCGCGTCATACGCGTAGTCGGTCGCTCTGGCATCGCCGCGCGAGTCCGTGCGCTCGACCCTCGTCACGCGGCCCATGATGTCGCGCGAGTAGCGGACGCCCAGCACGGGTTCGCCGCTGGTGGTCGCAACTGTGGCAGTCAGGAGACCGTTAGCGTCGTATTCGTAAGCCGTCTCGACGTCGCCGAGTGACGACTGAACCGCGAGCCCGGTCGCTGGGTCGCGCTCGATCGCGAGCGAGTCGATGCCAGTCAGCAAGCCCGCGTCGTCGTATCCGAACTCAGCTGGTCACTGCCGTTGACGCTTTCCGCGGTCGGCCGCAGCTGGCCATCGACCGTGAGTCGCACGTCGCCATCGACGGGACCGGACCATGCGAGCCCCAGCGGCACCCAGCCGTCATACGCGAACGAGGTCGTGACTCCATCTGGCGATTCGTTCGACTCGATCAGCCCGTTCTGTGCTCCGTAGCTGGCTCTCGAGGTGCCGCGGTCGAAGTTCCAGCTGAGCGCTCGCCCGGCTGCGTCATAGCCGATCTGGATGTGGCGTTGGCCAGGGCCGTTGATCGACGCCACTTGGCCGGCCGGCGTGTAGGTAGTGGTCTCGTATGACGAGTCATCGCCAACAGCCACAGGCAGGTATGCCGTTTCACGGCCCGCCTCGGAATACCCAATCGATGTCGCCGGATGGGCGCCTGCCCGTACCTGAAGCGCCGCCCCGGCCGCATCCTGCGTGAGCGAAACGTTCTCGCTGGCCGTCGAGGCACGGTGCAGATTTCCGTAGGCGTCATAGGTGAAAGTGGACTGTCACGCCGTCCGGGCGAGTCTCGATCACCTCTCCTGCTTCGGGGACATACGAGTACGTAGTGGTCGCTGCCGATCCGCCCTCCCCGACCGTGACGGACCCAACCAGGCCCGCCGCGTCGTAGGCGAACGCGAGACGTGGTTCGCCGGCCACCGATTGCTCGACCAGCCGGCCCTGCTCGTCGAACACCTGCGAGCCGCACGGCCGACGGGGTCGATGCTCGTAGCCGTTCTTGTCGCGGGGTCGTATTCGTCCGACGTATCGCTGCCCGTTGATCGCGTCTCGGTCCGCCAGGCGCCGCCGGCCGGCTCGGGCATGCCGGCGCCCATCGTCGTCGCCGTCTCGACGCGGTATTCGGTGCCATCCGGACGCGTCTCGATCGAGGGGTGTCAGGACCGGTGCGGCCTGGCCCCAGACGGGGTGTGCGACGGCGCCGGTTGTCGTCACGGTGCCGTCTGGCTCTACATATCGCGTGCTCCCGGCGCTGCTCGTATCGAGCTGCGTGACGGTGCCGTCCACATCGGTGAATGTTCGCCGCAGCCCATCTGTCGCCCGCTCCGACCGGAACGTGGCCGTCGCGCCGTTCGCTATCGGTCGCGCTCACCGTCACCGCCCCTTCGGGACTCGCGAACACCAACTCGCGCGCGACGCCGTCAGCGTCTGTTTCCCTTGTCAGTCGGCCGGCTGCGTCCCACTCGTACGCCACGGCTCCTCGGCCGGTGGCCTGCCAGTTGGCCACCAGCCCAAAGTCGCGGAACGTCACGTAGAGCACGGTGCCGTCCGGCCGCACCACGCCACCAAGCCGGCCTTCCGCGTCGAGCGCCGCCCCGGCCCGGGTCTCGCCGATCCCCAGCAGGGCTTGCAGGTCCCTTCGGTCGCGCTCGACCGTTCGCGACGGGAATGCCGCCGATCCGGCCGGCCGCCTCCGTAAGCCGCCCGGCATCGTCGTAGCTCAAGCGTCAAAAGGGTGGTTCCCGTGATCGAATCAACCGTTCTGACGTGGCGCCAGGCAGCGTCGAAGACGAAGTACTCGAAGCCGTCGTACGTGGGCACGGCGCGCTGGCCGTCGCCGATGTCGGCGGCAGCTGCGATGCGCCACGACCCGTCGCCGGCGAGGAGGATGCCGTGCTCCGGGTCGTAGCGCTGGAGAACGTCGAGCGACCAGCCGCCCAGGCCGAGTGAGTCCGCGTTCCAGCTCGGTCGATCGGTGCGGCCGTCGGCCCATTCGGTTGAGTAGGTAAGCGAGACACCTGTCGCGGCGATCGGCTCGTATAGCACCACCGCCTGGTGCTCGCAGGGCAGCAGCCCCTCGGGGTCGCACATCTCGAGCTCGAGATCGCCGACGACCTTGGGCGGCGGCGTTGGCCGTGGCGTCGGTTGCGGGGTGGCCGAGAGTGACGCGGCGGGCGTCGCGTCGGGCGATGCGGAGGCGGCAGGGCTCGGCATGGGTGTCGGTGGCGGCACGTTCGACGTGCACGCCACGGCCACGCCAAGGAGCAGGCCGAGAAACGCCGACTTGGGTGACCTCATCTCCCGGAGTGTCTGGATTGCCGGTTGCAATCCGGTTGCACCGACGCCTACTCACCGGACCGATCTATCATTCGACCGTGCCAGAAGAGCCTGTCGATCCGTGGACCGCGTTCCTCGATTGGCTGTCGACGATCCTGATCCCCGACTGGAATGGCCTCATCCAGCTGATGCCGATCCTGCTGATCGTCGGCGTGGTCGGACCGGCATTTTCACTGCTCGCCCTGTACTGGATCTATGTCTGGGCCACCAACCGGCCCGGCAAGGTGCGCATCGCCGAGCCCGAGCCGACCGTCGTCGAGCCGCAGCCCGACGGCACGTACCTCTACCCGCCCAACGTTCCCTACTGCGCGAGTCATCACCTGATCTACCCGCCGACCGTGCAGCAGTGCGAGATCGACCGCGAGGATCTCGAGGTGCGCTGCCCGGTCGACGACTCGGTCCGCGTGGCCGGCCAGCAGCTGTGCCGCACGTGCGGAACCCGCTACCAGCTCGGCGCGTCGCTTGCTCCTGTCGTCGTCGCCGGTCGCGGCACGCCACCCGCCGGTGGAGCCGCGGTCGCCTGAGCTAGCTGGAAGACTGAACTTGGCAAAGCTGTCCTACTACGCGATCGATATCGGAACCGTCACCCTGGCGATCGCTTTCCTGTTGTTCGTCATCCACACGACGCTGCTGGCGATGGGTCGCCGCGCGACGATGACCGCGGTGGCGGCCGGAGCCGGAGGCGGCTCGACCACGGTCACCGTGACCGGCAACGCGCCGAGCAACGGCAACGTCAACACCACGGCCGGCTCGATCGGCCAGGCGTTCACCTGGGCCGCGGTGGTGTTCATCGCCGTCGGCCTGCTGGTGCGTGCCTTTCTGGTCGGCCGCGGCCCGTGGGGCAACCTGTACGAGTTCAGCGTCGCGTTCGCCTTCGGCATCATCGCCTCGTACCTCTATCTCGGCCGGCGCTACCCGCTCAAGTCGGTCGCGTTCCTGCCCATCGGCGTCGCCTTCTTCCTGACCGCCTACGCGTTCACCCTGCCGCAGGCGATCAGCCCGCTCGTTCCCGCGCTCGACAATCCGCCGCTGCTGACGATCCACGTCGCCATGGCGGTGATCAGCTACGGGGTGCTGGCGGTCAGCTTCGCCGCGGCCGTGGGCTACCTCATCCAGGGCAAGGAGAACCGCGTCTCGTGGCTGCCGCCGGCGAAGGTGCTCGACGAGGTCGCGTATCGGGCGGTGATCATCGGCTTCCCCATCTTCGCGACGTTGATCATCCTCGGCTCGTGGTGGGCGTCGATCGCGTGGGGCCGCTACTGGGGCTGGGATCCAAAGGAAACATCGGCCCTCGTAACGTGGCTGATCTACGCTGTCTACCTCCACGCGCGCAGCCAGCGCGGCTGGGCAGGCAGACCCGCCGCGCTGATCCTGGTCATCGGCTTCGCGGCGGTGATGTTCACCTTCCTCGGCGGCAACCTGATCTTCAGCGGCCTTCATACCTATAGCGGGCTCTGAGCCATCTCAAGGGAAATCTGAACGTGCGAGCACGACGAATCGGCATCCTCACCGGCGGTGGCGACGTCCCCGGCCTGAACTCGGTCATCAAGAGCGTCGTCTACAACGCGACCGAGCTGGGCTGCGAGGTGATCGGCATTCGCCGCGGCTGGGAAGGTCTGACCCACATGCGCCGCGCGAAGGCGCTCAGCGCGGGCGGCCGACTGGACGCCGACTACATCCGACCCCTGGATCGGGTGAACACGCGCGCGATCGACCGAACCGGCGGCACAGTGCTCCACACCTCGCGCACCAACCCGACCAAGACCAAGGCCAGCCGGCTGCCGGCACACGTCGCCGACGATGCGGCGCGCTATGAGACCGCCGACGGCCTGTACGACCTGACGCCGATCGTGCTCGACAACATCGAGTATCTCGGCCTCGACTACCTGGTCACCATCGGCGGCGACGACACACTGTCCTACTCGAAGGTGCTCGACCGCCACGGCGTGCCGCTCATCGCCATCCCCAAGACGATGGACAACGACGTCGAGGGAACCGAGTACTGCATCGGTTTCTCATCGGCCGTCACTCGGGCCAAGGAGCTCATCACCCGTCAGCGCACGACGCTCGGCTCGCACGAGCGCATCGGCGTGTTCCGCATCTTTGGCCGCGACTGCGGCTTCACCGCGCTGTACACCTCGTACGTGACGTCGGCACGCTGCGTCATTCCGGAAGCGCCATTCGACCTCGATCGGCTGGTCGACGTGCTCGTCGAGGACAAGCGCCTCAATCCGTCGCGTTACTCGTTCGTGATCTCGTCAGAGGGCGCGATCTGGAGCGGCGGAGCGCTGGCCGAGATCGGCGAGGCAGATGCCTACGGCCACCGCCACAAGCAGGACATCGGATCGGCCCTCGCGCAGGAGATCAAGGCACGATCTGGTGAAGAGGCAGTCAACTCCGAGCTGACGTACGACCTCCGCTCGGGCGAGGCCGACTCGCTCGACCAGATGGTCGCGATCACCTTCGCCAACATCGCCGTCGACCTCATTCGCGACGGCGGCATCACCGGGCGGATGATCGCCATCCAGGACGGCAAGTACGCCCACGTGCCGATCCCCGAACCCGGCAACTCGCGCAAGGTCGATGTCGAGACGATGTACGACATCGACCGCTTCCGGCCGCAGTATCACAACCGCCTCGGCCGTCCGCTGCTGCTCGGGGCGAGCCTCGGCGCGGGCTCCGCGGCAATCGGCCAACCGGTCGGCGCGCTCGCCTAGCTGCTCGCAATGAGTGGACTGCCTTCCGACTGGCCGAGCGGCATCGACGCGATCACGCTTTTCGTCGAGGACCTGCCGGCGACCAGGCAGTTCTACATCGACGTCTTTGGCCTGCCGGTGCATTTCCAGACGGCCGACTCGGCAGTCTTCAAGTTCGGCGACACGCTGATCAACCTGCTGGCCGTTTCATCTGCTCCGGAGCTGATCGCGCCGGCCACGGTCGCCGCGCCCAATTCAGGGTCGCAGTTCCAGTTCACGATTCCGGTCGACGACGTCGACGCGGCGTGTGCGGAGCTCGTGAAGCGCGGCGTCGAGCTGCTCAACGGCCCGATGGACCGACCGTGGGGCATCCGCACGGCGAGCTTCCGTGACCCGGCGGGCTACATCTGGGAAATCGCCAAATAGGCCTGCTTGCGTTCAAGTTGCAAATCCGAACGCTGATGACACTGCAATGTTGGACGGGTCCGCGGGCAGTGACTCGGGAGGCCGGCCCCACCTAACGTCCCGGGCATGACTTTCAAACGTGGTGCCCGGCTCGATCCGGGTCAGGTGCGCGATCTCAGGGGGATGGGCAGTAGCGGTCGGGGCCTCGGTTTGCCTGGTGGCCTCGGCCTGCCGGGTGGTGGTGGCAGCTCAGGCGGTGGGGGCGGAATTCCGATCCCCGTCGGCGGCGGCATCGGCGCAATAGTCGTGGTTGTCATCATCATCGTCCTGATGGTCGTGCTCAACGGCGGCCTCGGGGGCACCCAGTCGGGCGTTGGGCCAGGCGGCGACCAGGCGGTCGGACCCGGCAGCAGCACGCTGCAGACGGAGTGCGTGACCGGCGAGGACGCCAACGAGCGAATGGACTGCCGCATCGTCGGCTTCGTCAACAGCATCCAGGCCTACTGGCAGGATGAGTTCGCGTCGACCGGCCAGACCTACCAGCAGTCGCAGACGACTCTTTTCACCGACTTCGTCGAGACCGGCTGCGGCGGGGCAAGCTCGCAGACCGGGCCGTTCTACTGCCCTGCCGACCAGTTCGTTTACATCGACCTTGGCTTCTTTGATGTTCTCGAATTGCAGTACGGGGCGTCGGCCGGGCCGCTCGCCCAGGCGTACGTGATTGCGCACGAGTACGGCCACCACATCCAGAACCTGACCGGCACGCTGTCGCGCGCACAGGACGGCACGACGGGACCACAGAGCTCGGCTGTTCGAGTCGAGCTGCAGGCCGACTGCTACGCCGGTGTCTGGGCGGCCAACGCGGTCGACACTGAATATCTCGAGCCACTCACCGAATCCCAGGTCGCCCAGGCGCTGGATGCCGCCGCTGCCGTGGGCGACGACCGACTCCAACAGCAGGCTACCGGCCGCGTGAACCCAGATTTCATGGACACACGGCTCGTCCGAGATGCGCCAACAGTGGTTCAGCACCGGCTACCGGTCAGGCGACCCGGCCTCGTGCGACACGTTCAGCGGCACACTCTGACGCGAACGACGCGGCAACCAGCCGCAGCTGGCTACCAGTCGATCAGGATGCAGACCTCGTCGCCGAGCACCTCGCCGGCATGACCAGGCTCGATGACCAGGTGGTCACCGGCCTTGCCTTCGACCTCGCTGCCATCTTCCAGCCGGTACAGGATCCGCCCGGCCACGACGTATTCGCGGTGAGACGCGGGACAGTAATCCGCGCCGCCCATGCGTGGCTTGGCATTCTTGGCCCAGCTCCAGCCGGGCTTCAGGCGCGAGCGCCAGACGACTGAATTGCCGATCTGGACCGCCTCGGCATCGCCATCGCCGTCGTACTCCTCGGATGCCTCCGGGTGATCGAGGCTCTTCACGTAGACGGCCATCTCTTCTCCCTCAAGAAAGAATTTGGGCCGATGCTAACGTTTTCGATGATGACGACCGACAAGGAGCGCGACGACTGCTGCGCCGTCAGCGCCGATTGCGACCCGCGCATCCCGCGCCACTTCGACGGTGACATGCGCCATTACGAGGCAACAGGCACGTTGCCGCCGATGGCCGCAACGTCGCAGGGTCTGCTCGAGCTGCTGGCCGACGTCGGCGAGCTGCGACCGACCGTGCTCGAGCTTGGCTCGGGCAGTGGGGCGCTCTCCGTCGCGCTGCTTGAGCGGGGAGCGGCCACGGCCGAGGGAGTCGACCTCTCACCGGGCAGCGTCGGAACGGCTCAACGCCGCGCCGACGAGGCAGGCCTGGCGGATCGGGCGTCTTTCAGGGTCGGCGACGGATCGGTGGTCGAGCTGGAGCAACACGACTGGGTCGTGCTCGATCGGGTGATCTGTTGCTACGCACATGTCGACCGGCTGCTGGCCAATGCCATCGGCGCGGCGCGGACGCGATTCGTGATTGCCGTGCCGCTGTCGAACGGCTGGCGCTCGTGGATCACTCGCGCAATCGTGACCGTCGAGAACGCGACCAACCGACTTCGTGGTCGGCCCTGCCCGGGTTACGTCCATCCGATCCCGATGATCGAGCGCCGCCTGGCCGACGCGGGCTTCCGCAGATTGCGCTTCGCCCGTGTCGGCCTGTGGCACACGGCGGTCTACGAGCGCGGCAATGGTTGAGCTGCGGAGCGGCGAGATCCTCGCTCTGGCGGAGTCGTCCGCGACCGACGAACGCGCCGCGGCCGAGCTGCGTGCGCGCCAGGAAGAGGTCGCGCCCGCCGTGAGCGAGGCAATCGGCGTGGATCTGCCACTGGCCCTTCAGATGGTCGGCACGCTGCCCGGCTTCTGGCAGGACACGGGGCGCGTCGACGAGGGTCGAGCGCTGACGGAGCGCGCCATCGAGGCGGGCCAGCGAGTCGCCTCGTCCAACCGCGCAGTAGCCCTGGCAATCTCTCGCGCGCTGCTCGCCGCGTCCGAGCTTGCCTTCCGCCAGGGCGATCGGAAACGGTCGGCGAAGCGAGCGCGGGACGCAATCCGGGCCGCGATGCTGATCGAGGACCGGCCCACGGCGGCGCTCGCGCATGTCGATCTGGCGCGCGTCGCGTGTGGCAACGGGGACGCCAAGGACGCCGAGAAACACGCCGAACAAGGCGCTCGATCTGGCAGGTGACGACCCGCAGGCGCGCCGCGGAGCACTGCACATGCTCGCCTGGGCGGCACACACGGGCGGTGACATGCCCCTCGCCCGACGGCGATTTGAAGAGAGCCTCGCCTACCGCCGCAAAACCGGCAGCAAGCTATCGGTGGCTGCGGAGCTCGCGAATCTGGGCGACATGGCGGCCGAGGAGGGCGACCTTCCGGAAGCGGCGCGATTGCTGGACGAGGCGCTCACGATCGGCAGCGAACTGAACAGTCAATACATGATCGCCAACACGCTGCCGTCGCTGGCCGTGCTGGCCGCCCGGGCCGGACAGACCGAGGAGGCCGCGATCCTGCTCGGCGCCGGCGAGGCGATCGCGACAACGGCCGGGCTTGTTCCCGACCCGAACCCGGCGGTCGACGAGCAGCGGGAGGTGGTCCGCAGCCGGCTCGGCCCAGCCGAGATGGCGCGGCTGCTCGCACACGGCGCCGCGCTTCCCACCGACGAGGCGGTGACGCTCGCGACCGAGGTTGCGAGCCGGATCCGAGCGTCGGCGACTGGCGGCTAGTCCTCCGACCCGTAGTCGTCCGACCCGAATCTCCGTCCCGAATCGTCCGCCACCAGCGGCCGCACCTCGATCGATCCGTTCTGCATCGGCACCTTCTTGGCCCACTCGATCGCCTCGTCGAGCGACCCCGTCTCGATCACCCAATGGCCGCCGACCTGCACCGGCGACTCGATCCCCGGCCCGTCGGTGACGCTCCGCTGGCCATCCTTCACGCGCACGGTCCTGGCATCCCACGAGAAGCCGTAGCCCTCGCCGGAGACCCACGCACCCCCGTCGCGGACCGACTGGTTGTAGCGCTCCATCGCGTCGATCATCGGCTGCATCTCCTCGGGCTTGAGGTTCTCCCAGCCGCGCTCGTCGACCACCATCAGCAGGATGTACTTCGGCATTTGCGTTCCTCCTTGTGTCCGAATAGACGGCATGACCGACCGAAACTCATCGCTGTGCGGCATACGATGGCGCCGTGATCGATTGCCCGCGCTGTAGCACGCCCAACGCGGAGGGCTCGCGGTTCTGTAACAACTGCGGAGCGAGCCTGGTCACGCGCGTCGGTGTTCACGAGCGGCGCATCGTGACGGCACTCTTCGCCGACCTGGCGCGCTCCACGTCAATGGGCGAACGGCTCGATCCCGAGGTCGTGCGCGGCGTCGTGGGCGACTTCTTCGAGCTCGCGCGACTCGAGATCGAGCGCCGCGGCGGCACGGTCGAGAAGTTCAGCGGCGACGCGGTGATGGCCGTGTTCGGCCTGCCCCAGGCACACGAGGACGACCCCGAGCGTGCCGTCCGCGCGGCGCTGGCAATCCGCGACGGGCTGGCCGCGCTCGCCGGCGCCGCGCTGGAACGCCACGGACTAGATGGTTCAGGCGCGCATCGGGATCGAGTCGGGCGAGGTCGTCGTCGGCGACCCGTTCGGTGGCGCCACGATGGCCACCGGAGACGCGATGAACCTCGCCGCGCGGCTCGAGCAGCAGGCCGAACCGGGCGATGTGGTGGTCGGTGCCGCGGCCTATGACCAGGTCCGCGACGTGATCGCCGCCACGCCGCTCGGCGAGCTGGCCCTGCGCGGCCACGAGGCCGCCATCGAAGGTTGGCGCATCACCTCGGTCGTCGACCGAGGTTGGCCGCCCGCGCGGCGTCCCCGGACTGGAGGCTCCTCTCACCGGACGCGGCGAAGAGCTGCAGATGCTGCTCGACTCGGCCCGCCGCGCGCAGAGTGGCAGCAAAGCGGCCCTGTTCACCGTGCTCGGCGTGCCCGGCGTGGGCAAGAGTCGGCTGGTCCGTGAGGCAACCTCTCGGATGGCCGTCGACGGCTGGTCGGTCGTCAAGGGCCGTTGCCTGCCCTACGGCGACGGGATCACCTACTGGCCGATCGCCGAGATGGTGCGCGAGCTCGCCGAGCATCGGCGCCGAGGCGACGGCCGAGGAGTCTCGCGCCCGACTCGACGCGGTGAGCCCCGATGCCGATGTTGCCGACCGCCTCTCGCCGCATCATCGGCGCGGCCGACGCTTCGCAGGCAGCGGTCGAGGGCGCCGACCGCGAGATCGCCTGGGGATTCCGGCGTCTTGGTCGAGCACGTGATCGGCGAGCGGGGCCCGCTTGCTGCTCGTTTTCGAGGACATCCACTGGGCCGAGCCGCCGCTGCTCGACCTGATCGAGTACGTCGTGACATGGACGCGCGACGCACCGCTGCTGGTCATCTGCTCGTCGCGAGCCGAGCTGCTCGACATCGCGTCCGGCGTGGGGATCGGGCCGCATGGAAGCGAGCCGCATCCACCTCGAGCCACTGACCGAGGAGGAGTCGCGCTCCCTGCTCGGCTCGCTGCTGGCGGTCGACGACCTGCCGGCCGAGCTTGCGCCAGCGCGTGCTCGATCGGGCCGAGGGCAACCCGCTCTTCGTCGAGGAAGTGGTGCGCATGCTGATCGAGGAGGGCATGGTCGAGCGGCGCGACGACCGGTGGGTGGCGCGAGCCGAGGCCGCGGACGTGCGCGTCCCGGACAGTGTCGAGGCACTCATCCGCGCCCGGCTGGACACGCTGCCCTCCCCTGAGCGAGCGACGCTCCAGGCGGCATCGGTGGTCGGTCGGGTCTTCCAGCGCTCGGCCGTGGCAGCGATCAGCGCCAGGGACGACGGCCGTGCCGCTCCAGCAACACCTCGAGGACGCCATCCTGCGCGACCTGATCACGGACGAGCGCGTCCCGGACGAGCCAACCTTCCGCTTCCGCCACATCCTGATTCGCGACGTCGCCTACGCGACGCTGCCAAAGGCGCGCCGGGCCGAGCTGCATCGCGGCGTGGCGGACTGGCTGCGTGCCTGGTTCGGCGACCGCATCGACGAGTACGTCGAGATCGAGGCCTACCACCTCGAGCAGGCCGTCCGGCTGCGGCACGAGCTGGAGGGCAGCTTCGATCCCGCTGAACGCGACCGGGCAGTGGCCTCGCTCGGAGCGTCCGCCAAACGGGCGCAGGCGCGCGACGACTTCCGCGCCGCACGCACATTCGCCGACCGAGCCCTCGCGCTCGAGCCGCCACCCGGTGACGCGCGGCTGGAGCTGCGCGTGCTGCTGGCCGATGCGCTGTGGCGGCTGAGCGAATACCGGCTGGCCGGCGAGGTCGCCATCGAGGTGGAGCAGGAAGCGCGAGCAGCAGGCCGCAAGGACATCGAGGGTCAGGCGATCCTGATCAAGGCCGGCGACATCTGGCTGCGGCTCGAATCGTCGGACGCAGAGGTGGCCCTGGCGGAGGTCGAGCGCGCCATCACGCTGCTGACAGAGGCGAACGACAAGCACGACCTGGTTGCGGCGCTCGAGCTGAGAGGCTGGGGCGGCTGGTGGCATGGCGACCTCGACGCTGCCCGAAGCGCATGGACGGAGATGAGGCTCGTGGCTCACGAGCTTGGCTGGTCGAGCCGCGAAGCCGAGGCGATGGCACGCCTGGCCGGCGTTGCCGGCCATCGCGGTGAGTGGGATGAACGAGTCAAGCTCGTCGAGGAGGCGCGCGAACTTGCCGCACAGGGGCCCAGCCGCCTTGCGCGCGCCCGTGTGAGCCGGGTCTATGGCATCGGTCTCCTGAACGATGGGAAAGACGAAGAAGCGACGGAACAGCTCACAGCAGCGGGTGCGGTCCTGGAGGAGTTCGGCGATCGCGAGGAGGCATCTGCCTGCTACCAGTTCCTGGGCGACCTGGCGCGGCGCAAAGACCAGCTCGACGAGGCGATGTCCCACTACGACCACGCCCTCGATCTGGTGCGTGAACACATCGGCTACCTGCCCGAGGTCCAGCGGCGTGTTGCGCAGCTCCTGTTGATGAAAGGCGACGTGGCTGCGGCGGCCGAGTACGCCGAGGAAGCGGCGCGGCTGACGGGCAAGGACGACCTTGCCACGGTCGCGTCGACGGGCATGGTGATAGGGCGGGTGCGCGAGGCACAGGGCAGCTACGAGGAGGCCGAGAAGCTGCTCCGCGAGGCGATCGAGGTGATAACCAGGACCGACTTCAACCCGTGGGAGGAGGAGCTGGCGATGGCCGAGTTCCTGCTCCGCCGCGGTCGCACCGCCGAGGGCGCCGAGTGGCTCGCACGGGCGCACGGGAGCGTGGAACGCCAAGGCCCGACTTCACCGCTCATCGAGCTCGTCGAGCGCCGCGGGCGGGAAGCGATGGCCGCCGCCGCTCAGGCCGGCACGTCCGGACCGCCGAATTCGGCTGGCTGATCAAGTGCTGCGTGAGATAGCCGAGTACCCGAACTCGTTCGGACCGCTCGGGCCCAGGGACGTGCGGATCGAGACCAGTCGCTACACGCTCTGGATGGGCCACGGCAAGTCGTGGAACACCGTCCAGCGGCAGCACCTGGCCGCGGACCAGATCGATGCCACGCTCGAAGAAGTTCGTGGCCTGCTGCGCGAGCGCGGCCGCGACAGCACTCAGTGGGAAGTCGGCTCCAAGGCCGAGCCCGCGGACCTCGTCGATCAGCTGCTCGCGCGCGGGCTCGTTCCGGACAAGGAACCGTCGGCCGTGGCGCTTGTGCTGACGAGCGAGCCACCGCGCCCGCCTGCCGGGCTCATCGGGCGCCGCATCGAAACGTTCGAGGAATACGCGGCCGCGAACGCCGTGCAGTGGGAGGCGTTCGGATCGACCGAGGACGAGATCGCCGAGGCGCGCGCCGAGCTTCCCGATCGCTGGCGCGAGACGGTCAACCTGATGCACGCCGTGTGGCTCGACGGCGAGATGGTGGCTGCCGGCACCGCCGCGCCAACCTCACACGGCCTGCTGCTCTACGGCGGCGCGACGCTACCGAGCGCCCGCGGCCGTGGCGCCTATCGCGCGCTACTCCACGCAAGGTGGGAAGAGGCGGAGCGGAGTGGCACGCCAACGCTGTTCACCCAGGGCGGCTCCATGTCGCGGCCGATCCTCGAGCGGGTCGGCTTCGAGCGCGTCGGCGAGATCCACATCCTGCTGGACAAGTTCGGGCCGAGCACCGACTAGCTCGGCACCCGGCCACGCCGGGCTCGCACCCGGCCGCGCCTCGGCTTGGGAGAATGGATGGGTGACTCCCTGAAGAGCCACCCATCCACGAGTCGACGCTAGTTCAGCTCGAGGGCCGGGAGCGGAGCGCCACCGCCACCGCTGCCGACGGTGCCCTCAGGACCGGCCGGCGCAGGGATGGTGAAGTTGCCGGGCACAACCGTGCCCGGCACGCCGTTCACCGACTCGGTCGAGTGCGAGTACGTGAGCACCGCAAACGCGACGGCGTCTGCGTTGACGCCAAGTGCGTGCAGTGTTGTTGTTCGCGAACGTGTCACAGGCGGCGTGGTAGCACGGGTCGTACTGCGCCCCCACCGTGCCGCCCCAGATCGCCTGCTTGAGCGACGGTCTTGGTTACTTCGGCTCCGGTGAAGAGGCCGCCCGCCGGAATGCCATTGAGGATGAACGCCTGGTAGTCGCTTCGGCCGCTGAACTCGGCATCGTCATACGGCTCGCCCGAGAGCGTATAGAACGACTCGAAGAGGTCCTCGATCGCGATCGAGCCCGGCGGAACCGGAACCGGTGCCGTGAAGCCCGACTCGTCGCCGTCGTAAACCATGAAGATGTAGTTCGGCGAGCCGATCATGTCGAAGTTCAGGTACAGAGCAATTCGGTCCTTCTGAGCCTGGTTGAGTCCGTTGACGTAGTTCGTCGAGCCAACCAGCCCGCTCTCTTCGGCGCCCCACCAGGCGAATCGAAGGGTGTTTTGTGGCTGTACGTGCGCCATCTGGATGGCGGTCTCCAGAACCGCCGCGCTGCCCGAGCCGTTGTCGTTGATGCCCGGTCCGGCAAGCACGGAGTCGAGGTGCGCGCCGGCCATGACGACGTTGTTGTCGTTGACGCCGGTCTTCTCGGCGAGCACGTTGGCGGTCGGGAGGATCTGGCGCAGCGTGTTCGCAAACACGCGCATTTCCAGCCCCGCGATGCCGGCCAGCTCTGCCCCGAGCGGCATACGTGGTGCCGAGCACCGGGATGCCGCTCGTGTTGTTGGCGGTCAGCGTCACGGCTGGAATGCCCTGACGGTCGGCACCAGTTGTGTTGCCCTGATTCATGATCACGATGCCAACGGCGCCGTTCGCCGCGGCCGTCTCGGCCTTGATCTCGAACGTGCAGTACACCGCGTTGGAGTAGTGCGATATTCCCGGCGGGGAAGCCGTCAAAGTCGGAGGCTTCGCAGCCACTCGTCGAGGTGTTGCCCAGACCGAGCTGCAGGTCGACCGGCGTGACATCTGCCGTCACGTCGCCGGGGTCGGTCTGCGTGATCGGGCCGAAGTCGACGCCCAGCTCGTACGTGACCTGGTCTGGGTGCCGTCTGCTCGAGCTCTGAGTGCCGACGACCTCGTAGGCGAGGTAGTTGAACGTCTGAACGTCCGGGTCGTAGCCGGCGGCCTCGAGCTGCGCGACCACGTAGTCGACCGAGTCGTTGTAGCCGTCGAAGCCGGAGAAGCGGTTGCCGTCGTTAGCGTCGGCGATCGCCTGAAGCGCGGCCTGGTGCCCGCGGACACCCTGAAGCCGCACGCACTCCAGCAACTTCGTGTAGGAGTCGTTCTCACGGTTCTTACAGGCTTTGTTCGAAGGCGCCGCCACTGCCGTCCCCGTGGCAAGCGACGCCAGGGCAACGAGCGTGACAAGCCCCAATAAGCCGGCCCGCCTGCGCGCGCGCGCCCGAGTTGAAGATTGAGACATGTACCTCTCCTTCTTCCTCCGGGCGGCGCTGGGGCGCCGCCACTGTGCGCGACGATATGCCCGCCACAAACGCTGCGCAATGGGAAATTTTCGGCGGATGGGTGGGGCAGCAGCCGACATCGCAGCAAGATCAGCTTTCCTAAAAGGCGCCCGGAGCCGTCCACGCACGTTCCCCAGACGGTCCACGAACGCTCCACGGGCTGTCCACCACGAAATTTGGCCAAACACTAGGGCTAGGGTTACAAATCACGCCGAGCCACCAGATATTGTGGTTATGTGGCTTGACACGGCCATCGGCCCGAACCACAATGGGCGGATGCGGGTGATCGCCCAGATGCCCCAAGTCGGCCCCCGGAGAGAGGTAGAGAGGGAGTAGCAGAGATGGCTCGAGCGACCGGCTCAGCGAGCGCCGAAGTGACCACCGAGGAGACCCGAACAACTGACGATGGGACCAAGGTGATCGCGCGCAACACCCAGCTCAAGCCGGCCGCCAAGCCAGCAGATCGGCGCCATCGACGACCAGGGCCGCTTCACCGGCCACAAGGTCAACGGCCTGACCTGGGAGCGCCGCTGGACCACGCCGGGCGTCCACCCGTACGACGAGATCACGCTGGGACCTGCGCTCAGCAGAGATCAAGAACGAGTCGGGTGGGACGGTCTTCCAGCAGACGGACATCGAGGTCCCCTCTTTCTGGAGCCAGCTGGCCACCAACGTCGTCGTCAGCAAGTACTTCCGCGGCCACATCGGCACGCCGGGACGCGAGACCAGCGTCAAGCAGCTCATCGACCGCGTCGTCAACACGATCGCCGGCTGGGCAGAGACGCAGCACTACTTCCGCAGCACGGAAGACCTGCAGACCTTCAAGGCCGAGCTGACCCACCTCCTCGTTCACCAGAAGATGAGCTTCAACTCGCCGGTCTGGTTCAACGTGGGCGTGCAGGAGCGGCCGCAGTGCAGCGCCTGCTTCATCAACTCGGTCCAGGACAACATGTCCTCGATCATGGACCTGGCCAAGACAGAGGCCATGCTCTTCAAGTTCGGCAGTGGCGCCGGCGTCAACCTGAGCCCCATCCGCGGCTCAAAGGAAAAGCTGAGCCTCGGCGGCATCGCCAGCGGCCCGGTCTCCTTCATGAAGGGCTTCGACGCCTTCGCCGGCGTGGTCAAGTGGGCGGCACGACTCGCCGCGCGGCCAAGATGGTCATCCTCGACGCCGACCATCCGGACGTCCTCGACTTCATCACCTCCAAGGCGAGCGAAGAGAAGAAGGCCTGGGCGCTGATCGAGCAGGGCTACGACGCCAGCTTCACCGGCGAGGCGTATGGGTCGGTCTTCTTCCAGAACGCCAACCACTCGGTCCGCGTGACGGACGAGTTCATGCGCGCGGTCGAGCAGGACAAGGACTGGACCACGCACGAGGTCACCAGCGGCCAGCCCGCGACGACCTACAAGGCGCGCGACCTGTTCAAGGAGATGGCCGAGGCCGCCTGGATCTGCGGCGACCCGGGCATCCAGTACGACACCACGATCAACGACTGGCACACGAGCGCGGCCACTGACCGCATCTACGCCAGCAACCCGTGCTCGGAATACATGTTCCTGAACGACACGGCATGCAACCTGGCCAGCCTCAACCTGATGAAGTTCGTCAAGGAAGACGGCGAGTTCGATGCCGAGTCATACGCCTACGCCTGCCGGCTGACGATCACCGCCCAGGAGATCCTGGTCGACAACGCCGGCTACCCGACTCCTCAGATCGAGCTCAACTCGCACCTGTTCCGCCCGCTGGGCCTCGGGTACGCGAACCTGGGCGCGCTGCTGATGAGCCGCGGCCTTGCCTACGACTCGGACGAGGGCCGAGCAACTGCAGCAACTCTGACCGCAATCATGACCGGCGAGGCTTATGCCCAGTCGGCAATCGTGGCTCGCGACCATGGCGGCGCGTTCAAGGAGTACTCCAAGAACGAGCAGCCATTCATCCGAGTCATCAAGAAGCATCGCTCCGCCGCGTACGCGATCCCTGAGCAGGACGCGCCGCGGGATTTGATCGACGCGGCACGGTCATCTTGGGATTCCGCGCTCGAGCTGGGCACGCAGCACGGGTATAGGAATTCCCAGGTGACCGTGCTCGCGCCGACTGGAACGATCGCTTTCATGATGGATTGCGACACGACCGGGGTCGAGCCCGACATCGCGCTGATCAAGTACAAGAAGCTGGTCGGCGAGGGCTTCCTCAAGATCGTCAACAAGACGGTTCCGTCGGCGCTGATGAAGCTTGGCTACTCCCCGCTCGAGGTGGAGGAGATCGTCAAGTACATCGACGAGCGCGAGACCATCGAGGGCGCGCCGGCGCTGAAGCCCGAGCACCTGACCGTCTTCGACTGCGCCTTCAAGCCGGTCAACGGCGAGCGGTCGATCCACTACATGGGCCACGTCCGGATGATGGGCGCGATCCAGCCGTTCCTTTCAGTGGCGCCATCTCGAAGACCGTGAACATGCCCGAGGCTGCCACGGCGGAAGAGATCTCGAGCGTCTACCTCGAGGGCTGGAAGCTCGGCCTCAAGGCGATCGCGATCTATCGCGACGGCTCGAAGCGGTCGCAGCCGCTCTCGACGGGCAAGAAGAAGGACAAGGAAGAAGTCGCTGCTGACCAGCAGGTGTCGCCGGCGGCGGCGCCGGTCGAGGCTGGACTCGCTGGGGAGCCCAAGCCATATCGGCGCCGTTTGCCGGATGAGCGCCGCGCGCTGACGCACAAGTTCCAGGTTTCCGGCCACGAGGGCTACATCACCGTCGGGCTGTACCCGGATGGTCAGCCGGGCGAGATCTTCCTCAAGATGGCCAAGGAAGGGTCCACGGTTTCAGGGCTGATGGACTCGCTGGCGACGATGACCTCGCTGTCGCTCCAGTACGGCGTGCCGCTGCGCGACCTGGTCACCAAGTTCAGCCACATGCGCTTCGAGCCGGCCGGCTTCACGGGCAACTCGGAGATCCCGATCGCGAAGTCGATCGTGGACTACGTGTTCCGGTGGATGGGGTCGAGGTTCCTGTCGAAGGACGAGCGAGATGCGCTTGGGATCATCTCGCGGGAAGACTCGGTCGCGCTTCCGGAGTCGTCCCAGGGCGGTACTGGCCCCTCGGGTGGCGCAAGCGCCACTACTTCCTCGGGTCCAGCACGCGACCCTGGTACTCCCGAAACCCGCGGAGTGTCGGACGCTGCCCTCTCACCCAGTCCCCGGGACTGAGAAGGAAGGCACTGCGGCGCTTGGAGCCACTCCCATCGCCTTCTCTCCTGCAACGGAACCAGATAAGGCGCAGACTGACACTCGTCGGGGGGGTCGGTGGGCCCAAAGCGTCGGCTAGCGCTGCGGAACCTCCTCCTGCAGAAGTCGGCGGCACCGACCTCCCCGTCCATTCCAATGGCAACGGTCTGGCGAACGGCCACGCCAATGGCCACTCGAACGGAGAGGCGAAGGCACTGCCCGTCAAGCCCCTCGAGCTGGGCGGCGGCACCAAGGTCGCCTTCAGCGTCTCGGCCGACTCACCCTCGTGCGCCGACTGCGGCTCGATCATGGTCCGCAACGGCAGCTGCTACAAGTGCCTCAACTGCGGTAGCACGAGCGGCTGTAGCTAGCCTTCTCGGATCGGGTCCAGCCAGAGGCTGAGTTGCATACTCCACGCAAAAGCGCGCCGGCTCGCGACAGCCTGCTGAACCGACTGCTTCGTTACAGGGTCGGTGAGGCCGGAACGGACGCTCACCCGATCCACAGACTGCACCCGTACCCGGCCAAATTCATTCCCGATCTGCCACGTGATGTCATCAAGGAGCACACGAACGAGCGCCATCTCGTTCTGGATCCGTTCTGTGGCAGTGGCACTACGCTAGTCGAGGCGTCACTCCAAGGCCGCCGAAGCATTGGCGTCGACTCCAATCCGATCGCGACGCTAATCAGCCGCGCCAAGACGACGCCCCTGAGCGACGACGGCCTCGAGGCCGTCGTCGCCATGCTTGAGGAAATAGGCAACGCTGATGCGGCGTCACTACCTGACCTGCCGTTGCCTACCTTGGATCGCTTGGGTCATTGGTTTCAGCCGAACATGTCGAAAGAGCTCGCTTGGCTGCTAGCTCGCATCCGTGATTGCGATGACATTCGGGCACGTGTTTTCTTGGAGTGCGTTCTCAGCTCCGTGATCACAAGTGTCAGCAATCAGGACAGCGAAACCCGCTATGTAGCCACCAATAAGAACCTACCTGACGGCTATGCGCTGGGTCGTTTCAAGCGCCGGTTGACTGCTGCGGTCTCGAGCATGGCGTCACTTCGGCAGGATCTGCAAGGCCGCCAGCTCGCGAAAATCATTTTCGACTCGACCGATCGAGTGTCAGAGCTTGACTTACCCGATGACTCAGTTGATCTCATTGTCACGTCCCCACCATATCCGAACAGCTTCGACTATTACCTCTACCACCGTCTACGAGCGGCTTGGCTCGGATACGATCTCGACAAGGTGAGGACCGACGAGATCGGCTCCCGATACGAGCATTCGAGCCGAAAGGCGCCGGTCGACGTGTTCATTCGACGCATGACTCCCGTAATGGTGCGCTTCGGGCCGCACTCTCAAGCCCAGCAAATTGGCATACATGTTCGCCGGCGACTCCATTCTCGAGGGTCGCCGCGTGGATATGAGCGAGTTGTACGTTGACCTCGCGCGTTAGCTGATTGGCGATTCGTCGGCGAAATCAGCTATGACCTGTCGTCAATCAGCCGGTCGTTCCGCGACACTCGTGCCGTCGCCGGAGGTCGGCCGGCTATCACCAAAAAGCAGCGTGTCCTCGTCTTCGAAGCGACCCGCGCACGCGCTGGAGCTGCTCTTCGCCTGGAAGCTCGCCCAACCTCGTCGTTAGCGCCCGTATCCATCCCTGTCGCAGCCAAATCCAATGGATCGATTGTGGCCTTGGCCAGCACGAACGATGGCAACCGAGGAGCCCATTCCATCGCTGCCTTTCCATCGAAGTTCATTCCGGACGTGCCAGCATGGGCCATCTCAACGTACTCCACCCCAGCATCACTTGTGGTAGATCCGTTCTCTGGCTCGGGCACGACTGCTCTGGAGGCAATGCTTGCAGGTAGAAACACTCTCGCCATGGACGTCAACCCGTATGCCTGCCTGCTAACAACCGCCAAGACAACCAAGGTTAGGCAAGAACTGCTGTGGCGCGCCATGTCCTCACTCGTCGAAGTCTGTCGCAGACCTCATACACTTCCTCGCGCTCGACGAATGACTTTCGCCCTCGATGACTTTTGGTTTGACACGCGGCATCTGACTGAGTTTGCCCGGTTGCGGGCGTTTATTGAAACCGACTTGCCCATCGAGATGCAGCCGTTTTTCAAGAGCGTGCTCGCCGGAGCCATCCGGACATTCTCCTACCAGGATGAAGGTCGTTGAAGGTGAAGCGTGATCCGGTCAAGGTCGCCCAAGGAACCCCCAGCCCAGCCAAGGTCCTGGCGAGGCGTCTCCCAAAGGCGACGGAACGCCTGGCGCATACCTTGGCTCGCCTTCCCGACGATGTAACCGCATCCGTTGTCCAAGGTTCGGCCGACAGAATTATGGACTGGGTAGGCTTGGGACGGGCTGATCTTATTGTTACGTCACCGCCCTACATCAACGCAATGAATTATCCGATGACTACTCGTTACGAAATGCTGCTATTAGGTTCGATTCCTCCTGCGGACATGCATTCACACGAACGAACTTACTACGGTAGTGAGCGGGTGTCCGCACAGGATTATCGCGACGTGCACAGTGTTCCAGCCAGTTGGTCATCCGCTGCATATCTGAACGCAGCGATTGAGTCTGTACACGCAGGTGAACCAAAGCGTGCGTACATTGTCTACAAGTACTTCACGCAGATGAATACTGCTATCGGCGCGATGTTGGACGCTGTTCGGCCAGGTGGACATGTGGTACTTGTATGTGGAACGAACCGCGTCAAGGGAGTATCACTAGATACTTCGGGCCGGCTTGTAGGTATGGCCACCGACCGAGGCGCCTCGGTCTCCTTGACGTTTAGCTACGAGTTATTCCGGCAACGTCTGAAGTTGACTCGTCACTCGACGGCCGGCTTGATTGGCCACGACACTGTGACGGTGCTCAGAAAGCCGTGACCACGCCGATCGGCGTGCAGCTGCTTCACCACCGCGAACGGGCTTGGGCGGGACTACATTCGGCGTACACATCGCTTCGAGATCTTGAGACGGCTGGTGTCGTAACCGTGGACGTTGGCACGCTACCGCAACAAAACAGCCACGCAGCCTTTGCCGAGCTACCGGAAAGCCTCCGTCGTCTGCTCTTCTTCGCAAAGCCAGATCTCGTAGTGACGGTGGACGACGGCCGACGACCAATACGACCAATCTTTGCTCTAGACGTCACCGAGCACGTCGCGGCGCGTGACCACTGGATCCAGCGCTTTCCGAATCTCGTTGGTTGCGCACAAGAGGGAATACCCGGCGCATTCGTAGCACCGCGGGACATGCCCGCCCGCAGACCTTTTGCTGGTCGCACGGATCCATTCTTCTTTTTCGCGTACGATCGAGTGGTCGAGATTCATCAAACACCAATCTACATTGCAGAATGGCCGTCAACGGACGGAGCCAGCTTGGACGGCGACGCTACTTACGGCGACCTGCCGCCGCACGATGCACCCAGCATCGCCCGGACTATCGCATTCTTCGACATGGTGCTCGATGCAGCCGTGAAGGGCCTTAGCCTTCGCGACTTAATGACGGAACGCATGATCGTCGACTTACGGAATGACTTGCGTCAGGTTGCCTACCGTCAAATTCCGGCGATCGGCGATTTTCAGCGGCTTACGCATCGAATGCCAGCGGGTCGGCCACTTACACACGCTGAACTTCTTGCCTTGCTCGGTGCTCGAGGTTTGCAACTACCGCCCAAGATTCCGGACCGCATCGTAAAACGGGACCGCAACATCGTGTTTACACCGGTCCTAGTCGACCTTGATGATGCCGGAGCCGTCAATGCAGCTAGGGCGACTCTGCGCGATCGCATCGCCCGGAAGGGAGGTGACCCATACACGCAGCAGCCTTTGGTCTTCGACTACCTTTTCTGTCGCACGGGTCCAACGCCTGAGCAACGCGACGCCAATCTTGTGATAGACCTAGGGCTCTTGTACTTTGCCGACTTCGCTCAGTATGTACGCGACGCTTGGGAGCGCTCGCCGCTCCAAGCTACAAACTTCGCTGACATTCGGACCCGAATCCCCACATACACTCTGCATCTAGGAGGCGGCCTCGCACAGGTAATGAAAAACTTTGTGCGGCTGTACTCGTTTGCAGCCGACCTGATTGTGTTTCGTGATGGTGTGGTGTTTTTCTGACCCACGTGTCAGAGGGGGACTTGGTGAGTTGGGCGGCGCAATGGCTGCGGTCGAATAGTTGGCGGGTACTGCTTGCTCGTCCGACGCAAGTCGCGGTTGGCTTCAGGTCGTCGACCGGGAGATGGAAGGCCCCAGACATCGTGGCGATTAAGAGCCCTGTTGTGTTTGTGGCTGAGGCAAAGCCTCACGCGTCACAGCTTCTGGTTAGCGGAGCATCCGGCGCGAGTGACGCGGACATGATGCTGGAACTAGCGGTAAGCCGTGACGTAGGCGTGGCCTTCATTGCGACAATCCAGCGCCGATGGTCGTTGTCAATCCCGGAAGGTGGGTTCACGTTGATGCCTGGTCTGGTGACCGCTTCGCCGTTCTCTGTGCAGCAGATGAAGTTGCTCGAGGCACTTGTCTTGATTGAGTTCGGCCGGCAGCCAGTCATCGTGCCCTCAGGTGGCGTGTCGTAGCAGGGCGAGGTGCCAATTGGCGGCTCTGGATTTCAAGATCTGGTGCTGCCGACGCTGCTAGTGGCATCGGATGGGTCGGACCACCCGAGTTTTCATCGGGAACCAAGGTGAGCGTCAAGCCTACGTCATCAGGGGCTCACACTGTTCTCTTTCGATCAGTCCGGCGTGGGGCCCGTGTAAGCCCGTACAACGCAGCGCCAAGCCGTTCTCTTAGTCAAGTCAGCACGCCGGTTACGCCGCTTCCTGACGGGTTGATGCGGTCGAGGCGGAGGCGAGGATGTCGGGGACGCCGCCTTCGGTGACGACGCGGGCGCGGTGGCCGGCGCGCATGAGGACGCTCGCGGCGATTGAGGCGCGGGCGCCGGTTCTACAGATGAGCGTCCAGGTTCGGTCGCGGGGCAGGTCGGCGACGGCGTCGCGGACGTCGCCGGCGAAGATCATGCGCGAGCCGGGGATCGTGCCCTCGCGCCACTCGGTCGGCTGGCGGACGTCGATGATCGCGCGGCCGTCGCCGGCGGCAAGCTCCAAAGCGAGCTGCTCGCTCGACAGCGTCTCGTGGCGCACCTCGCTGCGGCCGGCCTCGAGCCACGGGGCGATGCCGCCGGAGACGTAGCCGATGACGCGCTCGTAGCCGATCCGCCACAGCTGGACGACGAGCTCGGGCACGAGCGTGGCGTCGGTCGTGTCGACCATCAGCACGATCGGCGCGTTGAACGGCACCACGATCCCGACCCAGCTCCCGAACTGGTCGGTCGGCTCGACGTGGACCGCACCGGGGACGTGGCCGCGGGCGAAGCTGTATCGATCGCGCGCGTCGACAACCCGGGCGCCGCCCTCGACCAGCTGGACCAGCTTGTCGGGCGTCAGCCTGGGCGGCGCGAACTTGCGATCGCCCAGCAGCGGCCCGTGGCGGTTGATGTCGCCCACGTGGTTGTAGTACGAGGGATAGCGGCCCAGGCGCTGCTCGACGAGGCGAAGGAACGAGTGGCTGTCGGGCACCTGCAGGTACGGGTTCAGCTCGCGCTCGAGCCCAACCGTCGACTCGCGTTCCGTTCCTCCCGCGCCAGACACGCAGAACGATCCGGCGCCGTGGGTGGGCAGGATGCGCACGTCGTCGGGCAGCGCAGCGAGGCGCTGGAGCGACCGGAACTGCTCCCCGGCGAGGGCGGGCATCTTGGCGGCGCCGAGCAGATCCGGCCGGCCGGCGCTGCCGACCAGCAGGCTGCCACCGGTCAGCACGGCCGCCGGCACGTCCGACCCACTGGGCACGATCTGCCACGCGAGGTGCTCGGGCGTATGGCCCGGCGTCGCCATGCCGACCAGGTTCGAGGTCGCCGATCGGAACCGAGAAGCCCTCGTCCGCGGCGCGCCACGGGAACTCGTAGCCGCCGCGTGCGGGCGCGACGATCTCCGCGCCGGTCGCGGCACGCACTTCCTGGGCGCCGCTCACGTAGTCGTTGTGCACGTGCGTCTCGAGCACATGGGTGATCCGCCAGCCCCAGCGCTCGGCGGCCTCGATGAACCGCCACGCATCGCGCTGCGGGTCGATCAGCGCCGCCTCCCCTTCCGACGCGACGAGGTAGGTCGAGTCGCCGAGCCCCGGCGTCAGAAACGTCTCAATGTCCATGGCTGCGTTGCTCCTTCTAGTTGAGTGAGTGGTCGGGGGTTTCGAGAAGGGAAGCGGCGAGATCGCGGGCCTGGCGCCGGATCTCCGGAATGGCAGTCGACTCCCAGTCGGCGCCCTTGCGCAGCGGGCCGACCGACCAGAAGGTGTTCCAGGCCGATCCGTCAGGTCTCCGAATTCGACCGTCGGTCTCCACGTCGAGACCCAGGCCGAGCGGATGACGGGTTGCGCTGCCGGCCTCGATCAGTCCGGCAAGCAGCGGATGTCTGCCTCGGATCAGCGGTCGGGCCGACGCAGCTGATCACCGCGTCCACCTCGCGGATCGACTGGATGCCGCCATGGACCGAGGTCACGCGAAGCACGGTCCCGATTGGCTCGATGTCGACCACGCGACCCTTTTCGGCGGTCAGCCGTCCGGCGTGGCGGAGCTTCTCGAGCGCGACGGCGACCTGCGGCGCCATTCGATGCCGCCTGACTTCCCAATGACGCGCGGCGTGGCGCAGGGCACGCTGCTGTTCGTCGCGCGGCAGTCCACGCCACAGATCGGTGGTCACGGGACGGATCGAATCGACCGATTCACGCCAGTCGTCGGCACGCTGCGCGTCCGCACGCAGCGCACGCACGAGGCCGCGCGCCGTGCGGGCAGCCGCGTAGCCAGCGTTGATCGCCGGCGGGCGCGCCTGGGCACGAGGCGCCCCTTCACGGTGAGTGGCTGGAAACAGGCCGTGGCTCGAAACGAGGTGCGCCGTGCCGCTGAAAGCCGGAGTCGCGCAGGGTCAGGACGACATCGACTGCCGTCAGGCCGGTCCCGATGACCAGCACACTGCCGGCGCCGCTGAGCGCCTCGACCGCGCCGGGCTGCCACGGATCGGCGACAACGCACGGGTGCCGCGGCAGCCACGCCGGCGCCGAGAAATGGTTGCCCGTGGCGAGGACGACGTGATCCGCTGACAGCTCGGTGTCGTCGTCGAGCAACAGCGTGAAGCTGTCCGAACCGGGGACAGTCGGCCGAATTGCGGTGACGGCGCGTGGTCGGTGCGCAAACTTGGAGCTCGCCGGAGCGTAGGCCTCGGCCGTGGCCAGGGTGTCGCGCAGGTACCGGCCGTAGTGAAGGCGCGGCACGAACTCCGCCCCGGTGGCCGCGATCCCCCACTCCCGCCCCCAGGCGAGGAAGTGGCTGGGATCGTCGGCAAGTGCGCTCATACCGCTGGCACGGACGTTGAGCAGGTGAGCTTCGGATTGGGTGCCGTACGCCACTCCGGCGCCCAGACGCGTTGACGGTTCAATGACGACGACGCGCCTGGGCTCTGGCGATGGGTGGCGCAACAGCGAGATGGCGCTGATCGTGCCCGACGCACCGCCGCCGACGATGGCGATGGTGGTCGCCACTCAGCGCTCCACGGGCACGTCGACGAGGCTGCCGTACTCGGTCCACGAGCCGTCGTAGTTGCTCACGTTGGGAAGGCCGAGCAACCGATCGAGCACGAACCAGGTGTGGCTGGCGCGCTCACCGATTCGGCAATAGGCGACGATCGGCCCGTTGGCTGCTACACCTGCGGCGGAGTACAGCTGGCGCAGCTCGTCGGCTGACTTGAACGTGCCGTCCTCGTTGGCGGCCTTGGACCACGGCACGTTCGCCGCGCCGGGGATGTGGCCGGGCACCTGGGCACCCTCATTCGGGAGGTGCGGCGGCGTGATCCGCTCGCCGCGGAACTCCTCAGGCGAGCGCACGTCGACGAAACGGCCGCTGCCCTTGGCGACCAGGTCGAGGACCGCGTTGCGCTGGACGCGCAGCTCGGGCCGCTCCGGTCCCGGCTGGAACGTGGTCGGATTGGCGGCCGGTGTCTCCTGCGTCAGCGGAAGGCCTTCGAGCTCCCACTTCTTGCGGCCGCCGTCGAGCAGCTTGACGTTCTCGACGCCGCGCAGGGCGAAGAGCCAGTAGGCGTAGGTCGCGAACCAGTTGTTGTTGCCGCTGTACAGGACGATCACCTGGTCGTTGGACACGCCCTTGCTGCCGAGCAGCTCGGCCAGCGCGGCACGATCGATGAAGTCGCGCCGGGCCGGGTAGCGCAGCTCGGTCGACCAGTTGATGCTGATCGCGCCGGGGATGTGGCCCGCGGCGTAGGCGTCGGTGTCCTCATCGACCTCGACGATCGCGTAGTTGCCGGTCTGCAGGCTGGCCGCGAGCTCGTCAGTGGTGATCAGTACGTCGGGTCGAGCGTAGGTCGTCATCTGGTCTGGCATCTCCGTCTCATGGTCATTGCCTAGTAACTCGATGATATTACTAGACAAGACGCGCAACCGCGGCGAAATGGTGCGCGTGAGGCGTCAGCGCGGCTAGGAGGGCCGGCGAGTTCTGAGCGCGGCGGCTGCCAGGCCGATCACGGAAACGGCGGCGAGCGCTGGAATTGCCGCCTTGGCGGCGCGCGGCGGGAGTACCCACTCGAACATCGGCACCGGGTCTCCGAGGCTTCGCTGGAAGCCACCGAACGGACAATTGCCTCGGCCGACGACGAGCGCCACGCCCTCGCTGGTCAGCAATGCGACTGAGCCGGCCAGGAGCGGATCTCGGCTTCGCCGGGCGGCCGACAGCCAGACCCAGCCCAACGCCGCCAGGTTGAGCAGGCCCCAGACGCCATGAGCGACGCGAAACAGTCGCGCGTCGCGGCCGAGGGTCGCCCAGCTGGTCTTGCCTTGCGGATCGCGGTCCAGGCCCATCATGAGATCGAACATAGGCGGCCCAGGCGGGCGCGCGGCAGTGCCGAACGTCACGTTTCCGCGGGTAGCGCTTGGCAGGTCGCGCCGGTCTGGTCCCTCGAGCCGTCGCCAGACAGCAAAAAGCCGCCCGCATCGCTGCGGACGGCCTCTTGGTGAAGGGCGGTGGAGCCTAGGCGGAGTGAACTCGGTTCGCGCGCGGGCCCTTGTCGCTCTGCTCGATGTCGAACTCGACCTTCTCGCCACCGACCAGGCGGTCGAAGTCGAGGGACGAATCCAGCGAGTTGCGGTGAAAGAAGTATTCCTTCGTGTCATCCGCGGTGATGAAGCCGAAGCCGCGATCAGCGACGACCTTCTTGATGGTTCCGGTGGTCACAGTGACCCTCCAAGTCTTCCCGAACGACAGATGTCTACGCACGATCTGTTCAGGAAGAAGGCGATCACACGGTGCCACCGCGATGCGCGGCGTGAACCCACCTTACGCCCTATTGGCCCAATTGTCGATGCCGCCGTCGAACAGATGTTCGGGATCGCGTGATCGGCGGCCGGCCGGAGCACCTGTGGGCCGCTATGCCACCGGCCAGCGCTGGAGGATGATCTCTGCGTCGACGGGATCCATGCGATAGCCGTGCGCATCGGCGTCCCAGGTGACCAGGTCGCGTCGCGCGACGCGACGCATGACCTTGTTCGGGCCAGCCACGATACCGGCGAAGGCGGTGCCCGTCCGCTTGCCGTAGCGAGCCGCGAGGTCTGCGTTGAGAACAAGCGCCGACCCATGAAGGGACAGCTCGGCGACCTCGCGCAGCAGCCGTCTGCTATCGGATCCCCGAATGGCATTCAGCGCCTCGCCAAGCTGGCGACGGTGGAGCTCGGCCTGGTCAGCAACGTCTACGACGGAGCCGCCCGATGTCTGCTCCGGGCCCATCACCCAGCGCCACGCCAGGGCAAGCAGCTGCTCCTCTGTATCTGCCTCGAACTCGATTCTGGGCACTCGTTTGACCTCGTATCCACTCGTATTAGGCTGTCACGAATATTACACGGCCTGTGTCATGTGGTACACTTCGTTCATCGACTGCAAGGCAGCGAACCGCTTGATCCTTTGGCCCATCGAAAGACGGAGAGCCACGGGCGAACCCGCTTCGTGTCGAATACGCCACCGTCAAGACCAAGGAGAAGCAGCATGCGATACACGCGATTTGCCACCTACGACATGATCAAGGGCACCTTTCCTGAGCTGACCGGGATCGCCGAGAAGGGCATCCTGCCGATGTTCACCAAGGAGCCCGGTTTCGTGAACTACGGACTGGTGGATGCCGGCCACAACAAGGTCGTCGCGATCTCCATCTGGGAGACTCGCGAAGAGGCCCAGCAGTCGGCCACCACAGCCGCAACGTGGACCAAGGACAACGTCGCTGATCGAGTTCGCCTCGTCAGCAGCTACGTTGGTGACCTGGCCCTCTTCCACGGCGTACCCGTCGCCGCCTGAGCGACAACCCCATTGGCCTGATGCGCGGCAGGTAGGCCCCAGCCCGCCTGTGGCGCACCAAAGCCACTTCAGCCGCTCCGGTCTTGCCGGAGCGGCTTTTGCGTGCCCGGGGTGCCGCTACGGCCGACGCCTTCGAACGCGCGAGCGAACTCCTGGTGAGAGAACATTCTGGGCGATGCCCGATCTTCGCCAGAGCGAGCGCGCCAAGCTCCCCGACAGCGCTTTTGCCTACGTCGACTCGGCCGGCAAACGCCGGCTGCCGATACATGACGAAGCCCACGTGCGCAATGCGCTGGCTCGCTTCAACCGGGTCGACTTCGACGATGACGCGGCCCGCGATCGGGCCAGGACGAAGCTGCTAAAGGCGGCCATAGGCTGATTTGCGAATTGCGCGCCGCTCCCGCCCCCGCTCAAAGTGCCGGCGTGTATACCCACGGTGGCGCGTAGATCGCGGGAAGGCTGTCGAAGAAGTTGCACTGAGCCACTCGCCAGTTCGAAATTGAAGTCGGCGTGGTGTCGAGCTCCATGATCGTTTCGGTGGCAGCCACGTAAGCCGGCCAGACTGGCAGCCCGACACCATTCGGGTCACCCGTCTTGGCGAAGTTCGTCCAGTACGTCGACATGAGGTGGGCCAGCAGATCCTCATCTGGAGAGCGCTCGTAATCGGCAGCCCCGAAGCCTGCCAGCAACTGCGAGTCGTTCCACAGGATCGGCTCGTCCAAAAAGTGAGCAGCACGCAGGCTGTTGAGGAATTCATTGTTCTCGAGCCGGTGTGTGTACAGGTACCTGTAGACAGGAGCGTCCGTGGCCAGCCCCACCTGGCGCATCGGGCATGTGTACGAGGCGTCGGTGAATGCGGCTACGGTTGCCCACAAGGCGGAGTCGAATGCGGATTTCGGATAGAACCGCCGAATCTCTTTCCCGTTCTGCGGGCCGGTCACCGAGTTCGTATCGCGCGTGTACAAGTTATTGCCGTACGGCACACCCCCGAAAGTGTGGTCACCCAGGCAGTGCACGCACTCCTCGCGATTCGAGCCGATCAGTAGAGGGATAGTCACGTCTGGCAGAAGCATCAGGAAAGACCGATTCGGGCAACACGGCCCCGCCGACGCGTGGCACGACGTCGTCGAAGCCCATGGACCAAACGAGATCATCTCGTGGCGTGGCACGCAGACACGCGGGGACATCGGGCGCGTCGGTGCAGCCCACGCCCGCCGACATGTCAAGACCCATGTCCTCCGAGAAAGCGATCGGCTCGCCGTGGAGGCGCCGTACCACTCGGTCTGCAGCGCAGCCTTCTGGAAGAGGCCCTGGCTCAGCGGTGACACGACGAGCGCCGCAGCCGTCGAAAGAACCCGCTGACTCGCCGAAGAGAGTCACGTTGTCCTCATCACCACCGAAGGCCGTAGATGTTGTCTCGCACCCATTCCAGCGCCGCGATCTGGTCGAGCAGGCCGTATTCGCCCGAACTTATGCCATCCTCCTCGGTCAGTGCCGGGATGACCGACAAACCCGAAGACGCCCAGGCGATAGCCGATCGTCACCACGATCACGTCCTTGGTTACGAAGGTGGTTGCGTCGCGATACGGCCTAAAACCCCAGTTGCTGCCGCCATGCAGGTGAACCATCACGGCAGGTCCGCTGGCCCCGAGTCGATTGGCGCGAACACGTTCAGATACAGGCAGTCCTCACTGCCGTCGACGAACTCGGTTTCGGTATCAGGATCGAAGGCGAGCTGCGAACAGGTCGCCTGGAATTCGGTCGCATCGAGAGTCCCTACCCAAGGGAGCGCCGGCTGCGGACGCCGCCAGCGAAGCGGCCCCACCGGCGGAGCTGCGTACGGAATTCCACGCCATTCCAAGGAACTGCTTGCTAGTAGGCCCTGCAAGGCCTGACCACTCGGCAAGGTCACATGTAGAGGATCTGCTGCTTGCGCAGCTGGGGCGACGAGAGTCAAGATCAGGGCAGCGAATCAGTGACGCGCGGATGATTCCCACTTGGGCATCCCTCTTCTGGCCTGGTTTCCGCGCTTTAGCGCCAACACTAACCTGCGTCTGCAAGTGGTTGGCGTCGCTTTGCGGTCCGAGCGTTAGGCGGGGGACGAAGCCTTGAGCGAGCCCTTGTCCTCCAGTAGAACTCCTGTTCGAATTTCGCGTTACACCGCGTCTCACATTCGTGTTCGATGAGGCGCTCCGGTCTGCGCCCGGTAAATCCGTTCGACCTCGACCCACCGATAAGCCCTACCGCCCCCGCCCAGGCGGGAGGGCCTCGTCAGGAGCTATTCACTCGTGTCTTTCGATCAAGGTGGGGTTGCGCCCGAGCTATCCGCGCTGTGGCCGAACAGGGCTACACCGAGCCCACGCCAGTGCAGCGCGAGGCATCCCTCATGTCCTTGCGGCCGCGACCTGCTCGCGGGCGCCCAGACGGGCACAGGCATCTGCGGTGCGCGCAAGTGCGAGCGGCCGCCGACTGAGAACATTCTGGGCGATGCCCGATCTTCGCCAGAGCGAACGCGCCAAGCTCCCCGACAGCGCTTTTGCCTACGTCGACTCGGCCGGCAAGCGGCGTCTGCCGATACATGACGAAGCCCACGTCCGCAATGCGCTTGCTCGCTTCAACCGGGTCGACTTCGACGATGACGCGGCTCGCGATCGGGCCAGGACGAAGCTGCTCAAGGCAGCCAAACGCTACGGCATCGTTCCCATCGGGTTCATCGACGGACAGATCCGCCCCAAGCTGCCGACGGGCCAGCTGACCCTCCTGTTCACGGATGTCGAGGGATCCAGCAGCCACCTGGCCGAGCTCGGGGACCGATACGGATCGGTGATCAACGCGGTCCGACGCATCCAACGGGCTGCCACTCGCGCCGGTGATGGCGTCGAGGTAGATGCGCGCGCCGACGAGTTCTTCGCCGTCTTCCGATCCGCCTCGGCAGCGGTCGAGGCCGCGGTCGCGATCCAGCGCGCGATGGCGGCACGCGATTGGCCAGATGGGCGACGCGTGCGCATTCGAATTGGCCTTCACACCGGCCGGCCAACGGCAACGCCCTCCGGATACCACGGGATCAGCGTCAACGCAGCCTCACGCCTGTGTGCCTGTGGCCACGGCGGCCAGATTCTCCTGTCGAGCGCTGTGCGCGCCGCCCTGGCGAAGTCCGCGCCGTACGAGATGAGGCATCTGGGCGCGTACCGCTTGCGTGGCATTCCAGACGAGCACGACATCTACCAACTGGTGGCACCCGACCCCGACGAGACGTTCCCGCCGCTCCGTCTCTGACGCAGAGGGCGCCATTGAGTCGTCATTAATAATGGTTGCGCCGGAACCGCCAATGAGCGCATGCTGGTTGCCGACGCTCGCTGCAGCGCCCGCCGACGCGGCACCGCCCGTCCGTGAGAGGTCAGTTGCCATGCTGCGATCACCACTCCGGCGCTTCGGCGTCATGTTCAGCGTTGCGCTACTGCTGACGTCGGCCTCCGTCGCGTCCGCAGCACCCCCGCCAGGGGTCTGGAACGGCCCCGAGGTCTACGCCGGCGAAAAGGCCGGCGCCATCTCGATACCCGTGTCCGACACATTCACGACCATCGCCTCGCTGACCGTGCCAGTCGGCCGCTGGGTCGCCTTCGCCAAGTTCGAAGCTCGCGTACCCTCAGGCTCCATCAACATCGTGTGTGACCTCGTTGCCGGCACAGGTGCCAGCCAGACGCGGCAGCGTGGATATTCACGCGTCGGAATGCCGGAGAACAACGAGCAAGGCGCGGCCGACCTGTCGTTCAACCTCGACCACACCTTTACGAACCTCGTGGGTGCCTTCCGGCTGCGCTGCATGGCCGACAACGTCGGCGCGACCGCGCACTCAATCCGCATCGCCGCGATGCGCGTCGGCACGCTGACCCGCCGCCCGTTGGGTTTGGGCGCGGCCACGACTACGGGGTCAGGCAAGCCCGAGGTCGTCCACGGCTTCCGAAATACACCGGTTTCGATTCCCGACTCGGACACGTTCTCACCTATCGCCGCCATGCCACTGTCGGCCGGCACGTGGCTGATTCGGGCCGATATGTCTGTCGTCGAGCCGGACGATTTGGCCATCTGATGCGATTTCTCATGCAGGCTCGCCGCCGGTGGTCAGGTGGACGCGCTTCCCAGTAAGTTCGAGATCGACAGCGACTCACAGATGGTCGCCTTCAACCTCGTTGCGTCCATCACTCCACGGCGCACGCTCGACGACGTTCGGCTCACTTGCTCGGCCGAGATCAGCGGCATCGAGGTCCGCGACATCCACATCACGGCGATCAAGCTCGGGACCACTACGCAGGTCCTGTTCACGAACGGTTCGGCGACGACTACCGGCAGCGGGAAACCGGTCGCGGCCCACGGACAGAGGTTCCTGGCGCCAGACCTGACCAGCTCCTTCGCAACCCTGGGGACGATCGGGCTTGGGTCTGGCAAATGGCTGGTCATGTCGAAGGCCAGCACGCTCGAGGGAAACCAGGTCGCGTGCCGGCTACGGAACGGCACTGATACGGACCAAGCCTACGAGGAGTTCCCGGACTTTGGGCGAACGTTGGTGATGCAGTTTGCGTCATCCGTTGGCGCGCGCCACACCTTGTCCATAGCCTGCCGCAACGCTCTCGGCCCGAACTCGGAAGAGCCGGAGCCCGCCAAGGTCGGGTATGTGAAGGTGACCGCGTTGCGCCTGGCGACGTTGACCTTCCGCGCGTTGTAAACGAGCAACAAGCTCGGACTACGTGCCGTTTGCCCTCCCGCGTCAGGCCGTTCGCTCGCATGTCAAATACTCTTGACATGATGTCTGCGTCGGTTTACATTCCCGATGTCAAGCATCTTTTACATCGGGAGAGTCGAAATGTCGTTCGAGGAGAAGGGCACCTGGATCGTCGCGATCGCCATGACCGTGGTCGGGGCCGCCTACTTCGTGATCATCCTCGGACAGGTTCCGACCACCCCGGTCACCGAGATCGACTACATCGTGCCGATGATCGTGGCCATCGTCCTCGGCATCGGCCTGTCCATCGTCGGCTACATAGCCGTCGCGATGGCATCGCCCGAGGATGCCGACAAGTCCGACGAGCGTGACAAGCAGATAGGCCGGCGCGGCGACAGCTTCGGGTACAACGTCCTCGGCGTCCTTGCGCTCGTGCCGCTCGGCCTGGCGATGGCCGAGATCGAGCAGTTCTGGATCGCAAACTCGCTCTATGCCGCGTTCCTGGTGACGGCGCTCATCGTGTCGGCCGTCAAGCTCGTTGCCTACCGCCGGGGCTTCTAGGCGTGGTCAAGCCGACCAGGGTGACCAACGACATTCGGCGCCTCAGGTTCGAGCAGGGCGAGATGACCCAGGCCGAGCTGGCCGACCGAATTGGCGTCACGCGCCAGACCGTGATTGCGATCGAGCAGGGCCGCTACTCACCCTCGCTCGAGATGGCGTTCCAGATCGCTCGAGCGTTCAATGTCGCGCTCGACCGGGTCTTCCAGTACCCCGAAGGAGAGTCACGATGAAGGCGGTCCGTCAGCGCACCTCGCGAACGGTTCGAGACGACAGCCGGCGATCGCGTCGTTGCCGCCCGGATCCAGGGCTCGAGCGAGTCCTTCGCACCCTGGTTGATCTGCGGGATCAGGAAGGATGCGATCACCGGCCTCCAGCCTTCGATGAGGCGATCCGAAGCCGCGGGCTCGCACTCAAAACGCTAGGGCGGCGCGTCCAGTACGCCTGACAATGGCTCAATGACGGATCGGCTCGATACCGCCCAGACTGGCGCGACCCAAGCAAACGGCTCCAGCGACGGGTTCACGCGACTCCAGTTGGACGATCGGCTGCTGACGACTCTCGCGGCCCTGGGCTACGAGGAGCCGACACCGATCCAGCGCGAGGCGATCCCGCCGTTGATCGCCGGCCAGGACGTGCTCGCCGAGGCGCCGACGGGCACGGGCAAGACTGCCGCCTTCGCGTTGCCGTTGCTCCATCGCCTTGTCGCAAAGCACCAGGACACGAAAACGGCTCGCGCGAACGGGCGGATCTGCGCGCTCGTGCTGGTGCCGACGCGAGAGCTGGCGATGCAGGTGTCCGAGGCGATCCATCGGTACGCCGGGGAGATGTCCGTCCGCGTACTGCCCGTCTACGGCGGACAGTCCATCGGCCTGCAGCTCCGAGCGCTGGAGCGCGGCGTCGACATCGTCGTCGCCACTCCCGGCCGCGCCGTGGACCACGTGAAGCGGGGCAGCATCAAGCTCGAAGGCGTCGACACGGTCATCCTCGACGAGGCGGACGAGATGCTCGACATGGGCTTCGCCGAGGACCTCGAAACGCTGCTTTCAGCGACGCCGGCGACGCGCCAGACGGCGCTCTTCTCGGCCACGATCGCCGGGCCGATCGCCAAGATCGCGCAGCGTCACCTGCGCGACCCGAAACGCGTCCAGATCCACGCCGAGCGTGGGACGGGTGCCGGTGTCGCCCGCGTCCGACAGGTCGCATACGTGGTGCGTCGGGCGGACAAGCTGACCGCGCTGGGTCGGATCCTGGATGTCGAGGACCCTTCGTCCGCGCTCGTCTTCGCTCGCACGCGCGGCGAGGTCGAGGAGCTTGCCCAGCAGTTGACCGGCCGCGGCCACGACGCTGCCGCACTCCACGGCGGGATGGACCAGCACCAGCGGGATCGGGTCATGAACAGGTTTCGCGAAGGAGACCTGGACGTGCTCGTCGCGACAGACGTAGCGGCGCGCGGGCTGGATATCGAGCACGTTTCGCACGTCGTCAACTACGACGTGCCAAGCGATCCAGATGCGTACGTCCATCGCATCGGCCGGACCGGTCGCGCCGGCCGCGAAGGCGTGGCGATCACACTCGTCGAGCCGCGCGAGAGCCGGCTCCTGAAGAACATCGAGCGGACAGTCAAGACGCGGCTCGAATTGGCTCACGTCCCGACAACGGCCGACCTGCGCGAGCGCCGGCTGGACATGCTGCGCGCCAACCTGCGCGAAATGCTCCTCGACGACAGCCTCGACCGCTTCCGCGTGGTCGTCGAGCCGCTGGCATCCGAATTTGACGTCCTGGACGTTGCCCTGGCCGCGGTCAGCCTTGCCGATCGGGCATCCGGGAAAGACGAGGAGGATCTATCCGACATCGCCCCGATGACCCTGGGCCCGACCAACGACCGACCGGCAAAATCGGCACCGCGGCGCAGATCGAGCAACCGCACGGCCCCACGAGCGCGTGGCGGCGGCCGAGACGGTGATGGTCGTTGGACCAAGCTATTCGTCGGCGGGGGTCGACGCCTTGGGATCCGCCCCGCCGACCTGGTCGGTGCCATCACCGGTGAGGCTGGCGTGCCTGCGTCTGCTATCGGAGCCATCCAGATCGCAGACAACTTCGCGCTGGTCGAGGTTTCCGCGTCCGACGCTGCAAATATCACCCGAGCGCTCGGTTCGGCGAGGATCAAGGGCCGCAAGCTGGAGGTCCGCCTCGAACGCGAGCGCGAGCGCAAGCGCTGAGTAGAACGCCTGTTCGAGACGTGTGCTAGGCTTAAGCCTCACATTCGTGATCGATGAGGCGCTCCGGTCTGCGCCCCGGTAACTTCCGTTCGACCTCGACCCCAATCAACTAAGCCCTGACCGGGCCCCGCCTAGGCGGGAGGGCCTCGTCAGGAGCTATTCACTCGTGTCTTTCGATCAAGTCGGGCTGACGCCCGAGCTACTCCGCGCTGTTGCGCAACAGGGCTACACCGAGCCCACGCCAGTGCAGCGCGAAGCCATTCCCCATGTCCTTGCCGGTCGCGACCTGCTCGCGGGCGCCCAGACGGGCACCGGCAAGACGGCCGCATTCGTGCTGCCCATCCTCCAGAACCTCAACAAGCGCAACGGCAACAGCAACGGCCGTCGCCCGATCCGTGTGCTCGTGCTCACCCCTACGCGTGAGCTCGCGCTGCAGGTCGAGGAGAGCGTCCGAACCTATGGTCGGCAGCGGCCGGTCATGTCGGCCGCCATCTACGGCGGCGTCGGCTTCGACCAGCAGGTCCGCCGGCTGCGCCAGGGTCCGGAGATCGTGGTCGCCACGCCGGGCCGGCTGCTCGACCACGTCACGCAGCGCACGATCGACCTGTCACGGGTCGAGGTGCTCGTGCTCGACGAGGCCGACCGGATGCTCGACATGGGTTTCATCCACGACATCCGCAAGATCCTCGCGCTGCTTCCCGTTGCGCGACAGAACCTGCTCTTCTCGGCGACGTTCTCGGCCGAGATCCGCCGACTGGCCTCAGATTTCCTGAAGGACCCGGCGTTCGTGCAGGTCACGCCCAAGAACACCGCCGCCGAGCTCGTGAAGCAGCTCGTCATTCCGGTCGATCGGAGCCGAAAGCGCGAGCTGCTCAGCCACCTCGTCAAGTCGGGCCGTGTCTACCAGGCGCTCGTTTTCACGCGCACCAAGCACGGCGCCGACCGACTCGCCCAGCAGCTGGTCCTTGACGGCATCAGCGCAATGGCCATCCACGGCAACAAGAGCCAGCCGCAGCGCGTGCGCGCGCTGCAACGACTTCAAGCAAAACAAGGTGGCCATCCTGGTCGCGACCGACATCGCGGCGCGCGGGCTGGACATCGATGCCCTCCCCCACGTCGTCAACTACGAGCTGCCGATGGTTGCGGCCGACTACGTGCACCGCATCGGTCGCACCGGCCGGGCAGGCACCGACGGCGACGCGATCTCGCTGGTCTGCGTCGACGAGCGGCCGCTGATGGCCGAAATCGAGCGCCTGCTCGGCTACAAGGTCGAGGTCGAGATCATCGAAGGCTTCGCCCCCGACCAATCGATCCGACCGCAGGCCATCCAGCTCCGTTCAGCCGGCCACCGACCCCAGGGTCGCGGCCAGCAGCCGGTCGGGCCGGTCGTGGCCAGCAGGCGACGTCGGCCCCAGACGGGCCACCGCGGCCAGCCGCCTCGGGTTTATCAAGGCCCGCAGCGTGAAGGTCGCGTCCGCCGCGAAGAGTGGCCGCAGAGCGCCGGTCACCCTCAGAGCGCGAGTCGGCCGTCAGCCGGTAGCTCTCATCGAACTGATCGTCGTTGGCAGCCGGCCCGTCCGTCCGGCCAGAGCCTGGGCAATCGCCCCACCGCGCTCCCCGGAGAACGCCTCGCCCGAGGCTAGGCGGGTCGCCGAAGACCCAAGGGTTCCAGCGCGTAGAGCGGGAGCCGCCGCAGAGCGGCGGCTCGTCTTAGTGCCTTACGTCACTTCACCGCGAGGTCGTCCAGGAAGAACGCCGAGGCGAGGGATGAGTCGGTCGTGGCCAGGAACTGAAGCCTGATCGTCTGACCCGCGTAGGCCGCGAGGCTCAGCGTGTCGAGCGACCAGACGTTTCGCGTATTGCGATTTGACCAAGTCCGGAGCGTTGCGAGCATCGTGCCGCTCGTGCTGTAGACGCGGACGTACATGATGCGGCTCCTCGAAGCGCGACTCGCCCAGCTCCTCGATCGACCGGCGGCGGACCTCGTCGAGGCCCACTCAGAGTTGATGGTGGTCCGCCGCCCAGCCGTTCACGCATCTCGTCGGCCTTGCCGACCAGTCGGGCGGCCGCCCGGCGGAGCAGCTCGTTGTGCCTCTCGAGCAGCTGCCCGTAGCTGTCTCCCATCGTCGCCAACAGCTCCGTCGACCCCTCGATGTCGGTGAACAGGAACGTGACGGTTCCGGTGGGCAACTCAGCCATCCGAGGCATGGTAGGGGTCGCGTGTCCGGCTACCTAGTGCTGTTCAGTGGCGGCCTAGGTGACTGCACGGGTGTGCTTCGCGTACCGAAGGGCTCTAATGGTCCCAGCACAACGTGGGGGCAGGAGGACGAATGATCCGTCGATTAAGCACCGGCATCGCCATGGCGCTGGTGGTGTCCGCACTTGTCGCCCCGTCGGTGAGTGCCCTGGGCTGGAACAACGATCCCTTCATAGGCAAGATCGGCAGCTTCGCCGGGCCACCGCTGCCAGAAGTCGTCTGCCGTTACGACGCTGCCGGGCGGCTCAGCAGCCTCACCGTGCGTCCGCTGAGACTGAAGGGCAGCTACAACCAGCTGACAACCGTCGGTTTCCAGTTCCAGATCCGCGAGGCAACCGAGGCCCAGGCAGGACGCCTGGTGTACAAGAGCCCCATTGCCCGGCAGCTCGCCAGCAAGACTGTTCCGTCCGACTTCGCCCGGCGACAGTTTGCCGTGACCGAGAGCCTCGACGGCGACCGCGCCTACTACGTCCTGCCGGCGATGCGCTTCTATGCGCCCGGTAGCCGGACGGATGTCGAAGGCAAGGCTTTGCTCGTCTACGACAGCTACCTGCAAAAGATGGGGACTCAGACCTTCTCGTCCAATGCCTGCACCTTTGAGTTCGGACAGTTCTGGAACGACTGAGTAACCAGGCCGCCAAAGACGATGAGCCGTTCGCACTGATGCGAGCGGCTCTTCTGCTTTCTCGCGCCTAGCCTGCGGTCGGCCAGCCAGAGCGAAAGTCGGCCCTGCGCTGGAATCGGGACCGCCGTCAGTCGGCGCCGTCGCACGCACGTTCGCCCGCGCATTCGCGAACTCAACAGGGCTCAAGCGGCCTCCCGACCAGCCGTCGCCGGAGAACGCCTCTCACGCTCCAGCTAAGGTCGTCGCATTGCCGGGCTGGCGTAGGGTCTTGCCATGGCCTCGGAGTCGTCCGACCAGGTGTTGAGCGAAGCGGAATGGCGATCCCTCCTGACAGACCCCAATCCGGTGCTGCGCAAGCGGCGCTTCTGGGGCAGGCTGCCCAGCCCGCCCCGCTGCAAGTGGTGCACACGACCGTTCGGCGGCCCGGGTGGGTTGGCCTCGAGGGCCATGGGCCTCGGTCCGTGGACAAAGAACGCCAAGTACTGCACTGGGTGCTTCCGTGAGCTGCGTCGAAGCCATGGTGGGGCGGAGGTGGAATGCAGCCTGCTCTTCGCCGATGTACGTGATTCGACGCCCTTGGCCGAGGGCATGGGGCCACGCGAGTTCAATCGCTTGATGGGCCGCTTCTACGACACGGCCACCGATGTGCTGGTGCGGTATGACGCCATCGTCGACAAGTTCGTGGGCGACGAGGTCATTGGCATCTTCGTTCCGTCGATGGCCGGACCTCGCCACGCGCGGCGGGCCATTGATGCGGCGATGGATCTGCTCGGCCGGATCGGCCATGGGACTGACACGCCGTGGTTGCCGGTTGGTGTCGGGGTCAACACGGGGCTGGCGTACGTCGGCGCGGTAGGCGAAGGACCCGACACCGAACTCACTGCCATGGGCGACACGGTGAATACGACTGCCCGCCTGGCATCAGCCGCAGAGGCGGGCGAAATACTCGTCACGGAGACGGCCGCGACCAACGCAGGCCTACTGGCGTTGGAGGTCGAGCGGCGGACGCTGTCTCTGAAAGGCAAGAGTGCGCCGCTCGAGGTATACGTCCTCGGCCGCTCGACTCCGCTAGCTGCCGGCAATTACTAGTCCATGCCCAGTTCGAGCACCGCCATGCGGATGTCGCCGAAGACGATGTCCATCGGACCGAGCTGCCTGCAAAGGAATGCGAGCGTGTGTGTACCCGCAGATACCGAGACGACGTCGACCATCGGCACTCCCGAGTCTGGAGCTATGGCTACGCTGGGATCCAAATCTCCGCTGGGAACGGACCCCTGGTCCACGCCATCGAGCCTGGTTTTGCATTCGCCCGATGTCGAATTCTGGTCGATGATCTCGTGGTAGATCGAGTAGACGACGGTCATGAATATCGGCATCTGGCGGCCGGTGATGAACGTCACGGAGGCGCACGGGATGAAGCCGCTGTCGGGATGCGGGTCGCACTTCTTGTTGAAAGCGTCGTGGCCGTCGAGCGCTGGCGCAGCGTCGCTTCGTCGATGTCGGCAGCGCTGACGGTGTTGTCGGCGATCTCAGAACTCTGGATGGCGCCGATTGGGGATGTGGAACGACTTGAGCAGGCCACCGGCGGTGTTGGGCACGATGTCGCCGTCGCTGAACGTTGTGTCGCTGACGTGGGCACCGAAGATGGAGTTGTTGCCGACTCCGGGGTTGGGGTAGGTCCCCGTGAGGGCACCACCCGCAACTGCGCCGTTCTGGACGAACGCGGCCGAGTCCTTGCCGTCGAGCTTCTGTGAGTCGGCGACGCGGCCGGTGCCATCGGCGCTGGCGATCCTGATCGCCGTCTCCTTGGCGGTGCAGGTCTGGCCGGAATTCAGGAGGCGCAGCGCGCCGGTCGAGTTGTTTGCGCACGCGCGCAGGTTGCCGCCGCCGGTCGGAAACGCCGCGTAGGCGATGCCGGCGACGATCAGTGAAAGGACGACCGCGCTTACGGCGGCTGCTCGAGTGAGCTTTAGTTTCTGGTTCGAAGTCGGTTCATCTCAGTTCTCTCTTCTCGATGGGTGCTGCCCATCGATGGTTCGGGCGTGATCAGCAGTCGAGCGCCCTGGATATGGCGACTAAGGGAGATAGGTGTTCACGAAGTCGAGTGCTACCGAGGTGTCGGTTCGGAGCTGGTAGTCATTGCCGTTGCAGAGTGCCGCGATCCCGTACGAGTTCACCCCGACGATCAAGTTGGTCGGCCCGGATCCTGGATCGACCCAAAATGCCGGTCCTCCGGAGTCGCCGGAGCACGTACCACCGGATCCGGAGCCAGCTCCAGGGCTGTTGGTGTAGAGGAAGTTCTGGGTCCCGACATTGGCGGACTGACTGTTGATGATGGTCGAGTAGCCCACCCGACGCTCGAAGATCGAGGAGTCGGAGAACGCGGGGATGGTCCCGACCAGGCCGTAGCCCACCACCTCGACTGTGCGCTCATCGGGCGATCCCTTGGCAGTGGAGAGGAAGTCGAAGTGTCCGAGGGCAGGCATGACTCCGTACTCGGGTACGTTGATCTCTTCGTTGAGCCTCACCAACCCGATGTCGAACGTATCGGGATCCGGATAGCCCGTGAACTCTGCGAATTCGGGATGAGGGATGGCCTCGCCCTTCACAAACTCGCCTTCAAAGAAAGCCAATAGGTTCCCGCCGTATATCGGTCCCGAGCACCTCCGCGAACAGCGGCGCGATGTCCGGAACGTTCGTGACATAGGTCGCGTCGTTGGCGTGAAGGCCGCCGTTCTCATCGAGGTAAGCCGGCGCAGTGTCCGGCGGTGAGAACCAAGTCGGGAGTGAGCAGGGTCCCCGAGCATAGGAAAGGACCCTGTCCGTTCTGGAACAGCGCCATCGCCACGACGTGCGGATGGCCGTCACCATCACTCTCCCCCCAGGTGATCGCACTCGCGGTGCCTGCAGTAGTCACAAGAATTGCCGCGACAAATGCCACGGTCAACAGCATTCGCTTCATTTTCTGCATCTCCTCTCGCGTCACGGCTTGGTGGCTTCGATAGTTCGTGGCCGATCAGCGCACGCCCTCGGTGCACGGGTTCGGCGGCAGGGCCGGATCGATGACGCACGAGCGCTGGCTGCCGTCGTCGAACGTGATCAGGATCAGGCCCGGTTCGAAGCCGACCAGGCCACCGTCCTCGCCGAGGATCGGGCTGGGCGGCGTGATGTCGACGTCCGGCGGACCGGGGGTGGTCATCAGCTCGCTGCACGGGCTGGGCGGCACGGCGGGTCGATGACGCACTCGCTCGTGCTGCCGTCGGTGAAGGTGAAGGTGATCTGGCCGGGCACGAACGTCACCGGCTCGTCGCCGCGCTCGGTGTGGATCACCACCGGTGGCACGACCTCAACGTCGGGCGGCCCGGGAGCGGTTGCGAGGCCCGTGGCCGGAAAGGCCATGAGTGTCGCGAGCACAGCGAGTGCTATCGGGCCAATCTGATTTCGAAACCTGAGTCCTGGGCGGTCCATCTCACCTCTCCTTTCGCGATGCGGGGGTCATGGCGTCGCAATTTGCGCCGCCGTGGGTGCCCCAGAACCTGCTGGACCGAAAAGTCATGAGCCACAAGCCCGCGAATGGATTCCGGCTGCGGAGCGCCTCGTACAGCTCACCGGCCACGAATGCGTCGAAGGCAGGCTTCTGCTCGAAGACGTAGAAGGCGCCGTAGCAGCCGGTGGTCTCGTTGCTCAGCCAGGTGAGCGAGACGAGGCCACGCACCGCCGCCAGGGCTGGTGTCAGCGCAGTGGAAAGCTCGGCGTGCTCAACTGCCGTCGTCCCATTCAGCTCGTACTCGATGAGTAGTCCATGCATCGCACACGACGCTAGGAGCGAGCGGGCGGGCATCATCCCGGAAACCATGTATTTCGCGCCGACGGGACTATGTAGTTCGCCCGTCGTCCGCTACAGCCCCGCCTGCAGGACGTACGCGGCAGCCTCGGCTCGGTTTCGGGCGCCTATCTTTCGATAGGCATTCGCGAGGTGGCGTTCCACGGTGTGAGAGCTGATCACGAAGTCGGCCGCAATCTCCGCGTTCGTCAGTCCCGCCGCGACCAGGCGCAGCACCTCCACTTCCCGAGCGGTCAGGTGCGCCGGATAGGATTTTCCCGATTCCGCGATCAGGGCGTCGGTGCGTGCCACCCATTCGGACATCTCGAGGCCGACGAACTGCTGCCGTGCCGTTGCGAGCAGGTGCGGCGCCCCCGGCAGGGAGTGCCGCAGTCGATGCCTCGCCTCGTCCAGATCCACGATGGCACGGAGCGGCCGCTGGCCGGAGGCGTCGAGCGCATGCGCGGGCGCGATCGAACCAGTCCTCGGCGACGGCCAGATCGCCCAGCACTGACGACATTCGCGCCACAGTTAGCTCGTTCGACGAATGCCAGCAATCTCCGACGCCCGCTTCAATGACCTTCCACGCGGCATCCCGCACCGCTGGTGCCATGTCGTGCTTGCCCAGTGCCCAGATCGCGCCGCCGGAGAAGGCAACGGCGCCGTTTTGAAGTTGGCGCGTCGGCTCCGAGGCTATGATCGCCGGCAGCGCCCATCCGAGAAGCGGGATCGCTTCTTCAGGCTCGCCTGCGAGGACGAACGCTTCCGCCGCCACCGCGGCCTCTAGCAGGGCCGACTGCGATGGCGATCCCCGTTGATCCAACGCTGAATCGCGATAGAACCGCGCCAGGACTGGCCAGTCGGCGTGCTGCACACGAAGGGCACGAGCCTCCGTATTTACGTCGGGGTTTGCCTGGGCCGCCCCGATTGTCAGTCGGGAGAGCAGTTCATCGGAACGTCGGGCGTCCTTGACGGCCGCGTCGAACTGGCCGAGCCGCGCCCGGTTGTAGGCGAGTGAACTGAGCGCTCTGGCCTGCCCGAGCAAAGACCCGACCTTTTCGCTGAAGGCCAGCATTTGGTGGCCACGTCGAGTGCCTCTCGCAGCGCACCGTGTTGGTAAACCAGGGTCTCCAACACCATACTGTGCGCGCTCGTCGTTGCGCTTGGTGACGTCCAGGTGTCGGCGAGCTTCAGGATTTGCCGCGTCTCATCGAGCGAGTGCGGGTCTTCCGAGGCCAAGGTCGAGCTGTAGTCGTCTTCATCGCCATCAGCCCTGGCAATCGCCACTGCCAATGGGTCGAACGTGAGCCATCGACCGCTGTTGATCGGGCCTGCATCGTCGGGTTCCATTCGACGCTCCAGTAGCTTGAGGCGCGCCCAATGGATGTCACGCTGGTCGCCCAAGGCGTTCAGCCCGCGCGCGAGCAGGCCGTCGATAACCTCGCCGTGTCCGCTGCCCGCATAGAGTGACCAGGCCGTAGTGCTGGCCCGCTGAAGGGGTCGGGCGACCGCAGCAACAAATTCGGCAACGCGCACCCCGCTCGCACCGGCCGCGTCGAGCAGCTCGAGCGCTTTATCCGCCGAGCGCGCTGCCTCATCAAGCTGAAGCGCCTCTGCCTCGGCAACGGCCAGACGGCAGGCAACGTCACATTGGACCTGGATCCCGGCATCAACGGCAAGCTCGCTGGCAACCTTTAGTGACCCGACTGCCTGCTCCCACGCGTGCGTGGCGCGCGCAGTCTCGGCGGCGGCCATTGCGTAGCGGACGCCATGCGCGGCACCGGGCAACGAAATCGAGGCCCGGTATTGAGCGGCGAGCTCGCCGGCATGCTCAAGCTCGTGTCCTGCGAACACCTGCTCCAGCGCCTGGGCGATGCGTCGGTGGAGGCGGGCGCGTCGGCTCGGGCTCATCTCGTCGTAAAGAGCGCGGCGGATCAAGGCGTGAGAGAACTCGTACTGGTCCTCCCCTGCGCTACTCAGGATCTGGGCCTGGAGCGCCTCATCGATCGCGGCCAACAGCTTGTCCTCGTCGAGATCCACCATCGCCGCCAGAACAGAAAAGTCGAACGGCCCGGTGAAGGCCGCGGCCACTGCGAGCACACGCCTGGTATTCGGTGACAGGTGGGCAAGCCGGCGGGCGACGGCGTTACGGACGCTCTGCGGCACGGGCAGGCCAGTCCCGGGAGCATTGGGAGCGGCGACTTCGCCGAGATGTCGCACGACCTCGGTGATGAAGAACGGGTGACCACGCGCCTCGAGAACGATCTCTTGGGCGAGGCCGGGTTCAACGTCCGTGGCAAGCGCGTCTACGAGCTCGCGCGCGGCGTCGTCGGGCAGGGGTCCGAGCGCGATGTGGGTGCCAGCCCCGTGTCGGTCGAGCTCGGCGAGCGACCGCGCGAGTGGGTGATCGAGGCCGATGCTCCCACTCCGATACGCCGCGACGAGAACCAGTCGAGCAGTCGGTAGAAACCGTGCGACATACGCGACCACATCGAGCGATTGCGGATCCGCCCATTGGAGGTCATCGAGAACCGCCAGCAATGGCTGTCGCTCGGCCGAATCGAGCAGCACTCGCGCGACAGCGTCGATCGCCCGGAATTGACCCTCTCCTCGGGCAGCCTGGGCGGTGCCTCAGAGGCATCGGGATCCCCCAAGTCGGGCATCACCTCCAGAAGAACAGCCCGTTGCGCGCCGGGAAGATCGTCGATCGGGCGGTCACCGAGCTGGCGAAGGGCTTGCGACCAGAGCGCGAACGGTGGCGTCCATTCGGTGTCATAGGGCGATGCCTGCACGACGAGGAAGTCGGTATCGGCCGACTCGGCGAGCTCGCGCGCCAGCCGCGTCTTCCCGATGCCCGGCTCACCTTCCAGCATGACGGCACTACCGCGCCCGCCGCGTGCCTGGCGCAGCGCGGACTGCAGGATCGCCATTTCCCGGCTACGCCCGATCAACGGAGCACGGGCCACGGCTGGCCTCATGCGATCAGCGTACGCCCCGCGTCATCACGCAAGCGATGGCGTCGACTGCGAAATCGTCGTTCGCGAGGTGACGTGCTGCCTACAAGAAATCAGCGGCGTCGAGTCACAGGATTGGAAACGACTCACGAGGAAAGGTGGACGGCCGAGCGTAGGCTAAGGGGGAGCTCACACCAGCGAAATGAGAATGCCGGTTTGGGAGCAGGACGGATAGGAGCATTCGATGCTGATCTTCAAGTTCCTGCACATCCTGTCGATGTTCGTCATGGTGACGATCGAGATCGGCTTGGAGACCCTCTTTGCCGCCGCCATCTCCCGACGCGACGTTCGTGCCCTCGCGGCGATCTATCGGCTCGAAAAACGGCTTCGTGCCGGTCCGATCGCGATCGCTGCCCTCGTGTCAGGCATCGGCTTCGGTCTGCTGACGGCTGCAACCGGCGGCTTTGATTTCCTTGACGGTTGGCTGATCGCAGCCTACGTGCTGGTCGCGATGTTCCTAGTTACCAGCACCTTGTTCCTGCGCCCAGCGCTGCGCTTCGGCCAGGCAGCTGCAGATACAGCGGACACCGGCGGCCCGACGGATGAGCTCGCCAGCGAGATGGGCTCGAGTCGCGTACTCCTCTGGTACGTCGTAGACGTCGCCTTGGTGGTGGCGATCATCGCTGACATGGTCCTGAAGCCGTTCTGACCGAGCGAAACGCAATGCTCAAGGGCCTCTCCGCGGAAGGGTCCCGCGGTTGAAGGAGTACTGTCTCGCCACCGGCCGGCGCCGTGACTCGGCCGTGCGTGTAAGGGGTGGTGCCGGGATGAATTGCGGGATGAGCAGTCGTCGACGCCTCGCGCTGGCGGTGGTCGTTGTAGGCCTCTTGGCTGTATTGATGCCAGCGGCAGCGATGGCGGGCGGAACACCGTCCTTCAATGTGACCAAGACGGCCGACACGGCCGATGGGTCGTGCACGGCCCAGGACTGCTCGTTGCGCGAGGCGATCATCGCCTCGAACGCGTCCACCGACTTCAACACCATCGAGGTGCCCGCGGGTCGCTACGTCCTGACGATCTCCGGCCGTGGCGAACAGGCCTCAGCTACCGGCGACCTCGACATCCTGGGCGGCGTGGACATTCACGGCGCCGGCGCGCGCAGGACGATCATTGATGGCGACGGGATCGACCGGGTGTTCCACGTGCCGTACACCGGCACCTCGACACAATTTCACGTGTGGATCGAAAACGTCACGATCACGGGCGGCGTCAGTCCCAATGAGCCCGGTGGAGGAATCGCGCATCTCCAGCCCACTGCCACATTCCACCTGCTCAAGAGCACCGTCCGTGGCAACCGAGCCAACCAGGGCGGCGGAATCGAGAACGGCTTCCCGTTCGAGACGACGATGATCATCGACCGCAGCACGATCAGCGGGAACAAAGCGCCCAAAGGCCAGGGTGGCGGTATTCAGAACGTCGGCACGCTGACGATCATCAACAGCACCATCAGCGGCAACAAGACCAAGCACGGCGGCGGCCTGATGAACCATCAGGGCTCGACCACCATCGAGTACAGCACCATCGTCTTCAACATCGGGACGAATTTCGGGGGAGGCATCTACCTCAACTCGGGCGACGTGACGGTCCAGGGTTCGATCATCGCCAAGAACACGGCTGAATTCGCCGGCGGGCGCAACTGCAGCGGGCCGGTCATCTCACAGGGCCACAACCTCGAGAACGGCGACACATGCGAGATGGACCTGACCTCAGACGTGCACGCCAAGCCGCGCCTCGACACGCTTGGCTTCTATGGTGGCCCGACCAAGACGCACCGACTACTGGCGAGCAGTCCTGCGATCGATGCCGGCGGCGACATCTTCCCGCCGACCGATCAACGGGGTGTGCTCAGGCCGCAGAACTTTGTTCCCGATATCGGGTCGTACGAGCGCTGACGTTCGGCATGCGGCGGTCTAGGGAACGTCGGCTGATACCACCTGTCGAATGTCGGCGACCAGTTCGGGCAGTCCATCTGTGAAGGAATGGTTCGAGCCGTCGATGGGGCGTGACGTCGCGGTCGGGAGCCGCTCTTCGTAGAGCGCCAGGTGGGTGAACGGCACCTCTGGGTCTTCGCGGCTGTGGTAGAGAAAAGTCGGGATATCCGGCAATCTGGATGCGAAGTCGTCCGACACTGCGTATTCGTCGTATGCCCATCCCTCGGGACCCCACCAAGGCGTCGATAGCAGGAAGAGTCCGCTGATCGGTCGTGGTGGAGAGCCCTCGGCGAGGTACTTCAACAGCACCGAGCCGCCGAACGAATGGCCGACCAGGACGGCAGCCCCATCCATCGCACGGAGCTCCGCGTCGATCCGGTCGCGCCACGGGAGATAGTGCGGATCCGTTTCGGCGTCGGGCATCTCCGGCGCCTTGACGTCGAAGTCGGGGCCAAGCGCTTTCTCGAGATACCTGACGAGCACGCCGCTACCGTCCGGCGCCCACATGTCGCCGGCGCCCTGGACGAAGAGCAATGGCTGATTGGACCGATGAGACAACGAGTTGGGTTCTCCTCCGAGCGCTCCCGCCACGAGTCTCGTAAGTCGGCCGCTCCAGCTGCGATTCGGGTCACTCAATCGGCGCGTACCGTCACTTGCGGCGGCTTCGACGTCGCCGTCGAGCGGGCCTCGGGGAGTCCGCCTCGGAATCTGGGCGGGTACCCCAGTCGCGCAGCCACCCGATTACCTCGGGTGGAACCAGTCCGACCAGCAGCGCAATCAGGAATCCCCCGAAGAACGCGACCATCGCTCGCAGCCGCGGCATTTGGCCTCCGGTCGGCGGGAAGTTAGCGAGACGAGCCTACACCCGCCGATTCCGCCGCCCTAGCGGCATGCTCGCAGGAATTGGCAGTTCGGGACCGTGCGTGGAGGTGAGAATACGGACCAATGCGGCCGATTAGCGACACCTTCCTGCTCAGCATCAGCGAGATCTCGGCAACGCTTGTCGGGCTGTTCGTGGTTGGTGTCTTTTTCTACGCTGACAGTGGTTTCCGACAGCTACACGGGCGGGTCCGCGCGGTAGTCGAGCCCTATGTCCGTGCGGGAACAACGATCGTCCTCGTCCTGTTCGCCGTCCCGCTGCTCGTTCCTCTCGCGCTCGTTGCCCTCGAGCCGCCGTGGGCGACCGGCTTGTTCGCCGTGCTGTCGGTGTTGCTGGTCGTGACAAACATCGGCACCGTCCGCCGGATACGGCGCGTTACGAGCGCGACTCGTTCTCGCCTGTACCTGATCAATGAGCTGATAAGTACGGTCGCCGTGGTCGCAATCGTCGTGCTGCCGTGGCTGCTTGGAGGGCTGTCGCCGAGTCGCGAGGACCTCACCTTGTCGATCCTGCTGGCGTTTGGCACGGGCTTTCTCAGCGTCGCGACGCTGTTGCTATCGGTGTTCGGCACAGCCCGATAGCACGGGGATCGACCGACTTCAGTCAGAACCTCCAGCGGGTCTGGCTGAAATTGTCGCCCTTGCCAAAGGCAAACGCCTTCTCGGGCCGCACTTGGAAGGCGAGCGGCCCGCCCTCATCAGCTGCGTCCTTGCGGCTTTCGATCTTCTCCTCGGTAGCTGTGTCTGCCCAGCCGAGTCGGCCATCGACTAGTCGCAGCCGGAAGAAGTCGTCGTACTTGGTAGTAAAGACCTCAGCGATGCGGCCGAGCAGGTCGGCGTCAGTCACGCGCAAGGCCTTTCCCTCGAGCACGACATCCAATCCATCCCAGCCATTCGTGCCGGTGGCGATAGTGACCTGCAGATTGCCGTGGGCGAGGTTTCGTTCCTTCTGCTCGCCAGGGCCGGTCGTGAAGTAGAAGGCCCCGTCGAGCCAGTAGCCAGCGATCGTTGCGGTATTGGGTTGGCCGTCGGGCCGGACGGTCGTCAGCCAGTACGTCATCGCGTTCTCGAGCATCTCGCGCGCAGTCTCCCAGCGCAATGCGGTGGCATCCGGGCTGCTGAATTGCGGGTCCAGCTTGCCGACCTCGTCGGCCACTGAGGGCCGTCGTCGGACCATTCGATTGCCTCCTTTCCCGTCGGGTGGGGCCTGTAAGGCAATGAATCTAGTCCGCCGCAGCTCACGACAAGGCTCGAGGGCTGAGCGTTTGCTGCAACGGCATTGGCACGTCGCGTGATGGCGGCCGCGTATGGCCGCACGGCCGCTCCATAGCGTTGGGGCACCAAATCAAGCCCGTCCGCACCGAGCTCCTTGCCTAGCGGGTTCGCGCTGCGTGGACGTCCAGTGGAGAGGAGAACGGAATGAACTTGGGCGACACCCTCGTCGCGGCCTTCAATGAGGTCGTCAACGACTTGGTGACGGCGCTGCCGGCGATCATCGGCGCGCTGATCATCCTGCTCATCGGCTACATCGTGGCCAAGGTCGTGAGCGGCATCGTGCGCCGCGTCGTCGATCGCGCCGGCGCCGACCGAGCGTTCGCCGAGCGAAGCTCAGACGTCTATGGCAGCTCGGCCACGGCCATCAAGCCCAGCACTGCCGCCGGCACGGTCGTCTACTGGATCATCATGCTGGTCTTCATCGTCGCGGCCGCCAACTTCCTCGGCTGGCCGCAGGTCAGCCAGCTGATCAACGACTTCCTGGCCTGGCTGCCCAACCTGATCGTCGCCGTGATCATTCTTGTCGCAGCGCCCGTCGTGGGACGCATCGTGCGCCGCGCAATCGAGGGCGGATCGGCACAGATGGGAATGTCCAACGGGCGGATGCTCGGACGCATTGCCGAGATCGCGGTGATCGCCTTCGCGGTCCTCATCGCGGTCAACCAGGTCGGTATCGCCACCGACCTCGTCAACATCCTGTTCATCGGCGTGGTCGCCGCGCTGGCGATCGCGCTGGGTCTGTCCTTCGGCCTCGGCGGCCGTGAGGTTGCCGCCCAGGTGACGCAGGATTGGTACACCCGATCCAAGGAGGTCTCGGCCCTCGCGGCGGCCCGGATGGAGAAGGCTGCGACCGAGCCGACCCGACCACGGACCGACACCCCGGCCACTCCCCCGCCCCCGCGCGCTTCGGGCGAGCCCGCCTAGCGGGCGACCAACGGAAAGGCATCGCAACGGAGTCCCGGGCGTCCGAGCCCGGGACTCAGTGCATCAGGGCACCGATTCGTACGCCTTGCGCGGAGTACGAACGGGGGCGCAAGATCGGCCGAACGAAACCGCGGCGCGCCGTATGCCGCGAGGAGTCCGCCGGAGGTGCTCGGCCGTGCTGCGTTTCGCCTATCGATCCCGTGCAATCGCCCTGAGCGTCGCGCTCCTTCTCGTCTCGGGCGTAGCCGCTTCAGCGGAGCCAAACCCAGGGCCCTGGAATGGTCCCTCGGTCTACGCGGGCGAGAGGGCGGGACCGATCGCGATATCCGGAGGTTCCAACATCGCGACTATCGCCTCGCTGACGGTCCCCGTCGGGACCTGGGTCGCATTCGCCAAGATGGACGCCCACGTCGAGGAAATTGCCCGGGACATCAAATGTGAGCTGACCTCCCCCGGTGCGTACCAGCAGGTTCGTACACGAGCAGGGGCCGCATTTCACGAGGCCCCAGGTTCTGCCAACGTGTCTCTGAACATAGTCCACACATTCACCGAACAGCCCGGGAAGTTCCGGCTGCGCTGCGGGGCCGAGCATTCCGGCGTTACCGCGCGAAACATACGGATCATGGCGATGCGCGTCGGAACGCTTCGCGAGTACTCTCTTGAGCACGGAATCATGACGACGACGGGCTCGGCGAAGCCTGAGGTGATCCACGCACATACCCAGTCAGCCGTCTCGGTCGAGACCGACAATTTCACATCGGTCGCCACAGTGCCGCTGCCGGACGGCCGGTGGTGGATTCAAGCCAGTTTGTCCGTGGTCGAAACCGAGAATTTCGGAGCGCCGATCGGCTACGGGTGCCAGGTGACCGTGGGCGGTCAAACCGACGCCGTGGATGGCATCCTGGATCCCGGCGACGCAACGATGGTGACCTTCAACATCGCCGCCACCATCACACCGCGCACGACGCTCGACGACGTGCGAGTGAGATGCAAGGGAGGGTCCGGCGGCGCATTCGAAGCGGGACAAATCAGTATCACCGCGATCAAGCTGGGCACCCTGACCCGGGTCGACTTGGCCGGTGGATCGACCACCACCAGCGGCGAGGGCAAGCCTGTCGCCATTCACGGCCAGCGACTCAGTGTTCCCGACTTGGAAACTGCCTATGTGACGCTTGGCGATTTCGGCTTGGGGGGCAAGTGGATCGCCTCTGCCAAAGTCACGGCTGTCGATGGCGCAACGGTTCAGTGCCGATTGCGTGACGGCCTCGACACCGACCAGTCAATCGAGGAGTACCCCGACTACGGACGCACGATGGCGATGCAGATCGCCTCGTCCGGCACACGCCGCACAATGTCGCTTCAATGCCGCGACCCAGACTATGCGTCGCAGATCGGGCAGCCTGCGGGCGATGTGGAGTACGTGAAGATCACGGCTCTGCGACTCGGGACACTGACGTTCCGGAGCCTCACCCCGTAAGACGCGAGGCCCGGAGTCTCCCAGTCGCTCAGAACAGGAGCAGGCCCAGCCCAAGGGCGGTGACTCCGACTGCAAGCGAGGCGGCGCCCGCGAAGAGCAGCCAGACCAGGCGATTCGGCGCGGTGCGACCGGCTCCCATCGACGACAGGAAGAAGCCCGCCGGCATCAGGATGGCCGCGAGTGGCACTGCGGATCGAGCGGCCACGCCCAGAGGCCCGTCGAGCGCGGCGACGTCCGCATAGATCAGCACGACCAGGCTCAGGATCACCAGCACGCCCGCGTGAGCGTGGCCGGCACGCGCGAACGCCTGCTGAAACGGGGTCAGCACGACTCGCTTGCGGAGGACCGAATACATGTACAGGCCGCCCGATTCCACCAAAACGATGGTGAGCAGCAGGATCCCTGCGGTGCCTCGTGTCGCGGTCGAGATCATCAATGCTTCCATGGAAACTCATACTCCACTGTGGAATGTCAGGACCGAGCATCGCATATGACACAGTGGTATGTCAATCAGTTATAGTCGGTTCCCATGAGCAGCCGTCAGCTGAACGCCACCGCCGCCTCCCTGCTTGGATTTCTCCACCGCGGCCCGATGACTGGCTGGGAGCTGATGCGAACCGCCGAGCAATCGATCGGCGACTTCTGGTCGCTGACTCAGAGCCAGGTCTATCGGGAGCTGGCGCAGATGGCCGATCAGGGACTGGTGACGGCCGGGGAACGCGGCCAGCGCGAACGGCGGCCATATGACCTGACGGAAGCCGGCCGGGCGGCGTTCCTGGAGTGGGCGCAACAGCCGCCCGGAGAGGAAACGATCCGCTTTCCTCTGCTACTTGCGCTCAACTTCGGTGCGCACATCCCGGCCGACCGGCTGGCCGCCTTCGTGGCGCATCACCGGGCAATCCATCAGGCGCGCCTGACGCAGTACGAGCTCGACGCGCAGTCTCAGATCGACGATCCGTACCGCAAGGCGACGCTCGACTTTGGCCTGGCTTACGAGCGCGCCGTGCTCGGCTGGTTCGACCGGCTCGAGATCTAGCGCTTTCCGGTTCGCGGCAGCGGCGTGCGACGCTCGCGCTGTGCCATTTGCTTGTGCTGTCGGGTGACCGGCTCGCTGGCGCGGCTCGCCGCAGCGTCAACCCAATCGGCGGATCGGTCGATCGTGCGCAGCTCGCGCAGCTTGTAGTGGACCCACAGGTACAGATCGCCCGGCGTCTTGAATGAGTAGCGCTCGCGCAACTTGGTCGCATCGATCGCCTCCTGGGCTGCGACCCAGCAGGTGCTGTACCAGTCGGAGGTCGCCTCGGCCATCGGGACGAATTCGCCCCGCTTCGCGCTGATCTCGTAGGCGCGCGCCTCGATCAGGTCCTTCAGCTCCCAGTAGCCGGCTGGGCGCGAGAACTCGATCTGCACCTCCGGGTGGTGCACGGCAAGTCCCGTGTGTTCCATGAACTGCCGGTTCTGCTCGGTATGCACGAGCTCCAGCAGGTCGACGCCGGCGTGCAGCTCGTGTGACAGGCGCAGCGCGGTCACCTCCGCGTCGATGAACTCGACACCGTCCTCGCGCGCGAGCGCCACGCGGTGGTGGCCATCGCTGACGAAGTACAGGCCGCTCGCCTCGTAGACGGAGATCGGCGGCATGGGCCTGTCGCGAACGCCTGGCGCAAAGAATTGAGTCGTTGGCGCAGGTCGGCTCGCTTGCGCGGCCTGAACAGGCGGTCGAAGTCGACCGCGCGGTCCACGGAACCGACGATCTGGCGGATCGGGATCTCGCGCATGCCGACATGGTTCTGGCCGACCACGCGCAGTCGCCCGGTGACCTCGCCGAGTGGCACCAAAGTGTCCGTCGCGGACATGCCCAGATCATAGGCGCGCGGCTCCAGATCGGCTGAGATGTGGAGGCCGCTCGCTTGACGGCCCGCTTGCCGAAAGCGCCACTTGTAATCGCGCCCTGAGGCGCGCACCATGCCTCCAACCACACTCAGGGAGAGGTCTTTCCATGAACTCAGCGCCGCGCCACGCGCGACTTCGCTCCGCCCAGGGGCTCGCCATCGTCAGCGTCATCGCGACGTTCCTTTTTGCCGTGTCGCCCGCGGCAGCGCGCAACGCCGCGTCGTTCGACGTCGCGTTGCAGGCGCTCGAGCGAACGATCCCGTACGGAGGCACCGCCTGGGGCATCGATACCCAGAGCAACCAGATCCTCGTCACCGTCGATAGCACCGTGCAGGGAGCTCGCCTGGCAAAGGTCAGAGCGACAGTGCAGCGCCTCGGCTCCGTGGTTCGCCTGGAAGCCGTTGCCGGGACGTTCCAGCCGTACATCAGCGGCGGTGATGCCATCTTTGGCTCGAAATATCGGTGCTCGCTCGGCTTCAACGTCCGGAATGGCTCGACCTACTACTTCCTGACCGCGGGTCACTGTGGCAAGCCCGAGCGCATGTGGTGGACGACCGCGAACCACAGCACATTCTTGGGCAATACGGTCAGCGCGGCCTTCCCCGGCAAGGACTACGCGATCGTCCAGTACGACGCGTCGTTCACCAACCACCCGGGCACGGTGGCCGGCAATCACGAGATCAGTAGCGCAGCGAATGCATTTGTCGGCGAGTCGGTTACGCGCACGGGCAGCACGACAGGTACCCGCTCTGGCACGGTCCAGGCCCTCAACGTGACCGTTCGCTATCAGGGCGGCGGGACGGTGCGCGGCATGGTTCAGACGAATGCCTGCGCCGAGCCGGGCGACAGCGGTGGCCCGTTCTATGACGGTGCGAAGGCGCTCGGGCTGACGTCGGGCGGAAGCGGCGACTGCAAGAAGGGCGGGACCACGTTCTTCCAGCCGGTCATTCCCGCTCTCAACGCGTACGGAGTCTCGGTCTACTAAGCGACCCGCCGGACTATCGGCGGCGACAGAACTAGCGTCGCGATCCTTTACTTGGTGCTCTTCGCGAGCCCCATGTAGCGGGTCCGATCCGCGGCCGGCAGCTTCTCGATCGCGTAGCGCAGCATCACCCGCGGCATCGTCGCCGCGTGCGCCCGAAGGAACGCGGCGTGTCGCTTGGGGTCCTTCTTGCCGACTTCCCGCAGCATCCAGCCGACTGCCTTCTGGACGAGATCATCCGGGTCGTTCACCAGCCACTCTGAGATGTGAAGGGCATCCTCAACATCGCCGCGGCGGATGAAGGCGTACGTGCTGAGGATTGCCGTCCGGCGCTCCATCGGCAGCTCCGAGCGTGCCAGGCGGTACAGGACGTCACGCGGCTTGTCGACGAGGTACTCACCGACGACCCAGATGGCGCTGCGGTCGACCAGGTCCCAGGTGTCGATCAGATCGTGTCGCCGGACGTACAGCTCGAACAGCTCCTGGCGCCGCTCCGCGGTCGTCTTCTTGCTGCGCGCCTGCCAGTCCATGATGCTGACCGCTCCGACACGAGCCTCGTGAAGCGGACTCTCGAGCAGCAGCTCGATTTGCCCCGGCTCCATGGCCATGTCTTCCTTTGCCAGGGCAAAGATCCGGCCCATGCCGATGCTGCCGTCCGCCGAACGCAGCGCCTCCAGCTTCGTCTCGAACTCGGCGGCTGTTACGCCTGTGGGCACGTCGTTCACAGGAGTGATTGTGCCTTCTACGCAGCGGGCCTACTGCCAGGTGACGGTGCGTCGCTGTGACTGAGCCTGAACATCGCCACCGGTGGCGTTGGAGATGCGTGCCTGATAGACCGCCGTGATGTTCTCGCGGCGAGCGCCGCCGCCACAGCTCGTGCCCCCCTTGCATGACCAATGGATGAAGCCGGTGTCCGGGTTGAAGATCTGGATGTAGTACGGCGTCGAGGTCACCGGCTGGTTAGCTGTCGCGACGATGGTGACCCGTTCGCCGCTCGCAACCTGCGTGTCGCTTACCTGCAGGTCAACGTTCCACCCGGCCGCCAACGCACCCGATTCCCAGGTGACCGTGATTCGGCCCGACTGCGCCTGCACGTCGCCGCCGGCAGCGTTCGAGATCCGGGCCTGATACGCGGCCGTGATGTTCTCGCGGCGGGCCGCGCCGCCGCAGCTCGAGCCGACCTGACACGACCAATGGATGAAGCCGGTGTCTGGATTGAAGACCTGGATGTAGTAGGGCGTCGACGTCACCGGCCGGTTGGAGGTTGCGCGGATGGTGACCCGCTCGCCGTTGTTGACGCGATCGTCGCTGGCGGAGATGGCGACCTGCCAGGGCTGAGGCGGAGGATCGGTGGCTCGCGGTGGCCGGTCTGTCGGCCGCGGAGGACGATCCGTCGATCGCGGCGGTGGATTCGTCGGCTGCGGCGGTGGGTTGGTCTGCGGCGGCGGGTTGGTCGGAGCAAGGGTCGGGGCTGGCGTCGGAACCGGTGTCGGGGTCGGCGCTGGTGTCGGGACCAACGTTGGCGTGGGGGCCAGGCTGGCTGTCGGGACCAGCGCGGGCGAGGCTGTCGGAACTGGAGTGGGCGCCAGAGTGATCAACGGCGTAGCGGGGCTCTCCGTGGCGACGCCACCAAAGACCGGCGGGGTGGGCGAAGCGGGATTCGACAGGTTGTTGAAGGCAACAAGGCCCAGGAGGCTGACCACGGCCAGCGCGGCGACAAGGAGAGGCGCCACGAGCGCCGCGCCGCTCCTCCGATGGCTGACTGCAACCGCGGCAGTGGCCGCGGGAGCCGGCCGGCGCAGGATCGTCGTCCGTTGCGGGGCCGGGTCCGGTGACAGAGGCGGCGGCCCGCCCGGGACGTAGACCGTTGGTGCATCGAACCCGGTCGCAGTCGCGGGCACCGGAGCGCCAACCGCAAGCGCCAGTGCATCGAGCGAGGCGGCACCGGCGACGAGCGGTCGGAACTCGGGCGTGGCGAGCGCGTGAAGAGCCACGAGCGCATTCGTGGTGGCGGCCCCGGTGTTGCCGCCGGGCAGCCCTGGCCGCCGGACGTGGACTGACCCATCGCCGAGAACGAGGACCTTGTCCGGTGACAGGTCCAGCGGCAAACGGACACTTGCCGCGGCGGCTTGCAATGCGCTCAGCTGGCCGACTGCCCGGCCCAACCCTGCCCGATCGAGCGCCAGGGCGCCGGCATGCCCTTTCTCGTCGCGCGCAACCCAGAAGATCCAGCCCGGCGGAGTGGGACGGCCAAAGCCTTCATTCGGGCGCAACAGCAGCCGGTTCGTCTCGATCAGGCGCTCGGCCCCGTGCGGCGTGAGTCGCTCGTTGACTGCCACGGCTCGGCGAAGCTGCTCGCCCACGGAAGCGTCGCCAAAGAACAGCTCGATCGTGGCTTCGCTACCGGTCGATCTGCTCCGAGCGCGCCACGCCCACGGCGTCGTCGGATGCGGGCCTTCCAGGGCCCACTGCCCTATCGACGCGGGCAGCATCGCCCCCGCCACAGATCCATCCACAGCCAGCAGCTCCTTCCCGACCGCCTCCAGCCGGTGCAGCACGCTGCGGGCGTCGGCCGGACGTTGTGTCGGATCCTTGGCGAGTAATTCGCCGATCAGCACGCGCAGGCCCCGTGGCGTGAATGGCGGAAGGGCATCCAGATCGGGAGCCTGCTCCAGGTGGGCACGGAATACCTCCGTGTAGGTGCCGCTGAACGGCGGCCTGCCGACGCAGGCACTCGAAAAGCACGCAGCCAAACGCATAGAGGTCCGATGCAGCGGACGGCTTGCCGTCCCATACCTCGGGCGCCGCATAGTCGAAGGACAAGACGGCACCCGATATCGACCCACCGCTGTAACCGACGACGCGGGCGACGTTGAAGTCGCCCAGCTTGATCGAACCATCAGAGCCGAGCAGGATGTTGGACGGCTTGATGTCGCCGTGGACGATGCCGGCATCAGATGCGGCCGCAAGTGCGCTGGCGACGGCGTGGCCCACGTCCAGCGTTCGCTCCACGGTCAGCCGGCCGCGTTGCGTGAGCTCGCGGCGGAGATCGCCCGCGTCCATGAACTCCATCACCACGTGCGGCGCAGGCTCGGCGCCACCGCCGTAGACCTCGACCACGTTCGGGTGGCCACGCAATGCGTGTGCAGCGAGCAGCTCCATGTCGGCGCGCAGCTGCTCGGAGGCCCTCGTGGTGAGCGCGCCGGTGAATCTCTTAAAGGCCACTACATGGCCGTTCCGAGTGTCGACGGCTCGCCAGACCTCAGCCAGCCCGCCGGTGCCAACATGCTCCTCGAGCCGGTACGGCCCAAAGAGCTCGCCGCGGTCAAGCGCCACTGGGCAATCCGCCTGGGCACCTACTCATTTGAAGATCTCCTCCAGGGTGTGCGCGCATAAGCGCACAGCCGGAGACGTTGACCTAGGGGAGCGTGAAGTCGCCCTCGCGCGGGGCCCAACGACGGGACAACTTCATGGCAATTGCCGCGCCCGTCTCGCCTCCCCTACGGCGATGACGCAATCACGAACGTGAGCACAGCCATCACCGCCGCGAAGGGCGCCCAGCCGAAGCGCTCGTAGCGACTCGACGATGCCGCGTTCATCACCGCGCCCACGGCGAGCAGGACGACGAGGACCCACGTGCCCCAGTACGAGACCGCGTCGGGCAGATCGACGAGCGGCACGCCGGCACGGTCGAGGACGATCAGCGCGGCGAACAGGTAGACGACCACCGAAACCGCGCTCGCGATCCGCAGATTGCGCGGCAGCACGCCCGGGTTGCGGCCGCCCCACGCGGCACTTCCCACCGGCGCGCCGAGCGCGATGGCCGCCTGAAATGCAGCGAGCACGAGGAAGCCGACTACGACGATGTAAGCGACGCCCGTCATCTCGACAGGCTAGACGGTGAGCGTGCCGAACCAGTCGGCGATTAGTCGGCCAGCACCGTGAGATCGAGTAGGGCGAGCCGCTCCGAGTCGGCCAGGATGTCGATCTCGTAGATCCTCCCGCCGCGCATGGTGAAGGAGAGCACTGCGTAGGGCCGGTCGCCTGTGAAGACGACCAGGCCGGCCGTGCCGTTGACGATCGCCGGCCGGGCGGCTGGTGCCAGGCGACCGAATCCCAGGGCGCGTTCGGCGACGGCTTGCGCGCCGAGCACCTCCACCGCCCCGCCCGGCCGCTGCTTCCCAAAATCCGTCCGCGCCGCAGCATCCGGATCGAGGATGGCCAACAGCCCGGCGAAATCGCCGTTGCGTGACGCGGCGACGAAGGCATCGACCACCTCGCGCTGGCTGCTCAGATCCATGTCCGATTCAACTGCCCGGCCGTGAACCCGACGGCGCGCTCGACTAGCCAGCTGCCGGGCGGCCTCGGGCGTTCGATCGACGATCGGCGCGATCTCGTCGAATGGCACGGCGAAAACGTCGTGCAGCACAAAGGCCAGGCGCTCGGGCGGCGTGAGCGTGTCGAGCACGACCAACATCGCCAGCCCGATCGAGTCGGCCAGCAGCGCCTGCTGCTCGGGGTCCATTCCACCTGGCCCGCTCAAGATCGGCTCAGGCAGATGGAAGCCAATTTGCTCCTCACGTCTTGCCTTGCGCGTGCGCAGGGCGTCGAGGCAGAGCCTGGCAACCACTGTGGTCAGCCATCCGCGCAGGTTGGCGACCTCGCTGGTGTCCGTTCGGCTGTAGCGGAACCAGGCTTCCTGGACCATGTCATCCGCCTCGGCCAGCGAGCCGAGCATCCGATAGGCAACCGAGCGTAGATGTGTTCGCTCGTTCTCGAATAGTTGCGCGTGCTCGGTCGCCGCCGGGTCTCGTGGGTTGGTCAGGTCGGTCACGTCTTCTCCACAGGTTCCGTCAATTGATTGACGAACACAACGCATCCAAACGTGACAACCCCACCAGGAGACGAGCGATGACCCACGCCCCAGCATCCCTGAGCCGACCACTAGCCCACGTACCGGGCTACATTCGCCTGCCCGGCCCGATCATCCGCGGCCTGCTGCGTGCCGGCGTTCCAATTGGCCCGAATCGACTTGTTACCGTGCGCGGCCGAGTCAGCGGAGAGCCGCGTACGCAGGCGCTCGCCGTAATCGAGATCGACGGACGGCGTTACGTCGTCGGGACGTTCGGCGACGTCAACTGGTGTCGCAACCTGCGCGCAGATACCGATGTTGAGGTCAGGCTCGGCAGCCGGCGCGAGTCACTGCGCGCCGTCGAGCTCGACACCGACGATGCGGCTCGATTCTTCCGCGACGTGCTTGTTCCCGGCATTCCCAGCATGCCGCTTCTAACCCGCATCGCGTCGCGCGCGTTGATCAGCGGCTATGCATCCGACATCATCACCGATCCTGATGCCGCGGCCACTCGGCGACCGGTATTCGAGCTGGTCCGAGCCGGCTAATCGGTGGCTTGCGGTTTAGCCGCTGACGCCGGCCAACGACCCCTCGGTCACCTCGCCCTTGTGCGCCGCGAAAGCTGCGAGGACCTCGCCCTTCTCCTGCTCAGGCACGTTGAAATGGTCGAGGCTGCGGGCAAGCTCGGCGGCGACCTCGTCGAACTCCGCGGGCGAGATGCTGAGCTCGCGGTGTGCGTTTTCGAGGCCCAGGTCGGTTGCGCCGGGCTTGGTGGCCGTGAAGTCGTACGGACCACCTGAGACGTCGCAGACCCACAGCGTGCGCATGAACTTCAGGCCCGGCAATCGGGCGAGCTGCTCCGTGTGCCACTCGTTGAGCGCCGGATTGTCTGAGCCTTGGCCGACCGCGCGGTTCCTGACGACCGCATCGCTGAAGTGATCGATGACGGCCGCGATTGCGAATACACCGCCGAGCCGCTCGTAGAGACTCTTGTCGGGCATCTTCGTGCCTCCTCACGATCTCGCCGGTGGCAAATGGCCCAGCCACCGGTCATCGTCAGGAATCTATCACTCGTGTCCACTAGCAATAGAAGAACGCGCCTCGCGTTGGGTTACGTCGCCGCTCGTTGGCCGATGAGCACCTCGTTGCCGTCTGGATCGAGCACCCGCGCGACGCGCTCGCCCCACGGCTGGTCGGTCGGCTGCTCAATGATCGTCGTGCCTGCCTGACGCAGGCGATCGACCGTGGCGTCGCAGTCGTCCGTGTACAGCCACAGGCTTATTGGACGCGGCCGTGGTGCGTCGATGAGCTCAGCCTCGTGCCCAATGCCGAGGTGCGCCGACCCGAAGTCCAACCCCGCATAGACGACTGTTCCGTCCGGTCCCGGATAGGAGAACGTCACGACCCCGCCGAGCAGATCGCGGTAGAACCCGAGCGCCCGCTCCAGATCGCGCGTCGCGATGATGGCAAAGACTTCGGTAACCGCGGGTCCGCTCATGCTTGCCCGCGTCTAGACCACGCGGTAGCGAAGGTGAATGACGCCGTGTTTCAGGTCGGGCTCGGCCGAGATCATCTCCAGCTGAGCAGGCCCGACCTCCGTGCCCTCGAACAGCCGCGTCCCACCGCCGAGCATCATCGGCGCGACGTGTAGGCGAATCTCCTCGACCACACCCGCAGCCAGCGCCAGGCGGTCAATGGCCGCTCCGCCCATGATCTGGACATCCTTCGCACCGGCCGCCTCGCGCGCCTGCTGGAAGGCCGCGTCGAAACCGTCGGTGACGAAGGTGAAGGTCGTCCCGCCGCGCTTTTCGATCGGCTCGTGAGGCTCGTGCGTCACCACGAACACTGGCGCGTGGTACGGCGGGTTGTCGCCCCACGGCCCGATCCCGAGATCGAGCGTGCGCCGACCCATGACCAGCGCCCCAACCGACTCGAACATCGCATCCTGGAACGCCGCCATCTCCTCGTCCGATCTGCCGGCAAACATCCAGCCGTGTAGCTCCTCGCCGCCGTCGCCCATTGGGTTCTCGGCGGTGATGTTGGGTCCCGCCGTGAATCCATCCAGCGACATGGACGCTTCGAAGAACACGGTCACCGGGTCACCTCATGAGCTGGGAGGTGAAGGCTAGCGGCCTCCCCACACGTCGTACGCGCCCTCAAAACGTCGTGCCGTCGGGCCTTGCAAACGTGACAACAATCTGGAGATTCAGGAGCTTGTCGGGGTTGGCAACGAGGTAGATCCGCTCGACGCGATGGGCCGAGATCGACAGAACGGCTGCCGCGACCGGCGTGCCGTCCTGCTGATCGACGATCAGCGCCGGCTCTCCGTTGAGCATCGCGGCTCTCGCGGTTTGGCCGGGCTCGAGCCGACCTGCGACGGCAAGGAAGAAACGCGCCACGTTGTCCGCGCCGACCACCGGCAGGAGTGGCGCTCGGACCTTGCCGCCACCGTCGGCGACGAGCGTTACCTCGGGCGCGAGTACGGCCATCAGTTCGCCGATGTCGCCCTGCGAGGCAGCGGCCAGGAAATGTTCCGTCACAGCGCGCTGGGTCGACTGATCGGCATTGAACCGAGGGCGACGATCCTGCACGTGCTTCCGTGCCCTCGATCCAAGCTTGCGAACGGCGGGCTCGGTTCGGTCGACCATCTCAGCGATCTGCGCGTACCCGAAGCCGAACGCGTCATGAAGAACGAACACGGCTCGCTCGAGTGGGCTCAAGGTTTCGAGCACGAGAAGCATGCCCATCGAGACCGATTCGGCGAGCTCAGCCTGGGCCGCCGGATCGGCTTCGGTCACGATCGGCTCCGGGAGCCACTCCCCGACGTACTGCTCGCGGCTCGCCTGGCGTCGCCTCAGCCGGTCGATCGCCAGCCGCGTCGTGATCGTTACCAGGTACGCCCGCGGATCCTCGATCTGGTCGGGCGCGACCTTCGACCAGCGCAGCCACGCATCCTGCACGACGTCCTCCGAGTCACTAACCGTGCCCAGAACGCGGTACGCGACGCCGACCAGCAGCGACCGGTACTCGACGAACGCTTCGGTGGAGGCGTCAGTCACCGGGCGTGGCAACCTCGGTCGGGACAACCTCGAAGTGGACCGTCCGATAGCCGGCCAGTCGGTGAGCCAGGCGAACCACCCTCCTCTGGAAGAGCGGGTACTTGGCGTCGATCTGGCGCCCGGCATCGAGGTCCGATGCGCCTGTCAGCAGCCGCGCGACACCGTGGAGGACGAGGTCGCCGGTCGCGTGTCCGCGCGCGTCGCATGCCTGAAGGGTCACTCGCGAATCATTGCGCAGGCGCTTGAACTTGCCCGTTTGTTCATACGTCCGAAAGAGAATCCGGTCCTGGTCGACGACCACATTGACCGGAGTCGCGACGGATCGGCCGTTGCGACGGTACGTGGTGAGCAGTGCGGCCCACTGGGCGACGAAGGATTCGAGCATCGAATCGGGGCCAACGTGGGCCTTTGAGCCAATGGTCTGGGAGCGAAACATGGCTGACCTCCTTCCAGGATTCGCTCCCGGACGCAGCCGGCTCGGAAAACGTGACATCGCCGATCGCTCCGATCGCACATCACCAGACCCGCCATAGCGCGTAAATGCAGTTGCCGCGCAGCCACTGCAGGTGTCTACTGGGCCGCGACGCTCCCCGATGCACCAATGTGGAACAAATCGCGCCGGTGAACGCCCAGACCAGTTAGAGCAGCCTCCCTGGGCTGCCAAATCGGGGCCAACACCTGCGATGCAGCCCGAACTCGTCACAAGAGCGCAGGGGGGCGACCTGGATGCGTACGCGACGCTGACCGCGACGCAGACTGATCGGCTGTACGCCGCGGCGCGATTGATCCTGAGAGATCAGGATCGAGCGGCCGACGCGGTACAGGACACGCTGCTCCAGGCATGGCGTGACCTGCGCGCTCTGCGCGACCCAGAGCGTTTCGAGGCATGGCTGCACCGGATCCTGGTCCGGACGTGCTACGCAAGTGCGTCGCGCAACCGTTCTCGACAGGTGGCCGAGCTCCAGATCGCCGCGCGCGGCGAACCGGTGACGACCGACAGCCAGCTTGACTTCTCAACGCGCGATCAGCTCGAGCGCGGCTTCACGCGACTTTCCACGGAGCACCGCACGGTGATCGTTCTCGTTCACTACCTGGGACTCAGCCTTGCGGAGGCCGCCCAGGCGACTGGCGTGCCGCTCGGCACGATCCAGTCCCGGCTCAGCCGAGCAACTCAGGCAATGCGCGCGGCGCTCGAGGCCGACATGCGCCTTCCCGAGCCGGCGACGGAGGCAGTCAGATGACTACTCCCAGTAACTTCGATCGCGTCCTGCAGACTTGGCTCGGCGAGTCGGCTCCGTCCTCGGCTCCGGCTGGCCTTCACGCCCAGACGATGGATCTCGCGCGGCAGCGTCGCCAGCGCGTCGCGTGGACGGTCGCGCTGCGCGATGCGCTCGCCATGCGACCCAGCGGTCGAATCAGCCTCGTCGTTCGGATTGCGGCCGTAACGATGCTGACCCTGTTGATCGGTATCGCCTTTGCGGCCGGTATCGGTCGACAGCCGCCGCTCGCCGCCGCCGGTTCCCATTCACTTCACCCACCTCCTCTCTGTCGCCGACTCCATCGCCGTCGACATCGCCGTCACCCGCACCCTCGGCCCCACGACTCTGCGCCGACGTCGGCATAGCCGCGTCCAACATATAGCACGCGCCCTCTAGGCAGGAACGGTCTGATCGCCTACGAGCTCTGGGACATCGATACCCGGCCGTACAGCCATCTTCATCTGATGAACGCCGACGGCACCGACGACCGCGACATTGGGCAGGGCGCAGGGCCGTCGTTTGCTGGAGATGGGCAGTCGCTCGGGTATTCGACCGGCTATGGACTCGGAGCGCCGCTGCAGAGACTCTTTGTAGCGGATGGCGACGGCGTCAAATCCTCGCGACGTCGCCGCATATCAGGAGGGCGGTTTCGCATTTGCGCCTGACGGGTCGCAGTTCGCTGGTCGGCGAATCCGATGCCCTGTGGCTCGTGTCGGCGGAGGATGGGAGTCGGACGCTGCTGGTGCCTGCGCCCGAGCTCTCCGGCGATCCATGTCTTCGACATGACGTGGTCGCCCGACAGCAGGGTCATCGCCTACTCCGTCATGGAGGAGGTCACGAGCGGTGACAACAGCGGATGGATGAGGGTGGCAATCGACGTCGTTGACGTCGACACGCAGGTTGTAAACAGACTGACCTCGCGGGTGGGGACGGATGCCACTGGCATCACCTGGTCCCCGGATAGCGCGCGCATTGCCTTCCTGGCACTTCCCGACGGCGCACCCGGCAGCTGTCCCTCGGGACAGGCCCCGGAGGCGGTGATGAGTGGTGGCAGCCCGAAGACGTGTTCGTCGATCGGCTCCGACGGCACCGGTGAGCGCAACGTTACCAACACGGAAGGATTCGAATTGGAACCGGAGTGGTCTCCAGATGGAGTCTCGCTGGCGTTCAAAACGTTCGTGGATCCGGATGTACCGGATTGCGGTCGTTGACGTATCGGACACGTCCGGAGAGTTGCTCATCGGTCCGGCAGCCGAAGAGTACGAGTGGTCGCCTGACGGTCAGCAGCTGCTCCTGGCACACGTTACAGACGTGAGTCCGCCGGGAGCCGAGAGCCAGACCCTCAATTCCACGATTTCCGCCATCGACGCCGGGTTCGAAACGCCCGAGGAAACGCTGCTCGAGGCCGCGTCACAACGTTGGCTCTCTCGCCTGGCAGTGGTCGTCATCCGAATGGACGGACTACTGCCTCGTCGAGGCCTTACGCCGCACCTCGACTGCTGTGCCGAACTCGACGGCGGTGCCGACCGATGCCGCGGACTCGGTCTTGGTAGCCCCGTCACAACCCTGAGGGAGTCAAACCGTGCGTCACACCACCGCTCGAGTCTTTGTTGTCCTCGCGATCACCACGCTAACCGCGTGCAACGCGACAACTGTCTCGCCCTCTCCGCTGCGCGACACACCGTCACCGAATTCGACGACGACGCCCTCGCCTTTCCCGGCGACAGCGACACCGAGCCCGACGGCCGAGCCTCAAGCCACGGCCGGCACGTTGCCGCCCGAAGGGTCCTGGCGGGTCGAGTTGTCGGCCGACGAGCTGGTCGATGCGGGATGGCCTGCCGACGTCACGGCGCCAGGCGTGTACACGTGGACGTTCGCAGACAGCCGCGCGCGGCTCGACTTTGAGGAGGAGGACGGCGACACCTTCTTCTGCGAAGCCGACATGGAGGCGTTGGACGAAGGATTCCGACTGACCTACGACGACGGCCTCTGCGGCGGCGAAGTCGACGACATCGGCTGGACGCTGGCGGACGACAGGCTTCAACTTGCCTTGATCACCACCAACGCCCCGTTGGACCAGCAGAAGGCGTACCTCGAGACGGAGCCATGGCAGTCATCCGAGCAGCCCAGCCCTGACCCAACGGACGGGGCACGGCCAACGTGGTGGCACCTGGACATCGACCGCCAGCCTCCTCGAGCCGCTGACCGACGATCACACGGCGACGACCCTCGCCGACGGTCGCGTGCTGGTCGTCGGCGGTCCGAACGGGCATGCCCAGGCATACGACCCCGCGTCGGAGGGATGGACCTACGTGGCGAACACATCCGGCGTCCGAGGCGGCCACACCGCCACGATGCTGAATGACGGTCGGGTCCTCGTGACAGGCGGAAACTATTCGTCAGCGCTCGCCACAGCCGAGCTGTTTGATCCAACAACCCAGTCCTGGTCCGAGACCGGACCGATGGGTGAAAGCCGCTCGAGTCACACCGCGACGTTGCTCGAGGACGGCCGTGTTCTTGTCGTTGGCGGATACCCTGGCGAGTGGGGCGCTGAAGTCACGGGTTCGGCTGAGATCTACGACCCCGCCACGTCGACCTGGACACCAGCGGGCAGTCTTCAGACCGCGCGTGCGCAGCACGTAGCGAGCATCTTGCCGAGCGGAAGCGTGCTGGTCGCCACGGGTGCTGAAGCAAATCGAACAAGCGACCTCGATTCGACAGAGATATTCGACGTTTCGACAGCCGCCTGGCGCACCGAGACGGCAACGACCATCAGCAGCCCGCGGGAGTTCAGCACTGCAACCGCGTTGATGGACGGACGGGTCCTCGTGGTATGCGGCGAGGCCACAGGCTCCGCGGACTTGTACGACGAGGCGAGCGGCGCATGGGTGCCCGTGGCCCACATGGGCGTGCCACGAATCCAGCACGTGGCTGTCCTTCTGCGTGACGGACGGGTCCTTGTCGCGGGCCACAACGGTAACGCGAGCGACTCGGCGGAGATCTACGACGCATCCACCGACACGTGGACTGCCGCAGCGAGCATGAACCAATGGCGAGCGTCGCCTTCTGCAGCTCTGCTCACAGATGGCCGGGTTCTTGTTTCGGGCGGCTTCTCCGACGATTTCTCGTCGGCCGAAGTCTTCGACCCAGCGGGATCGGGCCCCGCCGCAACCGTCCCGCCGTGGATCAACCGCTGCGAGCCCGGGTGCCAGGGTCCCATCGCGGCCGCACATTCGAATCGGTCGACTTCCTGCCTAGACTTCAGATGACCTTCGCGAACAGCTCGTGGTTCAACACCGCCGACTACGGGGACGAGATCCAGTTCGAGGCGGATGGTGCGGCCTTGCGCTTCTGGCAGATGCCCGGAGCTTCCTCGGAAACAGGTGAGCTGCTGGCCGATGTGCCCCGAACGGTTACTGGGCTGACCGACTGGTTCGTTTCGAACCCTGACATGTACGTCTCGGATCCCGAGGAGATCACCATCGGCGATGGGATCGTCGCAACTACGTTCACCTACGACGTCTCGGAAGCGAACGTGAACGACGACCCGGGCTGCACCGTCAGTTCGTGCCTGAACGTGCTGTGGATCAACGACGGCCACGTCTTCGGTGTGGGTATCGGTTCCGGCGAGCGGCTGTACCTGTTCGACATTGGGGCAGGTTCAGACACCCGCACCATCGCGGTCTCGCTGGACGCTCCGCCTGAAAAGCTCGACCAGCTAACAGCCGAGGTAGACGAGATCCTCGCGACCCTACACGTGCCCGATTGATTGGCCAGAGGCTCTAAGAGGATGGACTCGATGAAACCCGAGCTCACGACCGACCGCGGACGCCTCCAGGTGAATGGGGAGGGACTTAAAATGCCTCGCTTCCTCGTTGTGCGCGGATGTCTCGTGGCCGCTCTGGTTGTCACGCTCGCCGGGTGCGGGGCGAGCCCTCCGACGTCCATAGCAACCACGACTCCGCTGCCCTCCGCTATGCAGTCAGCGCACGGCCTCGCCAGCGAAACGCCGACGCCTACAGCCCAGCCTCAGGCCACGTCCGGGGGCTTGCCGCCCGATGGGTCCTGGCAGGTCGAGCTAACGGCGAGCGAACTGGTCGCCGCCGGTTGGCCCGCCGACGTCACCCCGCCGGGCACGTACACGTGGACATTCACCGATGGCCGAGCCGCGATTGAGCTGCATGCTGATGACGGGAGTGAAATCTATTGCGAGGCCGATCTGACGGCTGTTGATGACCACGTTCGCTTTGACTACGACCCAGCGGGCGGAGATTGCGGCGCAACGGTCGACAGCATCCGCTGGGAGCTCGAGGAAGACGGCCTGCACCTGACCTTTATCAGTACGAGCGCTCCGCCCGACACGATCGACCAGCAAAAGGCGTATCTGGAAACCAAACCGTGGCAGCCAACGGCGCCCGCGGTTTCGACGGCGACGCCCGGAATGGTCGACATCGGCGAAAGGTCGCTGTTCATGGAATGCCGTGGATCGGGCAGTCCGACCGTCATCTTCCTCGCGGGCACTCAAGTGCCGCGTGGGGCAATGCGAGGGATCGAGGACGCGCTTCTGGACGAAGGCTCCGTCCGGGTGTGCGACTACGACCGCGCCGGCGAAGGTCGCAGCGATCCTGCCGCAGAGCCACAGGATGACCTTGACGTAGTGGACGATCTCGCGAGCCTGCTCGCAGCGGCCGAGATCGAACCGCCCTACGTGCTCGTCGGACATTCGGTAGGTGGCGACCAGACGTGGCTCTACGCCGATCGCCATCCCGAGGGCGTCGCCGGCTTCATGCTCATGAATGCTGGCTTCTTCGAGCTCGATTGGGAGACGCTGCGCGGCGTCTTGTCCGACGCCGAAATCGCACAGGCACAAGAGGACGCCGAGGCCTGGCTCGGCTCCGTCAAACAGGCGGCCACCCCACCCGATGGAGTGCCGTATGTGGTGATGATGTCGACGATCGCCCAGTGCGGTAGCCCGACTGACGAATGCGGCCGGGTCTATCCGTTCTTCCAGGCCTGGGCGCAGGAGCTGGCCGATCGCACCGGCAGTGGTCGATACGTATCGGTCCCGGCCGGCCATGAGATCTACATGACCCAGCTCGACCGCGTCGTCGAGGAGCTACAGATGCTGCTGGACGAGACTCGCGTGTCGGGTGCCGGTGTGCCGCTCAGTTACGTGGCACTTGGTGACTCGTTGCTTTACGCGCTCGAGAGCGAGTGCGACGGCTGCACGTCGGCGGCCACCATCTACGGGGAGCAGATGTCGTCCGATCTGGGCGTACCGGTCGACGTCCACAACCTGACCATGCACAACAGCCTCACGAGCGGCGGCCTGCGCGGGTACCTGGAGGATGGCGCGCAGATCGGCCGGGACGAAGAGGACGTCCTGGAGTCCGTCGCCGCGGCCGATGCGGTCAGCGTCACGATCGGCTTCAACGACTTCTCCGCGCCTCCATTTGATCCGACCTTCCCGCTCGACAACTTTCGCAGCAACCTCGACGCGATCCTCGAGCGGATCAACGAGTTGCGCGACGGGGAGCCAACGAATCTCCTCGTCACCCAGATCTACAACAACGGCGGTCCGGCGTGGACCTCCCTCGTCGAAGCCCAGAACGAGATCATCTGCGACGTCGCCGCGGAGCACGACGCGCAGTGTGTCGATATCTACAACCCATTCAACGGCGCTGACGGCGAGACCAGTCCAATCGAGTTGGGCTACCTCGGCGCCGATCGAACTCATCCAAGCCAGCTCGGCATGGAGGTCATCGCCGAGGCCCTCGTGGCTGCCGGCTACGGACCGCTCGACTGATCCGGCTCGGGCGCGGCTACGCGATCGCGGCAGAGGCCGGTTTGAAGGCGACGCAGCAGTAGCCGGGTTGCGGATCGAGGACAGGCGTCAGATCGGCGCCCGCGCCTGAGGCGTCGGCGATCCCTTCGGCCATGGCCAGGTTCGCGCCGCAGACGAGGGGCCGATGCTCCTCGACCAGCGCGTGAAACGGACAATTGCGCAAACGGATCGTGCCGTCGGGCTCGGTCACGGGCTCGTAGCCGCTCTGATTCAGAACGGACAGCAGGCGCTTGGGGCCGGGACGCCCAGGCACGTCCGCAGCCAGGCGTTCGCCGACGTCCTGCGCGGCATCGTGGAGTGACTCGGTGACAGCTTCCGAGCCGACGCGCTCGAGCGCCGTCGCGAAGAGCTCAGCCACGCGGTCGTAGCGGCGCTCGGGCAGCGAAACTGTGAACTCTCGCTCCGCGCGCCAGTAGACGCGCGCCGGTCGTCCGGCGCCTGGACCGCGCTTGTCGGTGAGCCGCTTGTAGCCCGCATCGAGCAGACCGGCAGTGGCAAGTCGATCGAGGTGGAAGGTCGCCAGCGCCCGGCCGATGCCCAGCTCTCGCGCAGTCTCGTCGCGCCCCACAGGCCGACCCTGCTTGACGACCCACTCGTACACGCGTCGTCGCGCCGGCTCGTCGAGCAGGCGGATCGCCGCGATGTCCTCCGAAGGCGTTTTATTGGCCACGTTAAGACTCTAACACTCAGCCCCGCTAGCAATAGAGTTGACACTCGACATTCTTGTCGAGAACATTCTGCCCAATCGCGCACGCCTCATCTCCCCATCCGAACCGGGCCGTGACTAGCCGTAGATACGCGCCGTTCTCGATGGTCGCTCGCCTACTCGGTTGAGATAGGGTCCTCGCGCACGGACGTCCGGTTACGAGCGAGGTGGCAGGTGGGCGAATCGAGTCCGGAGAGTGGCATCCGCGCCACCACCAAGCGTCATCGACTGATCGCTTTCGGCGGCCTCGTCATCGTCCTGACGGTGATCGCGATGGCAGCCCAGCTCGGCGAAGCAACCACGCCGTTCGCATTGGTCTTTGTGCCGTTCGTCGCGGCGATTGTCGTCGCCGGCATCGCGGACGGCGTTCCAGGCATCGTCGTGCTGTTCCGTCGCCTCGTTCGTTGGCGCGCGGCCCCGAAGTGGTATGCCGCTGCTCTCGGAATTCCCGCCTTGATGTGGATCACGATCACCGTCATTGGCGTGATCCTCGGGGCGCCCATCTCAGGCTTGTTCACCGAACTCGGCACGATCCCCATCGTCCTGCTGGTCGTGACGATCCCTGCCTTCATCGAGGAGTTCGGCTGGCGCGGCTTCGCGGTGCCGGCGGCGAATCGCTCGTGGTCCGTTCTCACCGCGGCGCTTGTGATTGGATTGCTGTTTCTGATTCCGCATGTTGGCCTGTATCTGCCAGGTCAGATGTACGACGAGCTGGCCTTCTGGCCGTTGCCGCTGCTGATCATCTCGGGTTCTGTGCTCTACACGTGGGCGTTTGTCGGCAGTGGCGGAAGCGTCGTCGTCGCGGCGCTGATGCACGCCGCGAGCAATGGCCTGACGCCGATCAGCCGCGGTATAGACCCCGCCGTCGTCTGGCAGATCCAGGGCGTCGTGATCACCGTTTTCGCGATCGTGCTCGTACTTCTATCGGCGCGTATGCGACGACCGCTGGCGGAGGAGCTGGCTGCGGAAAGTGAGACCCGCCCGGACTCCTAACCGGCTTAGTAGCCGCCGCGCCGGAGGATATTGGCGAACACGATCTCCTTGTGGATCGGATCGGGTCCCTCGACGATCGAAATGTGGCGCGCGTCGCGCATCAGCTTGTCGACCACCGTCTGAGCCGTGTAACCGACGCTGCCGAGCATGAGCACGGCCTCCGCGGTCACGCGCATCACCATCTGGCCGGCGAACAGCTTGGCCAGGCTGGCCTCCTTGGCGTGGTCGAGGCCGGCGTCCGACTTCTGGGCCGACAACCCGACCAGTCCGCGCGCTGCCGCGATCTGCATCTCCATCTCGGCGATGCGGAAGCGGTAGTCCTGCATCTTGGTCAGCTTGTCGCCGTAGATGCGGCGATGAAGGCCGAAGTCGAGCACGATGTCGCGCGCCCGTCGGGCGATGCCGACGGCCATCGCCGCGATGCCGGTCCGCGACTGGGCGAGATGCTCGTTGAACATCCACATCCCGCGCCCCTCCTCGCCAAGGCGATGATCGAGCGGGACCTGCACGTTGTTGAGGTCGAGCGGCGAGATATCGATGGCCCGCATTCCGAGTGATTCCCAGCGTGGCCCGATCTCCACTCCCTCGGAGTCCATCGGCACCAGGAACCAGCTCAGGCCGCCCATAGCGCCGGGCGCGGTTCGGGCGACGATGATTACGCGGCTGGCCTGGCGCAGGTTCGAGCTGTACTCCTTGCGACCATTGAGCGTGTAGCCCGAGTCGTTGGGAGTGGCGCTGACCGTGAGCGCGCCGAAGTCACTTCCTGCCGCTCGCTCGGAGGCCGCGAACGATGTAACGACATGCTCGCGGTCGAGATCGGCGAGCAGCTTCTCCTTGGCCGCACCGGACAGGTACCCGAGAACGATGCGATTGAAGAAGACGGGCAGCATCAGGTAGCTCGCGTATGCCGGATCGGCGTAGCCCAGCTCCTCGGCGATGATCGCGCCCCCAGTCACCATGCCTTCGCCTGACCTGGCGGGGTCGAACCAGGGACGGACAAAGCCGGCCTCGTGGAAAGCCGCGGCAACCTCAGGCTCAAGCCGGCGCTCGCGATCGCCCTCTTCGGCGATGGGGATAACGTTGGTACGGCCGAACTCGCGCACCCCATCGCGCAGGGCGAGCATCTCCGGCGTCAAGGCAAAGTCAAACACGGCGCGAAGTCTATTTGGTGACGGTCAATTGGTGCCAGAGTCGTGTTGATTGAGCCGCTGACGACGACGCGCTTGAGGCTCGAGCCGCTGCGCGTCGAGCACGCCGACGAGATGTTCGAGGTGCTCGCCGACCCAACCTTGTACGCATTCACCGGCGGCGAGCCGCCGACGTTGGATGCGTTGCGCGTGCGCTACCAGTGGCAGGTCGGTGGTCGCTCGCCCGACGGCAGCGAGGAGTGGCTCAACTGGATCGTCCGCCTCTCTCCCGAGGGACGGGCGATCGGCTTCGTGCAGGCCACGGTCGTTGAAGGTCGGGCCGACGTCGCGTGGCTCATCGGCGTCGCGTGGCAAGGTCGCGGCTTCGCGACCGAAGCTGCCAAGGCGATGGTCGACTGGCTCCGAACCAGCGGCGTGGTGACGATCACGGCGCACATTCACGCCGACCACGTGGCTTCGGCAGCAGTCGCGACCCGTCTCGGGCTGGCGCCCACTCCGGAAATCGAGGACGGCGAGGTCGTCTGGCGCTAGCCTACGGGCATGTCACGCCCGGGCAGGCGTTCGTGGGACGCCTGGTACGCCACCATCTCCAGACAGAACGGCTGATCGGCCCCTTCCGCTAACAGCGTCGTTGGAAGGGGCAGGAAGGACGCACGCCGCAGAGCGCCTTGTCGGGCGTTCGCCGTGCCTTCCTGCGTGATCGTCGGAAGGAGATTTCAGATGCCGATGCCACATCGGACGTTCGCCCAGGTGGCGAAGCGTCGGCTGGTAGGCAAAGAGGGCAAAGAGCGCATCCGCGAGGTGCGCGCGCTGCTCAGTGAGCTGCCCGACTACAAGAACGGGCCATACGCCGATCTGCGCAAGTCGTTGCTTGCCGAGATCGAGGACACTCGCGTTCGATCGAGCGCCGTCCACCGCGACTCGATCGCGGTCCGACGCGAGGGCGCGGCCCAGATCGCGCTGGTCGGCCCACCCAACGTGGGCAAGTCCTCGATTCTCCAGGCGCTGTCCGAGATCCAGATCAAGACCGGTGACTACCCGTTCACCACGCTCCGCCCGGTGCCGGCGCTGACGCGCGTCCAGGGCGTGCTGCTGCAGCTGGTCGAGATCCCGGGGCTGATCGGCGGCGCCACCGAGGATCGTGGTGGCGGACGAGCTCTGCTCGGCGTGCTCCGCTCGGCCGATGCCATCGTCTACTGCGCTCGTGCGGGCTATCCCGCCGAAGAGCTCGAGACCGTCCGCGACGAGGTCGAGATCGCGGGCATCGACAAGCCGGCCATCCTCGCGATAACTCGAGCCGACGAGGGGTCGGCGGAGGACATCGAGCGACTGCGAGCAGCGTTCCCCGATCTCGCGGTCCTGCCGGTATCGGTCATCGATCCGGCTTCGCTCGATGCACTGCGCGATGCGATCTGGGCGCTGACCGGCCTTATCCGGGTCTATCTGCACTCGAACGGCTCAACGGACGACGAGCCGGCTGCCCTCCCGGAAGGGGCTACCGTGGCCGATGTTGCGGACTCCGTCCATCACGACCTCGGTGCCACCTTCAGCGGCGCTCGGATCTGGGGGCCATCGGCACGCTTCGAGGGTCAGCGCGTGGGTCGCGAACACATCGTCCACGACACCGACACCGTCGAGATCCTGCGCTGACCGCGCGGGCACCGCGCGGGCACATAAGGGTAAGGAGGAGAAACGATGAAGCAGGCACGCAACCCGGAGTCCGTGCACCAGCCGGTTGGTCGCTATGTCCACCAGATCGAGGTCAGCGGTGAGAACCGGTTGCTCTTCATCTCTGGCCAGGTCGGGAGCGACTCCGAAGGCAACGTGCCGGCGGACCCAGAGGCCCAATTCGAGGTTGCGCTCAGGAACGTTCTCGCGAACGTCGAGGTGGCCGGCTTCGCGCCAACCGACGTGGTGAAGCTCGTGACCTACGTGGTTGGCGAGCTGGATGCCGCTGCTCGTCGGCAGGCACTGGATCGGGCGTTCGGAGATCATTTGACCACCTCGACCCTGCTCTACGTTGCCAGGCTCGCTGCGCCGCAGTACCTGGTCGAGGTCGATGCCTGGGCGGTGCGACAGTAGATCGGGTGGCGAGCACCAGCGAGGAGAGCGCCGTGTCCGAGCAGAAGCAAGGCCAGACCGAGAAGCAGAGCTTCAGCGTGGCTCGCGTGTACGACGCCCCGGTTGATGCTGTCTGGAACGCGTGGACGGATCCCGAACGAGTCAAGGAATGGTGGGGGCCAGATGGCTTCACATCGCCACTCTGTCGGATGGATTTTCGAGAGGGCGGCGCGACCCTGGTCAGCATGAGCGCGCCCGGTTTTGGCGAGATCTACAACACGTGGACATACACCAGCATCGTTCCGAAGTCGCGCATCGAGTTCGTGATGCGCTTCTCGGACAGCGAAGGCAACAACGTGGATCCGAGCGCACTTGGGATGCCTCCCGGCGTTCCGTCCGAGGTGCCGCACGTCGTCACTTTCGAGGATCTCGGCGAGGGTCGGACCAGGCTGACGGTGACGGAGAGCGGTTATGACTCCACGGAAGCGGCCGAGCTGTCCAAGGCGGGCCAGGAACAGGTTCTCGACAAGCTCGGTGCGAGCCTTGAGCGGGCGAGACCCGGGTGAAGGCCAGGTTGCAGTCCTTCGGGATGATCGAGATCGACGGTCGCCGCTATGACCACGACGTCGTTCTCGAACAGGGCGTCGTCCGGAAGCGCAAGAAGGGGCCGTCGAAGGCATACCGCGACCTGTTCGGGCACACGCCCGTGTCGGTCGACGAAGACATTCCGTGGTCAGGCAAGCGATTGATCATCGGCACCGGCGCCTCCGGCCAGCTGCCGGTGATGGACGAGGTCTACGACATGGCGCGACGCCGCGGGATCGAGATAGTGGCCGAGCCCACGGCGCGCGCGTGTCAGCTTGTCAACGAGTCAGGCGAAGAGACAGTTGCGGCGATCCTGCACGTGACCTGCTGAGGCTCAGCGATCCTCGGGTGCCACTCCCCTAACTCGCCGGCACGTATGCCAGGTAGGTGACGCCGGACGAGAAGACGTGCGTCTCCTTGAGGCGCAGCCGGATTGGCGAGCCCGTCGGCGGGAAGAAGGGCGTGCCCGAACCGATTGCCACGGGATGGACGACCAGGTGGTACTCGTCGATCAGCCCGCGACGGACGAACGAGCCAGCAAGCGTCGCTCCGGCGACTTCCATGTCGCCCTGGAACTCCTGGCGCAAGCGGACCAGCTCGTCGCCGATGTCGCCCCTTACCAGGCGGCTGTTCCAATCGACATTCTCAAGCGTCGACGAGAAGACGATCTTCGGCGTATCCAGCCAGATCCGGCTGAACTCGCGCACCACGTCGGTTGCCTGTGGGTCGTCGCCGGCGGTCGGCCAATGGGCCGACATCAGCTCGTAAATGCCCCGCCCGTAGAGCGACGCGTCCAGTGTGCGGAAGCGATCGTTGAACCATTGATGAAGCTCGTCGTCGACGGCGGCCCAGTCAAGCGACTTCTCGGGTGTCTCGACGAAGCCATCGAGCGAGACGTTGAGGCCGTAGATCAGCTTTCCCATGCCCGAACTATGCACCAAGAACGGCTCGGGACGCGCGGCACGACGTTCTGTTGACTTGCGCCGCCGACGGCGCATGCTGAGCAGGTGATCCCGTTCGACGAGCTGCCGCACACCAAGCACGCGCACGAGTTGGTGGGTGCGGACTTCGGTGACGTCCCGTTCTCGATCATCGTCGTCCATTCGCTGCCTGGCGTGGGGCCCAAGCTGCATCGCCATCCCTACGCTGAGGTATTCATCGTCGAGGAGGGCGAGGCGACTTTCCGTCTCGCGGGTCGGGAGCTGGTCGTGCCCGCCGGCCACATCGTCGTCGGACCGCCCGACGTACCGCACGGCTTCACCAACACGGGCAGTGGGCTGCTGCGGCTGGTCGCGATCCATGGGGCGCCACGCTTCAGCACGGAGTGGCTGGCCGGCGACGATGCAGAGTGGCACTCGCCGCCCAAGCCGGAAGGCTGAAGACAAAGAAACACGCCGCTCGGGGTTTTACGCTCGAGCGACGCAAGCGAAGTGTCACTGGCAGGCGGTTGCACGTGCCTCGCAGCCACCGGCGGCATGTTGCGGAAATATTGCGTTGGTCGTCGCTGGCGATCACTGCCGGCCAGCGTCCGGCTGCCGGGATTAGATGGGCCGGTTGACAATCGCTTCGGCGAATGTGGAGATCTGGATCGGGCTGACCCACAGGCCATCTATCCACGGCCTGTGTGCGAGTACCGAGCCACCGTAGGCAATCGGAACCATCGCCACGTGCTCACCGATCCAGCGGCGCTCGAACTCCCGATACAGGCGCAAACGCTCGTCCTGATCCTGGAGGGAGGAGGCGCGCTCGAGCAGACGATCAAGCTCATCGTCGCGATATAGCGGCCCGAACTTCGCGACCGGCTCGAGGATGCCTCGACCCGCCTCCGGGTAATCGACGCCCCACGCCCACAGGTACGCCTGCGAGCGGCTCATCATCGCGACGTCCATCTCCGGATCGGTCGCGACAGCGAGAATGCGGGTCGGAATACCCACCGCAGACAGCATCTCCGCCACCTGCTCCGTCCTGTCAGCCCAGAGGTCGAGGCACGACAGCACGACCTCGCCAGTGCCGTTGGAAAGGTTCGCCTCCGCCAATAACGATCGCGCGAGCTTCGGATCGTAAGCGGGAGCAACTTGGTGGCTGTGGCCAGGTACAGCTGGCGGGATCAGGCCGCCAGTCGTGGCCGCGATGTCGTGTCGTCCTCCAACCAGCGACTGTCGATCGATCGCGTGCGCACTATGCTCGACGGACGACTGCCTGGTCAAAGGGGGCCAGTTGGGCATTGAAGCCCACATACCAGGTGGTCATGCCCACCGATCGCTCTACCAACGTTCTCTCGTCCGCCACGATCTCGTCGACCAGATGGTCAAAAACCACGTCGAGCTCGTGGTCGCGCCACCTCGCTGCGGCCTCCGTGGTCGAGGCCACGAGCTCGAGAGTGATATGTGCAACATTCCCACGCGCCTCGTTCCAGAGCGGTGCCGCCTCCAACCGCAGGGCGCTGCCGACGCGCTCGGCTGAGCACAAACGCGCCGTTGCCGATTGAGCGGCACTGAGCGGTGCCATTCAGATCCGTCCCGTTCGTATGCGTGCCGCGGCCACGGAAATAGCGGGGGCTGCGACAGCGCATAGAGGAAGTCGCTTACGCGCTTCGCGCAGCCGGATCTCGAGACGTGCCGTCGGCGTCAGAGCGCGCCGAAACGCCATCCAGCCATTCCGCCGTCACAACACCGTCAGCTCTCATGCGCCCGTACGTGAATTCAAAGTCACTTGCCGTGACCGGCACTCCGTCGTGCCAGCGTGCATCGCTCCTGATCACAAAGCGGTAAGAGAGGCCGTCGTCCGACACCGAGAAGCTCTCGGCGAGGTCGGGCTCGATGTCCAGCTCCGATCCGAGTGCAACGAGCCCGCGAAAGAGATTCCTGGCAACCTGTGCGCCGGGCAGGCTTTGACTGTGGCCCGGCGCCAGCTCGCCATCCCAAGCGGCCGTTATCGCCCCCGTGATCCGCTCGCTCGGATCGAGCCGAACGGGTTGAGGGGCAGGGATCGCAAACGCGCGGATGAGTGCTTCGTTCGCCGCTGGAAAATCGAACGCAACATGGTGAGTCAAAGCCATCTTGAGCAGCGTTGCCCGCGCTCGCTCGTCGTGGCCGGTGCGCTCCATGAAGGCGAGCGCGCGTTGGTAGAAGCCGATCGCCTCATCGTCGGCATAGATCGCCCGCGCCGCGTCGCCAGCTTTCAGCAGGTATTCGACGGCTAACCCAGGCTCGTCCGCCTCGCTCATGTGATAAGCGAGCAGTCCGTACACTTCGGCCGGCAATTCACGATGCAGCTCGATCAGCGCCCGGCCGACCTGCTCGTGGAGCTCTCGTCTGTGACTGTCGACAAGAGCCGAATAGGCCACCTCCCGTACGAGACCGTGTCGAAACCGATACTCAGGTTCCGGCACCGAGCGTTCCTCAACCAGCAGCTGTAGGAACTGCAGCTCGGAGAGCGTCGGAAGCAGCCGGACGCGAGGTAGCAGACGCTCGATCAGAGATAGGCTGAAGGAACGACCGATCACCGAGGCAACCGAAAGCAATTCGCGTGGCTCCGGTGACAGACGATCGAGCCTTGCCTGGAGCGTCCCCTGAACAGCCGTCGGTAGCACATCGGCCGTGTCGGTCGCGGACTCCCCCGCGGCGGCACGATCGAGGGAACCGCGCTCCCGCAGGTCGCGAATGGCTTCGCCGACGAAGTAGGGATTACCACCGGCACGCTCGGTTACGTCGCGCACGACCGGGGGCGACAACGCCCGGCCTGCGCTGGCGACGGCGAGAGTCTCGACCTCGACGTCAGCCAGCGGCTCAAGGGCCACCTCGGTGAACTGCCTGCTGAAGCGTCGTCGAGCCCTATCCACCATCCCCCAGGCCCGGTGATCAGGATCGCTGCGGTGGATCAACGCAAATACGACGGGATGGTGCTCGACAGCGGGCAGCAACTCTTCGAGCGCGGTGAGAGTCGCCTCGTCCGACCAATGAATGTCCTCGACCACGACGCACAGCGGCCGCTGGCCGGCGAGTGCCGAGATGAGCCGGAAGAGCCAGTCGTATGTCCGCCGCTGGACAGCGTCACGCGCCAGTTCGCGGATCTGTTGCTCCTGTTGTGGCTCGAGCTGGAGGCCGAGCAGCGTGGCGACGAACGGGAAAGCCTCGTCGGCTTCGCCTTCCAGCACTCGCGTCAGGCCGCCACGGAGCTCCAGCCGAGCGACCGCCTCCGGATCGGATTCGCCCAGCCCGAGCCAGCGGCGTAACAGGTCACGCATCGGCCAGTAGGGAATTGCTTCGGCGTATGCCACGGAGTGGCCGGTAAGAACCTGCATCGACGCCCCGAAGCGATCGACCACTTCAGCGATCAGCCGCGATTTGCCGATCCCCGGCTCGCCGGTGATCGAGAGGATGCCCCCCTGACCCGCCATCAACGACGTGAACACGCCGTCGAGCACCTCAAGCTCCCGCTGTCGGCCGACGAGCGGCGTGTCTGCCCTGGCGTGGGCGTCCGGCCGCACCCCGACCACACGAGCCGCCCTGATCGTCGCCTCCCTGCCCTTTAGCGCAAGCTCGCCCAGGTCTTGAAGCTCAAACTCTCGTTCGACCTGCTGCGCCGTAAGCGGTCCAACGACGACATCCCCAAGCGTTTGCAATCGCGCCACGACGTTGACCGTGTCGCCCATGGCGTTGTAGAGGTCGTCGACTGGAAGGTCGCGGGAGGGAACGACGACCGGCCCTGTGTTCACGGCGACCCGAACCACAAGCTCTATCCCGTAGGCGGGCGCGACCTGCTCGGAGTAGCTGGCGATTGCCCGACGCACCGCGAGCGCGGCGCGGACTGCACGAGCGGGATCGTCCTCGTGCGCCGTTGGCGCACCGAACAGCGCGAGGACTCCGTCGCCGGTGAGCTGGGCGACGGTGCCACCGAGGGTCTCGATCTCCTCGCGCATCAGCCGCTGAACCTCGTCGAACAGAAACTTCGACCGTTCTGGGCCGAGCCGCTCGGCAATCGACGTCGAAATCGGCGATATCTGCCATCAGGGCGGAAACGACTCGGCGCTCACCAGCGCTCATCGCCATGGGTAGATGCTATTGCCCTGCCGGTGGTCGGTTGAGCCATTCACGTTGCAATGCGGATCGGCATTTCCGGTCAGCAACCGGGGGTGAGCGAGGCCTGTGAAGCACCGCGGCGCCGCGGGGTCGAGATAGTCGAACCCACGGCGCGCGTGTGTGAGCGTCTCAGCGAGTCAGGCGAAGAGCCAGTTGCGGCGATCCTCCATCTGACCTGCTGAGATCTATCGGTCGTTCATGGCGTACACCGGCTCGGGCTGCCCGGGACGTGACTCGGGCTCGATCGCCAGTTCGCCGGCACGTGCCGGACGAGGGATGGCGAAGGCTGCCAGCGAACCCAGGGCGACCACGAGAGCGCCAACGAGAACCGCCGGCTGCAGCCCATCGACGAATGCCTGCGGCGAGACGTAGCTGCCCGTGGCGCTGAACACGGAGGCCAGCACTGCCACTCCGAACACGCCGCCGACCTCACGGATGGCGTTGTTGGCACCCGATGCCTGGCCCTCCTCGGACGGCCGGACGGCGCTGAGGACGACGTTGGCGACCGGTGCGAAGAAGAGACCCATGCCGATGCCTGAGATCACGAACGGAATGATCAGCTGCGAGTACGGCACTTCAGGTGTTGCCACGAGTCCAAGCCACGCCAGGCCGGCCGCCTGGAGCGCCAGCCCGGTACCCATCAGCCACCGACCACCGATGCGGTCGGACATGGCGCCGGCGATCGGCGCGACGAAGATCGGAGCGATCGTCCATGGGAGCACGCGCAGACCGGCCTCGAAGGGCGAGTAGCCCTGGACGATCTGCAGGAACTGGGTCAGCAGGAAGATCGAGCCGAACATCCCGAAGTACATCAACAGTGATGCCAGGTTGGCCATCGAGAATGCGCGACTGCGGAAGAAGCGTGGCGGCAGCATGGGCGCCGGTGCGCGGGACTCCCAGACGAAGAAGGCGACCAGCAGGCCAATGCCAAGTCCGATCGATCCGAGGACGCCGGCGCTGAGCCAGCCGTCGGGGTTGCCGCGGATCACACCCCATACGACGGCCAGCAGGCCAACGCTGACGAGTGCCAGACCGGGCAGGTCGAGCCTGTCTGACTCGCCGCGACTCTCGGTCAGGCGCAGCCATGCCAGGGGCAGCAGCACGAGGCCAATGGGCACGTTGATCCAGAAGATCCAATGCCAGTTCAGGCCCTCGGCGATCGCGCCACCAACGAGCGGACCGAGTGCCACGGCGAGGCCACCGATAGCTCCCCAGGCACCCAGCGCGAGACCGCGTCGATCAGCAGCAACGGCCGCACTGAGCAGGGTCAGCGTCAAGGGCACGACCATTGCCGCGCCGGCGCCCTGCACCGCGCGGGCGGCGATGAGCGTCTCGATGCTGTTCGACATTGCGGCCGCGGCCGAGGCGGCGGTGAAGATCACCAGGCCGACCACGAACATTCGCCGACGTCCCCAGCGATCGCCGAGGGCGGCGCCGGTCAACAGCAGCGTCGCGAAGGTGAGTGTGTAGGCGTTCACCGTCCACTCGAGGTCCTCGAGCGACGCGCCCAATTCGAGGCGGATGACGGGTAGCGCTGTGACAACGACGAGGTTGTCGAGGGTCACCATCAGCAGCGCCACGGCGGTGATGGCGAAGGTCCAGAGCGTGCGAGCTCGATCTGACACGAGATCTCCTCCTGTTGCTGGTCGCGGCTGTCGCCTGCGTATGTAGTGACTACTAACTAACTACCAAGGTCAAAAAAGGGGCGTTGCTAGACGTCCTTGCCCATACATCCCTCTCGGATCGTGGTCGCCCACTCGGCATCGGAATCGAGGACCTGCATCGAGGCCATCACGTTCAGCAGCATTCCCTGTCCGAGGAACTGCGCGAGCTCCTGAGGGGACGCCCCTGTCGATGTCCGGATGTAGTCGACCAGGCCGGCAAAGCCGTCTTGCACGACACGCCGCACGTCGGGGTCATCGCACGCCGCGTAGGCCTGCATCTGCATCCGCAGCTTCCGACCGTCGTGGATCATGTGGAAGTAGGCGTCGCCAATCCGGTACTTTGCGTCGCCCTGCTCGCCGTCCTCGACGGCCTTCCGAAAGACCTCCTCGGTCTCCTCGAAGCAGCGCTCCACCGCGGCCAGGAAGAGGTGCTTCTTGGTCCCGAACAGGCGAAAGAGGTACGGCTGCGAGATTCCGACGGCGGCGGCGATGTCGTCGGTCGAGGTTCCTTCGAAGCCCGACTCGGCAAAGGCCGTGAAGGCCGCTTCGAGAATCTCTTCCCGACGTTCTTCAGAGGTGTGCCGGACGGCAACCGCGTTCATGGCGCGCAAGTTAGTGGTTACTCACAACCTTGTCAAGAGTCGCTCCGACGGCCTGCTTGTAGGAGCGCTGGCGTGTCAGCGAGCCATCGCGCGGATGAGTGTCGATACGCCAAATCGATAGGCACTCTCCGGGTCGCCGCCGAGCCGGAACGTGCCGGCGTTCTCGAGGCTCACGAAGCCGTGAACGAAAGCGACGAAAGTCCGCGCAGCATCGAGCGCGTCGTCGGGGCCGACGAGCGCCTGGGCTGCCGTGAGTACCGCGGCACTCGTTCGCGCATTCAGCTCCGGATCCTGGCGCCACGCGTCCGGCACCGGCGAGGTGAGCAGCGCATAACCGGCCGGCGAGCGTGCCGCCCAGGCGCGGAACGCCGCGCTGATCGAGCTCGAGATCGCGCTCCGGCTCACCAGTTGCGGCGGCCGCGTCCAGGTCGCTTGCCAGCTCTTCGGCCAGGTCATTGGCCACCCGATGCATCAGCTCGCCGTGATCGCGCACGTGCTTGTACAGCGAGGGTGGTCGGACGCCGACCTCGGTGGCGACGCGCTGCATCGTCACCGCCGCGAGACCCTCCCCCTCGAGGATGACGCGTGCTGCGGCGGTGATCTCGTCGATCGAGGTGCGCGACCGTGCCGGCAAAGAATCTCTCCAAAGGCTATTGACATTAGCCATGATGGCTATGTATCGTAGCCATACCGTACAGCAGGCTCTCGAAAGGAGCAACCGAGATGACCACGACAACCTTCATCCAGCCGGTTCAGGGCTCAGCGGCCATTCCCGACACGGTCCGCTTCTGGCTCCGCGCCGAGGGCGCTGCCGCGCTCATCGCCGGCCTGTTGATCTACAACGCCCTCGGCGGCAACTGGCTGCTGGCGATTCCACTTCTGCTGTTGCCCGACCTGGCCGCGATCGGCTACCTGGGCGGCCTGCGTCTGGGCAGCTTCACCTACAACCTGGTCCACAACTGGGTCGTCGGGTTGGCGGCTCTCGGCGCCGGCGTGGCGATCGACAGCGATCTACTGCTCTTCGCCGGCGCCATCCTCGTCGCCCACGTGGGCATGGATCGACTCGCCGGCTACGGTCTGAAGCACACCAGCGGCTTCAAGGACACGCACCTGCAGCGCGCCTGACGGACGCGAGCTGCGGGCGAAGGTCAGGTGTTGGAAGCCCGGTCGACCGACCGTGAATATGCCGCCCGAGCCACAGCTTCGTCGACTTCCGCCAAGGCTGCTCCCGAGTCGGCATCCGCCAGATCCACCATCGTGGCATCTACCACCGTTCGCGCACTGACCGCGGTCGCTTTGGCGGACGCCTCCGCAAGTGCAGCTGACTCAAGTGCCTGCTTGGCAGCCCTGGCCGTCGCCGCAGCCGCGAGTTCGGCCTCCTCCGCTGCTCGGACGGCCACCTCGGCGGCCAGCTTGCCCCGCCGCGCCACGGCAGCGGAGCGCTCGGCCTCTCGCCACTGTTGGAGCGCCTCAGGCGCGTTAGGCAGTTTGTCTTCGGACTCCATGGTCCACCTCGCTCTCGAGCGGATCATAGTCCCCACTGAATCAAGAGAGCCGCCCGCATCGCTGCGGGCGGCTCTTCTATTGCTGGTCGAGGTGCCTAGAGGGCGTGAACTCGGTTCGCGCGCGGGCCCTTGGGGCTCTGCTCGATCTCGAACTCGACCTTCTCGCCACCGACCAGGCGGTCGAAGTCGAGGGAAGAATCCAGCGAGTTGCGGTGAAAGAAGTATTCCTTCGTGTCATCCGCGGTGATGAAGCCGAAGCCGCGATCGGCGACGACCTTCTTGATGGTGCCGGTGGTCACTGTGACCCTCCAACTAGTTCTCGAACGGGGAAGTCTGGCGCACGATCTGTTCGAGAAAAGTCGATCACACGGAGCCACCGCACATTCGCGGAGCGAGTGGATTATACCCGTAACCACCTAGATCGAGCGATCTAGCGGGTAAAACCGGCCCGATTCGTGCGCCGGTTGTCGGAGCGAATGAAGTCCCACAGCTTCTTGAGAAGCATCAGTCGAATGATCCAAGCCACTTGAGTCTCCCGTGTACGCGATCGACCGCCCAACAGGCGGTCGATCACATGGTTGGCGAGCTCGCCTGAACTGGGCACTCACTCTCCGGCGCGGAATCCCAACAACTTCGTGGCAATTCGCGGCAGCGCGGCTCAGGCAGACAGCTCGGCTGACCGCCTCATCCTTGGCCTGTTCGTGCTCCCGAACGCGCAACCAGACCTTGAAGGCAGTCGTGCCGGCGAGAACGAGCCCGATGGTCAACACGGGCATGGGCATGAACGCGGCGACAAGACTGAGCACGGCAGCGACGGGCACGACCGCGCGATGCAGCGCGCCGAGCGGCAGGCGCACGTAGAGCAGCGTCAGCGCGGCCATGAAGATCACCAGCGGCACGGCGATGGTCAGGCCAACCCATTGCCAGCCCACGTGGGCATGTCCGGTCGCTTCCTCGATGCCAACGACCAGCCCGGCCCCGATCGCCGCCACTGAGGCAAAGATGAACAGGTGCAGGTAGTTCCATGCCTGCGCCGCTCCGAGCGAGTCGAGCAGGTGCTCCTCCGGCCGATCGAAGTAGATCCACCACATCGAGAACAGGATCAGCAGCCCGCCGACGATCACGCTCAGCAGCTCGAGCGTGAGGCCCTCCCCACCGATGACCGTCTGGATCGCCAGCGACGCCGCCAGCACCGACTCGCCCAGGACGATGATCATGAACAGTCCGTAGCGTTCGGCGATGTGCTCGTTGTGGAAGTTGATCCTTCCCGCGCGCTGCGCCCACAGCGGCAGCAGCAGCTCGGCGGGCACCAGGATGAGCCACGCGATCGGCCAGATGCCGGGTACGACGAGCAGCGTCAGCCAGCCCAGCTGGCAGATGGCCACGCCGATCGCATAGCGCCGGGCGGTTGCACCGTGCTCCGGATCATCGCGCGAGACGCGCAGCCATTGGACGCCGAGTGCGACGCGCATGATCACGTAGCCGATCACGGCCAACGTGAAGTTGCGCTCGTCGAAAACCTGGGGCACGCCCGCCGCGAGCACCAGCGCGCCGGTCATCACCACGAACGTGCCGAGGCGATAGATGACGTCGTCGGTGTCGTACGCCGACGCGAACCAGCTGAAGTTGGCCCACGCCCACCAGACGCCGAAGAAGACGAGCATGTAGCTGACCACGGTGTCGATGCCGAAGCCGTCGATCAGCGCGTGGTGCAGTCGCTCGGCGGCTAGCGCCACGGCGACCACCACCACGAGGTCGAAGAACAGCTCGAGCGGCGTGGACGCGCGGCTCGGCTCGTTCGGATCCCGGCCGCGCAACGGCACGCTCATCCGAAGGTGACTCGCGCCGGGCAGGGCGTGCTGGCTCACAAGACCGAATCTAGCAACGGATCCCACCCCCGAGTCGCGCTAGCGAAGGTTGGACGGCTCCAGGCGGCCGGTGAGCGGCGACCAGCCGGCCGCGAGGACCTCGAGCAGCTGGTCGGCGGGGAGCTCGTGCGCCGTTACTCCGTCGCGCCCGATCATCGTCCGGGCCGCGAGCATCGCGTTGAGCACGGCTTCCTCGGTCGCCTCGATGACGGCATTGAAGAGCCCGTCGATGAGGCCGTCGTCGAGCATGTCGAGGCGGTGCGTGGCAATCGTCGGCGGGGCCAGGTCAGACGTCGTCAGCCCGCGATTGCCGGTAGCGAAGCACAGGAAGATGTCACCGCTGAAGTGGCCGCCGGCGCCACCGATACGGCCGATGCCGAGTCCGATGCGCTGCGCCACTCGTGCGCATTGATGTGGGAGTAGCGGCGCGTCGGTTGCGGCGATGACGATCACCGAGCCCGATTCGCCCGGTTCGGTCGGAAGGGGAACCCGTTCCTGCGTCAGGACGCGGCCGACGGGCACACCGCCGACAGTGAAGCGCTCGCGACGGCCGAAGTTGGACTGGACCAGCACTCCCAGGACGTAGCCGCCGCCGTCCCCGTCGCTCTCGACCAGCCGCGATGCGGTGCCGATGCCGGCCTTGAAGCCGAACGAGACCATCCCGGTTCCGCCGCCGACCGAGCCTTCCTCCACCGGCCCACGCGAGACGGCGTCGAGCGCCTCGAACACGTGCTCGGCACGAACGTGGAAACCGTTGATGTCGTTGAGCCGGCCGTCCCACGTCTCGGCCACGACGGGCAGGCCCCACGGTGTGGCGTCGGGACCGAGGCGTCGCACCTGGTCCTGGATCAGCGCGTCGCGCACCACGCCGACGCTGTGCGTGTTGGTCAACGCGACCGGCGTCGTGAGCGTGCCGCTCTCGCGCACCCACTCGAGTCCGGTCATCTCACCGTTGCCGTTCAGGGTGTGCGGCGCGGCAAACACTGGTTCGGTCCAGACGTCGCCGTCATGCGGCTGGACGATGGTGACGCCGGTCCGAACCGGTCCGCGGCCGACGACCAGACGCCCCTCCCCCTCGATCAACGTCCGATGACCAACGCCCACGCCGGCAACATCAGTTATCGCGTTGAGTGGCCCGGGCGGCATGGTGCCGATGACGATGCCCAGGTCGCGTGCCCGCGGGCGTGCGCTGGCGTTGGCAGCCTCCGTCAACTTTTAGCTGGCCGCAGGCGACTGGGACGAGAAGAAATCCTCGAGCGCCGTGTCGACGAACGGCGCCCACGAGCCGCACGTGCCGAAGACGACGCTGACCAGGACGGCCAGCGCCACGCTCACGTCACCGGCAAGTGCCCTGATGACCGTCACCAGCCCGTCGGCTGCGAGGCCCTCGGGGCTGGGTGTGCCGAGCGCTTCGCATATCTCGGACGCGTTGGCCGGCACCGCCACCTGATCGATATCGAACTGCTGCATCGTCTCGAGCACGTCGGGCGGGATGGACGGCAGCGCAGCCTGGGCATCGGTGCTCAGCTGGTCGACGGCGTCTCCGACGAGGCGCGAGATCTCGTCGAGGTCGTCCTGCGGTTGCTCGAACGAAGGCAGGCTGGGGATGGCCACGTTCGAGCAACCCGCCGCGACGACGAGGACGAGCAGTGCCGTGATCACCCGGAGAGACATCCGCACGGGCATCACGAGTCCGGTTCGAACGTGAACCGCGTCGGATCGGTCGCGAAATCGGTCCACGCGATCACCTTCTGCGGCCGGACGGCGATCACGCCGTTTCGGTAGTTGTCTGCGGTCGTGCCGTACTCCGGGTACTTCACCTTCGATGCGGCCGCGAGTCGCTCGGCGAGCGCGTCGTCGACGCCCATCAGAACCTCGGCCTCGCCCTCCCAGACCAGTATCTCCGTGGGACCGTCGAGGTGGATGGTCACCCGCGGGTGGCGTTTGACCAGTCTGACCCAGCGAGTCTTGGGGCTCCCGCCGACGTAGATAACGCCGTCGAGGTAGAGGCCGTCGATTGGTCGGACGTGAGGACTGCCGTCGTCGTGCACGGCGACGATCCAGTAGACGCGCTCACTGCGTCAGGCGCTCTTCGACGTGGCTCCAGGCGACGAACCTGTCGGACTTCTTGACGCCGTACTCGGCGGGGATCACCGCCCTCGCGACGCGCGGCTTTGTCATGGACAAAGCGTAGACCGATTCGACCGACGGTCTCCCGTCCGGGCCTAGGTCGAGACGGGCCGGCGGAGTGCCTCGCGGGTGAGCCGATAGGCGGTCTCGTGGTCGCCGCGACCGGCGACGAGATCGGCGTACTCGGCCAGGACCTCGGCCACGCTCGCGCTCGGACCGTGCTCGCGAAGGAGCTCGACGGCGTGTTCGTAGAGCGCGATCGCTTCCTCGGGCCTGCCCGCCTGTACGGCGGCGCGAGCCAGGGTCACGCTCGCGTCGGTCAACGCCTTGCGGTTGTCGATTTCTCGAGCGGCAGTGACGGCGCGCTCGGCGAAGTCGATCGCGCCGGCCGTGTCGCCGTCGGCAAGCCGGATGCGAGCCTCGGTATCGAGCACGTTGGCCAGCTCGCGCTGATCCTGTAGAAGCTCGTGTTCGCGCCGCGCTTCCGCGACCAGCTCGGTGGCGCGGGTCAGGTTGCCGATGGCCAGGTACGCATTGGCCAGGTTGTTGGCCACCATCGCCGCCTCGTGCTCCGCGTCAGCGGCGCGGAAGAGCGCCAGGCTCTGGTTGCCCATCATCACCGCACCTTCGACGTCGCCGTTGCCGTAGTACGCCGTGGCAAGTGCTGACAGGAACGCCGCGCGACGCCGATCGTCGAGATCGCTGCTCAGCGCCCGCGCCTCCTCGAGGTACGCGACGGCCGCCTGGTGGTTGCCTTCCCACGCCTCGACGTACGACGCGGCAGTAAGCAGGCGCATCTCGACGTCGGGCTCGACCTGCAGGCCGGCCCGCATCCGATCGAGCAGCATGCGCAGGATGCTGCGTGCCTCGGCCGTGTTCTGGGCGAGGTATTGGGCGTAGGCGAGCCAGTAGCCGGCGAGCACTGCGTCGTGCTCGCGCATGGTTGCATCGAACGTTTCGAGCGCTTCCGTGGCCGGCCTGATCGCATCGAGCGGCTGATCGAGTCGACACAGTGCCTCGGCCAGGCCGGTCGAGAGCTCGGCCAGCGCCACTCGGTCGGAGGTGCTCGTGGCCAGTGCCTCGTAGGCATCGACCGCTTCCCGCCAGCGACCGGAGGCGAGCAAGAGGTCCGCCTCGAGACGCGACCAGCGCGTGTCGGCGCCGCCCAGGAAATATGCCGGCGGCAGGTTGAGCCGATCGGCGATGAAGTTGAGCGCGGCGACCGACGGCTTCGCGTGGCCCTTCTCGAGGGCGCTGATGTAGGCCTTGGTATAGCGGCCCTGGGCGAGCTGCAGCTGGGTCATGCCGGCGCCACGCCGGGCAACTCCAATGCGCTGACCTATGCGACGGGCGAGCGGGCCGTCGTCAACTACCGTTCGACGTCGTTTGACTGCTGGCATGGCACCTGAGTTTATAGTGCGGACAAGGGGGCGTCGATGAGTTTAGTCGGCCGTCTGCAGAAGTCCATAGTCAAACCCGCGTACCGATATCTGCCAAGCCATAGGATTTACGAATAGTTGACACCGCCCCTGTTGGACTTACGATCGGTCGACTGGGGAAGAGCCTCGTCATTTGTCTCGAACCAGCGCACGCAAGTGAGGCCAGTCTTGGGCAGACTTCAATTGCGCGCCGTGTTGATCGCCGGTCTGTCCATCTTGTTGGCCTTACCGGGCCCCGTCATGGATGTTTTGATGGGGGTTGGCGCCGGCCCCTGGCCGTAGTCACCGGCTCTCCGAAATGGTTGCGCCCGATCTGCGCAACTCAATAGCCGCCTAGGGCTGGAGCTGCCTAGGTCTGAATGAACGGAGGCCCGATCCGGTTGACCTCGACCAGGAGCAGGGTCAGCCCTGACGCGTTCGGAATCCGTCCCGTATTGACCCAGATGCCAGCGAAGCGTCCGTCAACCGATCTCCCGGCGAGTCGGAAATCAGCATCCTCCTGCGCGGTGGTGACAAGCTCCGTCGTCTCCGGATGGAGGAACGGCGTACCGCGCACGATGCGCGAGAACTCGTCGTGCTGCCCGTTGGTCAGGACTCTCACGATCGTCTCCTGTGGATGCTGCTTGGGCTGCTGCCAGCGCGTCGGCAACGCCGCGTTGAACTCCCCGTACGTAACGCGCACCTGGCCCGTCGGCGTGCGCCTGAGCGCGCCCTTGACGTCGGCATACGGAACGAACTCCCCGTCATAGCCGGTCGCCGGCCGGCCTGCGGGATCCATCCAGCGGACCTCCCAAGCGCCGTCCCCGCGCCGGCGAGCGCCACCGAGGGCTATGGCATGGCCGCCGACCCAGGTGAAGCCGATGAAGCGGCGCAGGTGTCGCGGCAGGTCGGCGCTGCCGACCATGACCCGGACGCTGATCCTGCCGGCGCCGAGCCCGTCGAGCATCACCTCGTCGGCCAGGCCACCGAAGACGACCGGCGCCTCCGGTATGAGCTTGCGCAGTGCGACCTTGGTCGCGGACGTACTTGTGCCCTGCGGCTTGTTGGTGATCGGGTTGATGCGCGGCACGCCGGAGGCCTGGCGCAGCGTGCCCACGAACGAAGGCGGCAGGCCGTAGCCCATGAAGGCGAGTGGCGTGCACAGCGCAGCGAACATGCAGTCGACCATCGGCGGAGCTGTAACACGCTGCGTGAAGTACGTCGCGGCCCCCTGCGGCATCAGCGTCACGCCGCTCGGCAATGTGGCGATGCCGGCGGTTCCGCCGCCGATACCAGGATCCGGCAGTGGCGGTTTGTCCATGATCGGCGGAGGCTGGGGCTGCGGCGCGTTGGGGTCGGGCGGCACCGGCTGTGGTGTGCCCCCAGAGGTGCCATCGGCGGGTAGGTCGGGCTCCAGATCCGCATCGTCGGCAGGGACGTCGTCGGCGTCTTCGTTGGCCCAGTCCGGGAGGTCGTCCTCGAGTCCGTACGTCTCCTCGTCCATGGTCGCGAAGGTACCTCGTTCGAGCACGAAAGTAAATAACTACTGTACTCGACAGTGGCGTAATGCTAGGCTCCCCACGCAGTCGAAGAGCAGCGTCATCGGAGCCCGATTCCAGCCCAGCCAGGGAGCGTCTAGATGGCAACCGTTTCGTACATTCCGAACGACCCGTTGGCCAGCGGCGGACCGCCGATACAGCAGGTGCGCGCGTCGCGTCAGCCGTCGAAGAGCGCGGGCTTTGACATCCAGCCCGCGGCCGAGCCCGGCATCTATCCGGCGCAGACGCCGGAGTTCGGTTTCTGGCAGGTGCAGGAGGCGCTGATCAAGGGCCTCAAGGTCTGGCGCGATGCCGACGGGACGTATCCGGACGGCGTGGTTCGGCGGCCAGCGCAAGCTGCGCGTTTTGACCGACGCGGGCGACGATCTGAATGCGTTCTATGACAGACGCAGCCTGCAGTTCTTCCACCACACATTCGACGGCCAGCGGGTTCATTCGAGCGAGAGTGTCGACGTTGCCGTGCACGAGGAAGGACACGCCCTGCTCGACATGCTGCGGCCCGATTTCTTCGACGTGCCGTTCATCGAGGTCGGCGCGTTGCACGAGTCGTTCGGCGACTGCATCGCCATCCTCGCCGCGCTCAGCGATCGGGCCATTCGTGAGTCGCTGGTGGCCGATTCGCCCGACCTTTCAGCCAAGCATTTCGTCCAGGCGATGGCCGAGCAGCTGGGTGACGCGATCCGGCGCGAGTACGGCAACGCGGCGGTCGAGGACGGTGCTCTGCGCAACGCCAGCAACACCTTCAGCTGGTCCGATCCGACGATGCTGCCGCCCGGCGGTCCGGCCACCGTCCTGAGCGGCGAGGTGCATTCGTTCTCGCGCGTGTTCACCGGAGCGTTCTACGACGCGCTGCGCAACATGTATCTCAATACGGGCAACCGCTCGGCCGTGTCGCTCAACCGCGCCGCGCGGACGCTGGGCAAGCTGCTGATCTCTGGCATCCGCTCAGTGCCCGCGACGCCGCGAGCGTTCGAGGGAGTCGGCCGGCGAATGGTCGAGGCGGACGTCGCCGGCAACGGCGGCGCCAACGCGGCCGCGATTCGCACAGCCTTCGCTGCTCACGGCATGACCCTGCCCGCTCCCTCGATCGAGATGCCCGTGCCGCTAAAGCGCCGCACTCGCGGTGGCGCGGCCCAGGAGCTGCGCGAGGAGCTCGAGGTCCCGAGCGGAACGCGGCTGCAGTACACGCCGGTAAGCAGTGACATCCACGGCGAGGTGACTCACGTTGCCGCGTTCCGGCCGATGCAGCTGACCGAGGGCGAGCTGACCGGCGTGCGGCTGATGGTTCCGGCAGTGGCCGAGGTACGGACCCGCGGCCGGTCGGTGACCGGCGTCATCGGCGAGATCCGACCGGCCAATCAGCAGATCGAGAACGAGGGCCGCGCGTTCGCGCGCGCGTTGCTGGCGAACGGTGACATTCGCACCGTTCCTGGCACGGCAGCTGGGGCTGCCGAGCCGCCGCGTCGTCGGACGCGCGGCGCGCGGCCGGGTGGAACGCAGGCAGGAGTCGCGGGGCCGACGCCGCCGCGACCGGCGTTTGCGCCATTCCCGCCGACGCACGAGATCCGCGTCGTTGGCGGCGAGCCGACGCTGACGCGTGTCGGGTTCTCCGGTCGCAACCGGTGACCGGCCGCGACGACCCTTTCGGGCGCTAGTAGGCCACGAAGCCGGTTCGGCGCAGGACGCGACGACCGTTGCTGTCGACGACCAGCTCGTGCGTCGGCCGCCGCGGCGGGCCGTATGAAGCGACCGTGGCGGCCATGCCGGCGACCTTGCCGTTGGCGATCAGCGAGCGCGCCCAGGCGCGCACCTCGCGCTCGGTTTCCTCGTCAAGGGGCGCGAGCTCGGCATTCGTCGCGCCGTCCGGGGCGAGACTGACGTGACCGCTGACCGGCACCGGCACGTACACGTCGGCCAGATCGGGATCGTCCGGGTCGAGCGCGACCAGACGATTGGCGCTGACCTCGTACTCGGTGCCGCCGGCGGACTCCGATGTTGAGGCGACGATCGTGAGCGGCCCACCTGCGTCGGGCAGCTCGGCCTCGATCGCTTGCTCGAGTGCACTAGCCACGTCCGAGGATTCGACTGTTTCGTCGCCTGGCGTGCTCACGGTCAGGCCATCGTAGATGCTGGCCCTCGACGTGGTTCAGGCGGCGTTCGGTGACTGCCTGGTAGTGCGCTACGCGACGACGCGCACGAAGCGCACGCTGCTGATCGACGGCGGCCCATCGGGCACGTATCCGAAGCACCTGCGGCCCTGGTTGCTCGGTCTTGCGCCGCAGGTCAAGCGGATCGACGTGGCCGTGCTCAGCCACATCGACAACGACCACGTAAAGGGCCTGCTCGATCTCTTCGCCGAGCTCCATGAGGCGGCCGGACCGCTGCCCGTCGGCGAGCTGTGGCACAACGCGTTCTCGGTCAGCGCCGGCGGCGCCGACATCGCGCCGCGTATCCGCGAGGCGCTCGCCACTGCGGGCGATGGCGCGATGGGCATGAAGACGCTTGCCGGGACGCTGATGGGCGTCGGCGAGGGCGACGCGCTTGCGCGCCTCCGCAGTCGCCCTTGGCGTGCCGATCAACGAGCGATTCGGAGGCGAGCCGATCCTCGTCGACGGCTCGTCGACGCTGCGCATCGGCGGCATGCGCATCGATGTCGTCGGACCCTCCACGATCACGCTCGAGAAGCTGCGCCGCGAGTGGATCCGCTGGCTGGAGCGCCACGGCCGGGCACTCACCGACGGCAGCGTCGCGGCAGGCGTCGCGGCGGACAGCTCGATCCCCAACCTGAGCAGCATCGTCCTGCTCGTGAGAGCGGCCGGTCGCTCGATCCTGCTCACCGGCGACGGCCGCGGCGAGCACGTCATCGACGGGCTTCAGGAGCGCGGCCTGCTGGAGCCTGGCGGCACCTTCAACGTCGACGTACTGAAGGTCCCACATCACGGCAGCGCCCGGAATGCGTCGGAAGCGTTCTTCCGAACGGTCCTGGCCGATCGCTATGTCATCTCGGCCGACGGGCGCTACGGCAACCCGGATCTGGAATGCCTACTCTGGATAATCGACGCCGCAGAGGGCCGCCCGATCGAGATCGTGAGCACCAACCAGACGGACGCCCTGCGTGCCCTGGTCAGGCAACGGCCGCTCAAGAAGCACGGCTACAAGGTGACGATCGCGTCGCGCAAGGATGACGCCTACACGATCGTGCTCGATGAGTAGGTTCAGGCGATGGACAAGGTCTCGTAGCTGAAGGTCAGGGTCGTCAGGTCGGAGGCGGGGTCGCGCAAGGCAATACGATCTCGGAGTTCGCGGCCTGGATCGCGAACAACGCCTCGTTCTTGTCGCCGACGATCGAAGCCGAGTCACTGACTGCCGTTCTGCTTTCCTCGGTCGCTTCGAAGACCCACGTTTCCAATCGAAGGAGCAGGTCATCGATCGAGGCGAAATACTCGTCGGCGACGACGGCCGCGGGAGGCCATTGACGCACGGTCACCAGTGCATTCTGGACACCAATGAGATCGTCCCGCAGCTCGCCGTGCTGCCGGTCGCGCTCGACCGTGTCGCCGTCGATGATGGCCTGATCGAGAGTGTCGAAATTGTCGTCGGCGTCCTCGATCTCCAGTTGGACCTCGCACAGCGCACTGCGATCGCCTCGTCGGTCACCGGGCTCGGCGTTGGCGGTTCGGTGGGCACTTCCGTCGGCACTAACGCCGTATCCGACGGACCTGGGTCGAGGCCATTCAGGACCGAGAAGAGCGCGACGGCTGTAACACGCTGGCTGCGGGCATCAATCTGTCGCTGGCCGGGATCCGCGCGATTGGGAACGACCTTCTTGACAGCTGGCATGTCCTATGTGTCAAAGCCGGCGGTGCGAGGGACCGGCCAGAGGAGTAGCCCAGCCGCTGTCTGCGTTGTCAGGGTTGAGCAGGAACCCGATCCGCTCGCCGTCTCTCGACTGGAAAGGCGACCGACGCCGCCGAACACAGCCGGCGGCTCGGGTCAGCGAGCCGCCGGCGCGCCACGACACGGCGGATAGCCGATGCGCCGAGCGCGACGGCGATGGCCACTCGATCCCGGCGGGTCGGATCGGTCGGCTCATCGCCACAACGCGCGGCACGCGCCGCCGCGCCGGGCCGTCCGAATCCACGTCCCCGTCCTGGGACGTGTCCGGCCACGGCTCGACCCGGCGCTCCGGCGTTCGAGGTGTCTCATTGAGCGGTCCCGCGCCGGAGAGGGCGACGCGGGCCGCGGACGACTGGAGGTCATCGAAGCTGTCGAGTGGATAAAGCCTCGTTCGGCCGGGCGCCCCCCAGTGGCGCCCGGCCGATGAAGGCAGCCGTCCTTGTTGCGACGGCCTGAATTGGTCTTGAGTAGAAGGTTGACCGCGACAAGCTGCCAAGCGCCGGTGTTGGGTGCGCGAAGAACACCTCAGCGTCTGAGACGCTCCGCACCCGGGTCATCAATTCACTTCTAGAGTCGCTCAACATGACGCGGCCCCTCCCCCGTCCGAATACAGCCCCGTCGGACGATTGCCGCCATCATCGCCTGTGTCAACACAAAGTCAATAGGTATTTGACTCTTTGTTGTACCGAAGTTGACCTGGCGGCGGGGTCAGCTGGGCCAGTCGCTGTCCGCCTGTGGATCGAGGAGATGGGACGCAAACCGATCGGCCAGGGCGGCAATGGTCAGGCTCGGATTGGGCCCGACCGGCCCGGGCATGACCGAACCATCGGCGATGTACAGACCACGCTGGCCGAAGACACGGCCCCATGGGTCGACCACGCCCGTCGAGCTGTCGTGTCCCATCGGGCAGCCGCCCAGCGGGTGGACCGTGATGACGCGACGGCCGAAGTGCCAGATCGGGTTGTCCATGAAGCGGGCGCCCAGCTCGGCGGCGAGCTTCTCCATCTCGCTCCGGACGCGCTTGAAGTAGGGCGCCGAGCGATCGATGCGCCAGGTCGAGGTCAGCTTGCTGTCAGCCATCACCAGCTCGCCGTCTGGAACGTCGCGGCCCATCCCGCCGAGCGGCATCAATGACGACGAGCGGCGGGCAGCGCCGAGCACTGCCGCGATCTCGCCGCCGATATCGGTGTCGCGGTCGCGACCGAACAGACCGAGCAGGAGCCGCCAGACGACGCGCCGTGCACGCCACACGATGCCCGGCGAGTCGGTCGCCTCGATGACCCAATCGGCGAAGCCCGGATAGCCGACGTCCTCGAGGTAGAAGCCGCGCCCGTCAGGACCGTCCGAAAACCTGACCGCGGCCGCGATAGACGGCCCGCGGCTGGCGTCGATGAGCAGCGGTCGGCGGCGTCCGTCCTTCACGACCGTGGCGTCGAGGGCCATCGTCAGAAGGTCGCCGTTGCCCGAAAAGCGCTTCCCGAGCATCGGGCTCACGTCGGGCAGGTTCTTGTGCATCAGGAAAGTGCTGCCAAAGGTGCCGGCCGAGAGGATCAGCCGGTCGGTGGTGATCGTCTGCAGCGGCAGGGCGCGCGTCAGCGTCTTGCGCCCGGCTCGCTCCGCGTCGTGCCGCACATATTCAACGCGCCAGCCGCCGTCATGTGGCGCGAACGTGCGCACTTCGGCCAGCGTGCGGATCTCGGCGCCGCCACGTTTGGCCGCAGAGAGGTAGTTGAAGTCGAGCGAGTTCTTGGCCCCCTCGTTGCAGCCTATGTCGCACTCCCCGATCAACCGGCACGTGCGCCGCGGGAGGCCATGCAGGTTCGGCTCGTGCTCGATCAGCGGCGCGCCGACCTTGGGGTCCTCCCCGTCGTTGGCGAACGTGACGGCGAGCTTGGGCAAATACGGATCCCAGCCGAGGCGGCGGCCCGCGGCCATGAACGCGCGGGTGCGCGGAATGGCGAAGTCGGGGTGCTCGAGCGGAAAGGACTGCACATTGAGCATCCGCTCGACCGTGTCGTAGTGCGGATCGAGGTCGTCGCGCGTGATCGGCCACGTCTCGACCCCGGGCTCGTCGACGAAGGTGTCGGCATCCTTGCGGATCATCACGTTGGCGTAGATCAGCGAGCCGCCACCCAGGCCGCTCGACACGAGCGCGCCGAAATTGGGAAACGACCACACGTTGTACATGCCATAGCCGCCCTCGCTGGGGTCCCAGAAGGCGCGCCTGAACGCGCGCGGCGAGCGCGGGAAATCGCCCGGCGGGTACGACTTGCCGCGCTCGAGGAGGCACACCCGCAGGCCGGCCTCGGTCAATCGGTGGGTCATCACCGACCCACCGAAGCCTGAGCCGACGACCACCGCGTCGAAGTGCTCGTACGTCGGATCGCTCACTTGCCGCGGGCCTCCCTGCTCGACGAGGGCAGCGGCGTTCCCAGCCGTGAGCAAATCGCGAATGCCCCGGCCGGCACGGACGGCTGGGCGTGACCCTTGGCAGCACTCACCCCTGCACGCAGCGCGACGGCCGCCGACTCGCGGTAATAGTCGGTCCACCAGCGGGCCGACTGCCAGATCGCCTCGGGGCAGCTGGCCGTCGAGTCGAGCCCGGGTGTCAGCTCGATGCCGGCGATCGCGTGACTCAGCTCGACCAGCGCCGCGCCGGGCATGCCGCTCCCCTCGCGTAGCGGCGCGTCCAGGTCGGCCACTCCCCAAAGAGCCGCCAGCCACGCGGTGGTCAACGCGGGCACGTCGAGCACCGCTCGGCCGTTGGCAACCTCGTCGAGCGCGTCGAGCACGGGCTCGAACGACGCGCTGAAGAGCAGCACGCAAATGTTGGGGAACTCATCAGGGTCGTCGAAACGATCGACCGGCAGGCGCGTCACGCCGTTGCGGGCGGCGAACTCGACCGGGTCACCGATCGTATCGAAGGTGACCGTGATCACCTCGGCGCCCGATAGCAGCGCGGCGATCGACCAGTGGCTCGGCGTCAGGTCCGAACGAAGTCGCGACTGCGCCATCCGCAGGCGCAGATCGGTGACCGAGTTGCCACCCAGCAGCAGCACTCCCTGTGTCATCTCGGCGCGTTTCAGCCAGGCGACGTTCCCGCCACGAGCACGCGGGGGCAGGTCGCGCAGGTGGCCGTTGGGCGAGCGTGAACCCGAGTGGCGCATCGCGAACATCTATCTGCCTCGCTAGTGAAGTCGGCCCGAGTACCCCGGCAGTGGTTGCGGCTGGCTGCCGTCGGCGCCGATCAGCCAGCAGGTGTGATCGAGTCGGACGGACATTCCCTCCGCCCAGAGCGCCAGCGTGGCGAGGTGGTTTTCGACTGTCTGAAAGGGCTGAACCGACACCGGTGCCGAGACGACACCGGGAATCGACCGGGCCGGGAAGGTTGACGGAGGGGATCGCCAATTCCTCCCGGCGCGGTCGTCGACAAGTGCCATGGGCGAGGAGACGATCTCGACGATCCGCCTCCCATTCGGTAGCTGAACCTCAGCAACGCGGCCGAAGTGCACGTCACCGGTGACGAGCACGACGTCGTGGCTCACGTTGGTCAGGGCCAGGGCCAGCTCCGCGTACTGCGCGTAGTCGGCCAGTGCCCAGTCGGTGAAATGCCCGGTGAAGCCAGTGGTTGGAACGAGGATCGGCTGACCCAGTGCCAGCAGGGCGGGTCCGGTCAGGCCCGCCAGCCAGCTGATCAGCTCGGCCATCGTCTGCGGATCGACAATCAGCGTTCGATCGGCGCTGCGCGCGAAGCGGGTATCGACGATCCGCGCCGACAGCGGCGGAATCTCGAGCGCATGTACACGGCGCGGTGTCTGATACGCGTCGTACAGCTGGCGAGCGAGTATCGACCAGGCGTCACGGCCCCACGGCGTCCACGTGTCGGGCAGGTGCACGGCCACGTTCGGCGCGTTGTTCCATAGCTCGTGGTCGTCGCCGGTCATCAACGTGGCGACCGACGAAACGAGGGCCGCGAAGCCTCCGTCGGGCAGTCGCTGACCGAATGTGGCGGCATAGTTGGAAGTGAATTCGGCCGCCAGCTGCTCCGCCGTGTGGGGGCGGAACAGGAAATGCGCGATCGGAGTGTCGAGATAGACCTGGTCGCCGGTGAGCACCGCGATCGTCGGGCGACTCGCGGGCGGCAGTCGCAGAAAGGCGCGGCCAACCGCCCCGCTCGGGTCCCGCTCGCGGCTATAGCACGACGCAAGCAGGACATGGAGTGGCGCGTTGATCGCAGGCAGGCCGTCGGGCAGCGTCCTCATCCGGCACTCGGCGACGGGCGTGCCCGACTCGGTCAGGACGAGCTGGTAGTCGCTCGCAGGCGAGAGGCCGGTGAGCTCCACGCGCTGATGCCACGCTCCCGGCGGACCGATGCCGTTCGGCACCGGCGTCAGGGCGAGCGGAACGGGCATGGCCGCCGGGCCGCCGCGCACCTCGGCCACCTGCGGTGGCGCGTCGGCGGGCCAGATCATCGACAGCCACGCCGAGCGGGCGGTCACCTCGCGCGCCATCAGCAGCGGCGTCATTCGTTTCGCCCGCCTTCGCCAGTGCCGGATTCGAGTGCCTCGCGGTACTCGCGCAGCTGCTTGAGGGTCGCGCGCAGGCGCCGCTCGACCGACTCGAGGTACTGGATCTCTTCGGCCTGGGCCGCTTGCGTGACGCGCGCCAGCTCCTCGGGGCCGAGCGTACGCTCGAGCAGCAGCATCGGTACACCGCCGCCCGGCCACGCATACGGATCGCGCCCCGGCCGACCGGCGACGCCGGCGATACCGGCGGCGCCCGTTCCGATTCCACCTCCAGGCTGACCGGCGACCGCGGTCGGCGGCTCAGGCGACAGTCCGATCAGCTGGCACAGCAACGGCACAGCCGAACAGAGCTTGCGGTAGTCGAACAGCTGGCCGGAGGCGGTGTCGTCAAGGATCCCGTCGTTGTTGCTGTCGCGCCAGCCGAGGTGGACCGGCGTGTGGCGGCACATTGCCCACGTGTTGGCGGCCATCAGGCACTCGACCGGCGTCGTCGTGCACGACAGGCAGTTTCCGTTCGGCTCGCGGAACCAGCCGAACCTGGCGGTGCACGAGCAGTTGGCGGAGGCGTATTCGTCGGGCGCGCCGAAGATGTGGCCGCTTTCGTGGGCGAAGACACGGTCGATGTTGTCCGGGCCCCAGCCGTCGTTGTCGTAGTGCATGACGATCTTCGGCTTGAGCGCGTACGCGAAATGCTCGACCGGGTACTTGGTGAAGAACGCGACATACGCCCAACGCGTGCCGAGGTCGCTCCGGATCTTCTCGGCGTACTGACGCGCTCCGAGGATGCTGGCCGAGAATCCCAGGCTGGCGAGTGCGGGATCGCGCCAATGCGCCTCGAGCAGCTCGTAACCGGACTTCGCTGGGTCGGGCGGGTTGGTGACCGTCACGCTGCGGATGTCGTAGGCGAAGGTGACGCTCGCCCGCGGCTCCTGGACTGCCAGCCAGCCAAGCCCCTCCTGGACCTCGGCGACGACCTTGGTGCGGTCGGCGTCGGAGAACTTGAGCTCGGCCGATGGCCCGTCGACGATGACGATGCCTACCGCGACGCTACCCAGCAGGTATGGGCTGAGGTCGATCTGGAAGAAGCTGCGCTGCTCGGTCGTCTGCTCCTCGGCCACGTGGACCATGCCCGGGCCGTCGGGCGCCTCGGGCAGCCCACCGGTGAGATCCCAGCGCTCACCGTCGCGCGGTCGTTCGCGCTTGGCATCGGCGAAATCGCGCGAGCGACGCATGTTCCAGGCGGCAATGCCGAGCTCCTCGGCGGCGCTCACCCGAGTCGGCGCGCGGTCGATAGGCGCGGCGTGGACGGCTCGCACCGCGGGCAGCTGATCGAGGGCACGCGCAGCGGCAGGCGGAGCGGCGCAGATCAGGACGCGATCGCCGTAGCGGTGGAGAACCTGGGCGCCCTGGCGCTCGATGGAGCCGATCGCCCGGTGAGCGGCCGGTCCGCCGCGATCGTTGAGCACGACGAGCCGCTGGCCGCTGGTCGGGCCTTTACGAGCCATGGCCTAACCTCCTAGACATGAACGAGGTGCTCGTGCTGCTCGACGCCGATGCGCCGACCACGACCCGCGAGCTCGCCGCGCGCGAGCCGCTCTCCGGGGCGGGCGCGCAGCTGTTCGGCGACCGCGTCGCGATCGCGCACCTCGAGCCGGACGCCTGCGAAGCGCTCGCCGGCATGACCGGCGTGTGCGGTGTATTCCAGGACGCGTTGCCGGCGGACGTAGAGGTGCCGGCCGATCTCGCCGGTCGCCTCGCCGTGGAGGCCTGGAACCAACGGAAATCGGTTGCCGGCGAGATGCCCAAGGTGCGCATCGGCGACGGCGCTGCGTGGGACGATCCGCGCTTCGAACGCGAAGGCGAGCCCGGGCTCGACTAACCGCTCGCTCATCAGCCGGCCGGCCTGGCAATCGTCATGTGCGGGTGGCCGAAGTACTGATATGCGAGGTACGTCGACGAGACCGTCGCCGGATCGTCGATGAAGGCCGCCCGCTCCTCGCGCAGGATGTCGGCCGGCGTGCGGCCGGTGAGCGCCTTCTCGTAGAAGCGCAGCGCGAGCTCGCGGGCCATGATGTCGTCGATCGACCACAGCGGCGCAATGACCCCCGAGGCACCGGCGAACAGGAACGCTTCGGCCATGCCGGCGTAGTCGCCCAGGACCTGCTCGCCGCTGCCGACCTGGCAGGCGTTGAGGAACACGAACGGCCGCGATGTCAGCGGACTGCCCTTGACCTGCATTGGATCGAGCGTCAGGCCATCGACGAGCACGATGCCGTCGATCTCGCCGTTCGGGTCGTACTGACCGTGGACGGCGAAGTGGAGAATGTCGGCCGGCGGGTTGCCGCCGACCAGGCGCAGGACGTCCTGGCTGGCGGCGTTGACCTTGGCCGCTCCGTACGTGGTCGCCAGCTGGTCGGCTTCCTGTTCGGCGTCGATCAGGCGATCCCAGCCGGGCAGGTTGTAAACGCCCGACACCACGGCGATCGAGCCGACCTTGACCTCTGTCGGCGGCGGCAGCTTGGGCCGCCGCTGGCCGAGCACCCATCGTCCGACCGACGCCTGGGCGGCAAGGAAGGGTGGCAGCGCGGCGTCGATGGGCGGCTCCATCACCGCCAGCTCCCATGGAACATACGGTTCGGCCGACAGGAACAGGATCGTCGGTGGCCTGTCGCCGGCCCTCTTCGCGACCGCTGCGACGACGTCCCAGAACTCGGTCGGCAGCTGGTCGGCGATCGTCAGGCCGATGCCCATCAGCACCTTGTACATACCCGGCTGACCCTCAGCCGCGTTCATCTTGCGGATGATGTCGCGCAGGAACAGCCCGGGCTCGTTGCCGATGTCTACGACGAGCGGCTCGCTCGGGATCTCTACCTGCGGATCAGCGGCCAGGAGCTGGAGCAGCAGTCGTCCGGCTGGTTGGCCGACCTCGATGCGCACGGTCAGGTCGGGCGGCACGCTGTCTGTCGGGAGCATGATGTCGACCGGCTCGGCGGCCGGTGGTGGCGGCGCCGATGCGATCAACGACGCCTCCCTGACGACGGCGATTGGCCGAGCGGCCAGCCCGACTGCCTGGCCGTCGATCGAGTACATCGCGCGGATGCTCTGGGCAACGACCGGCCGGGTCTGCTCATCGGCCGCCAGGTGGAGCACCGTCGTTGGGTAAGGCGCCTCGGCGGTGACGCGCAGATCGGCGCGCCACGTCTCGTTCGGCCGAGTCAGCCGGAAGCCATCGGCGATGACCTGAATGGTCATCGTGTACGGACCGACAATTCGCTCTGGCACGACCATCGGACCGCCGACAACGTCGCGGTCGGGTTGGGCCGCGAGCCCGACGACGAGCTCGAACTCGGCCTCGGCGACCACCGTCTCAGGACAGAAGATGTGGGCGTAGCTTTCGCGCGGCGGCTGCGGCGTCGCTGGAGCTGGCCCGGCCCCACTCGCGCCGCCCGCAGCAGCTCCGGCGCCTGGTGGGGCACTGGATCCGGCTGACTCGGGCGGCTTGGACGCATGACCACCGCGCGTCGGAGACGAGCCAGGCGCGGCGGTCGCGGTTGCTCCGGGCGTGATGGGCTCGGGCATCGGCGGGGCCATCGGCGGCGGCGTTGCAGTCTCGATGGTGGGGCCATCGGCGGCGGCGTTGCAGCCTCGGGCATGGGCGGGGCCATCGGCGGCGGCGTTGCAGTCTCGGGCATGGGCGGGGCCATCGGCGGCGGCGGCGAAACCGCGGTGTCGTAGGCCGGATACTCGTATGCGGGCGGCATCGGAGCGGTCGGATGCGACGGAACCGGCTGGCCGCCCGGGTATGTCGGCGTGTAATACGGGCCTGTGTCACCCGGTCGCTCCTGACGGCGCCTGCCGACCGCGCCGAGAGCTGTATGGGCGACTCCGCTCAAGCCGCCCGGAATCGCTGTGAACGCGATCAGCGTCCCAGCATCGACCGGCACTGTCCCTTGCTGCTGGGCGAGTACGAGACCACCCAAGCCGGCCACGGCGCCCCCGATCACCGACCGGGCGAGCCCACCGACTCCCCGGGCGCCGGCCACCAGACCCGCACCGGCCGTCGCCACGCCCGCTACCAGGACGCCCAAAGCGGCGACGTTGGCAACTGTCACCGGCGATGGGTCGTCGACGACGACCCAGGCCGTGAAGGTCGGGCACGGGGGGATGGTTCCGACGACCTCATACAGGCCCGCGCCGATTGCTTCAAAGGAGTCGAGGCTGAAGGTGTCTGTCCAGGTGTTGGCCGTCTGCGTCGGTGAGAACTGAATGGTGTGGACCGGTACGGACGCCAACCGAACTGAGAGAGAACCGTTCTGGATCGACTGCTCTGCCTCTACGGAGACCGTGAACGGACCGGTGGCCGGGACGCGAAGCGGCCGGCTGGGGCTATCCGCGCTCAGCACGTCCTGGCCGTTGACCTCGATCTCGCACGTCGGGGTCTGCGCGCTGGTGACAGTCGCGCTGAATGCCAATACGAGCAGCGCGAAGACAAGCGCCGCTGCCGCGGCTATCGGCCCCTCAACCGCCCTCGAGCGTCGCGCCATACGGCGTGAGTGAACGCTTTTGCACCACGCGAGTCAAGTGTTTCTTAACTTGCGACGCGCGAGCAGACCCGCGGGTTCAGGACACCGGTGCGGCGGGCGGAGTAGGTGCAGGAGTCCCGCCTGCGGCGTAGCCGGCCTTCGCCGACCAGCCCGTGCAGATGGCCTGGAGCGAGGCCGGCGCAGCCTTGCCGATTGCGAGCGCAGCGACGACTCCGGCGATGGCCGGTGCGATGCCGATCTGCGCCACGAGCAGCGTGGCCAGGCCGGCGGTGATCGCCATTCGGTTCGTGCCGAGCGTTGTCATGAGTGAGTCGAAGTGACTGCCCTGCGGCATTCCGCCGCTGCAGATCAGCCCATATCCGGCCTTGGAAATCTGCGAGAAGTAGCGGCGACCCAGGTCGAGCAGATCGCCCAGGGCGATGCCCTTCGGCTCGAGCATCGAGCGCGGCGGCGCGAACCGGCCGGCGACCATCGGATCGCGCTCGATTGCCTTGACCCTCAGGCCGAGCTCACGGAACAGGTCGTCGTCGTCCGAGTCCTCGAGCTCCTGCACGGCCTGCAGGGCCTGTTCCATCAACTCAGCCATGTCACCCTCGCCAGCGCAACCGTGGCCGGCCAATTCGGTGAGCGACCACCGTTGACCGGTGTGATCGTCGGGCAGTGTAGCGAGTTGGTCAGTATTAGTTAACCCTGTTGTCGATCGCCAGCAGGGTCGGACGAGAGGTGTCAGCCGAACATGCGAGCACGGTGCCACGCAGGACGTCCATGCCAACCATCCCCTGCGGGTCCTGCATCTCGGGACGCACCGCAAGGGCTTGGACACCGACTCGCCGGCCGCCGATCAGCAGCGTCTGCGCGCCGACAAGCGAGCCGGTCACGTCCGCTCCGCTGACCCCTGCCCCGAGACGACCACCCTTCGCCGTCGCGAGCCCGGGCAGCGCGGCGGCGGAGAACTCCGTCCCTCTGCCGCCGCTGTTGAGCAGCGTTGCGATTTCCGGGAAGGGCTCGATCGCCGCGCGGGCAACGACCGTGGCGAAGCCTGGCTCGCGCGGCAGCGTGAGCAGCACGTGATCCGGCGCGCGGTCGTGCACCAGGCCGGCAATCTCGTCCACGATGCCGTCGACCAGCAGCAGCTCATTGGCGACCATGTCGATCACCGCCCACGCTGTCGGGTGCAGCTGCTGCGGACTGAGGATGCCGCCGATACCCTGGTCGGCGAACGCAGCCGGCGCTTGAATTGCGACCACGTCGCGCAGATCGACGGCGAGACCGCCGAGCGACATGGCGACGGTGCCCACGCTCCAGCTGGCCATCGTCGCGCCGCTGTGATCGGTCCCCTCCTCGCCCGGCTCGCGCGCCAGGGCGAGAGCGTCGGACACGTCTTCAGTGATCAGGTGGGTGTCCGAGCCGGTGTCGAGCACGAGCCTCGCCTCGACGCCCGGCTCGCCTGCACCGCGCTCGAACGTGCCGACGATCAGTGGCGCGTGTACTTGCTTTCCGCCGGCAGCCTCGAACGTGATCGGCTGCCGGGCGAGAACCTTCACGAACTCGGGGTCAGCTCCGACGGTTGCGCCGAGAGAGAACCGCCCGCCTGACAGACTCGGCGCCGTGGAACGCGAACGTCGCGATTTCCGCCCCGACGCGCAGTCCCGAGCGAGCGAGCCACATGGTGACGGCTCCGGTGGCCCGTATATCCGCCTCGAGATCCGCCTGCGTCAACCCGGCCGCACCGAGACGCTCCGCCCGAAGCTCGGGGTTCAGCCCGTCGAGCGCGAGGCGGATGGCCGCCAAAGCAATCGCCAGATCGTCGAGCTGCCCGACGACCGGGATGAAGCCCGGCACGAGGTCGATCGGCGACACAACGTATGCCGCCGCGGCGAGGAGGGCGGCTCGACGGACGCGCGACAGCCGCGGATCGCGCGCCAGCACCCAGCACAGCCGGGCATAGTTCGGCATCCGTCGTACGAATGCGCCGAACTCCTCGCGCGGGAAGGAGTCGTGTGTCGAATCGTGCGTCGAAAGGTGCCCGGGTGGTTGATTCTGAGCAGGAACAGGGCTTGTCATCGCCCGCAGGCTAGCCGATCAGCTGTCCAGATCGCCTTCCGCGAGTCGGCTCAGAGATTGCAGGCTCATGGTCGGTACTACCGATCCCGGAGGCCGTCCAACCACGGACGAAGCACTTCGAGGAGCACGTCCGACTCTGACTGGTTGGTCAGCATGCCCACATGGCTCACGTTCTCGTGTTGGACGAATTCGCATTCCATCGGGCCACCGGCCTACGGCTGCTGGCCGACTGAGATCTGCTCCTTGACGGCAGGCACGACCTCATTTGCGAAGCGTTCGATCTGACCGAGACCCGAGTCTGGCGGCCAGAAGATGAAGCCATCGATGGCCAGCTCGCGGGCCCACCCAGATAGTGTCTCGACCCATTTCGTGACTGGGCCGTCGAGCGGTCCGTCCCCGTTCGCGTCGTCCACGACCACGCCGCTCAGGTTGACGATGCGTCGGATCTCGCGCGGGTCGCGTCCGGCGGCGAGCGCTGCTTCGTCGAGACGCGCCTTGACCGCCGGGAACTCATCCGCGCGCGAGACGCCGCTGCCGGCTATCCATCCATCGGCGGTGCGGCCGATCAGATCGAGCATCCGTGGTCCCATCGCGCCGACCCAGATCTCGACCCGATGTGCCGGCGGCGGTCCCGGCGGATATCCGGGCACTGGGTAATGCGGACCCGGGCCGCGCACGACGCGGCGCTCCGGTCCGACGTCGAGTGCGCCGCGGATGATCGCGATCGCCTCCTCGAGCGCGGCAACGCTCTCTGCCGGGCGGCGTGGCACTCCGCCCATGCCGGCGACCGCGTCCCAGAATGCGCCCGCCCCGATGCCGAGCTCGAAACGGCCACCGCTCATCACGTCGAGCGACGCGGCGGCCTTGGCCATCATCGCCGGCGGTCGCATCGGCAGACTGGCCACGTCGGGGAAGAAACGAAGTCGTGACGTTCGGGCAAGGAGGTCGCCGATCAGAGCGAATGTATCGAGGAACCGCCGCTGGTACGGGTGATCCTGGATGCCGACGGCGTCGAGGCCGAGCCGCTCGGCTGCGGCAACCTGCGCGACGATCTGCGGGTACGCCTCGGCGTACGGCGTGACCGAGATGCCGAAGATCGCTCGTCGCTCGTCGTCCGGCAACCCATCCACGCCCCAAGACTAGATGGGTGAGATGACCACCTTGCCCGCCACGTGGCCTTCGGCAAGGTACCGGATGGCATCCGGCGTTCGCTCCAGCTCAAATGTTCGGTCGAGCACCGGTGTCACCTTGCCTTCGTCGACAAGCTGCTTGACCGCGAGCAGATCGTCACGCTTCTCGAGCGAGATCAGCGCGCGCACGTGCTGTCCGATGAAGCGCGACAACAGGACGCCTCCGATCTGGCGGCTGAAACCACCCAGCACGCGGCCGCCGCCCTCGCCGCCGACGATGACCAGCGTGCCGTTCGACTTGAGCGCCCGACGAAGGACCCGTACTGAGCGCCTTCCCGCGGTGTCGATGATCAGGTCGTACTGGTGGGCCGGCTTCGTGAAGTCGTCACGCGTGTAGTCGACCACGTGATCAGCGCCGATCGATCGAACCAGGTCGAGCTTGGACGTGCTGCACAGGCCGGTCACGACGGCGCCGTACGCCTTGGCAATCTGCACCGCGAACGAGCCCACTCCTCCCCCGGCGCCGATGATCAAGACGCTCTGGCCGGCCTTCACGCGACCCGCGTCGCGCAGTGCCTGGAGCGCGGTCATGCCGGAGATCGGTATCGCCGCCGCCTGTTCGAAAGTCAGGTTCGCGGGCTTGGCCAGGAGGCTCGTCTGGTTCGCCACGGCAAACTCCGCAAACGAACCGTGGCACCAGCCGAAGACCTCGTCTCCCGCCTTGAAGTCGGACACGCCTTCGCCTACGGCGTCGACGACGCCGGCGAGGTCATTGCCGCGAATCCGCGCCTTCGGCGCGCGCACGCCGAAGCCCATCGCGCGGATGAGGTAAGGCTGGCCGGTCATCATGTGCCAGTCGCCCTGGTGAACCCCGGCGGCCATGACTCGAACGCGCACCTCGTCTGGCCCGACCTGTGGCTGCTCAACGTCGTCGAGGCGCAGAACGTCGGTCGTTCCGTAGCGGTCTTGCACTATCGCCTTCATTCGGGTTCGCTCCAGACGTACAATGTAAGTGTCGAAGCGGACTCTATACGTACAATGTAAGCCCTGTCAAGGAGCACGCCGGATGACTGACGCGATCGCTGGCCCTCCGAGCCGCGTCCCCCTCAACCGCGAACGCGTGATTCGCGGCGCCATCGAGCTTGCCGACGAGAAGGGCATGGAGGCCTTGACGATGCGCGGCCTGGCGAAGCACGTCGGTGTCGAGGCGATGTCGCTCTACAACCACATCGCCGACAAGGACGATCTGCTTGGCGGCATGGTCGACATCGTCGTATCCGAGATCGAGGTTCCGGACAGCGACGGACCGTGGCGCGACGCAATGCGACGCCGCGCGATCTCGGCCCGTGAGGTGCTCAATCGGCACCCGTGGGCGTCCGCGCTGATCGAGTCGAGCCCCAACCCCAGTCTCGTCCGCCTGGCGTATCCAGAAGCCGTCCTGGCCAGCCTGCGCAAGGGCGGCTTCTCGGTCGCAGGCGCGCTGCACGCCTTCGCCGCGCTGGACAGCTACATCTACGGGTTCGTCCTCCAGGAGCGCAATCTGCCCTTTTCATCCGGCGACGAGCTGGCGAGCGTCGGCGAATCGGTGGCAAGCGCGATGCCGGCCGATCAGTTTCCCTATCTCGCGGAAGTCGTCAGCGAGCTGGTGATGAAAACCGACTACGACTTCCGCGATGAGTTCTACTACGGCCTCGACCTGCTGCTCGACGCTCTCGAGAGGGTCCGCGAGACGGACTGACACACGGTTTCGAGCGGCCGCTCGATCAACAGATCGCCAGCGGACTATCCTGCTGACGATGCATCAGGCACAACCGGCAGGTGGCTCATCGCGCACGTCGCGCGCGTCGCAGGAGTACCTCGTCACGCTGCGCAACCTGATCGCGAGCGGTCAGCGAGCGACGGTGACCGAGCTTGCCCGCCGGCTCGAGGTCAGCCCGCAGGCGGCGTCCGAGATGGTCGCGCGACTGCGCACCGACGGTCTGATCGCGCCGAGCGAAGGCCGCGAGATCGCGTTGACCGCGGAAGGCCGCGCGGTCGCGGACGCGATCTTCAGGCGTCACGCGCTCGTCGAATGGCTGCTCACCGGGGTCATCGGCATGGGCTGGGCCGAGTCCGACCACGAGGCTCACGCCCTCCAGACGGCAATCTCGGACGAGGTCGAAGCCCGCCTCGACGATTTCCTGGGCCACCCCCAGATCTGCCCACACGGCAACCCGATTGATGCCGGCATCGCCGCGCGACGACCGCCGGGCGTGGCGCTCAGCACGCTCGGCTCGGGCGATCACGCGACGATCTATCGCATCACCGAGGAAGCCGAGGAAGACGCCGCGCTGCTGTCCTACCTCGAGGCACGCGGCCTGCGTCCCGGCGCTTCGATAGTCATCAAATCGATCAGTGAGTCGCTCGAAGCAGTGACGCTCGAGGGACCGCGCGGGCTGGCCACGCTCGGACTCCGACCGGCCGCGCTGATTCACGTGCTCCCCGGTGACGCCGACCCGAGCCTCTTCCACCGCCTGCCGAACGCGGCTTCTTCAGGCGTCGAGGATCACGCTCAGGGCTGAAACGGCGCGCTGTTCACGACGGCTGGCAGAATTGGTCGATGATCACCATCCGACGCGACAGCGAGATCCACGACAAGGAGGGCGGCTGGTTCCGCGCCCGCTGGCACTTCTCGTTCGACGATTACCGCGACCCTGACAACGACAGCTTCGGCGCGATGCGCGTCTTCAATGACGACCGGCTCGTGCCCGGCGCGGTCTGGCCGCTCCACCCACATCGTGACGTCGAGGGCCTGACGTACGTCGTTGAGGGACTATTCGGCCACAAGGACAACGTCGGCGGGGCGTACGGCCCGCTGCCGGCCGGTTCCGTCCAGCGCATGACCCTCGGCTCGGGTGCTCTCCATTCAGAGCTGAACGCTTCGCCGACCGAGCCGATGCGCTTCATCCAGATCTGGATCCTGCCCGACACGGCCGATCTCGAGCCGGGCGTGGAGCAGAAGGTGTTCACCACCGAGGACCGAACGAACCGCCTGTTGCGGGTCATCGCGCCCGACGGCGGCGAGGCAGTCAAGGTCAACCAGGATGCTTCGGTCTTCGTCGCACGGCTGGAGCCGGGCAACGTGGTGACGCAACCACTCAGCTCACATCGTGGCGCCTACGTCTACCTCATCGACGGATCGCTCGAGCTCAACGGCCAGGCGATGGCCACCGGCGACGCGGCCAAGGTGACCGACGAGGCCGAGATCGCGGTGGCCGCGCTGCAGGCCAGTGAGCTGATCCTGGTCGACGTGCCGATGGCGTTCGAGCCGGTCGGCATCTGGCGCGGCCGCTGACGTCCGACCACGGCTCGGGCTACGCGCCGGCTGCGGCTCGCTCGAGCTCGGCGACGTCGATCTTGCCCATCTTCAGCATCGCTTCCGTCGCTCGACGTGCGCGCTCTGGATCCGAGTCGTCCATCAGCTCGTTGAGCCTGACCGGAACGATCTGCCACGACAGTCCGAAGCGGTCCTTGATCCAGCCACACGGGCCGGGCTCGCCACCGTTGGCAGCCAGCGCGTCCCAAAGACGGTCGACCTCGGCCTGGTCCTGGCAATCGATGACGAACGAGATTGCCTCGTTGAACTTGAAGTCGTCGCCGCCGTTGAGACCCTGGAAGCGCTGGCCCTCGATGGTGAAATCGACTGTCAGGACCATGCCGGCCGGGCCCGACGGCGTCTCGGCCGGGGATCGCCAGATCTTGTCGACCGAGCTATTGGGGAAGGTGGAGGAGTAGAACGCGGCTGCCTCCTCGGCGTTGCCGTCGAACCAGAGGCAGGGAAATGGCGTCTTCATCGCTTGCTCCTTCAGATTGGCGCTTGGTGTCTACGCCTGATTAGACGCTCCGATCTCGCCAAAATCATCGGTCGCGGCAAGCTGAACGAGGCCGGCGCCGAGCGCCGCGGCCTGCTCATCCCCAAGCGGCATCAGTGCGTGCCAGAAGTTGAAGTCCACGGCGGCCATGGCTGCGCGCGAGATCCGTTGCTGGCGCATTCCTGACGCATCGAAAGCACCCGCCAGGTACTCGGAGACGGTCGCCAGGTAGCGCAGCAGCCCGCCCTCGAGGACGCGGCGGAGTGCCGGCAAGGTCTGCGCATCGCGCAACACGTTGCCGGTCATCGCCTCCGTTTCGCGGTACCAGCGATAGAGATCTCGCAGTGCGGCGCGCACCCGCTCATCGGGGGCCGCGATCGACGACCAGCGCTGGACGTCGGGTGCCGGATGTAGCGATCGCCAGTGAGCCGAGCAGGCTGCGAAGAGAGACGAGTCATCGGGAAAGTGCTTGTAGATAGTCGCGCGCTGAACGCCTGCCTTACGGGCGACTTCACTGATTTGAGTCGATGCCGGCCCAACCTTTTGGTGGAGCGCAACGGTCGACTCCACGATGCGGGCCCTCGTCTGGGCGACCTGGTCGGCGCGCTCACGCAGGACGTACTTTCTCTTTGCAGGGCGGCCGGGTTCGTTGCTCTTCATTTCGCTATACACGATGTTAAACCAATTGACACGCCGCGGGCCGAGCGCCACACTTTCGGTCGACGCCACGTATAGCGAAAGTGAGGTTCTCGATGCAGACAACCGCGACGCCTTCGATCGTCGGTCCCGATGAGGGAGAGCAGGTGCGCCTGATGGCGCTCGGCGTCCGCTTCCTGATCGACGGCGGGCAGACCAGCGGTCGCTTCAGTCTGGTCGAGCATCCACTGCCGGCCAAGCGGCTCGGAGCGCCGATGCATACCCACTCCATCGAGGACGAATACTCGTTCGTTCTCGAGGGCCGGATCGGCGTTCAGCTCGGCGACGAGATCCTCGAGGCTGGCCCGGGCGACCTGGTGTTCAAGCCGCGCGGCATTGCACACACCTTCTGGAACGCCGGCGACGAAGATGCGCGGCTGCTTGAGCTCATCTCGCCGGCTGGTTTCGAGAACTACTTTCGGGAGCTCGCGCCAATCCTCGCCGCCGGTGGTCCCGGCGATCCACGCGTCGCGGACGTGCGAGCCAGATACGGGCTCGACCTGGACCCGGATTCAGTGACCGTTCTGGCCGACCGCCACGGCCTGCAACTCGCCTAGGCCGGATCCGGCCGCACCGGCCAACCGATAGGTGGCTATGACCACGCCCTTGGAGGTAGTGCTGGAGCGAGAAAGTTCGAGCTGTCGAGGCAGCGTGCCGTCGCGGAACAGGCGCTTGCCCGACCCGAGAACGAGCGGGTGGAACATCAGCATGAACTCATCGACCAGATCGTTGCTCAAGAGTGTCTGGACGAGCTCGCCGCTGCCCATCACGGTTATGTTCTTGCCCGGCTGAGTCTTGATCTCGGCAATGGCCGCCGGAGCGTCGTGGCTGAGCAAGGTCGAGTTCTGCCACTCGAGCGGCTCGGTCAGGGAATTCGAGACAACGTACTTGGGCGTGTGGTTCAGCGTCGCGGCGAAGGGGTCACTATCCGGCTGGTGCGGCCAGTGCGCGGCAAAGATGTCGTACGTCTTGCGACCGAACAGGTAGGCGTCGGTCTGGGCGATACCTTCGGCAGCCGCCTTCATCTGGTCATCGTCGAAGTACTGCATTTGCCAGCCGCCGTGCTCGAATCCTCCTTCGCGATCCTCGTCGGGACTGCCGGGACCCTGCATCACGCCATCGAGTGTCAGGAACTCGGTGACCACGATCTTGCGCATTGGGCTCTCCTTTGCATGCGGTCGATCGGTCAGCATCGACCAGGCGGGCGATGGACCGCCTTTCACGGCTGTGGAATGATCTTTCACATGGCCGAGAAGCTCACCTTCAAGTCGGTGATCGAGAGCGCCCGCGGTGGCGGAGCAGTGGCCGAGATCCCGCCCGAGGTCACTCAGGCGCTCGGCGGCCTGAAGCAGATGCGCGTCTTCGGCACCGTCAACGGCGTCGCCTACAAGAGCAGCACGATGCCCTATCGCGGAGCGTTCTACCTGGGCGTCCACAAGGCGACGCGCGAGGCGGCAGGACTCGACATCGGCGCCGAGGCCGAGATCGAGATCACCCGCGACGACTCGCCACGCGTTCTCGAGCTTGCGCCCGAGCTCGAAGCCGCCTTCAAGACCGACCCGACCCTGCGCGCACGGTTCGACGCATTGTCATTCTCACGCCGCCGCGAGCTGGCCGATCCAATTAAGGAAGGCGTCAGGCCGGAGACGCGCCAGGCTCGACTCGAGAAGGCTCTGGCGCAGCTGCGCGACTGACTATGGCACCGCCTGGTCGGCGGCGCTGGGCGGCGACGATCCCGGACGAGCGAACTCCGGACCATGGGTCCGCCGGTTGATGATCAGCAGGGTGGCCGGTTCGTCGCCGACCACCTCTGCGTCATGCGGCACGGTGGCATCCCAGACGAAATAGTCGCCCGGGCCGACCTCGAACTCGTGCTCGCCCTGCCGGATCCGCAGGCGGCCCGCGAGCAGCAGGTGGTGCTCTTCGCCAGAGTGCGAATGAAGACCGGTGCGCATCTCCTTGGGCATCGTCGCGTAGACGATGCGCAGATCGCGGCTCTCGCCGCCGTCGATCTCCTGGACCTCGCCGCCGTACTGCCCTGACCAGGTGCGTCGGTCCGATACACGGACGATGCGTGGCGGATCGCTCGACTCGGCCAGGAACCACGCGATCGGGACATCCAGCGCGCCTCCGATCGCGGAGAGTGCCTCGAGCGACGGCAGAGCCTTGTCGTTCTCGATCTGACTCAGGTAGCCGACATTCAGGCCGCTGCTCTCCGCGACCTGGGTCAAGGTCATTCCGCGATCAAGTCGCAGGCGCTTGATCTGGGGCCCCACGCAAGGCCGTTCGGCCTTTGTCTTGGTCGTCTGCAACTGTTCCTCCGCCCAACTGCTATTGACAACAGCAAACTATCGCCTAGTATTGGTGACAGCAATATCGTTCCACTCGCAGCAAAAGTCAAGGAGACTCGCCGTGAAGGTAGCAATCATCGGAGCAGGCAACGTCGGGACCGCACTGGCCGACTCGGCGATCAAGGCCGGACACGACGTTACGATCACCGCTCGTACGCCGCAGAGCGCCAGGTCGACCGCGGATCAGACCGGCGCCCATTCGATCTCGAACACCGGTGACGCAGTCCGTGACGCCGACATGGTCATCCTCGCAGTCCCCTACTCGGCCCTCGACGAGGTCGTCGGTGAGGCCGGCGATGCACTCAACAGCAAGATCATCCTCGACGTGACCAACCCGGTTGCGCCCGACCTTTCGGGCCGGCTGACCGAGGGAACCTCTGCAACGCAGCAGATCTCCGACCTCGTTCCCGGCGCCCAGGTGTTCAAGGCGTTCAACACTGTCTTCGCGTCGCGCATGGCAGCTCCCGACGTAGACGGCACGGTCGTCGACGGCTTCGTCGCCGGCCCGGATGGAGAGGCGAAGCAGAAGGTGCTCCAGTTCGTTGAGTCGCTCGGCTTCCGTCCGATCGACGCCGGCCCGCTGACGCTGGCCGCGGCGCTCGAGGACATGGCGCTGCTCAACATCGGCCTCAATGCCCGCCAGGGCCTCAGCTGGCAGAGCGGCTGGAAGCTCGTCGGCCCGATGGACAAGGCCGCCTGACAGGCGAATGCGCGAGCAACCTCGCATCTCAGCAGAGCCCGGTGCCACGGCGCCGGGCTCGTTTCATGTGCTGCGGACATCGTGAGATCATCCGGAGATGACTGACTTCAAACTCGGCGTACTCCTCTGGAGCCAGGCCACCGATTGGCCATCCTTCGAGCGAGCCGCGCGCAAAGTCGACGAGCTCGGCTACGAGCACATCTGGGCGTGGGATCACCTGCACGCGATCTTCGGCGAGCCACAGCAGCCGATCTTCGACGGGTACATGTCCCTGGCCGCGTGGGCCAAGGTCACCAGCCGGGTGCGGCTGGGACTGCTGGTCGGGGCCAACACGTTCCGCAACCCGGGACTGGCGGCAAAGATGGCCACCACGCTCGATCACATCAGCGACGGACGTGCGATCTGCGGCCTCGGCGGCGCCTGGTTCGAGTACGAGCATTCACGCCACGGGATCGACTTCGGACGCAGTCCCGGCCAGCGTCTGGATTGGCTCGACGAGGCCGCGTCGGCCGTCCGAACGTTGCTCGACGGTGGTTCGGTCACCTCACCGGCTGACGGGCGCTACCAGTTCGACGACCTGCGCCAGGATCCACTGCCGCTCCAGAAACACCTGCCACTGATGATCGGCGGCTCGGGCGAGAAGAAGACGCTGCGCACGATCGCCCGCTACGCCGACATGTGGAACGGCATGGGCAAGACGGAAACGCTGCGCCGCAAGATGGACGTGCTGTTCCAGCATTGCGAGAGCGTTGGTCGCGACCCGGCGCAGATCGTCAAGACGGTCGGTTGCAAGCCGATCATCCGCAGCAACGAGAAGGACGCCCAGGATCTGTGGCGCGCCCAGATGGCTCACAACAAGACGCCGATGTCGCATGTCGATGATGACGCCACGTTCATGGTCGGCACGCCCGAGCAGGTTGCCGAGAGGCTGATCGAGGCGCGCGACCTGGGCTTCACCGAGGCAATCGCCGAGCTTGCCGCGCCGTTCGACGACGAGACCATCGAGCGCTTCATCGGCGAGGTCAAGCCGCTCGTCGACCGCGCCTAGGCGCTGGCGAAAGCCGTCGTCAGTCGACGACGGTGATTGCAGCCTGGAGCGAGCGCCCGAGGATCTCGCTGAGGCGGCGGCACTCCCTGTCGAGTGCCTTTCGTGATACCCGGCCGGCCTCGCTGAACCAGGCGATGGCGAGCGTTTCGTCGTCGGCTGTCCACGTTCCCGCCACGGCCCCACCGGCAATCACGACCGGTGAGATCCAGCCGCTCTGCAGACTGACGTTGGTCCGCCGCGCAGCGGCGGTCACGTGGCCATCGGCCGTGCCCGGACCGAGCACGTACTGATCAAACCCGCCGAGCAGGCGCACCTCGTTGGTCGGCTTCGTGGCGGCCAGCTCATCCACATCGGCGGCAACGGCGAAGGCCTGCTCGCCATCAACTTCGACCTTCGCCAGCCGGTCGCCGGCCGACTCGAACCAGCCCAGCAGCCGCTTGCGTCCGAACCCGCCGCCGGCCAGCCAGTTGTCGAAACGGTCGATCGTCGCCGGGCCATAGACGCCCAGGTAATCGGCGATCACGTCCGGGGCTGACTCGTCGGCGTCGGGAACGCCGGCCCAACGGGAGCTGGCGACGGACGGCCGAAGGAAGGTCACGTTTCGGCCGCGGCTAGGCCCGAAGACGATGTCGCCCTGCCATGCCAGGGGTTTGAGGACGGTGCCCCAGCCGGAGCGCATCGCTTCGCCCATGTGCTTGAAGCGCCGCTTTGCCGTGATCGCGGCGATCAGCTCCTCGCGGGTCAGTGCCTCGTCGCCGAGCGCCTCGGTGACGACGTCCCGAAGCTTGTCCATGTCGGCCGGCGATGCTCCGAAGTAGCGCTGCCATACGGGGCGCTCCCACGATCTGCCGGCCGCGATCAGCGACAGAAAGCGGCCGCCCTGCTCGGGCGTCAACAGATGCAGGGTGCCTCGCATCGCCCACGTCTTGACCAGCCGACCAGCACTCACGTCGCGCGCGACGGCGCCCGGCTTCGAGCTTTGCTGGCGCAGCCGAATGGCCAGCTCGGCCGACGAGGCGACCTGCGCCTGGACGCCGCACAGCCGGTCGACCACCTCCGCCGGCGAGAGCTTGCCGAGTGGCGTGAGCAGTTGGCGATTTATCCGCCACGCGAGCGCCTGGCGCCAGGTGATGCGAACCGGCGCCGCCACCGACTAGTGGAGCGTGGCCAGGAAGCGGAAGACGGGCATGGCCGCCGCGTAGCCGTCGGCGATCAGGTCGGGCAGGCCGGCCGACAGCACCTCCTTATCGGACAGGCGGCGGCCGAAGATGACGTCCTTCCAGCGCAACATGTCGGCCATCGGGTGGTCGGCCGGGAAACCTGGCGGAACGCGCTTGAGCGACTCGTGCGTGTGGACACCCTCATCGAACCAGCCCTTGAAGCCCGGATCATCGATCGCGGCTTTGACCCGATGCGGCTCGTCGCGGATGGCAGCGCGCAGCGCCTCGAGGCGCGACTTGCCCGGCATCCACATCCCGCCGCCGACGTACATCTCGCCCGGCTGGAAGTTGAAATAACCGCCGTTGCCGTGCGCGTCGGCGTCGATCACCGCGCCGTCGGCGCCGTGCTCGATCCACGGGAACGATGCGGCGACGTGCGTCTTGTAGGGCGACTTGTCGCGACTGAAGCGCGTGTCACGGTAGATCCGGAATGGCGATCGCCGCGGGTCGGCGTCGAGTGGAATTCCGCGCGCCTCGAATTGGTCAGCGAGGTCGACGCAGAGTGCCTCCATTGGCTCCTTCAGCAACCGCTCGTAGTCGGCCTTGCGCGGCTGGAACCAGGTGCGCTCGTTGTTCGCGGCGAGGTCGGCCAGGAACTGGATCGCCTCGCGCTTGAAGCCTCGAAACGCCATCGCGACTCAGGCGTCGAGGTAGGGCGGAAGTCCCCAGAGTGGGAAGAAGCGAGCCGTGTCAAGGAAGAAGGTCAGGCCGCTGATCTTGCCGTCACTCATCTCGACGACCTGGATCGACCACGGCTCGAGGCGACCTGGCGGGCCCGGCTTGTACTGCGCGAAGCCGGGCGAGCCGTTGACATCGACCGGGATGAGCCGCGAACCGAGGCAGCCGATGCCCGGTCCGAGGCACCACGCGACGATGTCGCCGTGCGTCTGCAGCCACATCTCGTACGGCGGCATGTTCCAGTCCGCATCCTCGTGGAGCAGCGCGGTCAGCGCGTCCATGTCGTATGACTCGAACGCCTCGACGTAACGCGCCAGCAGCGCGCTGCTTGCCTCGTCCATCGGCCGCTCCGGATCATCGAGCGAAACCTGCCTCGACTGGAGCGTCTCTCTCGCCCGTTGCAGCGCGCTGTTGACCGACGCGACCGACGTGCCGAGCAGCTCGGCCACCTCGGTCGCTCGCCAGCGGAGCACCTCGCGCAGGATCAGCACTGCCCGTTGCTTGGGCGGCAGGTGCTGCAGCGCGGCCATGAAGGCGAGCTTGACCGACTCGCGCGCCAGGGCCACCTCGACCGGGTCGCCGCCACTGACCAGCACGCGATCGTCCGGTGCGGGCTCGATCCAGGCGCTGTCCTCGATCGGCGGTGGGAGGGGCATGTCGGCAGACTGAGGCGCGCCCAGGTCCATCGGCCGTGCGCGGCGCTTGCGCTCGGCGAGCATATCGAGGCACACGTTGGTCGCGATGCGGTACAGCCACGAGCGGAGCGACGAGCGACCCTCGAAACGGTCGTGGCTGCGCCACGCGCGGAGCATCGTTTCCTGGACAGCGTCGTCCGCCTCGAACAGCGAGCCGAGCATGCGGTAGCAGTAGCCGGTCAGCTCGCGCCGGTATTGCTCGAGCTGCGGCTCCAGGTCGGCGACTACGGCCACGGCAGGCCCCGTCTCAGCCACCGGCCGATTCTAACGGCGTTCCCGGCGATCCCGGCGGTCCCTTTCGGACTCGAATGAAGCGCCGGGTCGGGCGGCGGTGGGGCCTGGGGCCGGGCGGTCGGACTGCGGTCAGCCGTGCTTCATCGAGGCCCGGGTTGCGTATCCATTTGAGCGGCAGCCAGCCGAGTGCCAGCAGGTCACCGGCGATGAAAGTGCGATGGCCGCCATCCACGCAGCCGACCTCGAGCGTGCCGGCCTTGATCGTCACCAAGGTGTCGGCCCAGTCGGCTGCGTCTGTTTCGCGCTCCTCCCCCGGCGCGAAGACCAGGTCCCAGCGCTCGAAGCCGTTGGGCAGGCGGACATGCACGTATCTCGGAGTGAGGTCGTCCATGCCATCCTGCCCCCTCGATCCTCTACCTCAGGCAGCAGGCGGGATGTTGTGGTTCAGGTGGAAGAGATTGGTCGGGTCGTAGCGTCCCTTGATCTCAGCCAGCCGTTCGAAGGTCGCGCTCGGGTAGGCGTCGCGAACTCGCTCGGAACCGCCGGCTCCGCCAAGGAAATTGACGTAGGCGCCGGGAGTGTCGTCACCGATCGCGGCCACGACGTCACGAACCCACACTTCGCGCGCGGCATGATCATCCGGGCCGTTGTAGAAGCAGACGACCTGCGCCATAACCTTCGCCTCGCGATGGGCGAATGCCGTCGCGTCGGCCGGAACGCGCGCCATAGCGCCCCCCAGCACTCGCAGCTGGACGGCTTTCATGGGCGCGTCCGAGGCTCCGATGGCATCGACGATCGCCTGCGCGGCCCGCTCGTCGACCTCGCTCAGGAACATCGGATGCTCGACCACCTTGGGTCGGTATGGCTCGCCACCCTCGGGCACCGGCTCCTCCTGGAACATCTCCGGATAGGGCATCGGCTTGAGCAGGTCGGCGATCGGCGTCGCCAGAGCGCGGAACGGCTCCATTGCCGCCTCGCCTGCCGCCTTGTCGCCGGTGTGGCCGAGCATCGCCAGGATGACCGCCTTGCCGTGCCACTCCTCGGGCACGAAGGGCATCGGCGGGCAGTCCATGACGTTGGCAATCGTCGAAACATCCTCGGGGGCAGCAGCCGCCGCGGTGATGAAACCAGAGACGGTTTCGGCTGTCGCCGGCAGGACCAGGATGCCGCCGACGAACGACTCGGCCGGCTGGAGCTGGTACTGGAACCTGGTCACCACGCCGAAGTTGCCGCCTCCGCCGCGGATGGCCCAGAACAGGTCGGGGTCCGACTCGCGGTCGATCAGCCGCACTTCGCCGTCGGCAGTGACGACCTCGGCAGCAAGGACGTTGTCGATCGTCATGCCGTACTTGCGCACGAGGTAGCCGATCCCGCCCCCAACGGTAATTCCGCCGATGCCCACGCTGCCCGTGTCGCCGAAGCCGAGTACAAGCCCCTGCTCGGCCGCAGCGTTGACCACCTCGGCCGCGGTCAGGCCGGTCTCCGCCCAGGCAGTTCGCGTCGCCGGGTCGATCTCGATCGCCTTCATGTCACGCAGATCGATCACCACGCCGCCCTCGGTCGAGCTGTGACCGGCGCCGTCGTGCCCGCCGCTGCGGACGGCCAGATCCAGCCCCTGCTCTCGGGCGACGTTGACCACGGTCGCGACGTCGGCCGCGTTGGCGACTCGGGCAATCGCGGCTGGGTGATGGTCGATGTGACCGGCCATGACCATGCGCACCGCGTCGTAGTCCGCGTCGTCGGGCAGCACCAGCCGACCGGCTCAGCCGTTCGCGCAGCTGGTTCGTCCACGTATTCGTTGCAGTCGGTGAAGCTGACATGCTGGTCCTCCGTGACCTGATTGATCCTCTGCCAGTAAAGACTGAGTCCGGCTATGGAATTAACCGGTGCTCAGCGCAGGTCGTCAACGATCCTGGCGATCTGGGCAACGCCGTCCTCGATCTGGCGCTCGTCGACCGAGCCATAGCCGAGTACCAGGCCGCCCGGGCCGACTGGGTTCACGCGTGTCGACGATAAGCCGATGAGCCCGATCCCAGCGTGCGCTGCCCTCTCGACGAGTGCGGCTTCATCGATCTCGTCGGGCAGCGTGGCCAGCACGTGCAGGCCCGCCGACGCGCCGCATGGCTGGATCTGCGGCAGGTGGCGGTCGAACGCGTCGAGCAATACGTCACGCCTGTGGCGATACAGGATCCGCATCCGGCGCAGGTGGCGGTCGAGCTCGCCACGGGCGATGAAATCGGCCAGGGCCAGCTGGTCGAGCGCGGCGGAGCCATGATCGGCAGCCATCTTGACGTGGGCGATGTCGGCGGCAATCCGACTCGGCGCGACGATCCAGCCGAGGCGCAGGCCGGGCGCGAGGACCTTGCTGGCGGTGCCGACGTACGCCACGCGATCGGCGCACAGGCCCTGCATGGCGCCGATCGGCTCGCGGTCGTAGCGGAACTCGCTGTCGTAGTCGTCCTCGATGATCGTCGCGTCGCGTCGGTCGGCCCAGGCGATGAGCGCCGCGCGGCGCTCGGCCGGCAACACGGCCCCGGTCGGATACTGGTGCGCAGGAGTGACCACGACCGCGTCGACGTCGGCCGCGTCGAGCGCCTCGACGCTGATGCCGCGATCGTCGACCGGGATGGGGACCGTTTGCAGCCCGGCTTCGGCGACCATCGCGCGGTACTCCGGATGCCACGGATCCTCGATGCCGATCCGGCGCGCGCCACGCGAGCGCAGCGTCCGAGCGAGCAACTGCAGCGCCTGGGCAAAGCCGGTCGCGATGACGACGTCCGATGCCGACGCGCCGGTGCCACGCGCCCGGTTGAGGTACGTGGACAGCGCCGCGCGCAGCTCGGGCATGCCGCGGCCGTCGATGTAGCCGAGCCGCGCGGCCGGTGTCTCGTTGAGCACGCGGCGCAGCGAGCGAAGCCAGGCCGCGCGCGGAAACTCGGTCAGCTCGGGCCGGCCGGGTCGGAAGTCGAACTCGAACTGCGGCCGCTGGGAAAGCGTCGGCAGGCGCTGCTCGACGATCGGCACTCGGGCCACTCGGGTGCTGCCGCCCGGTCGGCTGGCCAGGTAGCCCTCGGCGATCAGCTGCTCGTACGCCTCGACCACCACGCCGCGGGCGACGCCGAGCTGGCCGGCCAGCGCGCGCGTCGAGGGAAGCGACGACTCCGCTGCGAAGCGACCGGACCGGACCGAGTCGCGCAGCTGCTGCTCGAGCTGGCGATGAAGCGGCACGTCGATGTCGCGCCGGAGTGGCACGAGCAGCTCGATCGCCGAGGCGGTCCGTGAACTGGTACTCATCTCGACCATTGAACTGGACCTTACCAGAGTACCGGTAGCGAGTCACCATCCCCGAATGAACGATCAGCAGAACCGATTCAACTGGTTCCTATTCCTCGCCATGGGCGTGATGTGGGGCAGCAGCTACCTGTTCATCAAGATCGGCGTCGAGACGATCACGCCGTTCACCCTGATCGCCCTGCGCCTGGCCATCGGCGCGGCCCTCCTCGGCGCTGTCGTTCTGTACCTGCGCGCGCGACTCCCCCGCGATGGCCGCATGTACGGCCACCTGCTGGTCATGTCGATCATCAATATCGTCATCCCGTTCGCGCTGATCACGTGGGCCGAGCTGACCGTCCCGTCGTCGCTCGCGGCCGTGCTGACCGGAACGGTGCCCCTGTTCGTCATCGTGATCGCCGCCTTCTTCCTGCGCGATGAGCCGATCACGGCCAATCGATTGATCGGGCTGCTGGTTGGCTTCGCCGGCGTCGTGGTGCTGACCAACCCGACCGGCTTCGGCGCCGACGGCACTGCTCTCGCTCAGCTCGCAATCCTCGGTGCCGCGCTCGCCTACGCGGTCGGTGGCGTGTATGCGCGGCGCTTCGTGAGCGGCCTGCCGCCGATCATCCCGGCATTCATGCAGGTCGTGCTTGCATTCGCGATCAGCGGCACGCTGGCACTGCTGTTCGAGCAGCCGTTCGGGTTGACCTACTCGGCTGCCGCAATTGGCTCGCTCATCTGGCTGGGCGTCCTCGGATCGGGTGTCGTCTACCTGATCTACTTCCGGCTGCTGCGCACGTGGGGCGCGACGCGGACGTCGCTCGTGGCCTACGTGATGCCGGTCGTCGGCATCGTCCTCGGCGTGGCCGTTGCCGGAGAGACGATCGACGCGCGAATCATCGCTGGCACAGCGCTGGTCATCGCCGGCGTGGCATTGGTCAACAGCAGATACGGCCGGCGGCCGCTCTTCGTTCGCGGCGCACGGCGCGGAACCGGCGCGAGCGCCGGCGCTGGCACTGGGGCGGAAGGCGAGGCGGCGGCTTGAGCTGGGCCGCACTCGAGGCCGGCGCTCCCGATCTCGCCGCTGCCGGACGGCGCCTGATCTACCGCGATCCGATCGGCCAGGGCCTGCTGGCCACCGTCCTGGGCGACGCGCCGCCGCGCATCCACCCGGTCTACGTGGCAATCAACGACGGGCGGCTGCTGACCTTCATCAACCCGTCGATCAAGATGGCCGACATCGAGCGCGACGGGCGTTTCGCACTCCACTCGCACATCGACCCGCTGGCGCCAAGCGAGTTCTCCGTCCGCGGTCGCGCGACCCCGATCGATGGCGAGCTGCGTCGCGAGATCGCCGCCGGCTGGTACTTCACCACCGACGAGCGCTATCGGCTGTTCGAGCTGAGCATCGAATCCGCCCTGCTCGGCCGCCGCGACGATCCCGACGCGTGGCCGCCGATCTACCAGCGCTGGACTGCCGCGACCGATGAGTAATCGTCGCCGGTGGCGTCTAACCCACTGAACGAACAGCCCCTGCAAGCGAATTCCTGGAGACACCCGTGAACAGTGAAATACCGGCCCGCGCCGGGCGACGCGAATGGATCGGCCTCAGTGTCCTTGCCCTGGCCTGCCTGATCTACGTGATGGACCTGACAGTGCTGCACCTGGCCGTGCCGCAGATCAGCGCCGAGCTGAATCCGACGAGCGCTCAGCTGCTGTGGATCATCGACATCTACGGCTTCTTCGTCGCCGGCGTTCTGGTGACGATGGGCACGCTCGGCGACCGCATCGGCCGGCGCCGGCTGCTGATGATCGGAGCTGCCGCGTTCGGCGTGTTCTCGGTTCTCGCCGCCCTGTCGAGCAGCGCCGAGATGCTGATCGTCAGTCGCGCGTTGCTCGGGCTGGCCGGCGCCACGCTCGCGCCCTCGACGCTCGCCTTGATCTTCTACATGTTCGTCGATCCGAGGCAGCGCTCGTTCGCGGTCGCGGTCTGGATCGGTGCATTCTCGGTCGGCAGTGCCATCGGGCCGGTGCTCGGCGGGCTGATGCTCGAGTTCTTCTGGTGGGGATCGGTCTTCCTGATCGCCCTGCCGGTGATCGCCCTGTTGCTCGTGCTCGGCCCGCGCGTGCTGCCCGAGTATCGGGACCCCGACGCCGGCCGGCTCGACCTGGTCAGCGCCGCGATGTCGATCGTGGCCATGCTGGCCGTCATCTACGGTCTGAAGCAGCTCGCCCAGGACGGCGTGTCGGCCGTGCCGATAGCGACGATCGCCGCTGGTCTCATCGTCGGCGCGCTGTGGGTGCGCCGTCAGCGGATCCTGCCCGATCCGATGATCGACCTCAATCTCTTCCGGATTCGGTCGTTCAACGTCGCGCTGCTGATCAACTTCCTGGCCATCTTCGTAGCGGTCGGCTACTTCCTGTTCGTCGCCCAGTACCTGCAGCTCATCCTCGGCCTTTCGCCGCTCGAGGCCGGCCTCTGGTCACTCCCGTCGGCGATCGCCTTCGTCGTCGGCTCGCAGGCCGCGCCGCACATCGTGCAGCGTGTCCGACCGGCTTATCTCATCGGTGGCGGGCTGGGGCTCGGCGCCGTCGGGCTCGTCGTGCTGACCCAGGTCGGCACGACGGGCGGGCTTCCGGCGCTCGTGGCGGCGTCGATCATCATCTCGCTCGGCATGGCGCCGGTCTTCGGCCTGACGACGGAGATGATCGTCGGCTCAGCGCCGCCCGAGCGTGCCGGGGCCGCCTCGGGCATCTCGGAGACCGGCGCGGAGCTCGGCGGTGCGCTCGGCATCGCACTGCTCGGCAGCATCGGCGTGGCCATCTATCGCTCGCAGCTGGCGAGCGGGCTGCCGGCGTCAGTGCCGCCCGAGGCAGCCGCCGCGGCCAGCGACACGCTCGGCAGCGCGATGGAGGTTGCCGGGCAGCTCCCCGAGCAGCTCGCCGCGGCAGTGATCGCGACCGCACAGCAGGCGTTCGTGGCCGGCATGCAGCTCAGCTCAGCGATCGCGGCCGTTGTGGCCATCGGACTGGCCGCGCTGGCGGTCGTCGCGCTTCGCAATCACGAACTCCCGCCGGCCGAGGAATCGGAACCCGAGCCGGAACCCAAGAAGCAGAAGAACCCGATGCACAGCCAACCGGCGGCCGGCTGAGACCTCCCCTCAGTCGCGCCGTCGGAAGTTCAAGGCGGCGAAGCTGAGCGCGACCGCTCCGAATCCGATCAGGATCAGCGCCTCGAACCACAGAGGCAGCACGACTCCGAAGAGAGTCAGCCCGATCACATCGCTCGATCCGGGCGGCAGCTCGTTGCCGAGCACGATGCGCCGGATCGGGTCCATGCCGTATGAGACCGGGTTGAGCCGCGTCAGGACGGCCAGCCAGGCCGGCAGGTTGGAGAGCGGAAAGAGCGCGCCGGACAGGAAGAACATCGGCAGCAGGATGAAGTTCATGATCACCTGGAAGCCCTGCATCGACTTCATCATCGACGCGATGGCGACGCCGAACGACGACATCGCGAAGGCGAGCAGGAACAGGAACGGGATCAGCAGCAGGACCGACTCGATCGTCAGCTTGACGCCGAGCAGCGGCGCGATGATGAGCAGCAGGGCGCCCTGGAGCATGGCCTGCGTCGCGCCGCCGAGCGCCTTGCCGATGGCCACCGCCGATCTGTCGACCGGCGCGACGAGGATCTCTTTCAGGAAGCCGAACTCTCGATCCCAGACGATCGACATCGCGCCGAAGACGGACGCGAAGAGCACTGCCATGCCGATGACGCCGGGATAGACGTACTGCGTGTAGCTGACCGGCGACGCCGTGCCGGCACCGAAGGCGCCACCCAGCGATGCGCCGAGCCCGGCACCGAAGACGACCAGGAACAGCAGCGGCTGGGCGAGCGAGCCAACCACGCGCATGCGGTCGCGCCAGAAGCGCAGCAGGTCGCGGTACCAAACGATGTAGATCGCTCTCACCGCCGGCCACCCCAAGCGCGACGCATCATTCGCATCTGGTCGGTCGCGCCGGCGCCCTCCTCACGGATGGCACGGCCGGTCAGCTTGAGGAAGACGTCATCGAGGCTCGGCCGGTGTGACTCGACCGAGGTCACCGGCACGCTCAGCTCGCGCACCAGCCGCGGAATGAAAGCCGCACCCTCGCTCACCTCGATGCGCAGGCTGCCGTTGTCGGCGACCGGCTCGAAGCCGAAGCGCTCCCTGATCTCAGCGGCCGCCGTCTCGTTGTTCTCGGTCGCAACCACCACCACGTCGCCACCGACCATCGCCTTGAGCTCGGCCGGCGTACCGAGCGCGACGATCTGGCCGTGGTCGATGATCGCGATCCGATCGCATTCCTCGGCCTCGTCCATGTAGTGCGTGGTCATGAACAGCGTCACGCCGAGCTCTTCACGCAGCCGGCGCAGGTAGTTCCAGATATGGCTGCGCGTCTGCGGATCGAGGCCGATCGTCGGCTCATCGAGGAACAGGATCTGCGGCGTATGGAGCATGCCGCGCGCGATCTCCAGCCGCCGGCGCATTCCGCCCGAGAACGTCTTGACGATCGACCCGGCGCGATCGGTCAGGTCGACCATCTCGAGCACGGCGGCGATGCGCTGCGCCCGCTCGGCGCCGGGCACGCCATAGATGAATGCGTGGAAGAGCAGGTTCTCGCGCGCCGTCAGCTCCTGGTCGAGCGACGGGTCCTGGAAGACGAGGCCGATCCGGCTGCGCACGTCGGATGGCGAGCGGTCGACGTCGAAACCGGCGACCGTCGCGCTGCCCGCAGTTGGCCGGAGCAGCGTGCACAGGATGTTGATCGTCGTCGTCTTGCCGGCGCCATTCGGACCCAGGAAGCCGAAGATCTCGGTCGATCGGACCTCGAGATCGATGCCCTTGACCGCCTCGATCTGCTTGAATCGCTTGACGAGTCCGCTGGCCTGGATGGCCGTCTGATCGTTCACGAACACACGCTAACTGGAGGTCGGATTGGGCGCACTGGATGACGCGCCGCACATCGAGCCACGAACTCGTTCCGAGTGGCGCGCGTGGTTGGCCGGCAACCATGACACGTCGAGCGGCGTGTGGCTGGTGGGCATGCGGCGCGGCGGCGTTGGCGGCGCGGTCGGCATGGCGGCAGACGCGGCGGACGCGGCGGACGCGGCGGACGACCTCGATTACGACGCGTCCGTCGAGGAGGCGCTGTGCTTCGGCTGGATCGACGGCCAAGCGGCGCGCTTCGACGAGCGGCGCGCGAAGCAGTACTTCGCGCCGCGCCGGGCGGGCAGCCCGTGGGCACGAACCAACAAGGTCCGCATCGAGCAGATGGTTGCGGCAGGCAGAATGACCGCTGCCGGACTCGCCGTCATCGAACGGGCCAGGGCCGACGGATCGTGGACGGTGTTCGACTCGGTCGAGCGGCTCGAGGTGCCCGACGACCTCGCGGCCGCGCTCGACAAGGTCCCACCGGCGCGCACCGAATGGGAGGCGTTCCCACCCTCGGCTCGCAAGCAGCTGCTGGCTTGGATCGCGCTCGCCAAGCGACCGGACACGCGCGCGCGACGCATCGAGGACACAGCCGCGGCCGCTCAACGCGGCGAGCGCGCCAACGAGCCGCCCGCGCGCTAGCCGCCGCAGCGCCCGCTGTGGGTGTGGCTCACCACTCGGACCGATTTGGGCGCGTCAAGACCGCCTCAGGCCGAAAATGCGCACGAGTTGTGGGTATGGCTCACAACTCGGTGGCACAAGAGTCAGCCGTCGGTGAACGCTCTGTCGTCCGCGAGAGTCCGGTCTTCCGGACAGAGAATCGCCGCGCAGGAGGTCGTCCTCCGGATCCGGAGGAGTGTTCGGCACCGGCTCGGCGTCGGTGTCGGGTAGTTCCTCCCTGGCGTCTTCGTCCAGGTCGAGGGGCATCGGGTCCGAGCCGGTTTCAGCCTTCAGTCGGTCCATGGGTCACCTCCGGCCGCATCGTCGTTCACGACGGCCCCGTCGGTTACCCCTCTGTTGCCCCGACGTGTGACCATCGCGTTGCAAGTGAGGAGGTGGCAGATGTCATATCCGGAGCCGGTCTATCTCGGCGAGAGGGGCGAGGCGTCGGCCACGTATCGGCCCAACGATCACGAGCCAGATCTCGTCTACCCGAACGGCACCCGCGGGCACTATCTCGCGCGGGGCGACATGACACGCGGACTGTTCGGCCTCTACCGCTGGGAGATGCCGGCCGAGCCGAGCGGGCCGGGGCCTCACTTTCACCGGACGATCACCGAGTCGTTCTACGTGCTCAGCGGCAACGTTCGGATCTACGACGGGCGCGAATGGATCGAGACCGGCCCCGGTGACTTCATCCACGTGCCCGAGGGCGGCGTCCATGGCTTCCGGAACGAGTCCGGCGCGCCGGCGTCGATGCTCATCCACTTTGCTCCCGGCGCGCCGCGCGAAGGCTATTTCGAGGGCAACGCCAGCTTCGCCCGCGATGGTCGGCCAAGCGACGAGGAGATGGCCGAGTTCTACCGCGTGCACGACAACATCTTCATCACCTGAGTGCGAATCACCCTGACCACCACCGGCCGGCACAGCGGCAAGCAACGCTCGGTTGCGCTGTACGGCTACGAGGACGGCGATGCGATCGTCATCGTCGGCTCCAACGGCGGCAAGATGCGCGATCCGGGTTGGGCCAACAACCTGCGTGCTGATCCGCGGGCCACGGTCAAACGGGGCAAGACCGAGCACCACGTGAAGGCGGCGGAGGCGAAAGGAAAGCGTCGCGAACGAGCATGGGAGCTCGCCGCGTCCGAGTTCCCGCTCTACCGTCGCTACCAGGAGCGAACGGACCGGCAGATCCCAGTCTTCATCCTCCAGCCGGTGAAGAGCAGAGCCGGCAAGTGACGCAGCCCTTCACGCAGCGAGCGCGCAACCGAGCCCTCCTGGCGCGCCAGCACCTCCTTCAGCGCTCCGAGCTGGGCGCCGAGCAGATGATCGAACACCTCGTCGGCATGCAGGCGCAGGTGCCGCAGCAGCCATACGTGGCGCTCTGGAGCCGGCTGCGCGACTTCGCGCCCGAGCAACTCGAAGCGCTCGTTCTCGACCGCGCTGTCCTGCGCATGCCGTTGATGCGGACAACGCTCCATCTCGTCACCGCCACCGACGCGGCCCTGCTTTGGCCGCTGATGGCGCCGGTGCTGGCCCGCGTGTTCCGATCGAGCACGCCGTGGGGAAGTCAGCTCGGCGATGTCGACCCAGAGGCGGTTGTCGCGGCAGGGCGGAAGCTGCTCGAGGACGAGCCCCGGACGAACAAGCAGCTCGGAACAGAGCTCGGCCGGCAGTGGCCGGACGCCGATCCCCAGGCGCTGGCGATGGCCGTGCACCATCTGACGCCGATCGTCCAGATCCCACCACGCGGCCTGTGGAGTCGGAGCGGCCAGCCGACGTGGACCACAGTCGAGCACTACCTCGGCCGGCCCGTGCCACCAACGAACGAGCGTGGGCGGGTGCTGCTGCGCTACCTCGCGGCGTTCGGCCCCGCCACGGCCGCCGATGTCACGGCATGGTCGGGCTGGACCGGCGTTCGCGAGACGCTGGACGAGCTACGGCCGGGGCTGATCACCTTCTTCGACGAGTCCGGTCGCGAGATGTTCGACCTGCCCGACGCTCTCCGGCCTTCGCCCGACACGCCCGCGCCGCCGCGCTTCCTGCCCGAATACGACAATGCCCTTCTGTCACACAAGGATCGGAGCCACGTGATCCCGGAAGCCGTCGGGATGAAGCTCACCGGGTACGTCGGCACGTTCATGGTCGACGGCATGCTGCGCGGGCAGTGGCGCGTCGTTACCGAACGCGGCACAGCAACGATCGAGGTCGACCCATTCCTGCCTCTCTCGAAGCCAGACGAGGCGGCCGTCGCGGCGGAGGCCGAGGCGCTGCTGCGCTGGCATTCGCCGCGCGCGCAGACCTTCGAAATCCGACTCGGGCCGCTTACGCGCGTGGGCCGGCCGTGGCGATCATCAAAGGAAGATCAGTAGCGCGGCGTGAGGTCGGGCTCGGCCGTCTCCTGGCGGTGCCACAGAACGATCGCGAGAGCCGCGATCCCGGTCACGACGTACGCGCCGATGTACAGCAGACCGCCTGGGCGCGCGCCGAAATCGAACAAGCCGATGTAGCTGACCGCGGCAAAGAGGATCAGCGCGATCGGATAGATGCCGGCGCGCGCGTAGTGTGCGGCAGGCTCGATGTCGCGCGAGAAGACGAGCGGCACGGCACCGATGCCGAGCGCGGCGAAGAAGCCCGAGAAAGCACGCGTCGTGAATGCACCGAGTGGCTCGGGAAAGACCGTGCCGTTGGTCGGGACCACGACGAGAGCGACCAGAGCGAGCAACCCGGTGACGACGACGAACGTGGCATACAGTCCGCGGATCCAACGTGGCGGGCCGGCGCCTTCACCGGCCGCGGCGAGCTCGTGCCGCATGCGCCACAGCGTCGGCGCGCCGAGGACGCCCGATGCAGTGCCCAGGCCGAGCGCGAGCAGGTATGGCCAGGTCAGCCAGTTGTCGACCTTGAGCGAGCCGATGAATGCCCCGGCGACGAGGAGCTCTAGGGCAGAGAAGACCCAGATGGCAATCATCGTCGGGTAGACGCGCTCCGTCGCACCGCCACGCAGAGCCTCGCGGGCCATGAAGCCCATGCCCAGCGTCCAGCCGCCGATCGTCATCGCCACGAAGGCGGTTACGTTCCACGGGAAATTGGCCGATGCGTAATCGGGCAGCAGGAAGAACGTCAGGCCGCAGAACACGTACATGATTGCCGCGATCGCCAGCAGTCGGCGCGACCAGGTCATCAGCTTCGTGGCTGGCACGATCAGAAGGTAGCGGCTGTATCCGCCCCGGCGGGTATGAAGCGAGCGTATTCGACGACCGACTGGAAGCCCATCCGGCGGTAGATCGGATAACCCATCTGCGACGCCTGCAGGACGACCGTGTGGCAGCCCCAGTCTCGTGCCGCGGCGACACACGCCCAGGTGGCCGCCGTTCCCGCCCCGCGTCCTCGCGCCGCCTCGATGGTCCCGACCGCGTAGATGCCGGCCAGATCTCCGTCAGTGTGCATGGCCAACGAGGTCCCGACCGGCCGGCCGTCCAGACGGGCGACGAACAGGGCCATGGCAGGGTCATCCACCAGCAGCGGCGGAAACGCGGGTCGTGCCCATTCCTCCGGCACGCCAGTCGCCACGAGCATCTCGATGAAGACTGAGTACGTGCCGGCGTCAACCCGAACGATCTCCACGCCAGCTGCAGGCGCCGGTATATCGGGGATCGGCGTGAGAACCATGCCCGGCATTGGCTCTGGATCGCGCGTCATTCCGAGCCGAACCGGCACGTCGAGCACTCCAGCGCCACGCTGCTCATCAATACGCACGCGGTACGGCAGCTTCGCCGCATCGACCCATTCGATGGCCGCCTCGAGATCATCGGCCGCGGCCGGCTCGAGCACGTGGCAGCCGTTCGCGAACGGCAACGGGATCGAGCTGAGAAAGGCATGCACAGTCCCGAAGTCGCGCCGACTCCCCTCCGACCTGATCGATCAGGACGCGATAAGCATCGAGCCACTGCTTGTTGGCAAGCGACGCCAGATCCTTTGTCACGCGAACGCCGCCGTGCGAGTCACCATCGCTAATGGGTCGAGGTCGTTCCGAAATGATCGCGCAGCTGAGAGTAGAAGTCCGGCCGATCCGTGCCGGACCCAAGCTGCCAAAAGCCAACGCCCGCCAGGTCTCGCTCGTTCACGAAGTCGTACTTGATGTCCATGCTCATGCTGTCGTCGTAATACAGCTGCCACCACGTCAACGGACAGCTCGCGCACGCCCGAGCCCGCCAACGCGTCCACGGAACGAGCTGCTCGGCATCCCAGCGACGGCCGTGCCGCGCGGCAAGCTCAGCTGCACGCGAGATCGAGGTTGACCCGGGATGGCCATACGTCGCCCAATCCTTGCGTGTCAGCGAATGGAGGTAGCGCGTTTCCGTCGGCCAGCGGAAGCCGAAATTTGCCAGTCCGAGGATGACCTTTTCGGGCGACGAGAGACCGACTATCCGGTCGGTCGCCTCCGTCACGTCGAACGAGAGACCGCCCATCGGCGACATCGCTCCGGCGCGCTTCGAGTTCTGCGTGTCGAAACGGGTAAGCCATGATGAAGACGTTGTCGGCCGCACCTTCGGCGAGCGCCTCGGCGATCGGGTAATTGCTCGAGTAGCCAGTCGAGTCGAAGGTCAGTACCAGGCCTGGATCGTGCGCATCGAGCGCGGCGCGCATCCGACGCAGAAGGTCGACGAACTCTGGCTTGAGGTCGCTGATCATGGGTTCCAGATCGAGATTTACCCCATCGACACCGCGTGCCACAACTTCGTCCGCCGCCTGATTCGCGAGCCTCTGACGCGCCGCTGCGTCCGATAACAACGCCACCGTCACCGCGCGCGGACCAGCACTCCACCCGAAACGGCTGACGGTCAGAACTACATCGGTCCCGTGTGCGTGAGCCGTGTCGATTACCTCGGTCATCCAGTCGCTGGTCCAGGCTCGGTATTCGCTGGTGGGCGAGCCGTTTGGGCGCAACCTCTGAAGCGTGCCGTCGGCATTCGCGACGAGCGCGAAATACGCGACAGTCGTCAGCACGTCGTAGTCGGCGGTCTCCAACATGTACTCGCGATCGCCTGAGCCAAAGAAGCCGTAGACCTGTCGATCCATGCCGGACGCGGCCGGTGCGATCAATGGCGTTGCCGGCTGCAGCCGGAACTCCCACGGCACCTGCGAGCACGCAATCAGCAGCCAGGCTGCTGGCCGAATTGTCCGCGCCGCGCTGTTCACCATCACTCCTGCGCGATCACGATCTGATCGTACGACGGCGCGCCGACGAGCTGGTCCCAGACATATTCCTCGACTCCGGAGCCGGAGAGAATGGAGCTGATACCCAGGCCGAAGCTCACCGAAGACACGACGTTCTCCGTCATGTATTGGTCAAGTGACGCCCAGCACTCAAACGAAGCACTGCCGACGAGTGGCAGACAGTGCCTCAATCCGGTCGTCGACAGTTGGCACGCTGGTCGTCTCGTAGCCCCACGCCGTCAGTTGCTCGGGCGATGCTCCGACGAGCGAGCCGTTTCCTCCCTCGGCGAGAGCCACCGGGCTGTAGAACTGGGCCGACGAAGAAGGACGCCGGCGAAAGGCTGTCCTTCACCCAGCCAAGAGGCAGGTACATCGCCACATGCTGCGCGGGATCCGCGTACGCCCCGAAGTACGTCTCGGGTTCCACTACTTGCACGTCCAGCTCGATGCCGATGCCCTGCAGATCCTCGCGAACTGATTCGGCTATCAACGTGAAGAACCCTTGGTCGCGCGTGTAAGCGACCACTCCGCTGCACGCGGGTGCGTCGCATAGGCCGTCACCGTCAGCGTCGTAGCCCGATAGCCGCATGTGCTCCTTGGCAGCGTCCAGGTCGCCTTGGTCACCGACAGACGGATACGGTCGATAGTCGACCAGCAGGTTGTCCTCCATCGCATCCGGCACGAGGTGGTGCGCCGGTCGGACGATGTATGGGCCGACCACCTCGATCAACGCCGCCTTGTCAATGGCGAACGCTATGGCTCGCCGCACCTCGAGGTCGTCGAATGGTGGCTGCGCTGTGTTCATCAGCACGCTGCCGATGGTGTCACTCTGGTTGACATTGATCGTGCCAAGGCTGGGGTCGGATTCGACAGCATTCACAACATCGATCACCACTGGCGGATTACCGAGGTGCAGCAGCAGGTGTGCAGCGCCATCAAATACCGCCGTTGAAGCCGTTTCCCGGGAATGCAGCAATGGTGAACTCGATTTCGGTCGGGCAGCGCCGGGCGCAACGGGTCGGTCGCTGCGTCCCACGACGGGTTGCGAACAAGGACCAGGCGCTCGCCGGCGACCAAACCACTGACCGGCGCCTGCTGGTCGGGAGGAACCGAGAAGTCGAGGTCTGCGGTGCCCTCGATCATGTACGGACCCGAGGAGACGGCGAAACGCCCATAGCCGTCATCGTGGCCGGTTGCCACTCCAAATGGGGCCGCTGGATCAACCGGACTGGCAGGTATCGGAATCGCGAGCGGCAATGCGAGCCGTGCCCCGAGGTCCCCTGCTGGATGCGTCAGGCGGATGACCAGCGTGTGGTTGTCTGGGGTCTCCAGGCCCGCGATCGAGGCCGCCTCACCCGCTTGATAGGCATCCACTCCGACGATGTCGGTGAAGAGGCCCGCGGCGATGGAGTCGATCAGACCCGGATGCAACATGCGGTGGAGGGATCGCACTATGTCCTGAGCGGTGATCTCGACCTCCTCCAGTGGCGGGCTGTAGTGCAGGCCGCGGCGGATTTGGAACGTCCAGCTGAGCCCGTCGTCGGAAACAACGGGTTGCTCAGAAGCGAGGTCGGGATGAAGGTGGACCCCGCCCTCCTCGGTCGAGCGGCCGTTTGTCGACAGCAGGGCACGGGACAGGCAGCAACGGAACAGCTCAGGCGCCGTGTACGAAGGAATGGCGTCCAGGTGAGGGTCGAGGGCCGCCGGATCGCCCGCAATATGGAGCCTGGCGAAACTCGTCTGGTCGCTACTGACCGCCACGCGGAGCGTCCCACCTTTGACCGGCGTCGACGGCGCGGCCGTGATGGCCGGGTCCGTGGGCGCCATTCCGCACGCCGCATAGACGAAGAGCAGTGCGGTCAACAACGCCCAGCGGTGCCTTGCGTTACTCACGGATCAAGCACTCGTACACCCTTTTCGGGTCGCCCTCGGCCCCTCGTTGCGGTGAGTGTGAGTGGCAGGCTGCCACCGGCGCAATGGCCGATCTCCCATCGACGCCGAGCGTCCGCATCCGAGCGCTGGCTATCCCTCGACCGCGGCGCTGGTCATCTTCTTGGCCTGCCTTCGCCTGGCGATCTCATCACGCACGATCGGCGCCACCCTGGTACCGAACAGCTCGATCGAGCGCAGCACCGCGTCGTGGGCAAGCGGCCCGACCGTGAACATGATCAGAAATCGGTCGTGATCGAAGATCTCATGCTGGTGGAGGATCTTCTCGGCGACCTCCTCGGGCGAGCCGACGAAGTTGGCACCGTGGAGGCTGCGCGACCGCTCGAACTGCTCGAGCGTCATCGGCGGCACGCCCCAGCCGCGTTCCTTGCCGATGCGATCCATCATCTCCTTCATCGGCGGAAAGGCCATCTCGACCGCCTTCTGCGAGTCGTCCGCGATCAGGCCGTGTGAGTTGATGCTGAACGCCTGCCTCGAATGGCCGGCCTCGGCCGTGGCCGCGCGATGGATCTCGGCGAACGGCTTGAAGCGCGCCGGGTCGCCGCCGATGATCGCCAGCGCGAGTGGCAGCCCGAGCAACCCGGCACGCGCGGCCGATTCCGGCGTACCGCCGACGGCGACCCAGACCGGCAGCGGATCCTGCTGCGGCCGCGGGTAGACGCCGCGGTCCTCGATCGGGTGCGTGTGCCGCCCACCCGGCCAGGTGACCCGTTCCGACTCGCGGATCCTGAGCAGCAGCTGGAGCTTCTCCGCGAAGAGCGTGTCGTAGTCGCTCAGGTCGTAGCCGAACAGCGGGAACGACTCAATGAACGAACCGCGGCCGGCCATGATCTCGGCCCGGCCGCCGGAGAGCAGGTCGAGCGTCGCGAACTGCTGGAAGACGCGGATCGGATCGTCGGACGACAACACGTTTACGGCGCTCGACAGGCGGATCTTCGCCGTCCGCATGGCGCCTGCGGCAAGCACGACGGCCGGAGCACTGACCGCGAAGTCGGGTCGGTGGTGTTCGCCGATGGCGAAGACGTCGAGGCCGACCTGATCGGCCAGCTCCATCTCGGCGACTATCTGGCGCAGGCGCTCGTGAGCGTCGATCTGACGGCCCGTCGCCGGATCGCTGTGCACCGCGCCGAAGGTGTAGATCCCGAGTTCCACTCGTGGACTGTATCGTCGGGAGCGTGTTCATGAACCTCGGTCGGCAGCCATGACCGACCATCCATCTGTCCCCGACGATCTGGTCTACCTGCTGACGACCGATCACATCGGCCACGTCAGCTGGGCCAGGCGTGACGGCTCACTCGTGGGCTGCCTGATGTGGATCGACTGGGACGGCGAGCATCTCGGTGACCAGCTCTCCGGTCGACTCTGGCAAAGGTCGGCGCCTGGCGACGCAACCCTCAGGTCCACGTTTCAGTGGTCGACCACCACGACGACTGGCGCTACGTCCGCATCAGCGGCCGCGTGACCGAAATCCGGCCCGACGTCGACCTGGAGTTCATCGACAAGATGTCGGAGCGGTACCTCGGCTCGCCCTACCGCCGGCGCAGCGGCGCGCGCGAGATCTTCGTCATCACGCCCGACGAAATCGAGTTCGGTCACGGAGGCTTTGCGCCCCGCCGACGTTGATCTCGGCGTGCGACGACCGGTATCAGGGCAAAACGAGGATTCGGTCGTAAGAGGGCGCAGTGGTCAGCTCGTTGGTCGAGTATTCACCGACCCGTTGTGACGCGAGCACCGGGATCACGCCCAGGCCGATCGGCACGCTTGGCGCGACGCTCTCGACCACGTACTGGTCGAGTGAGGCCCAGCATTCGAACTGGGCGGCGCCGGTCAACGGTATGCAAGCCTCGATGCGCGTATCGATGTTGGGTACGACGGCGTCCCCATAACCCCATTCCGACAGCTGTGAGCTTGAAGCGCCGATCTTCGAGAGGTTGTTACCCTCCGCGACCGGGCTGTAGAACTGGCCGACAAAGAAATTGGATGCCGCCTGAATGTCGCGTCCCCAACCGTGCGGAGCAAACAGTGCGACCTTGGCCGACTGATCCGAATAAATCTCGAAGAGGTTGACTGGCTCGCTCGACAAGTGAAGGCCGATCTCAGAAAGGTTGTCGGCGAGCAGTTGCACCAACTGTGTGGCAAGACCCTCAGGAGACGCGATTGCCACCTCGCGACAAGCATCCAGATCGCAGATGCCGTCGCCGTCGCTGTCGTAGATTGACTGAGCCATTTCGGCCTTAGCAGCAGTGACGTCTGCCTCGCTCCCTCCGTAGGGGTGATAGTCGAGCAGCAGGTTGTCTTCCATTGAATCCGGGACGATGTGCTGAATCGGACGGAATTGCATAGGCCCGCCGATCGCCTCGAGGGCCGCCGCGCGATCGATCGCGTGGGCTGCGGCACGTCTGACGTGGAGATCGTCGAACGGCGGCAGAGCGGTGTTGATGGAAACGCCCAAGGTCGCGCCGACCTCGTTGATCTCCAGGCGGCCAAGGCTGGGATCCTGATCGACAGCGGCGACTGCCACGCCGTCGAAGTTGTTGACCACGAGATCCGCTCGGCCGGCGCGCATCTCCGCCACGGCTGTCTCGGTGTCCGACACGACCAGCAGCTCGATCCGCTCGGGCCGTGCGCCTCGAAGCTCGTCAGTTGTCGGGTCCCAGGATGGATTGGGGATCAGCGATATGCGCTCGCCGGGGAGCATGCCTGCCAACGGCTCCTGGGCGGTCGGCGACACTGAAAAGTCAAGTTCGGGCGACCCTTCAACCATGTACGGCCCGGACGACGGCATGAACCGGCCGTAGCTGAAGTCGTGGCCCTCTGCCACGCCGAATCGCGCCTGCGGGTTATGCGGATTGGGCGGGATGGGCACGATCCACGACGTCGCGAGCCGTGCCGATAGATCGCCGGCTGGTGCCGTGAGCCTGATCGAAAGCGTCAGTGGGTCGGGGCTCTCCAAACCCGAAATCGATGTCGCCTCGCCGCTCTGGTACGCGGCCGCACCGACGATGTCCTGGTAGAAACCCTGTCCGAACTCTTCCACCATCTGCGGTGACAAAAGCCGGTGGAAGCTGCGTATGTAGTCGGCGGCCGTGATCTCGACGTCCTGCAATGGAGGCGAGTAGTGGAGTCCCGGCTTGAGCTTGAAGGTCCACGTCAGCCCATCGCTCGAGATCTCGGGCAGCGCCTCTGCGGCATCGGGGTGCAGGCGAGCGCCACCTTCGGCGGCCGGGCGGCCATTGGTCGATAGCAAGGTGCGCGCGAGGCAGCAGCGGAGCAGTTCCCAGGCGTCGTACTGCGCACTTCCCACGTGAGGGTCGAGCGCCGCATCATCACCGTCGGTGAACGGGCTTTGCAAGCCGCCAGTGGCCGGAATCACGACACGCAGCGCGCCGCCGGTGAAGCGTGTTGGGGTCGGGACCGGTGTCGCAACGGGCGCCTGTGCGCAACCCACCACGGCGAGCAAGCAGAGGAAAGTGGTAACTGCCCTATTCACGCAATGACACCCACGCGCCGCTTGCATCAGCTGCGACGTCGTAAGGAGCCCCGGCTAGCGTGACTCTCGTGAAGCCCGCTGGATCGTCGGGATCGAAGCGCGCGACTTCGCCGTTGCCCAGCGCGACCCAAACTTCGTCCGGGCCACTGCTTATGCCACGAGCGGGCCCTGGCATGGTCAGCGTGCGCTGGATCGTGTTCGACGTCGCGTCGATCTGCGTCACCGACGTGCCGAGCTCGCTGGTGACCCACAAGCTGCCGAACGCAAGGCTGAAGTCATACGGCTGGTCGGCGAGCGCAACCTCGGCCGTGCGAGCCAGTGAGCGGGGATCGATGCGCCAGACCGTCTGATCGACCGAGTTCGCGACCCAAACGGAACCCCCGCCGACAACAACCGCGACCGGTCCTTCGCCGACGTCGGCGGTGCCGTTGACGAGGCCGGTGGTCAGGTCGATCCGGGTGAGTGTGTCATCGATCCGGTTGGTGACCCAGACCGACCCTTCGCCGACGGCGATGCCGTCCGCTCCGCTGCCGAGGGCGATCGTCTCCTCGACCTGACGACTCTCCGTTCCCACGCGGAGCACGCCCGCCTCGCCAGATAGGGCGCCGAATCCCGTCGTGATCCATGCCGATCCGTCACCCAGGGCCATGCCCGTCGGCACCGCCGGCAATCCGACGGCCGAGATGCTGCCTGTCGGCAGTGCAACTCTGTTGAGCGTCCGACCGCTGCCACTGAGCACCCACAGCACGCCCTTGTCGATTGCCGACTTCCGTTGGGTCTTCGATCCCGACGCTGTCCACCAATGCCCCGTCGGCGCCCCTGACCTGTACGACAGAATTGGCCTGTGGCACGACCGGGGCCGGACTTGACAGCGTGGCGAACGCGATGGCTCCACCGGCCACGGCGATCAAGGCGACGACTACCACCGCGGCCCCCAGAACCCGAAGGCTGACCCTGCCGCCGGATGTCTCAGTTGGCTGTTCGGAAGGAGCGCGTCCACCTTGTTCGCCGTCTGCTCGACGGCGTAGAGGTGCCACGTTCCCGACACGCCGCGCAGCTCATGAACCCCTCGATCAGCGAAGACGATGTCGGAGCCGGCGACGACGTCGTGAACGATGCCGGTCGTGTAGATCTGCCCAGGCTCAGTCAGTGCCAGGACCCGCGACGCGGCGTGAACGGCAATGCCGCCGACTTTGCCGCCCATGACCTCGACTTCGCCCATGTGGATCGCAGCCCGGATCTGAAGATCGATCGATCGTAAGGAGTGCCTGACCGCCCATGCGCAATCGATCGCCTGGGCCGGACGCTCGAACATCGCGAAGAAGCCGTCGCCCGCGGTGTCCAGTTCCTTGCCGTTGAAGCGCTTGAGCTCGCGCCGAACTATTGAGTTGTGACGCGCGATGAGGTTTTTCCAGGCCCGGTCGCCGAGCCTGCCGGCGAGCTCGGTCGAGCCAACGACGTCGGTGAACATCACCGTGGTGAGCAGCCGATCAGTCTTGGCCCCTCGCCGCAACATCGTGACCGCAGTCTGAGTGGCCGCGCGACGCGACGCAACACGAATTAGCTGGCGTCCAGCGACTGCGTCCTATTCTTGGCCGGTGAGCCTCGTCCGAATTACCGACGCGTCCGACCTGATCGCTCCGACAGTCGTGGTGGCGCTGGACGCCTGGGTGGACGCCGGCGCGGCATCCACGTCCGCGGTCGAGGCACTGGTCGCCGATGCCGCGCCGAACGTGGCGACGTTCGAGGCGGACCTGCTGTACGACTACCGCGCGCGGCGGCCGACGCTCGAGATCATGGACGGGCGCCCGTCGAACCTGTCGTGGCCGGAGCTCGCGTTCCGCCGCACGCGCCTCGGCGAACGTGACGTTCTCGTGCTGACCGGTCCCGAGCCCGATTTCCGCTGGCGCGAGCTGGCCCAGGACATGGTCGCGCTCGTGCGGTCGCTGGAGGTCGAGCAGTGGATCTCGCTCGGCGCCATCCCGGCGGCCGTGCCGCATACGCGGGCGGTGCCGATCCTGGGCACCGAATCGAGCCCGGGTTTGCTGCGCGGCGACATCCAGCCGGGGCCGTCGGGAATCCTGCGCGTTCCCGCGGCGGCGATCTCGGTTCTCGACGTGGCCGTGGCCGAAGCCGGCATTCCGGCGATCGGCTACTTCGCGCAGGTCCCGCACTACGTCAGCGGTGAGTACCCGCCGGCGGCTGTAGCGCTGCTCGAGACGCTCGGCCGGCATCTGGATGTCGAGATTGACACGGCCGAGCTGCAGGAAGAGGCCGACCAGCTGCGCACGCGGCTCGACACCGCTACTGCGGTCGATGAGAAGACGCGCGCCTACGTCGAGCGGCTCGAGGAGATGGCCGATGAGTCGCGCCTGCCCGCCGGCGACGAGCTGATCAGCGAGATCGAGCGCTTCCTTCGCGAACGAGGCAACGAACCGGGGCACGGCCAGGTCCACTGACCGAGGCGTTGGTCAGCCGGCCTGGTCCGAGTAGCACGATCGGCGCCCCGGGGATGATCACGGGGCTGCGTCTTCGATGCTCGCCGCTTCGTGAGCAGAGCCGCTGAAGAAGAATACCAGACGCCGACCGCGCTGCCCACCCCACCGAGGAGGAGGAGAAGGAGAAGCGGGAGCAACAGTCGGCGTCGTCTTGGCACTGCCATCAGATTGCGCAGCTCACCTGTGGGCCTAATCTATGCTCGCTGGGAGATTGCTGTGAGAATGTGAATTGCCAACTGGCTCTCGGCAACCTCACAGCATTCTCCAAGAACCATCGTATGGAATAGAGGCCATGACATCCATCTCCACCGCTACGGGGGGCTCAAAGGACGCAATCGCCGAGCGAGGGCGCGTCCTGGTCGTTGACGACGAAGCCCCGATCACCGAGCTTCTGTCAACCGCTCTCCGTTACATGGGTTACGACGTCGCCACCGCACACACCGGTTCAGCGGCGCTCGAGTCTGCTTCGCGTACGCCGCCCGACCTCGTCGTGCTGGACGTGATGCTGCCCGATATCGACGGGTTCGAGGTTTGTCGCCGGCTGCGCGCCGACGGTGACTTCGTGCCGGTCATCTTCCTGACCGCTCGCGATGCCGAGGAGGACCGGGTCACCGGCTTCATCCGCGGCGGCGACGACTACGTCACCAAGCCCTTCTCGCTCGAGGAGCTGACGCTCCGCATTGGCGCCCTGCTGCGCCGCACGCGGTCGTCCGGCGCCTCGGAAAGCCACCGGTTGCGCTATCGCGACCTGGAGATGGACGAAGACCGCCACCAGGTGTGGCGCTCGGGCAGCGAGGTTCGCCTCTCCCCGACCGAGTTCCGGCTGCTGCGCTACCTGCTGCTCAACGCCGAGCGCGTCCTGTCCAAGCAGCAGATCCTCGATCACGTCTGGCAGTACGACTTCAACGGCGACGACAACGTCGTCGAGACATATGTCAGCTATCTGCGCCGCAAGCTGGACACCGGCCACGAGAAGCTCATCCGCACCATCCGCGGCTTCGGTTACACACTTCGCGCCGAAGGCGTCTAGAGTCCCGCCGGCCATTCGCCATCAGGGAGTAGCCGACACGTGACGCTGCGCACCAGGCTGCTGCTGACAGTTGGATTGCTGCTTGCAGTTGCGCTTGTCGCATCCGGCGGCCTGGTCGTGGGCATCACCCGAACCAGCCTGATCGGCCAGCTGGACGTCGAGCTCATCCGGTTCACCGATGCCGACGTCGAGCAGCCCGGACCGCGAGTTCCCAATGACCCAACCGGTCGCCGATTCGCCGTCCTTGTCTACGACCGGCAGGGAGTCCTGATCGACTCTCGTGCCTCGGGGCCCTCGTACGCGCCCGACTCCCTGCCGGCGATGCCGGCGGCGGGCGAGCCGACACTGCCGCTCCAGAGGATCGTCGAGCGAGGCTCGGTCGACGGGTCGCTCTCGTATCGGATGCTGGCTCTTCCGGGACAGGGACCGGCCCAGGGACTGGTCATTGTTCTCGGTGCGCCGATGAGCGGAGTCGAGCGATCGGTCAGCGTGATGATCTCGGCGCTGGCCGTGGTCGGCCTGATCGTGCTCGCGATCGTGCTGATCGCCGGCTGGTTCATCATTCGGCGCGACCTTCGGCCGCTCGAGAAGATGACGGCAACGGCGGAGAGCATCTCGGCCGGCGACCTGACCCAACGCGTGGCAGTCGACGCCGACCACAGCGAGGTTGGCCGACTGGGACACGCGTTCAACTCGATGCTCGACAAGATCCAGGCCTCGTTCGAGAGCCAGGAGGCGGCTCTGTCGGCCAAGGAGCGCAGCGAGAGCCAGCTGCGCCAGTTCGTTGCCGACGCGTCTCATGAGCTGCGCACGCCGCTGACGGCCGTGCGCGGCTATTCGGAGCTCTACCGCGCCGGCGGTCTGGCCGACGATGCCGACCTGGATCAGGCGATGGCACGCATCGGCAGCGAGAGCCGGCGCATGGCGGCGCTCGTCGAGGACCTGCTGCTGCTCGCCCGACTCGACCAGGGCCGGCCGCTGCGTCACGATCCGGTCGCGCTCAGCGACGTGGTCGGCGACGCGCTGAACGACCTTCAGGCAGTCGAGCCGGCACGGCCGGTCAACGCGTCAGTCCAGCCGGACGTCGTCGTGTCCGGCGACGAGGACCGGTTGCGCCAGGTGATCGGCAACCTGCTGACCAACGTGCGCGTGCATACGCCGGTCGAGACGCCGGTCGACGTCAACCTGGGCGCGGCCGACGGAACTGCGGTGCTGACCATTTCCGACCACGGACCGGGCATCGATCCGGCGCACGTCGAGCACATCTTCGACCGCTTCTACCGCGCCGATCCGGGCCGCTCCCGTGACCGCGGCGGCAGTGGGCTTGGGCTTTCCATCGCGGCCTCGGTTGCCGCCGCCCATGCCGGCGCGATCGCCTACTCCGCCACTCCCGGCGGCGGCGCGACGTTCACCGTGACCCTGCCGCGCGGCTAGCGGCGAATCTCAGGATTCACAGCCAACCGTAAGCCGGTCAACAGTCGCGGCCAAGCCTGCCCGTTGAGCATTCGGCCAAGGTCACCTCACCAGGACCCTTGACGAATACGCCAACTGATGGAGGGCTTCGCCCATGAAACGTCTCATCTGGCTGCCAGTTGCGGGCTTCCTGCTCGTCGCCGGTGCCGCGGTCGCAGTAGCCGCGCCGCAGATCCAGACCACCGCGTCGTCGATCTTCAGCGCGACGTCGGCAACCCCCGCCCCAGATGCAACGCCCGCTCCGACCGACGAAGTGGACGGCGACGACTCAGAAGGCGGCAAGAGCACCGACGGCAAGGATGGCCTCCGCCACGCGGTCGGCGACATGCTCGATGAGGTCCTGACCGACCTGGTCAGCCAGGGCGTGATCACGCAGGCGCAGGCCGACGCGATCGTCGCGGCACTCGAGGACGCTGCCGATCAGCAGCGCGCCGACATCGAGGCCGAGATGGACGAGCTGATGCAGAACATGGAGCAGATCCAGGGCTTCCTCGAGGACGGTGTCATCACCCAGGAGGAAGTCGACCAGCTGCCCGCCGACTCCGCGCTGCGCGAGCTGTTCAACAGCATCGCCCAGGACGGCGAGATCAACCTCGAGGAGCTCGGCGAGCTCGGCCCCGGCATGCTCCGTGGACTGCCCGGACTGCCCGGCTTCCCCGGTCTCGATGAGTTCGGTGCCCCGGGCGACGGCCAGGGCGGTGGCCCCGGCTTCTGGTTCGACATCCCCGAGCTGACCAATCCCGACTCCGACCTCGACTCAGGCACAGGCTCCGACTCGGACAGCTAGCTACACAGGGTCAGAGCTGCCGACCCACCAACTCGCTCCTCAATCACCGGAGGGCCTTCTCCCGAGGCCCTCCGGTTTTTAGATTCGGCGGATCAGCGTCACTCCGTCCCGAATCGGGACCATCACGCACTCGACGCGCGGATCGTTGAAGACCATGTCATTGAACGCGCGCAGGGCGACGGTGCTCTCGTCCGTCGCCGATGCGTCCAGCACGTCACCCGACCAGAGCACGTTGTCGACGCAGATCAGACCGCCGGCCGCCAGGCGCGGCAGGATCTCCTCGTAGTAGTCGCCGTACGACGGCTTGTCGGCGTCGATGAACGCGAAGTCGAACGTGCCTTCAAGACCCCGCAGCGTCTCGATCGCCGGGCCGAGGCGCAGCTCGATCATCGCCGCGTAGGGCGACTTGTCGAAGTAGCGCTGAGCGAGCTCGGCGTGGCGCGGGTTGATCTCACACGTCACGATGCGGCCGTCGGCGGGCAGTGCCTCGGCCATTGACAGTGCCGAGTAGCCGGTGAAGGTGCCGATCTCGAGCACACGCCGCGCCCCGACGGCCGCGACGAGAGTCTTCAGGAAGCGGCCCTCGAGCCGGCCGACCATCATCCCCGACGAGCGCGAGAAGTCGCGCGTTTCCGCTGCCAGCTCGGTCAGCAGCGTGGGCTCGGGCGACGTGTGTTCAGTTGCGTATTGCTCGATGGCTGGATCGGTGATGTTGGGCATTGATCAATCGTCGCATAGGCCCCTGCGTGGCACCCACAACACGGCCGCGAAACGCGGAGCGAGTTTGTCAATCGCCTTGACAAGCCGAGCAGCGAGCGCGCACTATCGCTTTGTCAACTGACTTGGCAAAGTACCCGCATGACCGCGTTCGCAGGGACGGACAACGCGGTGCGAGGAGGCGGGACGCCGGTCAGCCCCAAAGAAGAGGCGATGGCCAACCTGCCCGAGAAAGCCACGCATCAGCAGACCCGCGCGTTCAACCAGCAGCTCGTGCTGCGCGCGATCTACGACCGCAGCGCGATCAGCCGCGCCGAGGTCGCGCGCGTCACCGGCCTGACGCGCACCTCCGTATCGAGCCTCGTCGGCGACCTGATTCGCGACGGGCTGGTCGAGGAGGCCGGCCGCGGTCCGTCAACGGGCGGCAAGGCACCGATCCTGGTCCAGGTCCGCGCCCAGGGCCGCCACCTGATCGGGCTCGACCTCGGTGAGTCGCACTTCACCGGCGCGACGGTCGACCTGCGCGGCAGACATCATCAAGTCGGACTCCGTAGCGCTCGAAGGGCGCGATGGCGGTGAGGCCGTTCAGGCGGTGGTCGGTCTGATCGAGGGCCTCGTCAACAGCAACGGCGCCAGCCCACTGCTGGGCATCGGCATCGGAGCGCCGGGGCTGATCGACTCGCGCACCGGAACGGTTCGCTGGGCTGTGAACCTCGACTGGACCGACCTGCCGCTGGGCAAGATCGTTGCCGACCGATTCGGCGTCCCGGTGGTCGTCGCCAACGACAGTCAGGCCGCCGCGGTGGCCGAGTTGACCTTCGGTCCCGTGCCACGCCCAGACAACCTGATCGTGGTCCGAGTTGGACGCGGCATCGGCGCCGGCATCATCCTCGATGGCCAGCTGCACCAGGGCGATGGTTCGGGCGCCGGCGAGATCGGCCATTCGATCTTCGGCATAACTTCGGCGACACCGCGAGGTCCTGCCCTTGCACCATGTCGCTGCGGCCGTGTGGGCTGCCTCGAGACGGTGGCCAGCATGGCGTCGATGATCGCCGCCGCTCACCACAGAGTGCCCGAGATCACGGACGAGCAGTCGCTCATTGCCGCCTTCAAAGCCGGTAATGAGCCCGTGCGACGGATCGTCCTGGAGGCCGGGCAGATGCTCGGCGTCGGCATCGCCGCGCTGATCAGCTCGCTCAATGTCAACCACGTGCTGCTGATCGGCCCGGCCGCTGCACCTCGGCCCGCAATGGCTCGACGCTGTTCGCCGCCAGGCTCAGTGGAACGCGCTGCCGCTGCTCGCTCGCGACACGAGGATCGAGCTTGGCGAGGCGCAGGACGACGACGTGCTGATCGGCGCGTCGGCGCTGTTGATGACCGAAGAGCTCGGCTTGAGCCTCGCCCGGTGACCCCGTGACCCTTGTCTTGCCCATGGCCGCCATCGCCGAAGCCCCAGCTTCGGCGATGGTCCGGCCAATCCCCGAGCGGGATGGAGCGCAGCTGCTGACGGTGGGCATCGACGTCGGCGGCACGAAGACAGCGTGCGTGGTCACCGACTCGGACGATCAGGTCCTGCATGCACTCGGTTGAGCCGACCCAGGCCGACCGCCTGACGGGACAGCTGAGCGAGCTCGTGCGCAGCGCGATCGACCATTTTGCGGCCGACGACGGACGGGCCATTGCAGCGGTCGGCGTGGCGGTGCCCGGCTAGGTCGAGCCTCGGACCGGCACCGTCGGACTCGCCGTCAACCTGGGTGGCAGCGACCTGGCCCTGGGGCCGCTGCTCGAGGAAGCGGTCGGGCTGCCGTGCTACGTGGAGCACGACGCGCGTGCGGCCGCAGCATGGGTCCACGCCACATCGAACGAAGCTGCCGGTGAAGGGGCGGGCAGTGCGGCCGACATGGCCTATCTCAGCGTGGGCACCGGAATTTCGGCCGGGATCGTGCTCGACGGTCGCGTGCTGCGCGGCGCGAACGGTCTTGCCGGCGAGATCGGCCACGTCGTCGGCGATCCGGCGGCCGGTCGTTGCGCGTGCGGCCTCGACGGTTGCTACGAGGTCATCGCGGCTGGACCGGCGATCACCAGGTTGGCGCGCGTGACGCGAACGGCGGCACCCGGCGACCAGACCACCCTGCCCACCGATCCCACCGCGGCAGACGTATTCCGCGCCGCGGCTGAGGGCGACGCGCTCGCCGCCGACCTCGCGGCGACGATCGCCGGACGCCTCGCGCACATCATCCGCGGCCTGGTTCTCACGCTCGGCGTCAACCACATCGTGGTCGGCGGCGGCGTCGCCGCGGCCGGCGATGCGCTGCTCAATCCGCTGCTCGAGGCCATCGGCCGCGAGCGTCTCGCCTCACCACTGGTCGAGGCCGCCTTCAAGAGGACTAGCATCGAGCTTCTCTCGCCCAGCGTCGAAGCCGGCGCACGGGGAGCGGCGGCAATTGCGCGCCAGCGAGTCGAAGCCGATCACCGGGAGGGGGTGGGCTAGCGATAGAGAGACAGAGGAGGTCCGGATACCACATCATTCCACTATCCACCGAGCCACCCAGATGGCTGGCTCATCAACATTGCCGAGGGATAGTTTCAAAAGGCAGCACTGAGGAGGAGTCCTGAATGGGGAACAAGAACCTGGTGGGCCATGATCGTGATTGCGGCCATGGTCGTTGTAGCGTGTGGCGGGGCGGTCGCGTCGCTGCGGCCATCAGGGTCGCTGTTGCCGAGCGCAACAGCGCAGGCAAGCGGCGAGCCGTCGGGCGAGCCGAGCGAGGAGCCGTCCGAGGAGCCGAGCGAGGAGCCTTCAGAGGAGCCGAGCGAGGAGCCGAGTGGGGAGCCCAGCGAGGAGCCGAGCGAGGAGCCTTCAGAGGAGCCGAGCGAGGAGCCTTCAGAGGAGCCGAGCGGTGCGCCAACCGGTTTAGCGGTTCCGACCGCTCCGACCGGCTTCACCGAGCTCGACGCAGGCGCTAAACGACGAGTACACCGGCGAGACCGTCAACATCCAGACGCAGTGGATCGGTGGCGAGGGCGCCAACTTCGCGGCAGCCATCGCCGACTTCGCTGCCGCGACCGGGATCACGATCCAGGTCGACAGCATCGGCTCGAGCCACGAGACGGTTCTGCGGACGCGCATCGAAGGCGGGCAGCCGCCCGACCTGGCCATGCTCGCCCAGCCGACGGCCGTCCTCGCCTACGGCGCTGATGGCCAGCTGGTCGACGTTTCGACCTTCATGGATGCCGCCGAGCTCGGCGAGTCAGCACACCGCAACTGTCGGTCTCGATCACCGACGAGGCCGGCGCCATCTGGGGCATCCCGTACAAGGCCGACGTCAAGTCAACCGTCTGGTACCCGATCCACTTCTTCGAGAGCCAACAACTCGCCGTTCCCACTACCTGGGACGAGATGACCGCTCTCGAGGATGCAGATCATCGCCGTCGGCGCCGCCCGTGGTGCATGGGCATGGAAGCCGGCACCGCGACGGGCTGGCAGTTCACCGACTGGGTCGAGGAGGTCATGCTTCGGACGGAGACGCCCGAGGTCTACAACGCAGTGGATCACCCACGAGCTGCCGTTCAATTCACCTGAAGTCCGCGCCGCCTTCGAGACGCGTCGATCAACATGATCTACAAGGAAGACAACGTCTTCGGTGGGCCGAGCGCTGTGATGGCCATCAGCCCAGACCAGCCGTTCGACCCGGCCTTCCCGCGCGGATGACAACTGGGATGGTTGCACTCCCCAGTGCGCCATGCACAAGATCCCGACCTGGTACGGACCAGACTTCTTCCCGGATGTCCGGGCAGGCGGTCCTGGCACCGTGACCGCATGTACGAGATCGGCGACGACATCGGCATCTTCTACCTGCCGGCGCATCGACGACCGAGCAGGGCGCACCGGCGCTCGGCTCCGCGGACACCCTGATGGTGCTGGCCAGGATCCAGGCCGAAGGATCACGAGGCAGTGCGCGCGGTAGCGCAGTTCCTCTCGACCCCGCAGGGTACCCAGCGGTGGATCGAGGCGGGCAGCGCCATCTCGGCCAACAACACGACCCCGCAGGAGTGGTACGCGGGCTTCCCCAAGCTCGATATCGCTGCGCAGATCGTGAACGACGCGTCATACGTCGGTTTCGACGCCTCCGACCTGATGCCGCCCGAGGTGGGCGCCGGAGCGTTCTGGACCGAGTCAGTCAGACCGTGACCAACGGTCCGGACTACCTGGACCAGGCTCTCCAGAACATCGACGCGGCCTGGCCGACGGAAGTAGCCGTCGCCGGGTAACCGAGTCGAAAAAGAGGCGCGCCGCGCGAGCGGCGCGCCCTCTTACTATTTGCCCCGAGGAGGAGGGCGGCAATGAAGGACCTTGTCCGAGTCGATCGAAGAGGCGCGTGACGCGCGACCTGGCCGATACCTGCTGCCCCTCGGCGGCATCGTCGGCATCGTCGTCATCATCATCGGCCTGACCGTCCTCGCCGATCCCCGCGCCGGCCAGAACCTTCTGGCCAACATCTACGAGCTGATCGGCAATCCCGACGGAGCGGCCGCGCTGCGCGAAACCAGGGCGACCTCGAGCTGGCCAAGATCCTGCTCGCGATCGTCGCCATCGTCATCGGCGTCGGCGGCGTCTGGCTGCTTTACGCCGGCGTCAGCGCAATCGTCGGCCTGCTCGGCCCGCGTTGGCAGGACCGGATCATCCCGTGGGTCTTCATCCTGCCGGCCATGCCGCTGCTGGGCCTGTACCTCGTCTACCCGACGATATCGACGATCATCGCCAGCTTCACCGACGGCACGAACGGCGATCCGCTGAGGCACTACAAGGAGCTCACCACCCCGCCGTTCCTGGCCATCTTCAGGAACAACATCATCTGGCTCGTCGTGGGAACGCCGGGCAGCGTCGGCTTGGGCCTGCTGATCGCGGGCCTCGTCGACCGCGTTCGTCGCGAGGCGCTGGCCAAGACGTTCATCTTCCTGCCACTGGCCATCTCGCTCGTCGGCGCTTCGGTCATCTGGCGCTTCGTCTACCAGTGGCGCCCGGAAGGGCTGCCGCAGTACGGATTGCTCAACGCGATCTGGACGGGCCTCGGCTTCGACCCGGTGCAATGGGTCCAGACACCGCCGCTCAACACCTACGCCCTGATCGTGATCATGATCTGGCTCCAGACAGGCTTTGCGATGGTCATCCTGTCGGCAGCCATCAAGGGCGTGTCGACGGAGATCCTCGAGGCAGCCCGGCTCGACGGGGCGAGCGAGCGGCAGATCTTCTTCCGCGTCATCGTGCCGATCATCAAGGGCTCGATCATGACCGTCGCGACGACGATCGCCATCGTCGTGCTCAAGATCTTCGACATCGTCTACGTCATGACCGGCGGACGGTTCGACACCGACGTCGTCGCCAACCGGATGTTCCTCGAGAAGTTCCAGTTCTCCAACTGACGGCCGCGCCGCGGCACTGGCGACGGTCCTGTTCATGGCCGTGCTGCCGATCATGATCGTCAACGTCCGCAATCTGCGACAAGCAGGGAGTCGGGTCATGACAGCACCAGCCCAGACAGCCGAGAAGGGCGCCGCACGTGTCAGCCTGGCGACCCGCCTTCCTGCGCAGCTGGCCCGCTGCGCATCGCGGTCATCGCGATCTGCGCGCTGTGGACCCTCCCGACGCTCGGCCTCCTCGTTACGTCGTTCCGCAACCCGCTCGACATCACCCAGACCGGCTGGTGGACAGCCCTGCTGAATCCGCTCCAGGCCGGCCAGTGGACGCTGCAGCAACTACGCGGTCGTGCTCGGCAGCGAAGGGCATGATCAGCGCCTTTCTCAACAGCCTGATCGTGACCATTCCGGCGACCTTCATCCCGATCACGATTGCCGCCTTCGCGGCCTACGCATTCGCCTGGATCCGCTTCCCGTTCCGAGGCGTGCTGTTCGCAGTCGTCGTCGGCCTGCTTGTCGTGCCGCTCCAGATGTCGCTCATCCCGATCCTGCAGCTGTACAGCGATCAGGCGCTGGGCCTCTACGGCACCTTCCTCGGCATCTGGCTGGCGCACACCGCGTTCGGCCTGCCGCTGGCCATCTTCCTGCTCTACAACTACATCTGCAGCTGCCGCGTGACCTGTTCGAGTCGGCTGCGATCGACGGCGCCTCACACTTCCAGACGTTCATGCGCATCGTCCTGCCACTCTCGGTCCCGGCACTCGGCGCGTTCGCGATCTTCCAGTTCCTGTGGGTCTGGAACGACCTGCTCGTGGCGCTCGTGTTCCTCGGCGTCGACGCCGGTTCGCGGGTGATGCCCACGGCGCTCTACAACCTGGTCGGCAACCGCGGCGAGCAGTGGCACATCCTGACTGCCGGCGCGTTCGTGACGATGATCGTGCCGCTGGCCGTGTTCCTGCTCCTCCAGCGCGCGTTCGTTCGAGGGATCCTGGCCGGCTCCGTCAAGTCATGACCTCGGGGCGACTGATGGTCGCCTTCGTCGGCAGGGAGCTGCCGGCGGAGGTGGCTGAGGCCATCTCGGCTCGCCCTGTCGCCGGTGTCACGCTCTTTCGCGCATCACAACGTCGACTCGCCCGGCCAGGTGCGCGCACCTGACCGCGCAGCTCCAGGCGGCGCAACCGGCCGAGCTGCGGACCGCTGCTCATCGCCACCGACCAGGAGGGCGGCCAGCTCAATCGCGCTGGGCACGCAGACGACCCAGTTCGCCGGCGCGATGGCGCTGGGCGCGGCCGGCGACGAGGATCTCGCCGAGCGCGTGGCACGGGCGACGGCGATCGAGCTGCGGGCGGTCGGCGTCAACGTCAACTACGCGCCGGTCTGCGACCTCGCCACGAACCCCGCCAACCCCGGCGCTCGGCATCCGCTCCTTCGGCGACGACCCGCAGGCAGTCGCCGGCCTCGCCGCGGCGACCGTGCGCGGCCTCCAGGCCGAGGGTGTCGCGGCCACGGCAAAGCACTTTCCGGTGCGGGCGACGCGGCCGTCGACACTCATCACGAGCTGGCCGTCGGTAGCGCGCGACCTGATCGCAGTTCGAGGCGCGTGAGCTGGTGCCGTTCCGCGCGGCTTTCGATGCCGGCGCGCGGCTGGTGATGGCCGGCCACTCACGCGCTGCCCGAGCTGACCGGCGATCCGAACATGCCGGCCAGCCTCGCCCGCGAGGTCGATCACCGACCTGTTGCGCGACGGCCTCGGCTTCGAGGGACTGTCGATCACCGACGCTCTGGACATGCGCTCCCTCGCCCAGGGCGCGGCGCAGATCGTCGACGTCATCGTGGCGCTGCGCGCCGGGCAGGACCTGCTCCTGGGCACGGCCGATCCGGAGCTGATCGCGCGCATGGAGCAGGGCGTGGAGCAGGCCGAGAAACGCGGACTGCTCGATCCGTTGGCCAACCAGCAGTCACTCGAGCGGTTGGCGGAGATCCGTCAGTGGCTGAGGGGCTTCGACCAACCTCCACTTGAGGTCGTCGGCTGCACAGAGCACCAGGCGCTCGCTGCCGAGCTCGCGGCGCGATCGGTGACTCTCGTGCGCGACGATGCGGGCCTGCTGCCGCTCAGGCTTGGGGCGGACGCGCGCAGTCGCGGTCGTGCACTCGCGGCCGGCCGACCTGACACCGGCCGACACGTCGTCGTTCGTAGCGCCCACGCTGGCCGCGGCAGTGCGTGGCCGCTTCCCGAACGTTGACGAGCTGCTGGCGGCCGAGGTGCCGAGCGGCGAAGAGATCGCCGGCATCGCTCAGCGCATCGCCGCGTACGACCTGGTGATCCTGGGCACCTTCTCGGCTCATCTGCAGCCAGCCCAGGCTGAGCTCGCCAGTGCCGTGCTTGCTGCCCGGCGGCCGACTGTCACCGTCGCGCTGCGCACGCCGTGGGACCTGACCGCGTACCCCGAATCCACGACCCACATCTGCTCGTTCGGCATCCTGCCGCCGACGACGGAGGCGCTGGCCGCCGCGCTCTTCGGCGAGTCACCCTTTCAGGGCCGGCTGCCGGTCCAACTGGGCGACCTCTATCCGCGCGGCCACGGCCTGCGCGGGAGCGCGGTCGCCGCATGACACTGCGCGACGAGATCCTCGAGCAGCCGGCCGCCGCGCGACGGCTGCTCGACGCAGCCCCAGAATCGTTCGCCGGCATCGCTGCGGCGCTGCGTGCCAGGCGGCCGCGCTTCGCGGTCATCGCCGCGCGGGGGACGTCGGACAACGCCGCGCTATACGCCCAGTACCTGTTCGCGGTGCGCAACGGCCTGCTCGTCGCGCTCGCGACGCCGTCGACGATCACGCTCTACGACGCGCACCCGCACATGTCCGACGCGCTGGTGATCGGCATCTCGCAGTCCGGCCGCTCGCCGGACATCATCGCCGTGCTCGACGAGGCACGCGCCCAGGGCGCGCCGACGATCGCCATGACCAACGACCCGGGTTCGCCGCTGGCCGCGGCCGCCGAGCACGTCGTCGACCTGCGCGCGGGACCCGAGCTGGCCACCGCCGCGACCAAGAGCTACACCACCGAGCTGCTCGCGGTGACGCTCCTCTCGACTGCACTTGACGAGGCCACCGCCGCGGAGGCGGCCGATCTGCAGCGCGTGCCCGACCTGATGTCGGAGGCGATGTCGGCCGAGGAAGCGGCACGCGCCATCGCCGGTGGACACGGCACCCGGACACGCTGCGTCGTGCTCGGCCGCGGCTACGACTACGCGACCGCGCGCGAGTGGTCGCTCAAGCTGCTCGAGCTCGCCCAGCTGCACGCGCTGGCCTTTTCGACGGCCGACTTCGAGCACGGACCAATGGCCCTCGCCGAGCCCGGCTTCGAGGTGCTGGCCGTCGCGCCGCGGGGCATCTCGCTCGATGCCCAGGTCGACGTGCTGCGCCGCCTCCGCCGCGAGCATGGCGCGCGACTGCTGGTCATCAGTGACGCGGCGGAAGCGCTCGAGCTCGACGAAGGGCTGCCACTGCCGGCCGGCATTCCCCAGTGGCTGACGCCGCTCATCTCGATCATCCCGGGTCAGCTGTACGCGTATTACGTGACGCTGGCGCGCGGCCTCGATCCTGACCGGCCGCGGACGATCAGCAAGGTGACGGAGACGACCTAGGCCCGGACATCAGTAGACCCACACTCCGGGAACGAGTGTGGGCCTCCTCAGTTGGTCGGTGATCCGCGCGGCGACAGACACGTATCGCGCTCGACCCGGATCACCCGATACAGCCAGCGCGGGTGTCAGTGCTTATGTTGCCCGCACGGGGCCGGGTTGCGAGGTTGCTCACGCCGAGTTCCGAGTCCGCGGTGATGGGCAGGATCCATGAAGCACCGTCGTGCAGGACCCTCCGATCTTGCCGTCCAATACGGCGGTAGCGGTCGTTCGTCACGCTCGCACCTCTCAAGAACCGAGTCTACTCCCGACGGTCAACCCGTACCAAACGGTATGCGGTCGACCCGTTGCGAGGCCAAATCGGAACGCGGTTTCAGGGGACGCGAAAGACGCGCAGGTCGTCGATCGCCGCCTCGACCAGGTGATCGGCGCCGGCGTCGACGGCCTCGACCAGCAGCCGGATCGTCTGGCCGGCGTATGGGTCGAGGCTCAATGTTGCCGTCGTCCAGTCGGCGTTGCGCTGAGTGCCATTGGCGGCATGAACGAAGACGCTCGTGCCGTTGACCTTCACTCGGAGCAGGTCGCCCGCTTTCGCCTGGGCGTTGTGGGCGAACGTGTAGCGGAACGACAGTGTCCAGCCGGTGCTGCCCGGAGTGCCGAGCCGAAGTGCCGGCGACAGCGCCGAGGTGACGCCACCATCAACGTCGTTGGCCGTTACCGAGCCGCCCGTCTGCGCGCCGGTAACGAGCGAAGCGACGCCACTGAAGCCGTAGGCGCGTTGCTTGACGCCCGCCGCGTTGGTCGTCTTCTGGGCCACGGCACGTTCCCATCGACCTGACGTCGCGGTATCCGTGCCGGCCGCGTTGACCTGCCAGCCACGGCCAGTCTCGAAGTCGTCGTTGAGCGGCCCGCAGTGGGTATCGCCGAGACCCGCGCTGCGATACGGACAGTCGGACTGCTCGAGGAAGAAGAGCACCGCCTCGTCGTTGCGCGCCGTTTGCACGTCGATGATGTCGTCCACTGGGTAGAAACCGCCCACCTTCGATCCATCGGTCGGATACATCTCGATGGTGAACGCGAAGATGCGCTGGTCACCGTAAAGCCAGTCACTCGCGTTGCCATCGAGGATGTACAGGTCGCTCATCTGCTGAGCGACGTAGCCGTTGCGATCGGCCATTCCCTGTCCCAGGGCGCGGAAGGCGAGCAGGTCGTCGGGGCTCATCGTCCGCGGCAGATCGGCTGTCGTGTAGCCGTACGGCCACATGATCTCCTCGTTGAAGGTGTGCCACGAGATCGCGGCCCTGATCTGCTGTCGGCCGTCGCGCACGCGACTCAGAACGAAATCGCGCAGTGCCGCAATCTCCGGTGTCGACCATGGCGCAGGACCTCGGTAGGTGGTCGTGCCCGGTTGGCCGCTCGAGCCGCCACAGCAGCCCCATTTGAAGCCCCAGTTGCGGTTGAGGTCGACGCCGGGCACAGTCGAGCCCTCGATCAACTGGCGGTTGCGGCGCCAGTTCTGGAAGGCGCTCGAATCGGAGATGTCCCACTCGGCGCCGTCGGGGTTGACCATCGGAACGATCCACACTTCGCGACCGTTGACGATGTCGGTCACGCGCTGCTCGAGCTGGTTCGCGATGTTGGCCGGATTGGCGCGGTAGTTGTCGGACAGCAGCTCGATGATGTGGAGCGCCATCTCGACCGTCAGGTGCTCGCGCGCGTGATGGAGTGATTCCATCAGCACCTCGGGCTCAGCCTCGTCCGAGCCGACGTTATCGCTGATCTTCACCGCCCAGATCGAGCGGCCCTCGAAGCTGGTGCCGATCGTGCGCTTGCTCACGATCGACGGCCGAGCGGCCACGGCCGCATCGATGGCGGCCTCCAGCTCGGCATAGTCGTGGTAGCCCTCGAAGCCATCAGGGAAGCCGGCCGTTGCCACCGCACTGACCGGCGCTGCCGTGCCCGCCGCGCCAAGCAATGTTGCCGCAACGACGAGCGCGACGCCGAGGCGGATCACGGCGTCGTGAACACGCGCACGTCGTCGATCGCCGCCTCGACCAGGTTGTCGGTATCGCCGTCAGTCGCCTGGAACAGGAGCCGGACCTTCGTGCCGGCGAACTCGCTCAGGCTGACGTCGACCGTCTCCCATGCCGCGGCCCGCGCCGCGTCGTTGCCCGACTGGCTCCACACGACCGTCCTGGTCGTGCCGCGGATCACCGTCAGGCGCACGAAGTCGGCACTGCTCGAGCCGGCGTCATGGGCAAACGTGTAGCTGAAGCGCACCGTGGTCCTGTCGTTCGCGCGAAACAACCGCGATCGTGCCCAGGTCGAGCCGTCGACATCGTTTGCGGCGGCATCGGCACCCGAATCGGCGCCGGTGACGAGCGCGGCCATGCCGCTGGAGACGCTGGCTGTCTGCATCAGCTCGGCGCCGTCGGTCGTCTCGGCCGGAACGCCACGCGCCCAACGGCCGCTCGTGGTTCCGCCGAACTTCCAGCCCCGTGCAGTCTCGAAGTCATCGTTGATCGGCCCGCAATGGGTCGCGCCGAGGCCGGCCGCGCGATATACGCAGTCCGCCTGCTCGAGGAAATAGAGCACCATCTCCGTGTTGCGCACAACCTCGCGCTGGATAACCGAATCGGGTGGATGGAAGCCACCGCATGTGCCGCAGGTCAAGCTCGGATACATCTCGATCGTGTAGATGAAGATGCGCTGATGGCCATAGGCCCATGCCGGGAAGTCGCCGTCGTAGATGTACGAGTCGCTGCCCTGGCGAGGGTAGTAGCCGCTCAGTTCGGCTATCCGCTGGCCAATGGTCACGAACGCGCCGTGGTCGTCGTGCGTCATCTGCGGCGGCACATCGTCCTTGGTGAAGCCGTATGGCCACAGCACGAATTCGCCGGTGGTGTGCCAGTTGAAGATGGCCTTGATCTGCTGCACGCCGTCAACCCGGCGGCTGAGGATGAAGTTACGCAGCACTACGTTTTCGACCGCCTGGAACGGAAACTGGCCGCGAAATTGGGGCGACCCGGGCTTGGTCGACGAACCGCCGCAGCACGCCCACATGTAGCCCCAGTTGCGGTTGAGATCGATGCCGATCGCGTCCGAGCCGGGAATCGTCTGGCGGTTCTTGCGCCAGCCGTGCCACACACCGTCGAGGTGGTCGTACTCCGCCCCGTCGGGGTTGAGCATCGGGATAACCCAGATCTCGCGCGTGTTGACGAGCTGCGTGACGCGAATGCCGAGCGCGTCGGTCTTGCCGTAGTTCGTGGTCAGCAGGTCGATCATGTATAGCGACATCTCGACGGTGAGGTGCTCGCGCGCATGCATCGCGCTCTCCGCCAGCACCTCCGGCTCTGCCTCGTCGCTGGCGACACGATCGCTGATCTTGACCGCCCAGATGTCGCGACCCTCGAAGCTCTGGCCGAGGGTGTAGCGCTTGAGGATCGCGCCGGTGCCCTGGCCAAAGGTCGCCTCGGCCGCGGCGAGCACATCGCCAACCTCGGCATAGGTGTGGTAGCCCTCGAAGCCGGGTGGGAAGTCGGTCGTTTCTGCCGTCGCCGGTGATGGCCACGCGGCGAGGATCGCGGCAAGCACCAGTGTCAACGTGAGTCTGACCTTCATCTCCTCTCCCCTTGCACTGCCGCGCTGTCGCTCATGGTGTCTGCGAGACGCGCACGTTCTCGACGGCCGCCTCGACGAGGCTGTCGGCAGATCCGTCGAGCGCGGTGAATCGCAGCCGAATGGTCTGGCCGGCCCACGCGTTCAGGCTCACGGTGTTTGCCGTCCAGGTTGCGTTGCGCTCGGTGGCCTTGCCCTTGACCGTCCAGATCTTGGTCGTGTTGCCGCCCTGGACGACGCTCAGCCGCAGGAGGTCCGCGTCGGTAGCGGTGGCGTCGTGGGCGAAGGTGAAGCGGAACTTGACTCGCCACTCGCCCGGACCGAGCTCAATCGCCGGCGAGAGCGCAGTGGTCAGCCCGTCGACATCGTTGGCCTGCGCATCGGCTCCGGCATCGGCGCCGGTGACAAGTTCCGCTTGCCCGCTCGAAACGGTGGCTTTCTGCTTGGTGCCGGCGGCAGTGACACTCGCCTCGGGGATGGCCCGCTCCCAGCCGCCACTGGGCTGGTCGGCGCTGAAGCTCCAACCGCGGTCTGCCTCGAAGTCGTCGTTGAGCGGCCCGCAATGGGTGGCCGCCAGACCGGCCGCCCGGTACGGGCAATCGGCGTACTCGATGAAGCGCAGCACTGCTTCGCGGTTGTTGGCCAGCTCGGCCTCGGTCTCGGCCAGCGTCGGGTAGTAGCGCAGCACGGCGCCCTTCTTCATCTCGACGGTGTAGGTGAAGATGCGATGCAGCGTTGTAGGCCCAGTCATCCTGGTCGCCGTCGACGATGTACCAGTCGGCGCCCTGCTGGGGCGTGTAGCCGTTGGTCGAGGCGAGCTCCTGGCCGAGCGCCTTGAACGCGCGCCAGTCGTCGTAGGCCATGTCCGGCGGCACGTTCGTCCTCGTGTACGAGTACGGCCAGAGCACTTTCCGACCTGCGGTGTGCCAAGCGATGCTCGAGGTGATCTGCTGGCGACCGCCGACGACGCGGCTGTCGATGAAGTTGCGATACGCCTGCACCTCGGGCGCCCACCACGGTTCGGGCCCGCGGTAGGTGTCACTCGCCGGGTTGGCGCTCGATCCACCGCAGCAGCCCCACTGATAGCCGAATTGGCGGTTGAGGTCGACACCGATCTCGCTCGAGCCGGGGATGACCTGGCGATTCTTGCGCCACGTGTGGAAGGTGCCGCCGGAGAAGTCGTACTCGGCACCGTCGGGGTTGAGCATCGGAACGATCCACACCTCGCGGCCGTTGACGATGTCGGTGATGCGCTGGTCGCTGCCGTAGCCGCTCGGTCAGCGTCTCGACGATGTACAGCGCCATCTCGGTCGTCAGCCGCTCACGGGCGTGGGTCAAGCCGTGGAAGAAGACCTCCGGCTCAGGCTCGTCCTGGCCGACGTTGTCGCTGATCTTGATGCCCCAGATTGCGCGTCCTTCGTAGCTCTGGCCGATCGAGAAACGCTGAGCTATTCCCGGATGGGCGGCGACCGTCGCGTCGATCGAGTCCTTCATCTCGGCGTAGGTGTGGAAGTGCTCGTAGCCAGCCGGCTCGGCGGCCATCGCCGGCTGCGCCACGATGAGCGTCAGGAATGACAGCCAGCAGGAGTCCGAGCCGGCGAGTCGGGCGCGTGTTTACAGGCACGATTGTTGTGAGGACTCCTTGTGGGGCGGAGTGATTGCGGGCGAGTGGCCATCGTCGGCCGAGCCGGTGCATCCGGGCAACGGGCCCTTTCGTACCAAGCACGCCAGAATTGGGGCGTGGAGAGCGACGGATCGGTACGCATCGCCTGGGCGGCGGAGGGCTTCGAGGCGATCCACGTTTACGCGCGCTTCTGGCCGGCCGACGAGGTGTCCCGGCGCGCGTCGGGCGTGGCCGACGTGGCGCTCATCAACCGAACGGTGCACGACCTCCGTCGAGGGCTGCGCGCCTTGTACGGCGGCTCGTTCCAGCTCCGGGCGCCGGACGAGGCCGCGCCCGACCGTCGTGTCGCTGTGTTCTTCGATCCGCCACGCGGCGAACCCAACCCGGACGCGTATTGATCGGCGGCGGTCGAGGCGAGCCCCCGACTCAACGGTTGTTTTTGATCTTGAGTGGCGCCAGACCAGTTCCGGCGTACCAGTCGAGATCGACGTCGCCGGCAATCCCGTCGACTGAGCCCTCGTTGGTGTGCTGCCACAGCGTCCAGCCCTGACCGGCCCAGTCCTGCGCGGGAACCGTCGGCTCAGAGGCGCCGTAGCGCGCGATCCACAGCGGGTGGCCGGCCTCAGCGAACGATGTCGGGTTGCCGACTTCGTCGCGCCAAAAGAAGAAGTCGGTGTAGATGATCGGCTCTACCCCTAGCCGCGCCTCGACCCGATCCAGCCACGCCTTGGCCCAGCGGCGGAGCGCCTTCGGTGTAAGTCCGTTGTCGGATTCGAGGTCGAGCACGGGCAGCAGGTTCGTTCCGCCCAGGGTGGCGTTGTCGACGAAGTGGTCGGCCTCGGCAATCGCGTCCGCCGTTCCACCGCCCGGCTGTGCGAAGTGATAGGCGCCGAAGGCGATCCCCTGCGCCGTTGCGCCCGCCTTGTACGCGGCATAACGGTCGTCGACGAAGGCGTTGCCCTCGGTGACCTTGGCAAAGACGAATCGAATCCCGTCGGCCTTTACCCGTGCCCAGTCGACGCTGGCCCTGCCAGTGCGAGATGTCGATCCCGGGCAGGAACGAATCAGCCGCCTGGGCAGGTTTGCCGAATGGAGTAGGCGCGCCAACCAGCGTGCCTGCCAACACCGCTGCGACCAGCAGCGCGCGACGTGAAATAGCGAAGCTCAGTGGATTCCTCGGGACACAGCGGAGTGAGTTTCGCACAGGCGACGCTCATGCGACTTGTTGGCGGCGGTTCGGCAACTGCCCTCGCATGGTCCGAGAGGCCACTCACAGCGTATGAATCAATGCAGCATCGGTCAGGATCGCCGGGTCGGGCCATCTGCGTGAACCAGCGCGCTGCATACACTTTGAAGGCGTAACCACCGATCGGAGGACGCATGTTCCTGTTCAACCGCGACAAGCAGAAGTTGCCCACGGCCGAGTCCGCCCTGCCAGGCCGCGACGAATCGATACTTCCGAACCCTCGACCCCACAGAGTTCTGGGTACGCCGATCGCCGGCCCCTACCCGGAGGGGTTCCAGGTCGCCGAGTTCGCGCTTGGATGCTTCTGGGGCGAGGAAAAGACGTTCTGGGAGGAGCCGGGCGTGTGGACGACCGCGGTCGGCTACCAGGGCGGCTTCACGCCCAACCCAACATACGAGGAATCGTGCACCGGCAAGACGGGCCATGCCGAGACCGTGCGCGTCGTGTTCGACCCCACGAAGACAAGCTACGAGAAGCTGCTGAAGGTCTTCTGGGAGAACCACGACCCAACGCAGGGCATGCGCCAGGGCAACGATGCCGGTACCGAGTACCGATCGGCGATCTTCGTCCAGGACCACGCCCAGCGCACCGCGGCCGAGGCCTCGCTGCAAGATGTACCAGGAGCAGCTTTCCGCGGCCGGGTATGGAGAGATCACGACTGAGATCAGCGGGCCACCGGCGCCGCCCTTCTACTTCGCCGAGGACTACCACCAGCAGTACCTCGAGAAGAATCCGGGTGGCTACTGCCCAAACCATGCGACGGGCGTGACGCTGCCTGACGGCTTCGCGGTCACGCCGCTTCAGTACGTGGAGTAGTGGCGCTTAAGCGTCTGGACAACGTCGGCATCGTTGTCGACGACCTCAAGGCCGCCATCGCGTTCTTTGTCGAGCTCGGTCTCGAGCTCGAGGGCGAGGCGACGGTCGAGGGGCCGTCGGTGGACCGCCTCGTCGGGCTCGAGGGTGTCCGGAGTGATGTCGCGATGCTTCGGACGCCCGACGGCCACGGCCGGACTCGAGCTGAGCAAATTCCACACGCCGCCGGCTACCACGGCCGAGGCAGAATCCATCAGTCAACAGGCTGGGCATGGGTCGGGTCATGTTCGCGGTCGATGACATTGACGAGGTCGTGCAGCGCTTGCAGGCGCTAGGTGGCGAGCTCGTCGGCGAGGTGATCCAGTACGAGGACTCCTACCGGCTGTGCTACCTGCGGGGCCCCGAAGGAATCCTCTTCGCCCTGGCCGAGGAGCTCGACGTCCGCTGAGCCTTGGTCTGCGCCCCCGGCACGAGCCCGCGACCGAGCGCGCTCAGAAGGCTCGGCGCGACGTCTTGTCGAGGAGCTCGGGCCCGCGGGGAACAGCGGCTATTGGACTGTCAGGTCGGCGTGCATCCCTGCTGCGTAGTGCCCGTCAATGTTGCAGATGATCGCGTAATGGCCGGCGGCGAGGTTGACGTCGAGGGTCGGTGTCGCGCCGATGGCGATATCCTCGATCTCGTCGACAACCGTCATGCCGGCCTCGCTGACGCCTTGGCCTTCGACCGGGAGCGAGGCGGCTGGCGTGTCCGTGTCTATGACGACGAACTCGTGGATCACCGCTCCGGCGTTGCGGACCGCGAACTGGTTCACTCCCGTTGAAGTCGTGTTTCGACCAAGGGTGATCGAGAATTCCTTGAGCTCGGCAGAAATCGGACCGGTGGCTGGCGAACCACCCCCGCATCCACCCGCGATCGCGATCACTGTCCCGACCGCCACTAGCGCCAACTTGCGCATTCCGCACGCTCCCTTCTACTCACCGGTCCGAGTGGCCAACCATCGCGCGAACCAAGCATTCACCGCCTGGAAGCGAGCGCTGTCTGGACCGCGCCAACGAGAGGCGGGCCGTTCGGACGGCCCACGAGTGGCACGACCGCATGGACGCCGGTCGTCTCCACCCAGTCGAGCTCCACTCCCGGCGCGCCGAGCACGATCGGAATGTCGGGATGCTGATCTCGAAGAGCCTCGACCAGAGCACGGCCACCGTCCAATTCGCCCGTCGCCCAGACGTCGTAGACGAGCACGTCCGCCTCATCCACGGCCGCGCAGGCTCGCCCGCACATGACCGGACAGGTCGCATGTGACGGCCCGGCACACTGCTCGACCGTGTAGCCGGCCAGGCGCAGCGACGACGCCTGCTCGTCGCCGATGTCCAAATCGTGGTGTACGACAAGCACGCGAACCATTTCGACCTGCCTTCGACCTCGCTATGCGTTTCAACGAGGTATAACCGCCACCGTCGCGCACGGACCGAAAGAGGCGTAGTGCCATTTGACACCCCTGGGCGGGCCACAAGGCCCGAAGGAAGCCGCGAACAATTTGTTCGATGCCGACGCGCGAGTCCTTCGTGACGAAGCGATCGTCGCCTCGAGAAGCCACAGCAGGCTCGAGTGAACAAGTTCCACACGCCGCCGGCCGCCCCGAACGAGCTGGATCCACCGGTAAACAAAATGGGCATGGGTCGCATCATGTTCGCCGTCGACGACATCGACGATGTCGTAGTCCGACTGCAAGCTCGTGGCGCTGAGCTCGTCGGCGAGGTGACATCAATACGAGGACAGCTATCGGCTGTGCTACCTGCGCGGCCCCGAGGGGATCCTCGTCGCCCTGGCCGAGTCGCTCAACTAAGCACCGCTTACACCCGGTTTCCCTCAGCGTCGCAGGGAAGCTGGACGGCACTTGGGTCTGCAGCGATGTGGGCCTCGATCTGTCGCACGGAGGTGCTCATCTCGGTCGGAGCGATGTACGCACCGTCCTGCAGGAACGGTTGGTCGAGGAAATAGACCACCAGCATCCCGACTACGACGAGCACCGTGATCGAGCCAATCATCACGGCCTGGGTCCACCACCGCTCACGCCGGTCGGCGAATACGACCAGGTACGCGACGGTGAGGCCTGCGCCAAGAATCAGCGTCAGCCACACCGCCACGGGGATCGTGGGAATTGCTTCGGCCAGCCGCGCACGCCGGCCTTCCCTCCGGATGGCCATCTCGTCGAGCCAATGGCCGAGCGCGACCTGGGTTCGAACATCGTCCACTGGCATCGTGTCGATTGTCGATTCGATCTGATCGAGCCAGCCGACCACGACTTCGCTCTCGCGCCCGTCGCTCATCTGTGGCCATTCGTCCGAGATGACCGCGCGCGCATAGCAGCCCAGCTCACTCCGTAGCTCGTCGCTCTCCGGGGCAGGGAAAAGCTGCGTGATGCGCGCCAGCTGCGTGATCGCGACGGCCTCGCGCGAGGAGCCGTCCTGCGCCCGGACGTAGTTCTCGAACGAGAGGAACATGACGAACGCGAGCAGTACCGCAAACGCGACTCCGAGGACCCCGAACACGGCTGCGGCGGGAACGGCGTCGCGGAGCAGGCCATCCCTGGCGGCGAACTGCCGTACGGCCAGCATCAGCAGGACGGCCACGACAGCCGCTCCCGCCAAAACGATCAGCGCCCAGAACGGAATCATCTTCACTCCGCCGGCCGAGGTGGGCTCCTTTACGTGCCACTCTCAGCGTCAAGCGTAGCGCATGGCCGAAGGTCGATCGTCGGTCAGGGCATTCAGATCAAGGTGACACGACTCCCGGATTGCACAGACCCTCCTGATTGGCATCGTCGCCCAGGTTGGACTCGTCGAGCATCAGGGCCGCAAGAAGCGCGCTGAGCACCATGAGTTCGAGGTGAGCGCGTTGCCCAGCTAGGGCTGACCTTGTCTCCGCGAGTTCGACCTGACCTCATTTCCGGCTAGTCCATTACGACGCCGGGCGTGCAAAGCCCCGTCTTGTTGGCATCGTCACCAAGGTTTGTTGCCTCGACCCAGTTGTTGTCAGCGGACATCGAATTGTCGATGCAGTCTGTCCCGCCGTTTCCCCTGAAATCATTGTTCTGCAGCGTGTTGCCACTCGATTCCTCATCAGCCAAGGTGCCGGATCCCGCGCCGCCTCGAACGATGTTGCCCTCGATCGTCGATCCGTGGACGTCGCCGATGAGCATTCCTACCTCACGCGACATTCGAATGCGGTTGTCCCGGACGACGCTGCCGTCAGCGAGACGTTCAGCCACCAGCCCGATCAACACGTGGAGAACGCGGTTCTTGAACACCCTCGTCGGCTGGACGTAAGGAACGCCAGCGTCGATGAAGCAAGATTTCCGAAAACGAGCTGGGCGTGCTCTCGGGCGTGTCACCAGCGCCCGGCAGGGAACGGACCCAGTTGCGCGAAACCGTTGAGGCTTCCGACTGGATCGAGATGCCGACCGTAAAGTGCTTCCCTTGAGCTTGCCGCGCAGTCAGCGCCGCATGGAAGTACCGGACCGTGTTGCCGTGGATGTCAACACCGACGGGACTTTCACTGCCGGCGTCCGGCGACGCGACGACCGAAATGCCGTTGAACACGAAGTCCACGACCCGGTTCCAGGCGATCTCGGAACCCGGGCTATTGATCATGGCAATGCCGTCGTCGTAACCGCAGCTTACGGTGTTTTCGCTTCCCAGTACACCGAGATGGTTGGCCCGGAGGTTGGTGCCCGGCGCATTGAGGACGCGAATGAGCGCGTCCGTATCCCCGCATGCATCACTGTTGTGCAAGACAGTCAACCACTGGATCCTGGTGTCCTGTACATCCTGGATGTCGACGAGCACGCCGCCCGACCCGACGACACGAGCCTTCCACGGAGCAATGCCGCGGATCGTCAGGCCGTCCTTCAGCGCGGCTATGGCGAACCCCTGGTAGTCGCCCTCGCAGACGAGGATCGTGTCGCCGGCGGTACTGTCGTCGATGGCGTCCTGGATCTGCATCGGCACGAGTACCCCGACATCGTCGCAGCCGTTGCCGACCGTGCCATCGTCGTCGACGAGGCGCGTCGTCGTCAGCTCCGGCTCCCGCAGGCGCAGCCAACGCGAGCAACATGACCACGGCGGTGAATGCTGCGCCACCGGCGAGACGGCCATGGACGGCTCGCGGCGTCGTCGTCTCGAATGTCATCTCGGCCTCCTCCCCAGCCCGACATACGCCGGGTTCAGGTCAAATCGGGGGCGTCACGTGCCGGGGGTGCAAAGCCCTGGCTGGTTGGCGTCGTCGCCCACGTTGTTCGGTCCAGGCGTTGTCAGTGGGGATCGTGTCGTCCACGCAGTCAATGCCGGCGTTACCGCTGAAGTCGTTGTTCTGGATCGTGTTGCCGAGCGTGCTGTCAAAGATCTCGACGTCCTCGGCGTGAAATCCAATGCCGTCCCCGCCAGCCACCAGGTTGTCGTCGATGAGAGCGTTTCGAAGGTTGATGATGTGTATGCCAACTTCGCTGGAGCCACGGACGCGGTTATCCCGGATGGTGGCGCCCGCACCGTTGTCAAAGATATCCATGCCAATTCCCGCATTGAGGACCCGGTTCTTGAAGGCCCTTAGTGGGACGCTGAGCACGACGCCCATCGCGATGCCGCTGGTCAGCCGTGGCGTGGAGTCGCCACCGCTGGGTATCCCGCGGACCCAGTTGCGCGCGACCTTCGCTCCCTCGCTGAAAACAGTAAGGATTCCCGTGGCCCCGTCTTCGTCGGCATCAACGGCTTCGTTCCGGTGGAAATACCGAACGGTGTTGCCGTGAATATCGGCCAAACCAATTCCTTCATCGACGAACTCCGGTGAGCTGATGACGCGGATGCCCGTGTCCATGAAATCGACCACTCGATTCCATGCAATCTCCACGCCGTCTTCGTGCTCGACATCCTGCACATTAATCCCGCGTAGGTAGCCACAGTTACCAATCGTGTCGGTGCCGATGACACCGAGGTGGTTGGCGCGTATCCGGGTGCCACCGGCGTCCTGCACATCGATCAGAGTCTGAATGGGCTCTGTCCGCGTGCAGCCAGCCGTGTTCGTAAGAAGGGTGAACGACTGGATCGTGACCAGACGGGCGTCCTCGACCAGGATGAGCTCGTCACCGTCGAAATCTGGCGGCGCGATGATCCTTGCCTTCCACGGAACGAAGCTGCGCACAATCACATCGTCGGGTTCGTCTTCGACGGTGAAGCCCGCGTAGTCGCCCTCGCAGACGAAGATCCGGTCGCCGTCGATGCTGGCGTCGATCGCGTCCTGGATCTGCATCGGCACGGCTATCGCGCCTTCGCAGCTGTTGGCGCCTGCCGTGCCGTCGTCGTCGACGAAGCGCGTCACAGGTATGCCGGCTGACGCCGGCGCAGCCAGCGACAGCAACAAGACCAGGGCAGTGATTGCTGCGCCGCCTGCCAGCCGGCCGCGAACGGCTGGCCGCAATGTCGTCTCGATTGCCATGTGGGCCTCCTCCGAGAGCCCAATCCCCAGTTCAGGTCAAAGCGGCGTCATGGCCCGGACCCGACAAACCGGTTAAGAAATCCTCGATCGGATGGGAATCGGGTCAACTCACAATAAACCCAACGCACAAGGGCAAGACCGGAGGTGGGAACGCGAAGGGATGTCGCTCCTCACCGAATGCGCTCGACGTCTGGCTCGATATGAGCTCGCTGGCCGGGTCGGACCTGAGCTGGCCCTTCACTCTGCTACTGCTTCGAGGTTGATGCCTAGAGCGGCGACGAAGTGGGCGTCGGCTCTGGGCTCGGAGTCGGATCCGGGACGTTCGCCAGGCCGACATCGGCGAAACCCGAGAACGCCCGCGTCGTTTGGAGCAGATCCTGTCGTACTTCGGCCACGCCCTTGTCGGTAGTCGCCCCGGTTACGAAGACGCGGAGCAGGGGTCGACGCTCAGCATGGACGATCCGGGTGACGATCCCGATGTGGACCGCGGGCGAGCCCCAGAACGCGAGGTCGCCGACCTCGACCTGCCTCGGGTCGGTGAACAGCTGGCTGCGCTGCCGGAACCAGGACTGGTACTCGCGAGCCCTCATTCGCTTGCCGCCGATCCGGTCGCCGAGTCCGGCGGACGAGTACGTCCACCAAACGAATCCCGAGCAGTCGTAGCGGTCCGGGCCTTCGGCTCCAAGGCGGTAGGGATCGCCAAGCTCGCCGTAGGCGGTGCTGGTGATCAGGGTCGGTTCATCAGCGGCGAGCGTCGACCCGGGCATGCTGGCGATCAAAAGGGCTGCGCCGAGCACGGCAAACAGGAATCTCACGGCAATTTCCTCTCAGAGGGAGCGATGCACGGCAACCGCCGCCAATCGAACTTGATCCAAGAGGGGCGCCAACCACTTCGTTCCTGGGGGAACGCTGGTGTTGTTGCTCTACCCCGAGATTAGGGGGCTGGCACCCAGGTCATCATGTGAGAATGCTGAGAAGTCTCTGTGAGATGCCCGATCGACCGCGCTGCACCACGCTAGCGCGGATCACCCTCGTAGACGGATTGCCTCCCGAGTCCTACTTCGTCATGGCGCAACACGAGAACAACTCCGCGTTGGACGTCAGCGTCAGCGCAGTGAGATCCGCCCTGGATGGCCCCGCTGTACTTGTCGATCACCACCGCGCTCTCGTCACCCGAGATCACAAGAGCTGGGTTCTTCTCACACTCACCAGCCAACCACGCGACGAGAAGTTCGTTGGGAGCCTGAATGGTCGCGAGGCGGGAGGGATGGTCAAATTCGGGCGTCCACGACCCGGCAGCGAAGTCGAAAGGCAGCGCATCAATGACCAGTCCCGTTTGATCGATCACGGTGGCGGTGACATCCGCATCGAAGCCAACCTCAAATGTTGCAGGCGACGCTGGGGCAAGGCTGGGCGCCGACGCATCGTCTGGACGTGCCCCGCTGCAGCCGGCGATAGCGACGAGAAGCACGACGGCCAGGTAGCGACACGGGTAGCCAACGCGGTTGCGCATTCGCACCCAGCCTGGCGAGGCGGAGAGCAATCGAATAGCTCGGTCGTCGTCTGGTTGGGCCATCGACTCAGCCCGCGGTTCGTTTGAAATGCTGCCCGCCAAGAACGAGACCGACCAATGCAACGGCGTAGGCGGCTCCGCAAATCGAGATCGACAGCGCGTAAACATCTGGCGCGCCCTCCGGTCTGAGTGTGAGGGCAGAGGGCAACATGTAGACGCCCAACAGGACGCCCAAAGTGGCAACGACGATTCCAGAGACGCGACCGGAGGATCGATGCATCCGTATCGACCGACCAATGACGAGATGGAGCAATCCGATTGCCAGCAGGACTCCTCCCACGACCATTGCGAGGATGTGGTAGCCCATCTCTCGCCCACCGACATCGTCGTACAGGAAGCCACGAACGATCTGTTGGATCCCAAAGAGCGCGATGAGTACGCCCAGTCCGAGGAACACCACCGAGGCCACAGCTGCCCATTGGCTGTAACCAACTGACGGAGTTCCCGTCGGACTCTCGGCCAGGCCAGCCGCCATTTAGGTCACCCCTTCGCCCCCCGTGGCCCCCAGTGCCCCCAAGCACCGATCAGACGGATCGCCTGATTACTTCGTTACGAAGCGCACGACGGCGCTCAACCGAAGTTACTGAGGCTCTGGAGGCATTCCCGGCTCAGCACTGAGGCCGCCGCCGCGGACGGTGGCACCGAGCACGACCGCTCCGGCAACCAGCACCACGTTCTTGATTATGTATTGACCCTCGAGCGTCGGCGCGATCGGGAAGACGTCCCAGGTCTCGGCCGGAAAGAGGAACAGTGGCGTGACGGTGCCGAGCATCTGCACGAAAAGCAGCGCCAGGGTCGCGCGCATCCACATTCCGGTCAAAAGGCCAATGCCGATCAAGCATTCCCAAACGCCGAGGAACGGCACGGCGACCGAGGCGGGCACCAGCCCAAAGGTGAGCACCTCGATCGTCTGACCGGCCAGAGTCTCGGCTGGACTGAGGCCGGGGATGAGCTTGAGCGCGCCGAACCAGAGGAAGACGACGCCGAGCGCAAGGCGCAGCAGGGTGAGGCCGTGGTCGGCCATCCAGCGCGTGATGCGCCGGTCGAGACGATCGAGCGAAGGCGAGTCGGATAGTCGGATCACCGGCCGATTCTCGGACGGATGCCGATTGGGTGCCTACGCGGCGCCAGCCAGAGTGCCGGCCAGCTCAGCTGGGCCGGCTGACCCACAGCTTGTATGCCCCGAAGCCCATCAACCCGACGCCGATGTACAGGCCGAGCATGCCGATCAGTCGACCGACACTCAGGCCGGCCGGCGGCGTAGCGATAAAGACGACATCGCCGACCAACCATCGAAGACCCATCAGCACAGCAATGGCTCCGAAGCCGATGAGCACCCAGTCCAGATTGGACTTGACTCCGGCCGGCATTCGATTTCGAAGGAAGAGCGCCAGCAGGGTCAGTGCCGCGATCAGCCAGATGACCGACGAAACGCTGTAGCCGCTGAGGAAGATGAACACGAGGTCGGTCAGGACGATCAACGCCGCGCCGGCGGCCATGAACAGCTCGGCCTGGCGGAACTGGGCAAGCATCGAGCTGACCTGCGACGGCGCGGCTGGACCTGTCGGTGGAGCGGCCGGCGGAGGCGCGGGTGGAGGTGGGGCTGCCGGCGGTGGGGCTGCCGGAGGTGGTGGCGGTGGTGGCGCGGGTGGAGTGGCCGGATCGGTCATTGGTGATCCCTCCGAGACATCGCCCCCTCTCCCCCACGCAACGATACGCGTCTACCATCGGCGCGATGGACCAATCCGCGCCACCGATGCTGCCGTTCACCGGCAATGACGATGCCGACCGGCTGCTGACGGACGATCCGACGGCGCTGCTGATCGGCTTCGTGCTCGACCAGCAAGTGCCGCTCCAGAAGGCATTTTCCGGCCCCTATGAGCTGCGCAAGCGAATCGGCACGCTCGACGCGGGCGAGATTGCGGCGATGGATCCCGCGCGCCTCGAGGATGCGTTCAAGGAGCGCCCGGCGCTGCATCGTTTCCCGGCCAACATGGCGCGTCGCACCCAGGAGCTGTGCGCGGCAATCGAGCGCGACTTCGGCGGCGACGCGAGCCGCGTCTGGAGCGAGGCCAAGGACGGACGCGATCTCGAGCGGCGCCTTTTGAGCCTGCCCGGCATCGGCGAGATGAAGGCCAGGACACTGATCGCGATCCTGGGCAAGCGCCTCGGCGTCCAACCGCCGGGCTGGCAGGAAGTGGCGCCACAGCACATGACACTCGGCGATGTCGACTCGCCCGCGAAGCTGGCCGAATACCAGGCCGGCAAGCGGGCCCACAAGGCGCAGCTGCGCGCCGCCGAGGCCGAGCAGCAGCAGCGCCGATTTCGTCGGTTGTAGCGTCTGCACCACGACTCGGCCCGGTTTCGGCTCGTTTGCGGACCGAATGTGGCGGACAGCTCACGAATGGACTGGGATAGCGGGCATTTTCACGGCAGAACCGGCAACATCGGGCCGAGTGGTGGGCATTGCCCACAGTGGCCACGATTCGCTTCCTGGCCGTGCCTAGTCGGACAGCAACAGGCGTGGGCCTAATGTACCGGGGGCGAGATTCGGCCTTCTCGGCTAGAATGACCACCGACAACCGAACAAAGCCGCAGGTCTGAGCATCAACCCTCGCTCCCGCGGACACGGTTGGGATATCGCTCCGACGCCAGGGATTGAGACGTCGTGGAGCGCGGAAAACGGCCGCTGAAACGCCCCATCCCGGCGTCGCGGCAGGAACTCAGAAAAGGCAAATGCAACCCCGTTCCCATACTTCACATAGCTCGTTCGGCCAGCACGCTTCGGCGCGCCGACGCATTCGGCGCACGACTGCCGGCCATCGACTCTTCTGCAGCACCAATGGCTGCACCACATATCTCCAGCCGGACATGAGTGGCTTCACCGCCACGTGCCCGGTCTGCGGAGCGCGGCGAACACTCGCCTGAGCGCACCGTCACAATCGCCGGTGATGGCGACCACTCCTTTCGAGCAACAGCTCGAACCCGACACGGTCGCCCACCACGATCAGGCGGGCTGGGACCGCCTCGTCATGCACGTCGGCGCTCAGCCCTTCCAGGCTTGGGCGTGGGGCGAGCTCAAGGCTCGCTTTGGCTGGCAGCCCTATCGGCTGTCGTCTGCCGACGGGTCGTCCCTGGCTCAAGTTCTGATCCGGCCCTATCGCGGACTGTCAGTCGCCTACGTGCCGCGTGGCCCGGTGACGATCGACGGCGGCCCGCCCGACCCGTCGCTGGTCCGATCGATCATCCGCCTCGTCCGTTCGCGGCGCGGGGCGTTTGTTCGATTCGAGCCGGATCTGGTCGAAGGCGACCCCGGAACCGCCGAGCTCGACCAGGCACTCAAATCGGCCGGCTTCCGCATGGCCGACAGAACCCTTCAGCCGCGCTCATCGATACGGCTCGACATCCGACCTGCCGAAGCGGACCTGATGGCTGCCTTCTCGAAGGGCCACCGGGCCGACATCCGGCGCGCAGAACGCGACGGAGTCACGATCCGAGTCGGGACCACTGAGGCCGAGGTCGACCTTCTCCACGGCATGCTCCTGGCCACCCAACAGCGCAAGACATTCACCATCCACAGCGCTGCCTATTACCGCGTCCTGTGGAGCGTGTTCGGTGACGACGCCCGGCTGTTCATCGCCGAGCACGACGGCGAGGTCGTCGGCAGCTCGCTCGATCTGTCCGTCGGCCGGCACGGCACATACCTCGTTGCCGGTTCGACAAAGGCCGGGCTCGAGCACCGTGCCGCGCACCTCCTGCAGTGGCACGCAATTCGCTGGGCCAGGGAGCGCGGCGCCGAAATTTGGGACATGTGGGGCCTCGCCGACGCGCGCGGGCGCTATGAGCTGGCCCTCACCAACGGCGCCGACGCCGGGTCGTCGGAGATGACCCAGCTCGAGGCTGACGCGCGAAGAGACCCGCTCGATGGCGTCTATCGCTTCAAGAAGGGTTGGGGCGGCCATGTCATCCGCACCCTGCCCGCTTACGACCGGGTGTTCATTCCGCCCGCATATTGGCTCTGGCAGCGGCGCCGCGGCGAAGCATGAACTTCAGCCGTGCTCCATACTCGCTTCACTCGATGTCAGTGACGTCCGGCGTGGCGTCCACCGAAAAGAGGAATAGTTGACCTTCGACACCTTCGGGCTCAGCCCGGAAATCCTGCGCGCCGTAAGCGAGCAGGGCTACGAAATACCCACCCCGATTCAGGATCAGGCCATCCCCCTCGTTCTTGGCGGGCGAGACTTGATGGGTCGCGCCCAGACGGGCACCGGCAAGACGGCCGCCTTCGCGCTGCCCATGCTCGAGCGCCTGCGGGCGCACGCCAACACCAGCTTCTCGCCCGCTCGCCATCCGGTGCGCGCGCTGATCCTGGCCCCGACGCGCGAGCTCGCCGTCCAGGTCCATGACAGCTTCCGCACCTACGGCAAGCACGTGCCCCTGCGCTATTCGGTCGTCTATGGCGGCGTGCCGATCGAGCCGCAGACCAAGGAGCTGCTCTCCGGCGTCGAGGTTCTCGTTGCGACCCCGGGTCGCCTGCTCGACCACGTCGGCCAGCGCACGGTCAATCTCACCCAGGTCGACATCCTCGTCCTTGATGAGGCGGATCGGATGCTCGACATGGGTTTCCTGCCCGACATTCGGCGCATCGTCGCGATGGTCGCCAACCGCAAGCAGACGCTGCTCTTCTCGGCCACCTTCTCGACCGAGATCCGCAAGCTTGCCGAGACGTTGCTCAACAATCCGGTCTCGGTCGACATCGAGCCGCAGACCACATCGGCCGACTCAGTCGACCAGGTCGTCTACCTCGTCGACAGTGATCGAAAGCGCGAGCTCCTGGCCGAGCTCGTGCGGCGGCGCAACCTGCACCAGGTGCTCGTCTTCACGCGGACGAAGCTCATGGCGGGCCGGCTCGCGTCGCAGCTCGATCGCGACGGAGTCGAGGCAATCTCGATCCACGGCGACCGCAGTCAGCCCGAGCGCGAGCGGGCGCTGGCCGCCTTCAAGGCCGGCGAGGTCCGCGTCCTTGTCGCCACCGATGTGGCCGCGCGCGGGCTTGATATCGAGTCGCTGCCGCTCGTCGTCAACTACGAGCTGCCGCACACGCCGCACGACTACGTCCACCGCATCGGCCGCACCGGTCGAGCCGGAGCGACGGGGCACGCCATCTCGCTCGTCGCGCCCGAGGAAGAGGACTACCTCAAGCAGGTCAATCGACTGCTCAAGCTCGATCTGCCGGTTCGCGTCGTGAAGGGCTACGAGCCGTCGCTCGGCGGTCCGCGTCGTGCACCTGCCGCGCGCTCGTCATCACGTGCCGGATCGGATCGCCGTCCGCGATCGTCGCGACCGGCGCCCGCGCGGCGCTCGCCGGCGAGGGCCAGCGCCGCCGGCTGAGGCCGAAATCCCGGGAATTGGCGCGCATCGTAGATTGTGCGCCAATGTCTCTCCCGCTCGAAGACTACGCACTGATCGGGGATACCCAGACCGCGGCCCTGGTCGGCATCGACGGATCGATCGACTGGCTGTGCTGGCCACGCTTTGATTCGGGCGCCTGCTTCGCGGCGCTGCTCGGCGAGCGCAACAACGGTCGCTGGCGGTTGGCGGCGAAGGGCATGCAGCGTGCCACGCGGCGGCGCTACGTGGACAACACTCTCGTTCTCGAGACGGAGTGGGAGACGCCCGATGGCCTAGCGCGGGTGACAGATTTCATGCCGCTGCGCTCGGACCACCCCGATCTCACTCGCATGGTCGAGGGCGTGCGCGGCGAAGTCGCGATGGAAATGGACCTCACGCTTGCGCTTCGACTACGGCCGGCTCGTGCCCTGGGCGCGTCAGATAGGCGGCGATCACAGCTTCGTGTCCGGCCCCGACCAGGTCACGCTGCGCGCCGACGTGCCGGTCAAGGGCGAGGGCCTCGCGTCGGTGGCCGAGTTCACGCGTCAAGAAGGGGCAGTTCGTCTCGTTCGTCCTGTCGTGGAACCCGTCATGGCAACAGCCCGCATGAGCCGCCGCACGCAGGCGCCGCGCTCGACGCGACGCTCGAGTGGTGGCGCGGCTGGGCCGGCCGGCTGCGCTACGAGGGCCCTGGAAGGACGATGTGCTCCGCTCACTGATGGTGCTCAAGGCACTCACCTACGCGCCGACCGGCGGCATCGTCGCCGCCCCAACGACGTCACTGCCCGAGCACATCGGCGGCGTACGCAACTGGGACTACCGCTACTGCTGGCTGCGCGACGCCGCGTACACGCTGTGGGCGCTCAACATCGGCGGCTACACGGATGAGGCGCGCTCGTGGCGCAACTGGCTGCTGCGCGCGGTGGGCGGTGACCCGGACCAGCCTGCAGGTGCTCTATAGCGTCACCGGCGAGAGCCGGCTGCCCGAGTTCGAGCTGCCGTGGCTCGAGGGTTACGAGGGCTCGAGCCCGGTGCGGGTTGGCAATGCAGCGGTCGGATCAGTTCCAGCTCGACATGTACGGCGAGGTCGTCGATGCCTTCCACCTGGGCCGCGTCTTCGGCATCGAGAGCGGACAAGGAGAGCTGGGCTCTCGAGCGCCACATCGTCGAATACGTCATCGACCACTGGCGCGAGCCCGATGAGGGCATCTGGGAGGTTCGCGGCCCACGTCGCCACTTCACCCACTCGAAGGTGTTCGCCTGGGTGGCCATCGATCGCGCCGTGCGGGCGGTCGAAAAGTTCGGCCTCGAGGGTCTCGGTCGAGCGAATGGCGCGAGGTGCGCGACGAGATCCGCGCCGAGGTGCTCGACAAAGGCTTCGACACCGAGCGCAAGACGTTCACCCAGTACTACGGCTCGAAGTGAGCTCGACGCGAGCCTGTTGATGCTGCCGCTCGTCCACTTCCTGCCGGCGACCGACGAACGGATGCGCGGCACGGTGGCGGCAATCAAGGGCGAGCTGATGCGCGACGGCCTGGTGCTGCGCTACAGAAGCGACCAGACCGACGACGGCCTGCCGCCCGGTGAGGGCACGTTCCTGGCATGCACCTTCTGGCTGGTCGACAACCTCGCGCTGCTGGGTGAGCTCGAGGAAGCGACCGAGATATTCGAGCGGCTGCTCTCGTTGCGCAACGATGTCGGGCTGCTCGCCGAGCAGTACGACCCCGAGCTCGGCCGAATGCTCGGCAACTTCCCGCAGGCGCTGACACACGTCGGCCTGGTCACCTCGGCGTACAACCTCGACCGTGCCCGGAATGCGCGCGCACGCGCGCTGCGCTCGGCCTGAATTTACGCACGCATACGTATGAGGGCAATCCTGTTAGCCTTCCGGGCATGCCCGATGGGGGACGCTCGAGCGACCGCGATTCAGCCTCCACCGGCGCACGCCAGCTGAGCAGCAGCGGCATCACGCGACGGCCCAGCCCGGCCGGTGAGGCGGGACGACGCCCGGTTGCGACGATGCGCGACATCGCCGAGTCGGCCGGTGTATCGCAGAGCACTGTCTCTCGTGTTCTGAACGACGCGCCAACGACCGTGCCCATCGCCGCGAGCACGCGTGAGCGCGTTCTGAACGCCGCTCGCCAGCTCGGCTATCGACCGAATCCGCTCGCTCGCGGGCTGCGCGGCGCACCGACCATGCTCATCGGCGCCATCGTCCGCGACATCACCGACCCCTTCTTCAGCGGTGCCATCGAGGCCCTGTCCGTCGAGGCGCGTGCGCTCGGCTACAACGTGATGCTCGGCCACGCTCACGGCCGTGCCGACGAGGCGATCGCGCTGGCTGCGGTCCTCGAGACGCGTCACTGCGACGCGATCGTGTTGCTCGGCGACATGCAGGACCAGCCGCGCCTGTTCGACGATCTGAAGCGCTCGATCGTCCCCGTCGTCGCGCTCTGGCAGGGCTCAGCCGATCTCGCGGTACCCACCGTCAATGTCGACAACTGGGCGGGTATCCGCGAGGCGCTCGAGCACCTCGTTGACCTCGGGCACGAGCGCATCGCGTTCATTGCCGGGCGCATGCTGGGCGACATTCGCGAGCGGGAGGCGGCCTTCGTGGATTTCATGGAGGAGCGCTTCGGGCGCGTGGACCAGGCTTACATCAGGCATACGGCCAACTCGGCGGCCGGTGGCGCGGAGGCGCTCGAGTGGTTGCTCGCCCTCGATCAACCGCCATCGGCCATCGTCTGCTCGACCGACCTGCTCGCGTTCGGCGTGTTGCACGCTGCCCACTCGCGCGGCCGACGAGTCCCCGACGAGCTATCGGTGATTGGTTTCGACGACATCCTGTTCGCCAGCCACACCATCCCCGCGCTGACGACGCTGCGCATGCCAACGAGCGAGATAGTCGCCCAGGGGCTCGAGCTTGCCATCGGGCTCGCCCGTCAGACGTCGGTGACCAGCGAGCCGCCCGTGCTGCTCATCCCACCGTCGCTGATCGTTCGCCAGTCGACTGCCCGCGCGCCGCAAGCGTGATGGAGTCGCCATGCCACGACTGAAGCTTGGTGCCGCCCTGTGGAGCCAGGCAAGTGACTGGCCCTCGTTCGAGGAAGCAGCAGTCCGGGCCGAGACGCTCGGCTTCGACCACATCTGGACGTGGGATCACCTTTACGCGATCTTCGGCAATCCGCTGCAGCCGATCTTCGAGGGCTACACCGCGATGGCAGCCGTCGCCAAGGTCACCGATCGAGCACAACTCGGGCTGTTCGTGGGTGCCAACACCTTTCGCAATCCGGGGCTGGTGGCCAAGACGACGATCACGCTCGATCACATAAGCGGCGGACGAGCCATCCTGGGCATCGGTGGAGCGTGGTTCGAGAAAGAGCACCGGGCGTACGGAATCGACTTCGGTCGCAGTCCGGGCCAGCGACTCGAGTGGCTCGCCGAGGCCGTGCCCGCCATTCGGCAACTGCTCGACGGCGAGTCGGTCACTTCGAGTGACGGTCGCTACTCGTTCGACGAGCTGACGATGGTGCCGCCGCCGCTCCAGCCGCGGATGCCGATCATGATCGGCGGCGGCGGCGAGCGAAAGACGTTGCGCATCGTGGCCGAGTACGCCGACATCTGGAACGTCTTCGGCACGCCCGAGATGCTCATCCCCAAGGAAGCGGCACTCCTGCGTCATTGCGAAGAGGTCGGCCGCGATCCCGCCGCCATCGAGCGGACGCTCGGCTGCAAGGTGACCATCCGGGATACCGAACAGGAGGCCCACCGGGCGCTCGACGCGATCCTCGCGCACAACGGACTGACCCGTGAGCAGATCGCCGACGACCATACGTTCTGGACCGGAACGCCCGAGCAGATCGCGGAGAAGATGGCCTCCTATCGGCCGCTCGGCTTCTACACCTTCATGGTCGAGCTGCCGGCGCCTTATGACGCGCAAACGATGGCAGCGCTGACCGGCGTGGTCGCACCTATGCTCGACGGCGCTCCTCGCTCTTAGTCGCAACGGGGATCCACGCTCGCATCCCGCCCGAGCCCCGATTCGCCCAGGCGAAGTAGGGAATGAGATCGAGCTCGATCGGCTCGGTCGATGCGCCTGTCCGCGAATCCCCGTACGGCCAGCCGTGCGCGGCCAGGATGATCGGCCCGTGCCCCGCTGGCGCGCACGCCCACCGAAGATCCGGGCAGGTCTGCCCGCTCGACCGACTGCAACGGCTCGTTGACGTCGATCCGAATGTCCTCGAGCGCGATCCCATCTGGTAGGTCGGCCGTCTCGAGGCAGTAAACGAGCGGCCCGCGCTCTATGGCCGCGCAGCCGCGCACGGCATCGACACGCTCGTCGGGCCAGGTGACGCGCGGCGGCATGTCGAGGTCGAGCTGAAGTGAATCTCCGGCTCGCCACGTCCGCCGATGGCCGATCTGCCCCGGAGTCTCAGCCGCGACCTCCTGGCCGGCAACGGTCAGACGTGCTGATCGACTCCAGGCGGGCACCCTCAGGACGACCTCCATCTCGTGTTCGGGAGCCTCGACGACGCGCATGCGCACGCTGCCGCTCCACGGATAGTCCGTTTCGATCGCCAAGCGGAACGCATCCGACTCGCCGATGGCTACCTGCCCCGATGCGTACTGGTGGATCTGCACGCTCTCCGCGTCGGCCGTCATCGCGTAGCTGGGCAGTGAGCTGAGGGTGCGCATCAGGTTCGGCGGGCAGCAGGCGCACGGATACCAGCTCTGCCGCTCTTCATTGTCACCACCCATCCGCGACGTTCGCCGCTGGAGCGGATTGACATAGAAGAAGGTATCGCCGCTGGACGAGATGCCAGGCAGGACGGCGTTGTACAGCGCGCGCTCGATCGCGTCGGCAAACTGCGCGTCGCCGGTGGCCAGCAGCAGCCGCCAGGCGAGCATGACGCTGGCGATCCCGGCACAGCTCTCGGTATACGCCTGGTCGGGCGGCAGCTCATATGGGTCGCCGAACGCCTCGTCGCGATGTCGGCTGCCCACGCCACCGGTCAGGTACGTGCGCGTCGCGCGCATCTCGCGCCAGCGCTCGAGCACCGTGTCAAGCAGCGCCTGATCGCGCGTCTCGACCGCCACGTCCACGACACCGCATTCGAGGTACAGCTGGCGAACGGCATGGCCGGTCACCATGCGGGCCTCGCGAACGGGCAGGTGATCCTGCCAGTACTCCGCTCCGAACCGTCCCGGCCCCAGCGCTCCGTGGCCGCGCGCGTCGATCATTCGCCGGGCGAGCTCCAGGTGCGAGCCATCGGCGGTCGTCCGGTAGAGCTCGACAAGGGCCATCTCGAACTCGGGATGGCCGTCGATGATCGGCCCCTCTGTCCTGCTGCCAAGCTCCCGCTGCACGGAGCCGACGGCTCCGAGCACAACCTGCATCAGGCGCTCGTCGCCGAGCGCACGCTGCCACGCGATGGCGGCCTGGACCAGGTGGCCAAGGGTGTACAGCTCGTGGCCCCACTGGAGGTCACGGTAGGCATTGCCGCCGGCGATGACCTGGACGAAGGTGTTGAGGTAGCCGTCGTTGCGCTGAGCGGCCTGGACGAGTCCGATGGCAAGGTCGGCCATCTGGCGCAGCTCGTCGCTGTCCTGGCGGCCGAGCTCCCAGCCGACGGCCTCGAGCCACTTGTAGACGTCCGAGTCGAGGAACGGAAACGGCCCGTCGAACATCACGCCGAGTGCGCGATACGAGCCCGATGTGGTGCCCGCCGCGAGCCTGAAGTTGTGGAAGTTGCCGGCACGCTCGAGCTGCTCGTAGCCGTGGCGCAGCGAACGCTCCCGGTTGATCTGCATCCGCTCGCCCCAGAAGCCTCCGTCGACGCGAAACGCGTTGAGGGCGAGCGGCCGGAGGGTCGAAATGGCATCGGCGGTCGGAACGACCGGCCCGGGCCGGCCGTCGGGAGCTGAGCGTGTGGTGTCGGTCATTGATTCTCCTGGGAAGTCGCCGAGTTTGAGGCGGTCCAGCTGAACTCCGGTGAATAGCCCAGCAGCTGGCGCGCGCGATCGATCGAGAGCAGCGTTTCGCGTCCTTCCAGCGGACGCGTGATGGTGACCTGCGGATACACCTCGGCCATCAGCTCGGCGCTCGGTCGGTGCATGCACGTGTCGGCAGCCGCAATGATGGCGAATGTCGATCCGCGGACATCGGCTTCCAGCGCCAGGCGCACGGACTGGGCGACGTCGCGCACGTCGACATAGCCCCACAGGTTCCAGCGACGGATCCGAGCGTCGTCCTGCCACGTTGGAAAGCGCTGGTAGTCGGCCGGTTCCATGATGTTCGAGATGCGCAGCCCGACGAACGGAATGCCGCTCCGCCGGGCGAACTGATCAGCCAACGTCTCGCCCACCACCTTCGACAGCGCATACGACGTTTCCGGCCGTGCCGGATGGGTCTCGTCTATCGGCGCGAAGGCGGGCGGCTCGTCGAAGGGCAGCCCGAGCACTGTCTCACTCGAGGCATACACGACGCGCGCGACCGAGTTGTCGACCGCCGCCGCGAAGACGTTGTAGGTCGATAGCGTGTTGTTGCGGAAGGTCTCTCCGGGCGGGCGAATGTCGGGCGCCGGGATCGCGGCGAGATGCACGACGGCGTCGGCCCGTCTGACTACTTCGTGGACGTCGCCGAGCTCGCTCAGGTCCGCCAGCACGCACAGGCCGTGGGCACTGCCGTCGTGCACCGTGTCGACGTTGAGCACATCGTGGCCGCGCTCGCGAAGGTCGCGGACAACCCACCGGCCCGCCTTGCCGCTGCCGCCCGTAACGACGATACGCATCGACCTAGACGACAGCTGGGAAGGCGAGGCGCGAACCCGGCCTAGGGACCACGGTTGAGCATGTGGTAGGCGCCGTTCCAGCGCAGCTCGTTCTTGAATGCCGGGATCTTCGTGTCAGCGTCGATGGTCACCAGCTCCAGGTCGGCGATCTCGGCGAAGTCAACGATCGGCTCCAACGGCAGGCTCGTGCTGAGTGCCGTGTGATGCGGGCCGCCGGCCGTCAACCACGCTTCGGCTGCGACCGAAAGGTCCGGCTCGGGGCGCCACACGGCACGGGCAACTGGCAGCCTTGGCAGCGGCTCGTCGGGCTCGACCACCTTGACCTCGTTGGCGATCAATCGGAAGCGATCGCCCAGGTCGACCAGCCCGGCCACCACCGCCGGCCCGGGTGCGGCATCGAAGACGAGCCGGACAGGATCCGACCGCGCGCCGATCGCCAGCGGATGGATCTCGCACGACACCCGCCCGCCGGCGATCGACGGGCAGACCTCGAGCATGTGCGCGCCCAGCACCTCGGGCACCGGATCACCGAGGTGATAGGTGTAGTCCTCCATGAACGAGGTGCCGCCGGGCAGGCCTTCCGACATGACCTTCAGGATGCGAACGAGAGCGGCCGCCTTCCAATCACCCTCGGCGCCGAACCCGTAGCCGTCGGCCATCAGTCTCTGGACGGCAATCCCGGGCAGCTGCTCGAGCGCGCCAAGATCCTCGAAAGTGTCGGTAAACGCGCCGTGTCCGCCTTCCTCGAGGAACGAACGCAGCGCGCTCTCTATGCGCGCCGCCACGCGCAGCTCGGCATGTCGATCGCCGCCGTTGCGCAACGCTGGAGTGACCTCGTACTGCCCTTCATAGATCGTGACCAGGTCGTCGACGGCCGAATTCGGCGACCGCGGCGACCCTGTCCGTCAGCTCGGTGATCCCGTAGCCGTTGACGGCGAATCCCAGTCGAGCCTGGGCCTCGACCTTGTCGCCTTCGGTTACCGCCACCTGGCGCATGTTGTCGCCGAACCGGGCCACCCGAAGCCGACGGCTCTCGTGCCATCCGGCAGCCGCCCGGGTCCACCAGCCCAGCCGTTGCCAGACGGCGGGCTGCTGCCAATGGCCGACGACCGTCTTTCGGTTGCGCCGCAAGCGGGTCTGGATGAACGCGAACTCGCGGTCGCCATGAGCGGCCTGGTTCAGGTTCATGAAGTCCATGTCGATCTCGGACCAGGGCAGGTCCGAGTTGTACTGGGTGTGCAGATGGACGAGCGGCTTGCGCAGGTCGGATAGGCCGCCGATCCACATCTTGGCCGGCGAGAAGGTGTGCATCCAGGCGATGACCCCCACGCAGCTCTCGGTCACGTCGGCGTCGGCCAGGACGCGCGCGATCCCGTCGGGCGTGCTGACGACCGGCTTGGCCACGATGCGGATGGGTATCTCCGCCGCAGTGTCGAGGCACTCCGCGATTGCTCGCGCATGCTCGTCGACGATGCGCAGCGCTGCCTCCCCGTAGAGGTGCTGACTACCGGTGACGAACCATGCCTCGAGGTCCTGTGAGCGTGCTCATCGATCAGCCCTTCACCGCGCCGGTCATGAAGCCACGCATGTAGTACCTCTGCAGCAGGATGAACAGGATCAGGCAGGGCACGGTCATGATCACCACGCCGGCCTCGGTCGCGCCGTAGTCGATGACTCCCATCGTCTGCTGTCGGAGCACTGCGATCGCCAGCGGCAGCGGCGATTGGCTCGGGTCGCTGATCAGGATGAGCGGCGCAAAGAAATCGTTCCAGGCGCCGAGGAAGGCGAAGATCATCACCGTGATCAGGCCGGGTACAACAGCCGGCAACAGGATCCGGCGCAGGACGGCAAACGTCCCGGCGCCGTCGACGAGCGCTGATTCCTCGATCTCCTTGGGCACCGCCTCGAACGAGATGCGCATCATGTACGTCGCGAAGGGCAGCTGGTAGACCGACAGCACCAACGCCAGGCCGACGAGCGAGTTGCCCAGGCCGATCTGGCGCAGCAGCACGAACAACGGGATGAGCAACGTCGCTGCGGGCACCATCAGGATGGCCAGCGTGACGAGGAAGAGCAGGTTCTTGCCCGGAAACTCGAAGCGCGCGAAGGCATAGCCACCGAGCGTGGACACGAACAGCGTGAACGACACGCACAGCACCGAGATGATCACGCTGTTCATGAAGTAGACCGGCAGGCCCTCCTGGAAGCCCCACAGCCGGAAGTAGTTGGCCAGGCCGTAGCCGATGTTCTGCTGCGTGCCGGCCTGCGGGCTGACCGACGCGATCGAGGCCCACAGCAGCGGGAACAGGAAGATGATCGCCAGGCCGCCGGTGAGCACGTAGTACGGCGTCCGGGACCATTCGAAAGATGTCTTCATCGGATGCTCACTCGACTCCCGGGTCACGCCTGAGCAGGCGGAACCAGATCAGGTTGAGGACCAGCAGGGCCAGCAGCAGCACGAGCGACAACGCCGCGGCGCTACCCAGGTTCTGGCGAACGAACGCCTGGTGGTAGATCAGCTGAACCAGGGTCACCGTCGAGTTGTCAGGCCCACCCTTGGTCAGCAGGTAGAACTGGTCGAAGGCAAGCAACGAGCCGGTGACGCACAGGATCAGTGCCAGGGCCAGCGACGGACGCAGCAGCGGCAACGTGATTCGCCGGAAGATCTGCCAGCGACCCGCTCCATCGATCGCGGCGGCCTCGTAAAGCTCATTCGGTATCGCCTGCAGACCGACGAGCAGGATGAGCATGTACAGGCCGACGAACTTCCAGACGACCATCGCCACCGTCGAGAGGAACGAGGCGGTGTGCGTGGCGAAGAACAGGACCGGGCCATCGGCCAGCCCAAGCCCTTCGAGGAGCGGGTTGACGGGTCCGATTCCGTCCGAGTAGAAGCCCCAGAAGAGCAACGAAGAAGCGGCCAATCCGACCGCCAGCGGCAGCATGAACACGGTCCGCAGGCCACCGACCCAGCGACTGGCTTCCTGGACGAGCAACGCCAGCCCGAGGCCCAGGCCGATCAGCAGGACGGTGACGATGACCGTGTAGCGGATGGTGAACTCGACGGCCGGCCAGAAAAGCGGATTGTTGTCGAGCGCCTGGTAGTTCTCGGGGAAGTTGACGCCCTGGTCACCCGTCAGCAGGCGCCACTCGTGGGTCGACATGAGGGTGACCAGGAGCAGTGGCCAAATGAAGAAGATCAGGACCATGACGAGCGTCGGCAGCGCGTAGGCCATGCCGGCCAGCCGACGCCGCCGGCCCCAGGTGCTGGCACGGAATGGCCGGCCCTGGGCGGCGAGGCGCGATGCGACGCTCATTGCGAAGTGTGGTCCTCGACTCTTTCAAGAAATGGTGACACGGCGCGGGCCCGTGGGTGGGCCCGCACCGTGTCGAGGTTCGATCCGGGAGGGCTGGACCGGCTAGTTGCCCGCCAGGATCGAGGTGATGTCGGCGTTGAGGCTGTCGATCTCAGCAGCGTCGGCGTCGTCGAAGACGGCCGCACGGAAGAGCTGGATCCACGGGCTCTGCGGGCTGTTGTACGCCTCGTTGAAGTAGAGCGCGAACGGCGTTTCACCCACGCCTGCCACCTCATTGAACAGGACCAGCCGCTCGTCCGCGGAGCTGTACTCGTTATCGGCGAGATCTGTCCTCGCGACTACGTTGCCGGCCTGGGCCACGACCTCGACCTGGTTGTAGTCACCCAACATCCAGGTGATGAAGTTCCACGCGGCGTCGATGTTCTGGCTGTCCTTCGAGACGCCGATGCTGTCGCCGCCGACAAAGGTCGACTCGCCTCCGGTCGTGCCGGAGATCGTCGTGACACCCAGGTTGTCGAGCGGCATCGCGTCGGTTTCCTGCAGGCTGGCCGGCATCGGCATGATGCCGATCTGGCCCAGCGGGAAGTAGTTGGTCCACGTATCGCCCGGCTCCTGGATGGAGTTCGGGTGGATGACGCCCTCGTCCCACAGCGCGCCAAAGGTCGAGTAGATCTCCTTCATCGTTTCGCTGTTGAGGAACGCCTCGGTGCCTTCCGGATTCATGATCGGCTCACCCTCGGCCCACGAGATGGGCCACCAGGTAAAGACGTTGCAACCACCACAGTTGCCACCGAAGTACGTGCCGTATACGTCCTCGCGATCGAGCGCCTGGATGGCGCGCGCCGCCTCCGCGAACTCGGTGAGGTTGCCCGGCGGATCCTCGGGATCCAGCCCCGCGTCGGTGAACAGCTGCTTGTTGTACATCCACACCGACAGGTCGATGATCAGCGGCAGACCGTACTTCTTGCCTTCCCAGCTCGAAGCGACGATGTGTGCAGGGCCGACGTTCTCGAGACCCGGCAGTGCATCAATTCGGTCGGTCAGGTCGGTGAAGAGACCCTGCGAGGTCCAGTTGGGCATGAACACCACGTCGGCCGAGAACAGGTCCGGCAACTCGTTGGCGCCCGCTGCGGTTGCCACCGTGGTGACATAGTCGTCGGTCGGCACGAGGCGCAGCTCGATCTGGTTTTCGTGCGTTTGGTTATAGCAGTTGACCTGACTCTGCAGGCGAACCTCGGTGGCTGCTCGGCTCCACATCGTTAACTGCGTGCCATCATCCAGTCCCTCTTCCGGGACTGCGCCGACCTCCCCCGTCGGCTCTGGACACGTCGGAGCCGGCGTCGCTGTCCCCGGCGCGGCCGTCTCTCCACCTGGAGTGGCCGTCTCTCCACCTGGAGTGGCCGTCTCTCCACCTGGAGTGGCGCTGGCCCCGGCCGGCGTTGCTGTCGCGGACGCGCCTGTCGGAGCGGTGGTGGGCGTCGTGCCCCCGCTACAGGCGCCGATTAGCGCGACGATGATCAACATCGACGTAATCGCGAGGTGTCGTTGCATGGATCTGACCAACCTCCTCATCCTGGCGCCCGAGCAGGGTCCACACCGGGCTCGTGACGGCGCGAGAGTAACACCTAGCAACGAGTGCATACAATCGTTTGCACGCGAACCTTTGTTCCCTTTCGCGCCTCTCACGAGACAGGATTGAGGATGGCTGCCCGATACACGGTGGGAATTGATTTCGGGACCGAATCCGGACGCGCGGTGCTGGTCGACGTGGCCACCGGGAACGAGCTCGCGACCGCGGTCTACGAGTACTCGAACGGCGTGATCGACGTCACGCTCCCGGCACCACACGAGGAAGTGCGGCTAGGCCCCGACTGGGCGCTACAGGACCCACTCGACTACATCCGGACCGTTCAGGTCACCGTTCCGGCCGTGCTAAAGCGCTCGGGCGTCGAGCCTTCCGAAGTGGTCGGACTGGGCATCGATTTCACGGCCTGCACGATGCTGCCAACCACGGCCGATGGCCGGCCGCTGGCGACGCTGGCCGAGTTCACGGCGGAGCCGCACGCGTGGGTCAAGCTCTGGAAGCATCACGCCGCGCAACCCGAGGCAGACCTCATCAATTCCGTCGCGCGCGAGCGTGGCGAGGCATGGCTGCCGCGCTACGGCGGCAAGATCTCGTCCGAGTGGTTCTTCTCGAAGAGCCTCCAGATCCTTGATGAGGCGCCGCGGGTGTATGCCGCGGCCGACCGCCTGATCGAGGCCGCCGACTGGGTGGTCTGGCGACTGACCGGCGTCGAGACGCGCAACAGCTGCACGGCCGGCTACAAGGCGATCTGGTCGAAGGCCGACGGGTTCCCCGGCAGCGACTACTTCGCGGCCCTCGACCCGCGCTTCGCCGACGTCGTGGACCAGAAGATGATGCGCGACATCACTCCCTTGGGCGCCATGGCCGGCGAGCTGAGCGCGGAGGCAGCGGGTTGGACCGGGCTCTTGCCCGGAACGCCGGTCGCGGTCGCGAACGTCGATGCGCACGTGTCCGTGCCCGCGTCGAGGGTTACCGGGCCCGGCCAGATGGTGGCGGTGATGGGCACGAGCATCTGCCATCTCGTGCTCGGCAGCCGGCCGGCGATCGTCGAGGGCATGTGCGGCGTGGTCGAGGACGGGATAATCCCGGGCCAGTTCGGCTTCGAAGCAGGTCAGGCCGCGGTCGGCGACATCTTTGCCTGGTTCGTCGACAACGCAGTCCCGCCGCACCACCACTCGCAGGCCGCCGAGCAGGGTCTGGACGTCCACGCCGCGCTCGAGCGCGAGGCGGCTGGCCTGCGGCCCGGCGAGAGCGGGTTGCTCGCGCTCGACTGGTGGAACGGCAACCGTTCGGTGCTCGTCGATGTCGAGCTCGGGGGCATGCTGGTCGGCGCGACGCTGGCCACGCGCGCGCCCGAGATCTATCGCGCCCTCATCGAGGCCACTGCCTTCGGCACGCGCATGATCGTCGAGTCGTTCGAGCAACAGGGCCAGTCGATCAACCAGATCGTCGCCTGCGGCGGATTGCCCGAGCGGAACCGCCTGTTGATGCAGCTGTACGCCGACATCACCGGCCGCGAGATCCTCGTCGCGGCATCGTCGCAGACGCCGGCGCTGGGCTCGGCGATGTTCGCCGCGGTCGCCGCGGGCGCAGCGCGCGGCGGCCATGACACGATCGTTGACGCAGCGCAGGTGATGGCCCACCAGCGAGACGAGACCTTCGTGCCCAACGATGCGCACCGACCCGTGTACGACGAGCTGTTCACCGAGTACCAACGACTGCACGACTACTTCGGGCGGGGCGAGAATGACGTCATGAAGACGCTTCGCAGCCTGCGCGCGACTGCGCTGACGGGCGCCGAACGCGGCGCAACGCCCGGCGCGCAGGAGTGACACTGGTCGATCTACGCGAGCAGGTCTGGCGGGCCAACCTGGAGCTCGTGCGCGCCGGGCTGGTGACGCTGTCGTTCGGTAACGCAAGCGGCATCGATCGCGACGCGGGACTGATCGTGATCAAGCCGAGCGGCGTGCCATACGCCGAGCTGCGCCCGGAGAACATGGCCGTCGTGGCACTCGACGACGAGCGCGTCGTCGAAGGCGATCTCCGCCCATCGTCCGACACGCCGACACACGCCGTCCTCTATCGCCGCTTCCCATCGATCGGCGGCGTCGTCCATACCCACTCGTCGTTCGCGGCGGCATGGGCGCAGGCACGCCGGCCGATCCCGGCGCTCGGCACGACCCACGCCGATCACTTCCGCGGACCGGTGCCGGCAACCCGGGAGATGGCCGGTGCGGAGCTGGGCGATGGCTACGAACGAGCTACCGGCGAGGTCATCGTCGAGACACTGGCCGGGCTCGGACTGGAGCCGACGGAGATGCCGGCCACGCTGGTCGCTTCGCACGGTCCATTCACCTGGGGACATGACGCGGCCGAAGCGGTTGCCAATGCCATCGCACTCGAAGCGGTGGCGGCGATGGCCCACCGAACTCTGGCCCTGGACGCGGATGCGCCGTCGATGAACCATGAGCTCCTGGAGAGGCACTTCAATCGCAAGCACGGCCCGGGCGCCTACTACGGCCAGCCGAGCGCCAACCGGGTCAAGGCTGGCTAGCGCGCCGATGCTCGCCGCCCGCCTCCACGGACCGGGCGACATCCGTTTGCACGAAGAGCCGGTGCCCGAGATCGGCGCCGACGAAGAGCGGCTGCGTGTCAGCGCTGTTGGCCTGTGCGGATCCGATCGGCATTGGTTTCTTGAAGGCGCGATCGGTGATGCGGTCCTCGAGCGGCCACTCGTCCTTGGCCACGAGATTGTCGGCGTGGTCGACAGCGGTCCGCGGAGTGGCGCTCGAGTCGCGGTCGATCCGGCCCAGCCGTGCAGTCAATGCCCGACGTGCAGGGCAGGTCAGCAGCACCTCTGCTCGACGCTGCGTTTCGCCGGCCATGGCACTGTCGACGGCGGGCTGCGTGACTACCTGAGCTGGCCGGCCCGCCTGATGCACCCGCTCCCGGATCAGATCGGCGACGACGAAGCGACGCTGCTCGAGCCGCTCGGCGTCGCGCTTCACGCCGTCGACCGTGCTCGGCTCGAGCCCGGGATGTCGGCCGCCGTGATCGGCTGCGGGCCGATCGGCCTGCTGCTCGTCCAGCTGCTTCGATCGCATGGCTGCTCGTCCGTCATCGCCGCCGATCCCCTGCCCCACCGGATCGATGCTGCCCGGATGCTCGGCGCGACGGAAGCTCAGCTCGTGGATGGCGAAGCGGTTTCCGCGAGCGACGTGGGCCGAGTCGACGTCGCCTTCGATGCGTCGGGCAGCGACGCTGCAGTCGACACCGCCATCCGCGCGGTCGCGCCCGGCGGAACCGTCGTGCTGGTCGGCATTCCGGACGGCGACCGGACCTCCTTCCGCGCCTCCGCGGCGCGACGTAAGGAGCTGACGCTGTCGATCGCCCGGCGAATGCGGGCCGAGGATCTGACCCGCGCCATTGATCTCGCCGCCCAAGGCGGCATCAGTCTCGGGCCGCTGGTCTCCAGGTCAGTGCCGCTCGACGAAGCCGCACTCGCCTTCGCGGCGCTGGCCCGCTACGAGGGGATCAAGACCGTCGTCCGCACGTGACGTGCTTGCGCGGCGTCTGAATCGGTCAGCTGACCGCGGTCAGAAGAGCCTTGTACTCGCCGTGGTAGCGAACGCCGAGCGCGTTGTTGAACAGGTTGAGCATGTTGATGTAGCCGATCAGAAAGGTCAGCTCGACCAGCTCAGGATCGGTGAACGCCTGCTGAAGCTGGGCGGCCAGTGAGTCGGGGATCGAGTTCGAGTCGGCCATCACCGCGACGGTGTAGTCGACAGCGAGCCGCTCGCGATTGCTCATCGCCGTCGGCTGACTGTCGAGCAGCTCGATCGGGTCGGCAACGATGTCCTCGATTCGCACCAGGTCGCAATGGGAGTTGAGGCAGAACTGACAGTCGTTCTCGCGCGAGGCAGTGATGATCACCAGCTCCTTGACCCGCCGCTCGAGCAGACCGCCCGGGTAAACGCCGTGCCCAAAGCCGGCGAAGGCGCGCAGGATGTCGGGCCTCAGGCTCATCGCCTGGAGCATCTCGACCGGCATCAGGCCGCGCTCGGTCAGCCCGCGGCTCTCGTCGAACGACGGGTCCTCTTTGACGGCGTCGAACGCGGCCCTGACCGCCTCTTGACTTACCTCAATGCGCACCGGTCGCCTCCTCTGCTCGCCTGAACCGCGCCAGTCTCGCCTCGAGATGCTGGCGGACGCTCGGCCATTCCTCCTCGATGACGCTGAAATAGACCGAGTGCCGGCGCCGGCCACTGTCGGTCACCATGTGGTTGCGCATCGTGCCCTCCTCGACCGCGCCGATGCCGCGCAGCGCGGCGCGCGACTTGTCGTTGAGCGAGTCGGTCTTGAACTCGACGCGCAGCGCTGCCAGCGAGTCGAAGGCGTGGCGCAGCTGGAGCAGCTTGGCCTCGGTGTTCACCGCCGTGCGCTGCCAGGCCGGCGCGATCCACGTGTAGCCAATCTCGAGCCGGCGATGGTGGGCGTCGATCGACAGGTAGCGCGTGCTGCCGACGACGCGGCCCAATTCACGCTCGACCGTCGCGAAGGGCACCTCGCGCCCCTCCGCCGCGGCCGCCAGCGCGGCCTCGACCATCGTGCGCATATCGGCCGGCGTTTGAACCTGGGTCAACGTCCAGCGCCACAGCTCCGCGTCGAGACCGACCGAAACCAGGCCCGGCAGATGATCGATCGACAGCGGCTCGAGCCGGACGAACGTTCCTTCGAGAGTGACGGGCTCGACCCACGCCCGCCCGGGCACGTCAGCCCTCGGCGGCGAAGTCGCGCACCTTGATCTGCCGATCGAGGTCGTCGGCAGACTCGGCCAGCTGGCGCGCGAGCGTCGGCATCGACCCGTTGATCTCGGCCAGCATTCGGCGCGAGCGCTCGAGCACTTCCGGATCGGCACGGTAGGCCGGATAGAGCGCGAGCAGGTAGGAGCGCGCGAACGGGTGGTCACGCGTCGCGAAGACGTCGCGCACCTGGCTGAAGAAGCGATCGACGTACGGCTCGAGCAGGTCCTGCTGCTGCGGCCAGAAGAAGCCCATCATCGCCGCGCGCGTCAGGTGGAACGAGCCGTAGCCCTCACCATGGATGCGCTCCCACGCCTCCGACTTGGCGGCATCGGTCGGCCGCGACGCCTGTGCCTTGAGCAGCGCGCGGCGGCCGCGATCGGATCGGTCGCGCTGCGCTTCGACGTCGAGCCGCGCGTCGGCGTCGGGCAGGTCGAAGGCCACTGCCTTGATCGCCACTGCCCAGCGCATTTCCTGGTCCAGCTCGAAGTTGCCGATGCGCTCGGCGCCGTCGACCAGCCTGACCAGGCGTTCGACGTCCTCACGTGTCGCTGCCACGTTGATCGCCGAACGCGCCCACATGATCTGCCGGTCGCCTGCCGACGACGCGTCGAGCGACGACGCGTCGAGCGACGACGAGCCGAGATCGCTCAGCGCGGCCTCGAACCATTCGTGTGCTTCGCTCTCGCGCACCTCCTCGGGCACGTAGCGCGAGATCGTCAGCGCGGCGCGCTCGAGGACGGTGTCGAGGATGTCGAGGTCGGGCTCGCCGGAAAGTCGGCTGCGGCCGATGGCCAGGTACTCGGTCGAGCGCAGCTGGCGGTCGCGGACCATCTCCCACATCGAGGTCCACAACAGCGACCTCAGGAGCGGATCGTCGATGCGATCGACGCCGCTGCGCACGAACTCGAGCGATCGCGGATCGAGCGAGATCTTGGCGTAGGCGTGGTCGCCGTAGTTGGGGAACACGAGCTGCGGCTCGGCGTGGCCGTGCGCGTCGGGGACATCGGTGTTCGGCCCGTCGATCCACGCCGGGATCGAATCGATCTCGTCGTGACCCTCCACGCGCCGGGCGAGTGCCACCTCGAGCGCATGCGGTCGCAGCGTGGGGTGGTCGGCCGGCGCCGACTGGCCGATGGACAGGCCGGCGACCCGGCCGTCTTCGGCGTGCCACGTAGCGGCGAGCGTGTTCAGCGACGCCGTGCGCAGCCACAGCCGCGCCCACTCGTCGAGGTCTCGGCCGCTCTCCTCCTCGAGGCAGGTAAGGAAGTCGTCGAGCGTCGCGTTCGACCAGCCGTGGCGTCGGAAGTACAGCCGCATGCCGTCGCGGAATGCGTCGTGACCGATGTATTTGACGAGCTGCTTGAGGACCGAGGCGCCCTTGCCGTAGGTGATGCCGTCGAAGATCAGGAAGGCGATCTCGGTGTCGTCGGCGGTGCCGGCGATGGGATGGGTCGTGGGCAGCTGATCGGTCTGGTAGGCCCAGCGCTTGATGTCGGCGTTGAAGACCTTCCAGGCATTGGTGAAGCGGGTCGCCTCGGTCAGCGCGAGGTAGCTGATGTAGGTCGCGAAAGACTCATTCAGCCACAGGTCGTCCCACCAGCGCATCGTGACCAGGTTGCCGAACCACATGTGGGCGAGCTCGTGCAGGAAGGTCTCGCCGCGGTCCAGCCGCTCGTTGGTCGTCGCCGGATCGCGGAAGAGATAGGCCTCGTTGTAGGTCACCAGGCCGACGTTCTCCATCGCGCCCGAGTTGTATTCGGGCACGAAGATCTGGTCGTACTTGGCGAACGGGTAGGGCTGGTCGAACAGGTCGGCGTAGAAGTCGAGCCCCTGCTCCGTCAGCTCGAAGATCTCCGGCGACTGCTCTTCCAGGTAGCGCTCCATAGACCGGCGCGCGAAGAGGCCCAGCTGCAGGCCCTTGTGGTCGACGCGCCGGGCGACATACGGTCCGCCGACGAGCGCGACGAGGTAGCTGCTGAAGAGCTCGGTCTGCGCGAAGCGGTGCCGCGTCCGACCGTCGTCGGTCGGTTCGCTTGAGTCGACGGGCGAGTTGGCCAGCACCAGCCAGTCGGCCGGCGCGGTGACGGTGAACGTGAAATGGCCCTTGATGTCGGGCTGGTCGAAACACGGGAAGAGGCGATGCGCCTCGTACGGCTCGAAGTTGGTGTAGACGTACTCCTCGCCATCCTCGGGATCGACGAAGCGATGGAAGCCGTCACCCGTGCGGTCGTAGTCGTTGACGTACTGAACGCGCACGACGTTCGATTCCTGGAGCAGCCAGCCGGGCAGAGTCAGGCGATATCCGGTCCACTCGGGCTCAGTCTCTGTGCCGTTGACCTCGAGGTGCTCGATGGTCCGGCCGCGGAAGTCGACGAACAGCGGATCGGAGCCGTCGGAGGCGAAGCGCAGCGTGACGTCGCCGCGGTACGTCGACTCGCCGGCGACAAGGTCGAGCACGATGTCGTAGCTGGCGTCGCGTACGCGCTGGGCGCGGCCGACGGCTTCCTGCTGGGTGAGCACGTCGCGCGCGGCGGCGTGGCTGGTGAGGGTTACGCTGTGTGGCACGAGCTTGCGGATCTCCCATTCGCGGCCGGTGGCGGCAGTCGGCCGGGAGTGTAACCCCAAGCCGGGGTGTCTGCCGCTACACCATGCTGACTACGCGGCGGCTGAGTTTCGGCGGCCGCCTCGCCGCGCCGAGCCGGTCAGCTCGGGCAGCAGCTCTCGCTCGGCGAAGCGCATGAAGCCGGCCTGGTCCGGCCCGACCTGGTGGATGTACACGTGGCTGAAGCCGGCCGCTGCGAACTCGGCCACCTTGTCGAGCATCGGCTGTGCGTCAGGTCCACAGACGATCGCCTGCGTGATCTGCTCCTCGGTGACATTGGCCGACGCCTGCTCGAAATGGGCGGGCAGCGGCAGCTCCTGGCTCAGCTCACCGGGCACGGCCGCCGTCGGCCACCATTCGAGCGCGGTCGCGACGGCTGACTTGACCGACTTTGCCCAGCAGACCGTGAACTGACCGTAGCGCGGCATCTTCGCCTTGCCGCCTGCCGCGCGGAACGAATCGATCAGCTCCTTCTTTGGCGAGGTGCTGATCAGCCCGTCGCCGATGCGGCCGGCCAGCTCGGCCGACTTCTTGCCGCCGGCCGCGACGAGCACCGGCACCGGCTCGTCGGGCAGGTCGTAGATACGCGCGTTTTCGACGAGGTAGTGGTTGCCGTCGTGGCTCTGCATGCCGCCTTGCCACAGCAGGCGCATTACCTCGACCGCCTCCTCGAGCATCTCCTGACGCACGTCGGACGGTGGCCACCTATCGCCGAAGATGTGCTCGTTGAGGTTCTCGCCACTTCCGACACCAAGGAAGAAGCGACCCGGCATCAACGTCGCCGCGGTTGCCGCGGCCTGGGCAATGATCACCGGGTGGATGCGCATCGTTGGACAGGTCACACCGGTTCCCAGGACGAGGCGCTCGGTGCGCTGGCTGATGGCGCCGATTACGTCCCACACGAACGCGCTGTGACCCTGCCGGTCGGTCCATGGATGGAAGTGGTCCGAGATAAGGGCAAAGGTGAACCCCGTTTCCTCCGCCATCGCCGCGTAGCGGACCAGGTCGGGCGGGGTGTGCTCTTCACTCGACAACGCAAGGCCAATCTCTGTCATCGGCCGATGATTGGCCGGCCGGCGTGCCTCGCGCGCTCGCCCAGGCACGTTCGATCTAACGGTTGGATGTCAGACCCAAGGTCAGACCGAGGCTGACCCAGGTCACGCCTTTCGCGTGACCCGGTCAGGCGTAGCGCAGCGTCGAGCTTTCGTCGTCGCCTACCGAGAGCGAGCACGTCGGGCAATACCAGCGTGCCTCGAGAAGTGAGCCACAGGTGACGTGGCGCAGGCCCTCGGTCGTGTCCGATTCGCCGGCGTGCGACGGGGTGCGACCGGACGCGCCCCATGCGGCGAGAAGGCGCAGAACCCCGGCAAGCTCGGTGCCGTCCTCGGTCAGCGCATAGGCCATGCGCGCCGGGCGGTCCGAGTACGGCTGCGTGACGACGACACCGGCGCGCTCCAGGCGCCGCAGTCGATCGGTCAGGATGTTCGGGGCGATGCCGGGCAGGGCCGCGGTCAAGTCGTTGAACCGACGTGACCCGTCGAGCAGCGCCTCGACGAGGAGCAGCGACCAGCGATCGCCGACACGACTCAGCGCGGCGTCGAGGGCCGAAACTGCCGGCGCTGGCGGATCAGCCGGTCTATCGCTCGCCGATTTGTCGCTCGTCGGTCTGTCGCTCACGAGTGTCATGGTTACACGCGGCCAAGCCTCTTGCCTGCTCCTCTCGTCCATGCTAACTTGCAACTTGCTAGTTACTACTTGGTCGAAGGAGTTCTCTCATGGCGGTTCTTGACGAAGTCGCGGGCGCACTGGCGAGCGTGGCTGAGAAAGTCGGTCCATCGGTGGTGCGCATCGGTGGTGGCTGGCGTGGCGGATCGGGCGTGGTGATCGGCCAGGGCGCCGTGCTGACCAATGCCCACAACGTACGCGGTGACGAGGTCACCGTCGTCTTTGCGGACGGTCGCCGCGCAGCCGGCAGCGTTTCAGGCATCGACGTCGACGGCGACCTGGCCGTTGTTTCGGTCGATACCGGGCCAACGGCCGTCATCGATTGGGCCGGCGCGCAGGCCACGATCGGCACTCCGATCTTTGCCGTTGCTCATAACGGTGACGGCGCGCGCGTGACCTTCGGTTTCGTGTCGAGCGTCGCGCGCGCCTTCCGCGGCCCGCGTGGTCGGCGCATATCGGGCAGCGTCGAGCACACGGCGCCGCTTGCGCCCGGCTCGTCGGGCAGCCCGCTGGTCGACGGCGAGGGCCGACTGCTCGGCCTGAACACGAATTGGCTGGGTGGCGGCTTCTACCTGGCACTGCCCGCCGACGAGGCGCTCCGCGGCCGAGTCGCCGCGCTCCAGCGCGGCGAGAGTGCTGAACGACCGCGACTGGGGATCGGCATCGCACCGTCGTGGGTCGCGATGCGGATGCGCCGTGCGGTCGGGCTACCCGATCGCGAGGGTGTGCTGGTACGCGAGGTCGAGCCGGGCAGTCCGGCCGCTCGGGCGGGCATCAGCGAAGGCGATCTGATCGTCCAGGCCGGTGGCCGGCCGATCACCGAGCCGGACGATGTCTATGACGCGCTCGGTGGCGTCAGCACCGGATCAACGCTCGAGCTTCGCCTGGTGCGCGGCGCCGACGAGCTGACTGTGCAGGCGACCTTCGCTGAGGCGTCCGAGTCGGCTGCCGGTGGTGAGTCGGACGGTCCGGTCCACTGACGGCACCGATCGCTTCATTGACCGGCGAGGATCTCGAGCGCCCTTAACAGCTGGCTGTCGGTAATCGATGGCAGCGCTGCCGGGTCCAGATCGCGCAGCTCGTCGGGCTCGATCGGGGCGCCGTCGGGCGGCAACGGAACCTCTTCGTCGGGCGTGATGCCACGGTCGAAGATGAGCTCCTCGTCCGGCGTCAGCCAACGCTCGACGGCGAGCCTGATCGACGAGCCGTCGGGCAGCCCGAAGGGCAGCAGGACGGTCCCCGTGCCGAACGTCGTCTCGCCGATCAGCTGAGCGCGATCCGTCGAGGCGAGAGCGCCGGCCAGGATCTCTGCCGAGCTGGCGCTGTTGTTGTCGATCAGCACGACAAGCGGCACGTCGGTCGATTCGATCGTCGGGTTGACCGGCACCGGGATGCGCTCGCCACTGGCCAGCTCGCGGACGTAGACAGTGCCCTCGGGAATGAACAGGCTCGCGGCGTCGACGGCCTGGTCGACGTAGCCACCTGGGTTGCCGCGCAGATCCAGCACGAGCGAAGTTGCGCCCGCCGCGATCGCCTCATCGCGCGCCTGCTTGAGCTCCTGTGCCGACCCGGCCGAGAACTGGACGAGCTTCAGCAACGCCGTGTTGGTGCCGGGGATCATCGCCCAGCCAGCCGCCGGAACGCGGATCTGGGCGCGGACCATGTCGAACGTCAGACGCTCGCCGGTCGACGGCCGGTTGACCGTCACGCTGACCGGCGTGCCCTCCTCACCACGGACGAGCGCGGCCACCTGATCGGTCTCCATGCCGGCGACCGACTGGCCGTCGACCTCCAGGAACTCGTCGCCGGCGAGCATGCCCGCCCCTTGCGCCGGCCCGTCACTGATGACCGACACGATCACTACCGAGCTCTCACGTTGGCCGAGGATGACGCCGATGCCGACCACGTTGCCGCCGAGCGCGTTCTGCTCGCTGGCCACCTCTTCCGGAGTCAGGAATACAGAGTGGCCGGTGTCGCCGAGCGCCTCGACCAGGCCACGAATCGCACCGTAGGTCAGCTCCGTCTCGTTGAGCTCGCCACGGCCGACGTAGTTGTCGCGGATTGTCTGGAGTGCCTCCCAGAACAGATCGAAGTTGGCCGGCGCGTTTGGTGGCTGGCTCGGCCCGGGATTATTGCTCGGCTGGCCGGATGCGCCCGGTGCCGGCGCGTTGGTGGGCGTGCTCGGGCCGGCCGAGAAGCCGCCGCCGAGCAGGCCTGTCTGGCCGACGACCACGCCGACGACGAAGGTCAGCGCAATCAGCAACACGGCCGCGATCGAGGCGGCGGCGCGCGGCGCCGGCGGCGGTGGCTCGAACGGACGGTAGGGATCAGTCACGGGTCAGTGCTGATCATGTGGCAGCGGCCGATTCGGCGCTGTGGATGACGATTCTGGATCGTTCGTGGATAACGCCGTTAGCCGGCTGCGTTTCGTGGAAAAAGCCACTTGAAGGGCGCCCGACGCGGTCGCTACATTTGGGTCGTCCCGAAGGGGCCACGGAACCGGGGTCACCGGAGCTGGTTCGCCAGCGAAGATGATCCGCGGACCGGGCGGCTCCTTCGGGCGTTTCTTTGTGCCCTCAGTTGCGCACGGCCGGTTCGAGAGCGACGACCTCCGCGCTCCACGGGCAGTACCTGTCGCCGGTCAGGATTCCCTCCTCGACATGCGATGGAAGCCCGTCGCAGACCTCGATGGTGACCTCGGCGAACTCCAGCGAAGTGGGATCGATCGACCAGCTCCAACCCTCGTTGACGCCGGTCCGGCCACGCACCACCCGGCCGTTGGGGATGCTCGGTGCCGGCTGGCCCTCGAGGAGGAGCACGGCAATGTCAATGTCCTCCCGATCAGTCAGCAGCACGCGGTACTCCTCGTCGACGACTCGGAAGGTGACGATCAACGCCACGGGTCTTCGAGTGGGCTCAGGTGTGGGTGGTCGGGTTGGGCGCAGGGTCGGGCGCGGGGTTGGCGAATGTGTCGCAGCCGTTGTCGGCGTGGCAGTCGGAGAAGCCGCCGGACTTGGCGTTGGCGAAGGAGTCGGTGATGGGCTGGGCCGGGCGGTGGTCGACGGGATCGGTGTGACCCTTGGTGAGGCGGTCGCGGAGTGCGACGGCGATGGAGTCGACGGCACGCGGCCGCAGCCGCTGAGCGCGGCGACACCGACGAGGGCGGCCACAACAGACGCGGCGCGAGGGGCATTGATCAGAAGATCTGCGGCGACCAGGGCTTGACCGAAGTCGCGAACAGCGCATCGGCGCGGGCATGGCCGCCGGGCGTGAGCTCTCGCGTGCGTCCGCCGCGGGCAAGCTGGGCGACGCTGAACGCACCGAGATACATCGCCGCCAGGTCGGCCGTGTCGAGCTGGACGTCGGCCGGCTCGTCGGTCCGCGTGACGCGCGTCGATCCGGCAGCTGTCTCGAGCTTGAAGCGGCCGCCGGCGTCAGGCATGAACTCGTCATGAACCTCGAGCACGACACTGCCGTCCGAGGCATAGCCGCGCTGCTCGAGCGCTGCGGCGACGTCGACGATGCGCAGCCACAGCCCGTCGCGCAGCCGCAGATCGAGGCGGCGCGGCTCGGCGATCATCAACAGCAGTGGCTCATCCGGCGGCCCGAACCGATTCCGGATATGAGCGATCAGGTCGACCCCGAAGACGAAACGCCACATCTCGCGCTGAGCGCCTGCGTCGATCGCCATCAGCTCCTGGATGGTCAGCTGCGATTGCGAGCCAACGTCACCCCACTCCAGCTTGACGCGATAGATGACGTACGCGACCGGCTTCCCGGCGCGCTCGTGAACGGCGAAGAACTTGCGATCGTGGCCGCGCCTGGCGAACGCCGGGTCGGATAGCACCTCTTTCGCCCACCAATGCTCTGAACGGGCCAGAAATCCGGGCGTGGCCGCACGGACGACGTCGTAGATCGGCGGCAGCAGGCGGGCCGCCTCGTCCCGCTCGACCAGCCGGACCTCGCCCGGCGTATCCGGCGTCGGAGCCCTGAACGTCGTCCGGTCGCTTGTGATGTCGAACGTTCCGGCGAGCGTTGCGAGGCCGTAGCCGAAGCGCTGGTAGATCGAGCCCTCGGAGGCCCACAGGATCGCCACCGGCTCGCCGCGCGAGCGAACATCGGCCAGCTGGTGGGCCATCATCCGGCGCAGGATGCCGCGTCGTCGGTGAGTCGGGCTGACACCGACATTGGTCACACCGGCGGCCTTCACGGCACGGCCGCCGGGCACGGTCAGCTCGAACGAGAAGGCCGCGCCGCCACCGACCACCTGCTCGCCGTCGTAGGCGCCGATGGTTCGATCGAGCTCGATCGTGCTCTCGATGTGCTGCCAGTACTCGTCGCTGACAGCGGAGCTCGAGGCCGATTCGATCGCCTCGAGCCACATGCGCAGATCCCCGCGCGGCACCTTGCGCAGGTCGATGGTCACATCTCCGGTTGGGCGACTGGCGATCAGTCGATCGGGATGTTCTCGCGCTCGCCGGCCGGCTTGTCGCGTTCTTCGGATTTGCTCTCGAGCTGCTCGACCCAGTGATCGAGCATGCTCCGGATGGCGAGCAGGTTCTCGCGCCCAGCATTGCGCAGATGGTGTCTCGTCTTGCTCGGCAGGATGTGGCCCATCGCCTGACGCGACGAGCTCATTGCCCGTTCGAGCGCTCGCTCGGTGGCACTCTCGCGTCGATCAAGATCGCTCAGCCGGCGCTCGATCTGTCCGAGTCGTTCCTCATCCATTGCCCGACCCTCCACCTCCGCTTCGGACCGGTTCGGCGAAACGGACCTTCAGAATGCGGTCTTCCATCTTCGCACCCAGCGTCGGGGCGTCGAGCAGCAGCCGCGGCAGAACGAGATTACGGCGCCACGCGCCGACCTGCAGGATCAGCTCATCGCCGGAGCGTGAGAGGGACACCTCGTCGCGCGAGGCGAACGGCAGCTCGACCGAAAGCGTGTAGCCGCCGTCGTCGCGGGCGACCGAATATGGACGGCCCCGGTACTGGAACTCGTGCGGGTCCATGTCGCCGAAGAGAGCGTGGCCGAGCTCGGCCAGCCGCTCGATGCCGACCAGCTCCTTGTCGAAGAATGGAATGGTCCGGACAGGCACTGGCGCGAACTGCTCGATGACCATCGGCAGGTAGCGCGCCTGGGCCTCGCGCCACGCGTCGAAGTAGGCGCCCGAGGCGGCCGGCAGGACGCGGTTGGCGACAATCAGGTCGGTCGGAAATCCGTACAGGTGGAAGTAGGTGAATGAGCGCTGCGCCTCCTGGATCGAGACGCGCTCGAGGTTGAGCACCAGGCGCACCGACGATCGATCGGGATCGGACAGCAGGTCGTGCACGTACTTGAGCCGGCCGAGCAGCTCCTCGGCCGATTCGTAGACCTCGTCGCTCGGTAGCGGGACGCCGACCACGCGGCGCAGCAGCGGTCCGCCGAGGCGCTGCACACGGCGGCCGATCGGAGCGATCTTCTCGATCCACCAGCGGCTGGCCTCGGGCAGGCTCAGCAGTCGAACCGTCTCCCCCGTCGGCGCGGCGTCGACCACGATCAGGTCGTACTTCTGCTGGTCGACGTGGTCGCCGATCCAGAGCAGGTTGCCGAGCTCGTCCATGCCCGGCAGCACGGTCATCTCCTCGGCCATGACCTCGTCCAGGCCGCCCCAGGCGAAGAGGCTCGAGAAGTACGACTGGATCGTGCGCCAGTAGCGCGACAGGTTGAAGAACACGTCCGGCTCGTGCGCCCACAGGTTGTCGGCGATCTGGCGCGGCTCCGGGCCGACGGGCATGTCGAGCGCATCGGCCAGGCTGTGGGCGATGTCGGTCGAAACGACCAGCGTGCGCAACCCGCGCCGGGCGGTCAGCACAGCCGTTGCCGCGGCAACGCTCGTCTTGCCCACGCCGCCCTTGCCGGTATAGAGCAGGATTCGGGTCACGCGTCCTCCATGTCGAACGGGTCTCTTCCGGCCGTAGAGCCGGCGGGCGCCTCGATCTCGATCAGCACCGCGCCGGTGACGTTGATCAGCGTCGTCGATCCCCAGTCGACACGCCAATCATGCCGTGCGGCAAGGGAAGTGTGGCCGTGCAGCCAGAGCACCGGATTGATGCGCCGGCACAGCCAGTGGTAGGCGGAGAAGCCGCGGTGGTAGTGGTCCTCGGGCGTGTCGCCCAGACCGCGCGGCGGCACGTGGCTGAGCAGGATCGTCGGCGCGTGCCGCAGGCGCGTCCGGGCGAACAGGCCGAATGCCTGTTGCCACGCAGCCGACCCATCGCGTCGTGCCTGACCGCGCATGTCGCCCGGCCACGACATGCCGGCGATGGGAATGCCGCCGATCACCTCGACCCGGCCGTCGATCCGGCGCGGCAGGTTGACCTTGAGCGCCTCCCAGTTCGAGCCGCGATCGTGGTTGCCGCGCACGTAGAGCAGCGGAACGTGGAAAGCGTCGGCGAGGAAGCCGAGGTAGTCCGGCTCGAGATCTCCGCACCCCAGGATCGCGTCGAGCGGCTCTAGCGCGGTTCGGTTGGACTCGAAGTCGAACGCCGGCTCGACCATGTCCGAGACGCCGAGCAGGCGCAGTGGCCGGCCGCCGCGAGCGAGCGCCGGCACCGGATTGGGCCAGGTCAGCTTCAGTCTGCGGATCACTCGGCCGGCTCCTCGCTGTCCACTGTTGGCTGCGAAGGCAGAAGCTCGGATGGCCGCGTCGTCGTGCGCGTCAATCGTCCGGCGCCGGCATCGCGCAGATCGAGACTGCCTTCGAGCACGCCGGCGATCGGCTGGGCGCGCTGGATGGGCATGCCCGGCAGGCGCAGCTCCTCGACCACGGCGTCGGCCTCGCCCTGCCCGGTGTACAGACCGGCGGCAACCCGGTTGTGGCCGTCGACGACCCAGTAGTCGTCGCCGAACTTGATCAGGTCGATCGGCGGCAGCGGGATCAGATCGTCGTTCGCGCGCAGGATGCGCTGCCAGCGCGATCGCCAATCGTCCGAGCGACGATCGCGCAGCGGCAGGAAGTCGCCGCCCCGCTGGCCCGGCCCCTCGACGGCTGTGCCGCGAATCTGGTCGAGCGGCACGCTCTGGAGGCCGAGCTCGCGAATCGACGCGCGATGCGCCTCGGGGTGCACCTCCCAGAGGTTGACGAGCGGCTCCTTGGCCATCCTGCGCACACGTCTTACGCGCGCGCCGCTGCGCTCGGAGATCGCCCTGCCGGCGCTGCGCGCGACGCTGCCCATCGGCCGCAAGCCGGCCGAGATCACGCTGCTCCCGGCGTCGGCAATGGACGAGGCGAAACCGGCGATCGACGAGCGTGATTCGGGCTCGTCCGCGTTTTCGACCTCTTCGTCGGGCGTGTCTTCGGCAGGAATGGGCTCGTCAGTCACCGTTTGAGGCTAGCGGCGTGACACGAGAGCTGTCACTGAACACCACGATGCTTGCCGCACAACCCTGGACACAGGAGCCAAAGGAGGTGATCCACATGACCGATGTCACTTGTCCCTGGTGCGAGGCAGAACTCGTGCTCGAGGCGGCCGATGAGCAGGACGGCCAGACCTGCCCTGAGTGCCAGACTGCATGGAGCTATGTCGACGAGCGAGTGTTCGAGCTGGCTGCCGCCGCCTAGGCCTCAGTACCTCGGCGCCGCTTCAGCCCAGGCGTTCTCGGCGATGAGCCGCGCGTAACCCGGCTTGATCAGACCGTTGATCAGGCGGAGTCGCTCATCAAACGGTGCGAATGCGCTCTTCATCGCGTTGAGCGTCAGCCATTGCATCTCGTCGAGGCCGAAGCCGAAGACGCGCGACAGGGTGGCCATCTCGTCGCTCAGCGTGACACCGCTCATCAGCCGGTTATCGGTGTTGACGGTCACTCGGAACCGCAGCCGGCGGAGCAGATCGATCGGGTGCTCCTCGATCGAGGCCACTGCTCCCGTATGCACATTCGACGTCGGGCACATCTCGAGCGGAACTCGCTGATCGCGCACGTAGTTCGCCAGCCGGCCCATCGAGATCTCACCGTCGGGCGCAACCGTGATGTCGTCGACGATCCGCACGCCGTGACCAAGACGATGGGCGCCACACCACTGCAGCGCCTCCCAGATCGATGGCAGCCCGAAGGCTTCGCCGGCGTGGATGGTCAGGTGGAAGTTGGCGTGATGGATGAGGTTGAAAGCATCGAGGTAGCGCGTCGGCGGGAACCCCGCCTCGGGGCCGGCGACGTCGAAGCCGACGGTGCCGGCGTCGCGATAGCGGACCGACAGCTCGGCAATCTCGACTGATCGCGCGAACTGGCGCATCGCGGTCACGATCAGGCCCATCTTGATGCCGTACGCGGCGCTGCCCTGGCTGAAGCCGTCGAGGATCGACTCGACGACCTCGTCCAGGCTCAGGCCCCCGTGGGTGCTCAGCTCGGGCGCATAGCGAACCTCGGCATATACGACCCCGTCAGCGGCCAGGTCCTCGGCGCATTCGAGCGCCACGCGCGTAAGCGCCTCGCGCGACTGCAGCACGCCGACTGTGTGCTCGAACCCCTCGAGGTAAAGCTCGAGGCTCTTGCGGTCAGCACCGGCGGTGAATGCCCGGGCGAGCTCACCCGGATCGGTGGTCGGCAGCCCGCCGTAACCGCCGTCTCGGGCAAGCTCGATCACGGTCTGCGGCCGCAGCCCACCGTCGAGGTGGTCGTGGAGCAGCACCTTGGGCGCCTGGCGAATTAGGTCACGCTCGATCACCGGCCAAAGGATAAGCGGCAGGTAAGAGTGCGCTGCAACACTGCACGGACTTGCAGAGGCACTGCATACTGTGCAAGTCGTTACAACGACCTAAAGGAAAAATGCATAGCCGCCAGGGCAGATAGCCGGTCCCCCAGGGCCGGAACCCCCCGATCGGACCGCCCCAGCGGTCCCCGCCCCGCGCTTGCCCAACTCAGGCCACAGCCGTGCCGTGTGGCCAGACCGCCGGGGAATCTGCTCAAACCGGCCCAATCCTTCGTCACCGCTGCCGTGTTGTGCGGTGTTCGGGTAGAGGGGAGGCAGGAATTTTGCCAGTCACCACAGGCGTTCAGAGGACGCCGCGCCGCAAGATCGCCGTATTGCTGTTCGCCGCTGCGTTCAGCATGGCGCTCTCGATCCCGTTCGCGGGCGTCGTCAGCGCCGACTCGCCTGCCCTCAAGGCCGTCTTCATCGTCGGGCCGACCAATGACATCACCTCGTACAACCTCACCGAGGCGGAGACGATGGCCAGGCATGCCGAAACGGCGGGCATGGACGTGCGACGCGTGTTCTTTCCTCACGCCACGTGGGACAACGTGCTGGCCAACATCCAGGGCGCCAACCTCGTCGTGTACATGGGCCACGGCTACGGCTGGCCGAGCCCGTATACGCAGCAGCTGACCGAAAGCCGTCAGAACGGCATGGGCCTCAATTCGTTCGACGGCAGCGGAACCAATCAGTACACCTACTACGGCGCGAACAGGCTGCGTGAGAGCGTCGTGCTTGCGCCCAACGCGATCGTCTACCTGAACCACCTGTGCTACGCCTCCGGCAACGGGGAGTCGGGCATGTCCGTCCCGAGCGAGGACATCGCCCGCCAGCGCGTCGACAACATGGCCAACGGCTGGCTGGCGACAGGCGCCCGCGCCGTCTTCGCCTACAGCAGGAAGCAGCAGCTGAACTACCCGCAGGCGCTGATGACGTCCAGCGCGACGGTCGATCAGCTGTTCATGACTCCGGCGACAGGCGCGTGGGCCGGCTCGACGAGGGGCTTCGTCGGCTGGACGATAACCGCTTTGCGTCGGAACGAACGCCCGGCGCGGTCAACCATCTCGACCCGCATCGGAACGAGGGCTACTACCGCGCCGTTACCGGCGATCTGAACATGACCATGGCCGAGTGGCGGTCGGGCGCCGGTTCGGGCGACGAGCCGCCTCCGCCGCCTCCCGATGATGGCGAAGCACCACAGATCACTGAGCTGACCGCCGGAGTCAGCGGCCAGTTCGCCACGACCGGCGACCCGGTCAGCTTCCATCCCAACGGCGACGGCATCGACGAGGAGCTGTCATTGCGCCACACGGTCACGCGCGCTGCATATCTGGACGCGATCGTGACCGACGCCGAGGGCCGAACCGTCAAGAGCTACAGCATCTGGTCGGCGAGCGGTTCTGGTGGCTCGCGCTGGAATGGCAAGGACCGAGACGGACGCTTCGTGCCTGACGGCCTGTATACGTTGACGTACGTGCCGCGCGACGTCAGCGGGACAACCGGCGCAGCCGTGTCGACCGAGGCGCTGGTGCTGACCGCCATCAAGCTGGGCCAGCCGTCCAAGCCGGCGATATTCACCCGTGACGCTGACGCGATGGCCAGATCGGTCGAGCTCGCGGTGACCTTGAACAAGACAGCCGCCGTTGGCTGGCGGCTGGTCGATTCAAATGGAGCCGTCGTGCGCACGGCCCGGTCGGAGAGCAGCGCGCCGTCGGGCAAGCTGACATTCGTGTGGGACGGGCGCGCCGATGACGGTGCTTGGGTGCCCGACGGCTGGTACAGCAGCGTCGTCACCGCGACGACCGCGTTCGGCTCGTACGCCCAGGAGCGACGGGTCTACGTCGGTGCCTTCCGGGTCACGCCGTCGATCTCATCGCCGGAGCGCGGATCCAGGCTGACACTGACCATCGTCAGCAGCGAAAAGCTCGCCGGGTCGCCGACTGTCCGCTTCAGCCAGCCAGGCCTCGAGCCGTGGACCGCGACGGCGTCGCACGTCGACGGCAAGAAATACAGGCTGACGGTGACGTTGCCCAGCGGCGGCGAGGCGGGCACGCTGGCGATCGAGGTCACCGCTCGCGACAACCAAGGCGGTTCGAACAGCGGCACAGCGAGCCTGCCCCTGCGTTGACCCGCGCCTGGAATGCGCGCCGTCAGGAACCGTCGGCCAGACGAGTCACAAATCGAGCGACCCGGTCGAGGGCGTCGTCCAGCACGGGCTTGAGACCGTGGCGCACCTTCGGATAGGTCACCAGCTCAGCGTGCTTCAAGGTTGAGATCGCCTGCCGAAGCAGGTCGATGCGCGCAAATGGATCCGCCTCGCCCGACAGGAGCAGGACGGGACAGTCGATCTTCGACCAGTGATCCACGCGTGACTCCCAGGCAGGCTTGCCGGGCGGATGCAACGGGTAGCTGAGCAGGACCAGGCCACGCGGGGGGTCTTCGGCGGCGAGAAGGCTGGCCACTCGACCGCCGAACGAATGGCCGCCGATGATCGCATCGGCAAGGTCGTCGACCTGCTCTCGGTAAGCGGTGACGGCACGCTCCGCCCGACCGACCGGAAGGCCGACTGTCTCGGCTTCGATCTGGCGCCGCCGCAGACCCTCCACCTGTGGAAGCATGCTGTCGGCATTGCCGGAGGCGCCGTGCGCCAGATAGACGATCATGGCCGGCGAGTTTATCGAGTAATTCCTCCGGATTTTCTGGTCCTCGCTGATACGTGACACACAAGCTGTCACGGTCGACGCTCAGATTGTGCTCATGGAAACCGCGCAAATAGTTGCTCTACGGGTCGCACAGCCGCGCCGGACAAGTGTTCGCGTCGAGGACGACACGGTGCTGTTCGATGGCCTGCGGCTGACCGACAGGTCGCTGGCCGCGTTCGTCGAGCAGCGGCCGCCGGACGATCGGCCGGAGCTGGCCGAGCGGGCGATGCGCATCGGCCTCCATGCGCTCCAGGACGCCGGGACGTCACTCGACGTGGACTTCGTGCGGCGCGAGTTCGACGCGCTGCTTCAGCGCAGCGTGAGCGTCAACGAGCGCGCCGCGACGGAGCTGGACCAGGTCCTGCGCGCCAACTTCGCGGACACAGAGGGGCGGCTGCCGCGGACGCTCGAGAAGTTTCTCGGTGATCGTGGCCAGCTGAACCGTTTCGTGTCGGAGCTGTTCGACGAGGGCAAGCGCGACAGCGCCATCGGCCGCCTGCGGACGCTGCTCGGCAGCTACTTCGACGGTGATGCATCCCGACTCGCGCAGCTGCTCGACCCAACTCGTCTCGGCTCACCCATGTACCAGTTCCGGACGCGAGATCGGCCAGGCGTTTGAGAAGCTCAATGAGCGGCTGACGGCGATCGAGGCAGCCTCCGCAGCGCGTGGCGCTGAACGCGCCAAGTCGTCGGCCAAGGGCAACGACTTCGAGGAGCTCCTCGAGGAGATGCTCGGCACGGCGGTGCGCGGCTCGGGCGATGTCGTCGAGCGCACGGCTGCCGCGGTCGGCGACGTCATCCGCTCGCGCAAGGGCGACTTCGTCTTGACCGTCGACCCGCAGCTGTGCAGCGGCATGGATGTGCGGGTCGTGATCGAGGCCAAGGACCGCTCCTGCTCGTGGCGCGAGATCCGCGAGGAGCTCGATGCCGCGCGACGCAACCGGGCCGCCTCGGTGGCGGTGGCCGTCTTCACGCCCGGGCACGCGCCGACCGGCGTCGCGCCCTTCGACATGCGTTTCGGCCACGTCTTCTGCGTCGTTGACCCGGAGTCACCGGATGAGGCCACGCTCGGCGCGGCCGTCCGACTGGCGCGGCTGCTGGCCGTCGCGACTCAGGCCGCCCAGGAGAACGAGATCGACGCCAACCGGGTGCTGCAGACGGTCGTCGCCATCAAGGCCGAGCTCGAGGTCGTGCGCCGCCTCAAGACGCAGCTGACGTCAATCCGAAACAGCGCCGCAGAGGTCGCGGCGGGGCTCGACCGGCTGCGAGACCAGGTTCTGGCTCGCGTCGCCGAAGCCGAGGCTCAGCTTCAGGCGCCGGTCGGCGACTGACGCCGATCGAACGCCGCGCGAACGCGCTCGACCAGCCTGCTCCTCCACATCAACAACACGAGCACTGCCCAGATCAGCGCCAATCCGGCGATGAACGCGACGTCCGGCCAGGCCAACGGTGTCAGCTCGAAGAAGTCACGCACCGGCGGGACGACGAAAAAGAGGCCGTACAGGGCGAGCAAGGCAAGTGCGAGGACGGTCGGGCGCGCATCGGCGCCATCAGCGTCGGCGCCGCTCATCGACTCGCCGACCGGCGGCTCGAGCAGCGGCAGGAGGCCAAGGCCGCAGAAGACGGCAAACGTGGTGAACGCCGTCCGCGCGTAGACCAGGTCATCGGTCGTGTTGAAGAAGTAGTAATAGATCGGCAGGCCCAGGGCGGCGAGCGCGAGCGCGGGTGGGATGACCAGGCGCAGGATGCGCCGCAGCGAATCGAGACCGGGCCGGGCCGGCCTCGCCCAGAGGGCCAGGAAGAGTGCCGGGAATGCCCACCGTCAGCAGGGCCAGGACGGTGTTGTGGCGCGGCGACACGGGCATGGCCAGGCCGAGCAGCGCGGCGCCGAAGATGACCAGCGACATGTACATCGCGCGAGTAAGGAAGAGATGCAGGCTGTCCTGCATGCCGCTGATGATGCGCTGGCCTTCGACCACCGCGGCCGGCAGAGCCGAGAACGAATCCTCGAGCAGCACCATGTCGGCGACGGCGCGCGTCGCCTGGCTGCCGCTCTGCATCGAGATGCCGAGGTGTGCCTGCTTGAGCGACATGACGTCGTTGACGCCGTCGCCGACCATCGCCACCCAGTAGCCGCGAGAGCGCAGCGCCTCGACAAGCCGCGCCTTGAGCGACGGCGGCACGCGACCGAAGATCGTCGCCTTGCCGACGGCCTCGGCCAGGCCGGCGTCGTCCATGTCGATCAGGTCGATGCCCGACATCGGCGGCCCCTCGATCACCAGGCCGATCTGACGCGTCAGAGCCGCGACCGTGGTCGGGTTGTCGCCGGAGATGAGCTTCAGCGCGCACACCCGCGGCGGTGAGTCGTTCGAGCGTTTCGCGCGCGTCGGGGCGGAGCTGCTCGCGCAGCGCAAACAGCGCCAGCGGTGAAACTCCCTCCGGAATAACCGCGGCGTCTCCCGGGTCGCGCAACGAGGCCGTGTCCGGAACGCGGGCAAAGAGCATGACGCGCAGGCCCTCGTCCGCCCACTGGCTGGTCACGGTGCCGATCTCGGTCGCGAGAGGGCCTGTCTCGCCTCCCTCGGCGCGCGGCGCAACGACCTCTGGCGCACCGAGGATGTAGCTCGTGCCCGACGCGTAGCGCAGCCCGCTCCAGCGCAGCTCGGACGAGAAGGTCACCTCATCGGCGATTTCCTGCTTCGTGCCCTTGTAGGCCACGCGCAGCGCGTCGGCGCTGCGCGTGGCCAGCGTCGCCGATGCGAGGAAGTCGCCGAGTGCGGTCGCTACCTCCGCCTCGTCGGCGAACGCCTGGACGCGAACCAGCTCGATCAGCGGGGTGGTCAGCGTGCCCGTCTTGTCGAGGCACAGCAGGTCCACGCGGCTCATCGACTCGACCGCGCTGGAGCGCTGGATCAACGCCTTGCCGCCGGCCAGGCGGACGATGGCCAGCGCGTAGGTCACGGTGATCATCACCACCAGGCCCTGCGGCACGAGCGCGATCAGCACCGCCGCAGCGCGTGCGGTGGCGACCGGATCGAGGCCGCCGAACGTCATCCAGATGCCGATCGTGACCGGCACGGCGGCGATCGCGACCAGGATGCTCATCGCGCGCATCACGCTGGAGACGTCGCGCTGGAGCGGAGTGGCATCCTCGCGGAACGCTCGCGCCGCGCTGGTCAGCCTGTTCGCGAACGACTCGGAGCCGACGCGCGTGGCACGGTAAGTGGCTGAGCCGCTGACGCACACGCTGCCCGACAGGACCTCATCGCCGGCGTGCTTGGGGATCCGGTCGGCCTCACCGGTCAGCAGCGACTCGTCGACCTCCATCCCGCCACTGACCACTCGACCGTCGAGCATCAGCTGATCGCCGAGTCGAACGATCATCAGGTCGCCCAGGACCGCCTCGCGCTGATCGGTGACCCGCTCGGTGCCCGAGCGCAGGATCGTCGCCGTTGGTCGGGTCAGGATGCTCAGCCGATCGAGGGTCTGCTTGGCGCGCGCCTCCTGGTACACGCCGACGACGACGTTGACGACGACCAGCACGACGGTGACGGCCGCGTCCCCGTACAAGGCCGAGCACGACGAGGATGATCGAGATGCCGACGAGCAGGAGGTTGACCGGATTGAGCGCGTTGTCGCGCAGGATCTCGAAGTAGCTGCGCCCGGTCCGGATGGCCGCGTCGTTGCCCATGCCCTGGGCACGGCGCTGGAGTGCCTCTTCGTCGCTCAGCCCCTGGTCGGGCGTCGGAGGCAGGTTCTCCAGGCGCGGGTCGTCGCGGACGTCATCGGTCATTCACCTGATCGTCGCACAGCGCGGGCGGAGCCCGTGGCGACATTCCAAGGCGGGCATCAATGGGCGCAGCCCGTCGCGGTCTTCAGCGGGCGACGAGCACCGGGCAGCCGCTGTTGTAGACGACGTAGTCGGACACGCTGCCGAGCAAGAACCGTCCGGCTCGACCCCGTCCACGGGTGCCGACGACAACCATGTCCGCCCGCTCCGCCTCGGCGGCGGCCACGATGCCCGGTCCCGCATCCCCCGTCCAGAGCAGGAAGCTGGCATCGACGCCCTGTGCGCGGCCGCGCTCGACGATGTCGAGCAGCCGCGGCTCGCGCTGGGCGCGATGCTGATCGATGCGCGTCGTCGGCGAGCCGATCGTGGCGCGGTCGCCCACCTTCTCGGTCCGGTCGATGACATTCACCACCAGCAGGCTTGCTCGAAGCAGACGACACATCTCGATCGCCTGGCGCGTTGCCTCGTCCGACGCGGGTGAGAGGTCCGTCGCGAGCAAGATCGTGCGGATGGCACTTCGGCCGGGTGACGCCGTGGCCGGCGTTCGTCGACAGCGTCGACGGTCGGTGACACGGCCTTCGATTTGACGATCACGTCACGCCTCGACGATCAGCGCGGTGACCATGCCGAACATTCCCGAGTGGCCCTCGGCATGGGTCAGGATGTGGCAGTGGAATGCCCACGTGCCGGGATTGTTGCAATCGACGATCACGTCCCAGCGCTCACCGGGATTGACGCCGAGCGTGTCGCACGTGAACGCCGCGCTTCCGAGCGGGTACCCGTCACGCGCGACCACGCGCATGGGCATACCGTGCAGGTGCCAGGGATGCATCATCACGCCCTCGTTCATGAAACGGATGAGCACCTGCTGCCCCTGCCGCGCGACGATCGGCGCCGTGGCCGGGAAGCCCTTGCCGTTGATGGTGAAGCCACCCAGCGCGTCGTTGCTGATCCACACGATGTCCTGGTCGACCTGGTAGCGCAACGTCGGGTCGCGCGGCTCGACGATGAACGCGCCGAGCATTCCGCGGCCGACCTGGTCGGTCGCGTTGTGGTGCGAGTGATACATGTGCGAACCGGAAGGTCCGGCGACGAACTCGTAGGTGAACGTCTCGCCGGGTTTGATGGGCGGCTGGGTGAGGAACGGCACGCCGTCCATGCCGTTGGGCACGTTCTGACCGTGAAAGTGCATCCCGGTCGATTCGTCGAGGGTGTTGCGGTGGATGATGCGCACCCGGTCGCCTTCCGTCACGCGCAGCTGCGGACCGGGCCCATCCCGTTGTAGCCAACGGCGTTGACCGGCTCCTTTATCGCGTCGATCTGCCAGCTGATCGCGGACGAGGTGAGCTCGAAGATCTTGACCCCGCCTTCGATACGCGGAGCAAGGGGCTGGTTGCCAACGAGCGCAGTCTGCTCCGGGAATCGCTTGACGACGGCCTCGGCCAGCGCGTCCATGTCCTCGCCAGCCGGAGAGGCGGCCGGTGTCGCCGTTGAGCCATGCGAGTGAGTGGCCGCGGCGGTGGCGCTCGGCATCGCCGACGACAACGGGCTGCCGCTCGGTGTCGCTGTCGACGGCCGGAAGGTCCAACCGGGCAGGCCCGTCGGCGCGCAGGCGGCTACGGTGACCGCCGCCACGCCGGCAGCCCCAACCGCGGAGCTACGCAGGAAGCCGCGGCGCGACAGAGATGCACCCAGCCCAGCGAACAGCTCCGGGTCGCCGACCGGCTGCTCGATTCGGTCACGGCATCGCGGTCGGCAACTTCGGTCATGCCGGCATGCTGGCCGCTCGTGCGAGGCGTCGACAGTGACCTTCGGCCCGTAATTCGCGGGCCGATTAGGCACTGCTAGCCTTCGCCGATGACACCGGAGCAGGCGGCGACGCTACCTGTCCACGACCTGCTGGCAGGGCTCGAGGCCTGGCGCAGCGGATCCGTCAGGTGAGGCACCACGAGCATCGCCGGCTCGATCGAGCGGATCCTCGCGGCATACCGCGGTCGCGGCGCGTTCGTGCAGCTTGATCGCCACGCAGCTGCCGGTAGCTGGAGCTCGGAGTCGGCACGATGAGCGACCGACCGGGAGAGGACGGCCCGCAGCCTTTGATCGTTCGAGACCAGCCTGTCCGGCGTCCCACAACGATTGGCGTCCGTGTGGCTTGACGCGCCGCCCGAAACGATCTCGATCGTCAGCGACGCCGTGAGCCTGGCGCTCGAAGCCACCTGGGCGAAGCAGGAGGCGGAGGCCACCAAACAGCAGCTCGATGCGCTCGACGAGGCGGTGCGTGGTATCGCCAGCATCGGCTCGGTCGAGGAGGTGCTCCAGCACATCGTCGACCGTGTTCGGGAGCTGGTCGCCGCGCAATACGCGGCGCTGGGCATCGTCGGCCCGTTCGGCGAGCTGCAGCAGTTCATCACCAGCGGCATCAGCGAAGAGCAACGCGAAGCGATCGGCCCCCTGCCCCGCGGACACGGCGTGCTCGGGTTCATCATCCAAGAGGATGCGTCATTCCTGATCGACGACATCGCCACCGATGACCGCCGCTTCGGCTTCCCGCCCAACCACCCGGAGATGCACTCGTTCCTCGGCACGCCGGTACGCAGCCAGGGCCGGTCGATCGGCAACCTGTACCTGACCAACAAGCTGAACGCGCGCCGGTTCTCGGCGGACGACCTTCGGCTCGTCGAGCGGTTCGCGCTGCATGCCGGGATTGCCATCGAGAACGCGCGGCTGCACGAGGAGATCCAGCGGCTGGCGGTGGTCGAGGAGCGCCAGCGCATCAGCCAGGACCTGCACGACTCGATCATTCAGAGCCTGTACGCAACTTCCCTGTCGCTCGAGGACCTGCCCGAGATCATCGCCGAGGATCCAGCCGAAGGCGCCTTGCGCGCCGACCGCGCCGTCGATTCGATCCACGCCACCATCCGCGACATCCGCAACTTCATCATGGGCCTCCAGCCCGAGCTGCTCGAGGATTCCGACCTGACGGCGGGGATCCAGACGCTCGCGGCGGAGTTCCGCGCCAACACGATGATCGACCTGGAGGTTCACATCCAGCTCGGAACGCAGCCGATCGATCGCGACAACGCCGTCCACGTCCTGGCCATCACGCGCGAGGCGCTCAGCAACATCGCCCGCCATTCGGGCGCCACCAGGGCGACGGTCGAGCTGGCGCTGGACCACGGCTCGATGCTGCTTGGCCATCGGCGACAATGGCCGAGGATTCGATCCCGACCAATCACGCACAGCCGAGCCAGCACGGCCTGACCAATCTACGCTCGAGAGCTGAGGCCGTGGGAGGGACGCTGGCCTTCGTCAGCGAAGTCGGAGCCGGCACCCGGATCGAGGCTGCGATACCAACAGGAGTCGACAGTTGACGGAGGAACTGCCAGTCCAGCAGCATCGGCTCCTCGTCGTGGATGACCACGAAGTCGTGCGCCAGGGCCTGGTCGCGATGCTCGACCGACGACCGGGGTTCCAGGTCGTTGCCGAGGCGGGCACTGTCGCCGAGGCGATCGAGATGGCGCGTCACCACAAGCCTGACCTGGTGGTAATGGATGTTCGCCTGCCTGATGGATCGGGCATCGAGGCATGCCGCGACATCCGTGCTGAGCTGCCCCAGACGCGGGTCGTGATGCTTACCAGCTACCCGGACGAGGAGGCGGTGTTCTCGGCAATCGTCGCCGGTGCAAGCGGATACCTGCTGAAGCAGGTGCGCGGCCGCGACCTCGTTGCGGCACTCGAGGCCGTCGGGCGCGGTGAATCGCTCCTCGATCCGGCAGTGACCGAGAAGGTGCTCGAACGGGTGCGCCGCATCGCGACAGGCGGCGCTACGGACGATCTCGCGCAGTTGACCCCGCAGGAGCAGAAGATCCTGCTGCTCGTGGCCGAGGGGAAGACGAACAAGGAGATCGCCGCCGAGGTATTCCTTTCCGACAAGACGGTCAAGAACTACGTCAGCTCGATCTTGTCGAAGCTCAACCTCCAGCGCCGCGCGCAGGCGGCCGCCTACCTCGCCAAACGACACGGGAACAGCTCCTAGTCGAAGGCGCGCTGTGCCGTCCGCTCCTGAGGCGTCGACGTGCGCTGGCCCGCAACTCGGCTGGTAGAGCCGTCGGGCCGTCCGGCAACAGCTCCGGCACGAGCGGAATCACGACGTCGACCGTCCCTGAGGCTGCCGCTGCAACGTGGGCCGGGTATGGCGCCGAGGTGAGCAGGCGCAGGACGCGGGAATTGCCGACCAATGCGCTGGCCAGGATGGCCTCGTATTGCCGGGCGGTCGCCCACTGGAGCGCCGCCTCCATCAGAAGCCGGCCGATGCCACGACCCTGCATCTGGTCGCTCACCGCGACAGCGAGCTCGAGCCGCCTGGGGCCGGCCGGCTCGAGGCAAAGGTGGCCGACCAATCGCCGCCGGTCGCCTTCTCCGAGCAACGCGACGAAGCCTTCGTCATGCATGTGGTCGGGCGTGCAGAAGGAGCGCACGGCCTCGTCGCTCAGGTTGCCCGTACCCAGGAATCGGGCGTAGCGGCTATCCATCGAGAGGCCGGCGTAGAAATCGGGCAAAAGCGCCCGATCGGAGGGCTGGATGCGGCGAACCACGACATCATCGGTGTGCGCGCTAGCAGGATGCATGGCTTCGATACTGGCACCGTTGGGATGGACGACGCTCGCCAATGTTGCGCTGGCCAGACGACCGATGAGCGCCGCCTGAGCCTGGGCGAACACCTCGTGAACCTCACATGGGCTCTGGGGATGGCATTTACCGTCGCGCAACACGCATGACTCGCGGCGCGTGTCACCCTCGACCGCCTCCACGACCGCCATGACGCTTATCGCGGCGGGTTGCCTGGCGAGGCGATAGCCACCGGCGCGGCCGACCTTCGCCTCGACCAGGCCGGCGCGCACGAGATCGCCCATCACCTGGGTCACGAAGCGGCCGGGAATGTGGGTCTCGGCCGCGATGGCGCCACCGGAAGTGATCTGGCCGGGACGCCGGGCAAGGCACAGCATCCCGCGGATGGCGTAATCGGCGCGTCGAGTCAGCTCCAGCTTCACGCCTACATTTCGCGCCATTTTCGGCCCCCCGAATAGGGCCGAATGGCACGTGCCCGGCAGCGAAAGGATCACCAATCTGGTGACAGTTCAATCGCCATCCTCACGGAGACCGGAAATGCGCTCGTCCCTGCGAATTCTCATCGTCCTCATCGCCGCCAGCCTGACCATCGCCTGTGCCGGCAAGGGCGGACCGACGTGGACGTACCGTCCCGACGGCTCTGAGGCGCCCGACGCCCTGGCATCGCCGACGGCTTCAACCGGCGCGTCGGACGCGGGCAGCGTTATCCCCGCCCTGACCCCGAAGGCGGAACTGGGACCCGTTCCAGCAGGCGAGGTCAACGTGGCCTACGCACCGAACGTGCCATCCGCCGCGACTCGTACGAGCCAGGCCATCGTCGACGTCCAGTTCGACATCGTCGAAGGAGCCAAGGCGATCGATCCTGCGCGCGGAACGGAGTACGTGACCTGGGGCTACCGCATCCGCGGCGACGAACAGGCCGTCACGGGCACGCCGGGTCCGCTCGTTCGCGCCCGAGTAGGCGATGTGCTGCGCTTCACGATCACCAACCTGCCGACCAACTCAATGCCCCATAACGTCGACTTCCACGCCGTCACCGGGCAGGGCGGTGGCGCCGCCGACACGACGGTCAATCCGGGTGAGACGGCGGTGATCGAGGGACGTCTCCTCTACCCGGGCATGTTCATGTACCACTGCGCCGCGGGTGACGTGCCCGGACATATCGCGCAGGGCATGTACGGCGGCATCCTGGTCGATCCGGCCGAGCCGTTGTCGCCCGTCGAACACGAGCTGTACATGGTCCAGTCGGAGTACTACACGACCGAAGCGGCTGATGGCGCGCTCACGACCGATCGTGCCGCGATGACCGACGAGCATCCTTCCCACGTCGTCTTCAACGGCGCCGTCGGCGCGCTGACCGGCGACAACGCGCCGCGCATCCAGGTCGGCGAAACGATGCGCATCTACTTCGTCAACGCAGGACTCAATCTCGACTCCAACTTCCATCCCATCGGATCGCACTGGGACAAGGTCTACCAGGAGGGAGCGTTGCTCAACGCTCCGCTGCGCGGCTCGCAGACGACGCTGGTTCCCGCGGGTGGCGGCACGGTCGTCGAGCTGATCGGCCAGGTACCGGCAACCATCGTGCTCGTCGACCACGCGCTGACCCGTGCCTTTGACAAGGGCGCCATCGGCCAGATCGTGGTCACCGGCGACGCGAACCCTGAGATCTTTGAGCCGTTCGGGCTGACCGGCTCGCCCGTTCCGGCTTCGCCCGGTGCCTCGGCAACGCCTTCGCCGGCCGAGACGACGGCGCCGCCGGAGTCACCGTCGGCCAGCGGTTCGCCTGCCGCGAGCGGCACGCCAGGCACTGCCGTCGAGGTGAGCATTGTTCCCGGCTCGTCGACGTTCCAGGACGCCGACGCGCCCGACGAGTTCGCCGAGACAGAGTCGCCCGCCGACTACAGCGTCAACGAGCTGATGATCACCCTGGGCACGACCGTGACGTGGACGAACAACGACACCGGCATGGTCCACACCGTCACCGCGGCCGACGGCTCGTTCGACTCAACCATCCTTCAGCCGGGCCAGAGCTTCAGCTACACGTTCAATGATCCCGGCGACTTCGAGTACTTCTGCTCGCCTCACCCGTGGATGCGTGCACGAATAAGCGTGATGATGCACTGAACCAGGTGTAGATCGCTCGGCACCGCCACGGTGCCGAGCGTCTTACTCTGAAACGATGTCGAACGGGATCACCTAGTGATGCGAATGGTCGATGCGGCCGAGGCTGTCGCCGGAATTCGATCGGGCGACCAGATCTGGCTTCATGCCGCCGCCTCCACGCCGTCGGTCCTGCTCGACGCGCTGGTCGCTCGGTCGGACGAGCTGCGAGACGTCAAGGTCGTCCACTTCCATTGCGAGGGACCTGGACCACATCTCGCTCCCGACATGGCCGGTCACTTCTTTCACCGGGCCCTGTTCATCGGGCCCAACGCGCGCGCGGCGGTCAACGAAGGACGGGCCGAGTACATCCCGTCGTTCCTCTCGGACGTGCCCGACCCTGCTCCGACGAGGCCTGATCCCGCTCGACGCGGTGCTGATCAACGTCTCTCCGCCCGATCGTCACGGGTTCTGCTCGCTCGGCACGTCGGTGATCGCGCTGCCGACGGCGATCCGGACGGCGAAGACCGTCATCGCCCAGATCAATGCGGCCGTGCCACGGACCCTGGGCGACAGCTTCGTCCACGTCGACGACATCGACCTCGGTGTCGAGGTCGACGTTCCGCCCTACGCCCACGACCCCGCGATCATCGGCGACGTCGAGCGGCGCATCGGCGAGTACGTCGCCGAGCTGGTTCCCGACGGCGCGACGATCCAGATGGGTATCGGCGCAATCCCGGCCGCGGTGGCCAAGTCGCTGACCGGCAAGCGCGACCTGGGCGTGCACACCGAGATGATGACCGACGTGGTGCTCGAGCTGGTCGAGGCAGGCGTCGTCACCGGTCGCGCCAAGGACATCAATGCCGGGCGCATCGTGGCCACGTTCATGCTCGGCAGCGAGCGGCTCTACCGCTGGGTGGACGACAACCCGATGGTCGAGATGCGGCCGGTCGAGTACACCAACGACACGGCCATAATCAGGCGTTTCAAGCGCATGATTGCGATCAACTCGGCGATCGAGATCGACCTGACCGGCCAGGTATGTGCCGACTCGATCGGTCCCCGCCTGTACAGCGGCGTCGGCGGCCAGATGGACTTTGTTCGCGGCGCGGCGCTCTCTGACGAGGGTCGGGCGATCATCGCCTTCCCATCCACGGCGGCCGGCGGCGCGGTCTCGCGCATCGTGCCGGCCCTCTCACCTGGTGCGGGTGTTGTGACCACGCGTGGCCACGTCGAGACGATCGTCACCGAATGGGGTGTCGCCGAGATGCGCGGCCGCTCGATCCGAGACCGAGCACGCCAGCTGATCGCGATCGCCGATCCGAGCTTCAGAGATGAGCTGGCGGCGCAGGCGAGGTCCGCCCGACTGATCTGAGCGAACCTCGCCCACTCACGCCTCAGGGGTGAATGGCAACCTTCAGGACGCCGTCGAGTCGATTGCTGAACACGCGGTATGCCTCGCCGATCTCGTCGAGTGCGAAGTGATGAGTGAGGAGCGGCAGAGGATCGAACCGGCCTGCTTCGACCATGCTCATCAGGCGCTCCATGCGCAGCTTTCCACCCGGGCAAAGAGTGGTCACGATCGTGTGGTCGCCCAGGCCGGCGGCAAACGCGTCGTATGGAACCTGGAGCTTGCCCGAGTAGACGCCGAGGCTGGAGACGGTTCCGCCCGGTCGAACCGAGCGAAGAGCATTTTCGAAGGTTTGCGGCCAGCCCCAACGCCTCGATCGCCACATCCGCTCCGAAGCCGTCGGTCAGGCGCCGCACCTCGGCGGGCACGTCGTCCGTTTGAGGATCCAGGACAACGTCGGCGCCCATGGAACGAGCGACGGCAGCCCGGTTGGTGTCACCTTCGACGGCGATCACGCGCGCAGCCCCCATGAGCTTGGCGCCCGCTGTCGCGCACAGGCCGATTGGCCCCTGTGCGAAGACCACCACGGTGTCGCCGATGCGCACGCCGCCCGACTCCGCACCGGAAAAGCCGGTCGATGCGATGTCGGCGAGCAGTACGACCTGCTCGTCGGTCAGCGTGTCGGGAATCCGGGCGAGGTTCGCCTGCGCGTACGGAACCAGGAGGAACTCAGCCTGCGCCCCGTCGATGGTGTTGCCGAAGCGCCAGCCACCGATTGCCTCGAATCCGGCGCCGTGTCCACATTGCGATGTCTTGCCCGACAGGCAGGCGTGGCACTGGCCGCATGGCGTGATCGCTCCGACCAGAACGCGATCGCCCACCTCGTAGCCCGTGACACCTGGCCCGAGCTCGGCGATCACGCCCACCGGTTCGTGGCCGACTATCAGGCCGGGCCGAACCGGGTACTCCCCTTTCTGGATATGCACGTCGGTCCCGCAGATGGTCGTCAGCGTGATGCGGATGACCGCCTCGCCCGGGCCTGGGTGAGGACGCGGCACCTGCTCGACACGGATGTCGCCTGGGCCGTGGAACACCGCCGCCTTCATGACGGCGGATCGGGCAACCTCCGTGGGCTGCTGGATGGGTGTTGCGACTGCCATGCTCGGCTCCTTTCAGGCTGTGACCATGTCTCTGCTGAGCTCGTTGGCGATGCCGCGCGCCCAGCCCTCGATGGCCGGCCAGTCGCGGAAATCGCCCTCTGGAATGAATCGATTGAAAGCGCGCCCGAGCAGCCCGCCCTTGGCGTCGGCGGCCGCTCGATCGAACGCACCGCCGAATACGACGTGTCCGCGCGGCACGATCAGGCTGCCGGAACTCGCTCGATCTCCTTGGGCTCGGGCTGTGGCTCGCCGACCGCTTTCTCGCCGATCGGTCCGCTGCTGAACAGCCACACGGGTCGCTTGTCGAGAGCGGCGGCGTGGCGCTCGACGAACTGCTTGGCCGGCTTAAGCCAATGGCCCGGCATGGACGGCACTGCCGATGACATACGCGTCGTAAGCCGGCGACAGCGGGCGATGACCTCTTCAACGGGTCGCAGCTCGACGTCGAGACCTCGCGCCGCAGCGTGCCGGCAATCCGCTCGGCTATCTCCTGGGTAGAACCCAGGTGGGTGGCGTAGGTAACCAGACTGACATCGTGTCTCCTTGTGGAGTGCGCGGCGGGCGCCGTGGCAGGCGCCCGCCGTTGGGTTGGCGAGATGGTTCAGGTCATGCGACGCCGCCGGCGACCGTGGCGGAGCGGCGTGTGCCATCGGGGCCGGCGATGACGTAGGCGAGCATCGCCACGAAGCCGAAGCTGAGCAGGCCGAGCACGAGCAGCAGCACGAACCAGGTCTTGTCCTCGAGCTCGGCCGTGTTCAACAACGCACCGATCCAGGCCACGAGCCCGGCGATCGATCCACCGATGAATGCGACGGCCGCGAGAAGCCCGAAGACGACGAGGCCCCACGCATAGGGCGTGGGCTGGACGCCGACCACGTCGGGGCCGTCCATCACGAACGCGCCGCCGAAGAAGGCGATTGCCACCGCGGCGATCGCGAGCATCACGCCGGCGATCACCGCGACTAACGCCACCAACGAACAGTCGGCTGACTGTCGACTTGGACATCGCTCCTCCGTTCGTTTTGATGTCAGGTTGCGCTCGGCGGCGACTTGCGACGAGGGCCAATCGGCGGTCCGGAGACGTGCCATTCGGCACTACGACACGACGGCCAATGGCCGTTGGGCAGGACAGCGAGGAGTCGCACGATCAACGATGCTGATCTCGGGCGCCTGCCCGAGTCGGAAGGAGGTCTCGATGGAGTTCACTGTCTCAATCGGATTGGTTGGCCTGGCGGTTCTTGCCGTTGGCGCTCTTGCGATCGGCGCCACGGACCTGTTCCTGAGCCAGGAGGCGACTGGCATCGAAGCGACCGCCACGGCGATCGGAGCATTCATAGGCGGCCTGTCGCCAGCGAGTTCGTCGTCACGTGGCGAGACTGGGAGCCGGTCCTCGACGGCCTGGCCCTGGGGCCGGCGCTTATCGGCGCCCTCGTCGTCGGCATGATCACGGCCGTCGTGGTCCGTCTCGCGGCCGAGCCGCTTCGACGAAACGGCTGATAGCTGATGACGCTGGCGCTTGCCCCATCAAGCGGCGGCCAGGAGGGTCGCCGGCGATACGCCGGCGACCCTCCCTCGCGACGCGTCGAAGTCGGTCCCACGGGACTCGATATCGACGATTGCGAGTCGCTGCTGGCCGACGTCGGCTTTCTGTTGGTGCCGGGAGCACCCACGCCGGGCGGAAATGCGTACCTGCTCGTCGCGCTGCGGCCCAAGCCGACGCGTGCCCACTTCGACCCGGAGCGCATCGAGCTCTGGATGCGCGCCAATGGACGCAGCGAGCCGGCAGAGGTCAGTTTCGGAGAGCGGCCCGAGGCTCGTGCTTCAGATGGGGGACCATCCGCTTGATCGACCGTGTCCGAGCGTTAACCACTTTGTTGCCTTCGGGGGTCGCCTGGAAATGGTGAAGCGGCGGACGGCATGCGGATCGTCGTGTTCACTTCCGACGCACCGATCCTGTCGCTCAGCGAGCACTCCGGTGGCGCCGATCCGTTGGCCGCCTCGGTGGGCCGGTTCTTCGCCACGCTGCGCGCCGCTGGCCGGAGTCGCGATCACTCGAACCTCAACCAGGAGTCGGCGACGCCGACCGCCATCTACGCGGCGTACCTGCAATTCGCATTGGAGCGCTGATCGAGCGGTCCGCCGCCGACATCGCGCCTGGAAGTTTGTCACGTTGTTGCGTTCCGAGCGCGACCGGCTGGCTGCGCTCACGCTTCGGCGGACACGGAGGTCGGGACTACGGATCGCCTCGGACATCGACGAATTTCGGCGAAGCCAACGACCGTGACTAATCCAGACGTTGGCCGCCGACGGGCCAAACGGCACGGCCATTTGGGACCGCGCGTCACATCAATAGTCAGCCACCAACTGTCAATGTCGAAGCGTGACTGATAGCGCCGCGTTCCGCTTCCCCGGCATCCCGTCGATCGTCGACGGGTCTGAGGCCGTTGCCTACGTCGAGACACGCATCTCGGAGGCATGCTGCGCCTACCCGATCACGCCTTCGACAAACATGGCCGGGCTCTTTCAGGCCGCCGTCGCGGACGGCAAGACCAACCTGTGGGGAACACGCCTGGGATTCCTCGAGCCTGAGTCCGAGCACTCGTCGGCGTCGGCGGCAGAGGGCTTCGCGCTCGCCGGTGGACGCGGTCACCAACTTCACCGCCGGCCAGGGGCTGGTGCTGATGAAGGAAGTGCTGCACGTCATCAGCGGCAAGCGACTGCCGGTTGTCTTTCACGTGGGCGCACGTGCCCTGACCAGCCAGGCCCTGAACATCCACGCCGGACATGACGACGTGATGGCCGTGGCCGACACAGGATGGGGAATCCTCTTCGCGCGCAGCGTCCAGGAAGTGGTCGATCTGACGGCTATCGCGCGCCGCGTGGCCGAGGAGACGGAGACGCCGTTCCTGGTCGTCCAGGACGGGTTCCTGACAACCCACACCCTTGAGAATGCTCGGCTTCCCGAGGACGAGCTGCTGCGCGAGTTCGTGGGCGATCCGCGAGTGCACATCCGCAACCTGTTCGAGCCAGCAGAGGCGCTGATGTCGGGCGTGGTGCAGAACCAGGACAGCTACATGAAGGGCCGCGTGGCACAGCGCTCGTGGTACGCGCGGATCCCGGGAGCGCTACGCGACGCGATGACCGAATGGCAGGTCGCTGACCGGCCGCCGCTACGGATTGATCGACACCTACCGGACAGAGGACGCCGCGCACATCCTCGTCGCGATGGGCACCATCGCCGACAGCGCGCGCGACGTCGTCGATCACCTGCGCGCCGGCGGCGTGGCGGCGGGTGCAATCGCTGTCACCAGCTTCCGGCCGTTCCCGGCAGCGGAGCTTGCCGAGGCAGTCGCCAACGCACGCTCCGTGGCTGTCGTCGAGCGGACGGACGAGCCCGCCGCGTCGGCCAACCCGCTGACGCGCGAGATCGAAGGCGGCCCTGGCCGACCTGGCCGCCGATGGACGACGCATTCCGCGGGTGGTATCGGCGTCGGCCGGGCTGGGCTCGCGCGACGTGTCCTCGGCCGATCTCCTGGCGGTGTTTACGTGGCTCGCCGACGAGGAAGAATTGATCGCCCGTCCGTACGCCGTGCTCGGCATCAAACACCCATTGGCGCTCAACGCGCCGGGTGTCGAGCTGCAGGCCGCGCGGTGCATACAGCCTGCGCGGACACTCGATCGGCGGCTACGGCTCGGTCACCGTCAACAAGCTGCTCGCGGCCGTCATCGGCGACCTGTTCGAGGGCCTTTATGTCCAGGCCTATCCACGCTACGGATCCGAGAAGCGCGGGTTGCCGACTACCTACTACCTGACCATTGCCGAAGAGCCGATCCGCCAGCACAGCGAGCTGCGCCGGGTGGAGCTGGTGCCGCTTCACGATGTCGCGGCATTCAGCCAGGGCGATCCGCTTGCCGGTCTGGCCGATGGCGGGACCCTGTTCATCAATAGCCCGCTGACTGAACCGGCCGCGATCTGGGCCGCGCTCCCGGCTCGCGCCAGGGCCGAGATCGTTGGGCGTGAGATCAACGTCGTCGCGCTCGACACCATGGGCCTCGCGCGACGATTCGCTCCGCGACCTGATCTCGCGACGCGCATGCAGGGCGCCGCGCTGGTCGGCGTGTTCCTGCGCGTGGCGCCGCTGGTCGCAGCGCGCGAGCTGCCACTCGACGACCTGCTCGAGGCCGTCCGCGGGCCGCTCACCAGGCAGCTCGGCAAGCGTGGCTCGGCCGTTGTCGAAGCCAACCTGGCGCTGATCAGGGCGGCGTACGAGGAATTGATCGACGTCACGGCGCCGCTGCGCGAACAACCAAATACGACGTCTCAATCACCGTGGAGGTGGCGGCATGAACGCGGCACAAGACGCACTCGAAGCCGGGACCGGCACCACCGTCGGTGAGCTGATGACTCCGGATCCGATAACGATCGATGAGAGCGCGTCCGTCGACGAAGCGGTGCGAATGCTCGAGGAGGCCGAGATCAGCGGCCTGCCGGTCGTCGATGGCGACGGCGCTGCTGCTCGGTGTCATCAGCCAGGCCGACATCGTCCGCGCGCGAGCCGTCGAGAATCTATGGCGGCGCTGGCCGGGTCTGCGTGTGCGCCACCTGATGCACGCCCCGGCGCTCACCGCCGACCGCTCGATGACGATGGCCGAGGCGGCCCAGCTGATGGAGCGCACGCACGTCCATCGCCTCGTCGTTGTCGACGACGATCAACTCAGGCCGATCGGCCTGATCTCGACCACCGATCTCGTGCGCGCGCTCGCGCGCAGGCCGACCGATGGTTGACTCAGCCGCGCAGCCGCTGGCGCTGACGAAGCATGCCGGCGAGCCGATGGAGGCGCACACCGCGTCACTCGACCGAGCGCTGCCCGTATTCGACGTCCACTCGTACGTGGCCGACTTCGGCGGCGACGATCGTTCCCGAGTACCAGGCAGGTACCGCCGACCGCGGTCATGCCGCCGACATCGGTTTGGGGCGCAGCATCATCCCGCCCGGAACGGCGGCCACGCGCGATTTCAGCTCGCTCGCGCCTCGAATCCCGAAGCTCCTCGCCGAGGCGTGCGTGGGCTGCATGGCCTGTGTCAACGCCTGCCCCGACACCGCGATCCTGGCCACCGTCCAGCCGCGCGCGGCATTGGCCGAGGCGATCGACGCCTTCGCCGACTCACAGCCTGAGCCAGCGGCCGACGCGCGTCGATATCAACGCGCAGTTCGTCACCACGCAGAAGTACGCGGTCGTGCCCGAGCGACGCGGGCCTTGAGCCGGCCGAGTTCGGCATCTTCGTCGACCCCGGTCACTGCAAGGGATGCGGCGAATGTGTCGAGGTCTGCGCCCACCTCGGCCATGACGCCCTGGAAATGGTCGACAAGCAGCCCGCGACCGCCGAGCAGGCAGAGCACAGTCGACCGGTACCGCGCACGGATGAGCTTCTTCCAGCTCGTTGCCGCCGACGCCGATCTGAGTACCGCAACGAGAAGGCGCTGGCTGACCTGATGCTCGGCGAGCATGCGCTCGGCTACGTCGGCGGCGCGGGATCGTGCTCGGGCTGCGGCGAGGCCACCGCGTTGCGCATGCTTGTCGCTGCGACGCGCCAGGTCAACGGCCCGGAGTCGATGGGCATCGTCGCCGCCACCGGCTGCAACACGGTCTACGGCAGCACCTACCCGTACAACCCGTACCTCGTGCCGTGGACCAACTCGCTGTTCGAGAACGCACCGGCCGATGCCCTCGGCATCCGCATGCGCTGGGACCAGGCCGGCGCGTCGGATCGGCGGCTGTGGGTGATTGGTGGCGACGGGGCGATGTATGACATCGGCTTTCAGTCGCTGTCGCGCATGGTCGCCTCCGGAGCGGACATCAAGGTCATGGTCCTCGACACGCAGGCGTACTCGAACACCGGCGGTCAGTCATCTACGGCAAGCTTCGGCGGACAGGTAACCAAGCTGTCGGCCTACGGCCGCGAGCTGCACGGCCGCACGGAGCGACGCAAGGAGCTCGGGCGGATCCTGATCGCGCACTCCGACGTCTACGTGGCCCAGACGACTACGGCCCATATCAACCACTTCTACCGCGCGGTGATGGACGCCAACGAGTTCCCCGGGACCAGCAGTGATCATCGTCTACACGCCATGCCAGCCGGAACACGGCATTGCTGACGATGCCGCGGGCCAGCAGTCGCGGCTTGCCGTCGACTCGCGCGCCTTCCCGCTCTTCAGCTACGACCCACGCCGCGGTGCGTCGCTTGCAGAACGTCTCTCGCTGCAGGGCAATCCGGCCATGCGCGACGACTGGTTCAAGGCAGCCGACGGCACGCCGGTTGACTTCCTCACCTTTGCCCGGACCGAGACCCGCTTCGCAGCTCACTTCTCCGCCGAGGGTGTCCCCAGCCCGGAGATCACCGCAACCGCCGACGATCGGCTGGCCAACTGGCGCACCCTTCAGGAAATGGCCGGCTTCGACTCGGCCGGCACACAATAGGAGCAGCAATGCATGTCAGAGGGCGGCTCGTCGCCGACCTACACCAGTTCATCGCAGCACCCGACCTCGGCCCCAGTAGGCCTGTCGTTGCGATCGTTGGCGGGCTTTTGCTCATCGCCGCCACGTTTGCGCGCCAGCGTCCCGGCACGTGACGACGCGTCGGCAGCCGGCCGAACAGCCGCTCCCCAGGCGGCAGAGGCGGGCGATGGAGCGCGCTGAGCGCGCCGGCCGCAAGCCGGCGCGCCCGGCGCCGACCCCACCGTGGCGGTCGCCGATGGTGCTGATCACCCTCGGCGCGCTGGCGATCGGCCTGGCGATCATCGCCTTCGCGGTGCTCCAGCGCCCGGCCCCAGAGCCAATCACCGACGAGCTGAGTGCGCCGATCGCCGCCGTTCCCGCCGGCCTGGCCGAGGGTCGAACGCTCGGTGACGCCAATGCGCCGGTGACGATCGAGATCTGGTCCGACTTCCAGTGCCCGGCCTGTCGTCTGTTGGCCCGGGGCACCGAGCCACAGATCATCGAAGAGTTCGTTGTGCCGGGTACCGCTCGCCTCGTTTATCGCGATGCCGCGTTCCAGGGCCAGCGAGGCGGCTCCGACTACGACGAATCTGTCGAGGCCGCGGCCGCTGCCCGCGTCGCCGCCGATCAGGGCCGGTTCTGGGATATGCACGGCTGGCTGTTCGCCAACTGGAACGGCGAGAATGAAGGCGCCTTCCGCGCCGAACGATTGCGCGAGATTGCGGCCGCGGCGGGTCTGGACATGGCCGAGTACGACGCCCAGATGGCCACTGGTGAGCACCAGGCGGCCGCCCGGGCCGAGACAGCCCAGGCCGTCGCTGACGGCATCACGTCGACGCCGACAATCATCGTCAACGGCACTGCATTCACGGGCGCGCTGACGTATGAGCAGCTGGCGGCACTGATCGAAGAGGCCGCCTCTTGATCACCCGCCGCGTGCCTGCGCGGCCGCTGCTCGGCGTTCACCCGGGTTTGATCCTCGCCGCCCTGGATCTCGTCGGCCTGCTGATAGCCGGCTACCTGTCGGTCGTCGAGCTGGGCGGTGGCGTGCCTGCCTGCGGGCCGATCAAGGGCTGCGAGGAGGTAGCCCGATCGGAGTACGCCTGGATCGGCCCGATCCCGGTCGCCGTCTTCGGCGTCCTGTTGTCGGCGGTGCTGCTGGTCCTCGCCCTTGCCTGGTGGAGGACCAACATCTACGGGCTGCTGTTGGCGCACTACGCGCTGTCGCTCGTCGGCGTGATCTTCGATGGCTACTTCCTGTACCTGCAGGTGTTCGTCATCGGCGCCGTGTGCATCTGGTGCCTGACCTATGAGATCTCGCTGCTGTTGCGCTTCCTGATCGCCTTCTATGTCTGGTATCGCCAACCGAAGCCCGACACGTCCGATCCCGGGAGCTGAGCAAGGCCGACTCGTCACGGACCATTAACGCGTCGTCGTTAATCTAGCCCGGCTGAGCAAACGACCGGGAGGCGAAGGCGATGACGGCCCCGACTGAACCTGAGCAGGCCACTCGGACGGTGCTCGACGACCGCGAGCTGGCGACCATCGACGCGTACTGGCGGGCGGCGAACTACCTGTCGGTCGGACAGATCTACCTGCTCGACAACCCGCTGCTGCGACGACCATTGGCGGCCGAGGATACGAAGCCGCGGCTGCTCGGCCACTGGGGCACGACACCGGGCCTGAATTTCATCTGGGCCCACGCCAACCGCGTGATCAAGGCACGCGACCTGGACGCGATCATGATCGTCGGCCCCGGTCACGGTGGACCGGCCGCGGTGGCCAACGCCTACCTCGAGGGGACCTGGTCGGAGCGCTACTCAGCGCTCGGCGCGGGCGACGAAGGTGTCCGGCAGCTGTTTCGGACGTTCTCCTTCCCGGGCGGGATCGGCAGCCACGTTACGCCCGAGGTGCCGGGTTCGATTCACGAAGGCGGCGAGCTCGGCTACTCGCTCGCACACGCTTTCGGGGCGGTCTTCGACAACCCTGATCTGGTCGCCTTCTGCGTCGTCGGTGACGGAGAGGCCGAAACCGGCTCGCTCGCCACCAGCTGGCACTCGAACAAGTTCGTGAACCCGGCGCGCGACGGCACGGTGCTGCCGATCCTGCACCTCAACGGCTACAAGATCGCCAACCCGAGCTTCCTGGCGCGCATCCCCGAGGACGAGCTGCGCGCGCTGTTCGAGGGCTACGGCTATCGGCCGTTGTTCGTCACGGGCGACGACCCGCCGACGATGCACAGGGAGTTCGCGGCTGTTCTGGACGAGGCGCTCGACGATATCGCCCGGATCCAGCGAGCGGCACGCGATGGAAGCGACACCGACCGGCCACGCTGGCCGATGATCGTCCTCCGCTCACCCAAGGGCTGGACGGGACCGAAAGAGGTAGACGGGCTGCCGACGGAGGGAAGCTGGCGGTCGCACCAGGTTCCCCTCGCCGACGTGCGCCATGACCGCGAGCACCTCGCGCTGCTGGAGCAGTGGCTACGCAGCTACCGTCCCGAGGAGCTCTTCGACGCCGACGGCCGGCCGGTGGCCGGAATCGCCGGATTCGCTCCCCAGGGCGACCGACGCATGTCGGCCAACCCGCACGCAAACGGCGGCGAGCTGCTGCGCGACCTGCAGCTGCCCGACTTCCGCGAGTACGCGGTCGACGTGGCCGAGCCGGGCAGATCGTCGGCCGAGTCGATGCGCGCGCTCGGCACCTGGCTGCGTGACGTGATCCGCGATAACCCGGCCAACTTCCGCCTGTTCGGGCCTGACGAGACCGAATCGAACCGGCTCGGCGCGGTGTTCGAGCAGACCGACCGTCAGTTCGCCGGGGAGCTGCTGCCGACCGACGTTCACCAGGCTCGCGAGGGTCGGGTCATGGAGGTTCTCTCCGAGCACCTCTGCGAGGGCTGGCTCGAGGGCTACCTGCTGACCGGCCGGCACGGCCTGTTCAACTGCTACGAAGCTTTCATCCACATCATCGATGCGATGTTCAACCAGCACGCCAAGTGGCTGAAGATCAGCAACGAGATCCCATGGCGCCGGCCGATCGCGTCGCTCAACTACGTCCTGTCGAGCCACGTCTGGCGCCAGGACCACAACGGCTTCTCACACCAGGATCCGGGGTTCCTCGACGTCGTCGTCAACAAGAAGGCAGAGGTCGTTCGCGTCTACCTGCCGCCGGACGCCAACACGCTGCTCTCCGTAGCCGATCACTGCCTCCGCTCGCGCCAATACGTCAACGTGATCGTCGCCGGCAAGCAGATGGCATTGCAGTACCTGCCGATGGACGACGCAGTGCTGCACGCCACGCGCGGAGTTGGCATCTGGTCGTGGGCGAGCCATGGCGACGGTGACCCCGATGTCGTGCTCGCCTCGTGTGGCGATGTGCCCACACTCGAGGCTCTGGCGGCCGCGGACCTGCTCCGACAGCACCTGCCCGATCTGGGCGTGCGCTTCATCAACGTCGTCGATCTGATGCGCCTCCAGCCGGAGACGGAGCATCCGCACGGCCTGCCCGATAGCGAGTTTGATGCCCTGTTCACCACAGACAAGCCGATCATCTTTGCCTTCCACGCCTATCCGTGGCTGATCCATCGCCTGGCCTACAGGCGCCGCAACCACGCCAACCTGCACGTTCGTGGCTACAAGGAGGAGGGCACGGTCACGACGCCGTTCGACATGGCGATGCGCAACGACATCGACCGGTTCCACCTGGTGATCGACGTGATCGACCGCGTGCCCGGGCTGGGCGAGCATGCCGCGGAGCTGCGACAGCAGATGGTCGATGCGCGGCTGACAGCCGAGATGCACGCCCAGCAGCACGGCGAGGACCCCGAGGAGATCTCGGGCTGGAAGTGGCCGTATTGAGCCAAGTCCTGGTTCTGAACGCGGGCTCGAGCTCGCTCAAGGCGAGCGTCGTCGAAGCCGACGGCCGCCGCGAGCCGGTCGCCGCGACCCAGGTCGGCTGGGGATCTGACGCGACCCGTGTCGTCGACCGGCGTCAAACGGTCGCCGCCGCGCTGGAGCTGCTCTGGCAGCAGGGCGTCGATAGCTCACGACTGATCGGCAGCGGCCACCGCATCGTCCACGGCGGCGCTCGCTTCCGAGAGCCGACGCTCGTCGACGAGGCGGCCCTGGACGCCCTGGATGACGTGGCACGACTGGCGCCGCTGCACAACGGAGTGGCGCTCGACACCCTGCGCGCGGTGCGCGAGCTGTTACCCGACCTTCGAGCGGTGGCCGTCTTCGACACGGCCTTCCATGCGACGCTCAGCCCCGAGGCGTACGTCTACCCGCTGCCCTGGAGCTGGTACGAGGAGTGGGGCATCCGCCGATTTGGGTTCCACGGCCTGTCGGTCGAGTGGTCGGTCGGCCGCACCGCAGAGCTGTTGGGCAAGGACGTCGCCGATCTCGACCTCGTGATCGCACACCTTGGCAGCGGCTGCTCGGTCACGGCAGTGCATGCCGGCAGATCGGTCTCGACATCGATGGGGCTGACGCCGCTCGAGGGCGTGGTCATGGGCACCCGCTCGGGATCAGTCGATCCGGGCATCCTGATTCACGTGTTGTCCGAGCGTGGCCTCAGTGTCACCGAGCTTGCCGACGCGCTCGAGCACTCGTCGGGCCTGCTCGGGATGTCCGGGGTCAGCGGCGACGTGCGCGAGATCCAGCGCGCCGCCGACGACGGGTCGGCGCGGGCCCAGCTGGCACTCGACATCTTCGTACGCCGCGCCGCGGCCGGAATTGCCGTGGCCGCCGTAGCCCTGCCGCGTGTCGACGCGTTCATCTTCACCGGTGGCATCGGCGAGCACGCGGCGGACATCCGCTCGCAGATCGTTGCCCGCCTCGCTCCGCTCGGCGTTCCGCCAGTGGCCTCCGTGGACGTGGGCATTGACGGCTCGCTGACGCCGCCGGGTTCGGCTCCGGCAGTGCTGCGCATCGAGGCGCGCGAGGACCTGGTGATCGCCGCGTCGGTGGCACGGCTGGTCGGCTGACCACCCGGCGACAAGGTCCCGAGCGGACCCGTGCCGAATGGCCTGTCACAGGCCGCCAAATGAACCCCGAAACGGGCCGTCCAACACCTGCGCGCGGCGTGGTGCAAGCGGGATAGTGCAGTCAGGCCATTAAGACCGCAGCACCAGGAGGACACCCCAATGTTCGACCGACTCAAGAAGCTCGGTATCGTTCTTTCCATCATCGGCCTCGGCTTTATCGTTGGCGGCGGCTACGCCTTCATGAAGGTCCAGGAAGGCCAGAGCTCGCTCAACGCCTTCAGCGCCGCGCAGGGCGTCGAGCTCACGTACAACGACCAAGGCCAGCTGACCGACCGCGGCACGACCGAAGGTTCGGCGCCCATCATGGCGATGCTCGTTAACGACTGGGGCTACCCGGTGCAGTCAGCAGAGCTCAATCCCAACGATCCGACCGTCAACACCGCCAGCGAGTACATGTACCAGATGGCTACGGTTGCCTACCACACGCTCCATGGCACGCAGACGGTCATCCTCGACGAGGACTTCACCGCTCCTGACGGCACCGTGTACACCGCAGGTACGCCATACGAGATCCCGGTCGACGGCCGCTACTGGGCCAGCTTCGACCGAACGAACCCGATCGATGCCGCCGTCCGCGAGCAGGCCTGGACCGGTACGGCCCACGCCCTCATCGCAGAACTCGGTGTCGGCACTTCGACTGCCTCCGCATTGCAGATGGGCCTCGGCCTCGCCGGACTCTTCGCCGGAGTCGGGTTCACCTTCATCCTGACAGGCTTGGGCCTCGTGTGGGCCACGCGCCCCGAGGTGGCTAAGGTCCCGGTGCTGCGACCGGCAGCGATGCCGGCCTGATGGCCTGACGTCCGGGGCCGTCGCGGCCCCGGACGGTGCACCGGACAGACTGACCGCCTGGTCCTTCGGGATCGGGCGGTTGGCCTATGTATGAGCTCGCGAGCCACTCGAGCTTGTGAATCAATCGAGCGCGGCGAGGATCTCCGACCAGGAGCTGTACAGCAGGTGGTGGCCCTCATCGGCGGAGACGTGCAGCTGAGCACCCGGGATCTCGGCCGCCAGGTGACGCACCATCCCCTCGGGCACCGTCTCGTCCCGTGCGCCGTACCAGACATGGACGGGGACGCCCACCTCGGCCAGGTCGAAGCCCCATGGTCGGGCCAGGACGAGCGCCTCGTCATACATGCCGCGGCCGCCCTGGCGATAGAGCTCGGTCGAGTTGGCGATCATCCGGCTGCGCAGCGCCGGCTCGGCCAGCACGGCCTGGTCGGCGGCGCACATGTCGGCCACTGACTTGTCGAAGAACCCGGCGGCGTCGCGCCGCTGGCCGCGGCCCCAATGCCACATCGCGAGCCTGATCACCCACGGTGCCCGACCGGCTGCGTGGACGGCACTCTTGTCGAAGCGGCGCAGGTAGCCTCGCTCGTTGGACCCGGCGAGCGGCGCCGGCGTGCTCACCAGGGCAACCGACTTGACGCGTTCGGGCATGGCCACGGCACAGGCGAGGGCGTACGGTCCGCCGCCCGACCAGCCGACGATCGAGAAACGGTCGAGCTTCAGGAGATCCGCAACGGCGGCGACATCCGCCGGCCAGTCCACCAGCCGGCGGCCGGGCAGCGGGTCGGACAGGCCGATGCCCGGCCGGTCGAGCGCGATCAGTCTGATGCCACGCTCCGTGGCCGGGCCGTCGGGCGGGCAGATGACGCGCGTGGTGCCGAAGCCGTGGAAGAAGAGAACCGGCGACCCGTCGGGCGCACCGGACTCCAGGTAGCCGACTTTTCGGCCGTCGGCGAGCGCGACGACACGATCCACGCCCTCTATCGGACGTGCTCGTTCCTGGGTTGCGACCGTGGCGACGGGCGCGTGCGTGAGTGCCATGACCCTCCCTGTGACGTCGGCCATGCGTAGTATGGCGGGCGAGGCCAAACGCGGTCCCCGGTCAGGCGCCGCGACGAGAAGATGTGGGAGGGGCTGACAGCAGATGCGCAACCCATGGAACGCGGTGATTGCCGAGATGACGCGGGCACGTTCCTGTTCTTCTTCGTCGGCATTGGTGCGGCAGGCACGATCGCCCGCCGTGACTCCCGCGGCATCGTCCTTTGACCCGGCGCCGGCTTGATCGTCGTCGCGCTGGCCCACGGCGTCGCGTTGGCCGTGTTGGTCAGCGCCCTGGGTGCCGTGAGCGGCGCCCATTTCAACCCCGCCGTGACGGCTGGCGTCTGGATCGCCGGCCAGATTCCGGGCCGGCGCGCAGCCTCGTACGTCGTTGCCCAGCTGATCGGCAGGACTGCTCGCCGCGTGGGTCGCTGCGCGCCATCTACCCCGTCGACGTGTTTCCGCAGCTCGGACATTCCGCGCCTGTTCGAGGGATTGATGCCGCTCACCGGTCTCGCCATCGAAGTCGTCCTGACGGTGATCCTGACTGGTTGCCGTATTCGGGACGGCGATCGATCCCGCGCGCGCCAAAGGTCGGCGGCCTGGTGATCGGCCTCGCGGTCGCGGCCGACATCCTGATGGGCGGCCCGCTGACCGGCGCGGCGATGAACCCGGCGCGCTGGTTCGGCCCGGCGGCAGTAATCGGCGACTACGCGAACAGCTACGTCTGGATCGTCGGCCCGGTCATCGGCGCCGTCATTGCCGCGCTGGCCTATCGCTTCCTGTTCCTGCCCGAAGCCGACCTCGACCGTACGCCGGCAGACCCGACAGCCTGACGCTCAGGCGCCCTGAGGCTGTCCGCGCATCTTCTGGATCGCCGCCAGGTTGTCCTTGTAATCGCGCCGGATCACGTTCAGCTCCTCACGCGAGAGCCCGAGCTCGGTCGGCGATCTGGGTCAGCTCCGCGTATTCCTCGGCGGTGATCTCGTGATCCGCGGCGACGATCATGAAACAAGCTTCGACCGTTCGGCGACGCTGGTCGGGATCGGCCTTGGCGGCAAACTCGCGCGTGACCAGGTAGTCCTCGGTTCCGCCGTACAGATCGTTCTGGTTCTTGGCGATCTCGACAACGAGCACAGCCTGCGACTCGGGCAGCTTGCCGATGTCGGCGACGATCTTCTCGATCAGCTGCGTCTCGTCGTCGCTGAAGCTGAGATCGGCATGGGCAGCGCGACTCAGGACGTAGGCGAAGCCGGCCAGCAGCTTGCGTCGTTCGGGCTCGACCTGCTCGAGCTCGCGAATGATGCGGCGCACTGTCTCGGTCGCGGCTGAGTCGGTCGCCGGAGCCGGTGGTCGTGGCACGAGGTCATCCTGTGGCTCCTCCGCCGGACTCATGCCCAGCAATCGGCGGATCGCCATCAGCGTGAGCTCCCGGTTTCGAGCGCGGGGAACCATGGGGTATAGAGGTACGTCGTCAGGGCCATGAACCGATCATCGCGCATGTTGGCCGCGGCTGCATTGGTGGCGGCCAGCCTGTTCGCCGCCTGCACCGCTCCCGGAGCGTCCCCGGACCCGACGCTCTCCCCCACCAACAGCCCCTCGAACCCAGCTTTGACCCCTGCACCGGTTCCTTCGGACTCCCCGGCGCCGAGCGGCGAGGTGACGTCGGCCGCCCAGGCGGCGGCCCTGGTCTTCGCCTCAGACGACCAATTCGCGCAGATGGTCCCGCTGCGCACCGACATGGTCGGCCAGTCGGCGTGGTACGAGGCAACGGAAACAGTCGACGGCTTCACCGTTGTGATCACGATCGGCTCGGGCGACTGCCAGGCCGGCTGCATCGACCGCCATACGTGGACGTACGACGTCGCCCGCGATGGCACGATCACCCTCGCCGCCGAGGAGGGCGACGACGTCGAGTTCTCGCCCCCTGTCGGGACGGACGCTCCGGTCGCGCTCACGGTCACTCTGGTTGCCGGCCCGATCTGTCCCGTTGAGCAGATGCCGCCCGCCCGCGACTGTGCGCCTCGTCCGGTGGCCAACGCCGAGGTCGTCTTGCGAGCCACCGACGGGGGCGAGGTCGACCGTGCCGCATCGGACGCCAACGGCGTGGTCACGTTCGAAGCCGCCGCCGGAGCCTATTTCGTCGAAGCGGACGTCGCCGAGGGCATGATGCTGGCGCCCGATGCCCAGGCGTTCTCGGCTGTGGGCGGCGACTCGGTAGGTCTCGTTCTCGCCTACGACACCGGCATCCGCTGAACTGAGCGCCGCGCCCGGCGGCGCCTGCCGCGGACGCGTAATCTAGGCAGCCGATGGCCGTCGAACCCGCCGCCCCGCCCGAGCAACAGGTGTCGGCAACGCCGCGCAGTCCGGCGACCCGCGAGCTGGGCATGACCGCCAAGCTGCTGTTCCCGACGCGCGAGATCGCGCAGCAGTACTACCTGCCGCTGATCTACACCGCCTGTCGAACGTGCTATAGCGAGCTGGAGCCGCAGGACATCTTCGAGCGCGCCACCACCGGCCAGGTGGCGACCGAGAAGCAGCAGGACCTGATCCGGCGGGTGATCGAGTCGGGCCACGGCTCGACCATCGAGCACATCGTGTTCACCTTCGCCATCAGCGGCGTCACCAGGACGCTGTCGCACCAGCTCGTCCGGCATCGCGCCGGCGTCGCCTTCGACCAGCAGTCGCAGCGCTACCTGAACTACAAGCGGCCGTCGTACATGGTGCCGGGCTCGATCCAGGATGCTCCCGAGGACGTGCGAGAGCGCTTCACGGCCGAGATGGACGAGTCGCTGGCGTTCTACGGCGAGATGCTCGAGGCCGGCATACCGGGCGAGGACGCCCGCTTCGTGATGCCCAATGCGACACGCACCAACCTGATCATGACCACCAACCTGCGCGCGCTGATCCACATGTCCGGGCTGCGCCTGTGCACGATGGCCCAGTGGGAGATCCGCCGGCTGTTCCAGCTGATCCGTCACGAGGTGTTCAGCGTTTCCCCGTTCATGGGCTCGTTCCTGGCGCCCAAGTGCGTGCCACTCGGCTACTGCGACGAGGATCGCAATCGGGACGAGCACTGCCCCATCCGGCCGCACAAGGACAACGTGCTCACCGCATGGGCGGAGAAGAAGGCCGCGGCCAAGGCTGCTGGGCGCGAGCTGCCCACCCTCTGAGCAGTCCGGCGCGCGAGTCACCGACCGAGCGGCGGCTCAGGCGAGCCGGCTGGATCGCACTGGCGCTGACCAAGACGGCCACGCTCGTCTACACGGCGGAAGCCGTGATCTGGCCCGATCAGCCCAAGTACCGTGGCAAAGGGATGCGCATCCGTTCGCTCGGCTACCTGGCCGGCCTCGGCCTGGTTCCCGCCGTTTGGCTCGTCGGCGATCGGAAGTCGGCTTATCCAGTCGCCGCAGACCTGGCGATGTCCGCACCGATGCTCGTCGACGCAGCCGGTAACTCGCTCGGCATCTACGACGCGGCGCGCGTTGATGACGCGGTCCACTTCCTGAACGCCGCGGTACTGTCGTCGCTGTTCGGCGCGGTCATCTCGAGCCGGGTCGAGTCACGCGAGGCGGCCGCTGCCGCGACGCTCGCGTTCGGTCTCGTCGGCGAGATCGCCTTCGACGCGATGGAGTACGCCGCCGAGCGCGTCGGCTTCACCGGTCTCGGCCTGTCCGAGCGCGACACGATCGCCGACGTGGCGATGGCCGGGCTGGGTACGGTCCTCGCAGCGGCCTTCACGTGGATGCGCTGGGACTACTCTTCAAAGCGCCACTTGTCACCAGTGGCGCGGACCAGTGCTACGGAGCCAGGCTGATGTCATTCACTGAAGCAGTTCGCTCGGTGTACTCGAAGTACGCCACCTTCGAAGGTCGCGCGTCGCGCTCCGAATATTGGTGGTTCCAGCTCTTCTTGATCCTCGTCGGGATCGGGCTTCCATCGCAGGTGGGCGTCCTGCTTCCGAGCACACGAGGCAACGCCATTCCCACTTGTCTTCGCCACAGCGATGCTCATCTTCGCCTAGCGATCGCTCATTCCCAGCCTGGCCGTTCTGGTGCGCCGGCTGCACGATACCGACCGATCAGGCTGGTGGTTCTGGATCTCGCTCGTGCCGTTGGATCGGGACGATCATCCTGTTCATTTTGCTGATCATGCCCAGCGCGCCCGGATACAACCAGATTTGGCCCAGCGCCCGGTCAGCCGATGGCCGAACGGTGGGCGCAGTACTGGGGTCCGACGCGCTCCGACGCGCTACGCCAGTTCGCGGACGACGCTCAGCGCGCCGCTGCCGATGGATTTCAGCCGGTGGCCCAGCAGTGGCGCTGGCAGGGCGGAGCCGAAGTGCTCGACATTGGCTACTCGCGCGTCAGGCCTGCGGCTCAGTGGCCGTCTCAGCCGCCTGGGGGCTATCCACCCGCTTCCTGATCTCGAACGGGTCGAGCCAGCACACCATCAGCACGATTGGCGCGAGGCCGAAGGATGCGACCAGATAGGGGTTCGTTGCGCCAACCGCCAGCAGCGACAGCAGGACGGCAATCGGCACTGCCGCCTCGCGCCGCTCCACCCCCAGCTGCCGGTCGAATTCGGCCGAGCCGCACCCGTACGGCGTCGAACAGCAGTCGCAGCGGGAAGGAGAGGAAGAGCAGCAGGCCGATGACGCCGGTCTTGTACGCCACCGCCACGTAGCTCAGCTCGTACGAGTAGGACTGGCCGTAGCGGTAATCGGGCGCGATGGCGCCGAACCCCCAGCCGTGAATCGGGCGCTCGGCTATGTGGCCCAGCAGCACACGCGCCTGGTGGATCTTGATCGCGTTCGAAACAACCCCGAAGTCGAGCTCGAACGCGTTGCCCGAATCGTCCGGCACCGCCACGGTCGTCTCGATGCGCTCGTACACGTAGCCCGGAAACGACCATCCTGCTGCCAGGGTGAAGGTCGCGGCGCCGAGGACCAGAGCGCCGCCTGCGGCCGCAGCCAGCAGGGCTCCCCGTAGGCGTGGCTGGCCGATGATCGCGACGAGGACGACCACGCCGACGGCCGCCAGCCAGAATGCGCGCGTGTACGTGGCGAGCAGTGCGATGCCGATGATGAACAGGACGATCCACGGCCAGGCCCGTCGGGCGTCCTTGACCACCTCCCAGGTGACCAGCGCGAGACCGACGATCAGGTAGATCCCGCTTCCCAGAGCCAGTCGAAGCTGGTTGTCGGTCAGGCTGATCGCGCCACCCTGGTCGAGCGTGTTCAGGAGCGCCCTGCGGACCATCACAAAGTCCGGCAACACGAACACGGCCATGATCGCGAGGCCAGCGGTGAGCACGGCCACGGCCGTGCATGCCACGAGCAGCCAGCGCCGCAGCCAGGCCAGGTCGCCGCCGACGGCGAGTGCGGCGATGACAAGGGTGAAGGCGAAGAACAGGTAGCCGTTGCCGTCGCCCCAGGCATCCTGAGGGCGCCAGCCATTGATCACCCCCAGCGGGATCCAGATCGCCGCCAGCAGAGCGCCGACCGCGACCGCGTGGACCGTGTACCGCCCCAGGACGAGCGGCTGCCCCGAGCGTCGCCTCTCCACCAGGCGCCACAGGGCAACCGCGAAGACGATCCCATCGAGCAGTAGCCGACCCGAGAAACCGCCCGGCAACACGGTCCAGCGCCCGGATGCGCCACCAAGGGCCAACTCGAGCACCACTATGGCGACGGCGAGGCGCAGATCAAGCAGCGCGAGCAGCGCAAAGCTGACGATCAGCGTCGCTTGCGCGGCGAGTTCCAGCGGACCCGCAGCGCCTGCCAGGCGGAGACCGGTCAGAACGGAAATCGTGACGACGATCAGCGCCACAAGCGCGATCGCGCGTCGGTCGGTCACGCCGCGGCGGCGAGCTTGACGAACCTGCGGACGAGGCGAGTGAAACGTGGACCGGCCTCGGCGGCCGCCTCGAGCACCTCTTCGTGGCTCAGCGGCTGACCGGTCACGCCCGCGCCGGGATTGGTGACGAGCGAGACGCCGCACACCTCGAGACCGGCCCAGCGCGCCACGACCGCCTCGAGCACGGTCGACATGCCGACCGCATCGGCGCCCAGCGTGCGCAGCATGCGCACCTCGGCCGGCGTCTCGTAGGTCGGTCCGGTCAGGCCGGCATAGACGCCCTCGGCGAGCTCGATGCCCTCATCGGCTGCCGCGGCGCGCATCAGCCCGCGCAGGCGCGGGCTGTAGGCGTCGACAAGGTCCGGGAAACGCTGGCCGAGAGCGTCGTCGTTGGGGCCCATCAGCGGACTGCGTCCGGTCAGGTTGAGGTGGTCGGAGAGGAGCATCAGGGTGCCGGCCGGCCAATCGGCATTGACGCCGCCGGCGGCATTGGTGAGCAGGATCTGGCGCGCCCCAAGACGACCCATGAGCAGGACCGGCTCGACGACGAGCCGCTCGGAGTGACCCTCGTACATGTGCAGGCGTCCCTGGAGGCACGCGACCGGCACTCCCTCGAGCCGGCCGAGCAGCAGCCGGCCGGCGTGGCCCGGCGCCGACGCGGCCGGCCAGCCGGGCATTTCGGCGAATGGCACAGCCGTGACGTCAGTGAGCGAATCGGCCAACCCGCCGAGACCCGAGCCCAGGACGATGCCGATCTGTGGAACCGCGTCCGTGCGCTGCCGGACGGCGCGCTCGAGCGCATCGAGTCGGTCAGAGAAGGGAACCGTGTCGGGTGTCTCCATCGGCGGCGAAGATAGCGCACCGAGCCGTGTCTCGGACACGCGGTGTCCCGAACACAAAGAAGCGCCCGGAGAGACCTGCCGAGTCTCCTGAAGCCTTGATGTAATCTCAGCTTCCGAGTTCTCGCGGCCCCTCCGGGCAAGACCTAAGTTACGGTTCCGCCCGACCAGCGTCAACGCGCTTATCCACGGATTTCAGGAACGCCGCGCAAGTCCGTCCACAAATCCACCGTGGCTGTGGATATGTCGTGGAAATCTGGGTGACCGTGGCCGTCCTTCTGTGCTCGGGCATAGGAAAAGGCCCCGTCCGCATGGACGGGGCCTTCTTGGTTGCGCTTTTGACTAGGCGCCCTTGGCGACGACCGTCTTGGCTTGCTTGTCGTGCAATCCCTGGCGCATCGGATCCTGCGCGATGCTGACCAGCAGGTAGATGTAGTAGACGAGGATGAGGATGCTGACGATGAACCCGATCGACCAGCCGTACAGGAAGTTGACCGCCCACGGCGCTCCCAGGAACAGCCAACGGGTGATCGCCTGGCTCTGCGTGATCATTCCGCCAGTGGCCTGATCGCGCACGGTCAGCTTCATGACCTTCATGCCAACAGTCGCGCCGCCCATCCGCGTCCACATCAGGACGAAATAGGCGCCCGTGACAGCCAACAGCACGAGCACCGTGGCGATGCTGCTGATCAACGACGGGGTTCGGTAGGCGAGGCCGAAGATGCCCAGGTAGTTGTCACCCAGGATCCCGGTCATGATCGTGTTCACAACGAACCCGATGATGCCCAGGATGATGAAGTCGATAACGATGGCAATGATGCGCGCCGGCGCATCAGCCAGGGCGACTCCACCTGGGCCGGCGATCGTGTTCTGGGCCGTGATGTTTGCCGTCCACGACGGCATGCCACCGGGCTGGCCGCCACCTGCCGGCGGAGGGCCGGGCGGCTGCGGGGTCGACTGCCAGTTCTGAGGCGGCGGCGCCTGAGGCGGCGGCGGGGCCTGGGGCGGCGGGGCCTGCGGTGGCTGGCCGGGCGGTGGCGGCGCGCCGCCTCCGGGTTGATCGCTCACTCTCACTCCTCCTTCGCAGCGCGCAGCGCTGGTCGAACGTGGTCCACCGGCCGATCAGCGCCTTCTCTCTCCCGGGCGCAATGCTGCCGGTCGCGTGCCAGCATAACTTCCACGCGAGCGTGCGAACGACCGTTTTTCGCACCCGATGCGGAACGATGTCCAGCCGCGATGGGTTCGCGATCAGCCGCCGATGCGTGACATCTCGACGCGCTCGGGATCGAGCACGGGCAGCTCCCGTCCGCTGCCGGTCGCGAGCGTGCGCAGCTCCGAATAGCGGTCGTCGCGCGCGCGCCACACAACGCTGACCGCATTACTCAGCTCGGCATCCGTGGCGCCCGAGCGAAGCAGGCCACGCAGATCGTGCCCATTGCTCGAGAAGAGACACGTGTAAAGCTCGCCGTCGGCGGTGAGGCGCGCGCGCGAGCAATCGGCGCAGAACGGCTCGGTAACCGAGGCGATCACGCCGACCTCGCCGCTGCCGTCGCGATACGCCCAGCGGTCGGCGACTTCACCCGGATACTGCGGCGCCAGGGCGACGAGCGGCATCACGTCATCGATGCGCGCGACGATCTCGGCCGCGGGGACGACGTCGTCCATCCGCCAGCCGTTGGTGTGGCCAACGTCCATGTATTCGATGAAGCGCAGGATGTGCCCGCGCTCACGGAAGTAGCGCGCCATCGGCACAACGTCGGCCTCGTTGATGCCGCGCCGCACGACCATGTTGACCTTGATCGGCGTCAGGCCGGCATCTGCCGCCGCGGCGATGCCGTCGAGCACTGTCCCGACCGGGAAGCCGACGTCGTTCATGCGCCCGAAGGTCGCGTCGTCCAGCGAATCGAGGCTGACGCTGATGCGCGAAAGGCCGGCGTGCGCGAGCGCAGCCGCGTGACGCGAGAGCAGCGACCCGTTGGTGGTCAGGGTGATGTCCTCGACACCGTCGATCGCGGCCAGCAGCTCGACGAGCACCGGCAGGTCGCGGCGGAGGAGTGGCTCGCCACCGGTCAGCCGCAGCTTGCTGACACCGAGCCCTACGAAGATCCGCGCCAGGCGTTCGATCTCCTCGAAGGTGAGCAGCTCGGCCCGCGGCAGGAACGCGAAGTCGCGCCCGTACACCTCGCGCGGCATGCAGTAGGTGCACCGAAAGTTGCACCGATCGGTGACCGAGATGCGCAAATCGTGAATTGGCCGGCCGAGGGTGTCCTGCGGTCTGCGGTGAATCGCCTCGTTCATGCGCCTCGATGGTAGTCATAGTTGACGACTTTCGATCTCGGCCGACGGGTCTACGATCGCGCCGGAGGGCGACGAACTGCCGCGCCGCGGCTCGCCTTTCTGGGCACACGATGGGCACAGAAAGGTTTCGTCATGCGCCGAATACGACGCACTGCGTCACTCACCTCGCTCCTGGCGGCACTCCTGCTTGCGGCATCAACGGCCAGCGTCAGCGCGGCCTCGGTCAGCTTCAGCAGCTCGTATGCCGTCGAAATCTCGGGCGGAACCGGTAACGGCTCGGTGACCTACAAGGTCGGCTCCGGTGTGACCGGCTTCCTGCGCGCGACCGCCACGGCAGATGTCTTCTCCAACTGGTACACGCTTGTCTCGGCACGCCAGGGCCGTATCTCGTCAACCTCGGTGCGCTACACGGGAGCGACCGGCGGCGCACTCACGGTCCGTGTCACTGGCGACTTCAGCAGGGACCTGAGCGGCGGCGTGAGCATCGCCAGCGGCGCCGGATTCCGGCACCTGATCCATGTCGTTCTACGCGACGTCAGCGCAGCCAAGGACGTTCGAACCTGGACCTTCATCGACGAAGAGATCCTGTGCGGAGGTCTGGTCTATCCCGCCGGTGTTGGCGGGTGCAACGGCAATCCAAGCGACTCGTTTCCGTCGAGCTGGGCACGCGCGGCAAGTGGCAGCGGGATCACCAACGGGCACAGCTACCAGATTCGTATCTTCACGACATCGATGATCAGCGCCGTCGGGCTCGTGGCGGGACTACAGGGGCGCACCACGGCCAGGTCGCTCTCGGGATCGATCAGCTGGTGACCTGAACGCGCGCCTTCGGGCCGTCGGGGCGGCTACTCCTCGTCGGTAGCCGCTCCAGAACGCTCCCGGATCAGCTCGACCACACCCGCGTCGGCGAGGGTGGTGGTGTCGCCCAGCACGCGACCGTCGCCGATGTCGCGCAACAACCGACGCATGATCTTGCCCGAGCGCGTCTTGGGCAGGTCCGGCGTGAAGAGCAGGTACTTGGGCTTGGCAATCGGGCTGATGACCTTGCCGACGTGGTCGCGCACCTCGGCCGCCAGCTCATCGGTCGGCTCGAACCCTACGCGCAGGATTACGAAGGCGAAGATCGCCTGGCCGGTCAGCGGGTCGGCCCGGCCAACGACCGCGGCCTCAGCCACGGCCGGGTGATCGACGAGCGCCGACTCGACCTCGATCGTGGAGATGCGATGTCCGGACACGTTCATGACGTCGTCGACACGGCCGAGCAGCCAGAGGTAGCCGTCCTCGTCACGCTTCGCGCCGTCGCCGGCGAAGTACTTGCCCGGGAAGCGGCTCCAGTAGGTCGCCTTGTAGCGCTCCGGGTCGCCGTAGATGCCGCGCAGCATCGCCGGCCACGGACGGGTCAGCACGAGGTACCCACCGCCACCGAACGGCACCGAGTTACCGTTCGCGTCGAGCACGTCGACGCCGACGCCGGGAAACGGAAACGTCGCCGAGCCGGGCTTGGTCGTCGTCACGCCGGGCAGCGGAGTGATCATGATCATGCCCGTCTCGGTCTGCCACCACGTGTCTACCACGGGCGTCCGGCCGCTGCCGATGTGCTCGCGGTACCACAGCCACGCCTCGGGATTGATCGGCTCGCCGACCGACCCGAGCAGGCGCAGTGAAGAAAGTTCGTGCTTGGTGGGATGGCCGTGGCCCTGCTTCATGAACGCCCTTATCGCTGTCGGCGCGGTGTACAGGATGGTGACCTTGTACTCCTCGACGATCTGCCACCAGCGGTTCCACGCGGGCGTGTCGGGCGTGCCCTCGTACATCACGCTCGTGGCCGCGTTGGCCAGCGGCCCATAGACGATGTACGAGTGGCCGGTGACCCAGCCGACGTCGGCGGCGCACCAGTAGACGTCGTCCGGCTTGATATCGAATACCGCCCAATGGGTGAACGCGGCACCGAGCAGGTAGCCGGCGGTCGTATGCATGATGCCCTTCGGCTTGGCCGTCGTGCCCGACGTGTAGAGCAGGTAGAGCATGTGCTCGGAGTCGACCGCCACCGGCGGGCAATCGGGTGACTGGCGATCGACGATGTCGTGCCACCACACGTCGCGGCCGTCCTGCATGTCGACCGCCTCGGCGCTGTCGCCCACGCGGCGAACGACGAGGGCGTGCTCGATCGTGTCGGTCATCGAGATGGCCTCGTCGACGGCGGTCTTGAGGTTGACGGCCTTGCCGCGCCGCCAGCCGCCGTCGGCGGTGATCACCAGCCTGGCCTGCGAATTGACGATGCGACCGGCAAGTGCCTCAGCAGAGAAGCCGCCGAAGATCACCGTGTGCGGGGCGCCGATCCGGGCGCAGGCAAGCATCGCGATGGGCAGCTCGGGGATCATCGGCATGTAGATCGCGACCCGATCGCCGGTCTTGATGCCAAGCTCGAGCAGCGCGTTGGCGGCCCTGGACACCTCGACCTGCAGGTCGGCGTAGGTCAGCGTGCGGGTGTCACCCGGCTCGCCGACCCAGTGGTAGGCGACCTTGTCGCCAAGGCCCGCCTCGACGTGGCGATCGACGCAGTTGTAGGCAACGTTGAGCTTGCCGCCGACGAACCACTTGGCGAACGGCGGCTCCCACTCGAGCGTGGTGTCGAACGGCGTGTCCCACGCCAGCCGCTCACGGGCGAGCCGTTCCCAGAAGGCGACGTAGTCGCGCTCGGCTTCCTCGTACAGCTCGGCCGTGACATTGGCCTGGGCGGCAAGGCCGGGATCGGGCGCAAACCGGCGCCCCTCGGCCATCTGGAGGTTCTCGATCTCAGGCTCGCTCATCGAGCCTGGCAAAGCGGCGTCAGTCACTTCCGAACCTCCGTCATGGTGGTGGCGATCGTAGCGCGCTCAATACGAGATGAAAGGCGCCGTCCGAAGGTGCTCGTCGTCGGTCAGGCAGGCGACGATGAAATCAGCCAGGTCCGGCGTGGAGATGCGCGACCGCGGCCCGACGGAGTGATCGCCGACGCGGTATTCCCCGGTGAGCGGACCGTCGACGACGCGCGGCGGACGCGGTGCCACCCAGTCGAGCCGGCTGGCGACGATGATGTCGAGCTCGCGCTGCTTGGCCTGAACGACGTGGCGCACGGCCTTGCCGATGACGAGGCTCGCCAGTCGATCCAGGGGCCGCTTGTCCTCGCCCGGCACTCGCACCGCGGCGCCCGACAGCGCTACCAGGCGTTTCACGCCGCGTGCCTGCATCTCGTCAACGAGGGTGCTCGCGAAGGTCACGAACACCTCCTCCTGCTCGGGGCTGTTCGAGCGCGGACCGAGCACGCTGATCACGGCATCGATGCCGTCGATCGCGGCGCGCACTGCAGCCGCGTCGGCCACGTCGCCTGCAACAGCCGTCTCGCCACCCTCGAGCGGATCGAGCTTGCCCGGGTCGCGCGCGAACAGGACCAGGTCATGGCCGGTGCCGAGTGCCGCCTCGCGTACGTAGCGACCGATGTTGCCGGTCGCGCCGAAGATCAGGACGCGCATCTACAGCGCGCGGTCATTGAAGCGCAGCGTCAGTCGCGCGGCTTGACCCAACCGGGCAGCTCGCGGCGCAGCGTGGCCAGCGGCAGCGTGCCGTGTCCGAGCAGCTCGTCGTGGAAGCCGACCAGGTCGAAGCGGTCGCCGTCACGCTCCTCGAGCGCACGGCGAAGCGCGACGATCTCGCGCATGCCGGTCATGTAGGCCAGTGCCTGGCCGGGCCAGGCGATGTAGCGGTCCGTCTCGGTCTCCGCCTCGAGCCGCGACAGGCCGACCGTCATCAGCAGGTCAACCGATTGCTCGCGGCTCCAGCGGAAGGCGTGGATGCCGGTGTCGACCACGAGTCGAGCCGCGCGCCAGGCCTGGGCGTCGAGCATGCCAAGGCGCTCCCAGGCACTCTCGTACAGGTTCATCTCGTCGGCCAGCCGCTCGCTGTACAGGCCCCAGCCCTCGGGGTAAGCGGCACCGGTGAGGCGCGAGCCGAAGCGCCTGAAGTCGGGCAGGTCGGTCAGCTCGCCCTCGATCGCGATCTGGAAGTGATGCCCCGGAGTGGCCTCGTGATAGGTCGTGGCGGCGAGCCGATAGAGCGGCCGATTCTCGGGCTGGTAGGTGTTCACGAAGTAGATGCCGCCACGCGAGCCATCGGGCGCCGGCGGGAAGTAGAACGCCGGAGGCGCCTCTGCCTCCTGGTACGGCTCAACGGCGCGGACCTCGCACGGCGCCTTGGGCAGGCGGCCGAAGAGCGCCGGCGCGGCAGCATTTGCCTTCTCGATCTGGCGTCGCGCGCGTTCGACGATCTCCGCGCTGTCGGCTGCGTAGTTCGACTTCTCCAACTCCAGCGCCCGGCGCATCGATGCCACATCGTCGAAGCCCAGCTCGCGCGCGATGCCGACCGTCTCCTCGCGGATCAGCTCGAGCTGGTCCAGCCCGTACTGGTGGATTGCCTCGGGCGTCTCCTCGAGCGTCGTCGAGGCGAGGATCATCGTCTCGTACAGCTCGCGGCCGTCGGGCAGTGCCCAGATCCCCTCGCCGGTGCGCGCGAACTCGGCATAGCCCTCGAGCGCGGCGAGATGGTCGGCCAGGGCCGGCGCGACGTACTCCTCGATCGCCGCGCGAATGCGCTGGCGTGACTCGTCGTCGAGCTCCGGATGGGAGGCTCAGCAGCGGCGATTGGTCGACCGGTGCCTCGACCGCGCGGCGCGTCTGCTCGATCACGCGCGCAACGACCGGCGCGGCAGCAGTTCGACCGGCGGCGATGCCCTCGAGCAGGTTGGCGCGATGCTCGGCGAGGTACTGCGGGAATGCCTCGAGCCGGCGGATCAGCCGATCGATCCGCTCGGGCGTGTCGACGCGCTGGAAGCGGGAAAGGTCGCCGGGCATGTTCTGCGGGCCGGCCATCTGGTCCATCGCCTCGAAGTGGTGGACGTTGTGCTGGTGTTGGCGAAGCCAGATGCGAGCGACGACCTCGAGCATGTCGAGCGTGATCACGTCCTCCTGGTCGAGGCCGTGGCGATCCATCTCCTTGGCGTCGGACAGGAAGCCCTTGAGCGCGGCGACCTCCTCGGCGCGGCCCTGGGCCGACGGATCGGGCAGCCGGTCGTCGTAGCGGTCGTCGCCGAGGACGGTGGCGTAGATCGGCTGGCGAGCCAGGAACCACTGCCAGAAGCGGTCGGCGAGGTCGACAGCCTGGCTGCGAACGAGTAGATCGGTCAACGCTGTTTCCCTTCCGTGAGGCTGACCTGAGCCGGTCAGCCGAAGAGCGCGAGCTGCTCCGCTTCGCCTTCGATCTCCGGATCGAGTCCCAGCATCGGTGCCAGCTGATCCAGGCCGACCTCTTCGCGGGCGGCCAGTCGACGCAGGTGATCCGACTTGAGGATATGCCAGTTCTGCTCGTCGAGCGCTCGCCGCAGCAGCGGCGAGCGCGACAGCTTGAAGCGCACCAGCTCGGCCCGCTCGGGCGGAATTACCAGGAAGCGCACGACCGTCTCGTCGGCCGGGATGCGCGGCCCGCGGCGCAGCAGGGCGTCGGTGAGCATCGCCGTCCACTCGACCTCGAACAGGAACGTGGCCTTGCCGCGCAGATACCAGATGCAGTCGATCTGCTCGAGCGTATGCACGTCGCCCGGCGCGACCAACGGCACGTACGCCCGCTGCTCGTCATCGGACAGCAGATCGCCCACCGTCGCGCCGCGAAAGCTGCGCCGGCGCTCCTTGGCCGACACGTGGCAGCGCAGGCCCAGCGATGGGCGTACTCGACCAGCAGGCCGACCAGCTCGCCGTGCTCGACGTGTCGATCGGACAACCCGTCCTGCGGCCGCAGGGCGATGACGCTCGAGCTCGGATCGCGGTAGCTGTCGAGCACGGCGCGGACGAGGTCCGGATCGGGCGTGTCGTGGCCGCCGAACATCTTTGCGACGCGCTCGAAGAAGGTCGCCTCGTCGATGCCCTGCGACGTCGAGAGGAGCCCGAACGCGGCCCACTCGAGCCGGTCGGACAGCGGCGGACGGGCCTGGGCCAGATCCTTATCACTGCGCAGCCACCAGCGACCGGGCTCGACCTCGATCAGCCGCGGATGGTCGGGCCGGCGCAGCTCGCCCATCACGATCTCCATCAGCAGACGGACGTGATCGGTCGCCGACGTCGAGCCGAGTGCCCAGTCGGGGACCCCTTCGTCGTCGTCCTCGGCGCCTCGTTCGTCCGCGCCTCGTTCGTCCGCGCCTCGTTCGTCCGCGCCTGGCTCGACCGCGCCTGGCTCGCCAACGGCCTGGGCCTGGGCGTCACCGTCCGTCGCAGCTTGCTCGTCGACCTCCGGCGTCAGGTTGCCGTTGAGGTCGGGCGTGCCGGGCAGCTCGCTGGCCGCCTCGGTCTCGCTGAACGTCTGTGTGGCAACCAGCCGACGCAGGTGGCCGAGCCGATCGAGGCCGATCAGCACCTCGCCCAGCAGGCGCTCCCCGCCGCACGGCTCGCCGCGCGCCTGGAGCACGTTGACCGCGACCTGGCTGACTGCGCGCTCGACGTCGGCGAGCGCGAACGGCTTGTCCGGATCGGCGCGCGGCAGATCGGCCAGCTCCGGGCGCAGCTCATCGTCGCCGTTGGTCGGGCCGAGGTCGAACTCGAGCACGCCGGCGATCTGGTTGCCCTGCTCGGCGAGCAGCGCCGAGTTGAGTCGAAAGCCGGCGCCGACGCCGCCGAGCACGCCGGCGACGAGGCCCGATGCGCCGCCACGATCGAGCGTCACGACCGCCCGAGCGTCGCGCGCCATGACCGGCCGGACCGCCATCAGCGAGCGGCGCAGCGCGGTCGCCTCGCGGCCGCGGTCGTTGGGCGGCGGCGGCCCGAAGACCCACTCGAGCGGCAGGTCGGCCGCCGCGTGCCGGCCGAGCACGATCGAAGTCGCGAAGTAGGCGAACGAGGCATTCTCGACCGACCAGCGGAGCGGCGGCTGGGTCAGCACGAGCCGAACCCGAGAGCGCGGATCGAGGCGGCCGGGCAGCACCGGCCGGCGCGATGAGAAGCGCGGCTCGTTGCCGTGCGTCGCCGCCGCGCCGGTTCGCAGCACGACGTTGGCCGTGCCGTCGATCAGCGCCTCCATGTCGTCGCCCGGGCGCGGCTGGAACGTGCCGGCTCCGATCTCGACGCGGGCGATGAAGTCGCGCACCACGCGGCAGCCCTCCTCGAAGGCGAACCACGGATTTCGTTCGCGCCACGACCGAGAGGTGGGTTGCTGGACGTGGCCGTGCCGGATGCGGAGTGCCGCCACGCGTCCCGGGTAGCCGTTCAGGCGGCTCGCCGACAGCAGTCCGTGGACCAGGCCGAGCTTGAGCCCCGCGTCGACCGACGGCGCTTTGAGGTCGTTGTCGAGCCGGGTGACGATGGCTTCGAGGGCGACGAGGCTGCGCGGCGTGTACAGCTCGAGCAGCTCGTCGGGCAGCGTCTGGTTGGGGTCGAGGATCGGAAATCGCGAGCGCAGGATCGCCCAGGCAGCCGGCTTGTCCTCGATCTCGGTCGCCAGGCGGATGTCCTCGTCGTCGACGGGCGCGATGCGCGACTCACCGGCGCGTGCCTGTTCGCGACAGAAGGAACATCGAAAGACCTTGCGCGACGGCGCCTTCGCGCCGACGTCCCAGATGTACTCCTCGACCACGACCGGCCGGCCGCACGTCGGGCAGCGGCTGGTGAACATCTGCTCGAGGCCGCGCTTGAGCTCGACCTCGCCGCGCGGATGAGTCGCGACCTGGGACAGGCCGGCATCGAAGTGACGCAGGTCGGGCGGCCTGAGGACGACCTCGGCCAGTAATCGGGTCAGCGCCGTCGACTCGCACGAGTAGACCCGACGCAGGGCGGCGATCGCGCTGCGGGCGATCCAACCGCCGCGGCCGTGGAGGTCGATCACCACATCGCCGGGCGCGCTCCGAGCCGCTATCTCGGACGCGACGACGTTATCCGCCGGGGGCGGTGCGAAGCGCTCGAAGATGGGCAGCTGCGGCCCCGGATTGGGCCGGATCAGGGAGGAAAGCGGGTCCGCCATCGACTCGTGAGTCTAGCCGCGGCGCGCCCCGGATCACGCAGCGATAAAGCCCGCGCGCCTCGCCGGCCAAAAGTCGTCCCGTCTAGGTGCTGGTGTCCAGGTGACTGCCGTCACCTGGAAGCCGCACCAGTCATTCGTCGGTGAGCGATAGACGTCAACGGTCACGGTCGCCGTCTTCCGCGCCCCGGGCTGTTCCCTTTACCGAGCTCGAACTGACCTCCGAACATGTAGCCATGTTCGGCGGGCCGGGCGACCGCTTGGCCGGTAGCCGGAGGCATGACCACGCCGCGCCGGTCGTAGAGGTTCGTGGACGTTTCGGATGTCCACGATAGAAGGCGTTTCAAGGCCGACCTGAGTCGCTGCCGACTCCGCGGCTACGGCGGGAGCGAGGAGCGGCTACTCCTCGGTGTCGTCGTCGCCTTCGACAGCTTCCTCGTCGACGAACGCCTCGTCCTCGGTCACGTCGGCCGGGATCACCCGTCCGATGTCCTCGATCTCCTCGTCCTCGTCGTCGAGCTCCAGCTCGTCCTCGAGATCCATCTCCTCGCGAACGAGGGTGCCCTTGGTGTACGGACGCATGTCGCTCACCTTGGCCGCGGTCGGGAACGAGACCTTGCCGTAGTTGGCCGGGTCCTGGTAGGTCTCGCGGATGATGATCCGGACGTCGTGCTCGCCGAGGCTGGTCACGCCGGCGGTGTACTTGTTGCCTTCCGCGATCAGCTTGAGCAGCCGGGCGGCGACGCGCGGCTCCACGTAACCGATGTGCCGGCCGTTCGACTTGGCGGCCAGCCGCGGGCCGGCGGGCGCGAGCTCGACCAGGTCGCCCGGGTTGACCTGGGCCAGCTGCTTCGGGTCGACCAGGTCGACCAGGTGAGCGAAGCCGGTCTTGCCCGTCTCCTCGACGAAGATCGAGACCGGCGCCTTGCTGCCCGCCTGGGCGGCGACGGTCTTCTTGCCGGCCTCGGCGAGAAGCATGCGCAGCCGGCTGATGTTGCGCTCGGCGATGCGGTTGGTCGGGTCGAGCGCGAGAGCTGCCTGGTAGTGCTCGCGGGCGATGGAGAGCTCACCCATCTCCCAGTGCGCCTTGGCGAGCCGGTTCTCGGCCTCGCTGTCGGTGCTCAGCTCGATGATGCGCCGGTTGAGGTCGGCGGCGGTCTCCCACTCGGCGGCCGTAGCGGCGTCGATCGCCTGCTCGACCAGCTGGCGCTTGAGTCGGGTGGCATTGATGGCCGGGCTGGCGCCGCCGTCGGTAATCGAAAAGCTCATGCGGGTATATCGGTCCTTCGCAAAGGTGTCCGCCGGGCGCGCGCGAGCGGCCCCGGTCGAATCGGTGGGATGCCGTCCTCTTGTACCACCGCTTCGCGAGGAGTGTCAAACGCACCGGCGTTTGCAGGATGGCCGTGTTGAGCCGTTGATGGGTGGTGGTACTTTCCGGCGACCATGAAGTCCTCGGCCGCGGAGCTGTTTGGCCGCGAACGCGAGCTGGCCGCGATCAGCGCCCTCGCCAAGGGGACAGCCGCGCCTGCCGCGCTGTTGCTCGAGGCCGAACCGGGCATGGGCAAGACGACGCTCTGGCGACACGGCCAGAGCGTGGCGCGCGAAAGCGGCATCCGGGTTCTCGCCTCGAGCCCGGCCAGCGGCGAAACCCAGCTCTCCTTCGCGGCGCTGACCGACGTGCTTGGCGCGACCCTGCCCGGCATCAGCGCGCGGATGCCCGCGCCGCAGCGCCGTGCGCTCGAGGTGGCGCTGCTGCTCGACACGCCGGGCGAGCAGGCGGAGCAGCGCACGGTACTCGCGGCGACTCTGACCGCGCTGCGCCTGCTGGCCGACGACGGCCCGGTGTTGCTGGCGGTGGACGACCTTCAGTGGGTCGACGAGGCTTCGGTCGAGGCGCTCGCCTTCGCCGTTCGCCGCCTGGCCGACGCCAGGCTGTCGATCCTCGCCACTCGGCGTGTCGAATCGAACCGCACCCAACGGCTGCCCTTCGTGGACGCACTCGAGCAGCGCCACGGCGACGCTCTCCAGCGAGTGAGTGTCCGGCCACTCAACGCCGACTCGTTGCACGATGTCATCCGCGAACGACTCGGCACGACGTTCCCGCACAGCGTTATGGAACGCATCGCGAGCGCATCGGGCGGCAACCCGTTCTACGCCCTGGAGCTGGCGCGCGCGCTCACCGACCAGGCGACTCCGATCGAGCCCGGCACGTCCCTGCCGCTGCCCACCTCGCTCCGTGAATCGGTCCGCCGTCGGCTGAGCGGACTGTCGCGCACCGCCCAGGAGCTGCTCGCCGTCGTCTCTGCCCTTTCGGACCCGAAGCCGTCCACCATCGAGGCGGCCGGCGTGGCCGACGCGGTCGATGAGGCGCTGCGCGCGGGCGTCCTCGAATACGACGCCTCCGGCCGGCTGCGCTTCGAGCATCCGCTCCTTGCTTCGGGCGCCACGACGCTGCTGCCGCCACCGGCGCGACGGCGCATGCACGCGCGATTGGCCGCGCTGGTCGGTGGCGAGGAACGCGCTCGGCACCTTGCCCTCAGCGCCGAGGGCCCGTCGGAGGAGGTCTCGGTCGCCCTCCACCAGGCCGCCGAGCAGGCTGCCGGACGCGGTGCAATCGGGGCCGCGGCAGAGCTCGCCGAGCAGGCCCTCCGGCTGACGCCGCCCGATCTGCGCGAGACCGTTCAGCGGCGGATGCTCGAGGCGGCAGGCTACGAGCTGCGCCACGGCGACACGGCGCGTGCTCGGGCGCATCTCGAGCCGCTCCTCGAGGAGCTGCCTGCCGGTCCGACGCGCGCCGGAGTGCTGCTCGGCCTGGCGCGACTGCGCGAGCAGGACGCGGCGCGCGCGCTCGAGCTGTGCCATCAGGCAATCGCCGAAGCCGGTCCGCGCGACGTCCGCGCCGCCGAGGCACATCAGCTCGCGGCCGAGATGTCGATGCTGTCGGGCGACATCCCGACGGCGCTCGATCACGCCGCCCTCGCCTGCCAGCTTGCTGAGGCAGCCGGCGAACAGGCGGTCCTGATCGAGAGCCTGGGCACGCTTTGCCACTACCAGACCTACACCGGCGCGATCGAGCCGGGCCTGCTCGAGCGCGCAGTCGAGCTCGAGCAGCACCAGCCCCGGCCCTCGAACAACTACAGCCCGCGCGAGATCTACGGCCTGCGGCTGATGTACGGCGATCGGCTCGACGAGGCGCGTGGCTTGCTTGAGGCGAGCTATGACACCGCCGAGGAGCTCGGCGACGAGCTCGACCGGGGAGCGCTGCTGATCCACCTGACTCAGCTGGAGTGCCGGGCGGGCAACTACGCCCGGGCCGAAGAGCGCGCAAGGGAGACGGGAGTCGTTCACCAGCAGGCACGCTGGCAGACGCCCAGCGCTCTTTTCACGGCCGCCCTCGCCGGTGGCTACCTGGGCCATGTCGACAGCTCGCGCGAGTACGCGGTCGAGGGCGCGCGGCTGGCGGCACAGGGCGGCAACCAGGTCTTTCGGGTGCTCAACATGTGGTCGCTCGGGCTGCTCGAGCTGTCGCTCGGCAACTTCGAGGCGGCCCACGCGGCACTGGCCGACGTGCCGGCGATGGTCGACCAGATGGGCTACCGCAATCCCGGCGTGCGACCGGTCCATGGCGACGCGATCGAGGCACGCATCGCGGTCGGCGAACCGGGTGCCGAAGCGATGATCGACGACCTGGCCGAGCGGGCTGCTGCGTTCGACCACCCGACCATCCTGGGCATGGCCGAGCGCATGCCGCGGCCTCCTTGCTTCGTACGGTGGCGACCCGGACGCGGCACTCGTACACTTCGAGCGCGCCCTGACCCAGCTCGAGCGATCGCCCCAGCCGCTCGAGCGCGGCCGTACGCTGCTGGCGATGGGCGCGACCCTCCGCCGCGCGAAGAAGCGGCGTGAGGCGAGGGCCGCGCTGACCCAGGCGCTCGAGATCTTCGACCTGTTGGGCACTCCCCTGTGGGCCGAACGCGCCGCCCAGGAGCTGGCCCGCATCCCCGGCCGAACGACGGCCTCGACTGAGCTGAGCGAGACCGAGCGGCGGGTGGCCGAGCTCGTCGCCCAGGGCCTGTCCAACAAGGAGGTCGCTGCGCGCCTGTTCGTGTCGGTGCGCACGGTAGAGGCAAACCTGTCGAACATCTACGCCAAGCTCGGCCTTCGCTCGCGCAGCGAGCTGGCCGGTCTCATGAGCCAGCGATGAGCGCTCAGACGCGGAACAGGTTGCCCGCAAGTCGAAAGCCGCTCGTACCGGACTAAGATGCGCCAACGCGGCAGGTCCTCCCGCCACGGTTGACTGCCCGCGCGATGCGCACCATCCCTGTCGAGCTACTCGGCGCCAGGAAACGATCGACAGATGACCATGCCCGACATCGTCGCCTCGCGCGACATCGAGGCGCTCAACGAGTGGCTAGGCGACGCCGACCCGCTCGAGATCGCCGACGAGCTTGCCCGACTGCCGCCGCCCGACCGGGCGGTGCCTTTTCGGCTGCTCGCCAAGGACCGTGCGCTCGAGGTCTTCGAGATGCTCGACCCGCTCTTCCAGCAGGAGCTGCTCGAGGGGCTGCGCGACAACAGCGTCCGCCAGCTGTTCGAGGACATGGATCCCGACGACCGGGCGCGGCTCGTCGACGAGATGCCGGCCAAGGTCGCCAAGCAGCTGCTCGCCGGGCTGTCGCCACGCGAGCGGGTGCTGACGGCGACGCTGCTCGGCTATCCCGAGAACTCCGCCGGGCGCGTGATGTCGCCCGAGGTCGTCAACCTGAAGGCCAACCAGACGGCCGGCGACGCGCTCGCCCGTTTGCGTCGGGTCGGGGCCACGGCGGAGACGATCTACGCGCTGCCGGTAACCGACGACGCCCGTCGACTGGTCGGCGCGCTCGGACTACGCGACCTGGTGCTGGCCGATCCGAAGGATCAGGTCGGCGAGCTGATGAACCAGGACGTCTACTCGGCGCGGGTCGACCAGGACCAGGAAGAGGTCGCCCGGCTGATCCAGGAGGCCAACCTCCTCGCACTGCCCATCGTCGACAACGAGAACCGGCTCGTCGGGATGGTCACCGTCGACGACGCGATGCAGATCCTCGAGGAGGAGCAGACCGAGGACGTCGCCCGGGCCGGCGGTTCCGAGCCACTCGAGCACCCGTATCTGTCGGTTTCGGTGCTCGGCCTGGCACGCAGCCGGGTGATCTGGCTGCTGGCACTGATCGTTGCCGCGACCCTGACCGTCAACGTGCTCAACGTCTTCGAGGCGACACTCGCCGAGGTCGTGACGCTGACGCTGTTCATCCCGCTCGTGATCGGCACGGGCGGCAACGCCGGCTCGCAGTCGGCGACGACGGTAACGCGCGCGCTGGCGGTTGGCGAGCTACGCACCAGTGATGTTGCCCTGGTCGTGCTGCGCGAAAGCCGCGTGGGATTGCTCCTCGGGCTGATGCTCGGCGCCCTCGCCTACATTCCGACGGCGCTGTTCATCAATGCCCAGATGGCGGCTGTGGTGTCGCTCACGCTGGTCGCGGTGTGCACGCTGGCCACGCTCGTCGGCTCGCTGCTGCCCCTTCTCGCGCGGCGGCTCGGTTTCGATCCGGCAGTGATGAGTGCGCCGTTCATCACCACGCTCGTCGACGCGACCGGGCTCGTCTGCTACTTCCTGATCGCCAAGCTCATTCTCGGCGTCTGACGCTAGCATCGGCCGATGGCTGATGCGGCCGGGGCAACAGAGCAGGAGGAGCAAGCGATGTCCGCCGAACCGCCGGTCAACACTCCACCACCCGAGCCGGCCACGGCCGACGGCGAAGGCACGCCGCCGCCGCAGCCTGTTACGTCACTCAGCGATCCTCGGGCAGTCCAGATCCTTGCCACGGAGCATTGGAGCCTGCTCGCCGGCAGGTCGCTCGTCTACAACGAGGCGTTCACGCGCGGTGGCATGTTCCTTGCCTTCCTGTCGATGTCATTCGTGGGTCTGGCGCTGCTCGCCCAGGCGATGTCATTCGGCACCGACTTCCTGGTGATCACCGCCCTCGTCCTCGCCTTCGACTTCATGATCGGCCTTCTGACCTTCGTGCGCATCGCGGGCACCGGCGCCGACGACCTGCGCCACGTCCACGGCATGGCGCGCATCCGCCACGCCTACACCGAGATTGCTCCGTCCGTCGTGCCCTACCTGACGACAGCCACGCAACGACGACATCCCGTCGGTCATTGACCGCCTACGGACCGCCGTCGAGCTCGTCAGTTCGGCGACATCCTGTACGGGTTCAGCACATCGCTGGGCCTGGTCGGCCTGATCACCGCGATGGTCGGAGGCGTGCTCGCTTCGATCACCGCATTGCTATTCGGCCTATCCGGAATCGGCGTCGTGGTCGTTGGCGCGGCAATCGCGCTGATCGCAATAGTCACGATGTTGGTGCTCACCTTCAGCGCGGTCAGCCGCAACCAGGCAACGCTCGAGGCGCGATTTCCGGCCCCGGCGACGACCGAGTCGCCGGGCGAGAAGGTGTCGCTGTCAGAGTGACGCGGGGTCTCTTCGAGCGGCGATCCTCGCGATCGCGGGCGCGGCCAGGACTATGAACAGCGGTACCACGTAGGCGTGATAGCGCGGCTGGACCTCGGTGAAGACGTGAATCGCGCCGACCGTGACGAAGATGCCCAGGATCAGCCAGACGAGCACCGGACGGTCGTAGCGCAGCCGCCAGGCAGTCCACACGGCGGCGATCAGGACCAACGTGTAGACAAATTGGCTGGCCAGGAATGCCGCCGCCTGATCAGCTTCTGACGCTCCGGCATCGGTCAGCGCGAACGTCACGCCGTAGTACTCCTGCGTCCACATCGCGTGCGATTTGCGCACTGCCAGCTCGGCGAAGCCGCGCGGATCGCCGGCCACCCGGCGAACTGCCTCGTCCACCGCGCGCCGCTCGCGATCGTCGCCCCACGTCGAGTACAGGGCGACGTCCGGCTCGTTGTACCAGCCGTCGCTCGCCTGGTTGGTGCCCATCATCAGTGACAGGCCGCCGATCGTCGACGTGCTGACGCCGCCCGTGGCCACGATCACCGGCAGCAGAGCGACGAGCAGCAAGGCGGAGAAGGCGCCGACCGCCTTCCAGGCTCGGCGGCGGATCATCGCGATCAGGAACACCGGCGCCAGGTAGATGCTCGTCGCCCGGATGTACTGACTCACGCCGAGCACCAACCCGCTCAGCGCCCCCGAACTGGCCCTGACGCCGGAGACGAAGGGAGCCAGCGCCGCGAGGAGCGCGGTCGCATACACCGTCTCGGTCATCAGCACGCCGCTGAACAGGGCGAGCGACGGCGTGACGGCGTAGATGTAGACGGCGACCGCGCCGCTGCGTTCGTCGGCCACGGCGCGACCGAGCAGCCACAGCAATGGCGCCGCGGCAAGCGCGAACACGAAGCCGACGAGCTCGCCGGGCAGGCCCAGCGAATACGGGATCGCGAGCAGCATCGGGTAGCCCATCGGCCGAACTCCGAAGCAGCACTCCCCTGCCAGGACGCCACGGGCGAGGGAGTCGTACGCCTGCATGTCTCGAACGAGCTCGGGCTCGACCCAGATCAGGGCGGCGACGCGAGTTACCAGCAGCGCACCCACGGCGACGACAAGTGCCCATCTGCGCGGCAGTCTTGCAACACCAACAAGACCCGCCAGGCCGAGAGCGCCGAGCGCGACGAGGACGACAAGATTGCGCAGCCCGATAGGCCCTGAAAAGCGCGTCCACAGAACGTTGAGCTGCGTGCTCAGCTCGAGCGTCGCTCCGATGGCGACCATGCGCGAGCAGCACGACGACGGAGACGTATACGAAGTACGGCCAGCGCTTCGGCATCAGGTGAAGGCCGTCAATCGTCACTCGATTGCTTGACGAGAAGGTCGACAAGGATGTGGCCGTTGTAAAAGTCGCGCGTCTCGGCAACCGAGAAGGTCGCGAGGGCGTTTCGAACACTTTCCGGCATCTCCGGACGATCCGTCTTCACGAGCCAGATGCGATCACGGGCCAGGATGCCCGGGATGTCCGGCGGGCCGCCGGTCAAGTCGGAACGCTTCCACGTCGAAGCGGCGTAAAGAGGATCACCGACGTGTGCGTAGTAGCCGAAGACAGTGCGAATGAAGTGCGGCGCAAACACGATTCCGTCACCGGGCTCGACTTCCGACGCAACATACGCCGCCGCGCTGCGCCAATCGGCCTTCGGCTGGTGCCAGTAGACGTTGGTGACTGAGACGAGCGACAGCGCGATGAGTGCGGCAACGGCGATGCGCGGATTCCGGGCGAGAATGATGGCCGACGGCGGCAGGATCGCGATGAGGTAGCGAGCCTGGTGGACCGGCTGGATCAGCAGCGTGATCGCCACCGTGCCGAGCACCGGCACCATCAGCCACAGCGCCGGAAGGTCGCGTCGCATGCCCACCGCGAGCATGACCGCGATGAGAAGCAACAGGATCCATCCGCCAGTGAGGTGGAGAGTGAGGTCGATTCCGTCCTGGAAAGTGGTCGCGTCCATCCATTGGATCTGTGGATGGGTCGCTGCAAACAGCAGCATCGGTATCCAGGCAACGGCGATGGCCGGAAAGACCAGTCCGATCCGAATTCGAAGCGCGCGAGGCATTTCGCGTGTGCCCAGGACGAGCCAGATGCCGTGCGCGGCAATCACCAGTGCGCCCAGCGGCAGGACGTAGATCAGGACGGCGCCGGCCAGGAAGTAGAGAAAGGCGCGGAGGCGCCCCGGCCGCTCGAGCAAGCGCACAAACAGCAACGTCGAGACCGCACTGCCGGCAAGCAGCATGGTGTAGCCGCGCGCCTCCTGCTCGTACTCGACGAACATCGGCGACACGGCCAGGATCAGGGCAGCGGCGAACGCGACCCCATAGCGACGACCGACGTAGAAGGTCGCAGCCACGCCGACCAACCCGAACACGACGGATAGACCACGAATGACTGCTTCGCTCTCTCCGATCCCCAGCCAGGCATGAAGGGCGAGGTAGTAGGGCGCGAACTGCATCTCGAAGTTCTGGATGCGCTCGACAAGCCGCTCCGTTGCCAGGCGCGACATCCCGACCGAGAATCCCTCGTCGAACCAGAAGCTCTTGGCGTCGATCGAATACAGGCCAAGTACGAGCGCGACGGCCATCGGTATCGCCGGCGTATCGACCAGCCGGCGCCAAAGGGCGCGTGCGCGCAACATCATCGGGGCGACCGCGGGCGGCCTCTGGGTCAGCAGCGCTTCGGCGTCAGCCATCGCGCGACGCAATGTACCCCTGCCGACGAGCTCAGTGGCCTGTTACTGCCGCCAGGAAGTCGTCGACGGGCATGGTGTTGAGCACGTCGGTCGGTTCGAGCCATGCGCGGCGCGCCTGCGAGATGCCCCAGTCGAGGTTGTCGAACTCGTGCAGGTAATGCGCGTCCGAGTCGATCGTGAACCGGTTGCCGGCCTCCTTGGCCGACCGGGCTCGGCGATCGTCGAGGTCGAGCCGCTCCTCCGAGCCGTTCACCTCGAGCACGGTCCGCGTCTCTGCCGCCTCGCGGTAGAAGGCATCCCAGTCGAGATCGAGATCGTCGCGGATGCCGATCTTGCGTCCAGACGGGTGGGCAATGATGTCGACGTTGGGGTTGCGCAAGGCGGTCCGGTAGCGCGACATGAGCTGCGTCCGCGGCTGACGCCGGCCGACGTGGAGCGAAGCCACCACGACGTCGAACCGGGCGAGCAGTGCGTCGTCGTAGTCGAGCGTGCCGTCGGGCTTGATTTCCATCTCGCAGCCGTGCAGCAGCCGGAAGTCGGTGCCGTCGCGCGCGAAACCCTCGTTCAGCTCGCCGATGATCCGGCGCTGCTGCTCGACGCGCTCCGGGGTAAGGCCACGGGCGATCGACAGGCTCTGCGAGTGGTCGGTCAGCACCTGCCAGCGCAGGCCGCGCTTGCGTGCTTCGGCCGCCATCCGCTCGATCGTCACGTGCCCGTCGGACCACTCCGAATGGGTGTGGCAGTCGCCCACCAGGTCGTCGCGCGCGACGAGCGTCGGCAGGTTGCCCTTGAGGGCGGCCTCGATCTCGCCACGATCCTCGCGCAGCGCCGGATCGATGAACGGCAGGCCGAGGAACTCGTAGACCTCCTGCTCGGTGGCGAAGGTGACGCGCTCGGTCTCGTCGTCGAGCTTGGTGAAGCCGTGCTCGGACAGCGACCAGCCGCGATCGCGGGCCATCGCGCGCAAGCGGACGTTGTGCTCGGCCGAGCCGGTGAAGTGGACGAGGTACGTTCCGGCGCTGCCCGGCGGCATGGTCATCAGGTCGACCTGCGGCCCGCGCATGAGCTTGACGGTGGTGCGCGACTGGCCGCCGGTGCGCGGGCCGAAGCCGCCCACCCGCTCGACCGCCGGCGACTTGTGCAGCTCCTCGATGGCCGCGGCCGGGTCGCTCGTCTCGACGAGCACGTCGATGTCGGCGATCGTCTCGCGCCGGCGGCGGAACGAGCCTGCCGGAGTGACCGACAAGACGCCCGGTGCGTTCTCGAGCGAGCGGACGACCCGGTCGACGATGTCCTTGGCGGTGCCAAGGCGCATGCGCCGCGGCGGCTGCTTGCTCAACGCCTTGAGGCTCTCGAGCAGCCGCGCCTCGGTCTTGGCGCTCATGCCCTTGAGCGAGCGCAGGTGTCCGCCAGCGGCGGCGGCCTCGAGCTGCTCGATCGAGCCGATCCCAGCCTGGCGCCACAGCTCGCCGGCCGTGCGCGGGCCGAGGCCGGGCACCTGGAGCAGCGTCACGACCGACGGCGGCACGTCCTGCCGCAGGCGCTCGTAGTAACGCAGCCGACCCGTGTCGGACAGCTCCTCGAGCTTTTCGTCGATTGCCTTGCCGACGCCGGGCAGCCGGGGCGGATTTCCGTCACGGTAGGCGCGTGCGACGTCGAGCGGTGAATGGGCGATCGACTCGGCTGCCCGGCGATACGCGCCGACCTTGAACGGCAGCTCGCCCTGGATCTCGAGCATGTCGCCGATCTCGTAGAAGATGCGCGCCAGCTCGTCGTTGCCGAGCAGCGCCACATCGTCGCCACGTGACGCGCGTGGGCGAGTCGCGTACGGCGGATCGTCGGGGTCGCGGACGATCTGCTCGGCCAGCCCCGGCGCCTGGGTGTCCGCCTCGGTCGGCGGCTGATCGGCCATCGAGCGGCGGCGGGACGTCGACTCGCTTGGGCCGCGGCGGGGCGGATTGTCGGGCAGGGCTCACCTGCCAATCATCGCCCGCATCTCGACGACGTGTAGCCGTGCTAGCGTCGCGCGGCGATGAAGGTTCGTGTCGGAATCGTGTCGTACCGGACCCCCGAGCACCTCGGGCGGTGCCTGGCCGCCCTTCCAGATGCGCTCGGACGGCACGCAGCGGACGCCGTCGTCGTCGACAACGCCTCAGGCGACCGGAGCCCCGACATCGCTCGCGCCGCGGGGGCGTCGGTCATCGTCAACGCGCGCAACCTCGGCTACGCCAGCGCCATGAACCAGGCGCTCCACGGCGCGGCAGCGAGGCCTACCGGCTGGGTCTGAAGCTCGACGAGGTCGAGTCGGCTTTCACGGCCGCCGAGCTGCGCTCCTTCGACGATCGCGCACGTGCACTGAACGCCGAACAGCGCGGCGACCAGGCCGCGCTGTATTTCCAGGCACCGGCTGAGGGCTAAGCCGCGCGGCGCTCGACGCGAGCCGGGCCGTTCACGATAATGCGCCGAAAGCACAGGGGCGACGTGCAGGGGCTCGCCAAGCGGAGGGATCTCTTTATGCGCGGGCGGCACTTGACTTCGATGCTCATCGCCTGCTTGGCAGGCTCGTTGGTCGTGGCCTGTTCGAGCGCGCCAGCTGCACCGTCCAGCGGTGTCGACGCGGCGGCCGAGCAGGCGCGCACCTTTCACACGATCGCTACCCCGGACACTTACGGCAACTACGGCGAGCAGTTCAGCACCTTCTGCCAGGCCAACTTCGGCTTCGACTGCAATCAGGAAGGGCGCGACCTGACCGAAGGAGGCATGAGCTCGGCCGAAGAGATCCAGCGCTGGGAGGCGGAGAAGAACAATCCGCAGTCGGTCCTCGCCGATATTGGCATCCTGTTCATCCCGCAGGGCGAGGAGGTCGGCGTGCTGGCCGACTACGAGCCACCGAACGCCAGCCTGCTGCCGGCAGATCTGCATGGCCCCGGATGGGTGGCCACCTTCACCGGCGTGCCAACCATGATGATCAATCTCGACGCGCTCGCGGAGCGCGGCCTGGCAGTGCCCGAGAGCTGGGAGGACCTGACCGATCCGTCATACGCCGGAGCTTGTCGGCCTCGGCCGCATCGGCGTCAGCGGCAGTGCCACATGGGCGTTCGTGGCCATGAACCTCGCCGCGGGAGGCACGCTCGACAACTGGCAGCCGGGCATCGACTACGCGAAGCGGCTGCTGCCCAACCTGACCCAGCAGGCGTCATTCGACACGTTCGAGCGCGGTGAGGTGCCGATCTCGGTGCGCTACGACTTCAACCAGGCACCGTGGTTCGCCGATCTCGACGAGCGGGGCGTGAACTACAAGATGACCGTGCCGACCGACGGCTCGGTCTTCGCGCCATCGACGCTGATGCTCAATCGCTACGACACGGCCCACGCCGATTTCGGCAAGCTGTTCATGGACTGGGTGCTGACCGATGAGGCGCAGGTCATCTTCGCCAAGTACGGCGCGCGCCCGATTCGGTCCGTTGTCGGCGACGATCGGATCGTGGTGCCCGAGGAGGCGCGCGCCAACTGGCTGCCCGACGAGGAATACGCGGGTGTCGAAACGGTCGATTGGCGATCGATCGATCCCGAAGAGCTGGCCGATATCTGGGAGAACCAAGTAGCAACTGGTGGCTGAGCTCGCTGCGGAGAACGCTACACGCCCGGCTCGGCCGGTCCGGGCCGGGATCGTGCGACGCTGGCTGGCCGACTGGGGAGTCGCGCTGCCGCTCATCGCCGTCGTCCTCGTGGCGCTGGTGGCGCCGATCGCGATGCTGCTGGCACGCTCGATCCTGCCCGTCGACGGCGGTGTCGGCTTCTCCGCATGGGAACGCGTCCTGGGCCAGCCCACGAACCAGCGTGCCATCGTCACCAGCCTGCAGCTCGGGCTCACCTGCGCGACGATCAGCGTCGTCGTCGGCACTCCCATCGCGTGGCTGATCAGCCGCATGGTGATTGGCAATCGCGCGGCGTGGCTGGGGCTGCTCAACGTGGCCGCGCACTTCGGCGGCATCGGCCTCGCCTTCGCCTACATCGCCACGCTCGGCTCGCTGGGCATGGTCACCCTCCTCCTGCGCGACCTCGGCGCACCGTTCACCCCGCCGGCGCGCGACTCGTTCGCTGCGCTCGTCATCGCCTACGAGCACGCCAACATCCCGCTCTACGTGCTGCTGCTGGTGCCGGCGATGGCCATGCTGCGCGACGAGTGGGCAGAGGCAGCGGCCGCTTCGTCGGCCACGCGCTGGCAGTTCTGGCGGCGCATCGGGCTGCCCGTCCTGGCGCCGTTCATCGGCGCCGGATTCGTCCTCGCGTTCACCTGGTCGATCGGCATCTACGGCATCGCCTACGCCCTGGCCGGGCAGTCCGCGGCGCTGCCAATCCAGCTGATCACGCTCCAGATCGGCCAGGCGCTGTCCGATGACGCGGTGCGCGGTCCGGAACGCGCCGCTGTCCTGTCGGTGTTGCTGATCAGCGTCGCGGTCGTGGCGTTGATCATCTACCGCCGGCTGCTGTCGCGCGGCACACGCTGGCTGTCGAGCGGCTCGCTGGCCGTCGACCCCGCCCAGCGCCCACGTCGCGCGTCGGGAGGCGTGTCGCGTCTCGGGGCCATCGTCCTTTTTGGCGCCTTCGCCATCTACCTGTGCCTGCCGATCATCGCCGTTGCGCTGTACTCGGTCGCGACACGCTGGACGGCGAACGTGCTGCCCGACGGGTACACGCTCGATCATTGGATCGAGACGTTCAGCAGCCCGCGCGTGTTGTCGGCTTTCACGACGTCCCTGATCACCGGCATCTGGACGACCGTGATCGTGCTCCTGCTGACGGTGCCCGCCGTGTACTGGGCGCGGACTCGCAACCCGCGCATCCGGCCAGTGCTCGAGAGCGCGGCGGTGATCCCGTTTGCCCTCCCCTTCGTCGTCATCGGCTTCGCGCTGCTCCACTTCAGCGGCCTGGTCATGCCTCGGTTGCAGGGCACGTACCCGTTGCTCGTCCTCGCCTACGTGGCGGTCAGCTTCCCGTTCGCCTACTGGGCGATCGACAACGCCATGGCCGCGGCCGACGTGCGCCGGCTGAGCGACGTCGCGGCGGCATGCGGCGCATCGCAGTGGCAGACCATTCGGCGCGTGATCCTGCCCAACATCCGGACCGGCATAACGACCGCGGCGATCCTCGTCTTCGCGCTGGCGATCGGCGAGTTCGCGCTGGTCAAGGTGCTCGCCTCGTCGGTCGTGACAATCCCCGTCTGGAGCGCGACGGCGATGAACGCCACCGGCGGCAGCATCGCGCCGCTGGCTGTCGTGACGACCGTCGTCTTCATGTTGTTGTTCGTGCTGTCGGCCGGCGTGGCGTACGTCAATCGCGGGCGACTGACCCAGCAGCTGCCCGGCATCGGCGAGGGCGGCGTCACGGGCGGCCAATGAGCGACATCAGCGCTGGTCGGCGTGACCAAGGCATTCGGCACGGTCCTGGCCCTCGACGACGTGTCGATCGAGGTCGCCGAGGGCGAGCTGATCGCCCTGCTCGGGCCGTCCGGTTGCGGCAAGACGACCCTGCTGCGCATCGTCGCCGGCCTCGAGCAGCCGACCAGCGGGCGGGTTCTGATCGCCGGCGAGGACGTCACCGACCGACCGACGCGGGAGCGACCGATCGGGCTGGTTTTCCAGAGCTACGCGCTCTTCCCGAATTTGACCGTCCGCCAGAACGTGAGCTTCCCGCTCGAGGTACGCGGCTGGACCGCAGCGGCGACCCGCGCCCGGGTCGACGAGCTGCTCGATCTCGTCCGCCTCGGCGTGCAGGCCGATCGCTACCCCAACCAGATCTCGGGCGGGCAGGCGCAGCGCTGCGCGCTGGCACGGGCGCTGGCGCCCGACCCGGCGGTCCTGTTGCTCGATGAGCCGCTATCCGCGCTCGACGTGCTCGTGCGTACCCGACTGCGCGACGAGATCCGCCGCGTCCAACAGGAAGTGGGCACGACGACGATCTACGTCACCCACGATCAATCCGAGGCGCTCGCCATCGCCGACCGGGTAGCGGTGATGAACCACGGCCGAGTCGAGCAGGTCGGCCCTCCGCGGCGCATCTACGGCCAGCCGCAGACCGAGTTCGCGGCGAGCTTCGTTGGTAATCGCAACGCAATCGAGGTCCAGGTTCGCGGCGGCCGCGCCGCGCTCGGCTCGCTCTTCGACGTTCCGGCTCCAGCCGGGGCGAACGGCCGGGTGATGTCCTACTTCGCGCCCGAGAGCGTCCAGGTTCGCCTCGCCCGTGGCGCTGACGCGGGCGGGGACGCGGCAAAGGCACAGCCGGCGACCGTCACCACGATCGGCTTTCACGGCGCGTTGACGCGACTCCAGCTGGCAACCGAGATCGATGGCCGGCCGATCGTGCTGAACGCCGACCTGGCCAGCCGCCAGGCGCTGAGCTTCGAGATCGGGGCGAACGTCGACGTGCTGGTCGACACGGCCGACGTGAGCTGCTTTCCGCTGCCCAAACCGGAGAGCTGATGCCGGCCGGCGAGGGAGCCGGGCGCGCGACCCGGCCGTGGCCGCTCGCCGTGCAGCGCGCCACATCGCTGCCGCCACTTGCCTGGCTGGCGCGCCTCAGCGCCGAAGGCGTTGTCGTCGTTTGCGGCACGTCCGTTCGTCACGAGGACAATGTCGTCTTCGAGGGAACGTGGGCTGGTCCGCCCGACCTCGACGCGCTGTCCGAGGCAACGACCGTCTTCGGCTCCGGCCTGATCGTGGATGACGAGGGGGTGCTGGTCGTGCCGCCGAGCCACACTGTCGAGGGCGTGTGGAGCGCACTACGAGGTGACACCTTGATCATCTCGAACTCGTTCGTAGCCGTACTCGTCGGCGCCGGGCTCAGGCTCGACCCGGCGGCGCCGTACCCGATCCACTTTCGGCAGGTAGGCGCGTTGAAGTGGCCTGCCCTGGACCCGCGGACCGGAATGCTGCGCAACCACGTGGCCGAGATCCCGACGCTCGACGGACCGGTGCGCGGCCACTTCTGGGAGAACCTCCGCATTGGCCGTGATCTCTCGCTGACCGTGGTCCGCAAGCCGCGCGAAGAGCCGTTCGAGTCCTACAGCGACTACTTCCAGCGGCTGACCGCCGCCACCTCGGAGCTGCTGTCCAACGGCCGGCCATACGAGCCGGTCGTCGCCCTATCGGCCGGCTACGACAGCACCGCGGTGGCGGCCGTGGCATCCCGGCTGGGCTGCGACCGAGCGCTGAGCCTGGCCACGGCACGTTCGTTCGTGACCAAGGAGATCGTCCCCGACGAGGGCACGGAGGTGGCAGAAGCGTTGGGCCTGAATTTGGAGCTGTTCGATCGGCTGGCGTACCGGTCGCGCGCCGACCTGCCCGAAGCGGACTTCCTGGCCAGCGGCACGTCCGGCGAGGACGTGGTCATGTCGGCGTTCGAGCCACGTCTGCATCGAGCGCTGCTGCTGACCGGCTTCTGGGCGGGTCACATCTGGTCGTCATCGCCGGTCTATCCACCGCCCGGCGTGCCCGCGGGCGACTACTCCGGCGGCTCGCTTGGCGAGCACCGGCTGCGAACCGATTACTTGCACGTGCCGCTGCCGTTCTTCGGAGCGCTGGGCCACTTCGGCACCCCGCTGTTCGTCGGCCAGCCGGACATGCAGCCCTTCTTCGTCGGCGGCCATTACGACCGACCGATCCCGCGCCGCATCGCCGAGGAAGCGGGCATCAGGCGGGGCACGTTCGCGCTCGCCAAGCAGGGGGCGGCAACCATGCTCCAGCGCTCGGGCCGGGCCGGTTTCGCCCCCGCCACCGCGGTCGCCATCGAGCGCTTCGGGGCAGCTGAGGGAAGGCGCGTCTCATTCGCCGTCATGCCTGGAGTCGGCCGACCAACACGCGCACTGATCAAGCTGACCCGGAAGGTGCCGCTGGACTGGCTCGCCCGGCGCCTTGAGCAGCGCCGACTGAGCCGCGCTCATTTCGAGCCCAGGTTCGGGAACCTCTTGTTGCGTTGGGCGGTGAGTGTCGTCGCGCCGCGCTACGAATCTGTCCGCGAGGACGCCGCGCCCGAGGACGCAGCGGTGGCACCGCGCTCGCCGAGCAGCTGAGCCAACGCCTCCGCCTGTGGCGCGAACGCCTCGGTCTCCTTGTCGAGCGGCAGACCCTTGGGCCTGACCGGCGTCCGGTTGGCGTCGACGACATAGAGCAGTCCCGACTCGCGATCTCGCAACGTGTCGAGCTCGCCGTACTCGATGCCGATTGCGGCCGCGAAACGCAGCAGCATCTCCTGGTCGGCAGCCGACAGGAACTCGTTGGAGTCGCTCGGCGTGGTCAGCTCGGTGCCCTTGAACCACTGCGGATAGGGCCGCCATTTGGCATAGGTGAAGAGCAGGCGGCCGCCCATGATCACCAGGCGCAGCTGGAGGATGCGGCCGTCCTGGGCGCGGCTGTCGACCAGGCGCTGGTAGACCATGTCCTTGTCGGGTACGGCGATCGGACCCTCGACGACCTGCCCGGCGTGCTTGCCGTTGAGCTCGGGCTTGACGACGATCGGTCCCCTGGTCGTGAGCGGATCGAGGCTGATCGAGTAGCCGGCGGTCTCAGCCCAGATTCGGTCGACGGCGCCCTTGGAGATGTCCAGGCAGCGCCGGTTGACGGCGCTCTCCGGCAGGCGCTTTGCGGCGGCCGGAGAGAACCACGTGCCGGTGTCCCAGGCGAAGGTCAGCTCGTCGTCGCTCGGCGTCGTGCCGATGCGGACAGGCAGCCGCGCCAGGATGTGCGCCATGGACGAGTTCGGCCCGGGCATCATCGGGTAGAAGTTGATCGTCGGCGCGTCGGCCGGCTGGCGGGCGTTGTGCTGACGCTGCAGCACCTTCGCCTGTACCCAGCGGCGGCTCTTGCGCAAACCGACGCGCCCGCGCCATGGGTCGGGCAGCGATCGATAGATAGGGATCTTGCGCGCCACGATTCAGCCCACCGCCGCGCGGGAACTCGCCGCGGCGCCCGACCTGCCGGCGCCGGCCGGGGCGTAGCCCATCAGCGCGAGGCCTTCGGCGAACGCGGCAAATCGAGCCTGTTGCGCCTGGCTGAGGATCATCTGCCACCCGCCGGCGCTGTCCTTCGCGGACGACGGATAGCCCAGTCCGCAGCGCAGTCTTGCTGAAGATCGGCGGATCGGCCTGGCGACCCTCGGCCTCGGCGAGCTTCATGTTCGCGATCGAGCAGCGCTCGGCGACTCGCTCGGCATCGCTCCGGCTGAAGGGAAGCGCCAGCCAGTCGGCAAGTCGCTCGAGCTCGGCCGGCGTGTCCGCCTTGAGATCCTCGAACCTGACCCGGTGAATGTCGGCCAGACCGTCGCTCCTTCGCCGCCGACCACGACAGTGACGTGCTGCTGCCAGGTGCCGAACGCGTCGACCCGGCCGGCGAGGAAGGCGTCGACGTGATGATCGAACGAGGCCGCCTCGTCGTCGCCACCACGGATCGTGATCTTGCCGATGCGCTGCAGGAAGTTGAAGTACGAGATGCACACATCGCGCGGGTCGCGAACGAGATGGATCGCCCGCCGATAGCGGCTCATGAAGGGCTCGTGAGTCTTGATCATCCGCCCGCCGCCGGGCACGAGCCGTGGAGTGGCTCGATGCTTGCCGACATACGGCACGGTCCTCGCGATCGTCACGAACGACGCATCGCCGCTCAGCATCTCGGTCAGCAGGAAGCGCAGCCAGACTGAGCCCGAACGCGGATACGACGCCAGAAAGACGTCGTCGGCCGTCAACCCGCGATGAGCGATGGTGATCGTGCGCAGGTGGCGGATCGGCGACTGACGGTAGACCCGTCGGGCGAGCCCCGCCCCGTTCGAACCTGGCGCTATCCGACCAGTCACGCGGGGCAGACTAGCGGGCGAGGACCACCCTGTTGCGGCCTTCACGCTTGGCACGATAGAGCGCGTCATCGGCGTCGGCCAGCAGCCGCTTCACGTCGCTGTCGTGGTCGTTGGCTACGGCCACCCCGACCGACACCGTGACTCGCTCGCCGATGCCCATCTGGACCGGGTCGAGCCGCGCAATGTGGGTGCGGACGCGCTCGGCGACCTCGACTGCCTGGTCCGGGCTGGCTCGGCGCAGCACGACGGCGAACTCCTCGCCGCCGTAGCGGGCGGGCGTATCGTCGGCACGCACGGCATCGAAGATGCTCTGCGCGACGGCGCGCAGCACACGGTCGCCGGTCATGTGGCCGTAGCGGTCGTTGAGGCTCTTGAAGTTGTCGAGGTCGATCATCAGCGCGCCCAGGCGATCCACCGCGCGGCGACGCGGCCCAACAGTCGCGAGGAAGTCTTCGAGGTAGCGCCTGTTGGGCAGTCCCGTCAGCGCGTCGACGTTGGCGCGGATCTCGGCCTCTTCGAAGGCAAAGGCGCGTGACAGCGCTGCGGACAGCTCGCGGGCCGAGAACTCGAGCAGCTCGCGGTCGGCGTCGGTCCATTCGCGCTCGTTGCGGCGCGACAGGATGAGCGCGCCGACGATGTCATCGTCGGCAGCCAGCGGCGCAGCCAGCGTGTTGGAGAGAGCGTAGGTGCCGGCAAGGCGGATGGCCAGGTCGTCGGCCACGCGTTGCGCCGACCGACGACCGTTCTGCCGCCGACCTCGTCGAACATCCGATCCACGGGCCGGATCGAGTACGCCGGCAGGCAGGATCGAACGCGCCGGCGGGGTCATCGCCCGGCTCGATACGAGCGTCGTCTCGACGACGCGGTGAACGGGCCTGAGCCGGGCGACGACGATGTGGTCGGCGTCCGCCGAGCGGCGTAGCTCGTCGACGATCGACTCAACGATCGCCTCCGGCGATCCAGAGCGCGACATGCCCTGCAGCATTCGGGTCACGCCGGCGTCGCGCGCAGCTCGGGCGTCGTCGATCCGCCGCTCGATGCGCAGGCTGGCCGCAAGGGCGACGGCCAGGATCAGCACCGCGATCACCTGCAGGCCACTGACGAAGTCAGACGGTGAGCGGGAGAGTCCGATGAGCACGCTGATGGCAACGACGGTCAGCGAGACAGCCAGCACCTGCTTGGCGCGGCGCAGCTTCAAACGCTCTGTGGCATCGCCGTGCGCCTGGGGATCTATCGCGGCCAGGTCCTGTTCTGCCGGCAGGCCCTGGTCGGACGCTTCCCGAGACTCCTTCACGTCCGACGCTGCCACGTGGACGGATTCGCTCATCTGAGCCAAGGATCAGGCGGTGCGGAGCGCCTGTCGAGGGTCGATTAAGTACCAGTCCGGTGCAGTCAGACGCCGGTCCAAATGGAACTTATGGCCGGGCGAGTGCCCAGCGATAGACCTCGAGGTGCTCGCCGGCGACGTCGTCCCAGCTTCGCTGCGCGGCGCGGGCGCGACCCGCCTCGATGAGCGTGGCGCGCTCGGCGAGCGCCGTCCGAAGGCCGCGCGCGATATCGGCGGGGACGAAGGGGTCGACCAGCACTGCCGCTCCGCCGGCGGCTTCGGGCATCGCCGTCCGATTCGAGGCGACCACCGCGGCGCCGTGGCTCATTGCGTCAAGGATGGGCATGCCGAAGCCCTCGTAGATCGACACGTATGCCACGGCGCCGCTCGATCTGGTCAATGTCGCGAGCGCCGCCGGCGGCTGGTAACCGGCGAAGACGATGCGCTCGGCCACGGCGCTCGATCGGGCGCGCTCGAGGATCGGACCGTAGCGCCAGCCGGGAGCGCCGGCGAGGACCAGCCGCAGGTCGGGATCGTCTGTCGCCACGAGCTCGAACGCCTCGATCAGGCGAGCGAGGTTCTTGCGCGGCTCGAGCGTGCCGACGGCGAGGACGAACCTGCCCTCGTGCAGGCCGAGGGCGGCCAACGGATCGGCATCACCGCCGACGCCCGTGCCGTACACGGGCGACGGGGCGTGGGGAATGACCGTGATGCGACGCCGCGCAACGGTCAGCCGCTCGAGCTCGCGCCGCGTCCAGGCCGACGGCACGACGATCGCCCTGGCGCGGGCGAGCGACCAGAGCATGACCGGCACCGTCGCGAGCCGGGCGACCGGGTGCGTGCCCGGCAGGCGGACGAGTGACAGATCGTGGACGGTGAGCACGTAGGGCAGGCGCGTGCCGAGCGGCGCGGCGGCGTTGGTGTAGTGGACGAGCCGTGCCCCGCTTCGCCGCGCCTGGCCGTCGGCGTATAGCTGCAGCCAGCTGTGATAGTTGGGCGAGCGGAACGGCTCGCGGTCGACATGCGCGAGCGAGTCGAGTGCCGGCGTGACGGATCGAACGCCGATCAGCGCGAGCGAGCCGTCCATCGACGAAGCCAGCCCGCGGGCAAGGCTCGCCGCGTAGATGCCCACGCCCGCCGGCTGGACGTGGACCGGGCCGACGTCGAGTGCCAGCCGCAGGCCATCTGGCGTCGGTCGCGATTCGCTCACCCGCTAAGCATGAGAGATGAGCGTGAGGGCGGCGGCGCCGGATTGCTAATCTTTTGCGCGTGCCCAGCCAATACCCGGTCAGCGTCGTGATCCCAAGCATGCGCGGCTGGCCGCGGCTGAGCATCGCCCTCGACAGCCTGCTGCCCCAGGTCCGCCGCGTCGGCGGGCAGCTGATCGTTGCCGACGGCAGCAACGGTCCGCGTCCCACTGCCGTGGCCGAGTCGGCCGACGTGATCTGGCTGTCGATGCCACGCGCGACGGTCTTCGAGCTCCGCCAGGCGGCCTACGCCCGTGCCGCAGCCGACATAATCTGCGTGACCGAGGATCACTGCGCCCCGGCCGACGACTGGCTGTCGACCATCATCGGCGCTCACGCTGACGATCCCGAAGCGGCGGTGATCTTCGGTGCAGTCGAGAACGGCAGCACCGAGCACAACGTCGACTGGGCGCTGTACTGCGCCGGTTACGGCGCCCTGGCTCCGCCGCTCCCAAGCGACACGACCGTTAACCCGGGCCACGCCAACACGAGCTGGAAGAAGTCGGCCTTCGAGCGCGTCCCGCCGACGGGCGAGCGCGTCCTGGAGTTCGTGTACAACGCCGCACTGCGCGAACTCCGGAGCGCGCGTGGTGGCGGACGACCGATTGCGTGTCCGCCATTACCAGTGCGAGCCGGTCGAGCCCACGATGGAGCTGTTCTTCCACAACGGCCGGGCGATCGCGGCCATCCGTCGGCCATACATGGCTCCGCACGATTGGGCACGTGTCGTTGCGCCGCATCTGCTGGCCGGCTACCGGACTGCCCGCACGTTGCGTCGCGTGTGGAACAAGCCGTTCCGCGGCGCGGCACTGCGCGCGACGCCGTACATCGCGCTGCTGCACCTTGCCCACGCCGTCGGCGAGGGCGTTGGATACGTAAGTGGATCTGGAGACAGCGGGAGGCACCTTCATTGACCGACGCCCTGCCGATCACCACCCTGATCGCCACGATTCGCGGCTGGCCGGCGGCCAAACCTGCGCTCGAGCACCTCGTTCCACAGACGATCGCGGCGGGCGGCGAGGTGATCGTCGCCGACGGATCGGGCAAGGCCGCGCCGACCGACGAGGAGATCGCCGCTCTCGGTGGCCCGGTGACATGGCTGCCCAAGCCCGGCGCGTCGGTGTTCCAGCTTCGCCTCGCGGCCTATCGGGCGTCGCGCGGCGAGGTCGTCGCCGTAACCGAGGACCACTGCTACGCGGAAGCTGATTGGGTGCAGGGCCATCTCGCGGCGCACGAGCGCTTCCCGGAGGCCGGCGTGGTCGGTGGCGCGGTGCTCAACGGCACGGATCAGAAGCTGGTCGACTGGGCCGCCTTCTTTCTGACCCAGGGGCCGTTCATGCCGCCGCTCCAGAACGGCCTGTCCGAACGCGTTTCGGGCCCGGCCAACTGCTCGTACAAGCGCCGCGTGCTGGAGCGCCTGGGTGGCGACGAAGAACAGGGCGTGATCGACTTCCTCGAGCTGCCCGAGGCACTCGAGGGCGAGCGGCTGGCGGCCGACGACTCGATCCGCGTGCTGCACCACCAGTCGCAGGGCATCCTGGGCACGTCGCTGGCCGAGTTCGACAACGGCCGCACCATCGCCGGCTACCGCCGGCGTGAGATGGAGCGCGGGGACTGGCTGCGCATCGCCGGCGCCTCGGTGCTGCCGATGTATCGCGCCGTGCGCGCGCTGCGCATCGTCGGCCACAAGGAGCGGCCTGACGGGATGCGACTCAAGGCCGCGCCGGCGCACGTCTGGTTCCAGTACTGCGCCATGGCCGGCGAGCTGCTCGGCTACGTTGCCGGGCCTGGCGACAGCCCGCATCGACTGTACTGATCATGGATCGACCGCCGCTGACGATTGTCATCGGCACCGGCGAGGGCTGGCCGTACATTCGTGATCTGCTCGGCGCGATCAGGACCGATGCAGAGGCCGCCGGCGCCGAGATCGTCGTCGCCGACGGCAGCGTCGCGCCCGAGCCATCGCGCGACGCGATCGGACCTGCCGTGCGCTGGATCAAGAAGGAGGCACCATCGGTCTTCTGGCTCTACGCGCGGGCGCTGCGCGAGGCTCGTGGCGAGGTCGTGGCGCTGACCGAGGACCATGCCATCCCACGGCCCGGATGGGTGCCCGCAATCATTCGCGCGCACGCCGACCATCCCGAGGCGGCCGCGATCGGCGGGGCGATCGAGAACGGCTCGACCGAGTCGCTGCTCGACTGGGCGAGCTACTTCAGTGCCCAGGGCCCGCACATGGGTCCGCTCGGTGACCAGGCAGTGCGCATGACGACCAACGAGGCGAACGTGTCGTACAAGCGCTGGGCGCTCGAGGATCTCGACGACAACGACGGCCTCGGGTTCATGGCCATCCTGCACAACCGCCGCCTGGCCGAGAGCGGCGCCATCCTGCGCGACGACGATCGGATGGTCGTCGATCACATGGAGACGATCGGTTTCGTCGGCCAGACTGCGATCCACTTTCACAACGGCCGGTCGATCGCCGGCTTTCGCAGGCGCAACGGCATGAGCGCCGAGGAGTGGCTGCGCATGGGCGTGGCGCTCGTGCTGCCGGCGTGGCGCACGGTGCGCATCGTGCGCACCGGCCTGGCCAAGGGCCGGCAGCGCGACAAGCTGCTCGCCAGTGCGCCGTGGACGCTGTGGCTCGAGTACGCGCAGGGCATGGGCCACCTGGCCGGCTACGCGACCGGGCCGGGCGACAGTCCCAGCCACCTCCGCTGAGCGCGGCGGACAGCGCACTTGCCCGACGTTGCCCTGGTCCACGACTACTTCGTCCAGGACGGCGGCGGTGAGCGTGTCGCTATAGAGCTGGCGCGCCTCCTGCCCACGGCCCAGATCTACACCAGCTTCTTCGACGCGGGCATCTTCGGCGACCGGATCGACCCGGCGCGCGTCCACAGCTGGCCGCTCCAGGGTCGTGTCAGCACGCGCGACTTCCGCCGCCTGGTGCAGCTCTACCCGCTCTATTTCTCGGCGCTCGACCTGCGCGACGCCCAGCTGGTGGTCAGCAGCTCATCGGCATTCGCGAAGGCCGTGCGCACATCGCACCGGGCCATCCACGTGAGCTACATCCACACGCCGATGCGCTTCGCGTACGACCCAGCCGCGTACTTCAGCCAGTCGAGCTTCGGCATCGCCGCCCGTGCCGCCGGCCAGATCCTCCGTGCGCCGCTGGCCATCTGGGACCGGCGCACCGCCCGCCAGCCGGACATCCTGGTCGCCAACTCACGGACGGTGCGCCAGCGCATCCGCGAGCACTGGGGGCGCGACGCGGAGGTCATCCACCCGCCGGTGTCAGTCTCCGAGTTCGAGATCTCGACGCGTGACGACGGCTTCCTTCTGATCGCCGCGCGGCTGCTCGGCTATCGACGGATCGACGTCGCCGTGCGCGCGGCGACTGCCGCGCGGCGCCAGCTGGTGATCGTCGGCGACGGACCCGAGCGGGAGCGGCTGGAGTTGCTTGCCGGCCCGACGGTGAGGCTGACCGGCTGGCTGCCACGGGCCGAGCTGATCGACCTCTTTGCGCGCTGTCACGCCTACGTCGTACCGGGCGAGGAGGACTTCGGCATTGCCCCGGTCGAGGCAATGGCCGCCGGCAAGCCGGTAGTCGCACTTGCCCGCGGCGGTGTCGGTGAAAGCGTCATCGATGGGGTGACGGGCGTGCTCTTCGATGAGCAGTCCCCGGCCGCGCTCGAGCAGGCGTTGGATCGACTCGACAGCCTGGCCCTCGATCCATTGGCCATCCGCGCGCGAGCCGAGCACTTCGATCGCGCCCGCTTCTTCGAGGAGTGGCGTGCCCTGTTCGGCCGCCTGGGAGTGGATCCCAACCTGTACCGGATGAAAGTCAGCTGACCGCGGTGACGAAACGAGCCCTTGCGAAGGGTCTGGCGGTGCTCGGCCTGTTGACGACCGTTGCCTGTACCGATGCGCCCGCGGAGGCACCAACGCCGTCGCTGCCCGCCGGGTCGCTCTTCACCGACTGGCCGGCGGCGGCACGCCCGGCGCCCGGCGAGCCGGCCGGCCTGCCCGCCGGCTTCAGCGATGAGCTTGTCGTCGGCGGGCTCGATCAGCCGACCGCGCTGCGCTTCCTGCCCTCGGGCGACCTGCTCGTCGCCGAGCAGCGCGGCGTCGTCACCCGGTTCAGCGCTTCGGACCGCTCCGATTCGAGCGTCCTGCTCGACGTGCGGACGGCCGTCTTCAACTGGAACCAATTCGGGCTGCTCGGGCTCGGTGTCGATCCCGACTTCGAGGACGAGCCCTATGTCTACCTGGCCTACACGCTCGATGCTCCGCCGATGGGATCGCCACCCACCTACGGCCGAGCGGGCGGCGACAGCGACGACTGTCCGGGCGGACGGTTGACGTGCATCGCAAGCGGGCGGTTGTCGCGCTTCCGGATCGAGCGCGACGCTGGCCCGGCGACCGAGGAGGTCCTGGTCGAGGACTGGTGCTTCGTGCAGAACCACACCGTGGGCACGATCGCATTCGGGCCGGACGGCGCACTCCTGCTCGGCAGCGGCGACGGCGCGGACGGCCGCGACACAGACTTCGGTCAGTCATCGACGCCGGCCAATTCGTGTGCCGATCCGCCGGTGGCGAGCGGTGTCGCTCCGGAGGCGCGGACGTCCGAGGGAGGGTCGCTGCGCAGCCAGGACCTGCGCACTCGGTCCGATCCGCTGTCGCTCGACGGCAGCCTCTTGCGCCTCGACCGCGCCACGGGCGATGGCATGAGCGACAACCCGCTCGGCGACGATGACGAGGCCAACGCACGGCGCGTCGTCGCCACCGGCCTGCGCAATCCGTTTCGCTTCACCATCCGACCGGGAACGAGCGAGATCTGGATCGCCGACGTTGGCTGGAAGGCATACGAGGAGATCAACCGACTCGTCGATCCGCTCGATGGTCCGCCGCGCAACCTGGGCTGGCCGTGCTTCGAGGGACCGCAGCGGCAGCCGGACTTCGACCAACTCGGCAACAGCCTGTGCGAGGGACTGTATGAGTCCGAGCCCGACGAGCTGCTCTTCCCGTACGTCAGCTTCGGCCGGCCGCCGCCGGTCGAAGGCAGCTGCGAAAGCCGCAGCGCAGCCACAAGCGCGCTGGCTTTCTACGACGGGACGTCCTTTCCCGACTCATACGCCGGCGCGCTGTTCTTCGGCGACTCGGCCAAGCGCTGCATCTGGGTCATGAGCGCCGGCGCAGATGGCCTGCCCGATCCGGCATCGGTGACCGAGTTTCTCGTCGGCGCCGGCCCGGTCGACCTCCTGGTCGGTCCGGAGGGGGCGCTGTACTACGCGGACGTCGCTGCCGGGGAGGTCCGGCGCATTACCTTCAGCGGCTCATGACCCAGCCGATGATCCGTGTCGTCGTCCTCCATCCGCGCGACCTGGCTGCCCCAACCCTGGGCGGTATCCAGACCTTCCTGCACGATTTCGTCAAGCACTCTCCAACCGACTTCGACATCATCGTCGCCGGCGTGACGCAGGACCCTGACGACCGCCCGATCGGCCGGCGCAGCCGTGTCCGGATCGGCCAGCGTGAGGCCTGGCTGCTTCCGCTTGCGCCGGCGGGCCGGATGGGCCGCAACCCGTTGAACCTATGGCGGATGATGGGCGCCCAGCTGCGCCTGCGGCGGCTGCTGATGGACCGACACACGATCCTGCAGGTCCACCGGCCGTTTCGGCCGCTCGTGCTGGCCGGTCATCGCGGACCACTCGTCCAGTTCGTTCATCTCGACATCCGCTATTGGCCCGGACCGTCGGGCTGGCCGCGGCTGGGCCATCTGTACCGGCCGTTCTCCGATTCGGCGGTCGAGCACATGGCGCGCGTGTACGTCGTCAACGAGCCGGGTACCGAGCTCCTGCGCGACGCCCACCCGGCGATGACGGAGCGCATCGAGTTCATTCCGGTCTGGTTCGACGAAGAGGTCTTCCGGCCGGCGTCGGACTCGCAGCGCGCCGCGCTACGAGTCGCGTTGTTCGACCGCCTGGGGGTGCCCGAAGCTGAACGCGACGATCGGCTGGTGCTCTTTGCCGGGCGGCTCGAGGAGATCAAGGATCCGGCGCTTGCCGTGGCGGCTTTCGCCGAGGTTGCGCGGCGTGGCCGGCAGGTGCGCCTCGTCGTTGCCGGCGACGGTGCGCTGCGCGAGTCGATGGACGCCGACGCGCGCGAGCTCGGCGTTGCCGAGCGCGTCCATTTCATGGGCGATCAGGCGCGCGACGAGCTGAGCGAGATGATGCGCGCCGCCGACGCGCTACTGCTCAGCTCGCGCACCGAGGGTGGCGGGCCACGTGTCGTGCTCGAGGCGCTCGCATCGGGCATGCCGGTCGTCGCCACACCAGTCGGCGACGTGGCGCGCACGGTGCGCAGCGGCATCAATGGCTGGCTGACCGCAGGTCATGACGCCGACGAGCTGGCAGATGGGCTCGAGTGGGTGCTCGATCAGCCGCGCGAGGTGGTTCGAGATGAAGCGGTTGCCGCCGTCGCGCCGTACACGGCGCGACGGGTGCTCGAACCGCTATACGCCGCTTATCGTGAGCTGGCCGTAGCCGGCGCTGCTGCCCAGCCGGCACCCAGGCGCAACACCTGACCGTCGCGCACGGCGCGGCCACGCGACGAGTTGACGGTGTCGACGATCAGCCGTCCCTCGGCGTAGACGCGCGTCCAATCGATCGCGTCGTGCGCGACGAGCACGACCAGGAGGTCGCTCTGCGCGATCAGGTCGTCCAGGCTGCGTGACTCGTGGGCGGTGCCGGCGGCGTCGGTGATCCGCTCGACGTGCGGGTCGTGGTAGCTGACGTCCGCGCCCCGCTCACGGAGGGCGGCAATGACAGCCGCCGCCGGAGCGTTGCGCGAGTCGCCGATGTTCGCCTTGAAAGCCGCGCCAACAACGCCGACCCGGGCGCCCGAGAGGCTGCCTCCGGCTGCCGCCAGTGCCTGATCGGCGAGGTAAACCACGTGTTCGGGCATCTGCGCGTTGATGTCGCCGGCGAGCTCAACGAACGGGTCGCTCATGCCGAACTGGCGTGCGCGCCAGGCGAGGTAGTACGGATCGACCGGAATGCAGTGGCCGCCCACGCCCGGTCCGGGCCGGAAGGGCATGAAGCCGAACGGCTTGGTCGCCGCGGCGTCGATCACTTCCCAAACGTCGAGACCCATTCGCTCGCAGAGCAGGGCGAGCTGGTTGACGAGCGCGATGTTCACGTTGCGGAACACGTTTTCGAGCAGCTTCGCCATCTCGGCCGCGTCGGCCGAAGTGAGCTCGTGGACCTCGCCGCCGAGGCGGCGCAGCAGAGCAGCAGCGCGTGCTGTGTCGGCGGGGGTCAAGCCACCGACCAGCCGCGGGATGGTGACGCTCGCCCGAACGCCGTCGCCCGGGCTGATCCGCTCGGGCGCGAAAGCGAGCCCGAAGTCGATCCCCGCGATCAGGCCGGATCGCTCGAGCTCCTCGCGAAAAGGCCCGCTGGTCGTACCCGGCCACGTAGTCGATTGCAGGACGACCAGCTGGCCGGCGCGGAGCGAGGAACGGATCGTCGCCGCCGCCGAGAGAACGGCGCCCAGGTCGGGCTCGCGCGCCGCATCTATCGGCGTCGAGACGCAGACAAAGATGGCGTCGACGTCGGCCAGACCGTCGTCGTCGGGTGAGCGCAGCACGAGCCCTCGGCGAAGCGCCTCGGCGAGACGCTCGTCGGCGACGTCGTCGATCGGCGAGTCTCCGGAGCGGAGCTGCGCCAGGCGCGACTCGTTGGCGTCATAGCCGACGACCTCCAGCCCGGCGTCCATGAATGCCAGGCCCAGGGGCAGGCCGACGTAGCCAAGTCCGATGATCGCCACACTTCGGTCCACGGGCGGCAGATTATCCGTCCCGCCTAACGGACCGCCCACGACCGACTGACTACCATGCTCGGGCGATGCGCCAAACGACCGCTGCCCCGGCCGCCACGGGCCGCCAAACGATCGGTAGCGGCCTCGATCTGAGCGCTGAGGTGACCGTCTTCGTGACCACCGTCGGCGCTCCGACATTCAGCGACTGCATGACCCGGCTCGAAGCGCAGGACGTCACGGTTTCGTTCGGCCTGCTCGACCATGTCGCCCCGCTCACCACCGCCCTGCAGGAGATGGCCGATCGCTGCGCGACGCCCTACTACGTCCAGGTCGATGAGGACATGCTGCTCGACAGCGATGCGATCCGACGGCTGTACGAGCTCATCCGCGACGAATGGCACGACGTCGCGATCGTGGTCGGAATGCTCGACGACGATCACCTCGGCCGGCCGATCGAGGGCATCAAGATCAACCGGCTGGCGATGGTGCGCGACTTCGACTGGCGCATCCACGGTTCCGTCCTGCGCCGCAACGCCGCTCTTGCGGGCGCGCATTACCGCATCGCCCGGCGGCCGTTGCCGGAGAGTGGCCAGAAGATGACCTTCGGCACGCACGTGATCGGACGCGATCCGCGCATGGTTTTCGACCGCTATCGCGACCTCGAGCGCCTCCGCCGCACGATGCCCGAAGAGCTCGACTGGTTCGCCGACTATGCAGACGAGTTCGTCCGGCGCTACCGCGCAACCGGCGATGTGGTGGACTTCTTCGCCTTGCTGGGCATCCTCACCGCCGGGGCCGCGGAGGCGGCCGGTGAACCCGACGGCACGCGGGCCAAGGACTTCCGCCGGCGTGACGCAGATGCGGCATTCGATGCGGCCACAGAGCTGTGGCGAGCGCTTGCCGGGTCGGCCGGAGAAGGGAGCGCATGAATCTCAGCGACGAGGAGGCCGCACGTCGATTGGGCGAAGACCTGGCGGCACTTACGCGTGAGGTCGGGGCTCAGTTGCTGGGCGCGACCAGGATCACGGGACTGCGAGCTCGGGCGCTGGAGCGGCAGACGTTCCGTTTGCGCTTCGCTGGAGGACTCGTGCTCAAGGGTCGGCGGATGGACCGAGTCGAAGACGCCGAGCGCGCGTTTCGCCTCGGCTTGTTGCTCGATGAGCGCGGCTTTCCGCGTCCGATCGCGCAGCGCGGTTTGGCGCTGCTCGAGCCATGGATCGCGGGCACCCGGATCGATCTCGCGGGACCGAGCCACGCGGCGCTGCACGAATGCGGCCGGCTGCTGGGAACGGTTCACGCGCTGGCCGTCGACGTCGCCGGCGAAGGCCGGCGATGGCAACCAGAGGTGCGCCTGCGGGACGTCGAGGCGCGGCTCGACCAGCTTTGCCACCTCGACCTGCTGTCGGCGCGGGCCACGACGCGCTTGATCGGACTGGCGCGCGCTTCGGTTCCAGACGAGGCGGTCGTCGGGGTCGTCCACCGCGACTTCTCGCCGCCCAACGTCGTCGTCGATGCCGGCGGCCGGCCGCACGTCATTGACAATGCGTCGATCTCGATCGGCGCGCACGCCTTCGACCAGTCGCGGACTGCCTACCTGTGGCCGATGGAAAACGGGCCGCGGGCCGCCTTCGACGGCGGCTACAGCGAGTCGGCGCCGCGTCCGCGAACCGACTCGCCCTTCTGGACCATCGACGTTCTCTCTGAGGTCGCTCTCTTCCGCCGGTTGGGCGGCGCACGTGGCGTGAGCAAGCCGGTATCGCAGCTGCGCCGGCTTGCGGCGGCGGCGTGATGTCGGACAGCGCCACATTCGCTTTCGGTTCGACCCAGGCCGTGGTGACTGCGCCGCCTGCTCCCCTCGCCTGGCTCGGCTACTTCCTGCGGCCGTGGTTCGATGCGTCCACCGGCGAAGCGCCAAGACGCGTCGAGCTGACCCTGGATGCAGCCGCATATGAGGCCGCTGTCCGCGGCTTGGGCGCGGGCGAGCGCGTCGATTGCTTCTTGCTCGATACGGGCATCGTCAGCCACCCGGTCGCCGGCCGGCGCGACGGCTGGATCTGGATCGACGACCGTGATCTTGGCGTTGCCTATGGTGTCGCTGGAGACGGGCAGGTGCATGTCGTGGCGGCTGCCGACGGTCCCGGCGCACGGGTGGGCCTGATGCGGGTGGTGCGCGAGCTGACGGTGACCGACGCGCTCGCCGACGGCCGGCCACTGCTGCACGCCGCTGTCGTCGACATCGACGGCGTCGGATTCGCCATCTGCGGATCCAAGCGAGCCGGCAAGTCGAGCCTGATGCTCCAGATGCTGCGCCAGACCGACGCGCGATTCGTGGCCAACGACCGAGCCGTCGCGCGTCAGGTCGAAGGTTCGTGGCTGGTGCGCGGCATGCCGACCATTACCGCCCTGCGCGCCGACTCCCTCGCTCGCTTCCCGGAGGTTGCCGCGCGACTGCGTTCGGCCCGCGACCGCCACTGGCTGACGCCCGACGAATCGGCGACCACGACGGCCCGACCCTGGGCGGACGACGAGAAGCCGATCGACCTCGCGCCGGCGAGCGTGTGCACGCTGCTCGGCGTCGAGCCAGTCGCCGAGGTACCCCTCGGGACCCTTCTCTTCCCGCGCATCGACGCGTCGGCTGGCGCGATCGTGGAGCGGCCGCTTGGAGCCGACGAGACCCTGGCTCTGTTGCGAGGCTCGCTGGTCGGAGCCGCGTGGCTCGGCAAGTACTCGAGCGTCTTCGCCACGCTCCGGCCGGCGCCGGACAGTGATGCACCGGCCGCTCGTGAAGTGGCGCTCGAGCAGCTCGCGCACTTGCCGGCGTTCGAGGTGCTCCTCGGCCCGGACGCATATCTGCAGCACGAATCGCTGCGTCGGTCGGCCTGATGGCCGCGGTCCGCGCGCCTTCGGACGCGTACCTGCCCCACGGCGCCGTCACGCAGCTGCTGCGCGCCGCGCTGCTTGACGGCGAGCCGGCGGCGCGCGCGTGGCGCGAGGGCCGCGCGGCGTTCGATGGGCCGGAGCAGGACCGGCCGCCGGCGGCGATGTGGCTGCGACCGCTGCTCGGAGCGAGCCTCGATCGCCTCGGCATCGACGACCCGCTGCTGCCCGAGCTGCACGCCGCGCGGCGCGACGCGGGCGCGGCCAACGAAAAGCTCTTCGGGCACGTCGCCGACCTGGTCGGCCTGCTCGAGAACCAGGGCATTGAGGTGATGGTGCTCAAGGGCGCGGCGCTCGGCGGTGGGTCAGAGGCCGACCCCAGCCTGCGCCCGATGAGCGACGTGGACGTCCTGGTCCGCCCGTACCGCGCGACGCGCGCGCTCGACCTGGCCCGAGACGCAGGCTGGGTGGCGCGCCACGCCGTCGATGCCAACTTCCTGGCCGTCAAGCACGCGGCGCACTTTGCCGATGCGGACGGCTGCCAACTCGATCTGCATTGGTTCGTCTTCGAGGAGTGCGCGCGAGCCGATCTCGATGAAGGCTTCTGGCGGCGCAGCGTCGATGCGGACTTCAGGGCAACGTCCGCGCGGCGCCTCGGCCCGGCCGATGCCCTCCTCCACGCCTGCGTCCACGGCGCGCGCTGGACACGCACGCCGGGCATCCGCTGGGTTAGCGATGCGTGGCGGATCATCGAGCGCGGCGACGTCGCCTGGGAGACGCTGCTGGCCGAGGCTCAGCGTCGCTCGTTCATCGTCCGCCTGCGGCGGCCGCTGCGCTACCTGCGCGGCGTGCTCGGTGCGCCCGTCCCGGAGTGGGTGGAGCAGTCATTGACCGAGATGCGACCGGGATTGATGGAGCGGCTCGAGCACGCCGCCCTTGGCCACGAGCAGCGCCGGCTGGGGGCCCTGCCGAGCTACCTATTTGCCTTCAAGCGCGCACGCGAGACGGACGGCCCGCTCGCGGTGCTCGAGTTCCCGGCCTACCTGGCCAGCGCGTGGGGCGCCGACTCGACCGCCGATCTGGTCAGGGCCGCGGCCCGCCGCGGCGCCGATCGCCTGTCCGGCGCTGCACAATCACGCCGGTGAACAAATTCCCGGCCACGATTGTCATCCCAGTTCGTCAACAGGTCGACGAATTCCTCGAACAATCGGTCGCCTCCGCACTTGGCCAGACTGTTCCATGCAGAGGTGCTCGTTGTCACGGCGCCGGACACGCCCGAATCAAACCTCGCCATTGTCGAGCGATTCCAGCAGCTAAGTGAAGGCCGACTGCGCGTCGAGCGCCGACCCACGGCAGGTTTCGCAGCCGCCCTCAATCACGCCTTCCGGGCGGCCACGGCCGATCGCGTCGGACTGCTCTTCTCCGACGACTGGCTCGATCCGGACGCGGTCGAGCTGTGCCTCGCAGTCAGCGGCGACATCGTCTCCGGCAACAAACGAATCTGGTCGGATGACGGCACGAACCCAATTCACGTGGTGTGGGAGGGCGTCGGCACCGAGGCGGAGCTGAACAAATGCGAAAGCTTTGAGGCCAAAGCGCGCTACGTGACCCATTTCCTTCTGCTGAATTGGCAGTCGGTGCTGAACGCCGGCGGAGTTGACGAGACGCTTGGCGACCGTAGCGGGGTCGACGATTACGACCTCCTGTGGACCCTGCTGGAGGGCGGCGCATCGGTCGGCTTCACCGATCGCGCGGTCTACAACGTTCGCGACCACCACGGCGTCAGGCTGACGCTCCGGCCACCCGAGGAGCATCTCGCGTCACTGGTCAAGATCCTCACCAAGCACGGTCTCGACGAAGCCGGCTCAGGCCGAAGTCATCCCGATGCACATGCGCTGGTTCAACCGCAGGCTGACCGACGTCCTGGCGGACGACGCCGCCAAGCGCTGAACCGCGCGGCGGCCGGGTCAGCGCCGGGCGAAGAACTCGTTCCACTGCCAGAGCTGCTCGGTGCCGCGCTCCGATTCGTCGAGCAGCCGCGCCTCCAGGTCGCTGAACAGCTCGGCCAGGCTGCCCAGCCGCTCGCCGTCGAGTGACACGTCGAGGTCCCAGCCTCCGGTGTAGAGATTGATGCGTGACCCGTCGGACGCGCGGCGTGCGGCCGCGGCCAGGACAGCCGCAAAAACTCCGTGGGCGAGATGGCGCATCAGCAACGGCGGGATGGTCAGCTCGTCGACCATCACGCCGACGGCGAGGGTGAACGGGTCGAGGTTGCCCAGGTCGTGGAACCAGAATGGCGGCCAGTAGGCAATGTCGCCCGGCTCGAGATCGGCCGTGTAGCCGCTCAGGCGCAGGACGTCCGAGCCGTTCGCCTGGGCGTGCACGTCGACCGTCGGCCGGCTGGCAGTTCGGCCCGCTGCGCTGTCCGGCTTCAGGTAGCCCGTGTTCATCTGCAGCGCCGTGGCCGCAGTCGGCGGCAGAAGCAGCAGTCTCTTGCGGCCGCGCAGCTGAACGAGAACCTTGCCCTCGCCGCCGTTGTCGTAGTGGAGGTCTGTCGCGTTCTCCTGCGAGCCGAGAATGATCACGCCGAGCACGAAACGCTCGGGATCGACGAATGACGGAACCTCGAAGTCGGCCGCCAGTGGCGCCAGGCCAGCGTTAGTCGAAGCGCCCCAGCCGATGTGAAAGCGCGGCTCGTCCTCGTTGCGGACGAAGATGCAGCTGGCGTTGTTGAACAGGTAGCGGACCTCGTCGAGGTCGGGCTGCTCGAAGCCGGCGAGGAACTCGCGCAGCGTCATCTGGCGTTGCTCGATCGAGCCAAAGTCGCGCCGATCCGCGGCGTACGCGGCAACGTTGACCTGCGCATCCCCGGCCCGCTCGGCCAGGTATGCCGGATCCCAGCGCTCGAACGCGGCCGTCCGCCGGGCGCCGCCGCGCACGATGACCGGGCCCTTGCCGCGGTATCGGCGCTCGTACGTCGCTCGGTCGACGTCCGTCACCTCGGGCACCGGCTGGAGGTCGAAGCCCTCCCAGATCTCGCTCATTGCTCTCTCCTCGATTTGACTCGCTCGTAGAACGCGGCGATTCGGCGTGCCTGAAACTCGTGACTGAACTCCTCGCGGTGGGTGCGACAGGCCCGACTCGCCGATTCGATCCGCTCGTGGTCACCGACCAGGCCGGCCACGCCGTCCCAATCGTCGACGACGAACCCGATTCCCAACCGCTCGATCGTCTCGACCAGGCCACGGTAGTACGCGAAGGTCACCACCGGTATCGCGCCGTGCAACCACGCCGACACGGCCTTGGTCGGCATGCATACCTCCAGAGTCGGCGCTTCGTTGAACGCGCGTATCGGGCGCCTCGAGCTCATGGAAGACGCCCATCAGGTCGTAGCGAGAGGTCAGGTCCGAGAGCCGCTCACCGTCCCGGAACGAAACAGTCGGGTGGTGGTGGTAATCGGCGAGCTCGCGCTCGAGGCGCTCGTATGGCTCGAGCGACACGCCGTCGATCTCCTCGTGGAAATGGGAGTGCACGACGAAGCCCATCTCCACCAGGCGGCGAATGATGTCGACGTAATAGCGGCCATGGCGCGGGTTGTCGTGGGCTGTACCGACAAGCGCGATGTGCGTCCGGCCATCGACGCTCGACAACTTCGGCTGCAGCGGGCCGGCGAGGCGCGCCGCGAAGGCGTGGGGGACGATCAACGCATCGCTCAGGTCGACGCCGTGGCCTCGCTCGTAGTAGTCGCGTGTCGCCTCGGTGACCAGGATGTGACCATCCGCAGCGCGCAGCGCTTCTCCTTCGAGCGCCCATGTCGTCGACTCGGGGGTGGAGCGGGTCAGTGTCGTGATCGGATCGCGACACTCGAAGACGAGCGGGATGCCCGGTGCCTGCTGTCGGGTAAGCAGGGTCAGCCGTTCGTGGGTGTAGTACATGACGTGGATCAGGTCGGGCCGGACGCGCTCGATCGAGTCGGCCAGCGCCGCGCACACGGTCTCCTCGCCGTCGGTCGCGAGCGAGCCAAGCGAGCGCAGGCGCAGACCCTCAAAAACGGCACGCTCCGGTGCTCCTTCGCTGCCCACGGAGGACCAGGTCGACCACAGATCGACCTCGTTGCCGAGTGCGGCGAGGTAGTCGATGTGCGACCACTTGAAGCGAGCCACGACCGCCAGGACGCGGAGTGGCGACGCGACTTTCGGTCACACCCCGCCACCGGCAGCGGTTGCCCGCTCCAGACTTAGAGCGCTGTCGGCCTCAAGACCGGCCAGCAATTCGCGGTAGGCAGCCAGCTGAGTCGCCCGACCGAAGCGCTGCGCCGATTGGCGTGCCCCTTGGGCCAGCCGACGCACCAGCGCTCGATCGCTCGCGAGCTGGCGCAACAGCTCGCCGACTTCGTCGCTGCTCTGGGCAAGCAGGCCGTTGACGCCATGTTCGATGAGCTCTGGCAGGCCACCACGCGCCTCGGCCACGACCGGCACCCCGGCCGCAAATGCCTCGATGACTCCGATCGGATTGCAGTCGAGCACCTCTTCGTGCACGGGGTGGCAGAGGACGTCGAGACCGCTCAGAAAACGCGGCACGGACCGCCGCGGCAGGAGGCCCAGGAACTGGAAGGTGCCCGGGGCGAGTCGCGCCGCCTGCGCTTCGAATTCCTCGCGGAAGATGCCAGTACCCGCGATCTGCCAGCGCGCATCAGGCACCTGCCACGCCACAGCGTCCTGAATCAGCGACAGGGGGACCTTCTCAATGCGCAGCCCGGCCATGGTGCCTATCACGAGAGGCTCGCCCGATCGCGACCTCGACGCCCGTGAAGTCGCTCGGTAGCGGGCCAGATCAACCGCGTTCGGAATCACCCGCACGTTCTCTTCGGCGAGAAACGGGAACCTGGCAACCTGGAACTTTGCCACTCCGACATAACGGTCGTAGCCGGGGCTCAGGCTCATGCGGGAGCTGTGGAGAACGGTCACAAACCGGGGCCAGCCTGACAGGCGCGCCTCGGTCTGCCATGGCGCCCACGGCTCGTTCTTCCACCAATGGATGACGACGACGTCCGGCTCGAAACCATCAAGTGCCTGAATGCGCACATCACGAACGGCAACGGCGCGCCAGTCGACATCGCGCACCGGCACTCCGTGATCGGTCATGCGGCGGATCAGTGGTCGGTGCGCGGTCTTTCCGTTCAGGCGGCTGAAATGCCACACCAGGTGGCTGTGTTCGGGTAGCCCGATCACCAGTTCGGTCATGGCCATTTCCGCGCCACCGCCCGCGCCGAGCGACTCGATGATCGACAGGATGTTCATGCGCGGCTCGCCGAGGTCGCCTCGGCGTAGGCGCTGGCGAGCACCTCTTCGTAGCGCGCGACGTGGGCGTCCATCGACCACCGCTTCGACAACGCCAGGCTGCGGGCGCCGAGGCGCCTTCGCAGGCGCGAGTCGGCGGCCAGCTGCACGATGGCGAGCGCGGTCTCGCGCGGCGCCATCACGTCGACGATCAACGCATTGCCGTCGAGCATCTCGAGCAGCGCGCCGACCGGTGTCGCCACGATCGGCAGGCCCATCGCCATCGCCTCGAGCACGGCCGCGGGAGTGCCCTCCGTGTACGACGTGGTGCAGTACACGTCGAGCGCGCCGAGCAGCGCCGCGCGGTCCTCGATCGGGCCGCTGAACACGATCCGATCGCGGGCTGCCGACCTCGCGGCCTGCCGCTCCAGCGCGACGCGCGATCCGCCATCGGGACCGGCGATCACCAGCCAGCCGCGCTCGGCGACGTGCGGCGAGGCGCCGAGCGCGGCGGAAAAGCCACTGATCAGCTGGCCCAGATTCTTCTCCGCCGACAGGCGCGCCAGCGTGCCGGCGACGAATGCTTCGGCCGGGATGCCCAGCGCCGAGCGGGCCGACTCCGCGGTCGGCACTCCGTGCATCGAACTGCTCGAGATCGACGCCGTTGCGCACGACCACGACGCGCCGCGCATCGACGCCGAAGCGGCGCCGCTGCGCGAGCAGGATCCGGCGGACGAGATCCGACTCGACGATCACCCTGGTGCACGCCGACTTGTCGGCCACGCGCGCCGACAGCGCCGGACCATCGACACGCTCGACGATCGCCGGCACACCCGCCGCCTGGGCCGCGCTGATTGCCTCCGGCCAGCCCCACACGAAGCACAGGTCGACCTTGTCGGCGGCCATGTCGGTCGCAAGCTGATCCGTCCAGCGCAGTCGAGCCCGCGAATCGGCGGCCGTCCATCGCCGGTCGGTCGATGGCTTGTCGTGCCCGACGGTGACCGGGATGCCCGCCGATGCGCGCCCGTTCGACCAGGCCACCGGGACGGAACGCGTAGATGCTCGAGCTGAACCGTGTCCGGGTCGAGCCGGCTGAGCAGCTCCAGGCAGGCGAGCTCGAACCCGCCGACGTCGAACGTATCGATCACCGCCGCGATGCGAATCAACCCGCGTCGGCCTCGACTGCTCCGGCTGCTGCCGCCCTGGGCCGACCTCGTCCGGCTCGATCGCCTTGCGCGTCGTGGGCAGTCCGGCTGCCTCCTCGTACGCGTCGACCACCTCGTCGATCGGCCCGGCCTCGCGAACCACGCCTTTCTCCAGCCACAACCCCTCGTCGCACAGCCGCCGAACCATGGCGAGGCCGTGAGAGACGACGACGAGGCTGCGTCCCGAGGCACGCGCGTCGAGCAGCACCTGTTCCGAACGCTGGCGGAACCCGCCGTCGCCGGCGCTGAGTGCTTCGTCGAGCAGCAGCACCTCGGCATCGATCGAAGCCGCGATCGCAAAGCCCAGCCGGGAGATCATGCCGCTCGAGTACGTCCACAGCGGCCGATCGATGGCGCCGTCGATCGCCGCGAAGTCGACGATGCTCTCGAATCGCTGGGTGACCTGGCGATTGGTCAGGCCGAGTAGCGTCCCCTCGAGGAACACGTTCTCGCGGCCCGACAGATACGGATTGAAGGCAAGGCCGTATCCGAAGCGGCTGGCCACCGCTCCGCGGACGGTGACCCGTCCTTCAGTCGCGCGCGAGATGCCGGCGACGATGCGCAGCAGCGTCGTCTTGCCCGCTCCATTGTCACCAACTATGCCCAGCGAACGACCGCGCTCGAGGCTGAACGACACGTCGCGCAGTGCCCACATCCCGTCTGCGGCCCGAGTGGGCGACAGGCGACGGGCGGGGCGCATCAGCAGCCAGTCGCGCCGCAGACGCGTGCGATACCACTTCGAGAGGCCGTCGGCCTCGATCACGGCGGCGCTCGACGCGCTCACGCGCCGGCACCCACCGTGCGCCGCGCGCCGCCCATCGGGGCGATGCCACGCCGCTCGCACAGCTCGACGTAGTGGTCGCGCATCCGAGCAGCGGTGTGGTCGTACGTGTAGCGCTCCATGACCAGCCGCCGCCCGAGATCGGCGATCCGGCGGCGCTCGTCGGGCGCGGCACGGTATCGCTTGATCAGCTCCGCCGTCTGGTCGCCGCCGGCGGTAAACACGAGGCCGTCGCCCAGCTCTTCAGCGAGGCCGTCCGCCTCGTCCGATATGAGCAGCCCACCGCTGGCGAGGACCTCGAACACGCGGTTGTTCCACATCCCCCACTCGCGCTGGCCGTCCTCGTGGAAGCCGAGCGCGACGCCGGCCGAGGCGTACAGCGCGGCCTCTTCGCCGACCGGCAGCGGCCCACGCCAGTAGCGATGCCAATCGTTCCGCGCCGGATCGTCGCCGTCGACCGGCGCCCAGTAGTCGCGGCTCCAGTTCGAGCCCCAGATGGCGAAGTCGAAGCGCTTGGCCGGATCGAGATAGAGGTGCGTCGTGGCCGGGTTCTTGTTGCCCCGTCCGCCGCTGCCCAGATAGACGGCCTCGGCCCTGAAACGTGACTGCGGCGCCACCGGCCGCCACTCGCGGTCGACCCCGAGCGGACACCAGATCGTGGGCCGCGACGCGGACAGCACGGTCGCCGCGCGTCGACTGTTGGTCATCAGCCCGTCGACCGCGACCGCCGCGAACTCGTCGAGCAGGTCGGGGTGGTTGAGCACCCACAGCATCGTCACGCCGTCGGTGAACTGTGCCACGTCATCGACACGCCACGGCGGGCGCGGCCCGGTGCACAGCGAGACGACCAGGTCGGCGCGCAGCTCTGGGCAGGCGCTCGATCTCGTTCACACCGAGCAGCTCGACGCGCGCGCCCGGGAAGGCACGCGGCAACGCCCGCGCGACGCTGCCGAGCACGATCCGCTCGCCCCACACCGCGCGCTCGTCGAGGCCCGGGCTGAGCAGGACGATCGTGCCGCCGCGCTCCTCGTCGAGGAGCGCGTCGTCGGCTTCCTGGCCGACGGGCGCAGCAGCGCGGCCTCCTCGAACAGCCCGCGATACCTGCCCGCGCGCTCGTCCCACGAGTGCTCGCGAACCATCCATTCGGCGACGCCGTTGAGCGACTTGTCGCGGCCGGCGAACGCTCGCCGCGGCGTCGGCCATCGCATCGACATCGTCGAGCGGCACGACCGCGCCGAGGCCGGTCTCCTCGATCAGCCACCGGTTGGGCACCGGCGCCTCGGTGATCGTCGGCAGCTCGGTGCGCAGGTAGTAGTAGATCTTGCTGCTCTCGTTGTCCTGCACCTCGCCGTGGGCCAGGACGACGCCGGCGACAGCATGGCGTTGCCAGTCCCAGACCTCGTTATCGGGTACCGGGCCGAGCTCGATCAGGACGCTCGCGGTCGAGGTCGTCCCGGTCACCGGTGCCCATCGTGACCAGCGTCAGGCCCGCTTCTTGAGCGCACGACCGAGTCGGTTGAGTCGAGTCGACCCAGATCCGATTCACCTCAGGCTGGAGTCGCGCGTAGACGTTGCCCGCGAACAGCACGCCCCGTCCCTCGACGCCCAGCGCGCGGTACGGATTGCCCTGCCCGTGCGGGCAGCACCGCGTCGACGCCGGTCGGGACGCGCAGCCGGAGCATCTCCGGGCCGTGCGTCTCCTGCCACACGCGGTCGTTCTCGTCGGTCAGGATCGTTCACTGCTCGGGCGTGACGGGCGAATCTCGTTCTGGATGCCGATCAGCCACGCGTGCCGGTCCCGAAGAAGTGGACGCCCGGCTTGGGGCCGCTGCCGACGACCGAGCCGAGGCTGGCCAGGATGAACGGGTGCTGGCTGCCGCCGTGGCGCGCGAGCTGCTCGAAGCCATCGTGAATCGAGGTCTTGATCAGGTCGTAATCCGACCAACGGGCGAGGCGCAGCGGGACGCGCCGCAGCCTGGGTCCGAGACGGACGACCGGGCCACGGCGGTAGATGATGTCGACCCGATGACCGGCGCGGGCGAGTGCCTCTGCCATGCGCCGGAAACGGATGCGATCCATCGACGCAGGCCACCTCGGGGTCGTCATCGACCGGGTAGAGGCAGGCGATGCGCAGCTTCGGGCCGCTGTCGAGCGCGGCCACGCGCGCGCTGGTCACAGGTAGTCCTCGAAGTCGGGCTGGCGACGCACGAAGACGATTACCCCGACGACCAGCAGCACGGCCGTCGATCCGACGGTGATGCCCACCAGCCACGCCGGGGGCAGCGTGCCCTCGAGCAGCAGAGCGCGGTGCATCTCGATCACCCCAACGACAGGGTTGAGGCAGTAGAACGGCTGCCACGGCTCGGGCACGGCCGAGAGCGGGTAGAAGATCGGGCTCAAGTAGAACAGCACGCGCGTGCCGGCCGAGAGGATGAGCTCCACGTCACGATGCGCGACGTTGAGCGCCGCGGACAGCAGGCCGGCGCCGGTGACCACGGCGACCGCCAGCGCGATTGCCAGCGGCAACAGCAGCAGGGCCGGCGTCAGCGGCACGCCCATCGCGACCATCAACGGAAAGCAGCAGCATGAGCGAGATGACGAAATGGACCAGGTTCGGCGCCGATCGCTGCAGAGCGGGAGGATAGATGCGCGGCATGTGGGCGCGCTTGATCAGGCCGGGCGATCGGCTGATCGAGGTGCTCGAGTTCAGTAGCGCGACCTGGATGAAGGTGAACGGCAGCAGCGCGCTGAGCACGAACACCGGATAGTCGGGAATTCCCAGGTCGATGACGTACTCGAAGACGATCGTCAGCACGACCATCAGCACGAGTGGCGTGAGCACGAACCACAGCAGACCGAGCGCGGCCGACCGGTAGCGAGCCGTCAGCTCGGCATGGGCCAGGTTGAACAGCAGGTCGCGTCGTGCGATCAGCTCGGCGAAGGCCGTCACGGTCAGCGGCCTCCGGCCACGATCGACTGACGGCCGCGGGCTGCCTCGGCGACGACCGAGGCCAGGACGGATTCGTAGCCGGCGACCATGGTTTCCACGCCGCGATTCTCGACCGCCACGCGTGCTGCGCTGCCGACCCGTGTTCGCTCGGCGCGCGTCGGCCGCGAGATCGACCATCAACGCGGCCAATCGCTCGACCTCGCCGGCCGGATACAGGAAGCCGGTCTCGCCGTCGACCAACACCTCGCGCGACGCGGGAATGTCGGTTGCGATCGTCGGCAGCCCACTGGCCATGCCCTCGAGCAGGGCGCACGGCATCGACTCGTGGCCCGACATGAGCACCGCGACATCGGCCTGACGGAACACGTCCGGCATCTCTGCGCGGGGATGCCAGCCGGTGAACGCGAAGCGGTGCTCGATCTCGGCGTCGCGCGCGGCCTGGCGCATCGGCTCGGCCAAAGGCCCGTCACCGGCGATGAGGAAGAACAGCCGCGGCTCGCTGCGCAGAGCCAGTGCCGCAGCGGCGACGAGGTCGAGCGGACGCTTGGCGTCCTTGAGGTTGCTGGCGTGGACGAAGGTGATGTCCTCGTTGCGCCTGCGCGCCCGGCACCGCTCACGGCCGGATGGAACGCGACCAGGTCGACGCCGTTGGGCACCACCGTGATCGGCGCGCCGAGCACCTCGTACGCGGCGCGCTGGTGGTGGGCGACCAGGACCAGCCGAGTGCACGACGCGATCCGAGCGAGCAGGTCCTCCGGCGCCGTTGGATGTCGATTGCCGCTCAACGCACCGTGCGCAGTCCGACGAGTGAGCGGCGACCACGACTGGCCGCCGCTCGGGCCAAGGCAGGGCGTCGGGGACATGACGGGTGAACGTCTCGCGTCCGATGTAAGACGACGTCCGGTATCGCCGGCGCCAGCTCACGCAGGGCGGTCGAGATCGCCTCCCGCTCACCGTCGATGTACGCCTGATCCGTGCGGTGCGGCTCGACCTCGGCGAACGGCACGTCATAGCGGCGGATGCGCGCACCCGGGAACCTGGCCTCGTCATCGGCCGAGCGCCGGCACGGCCGACTCGCGTCGCCGGCCAGCGGCCCGACCGGCGACACGGCGGTGATCATGTGGCCACGCTGCGCCAGGCCGCGCACGACCTGGCCATTGATCGTGCCCGAGCCACCCGGAAACGGCTCAAGCGTGCCGATGAAAAGTATCTCCAAGAACCAGACTCCCCCTGCAGGGCGTAACAGCCAGAAACTGATGATAGGTTCCGCCTCGCGATGAGCGAGCAGCAGCCGATGCCGAGCGCACCCGAGAGCTGGCGCTTCGCCCACGAGACGGTCGCCGATCTGCCTCGCCTGGCCTGGCTGGCACGCGTCGAGTGGCCCCAGGTGCAGGTCTGGAGTGGCTCCGGCGTCCGCGTCGAGGAGTCGGGATTCTTCGAGGGGACGTGGTCCGGTGACGCCGACCTGGCCGGCGTGACACGATCGTCGGCGGTGTTCGGCTCGGGCATCGTTCGCAGCGGCGCCGAGCTCATCGTCGTTACCCCGGCGCATACGCTCGAGCCCGTCTACCACACGCGTTCGGCCGACGGACAGGTTGTCGTCTCGAACTCGCTCGTTGCCCTGCTCGAGGCAACCGGGCGATCGCTCCGTGACGACGAGCCCTACCCACGGCTCTTCAGCCGGATCACCGGCGGCATCTCGCACGGGACGATTGCGCTGCCGGTCCTGCCGGCAGGCGCCGAGCCAGTGACGGTCCAGTTCTACGAGAACCTGGCCATCTCGGCCGATAGGCGCCGTGCGTGTCCAGCGCAAGCCGCGCGACGAGCGGCCGTTCGCGTCGTTCGTCGACTACCGCGATCGCCTTGTCGACCATGTGGCGTCAGCCTTTGCCAACGCCCGTCAATACGAGCCGCTGGCGACGATCTCGTCGGGCTACGACAGCACGGCGTCGGCGTCGGTCGGCGCCCGCGCCGGCTGCCGGCGAGCGGTGACGTTCACCAGCGGCTGGCCGTGGCGCGGCTATCAAGGCACGGACGACAGCGGCGAGCAGGCCGCACGGGCGATGGGCATGACCGTCGAGTGCTTCGACCGGATGGCCTATCTCGAGCTCGATGACGCGCCCGAGGCCGAGTTCCTGGCAACCGGGATGAGCGGCGAGGACGTCGTCTATCGCTCGATGGAACGGGCGCTCGGCGGCACGATCCTGCTGACCGGCTTCTGGGGCGGCGCCGCGTGGCGCGGCCACGATCGACGAGAGATGATCCGGCTCGACCTGTCCGGCGCATCGCTCGGAGAGCTCCGTCTTCGGACCGGCTTCGTCCACCTGCCGGTGCCCTACGTCGGCGGCCTCCAGCAGCCGACGATGGCGCGTCTGCGCAAGTCGCCCGAGATGCAGCCCTTCTCGGTCGGCGGCCGCTACGACGAGCCCTTCGCCCGGCGACTGGCCGAGGAGATCGGAGTGGAGCGCGGCACGTTCGGCGTTCAGAAGCTCGCCACCAGCCACAGGATCCATGCCGATGGCGTCGCCGCCTTCTCGGAATCGGGCCGTAGATCATTCGCCGCGTTCGCCGGGCGCTGACGCGCTGACCCCCAGGCCACGACGGCCGATCACGCGCGCCGACCGACTGGCACTGCGCATCGCCAAGACCGCGCGGATGAGCCACCTGACCGATGACATCGCCCAGCGCCGGCGCGAAGCGGTGCACATCGAGCCGGTCCTCGGGGCGCTGATGCTGCGCTGGGCGGTCGAGCACACCCGGCCGCGCTACGCGGCGCTGCGCGGACTCGGGCGCTAGCGGGTGTTGGCGGCGGCAAATCGCGAGTCAGTCCGGCCCGCGCTGATACCCATCGTCCTGTCGCTGGCGCTCATCGCCGCGGTGACGCTCGCTGCCGTGATTGCACCACAAGCGTGGCGCGGACCGGCGACGCTGGCCACCGCCACGGCCGTGCTCCTCTTGAGCTACCTGCGCTGGCCCAAGGCGGCATTGCTCGTCTTTGCCATGTTCATCCTGTTCTACAACACCTTCGCGATCTGGCTGACGCCGTCACTCGAGCAGCTCGACGAACTCGTCGTGCCCGGCCTGGTGGTGCTCAGTGCGTGGCGTCTTCGACCGTGGCAGAAGGGACTGATCGAGCCCGTGCGCGACGGTGCCGTGGTCGCCCTGATGCTCCTCGCCGTCGCCTCGAGCGTCGTCAATGGCGTGCCGCTCAACCTGTGGCTGGTCGGCCTGCTGTTGCTGGCCAAGGTCATCGCCTTCCTGTACGTCGTCATGTGGCACGACTTCACGCTCGATGACGTGCGCGCCTTCGCTCCGCTCGTGCTCGGCATCGGGGCACTGGTCCTTGCCCTCGGAGCAGTTGAGATTGTCGATCCGCCGGCGTTCCAGAGGTTCCTGAACCTGAACGAGATGAACGTGCCGCGTGGCCAGCTGCCGAGCATCAAATCGCTCTTCTACCACCCGGTCCTGTTCAGCTGGTTCACCGCTTTCATCGCCCTGTTCCTGTTCGCCTACTACATCGTCTTCCGGCGCTGGTGGCTGCTCATCGCGGCGGCCGCATTCGGCCTCGGCACGCTGCTCGCCGCACGGCGCCGGACGATCGTCGGCGCCGCCATCGGACTCGGCGTCGGTCTGCTCAACCAGCTCCGTCACGCGCGCTCGCGCGGAGGTGAGGCTCGCTCCTGGCTGCCGGTCGTCGCGTCGGTGCTCGTGCTGGTCGTGCTCTTCCTGCCCGGGCTGATCGGGCTGTACCAGCTCACCCTGCGCGAGACCGGGCCGCCCGGCCAGCAGCCCGAGGGAGCCGACCAGCAGGCGCGCATCCTGATGTACACGACGTCGGCCGAGATCGCGCGCGACTACTTTCCGCTCGGCGCAGGCCTCGGTCGCTTCGGCAGCACCGGCAGCCGGCTCGAGTACAGCCCGATCTACGCGCAGTACGGCCTCGACGAGGTCTTCGGCCTGCGACCGAGCGACGCGCAGTACATCACCGACACGTTCTGGCCGCGCATTCTGGGCGAGACAGGCATCTTCGGACTCGCCGCGTACCTCGTCTTTGCGGGCGCAATAGGCGTCGCGCTGTGGCGGATCTGCGGCATGGCCACGACGCGCGACCCGTACCTGCGCGCGTTCACCCTCGGAACGCTGATGATCTTCGGCGAGACATTGGTCGAGACGCTGGCCAGCTCGATGTTCGATTCGCCGCCGCGCATCTACCTCATCTTCGGCGCGGTCGGAATGTGCCTCGCATTCCGGCGCCGCTACCTGACGTCCGAGGAGAACGCAGGGGCGGCCGTCGAAATCCGGCGTCGTAACTTCGTCGAGCTCGACGCCCGCGCAGCGGCCGGCGACCAGGATCCTCACGCCCGCATGACCATGCCGATCGGCGTCGGGTCGACTCTCAAGCGCCGGATCGCCACGACTGCCATCAAACCGTTGAACGCCGCCATCGAGACGATCGCCCCGATCGCGGCTCCGTTTGGTCCGAGAGTCGGGATCAACCACACGTCGATTCCCACGCGCAGCACCGCAGCCACCAGCCCGGCCCGCAGCGCATACGACTGCAGCCCGGTCATGGTCAGGAGCACACCGCCCATGCCCAGCCCGACGTCGACAACCTGGGCGATCGAGAGCAGGGCGAGAGTCTCGCGGGCCGCGGTGAACTCCGGTCCGAACAGCAGCAGGAACGGCTCCGCGAAGGCGATCAGGCCGATCGCCACGATGACGGCGAAGGCGAAGGCGCCACGCGTCCCACGAGTCACCGCGAGGCGCAGCCTCGGCAGGTCCTGCTCGTCCCACAGTCGAGCGATGGTCGGCCCGAGCGTCACGCCCACCGCGGCGGCACCGAAGAGTGCCAGGCTCGCGCCGCGCGCCGCGACCGAGTACAGCCCGGCCGCCTCGGCGCCGGCGAGTCGCGGCGACGAGCAGGACATCTATCTGGTTCACGAACGTGTAGACCGCGATGAGCAGCGCGAACGGGACGGCCGCGGCCAGCCAGCGACGGGTCTCGAAACGCGGCGCGGCGGCGACCAGCTCGGCCGGCAGGCGGCGGGCCAGGAGCGCCAGCCCAACGACGAGGGCGACGATCGTTGCCAGCAGGTTGAGTGCCATCGCCAGCGCGGGATCCGTGCTCATGCCGCTCGCCAGCGCGAGAAGCAACAACACCGCGAACAGCCCGGGCCGGACGATCGTCTCGGGCAGCAGCGCATTGACGATCAGGTGCAATCCGAGGGCGGTGGCCGACCGAAGCGCCATCAGCGTTGCTCAGCGGGACCATCGCCAGGCCGAGCCACAGCACGAGGACAACTTCGTCGTGGAGCTGTTCGCGAAGCAGCCAGCCGATGAACGCGACGATCAGCACGGCGACGACCGATACCGGCACGACGATCTGGACGGCGCCCTGTAGCAGGCCGCGTACGCGGGCCCAATCGCCACGGCCGCCGAGCGCGGCAACTTCGCGGACCATCAGCCGATCGAAGCCCAGCGTCAGGGTGAACGACAGCAGCAGGACCACGGCGATAACCGATGCGTAGACGCCGTAACCGGCGACGCCGAGCAGGCGCGCGAGCAGGATGCCGTTGACGAAGGCGAGCGCAGCCGACGCGACGGTGAGCCCGAGGCTGCCGGCGACGCCCCGGACGAGGTGAGCGCGCAACGTCATCTGCGAGCCAACTCACGCACCGCGCCTTGTGTGGCTCGCGCGGCGGGCGACGATCAGCCGGCAGGCTGCGACCGTGGCGCTCATCGGGGTTCCGTGCCGTCCGGTCTTACCATCGCGGGCATGCGTGGACCGACGTGCATTGGCCGGCGACGATAGCAGAGCAGCCCGGCTGGAGGCCGAGCGCCAGTTCTGGGACCGGGCCGCGCTGCAGCCGGGGGATGACGTTGGCGATGAGGCGCTGCCGGCCATCGATGCGATGGGCAGGCACCTGCTCGACTCCGCACTCCCGGTGAACGGCAGGGACGTCCTCGAGCTGGGCTGTGGTGGAGGCGAGCTGACCGAGCGCCTGGTCCAGCTCGGAGCGAGGGTCACGGCACTCGATGTCTCGCCCGGACAGCTGGCCGTTGCTCAACGCCGCGTGAATGCCGGCACGCCCGGCGACAAGGTCCGATTCATCGCGGCACCGGCCGAGGAGACCGGGCTCGCGTCGGCCGCGTTCGACGTCATCGTCGGCAAATGGATCCTGCACCACATCGACCTCGACCGCGCCGTGCCCGAGATCGCGCGGCTCTTGCGCCCCGGCGGACGCGGCGTGTTCTATGAGAACCACGATCGCAACCCGATCCTGGCACTGAGCCGGCGCCACGTCGCTGGCAGGCTCGGCGTCCGACGCTTCGGCACTCCGACCGAGCGGCCGTTGAGCGGCTCCGACATGCGCCGGCTGAGGGCGCACTTCGGACGTGTCGAGAAGCGCTACCCCGAGTTCTTCTTTCTCCGCTTGCTGAGCTCGCGCGCGCTCGGCTATCGCGGCTACAAGCTTGCCGAGCGGCTCGATCACGCCGTGTGGCAGCGGCTCCCTGCGCTGCGGCCGCTGTCGTGGCACGTGGTCGTCGTCGCCCGCCAACCGTTGGCCATTCCTCAGCCAGAGGCACGGACGTGACAAGGCAGGTGGTGCTGTACGAGCTCAACGAGGTGCCGTGGGAGATCGTCGACTTCTACGTCGCGCGGCGGCCTGACTCGGCAATCGCCGCACTGCTGCCGCGCGCGGCGTGCCTGACGACGGCGAGCGAGGAGCGGCTGATCGACCTCCAGCCGTGGCGCAGCTGGCCGACATTCCACCGCTCGATGTGGACGCAGGAGCACAACTCGTGGGACGTCGGCCAGGATCCGAGCACGTTCAGAGGTGTCGACCTCTGGACGGTGGCGGCGCGTGCCGGAAAGCGCGTCGGCGTCTTCGGCGCGCTCCAGTCATGGCCACCGGTTCGCTTCCCGGATGGCGGCTTCCACGTGCCCGACACGTTTGCCCGGACTCCGGCAACCGTTCCCATGTCGCTTCGCCGGTTCCAGACGTTCAACCTGTCCATGACGGCCGAGAACCGCTTCGCGGCGACGGCCGAGGTTCCGATGCGCCAGCTGCCACTCGTCGCCGCCGACCTGGTTCGCCACGGCCTGACCGCGCGTTCGGGCGTCAAGCTGGCCAGGCACCTGGTCTCGGAACGACGTGATCCGTCGCGTCGGGCGGTCCGCTCGGTGATGCAGGTGGTGCCCGCGTTCGACCTGTTCTGGCACCTGCAGCTCGAGTGCCGGCCGGATCTGTCGGTCTTCTTCACCAACCACGTGGCGGCGATGCTCCATCGTTTCTGGGAGGACACCGAGGACGACGGGCCGGGTGCCGCGCTCGTGCTCGAGGCGCTCGACCTGTTCGACGGTCAACTGCGGCGGATGGTCGCCTGGCAGGCCACGAACCCCGACTCGATCCTGGTCATCGCATCGAGCATGGGCCAGGGCCGCATCCCCAAACGGGAGCTGGGCGAGGTGTTCGTCGTCGAGGACGCGACCCAGCTGGCCGCGGCGCTGGAGCTCGAGGGCGCCGAGCCGATCAGTCGGCATGTACCCGGCGCAGGCCTTCCTGCTGCCCGACGACGACTCGGCGCGAGTGGCCCGCGAACGGCTCGAGTCGGTCGCGCACGGCAGCGGGCCGATGTTTCGCGAGCTGCGCAACAACGGACGGACCGTGTCTTTCGAAGTTGACTACCTGTCTGATCCTGCCGCGGTCGGAGACCGGGCCAGTCTCGCCGTCGAGGGAGAGCTGCGCGAGGTGGCCATTGCCGAGCTGGGTATCTCGGCCCGTGTCAGGCCGGGGGGCGGCAACACCGGTGAGCACATCCGCGAGGGCATCCTCATCGCCGCCGGCGACTCGATCGACGCCGACCCATCGCGCCGCACGTTGAGCGTGCTCGACGCGGCGCCGTCGCTGCTCGGCCTCGTGGGTGTCGCCCCAGATCCGTCGATGCGCGGCTCGTCAGATGGGTTCGGCGGCAGTTCCGGTGCGCACCAGGACCCACGCGCGCCTGAGCTGGGCGCGCTCGAAGAGGAGCACGAGCAGCGCATAGACGGCACCGAACACGAGACCTGACACGATCAGGCCGGCGAAGCCGGTCACGTAGATGAGCACGGCGGCGGCGGCAATCCCGGCCACGAAGCCGAGCAGGTAGATGCGAACCAGGCGCATCCACGGCAACCGGGCCACGCCACGCGTGGCGATGACGCAGCCGATGATCTGGACAACCGCGTAGAAGACGAAGCCGATCCCGCCGCCGACGAGACCCAGCGACACGACCAGCAACGGGAAGACGACAAACGTCACCGCGGCCGTGAATGTTGACCAGCGCAGCAGCGATTGGCCGCGACCTGCCGCAAAACCAACGTTGCGCAGGTACAGGAAAGGCGGACCGAGCAACGAAGCCAGGGCGGTCAGCTGGAAGACCGGCACTGCCGGGGCCCAGATCTCGCCGAACAGCACCGGGATGAGCGTCGGCCCGGATGCGATCGGCCACCACAGCAGCGCGACGGCGAGTGCGGTTGACTCGACGACGAAGACCAGGGCGCGCGCGGTCCGAGCCGGGTCGTCCTGGATCCGGCTGAACGCCGGGAACGAGACGCGGGCAACGATCTCGTCGATGCCGCCGACCATTCGGCCGAGTCGCTGGCCGAACTGCAGGTAGCCGATGGCGGTGATGCCGCCGGCGAGGCCGCCGAAGAGCGGGATGAGCGCCTCGCGCAGCAGGCTGGTGAAGTAGGTCAGCTGGAAAACGACCCCGAAGCCGAGCAGCCGGCGCAGCGCTGCGCGATCGATGCCCAGCCCCGGCAACCTGCCCCAGGCGATGTAGGTCAACACTGTTCCGACGCTGTACTGGGCCAGGAGCCCGATCACGAACGACCACGCACCGGCGCCGTTGAATGCCAGGATCAAAGCCACCGCGAGATAGACGACCTGCTGCACGACCTCGATCGTGGCCAGCGGCCCGAAGCGCAGGACGCGCGACATCATCGCGTTGGGCACTGCCTGCTGATGGGCGATGAAGATGGCGATCGCGGTCACGCGCAGCATCCAATCGGCGTCGGGCGGCATCTCGAGGCCGACCTGGTTGATCAACGGCGCAAAGACCCAGACGAGCACGACGAGTGCCACCCACACGACCTGCTGGGCGGTGAACATGGTCGCGATCTCGGTGTCGGTCGGCTGCTCGCGCTTTTGGATCAGGGCGGCGCCGAGGCCGAGGTCGCCGATCGGCACCAGGATGCCGACCAGGAAGATGACGACGGCGAAGATCCCGTAGTCGGCCGGCAGCAGCAGTCGGGCAAGCAGGATCGAGCCGACGAACGTGATCACGCGCAGTGCGCCCGTGCGCAGCAGCAGCTGAATGAAGGCCGTTCGACTGGAGGGACCGATGCCCGTCACCTCCGGCGGCGTCTCGCCGAGGCCGGTCGCAGTCACGCGGCCGATGATAGGGGGATGAACGCTAGCCTCGAATGGTGCCCGTGATTGCCCTCGACGCCACGCCCCTGACGCCGTACCCCGGCGCATTCGGCGGCCACGCGATTCGCGGCATCGGCCGATACCTGACCAGCGTGCTCATGTCGCTCGCCGAGGAGCAACCAGACTGGGCGGCGGAACACGTCCTCCCGGTGCGCACGGCGGACGTGCCGCTCTCGTTCTGGCGCGGCGACACGGTCGTCACGCGTCGCATCCGGCTGCGTCCGCAGGACGCGGGCTGGATCAGCGCACCGGTGCTCGACAGGATCGCGCTCGGCCGCCGGCCCGTTGAAGCCTGGGTCGCGACCGATCCGATGGCTCCGCTCACACCACCGCGGACCGGCTTCTCGATCGTCATTGCCTATGACCTCATTCCCCTCCTCTACCCGAACGCGATGGCCACGATGCGAATGCACCGCCGCGCGGTCTACCAGATGTACCTGCAGCGGCTGCGCCACTCAGACCTCGTCATCGCCATCTCTCACGCCGTCGCCGACGATCTCGGGCGCTGGCTGCATCTCGGCCGCGATCGGATCGCGGTCGTCTATCCCGGGCTGCTTGCTCCACCTCTGGTCGCGACGGCCGATCCACCCGACGCTCCCGACCTGCTCTTCGTCGGCGTGCCAGCGGCGCACAAGAATCCCGGCGCCGCCATCGACACGCTGGCCGAGCTCGTTCGTCGCGGTCACGACGTGCGACTCAGGTTCGTCGGCACGCATCCGGCGCCGGCTCGGCAGGATCTCGTCAAGCGGGCCGCAGGTGCCGCCGTAGGCGATCGCATCGAATTCCTCGACCAGGCCGACGACGACCGGCTGACGGCTCTCTATCGGTCGAGCGTCCTGCTCGCGCCATCGACCGTGGAGGGCCTCGGGCTCGCGCCGATCGAGGCACTCCTCGCCGGCGGCCGCGCCATCTGTGGTTCGGCGCCGGTGTTCCGCGAGACGCTCGGCGACGCGGTCGCGTACGCAGATCCAGCGGATGCCGGCGCGGCCGCGGACGCGTACGAACAGCTGGCACTGACTCCGTTGGATGTCGCGAAGCAGACTGCGATTGCCGACCGTTTCGCGCCGTCGGCCAGCGCCGCGGCGAGCGTGGATGCGCTCGGCCGCTTCTCCGGGTGAGCAGGAAACTCCGGACTAACCCGGCCGATGCGCGATCATCGCGCTCGCAGTGACAACGATCGAATCGCAGGCCACGCGTCCCGACTCGCTCTGGCGCTGGCTCGTGGCCGGCACGGCGCTCGTCGGCCGGCGTGGCGCTCTGGGCGCTGACCGGCTTCAACCCGCTGATGGCGCCTCTCGTCCTGCTCGCGACACTCGGTGCCGCAGCGGTCGCGCTGCTCGTTCCGAGCCGGCCGGCGACGGCCGTCGGCATCGTCTTCCTGCTCGCCGTGTTCGAGCGCTTCGAGGTCGCAACGGTCGTCGGTTCGATGCGCTTCGAGCAGCCTGCGATCGTGGCCCTGATCGCGGCCGCTGTGTGGCACCGCGACCGACTCGGCCTGCCCTCGCTGCGTCCGATCTGGCCGCTGATCGCTGCCGCGGCGATCTACCTCGGGTCGCTCACGCTCTCGTCGCTGATCGTCGCCGAGCAACCGGCGGTGAGTATGCGCGTCGTTCTGTGGAGCGCCGTCTCGATGGCCGGCGGACTGGCCGCGGCCTGGCTGTTGGCCGGCCGCGTTCGCGGGGTCCTTCCGTGGTTGGCCGGCTCGGGCGCAATCGTCGCCACACTCGGCATTGCCGCCGCGATCAGCTTCGTCATGTTTGGAGATTGGTCGCCCATCATCGGCGATGCGGAGGGCAGCCCGCGCGTGTTCCTGCCGGCGTACGAGCCCAACCTGTACGCCAGCCTGCTCGCCTTCGTGGTGCCCATCGCGCTCGAGCAGTTTCGGGACCGCCCGCGCGCTCGCAACCTGCTCGTTCTGGCCCTGCCGCTGCTCGCGCTCGGCCTGGGCATCACGCGCGCCGCTTACATCGGGCTGGCGGTCGGCCTTGTCCTGTTCTTCGTCATGCATCTGCGCCTCGCGGGCCTGACAGCGGTGCTCAGACGCGCGGCCGTGGTGACCGCCATCTGCACGCTGGTCGGACTGGCACTGCCCGCGATCGTGCTCAATCCGCAGTACTCGGGCCTGCTCAAGGCAGCAACGGTGGCGATCGTGGATCCGGGCGCACCGGTTGAGCCGCCGCGCGTGCCTCGTCCAGAAACGGAGTCGCCCGGAGAGCTGGACACGTTCGAGTACCGGATGGAGCGCGTCTGGATCGGACTCGACGAATGGCAGGCAAGCCCGATCATCGGGCGCGGTGCCTACTCCTACGGCCAGCGCCACATCGACAACAACGACATTCCCGAGGTGATCGCCGTGCTGCCTGTGCTCGTGCTGCACGACGCGGGCATCGTCGGCTCCGTCGGCCTGGCGGCCTTCTTCGTGCTGCTTGCCTGGATGCTGTGGCGCGCCTCGTCCGACAAGTTGCGTGGCCCGCCGGCGATCGCGCTCGGCGCGGCGCTGGTCGTGATGCTCGTTGGCTACCTCTCCACGACCGCGCTTCATTTCGCCGTCACATGGCTCGTTGTCGGCGCTGCCGTCGCGGCGGGCTGGCCGGCCAAGGCGCTGGTCGCCCAGGCCGATCTTCAACCGGAGAGCGATTGAGCGGCGGGCCGCGCCGCGGTCCGTTGTGGCGCCTGACGTCCCGTTTCACGGGCCGTTCGCGCGAGCGCCGCTTTGGCATGTTCATGGCAACGATGAAACCGACGCCAGCCGATCGAATCCTGGACGTCGGTGTCACCGACCTGACGACGCGAGCCAGCAACTTCTTCGAGGCTCGTTATCCATGGCCAGACTCGATCGTCGCCATCGCGCCCGGGCCGGTGCCGGCGTTCCGGGCGACCTTTCCACATGTGGCCTTCGTTCGCGCCGACGGCCGCGATCTGCCATTCGCCGACGGCGAGTTCGACATCGGCTTTTCGAACGCGGTGATCGAGCACGTGGGGACACGCGAGGACCAGCGTCGATTCGTGGCCGAGATCACGCGTACCTGTCGGCGGGCATTCGTGTGCACACCGAACTCCCGTTTCCCGGTCGACCCGCACACGCTGCTGCCTTTCGTGCACTGGCTGCCCCGGCGGCTGCGCCATCCGCTGCTGCGAATGACCGGCAACGGCCTGTGGGCGACCGAGGAGATGCTCAACCCGCTCTCCGAATCGGCGCTCCTGGCGCTCTATCCGCGGGACGTGCCGGTCCGACTGATCCGTCAGCGCATGTTCGGACTCACCAGCGTGTTGATCGCCGTCTCCGGCGAGCCCGCCCGGGGCGAGCCCGGGAAGTCTGATCGCGACGACTGACCATGCGCCTCGCGATTGCCGACGAGAACCAGCATCAGCTTCACGATGAGCTGATCTCGGCTGCCGGCGCGGCAGCGGCCGAGATGGGCATCGATGGCGACCGGCTGAGCGATCCGGCGCGTGAGGACGAGTACGACGCTTTGCTGATGCTCGGCTCGGCGCATTCGTACCCCTCGTTCCAGGCGGCGCCGCATCGGGCGCGGCGAATCTGCTGGTACGGCGAGAACCTGCCCAATACGCGCGCGACAGCTCTCGAGCGCATCGCTCGCGCGCTGCCCAGCGCGCGGCTGCTCGACGTCGTCCACGACACGGTCGGCCGCCTTGCGGGACCGAAGACGCGAGATCGCATCCTGCGCCTGCGCGAACAGGCAGCTGTCGAACGCGAGTGGGGCCGCAACGCGCGCGAGCTGAGCCGCGCCAACGCCTGGTTCGATGAGCTCGTTGTCTCGTCACGCAACCGAGTAACGGGCGCCGCGCTGGTCGGATGGCAGGCGCGCCAGGTGCCCTTTGGCTACCACGCAGAGATGTTCGGTCAGCTGGTTGCCGCCTCTGAAGGTGAGCGCGACATCGATGTCCTGTTCCTGGGCCGTGACGTGGCCGCTCGTGGGCGGCGCGCGCGATGGCTGGAGGACTTCAAGCGCCGCCTTGGATCCGAACCGCGTGTCGTCGTCGTCGACGGCGGGCTGTACGGCGCGGACCGCCACTCGCTGGTGCGCCGGGCGCGGGTTATGGTCGACATCCATCGCGTTCCCGACAACTCGACCGGGCTGCGCTACCTGATCGGCACCGCCGCCGGCGTGGCGCTGGTCACCGAGACATCGAGCGACGAGTGGCTGCCGCGGCCCGACGAGCACGTCGTCGAGGTGCCGCGATCGTCGCTGGTCGATGCCGTGCGCGGTCTGCTGGCCGACGAGCCACGTCGAAGCCGGCTGGTCGAGGCCGGCCAGCACCTGTTGCGCGGCGAGCTGTCGATGGCCACCTGCCTCGCGCGAGCGCTCCGGCTCGACGCCGATAACATCGCTCCAAGCAAGTGACAAGTCTGCCCCGATGACCAGCAGCCCAACCCGTGCGCGCGGCGCGACGGTGCGCCTGAATGTCCCGTCGCCGCCGGATATCGATGCCTTCCTGGCCGACGCGAGAGAGATCATCGAATCGGGCTGGCTCGCTGGAGCAAAGCATGTGGCGGCACTGGAAAGCGAGCTTCGTCCGTGGACTGGTAGCGACAACATCGTCGCCGTGCCTTCGGCGACAAGCGGACTGATCGCCGCACTCAACACGTTGGGTGAGCCTGGTGCTGAAGCGATTGTGCCCGGATACACATTCATGGCTACATGGCAGACGGTGCTGTGGGCACGCATGACCCCGGTCGTGGCCGACGTCGATGAGCGCGGCTTGCTTGATCCCGCGGCCGTGCTCGCCGCGGCGACGTCAAGAACTCGGGTCATAGTTCCCGTCCACCTGAGTGGCAACCCGGCGCCGGCGGGTGAGCTTGAGGCGGTCGCGCAGCGCATCGGTGCTCGACTCGTCTTCGACGCCGCCCATGCGCTGGGTGCCCGACACGTCGATCGGCCTGTGGGGGCGGACGGCGACGCCGAGGTATTCAGCATCGGCGCCACCAAGCCGCTGGGTGCAGGCGAGGGCGGCTTCATCACCGCGCGCGATGCGGAACTGGACGCGGCGCTGCGTCGCTTCACCTTCTACGGAGGCAAGCCGGGCAACATCGACACGACCGGATTCGGAATGAACCTGCGCGTTCCTGAGCTCACAGCTGCACTTGCGCGGCGCTGCCTCGAGCGCCTCGACACCCAGCTCGTTCGGCGCGAGCAGATCCACGAGCGCTACGCGTCCGCGTGGAGCGGGCTGCCGCTCCGCGTCTCCGGGCCGTTGCAGGGTCAGCGATCAGCGCTCAAGGAGCAGATGCTCTGGCTGGATGACCCGCAAGACCGTGCGCCTCTGGTTGACTCGCTCGACCAGGCGGGTATACAGACGCGGCTTTATCACTCGATCGCGATCCCGGACCTGTCCGCTTTCGAGGGCCGCGTCGCGTCGGCCGACCGGTCGCGCTGGCTCGCCGATCGCTCGGTAACAGTCCCGATGCACGGCCGCCTGACCGACGAGGAGGTCGATCGTGTGATCGAGGCAGTCAGGGACTTCTTCCACGCGGGTCACTGATGCGCGTCGTCATGGCCGGCGCCAAGAACTTTGCCCACGATGTGGCCGAGACCTGCGCCGCGGCCGGTATCGAAGTCGTGGCGATGATCGAGGGACTGGACCGAGGGCGGGTCAGCGCGTCGGCCGTGCCACCCGTGATCTGGGTGGATGAGCAGTCGGAGTTCGAGCCCGAGCTTGCGCTGGTGATCGGGATTGGCCAGGTCGCGCGCAAGGCATACGTGGAGCGCCTGGAGAGCGAAGGTCGGCGTTTGGTCGGGGTGCGCCACCCTTCTGCGATCGTATCCCCGTCGGCCGTCATCGAGGATGGCTGCGTCCTGCTGCCCGGCGTCATCGTCGCCGCCGGGGCGCGGATCGGCCGCGGAACCGTGCTCAACCGGGCATGCTCGATAGGCCATCACACCACCATCGGGCCGTGGTCCTTCGTGGGTCCGGGCGCGGCCGTGGCGGGCGAGATCACCACGGGCGAGCAGGTCCACATCGGTGTTGGCGCCGCAGTTCGTGACATGATCACTGTGGGCGACCGGGCCGTGATCGGCGCTGGCGCGGCAGCGGTCAAGGACGTGCCCGCCGACACGACTGTCGTGGGAGTTCCGGCACGGCCAATCGAGAGGCACTGACGATAGACGAGCTGATCATCAACCTCGCCCCGACGGGCATGGTCCCGACGCGTGCCGAGACGCCACATGTGCCGCTCACGCCCTCCGAGGTTGCCGCCGACGTCAGGCGCTGCGCCGATCTTGGCGTCGCGATCGTCCACGTCCACCCGCGCGACGAAGCTGAGCTGCCGAGTCAGTCGGCCGAGCGAGCGCTCGAGTACTTCGAGGCCATCCGCGCCGCAGCACCCGACATCATCCTGTGTGCCACCACCAGCGGACGCGTCGTGTCCGACCTGGAGCCACGCGTCGCAGTGCTCGCGATCGACGGCGACGTCCGACCCGAGATGGCCAGCCTGACGCTCGGCTCGATGAACTTTCCCAAGCAGGCGTCGGTCAACTCGCCCGATACGATCCGCGGCCTCGCTGCGGCGATGGCCGAGCGGGGCATCGTGCCTGAGTGGGAAGTATTCGACCTGGGCATGCTCGATTTCGCTCACTATCTGCGCGGCCACGGCCTGCTCGGCGATCCGGTCTACGTGAACATCCTGCTGGGCTCGCTGGGCACGCTCGCGGCAACGCCGCTGAACCTGGCGTTGGCCGTCGAGCGGCTGCCGGCTGGCGCGACCTGGGCCGCGACGGGTGTCGGCCGCTTCCAGTTCGCCGTCCAGAAGTGGGCCATCGCGATGGGCGGCCACGTGCGCGTCGGGCTCGAGGACAACATCTGGTTTGATGACGATCGAACCCAGCTGGCGACAAACCCACGCCTCGTTGAGCGTCTCGTTGACATCGGCCGGGCGAGCGGACGCGAGCCGGCGTCCCCGGAGAGAGTGAGAGAGCTGCTGGGGATCGCCGCCCTGAACTAGCGTCCTTCGAGGGCAGCCTCCACGGCCGCGACAGACCGCTCCCACGTGTAGGCCGACATGTCGGCGGCGCCCTGGCGGGCAAGTCGGAGGCGCAGATCGTCGTCCTCGATGAGGCGCCGGATGGTGCCGGCGAGGCCCTCGACGTCTCCGACTCGGACGAGCAAAGCGTTGCGGCCGTCGACGGCGTACTCGCTGACGCCGAGGTTGGCGAACGCCGCAACGGCACTTCCGCTTGCCATCGCCTCGGCCGGTGGCAGCGGCCAACCCTCGGCCGAGCTCGGATGGACGAAGATCGCGGCGGAGTTGTACAGCGCCCTGAGGTCGCGCGGCTGCCGGATGAACGTCGCCCAATCGGGCAGTCGCAGCGTGGGCCGCTCGGCAGCGTAAAGCGTCGCGCGCAGCTCAGGATGGACGGCATGGACCTGCTCGAGGGCAGCCAGGCCGTGTGGCGTGCCCTTGTAGTGCGCGTCGTGGACGAGCATCGCCACGGAGGCCGGATTGCGATGTGCCGGATCGACGGACAAGCCATACACGTCGTGGTCGATCGCTATCGGGATGCGTGTCACGTCGGCATCCGGACCGCACACCTCGCGCACCTTCGCCGCCAGCCAGTCGGCGATGACGAGCTTTCGCACCGGCAGGCGCCACGCGGCATCGACCGCGACGGGATCGGCATCGAGCATGCCCATGTAGTGCTGAATCAGGTACCAACGCCCACCTGCCAACGCCGGTGCGCGGTGCACGAAGGGCACGACCTGCCAGCTGCCGGCGATCAGGACGTCGCCGTCCACGAGCGTCTCCGGGCGGTCGGGATCGATCAGGCCGGTGGCCACGGTTCGGTCGAGGCGGAACCAGCCACCGAGGCCGCGGCGAAACGCGGCGAAGCGCATCGCGTGACGGAGACGGACCGAACGGGACGCCCCGCCGAGCGTGTCGAAATGGAGCACCGTCACCTGGTGTTCACGCCGCGCAAGCCCATTGGCCAGCTCGTAGAGCACCTTGATCCCGCCGACCGGCACGGACACGAAGTCGGGCAGCACAAAGGTGATCCTCACGGCGCGACAGCTCCGGTGGGTCGCCTGAGCGCGACGCGGTAGACCTCGACCATCCCCTCGGCACACTCCGCCCAGCTGAAGCGGGCCAGGTGACCCGCCGCGCGTCCGCGCAGGTCCTCGCGCAGAGTCGAATCTCCAAGGGCCCGTGAGAGCCCCTCGCCGATCGACTCCGCACTCCCTGGCTCGACCAGGACGCACGCGTCGCCTGCCGCTTCCAGGACGGCAGTGGTGTCGCTGGCGACGACAGTTGCACCGCAGGCCAGTGCTTCCAGCACCGGCAGGCCGAAGCCTTCATACAGCGACACGTAAGCCACCACGTTGGCAGTCGAGTACAGCGCGCGCAGGACGTCGTCGCTGACATAGCCGAGGCGGCGGATCCACGGCTCGGTCGCGCCTGACGCGGCCGGCCCGACCAGCACGAGGCCGAGGTCGCTTTCTGCGGTGCGCAGCCTGGCGACCGCCTCGACCAGCCGGCCGAGATTCTTGCGCGGCGCGGCCGTGCCGACGGCCAGCACGAACCGGCCGGGCAGGTCGAGGTTGCTCAGCACGCCGGCCGCCTCATCGCTCGCAATCGGCCGCCAGCGCTGCGCGACTCCATAGCGCACGCGGTGGACCCTCTCGGGCGAAAGGTCGTACGCGTCGATCAGGCGGCCGCGGGTGAAGTCGGAGCCGGTGACGACCGCGGCAGAGCGTCGCGCGGCACGACGGACTGTCGACTGGAGTCGGAGTCGGGTTCGTCGCGGATAGAGATCGGGCCGGTCCTCGAACGACAGGTCGTGCACCACGGTCACCAACGGAACCGGCGAGATCGGCGGCGCGACATAGGCCACCTGCAGGAGGTCCAGTCGATCGCGCCGGGCGCGCGCCGGCAGCTCGAACGGGATACGCAGCTGCGGTCTGCCCAGGCGCAGCTCGGCCAGTCGCGGCGCGGGTTGCGCGTCATCCGGCCAGCTGACGCCGCGGTCGACATAGGCCAGCACGTCGATGTCGTGACGGGCTGCGAGGGCGCTGGCCAGCTCGACCGTGAAGCGCTCGTTACCGGTTGCGGCGCGGCCCACGGTGTGAGCATCGATGCCGACCCGAATCATGCGCGAGCCCACCGAACCGGAAGGAGCTGATCAGGCGCTAGCATCTGGCGCGATGTTACGGTCCCACGAGTGACCGCCTGATGCGGCTGGCCATCCTCGGCACGCGCGGTGTGCCTGCCAGCTACGGGGGGTTCGAGACCTTTGCCGAGGAGCTCGGCGCGCGGCTCGTCGAGCGTGGCCACCATGTCACGGTCTACGGCCGCAGCAGCTCGATTCCGCGCGGCAAAACCACGCATCGCGGCATCGACATCGTCCGCCTGCCCGCCCCGCGCTCGAAGTACCTCGAGACCGTCGTCCACACGATCTTCAGCGCAGTCCATGCCGCGCGGAGCGACTGGGACGCGGTCTACGTCTGTAATGTGGCCAACGTGCCGGCCGCGCTGCTCTTGCGCGCGACGGGCCAGACCGTGATCCTGAATGTCGATGGCCTCGAGTGGCAGCGCGCCAAATGGAGCGCGCTCGGGCGGCTGTACTACCGCGGATGCGCCTGGCTCGGGTCGCGCGCGCCGATCGAGCTGGTATCCGACGCGCGGGTCATCCAACGCTTCTATCGCGCCGCGTACGGCCGGCCGACGCACTACTTCCCGTACGGCACGGACCTTGAGCCAGAGGCGGATGACGGCACGCTCGCACGACTCCGCCTCGAGTCGCGCGGTTACGTGCTCTACGTCAGCCGGCTCGAGCCGGAGAACAATGCGCAGCTCGTCGTTGACGCGTTCAGCAATGTGCGCACCGACATGACGCTCGCGGTCGTTGGCGACGCGCCCTACGCCAGCCAGTACATCCGGCGGCTGAAGGAAACGGCCGCCCGGGACCGACGCGTGGTGCTGCTCGGTGCGCACTACGGCCACGCCTACCAGGTGCTGCGCTCGAACGCGGCGGCCTACGTGCAGGCGACCGAGGTCGGCGGCACGCACCCGGCGCTCGTCGAGGCGATGGGCTACGGCAATGCGATAGCGGCCAACGACGTGCCCGAGCATCGCGAGGTGCTCGGCGAGGCGGGGCTGTACTACCGCGGCGCAGCCGGGCTGACCGATGCGCTGCAGCGCCTGCTCGACGACGAGTCGCTCAACGCCGAAATGCGCGCCGGAGCGACGAACCGGGCGCGGATGCACTACAGCTGGGACACCGTCGCCGACGCATACGAAGCGTGGCTCGACGAGCTGGCCCACGGCGGCAGCCAATGACAACTCCGATGCTCGTCGGCTTCGACGTCGAGCCGGACGGTCTCGACATCCCGCGCCACGAGATGCGGCGCTGGACCGGCTTCGAGCGTTCCCTGGAATTGGTTGCGCCGCTGCGCGACAAGCTCGAGCAGATCACGCGCATGCCGGTCCATTTCTCGTGGTACCTGCGCATGGACCCCCAGATCACCGACGTGTACGGCTCGACCACCTGGGTCGCCGAGACGTACGGCGCCGAGCTCGCCGCCCTGACCGACGCCGGCGATGAGCTGGGCCTCCATCCTCATGCGCTGCGCTGGGACTCGCGCACCGATCGGTGGCTGACCGACGTCGACAGCCAGGCGTGGGTCGAGGAATGCATGTGGCGGTCGTTCGAGGCCTACGAGCGTGCGTTCGGGCGGGCGTGCCGGTCGCATCGCTTCGGCGATCGGTTCATGAGCAACGCCATAGCTCGGCTGCTACGCGATCTCGACGTCGCGGTCGACCTGACCCTCGAGCCTGGCCGCGGTCCCCGATTAGACCCCACCGTCAACGCGCCGATCCCGGACCAGACCGACGTCCCGCGCCGGCCCTACCACCCCGATCCGACCGACTTCAAGCGCCCAACGACCGATGCCGGAAACGACGACCTGTGGATGTTTCCGCTTACGTCGGCCAACCCCGATCCGGCACTCTCCATCTGGCGCCGTGGCGGCCGGCGATTGCGCCACATCGGGCAGCCGCTCCATCGACCGGTTCTGCTCTGGGCGCCGTGGTCGTCGACGGTGCTGTGGGACATCGTCGCGCGTGACGTGGAGTCAAAGGCCCTTACGGCGCTGCCGTTCGCGATCCGCGCCGACACGCTGCTGAACGACGAATGGGCAAGCGACTTCGAGGCCCACATGACGGCGCTCGCAGATCACCGTTTCGGACGTGAGGTCGTGTTCACCACGCCGTCGGCTGTCGCCGACGCGATCAGGAGCTAGCGCTGCTGACTGAGCGTAGGAAGCGCGCTCTGGAGGGCCTGGCGCTCGTCGCCATCGTCGTGCTGGCTCTGACGCTGCGTCTCTACCGACTTCCGGACCTGCTCGTCCTGGGCAACGATCAGGCGCGCGACGCCATCGTTGTCGAGCAGATGCTGATCACCAAGCAGCCGATCATGGAGGACCGATCGCGAGCATCGGCTCATATCACCGAGGGCCGGCCTACTACTACCTGCTCGCACCGGCCTACGCGCTCAGCCATGGGCCATCCAATTGGTGGCGCGCTGTTGAGCGTCGCGTTCGACATCGCAGCCTTGCTGATGGCCTACCTGCTGGCGCGTTCCGTCGCTGGGCCCGTGGCAGGCCTCACGGTTGCTGCTCTGTGGGCAGTGGCACCGATCCTGATCACCTACGGCAGTTCGCAGTGGAACCCGCAGTTGATGCCGTTCTTCGCCCTTCTCGCCGTTTACGCCGCGCTGAGGATCGCGCGTGGCGATGGTCGTTGGCTGATGCTCCTGGTGCCCAGCTTTCTGGTCGCCTGGCAGATCCACGACCCGGCCCTGTTCCTGGCGCCGATGCTCGCCGCCATCGTCGTGTGGCGGCGTCGGACGATCGACAGATCGACAGCTGCTGCCGCGACCGCGCTGGGCGTGCTGGTGACGCTCCCGTTCCTCATCCAGCAGGCCACAAACGGACTGCGCGACGTCCGGGCGATGGCCGCCTATGGGATGGCTTCGCTGACCGGCCTTGGACCCGAACCGGACGTGCCATTCGGACTTCAGCGGCTGGTGCTCACCGCGGAGGGTCTGGAGCGCGCCCTACCCGGACCCGATGTCGTCAATCTGCTGATCATCCTCCTGGCGGTTGTCGGCGTCGTCGCCGCCGTGATCGGATTGCGAACACCGAACAGGCCGGATTGGATCGTGGTCCTGCTCCTGGCTGCGACTCCCCTGCTCTTTCTGTTCTGGCGAGCGCCCTTCCACTCCCACTACCTGTATCTGTTCTACTCGCTGCCGCTCTTCATGGCGGCCATCGGGCTGGCCGCGCTGGTTCGGATCCGCAGACGACTGCTTGCTCCGGTCGCGTTCGTCGCATTGGGAGCCGTCGTGCTGGCCACGGCATTCGACACATTCGGCGATATCGCCGAAAGGGAGCCGACATCGCGCCGCTGGGACAACCGGCTGGCAGCCGTCCGCGACGTGATAGCCGATGCATCCGGCGAGCCATTCGCCCTTCGCGTGATCTCGGACCAGAAGCCGCGTGATGGCTGGCGAGCTCCGTGGATGTACGCCTTCTTCCATGCCGGCACAGAGCCGGCGGGAGTTCGCGAAGATCTGCCGACCTACGAGCTGTTCGATCCGGCATCCTTCGGCAATGGCGAATCCTTGGCTGGAAACCTCGTCGAGGACGTTCGTTGGGTCCGTTTTGAGGCGCCGCTCACCGGTGACAGCCTGCTCGGCACCGAAGCGTGGTCGTTCGATGGTCGCGGGCAGGGCTCCAGCACCGACGGACCCGATCCCACCGTTGAGCTCAGCCCCAGCTTTCCTTTCACGCGGTTCGACGGTCGAAAGTCGCTCGACGTCGAGTCGGGAACCGACTACCTGGTCTCGCTCGAGTTCAGGACGCCAGGTCGACTCGCCGACGCTGCCGTTTTCCTGCAGGTGTTCGGCCCACAGGGAGGGTTGCTGACCACTTTGCCGACCGGGGCCGGACTTCGTGTCGGCGCAGCTGAAGATTGGACGCCGGCATCATTCATCGGGCACATCCCAGAGCGGGCCGCCCGGGCGACGCTCGTCCTTCGAGGGCGCGGCCTGGGTACGCTCCAGTTTCGCAATGTGGCTGTCCGGGAAGTACTCCTCGACAGGGCGCCCCGTGAATGACGGCCGGCACCCGAGGGCCGCTACCGTCGAACTGCTTCTTCGAGCGACGGCGCAGAGGCATCGCGAGCCGAGAGGATCGGCGAGTCCGTAGGCCACTCGAGTGCGGCAAGCGAGTCGTTCCAGGCAAAGCCGTGCTCGTCGGTGCCGTCGTACTCGTTGGTCACGAGGTAGAGAAGGCGCACCGGGTCGATCGCCAGAAATCCGTGGGCCACGCCAGTGGGGATCACGATCGAGTCGCCCCCCGCAGACTCGATCGTTTGACTCCTCGGCGGGCGCAGATCGCCGCCGCCCATCGGCAAAGCGCCTGAGGTCGACCAGGGCCACCAGCGCGCGGCCCTCGAGCACCACCCATAGGTCGGTCTGGCGTTGGTGGAAGTGCAGACCGCGCAGCACTCCGGCGGCGGACACCGACAGGTTGGCCTGCGTGAATTCGAGGTCCAGGCCCGCAGTCCATGACTCGCGCCACAGCTCACCGAACGCGCCGCGGTCGTCGGAGTTGAACGCAACGGTGCGAGTAAGGACGCCTTCGATCGGCGTTGGCAGCCAGTTCGCGTCGGGGACGTTCATGCGGCTGCCTACGATACTGCCGCCGATGCCCCTGACCTGCACGTCATGACTGCCCGCTGGCCGGACTTCTTCATTGTCGGCGCGCCCCGGAGCGGAACTACCTACCTGTACGAGGCGCTGCGCCGGCATCGGGGCGTCTTCATGCCGTTCCCGAAGGAGCCGCTCTACTTCTGCTCCGACCTGAACACCGACACAGCCGCCGACAGGCGCGAATTCATCACCGCCGAGGGCGACTACCTCGGCCTCTTCTCTGACGCGCCGACAGACGCGCTGGTCGGTGAGGCATGTGTCTTCAACCTCTTCTCGAACATCGCCGCGCAGCGGATTCGCGCCGCGCGACCGGACGCCCGCATCATCATCAGCCTGCGCGAACCGGTCGCCCAGATGGTCTCCTTCCATGCCGTACGCCTGGCTGAGGGGCAGGAAGAGCTGCCCTTCGCGGATGCCATCGATGCCGAGGCAGAGCGGCGCGAGGGCCGCCGCCTCCCGGCCAACGCGGTGCTCGTGCCGGCCTACGCGTACCGCGCCGTCGCCAGCTACGCGGCCCAGGTCGAGCGATTTCTGGATGAGTTCCCGCGCGATCGGGTGCTGATCCTGATGCATGACGAGCTGCGCTCCGACCCGGATCGTTGGCTTGCCCGCGCAGCCGAGTTCCTGGGCCTCTCGGCGGAGCGCCTCGGCGATCCAGGCGTGGTCAACGCAAGCTGGCAGTCACGCTGGCCATGGCTGACGCGCGCGACCCGTTCGCAGACGCTGATTGCAACCGCCAAGCGCGCGGTGCCGCAGCGGCTGCATCGTCGTGCGCGGCACGGCGCGGAAAGCCTCGGCCGCATCAATCGGCGGCGGATCGGATCGCCAACGATCTCGAGCGAGCTTCGAGCGCGGCTGCGCGCTGAGCTGGCGCCTGATGTCCATCGGTTGGAGGACCTGATTGGCACCGACCTGGCCGGGTGGCGCTGATGGCGCAGCCACTTTCCGTCCTCATCGTTGTGCCGCCGACAGCAGGCGGTGGCCTCGAGCGCAGCACTTCCCTGCTGCTCCATGGCTTCGACCGCGACGTGGTGCGGCCAACCGTCGTGCTGACCCACACCGCAGCGCAGAGCTCGCGGCTGATCGAGATGCTGCCGGCGGACGTCGAGGTGATCGAGCTGGGCAAACGGGGATTCGTCGACCAGTGGCGGGTAGTCGGTCGACTTGGCGCGATCTATGACGAACGCCGCCCTGATGCGGTGATCGCCCGCGCGACGTGGGCGAGCGCCCTTGCCCTGCTGGCCCGTCGCCGAGCGCGCCACCGACCGGTGGTGATTCCGACCGAGCATGTGACACCCGACCTGGCACGCCAGCCGCGCAACCTGTGGTTGCTGTGGATGTCGAGGCGCCTGTTTCCAAAGGCGGACGCGGTGGTCGCGGTTGGGCAGGGTGTCGGCGGTGCAGTCCAGAACGCCTTCCACATCCCGGCCGCCCGGATGCACATCATCGAGAACGCCTATGACGCCGAGTCGGACCTGATCCTGGCTGGCACCGAGCCGCTCGGTGAGCCGTTCGGAGGCGTCGAGCCCGTCGTCCTGTTCGTGGGCCGGCTGTCGTACGAGAAGGGCGTGGATGACCTGATCCGGGCGATGGCGTTGATCAACGAGTCATCGCCGGCGAGGCTGCTGGTGATCGGCGAGGGGCCGATGCGCGCCGAGCTCGAGGCACTCGCGCGGGACGAGGGCATCGCCGAGCGCGTCGAGTTCGCCGGCTACGTGCGCCAGCCTTTCCGGCAGATGGCGGCGGCGAACGTGATGGCCATCCCGTCGCATTTCGAGGCGTTCAGCGTGGTCATCCTCGAGGCGATGCGCAGTGGCGCGGCGGTCGTGGCCGCAGATTGCGACTGGGCGCCGCGCGAGATCATCGAGGACGGCCGCAACGGCCTGCTCGTGCCTGTTGCTGACCCCGCGGCGCTTGCGGGCGCGATCGTGCGCGTGCTCGGTGATCCGGCACTCGGAGAGCACCTGCGGCGCGAGGCGCGGCTGAGCAGCGACCGCTACTCGCCGCAGCGCAACATCGGCGCCTACCAGAACCTGATCGTCGAGCTCGTGTCGCGCCGTCGGGCTAGCCAGGCCTGAATCGCGCCGGCGATGCGCTCGCCGGCACGGCCGTCCCAGAGTGGCGGCCGCTCAGTCGGGAAGCGCGCCTCGCCGGCAAGGATCTCGTCGACGGCCGTGGCCAGAGTTTCGACTGAGACGAGCCGGTTCGTTCCATGGCTGATGGTGATCGGCCGCTCGGTGTTGGCGCGCAGCGTCAAACATGGCACGTCGAGCATCGTGGTCTCCTCCTGCACGCCGCCCGAGTCGGTCACGACGAGGGCGGCGCCACGGACCAGCGACAGGAACTCGAGATAGCCGAGCGGCGGGAGCACGGTCAGCGCCGCGACGCCGCTGAGCCCGGCGCTCTCGAGCGTCTCCCGGCCGCGCGGGTGAAGTGGCAGCAACACCGGCAGTCTGGCCGCGACCGTGGCCAAAGCCTCGACCACCCGCAAAGCGTCAGCGGCCGCGTCGACGTTCGATTGGCGATGGACGGTCGCAACGGCGTACGGACCCGCCCCAAGCGCCGTGTGCAGCGCGGGCCGTGTCGACATCCAGCCTGTCCAGGGAGGCCAGCAACGTGTCGATCATCGGGTTGCCCACGAATTGAACTGACGCGAGATCGATCCCTTCCGCGGCCAGGTTGTCGGCCGCCTCTGGGCTCGTCGTGAAGAGCAGGGAGGACAGCTTGTCGACCTCGATCCGGTTGACTTCCTCGGGCATCGACAGGTCGAAGCTGCGCAGGCCGGCCTCCACGTGGGCAATCGGAATTTCGAGCGAGTGGGCAGCCAGGGCCGCCGCGAGGGTCGAGTCGACATCGCCGTAGACGACCACCAGCTCGGGTGCCAGGCGGGCCAGGGCGTCCTCGAGATCGGCCGCAGCGGGTGCATCGAGCTGGACGTCGGGCGTCGCCAGTCGGAGGTCACGGAAGAAGACCGCCGACAGCTCCGGATCGTAGTGCTGACCGGTGTGGATCAGCTCCTGCGCCACCTCGAGATCGGCCAGCGCCCGCCAGACGGGCGCCGCCTTGACGAAGTTGGGCCGTGCGCCGACGACGTGGGCGACGCCCGAATCTGAACCGCGCGCCGCTCCTACCATGGCGGCTCGCACCGTACACCGCATCTACCGGTAGAGAAGCCAGGGCTCCTTCTCGCCCCTCAGCGGCTCGGCGGTGAAGGTCGGGTCCTCGCGTGCCCAGCGGGCGGCGATGTCGCGCTCGTCGGTTCGGACACCGTCGTCGAGGTAGATCGCGGCGTTCTCTGAGAGTCGCTCGCGGAAGACCGGCAGCGCGGGATAGCGGGCCAGCGGCCACGTCGCGGCCGGCGGGCCGTCGACGAAGAGCATGTCGATCCGCTCCGGGATCGCCTCCATGGGCACCGTGTACCAGCGCCACGGCGCGCCGTCGATCTCCATGTCGCCGAGCGGCGCGTCGACGACCGTGACGATGTCAGACAGGCCGTGGCGTGCAATCTCGGCGCGCATCCGCTCGGCGTGCTGTGGCTCGTGCTCGAGCGAGACGACGGTGCCCGGCCCGAACCGTCGAAGGCACGCGCCGAGCACGACCGACGACGTGCCGCTGCCCATCTCGACGATCACCTTGGGGCGTGTGTCGGCGATGCGGTTGGCCACGTGCAGGAGCAGGTCGGGTGAGGCTGCCCAGCCGCGTGTCGGCGGCAGCGGCCGCTCGAGCTGGAGCATGTCGCGCAGCCAGATCAGCGCCTCGAGCTGGGCAAAGACACGATCGGTCTGTCGCGTCGCGTGCTGCTTGAGCTCGTCCAGCGCGGCGGCGATGGCGTCGAGGGTGCGTTGCTCGGATGCGTCGTGAGGGCCATCGGACACGGCGCAATGATGCACTAGGCTTGCCGCCGAACAACGCCGGGGGAACGATTGCCCAGAGTCCGTCACCAATGACCGTAGCGCCAAAACCGCCGCTTCTCGTCCGTTCCTGGCGCTATTTTCAGCGTCACGGCGTCAGGGGCCTGGCGAGCCGTGTCCTGAACCAGTTCCGCACGCCAGTCGAGGTTTCGGGCATCGCCCAGAACCCGGCCCTGCCTCGAGCGGACTCGAGGAGATCGCGCCAGAGTCGATCTACAGCCATCTCGATGCGCCGCTCGATGGCGCGATGGAGTCATCAGCAGTGCTCCGTCTGACCGGTTGGGCCGCTGCGGGCGACGGGGTCGTCAAGGCCGATGCATATGTCGACGGGGCGTTCACCCGCCGTCTCACGCACGGCCTGACACGCGCTGACGTGGCCGAATACCTGCCGCGCGTGCCGGGTGCGGAAAGCAGCGGCTTCACCGGCGAGTTAGACGTTGCCGACCTGCTCCATGGGGCCCACCTGCTCGAGGTCGTCATCGAGGACCGTGCCGGTCATCGGGCTATCCGCAGCGCCGTCTTCCACACCGTCGACGATGTTCAGCTCTACCGCGCCTACTACGAGGCCGATCAGCCGGGCCCGGCGGAGATCGCCGACCTGGCCCGGCAGGCCACCACGCGCGGCGGGCCGGCGATGACGATTTGGGTCGATGGTCGCGGCGCGGCCAGCGGCGGCTCGAACGATCCCTCGCCTCGATCGCCGAGCAGCAGTATCCGTATTGGACGTGCGCTGTTATCGCAGACGCGCTGCCGGCAAGCGTGGTCGGTAACGATCGCTTCAGCCTGGTCGAGCCTTCGGCGTTGGTCGACACGCCGGCCCAGCCGGGCTCGTACAGCGCCATCCTGGAGGCCGGCGAGACGCTGTCGCGCCATGCGCTGCTGCGGTTGGGAGCGCGCGCCTTCGCCGAGCAAGCCGACGTGATCTACTCCGACCGCGACACGGTCGACGACAGCGGCTCGCACGCCGAGCCATGGTTCAACCCTGACTGGTCGGACGACTACCTGCTGGCCCGCAACTATGTCGGCGGATTCTTCCTCTTCCGCGATGACCTGCGACCGGCGGTCCTTGGCGCCGGACACGATCGGTGGCCCGGCGTGGCGCTTCGATCTCCTGTTGCGACTGACCGACGGACCGGCGCGAGTCGCCCACGATCCCCACATCGAGTGGTCGGCTCCGATCCAGTCTGACGACGCCGCGCGCGAAATGTCAGCGGCCGAGCTGGCGGCCGTTGATGCCGCGCTGGCGCGTCGCGGAGCCTCGGCCAGAGTCGAGGTTGGCGAGTCAACCGGCCGGCGGCATACACGGAATCAGGCGGGTTCGCCGACGCACTACGGCCACGCCTCTCGTCTCGATCATCGTGCCAACGACCGGCAAGATGAGTTACGTCGAACCGTTCGTGACGTCGCTATCGAGGACGAGCTATGCGTCATACGAGCTGATCGTCCTCGACAACAGCCGCGGCCGCAATCCGGAGGGGATCGAGCTGCTGCGCTCGAGCGGCGCGACGATCCTCGAGCGCGACGAGGACTTCAACTGGGCGAAGCTCAACAACGACGGCGCGCGGACCGCCAGGGCGAGCTATTGCTCTTCCTGAACGACGACATCGAGATCGTCGACCCCGACTGGCTGACCGAGCTGGCTGGCGAAGCCTCGCGGCCGGAGATAGGCGCTGTTGGTGCGCTGTTGTTGTATCCGGACGGTCGGATCCAGCACGGCGGCGTCTTCTTCGTCGGCTATGGCGGCGGAGCGATGCACCTCTTCCAGGGCATGGATCCAGACGATGCCATCTATCTCGATCTGCATCGCGTGCAGCGCGAGGTGTCGGCCGTGACCGGAGCGTGCCTGATGGTCAAGCGCGCGAGCTTCGAGGAGATCGGCGGTTTCGACGAGCGGCTCGAGATCGCCGGCAACGACGTCGACCTCTGCCTGCGCCTCATCCAGAGCCGGCCATCGCAACTCTGGACGCCGCACAGCCGTCCTCGTCCACCACGAGAGCGCCTCTCGGCAGGACGCCAACATCGTTCGCGACGAGACGATGATCTGGCAGCTGTGGGGCGACTTCCTGCGCGTCGGGGACCCCTTCCACAGCCCGCACTTCGCCAAGGACCGCGTCGACTGCGCGCTCGATGCCCGTCACCTGAGCTCGACGCCCGGCATCTCGCGGCGTTGCCGCGCGGCGTGAACCTGATCGGCTACATCCGCGCCGAGATGGGCGTCGGGCAGGCGGCGCGAGGCATGGCCGCTGCCCTGGCGCGCCGAGCTGCCGTTCACGATCATCGACTACCAGTACGGCAACCCGTCGCGCATGGGCGACGATCAGTGGGCCGACTGGATCGCCGAATCCGCCCTCTATGACGTCAACGTCATCTACATCAACGCAGATCTGACGCCCGACGCGTTCGCGCGGCTGCCGGAGGGAACGTTCGACGGGCCGCTACACGATCGGCGCCTGGACCTGGGAGCTGCCCGAGTTCCCCGATGAATGGCTGCCGTCCTTCGCACTGGTCGATGAGGTGTGGGTGCCGTCGGCCTTCGTCCAGCGATGCGATCTCGCTCAAGTCTCCAGTTCCGGTCGTCCGCATGCCATACGTCATCCACGCACGCCCACAGGACCCTTCCTCTCGCGCCGAGCTTGGCCTTCCCGTTGACGCGTACCTGTTCCTGATGATGTACGACTTCTTCAGCGTCAGGCAGCGCAAGAACCCCGAGGGCGCGATCGACGCCTTCTGCCGCGCATTCGCGCCGACGACGACCGTGCCGCGTTGGTGATCAAGATGAACAACGCTGACGACGTCGGAACTGCGCGCGATCCAGCATCTGATCGGCGACCGCCCGAATGTCCACGTCATCGACCGGACCCTGTCCCGGTCACAACGTCGACTCACTGCATTGCGGTCTGCGACTGTTTCGTCTCGCTCCACCGATCCGAGGGCTTTGGTCTCGCCATCGCCGAGGCAATGGCGTTCGGCAAACCCGTCATCGCCACCCATTGGTCGGGCAACGCCGACTTCATGGACTCCATCACAATTCAGCCTGTGTCGATTACCAGCTCGTCGAGCTGGAGCGCGACCACGGGCCGTACCGGGCAGGTCAGCGCTGGGCCGAGCCCGATCTCGACGACGCGGCGCGAATGGATGCGCCGGCTGATGGACGATCCAGAGCTCGGAGTCCGACTCGGCATTGCGGCTCGCGCACGAGTTGAGAACGAGTTATCGCCCGACGCAGTCGGCGGGCTGATCCGGCAGCGACTCGCATCGGGGGATCGCGCCGGCTCGTCCGTAAGCCTGAGGCTACGGGTAGAGGCGCTCATATTCGAGACCCGCGCACTGCTCGAACGTGGCAGCCTCAACGTCGCGGTAGAACTCCGCGTCCTGGTATCGGTACGTGTACGGATCTCGCTCAACGACGTTCGCCTTGGGTTTTCGAACGCTTCCCGAAGGTAGCTCCGCGATGTCGACGGCCCGCTGCATGCCCTCGCCGTCCACGGGCCGATGGGGCTCCAGGGCCGTCACGAGCCGCCTTACTTCCTGCGCTGGTTCAGCGATGAGATCTTCATAGCGCACGATGTTGCTGCCGGTGACCGCGCGCTGGACCCATTTCTTCCAGAAACCCACGTAGTAATCCATATCCGACGCGACGTAGGCGCGAAAGGAAGCTTCCGTGTCCTCTCCGTTGGAGACGACCAGCCAATGGTCGAAGTTCGACTGAACGCGCGTGATCGGATGCCGGTACTGGATTAAGTAAGTGCCGTCGCTTTCAACCGGATCGTCCAGACCCAGGTCGTGACCCTTCTGGAGCAGGAACGTGTTGCCGAGCAGCGGGTGCAACGGCCGGTTGCAGGGAATTGCGGAACAATCTGAAGCGCTGTAGAACTCACAGTACGCAAGCCGCTCTCTGAAGTATTCCCCGAGCATATTTGCCAGCAGGTGATGCCCACTGCGAGGCATGCTCTTGGACTGGATCACGCGGACGTCCGGATCCGATCGCCGTCGGTTAGCGGAAGCCAGGTCATCTCGCTCGGCCGACTCGAGCAGTTCGTCGACGAGATCTAGCAGCGTGCCTCCGTGCTGAGATCGCTGCTGAGCCTCGTCGGCCGGGATGTCCTCGTACCGGAGCTGCCGGTAAGCCGCTGTCACGAGCTCTTGGTCAATCCGTATGTGGCTCATGGTGTTGTGTCGGGCCCCCGTGGTCATTTCCGGCGAATGTCGGAGGTGCGCCTGGAGCTCGATGAGAGATCGCTTAGAGAGCCGCAGCCGGTCGACCTCGGACGCCTCGGAAGATGACCCGAGCACACGATAGGCGTCACGAACATCATCGGGGGTCGTAACAGCACGAGGAATCATAGGCAACCTGTGGACCATGCCAACCATTCTGGGCGAACGGAGACGCGCTCGCCGCGCGCCCAGGTGCTCTGAGGTCGCCAAGTGCGCCTTGAGCTCCGCGGCACACCGCTGGGCTTACTCGATCAGGTAGGCCTCCAGGGCCTCGAGGTACGTGTCATCCGTGCTGGCTTGCATGAGTCGACGGAGAGACAACACGCGGGTAGTACATGAATGCGTCCATGACAAAGTGGCCGCATGGCGTCACGTCGCGCCGGTTTTGAGCTCGATAATCCTCGCACTTCCTCGACCGCGTGCAAGACCTGTGCCTGGAAATAGGGGCCCGACGCCAGCGTGGACGCAGTCGGGCCGCCGCCCCACAAGCTGTTGAAGTGCTGGCCGAACTGCAACACCCGATGCCTCGACCTGGGCCTGCTGCTTGAATATCCGGCCGTACCAGTCGTCGGCCATGCGATTGATTGAGGGCACCTGACGATCGAGGTACTCGACCGACACATCGTTGTGCATCCCGGCCAGCGACTTGAGGCAGTCCAGCGGCGCTCAGCTGCTCGCGTCAGCTCCTCCCACACCTGCTCGAAATCGGGACGCTGATTCTGCGGATAGGGCACTGACGTGTACCCTGCCCGCCCGTCGTACGGCCAGTGGATGACCGCTTCGAGCAGTATGAACTTGATGTTCGGCCGCGCGTCGTGAATAGTCTTCATGTACGAGACGAGCTCGGCACTGCTCTGCGCGACGGTCATGTTGAGGCCGTCGTCGCCGTAGGCCAGCGGCGATGCGGCGCGCACCTGGGCAGACGCCGGTGCCGGAGCTCGACCCATGGTGGACGACGGTTACGAGCGCCGACGCGGCGGTTGACAGCTCGACTGCTGCCTTGACCTCGTGCGCCGTCGACAGCGGCCTGCCGCTGGCGTCGGTTCGCAAACGAATTGTGATGTCGTTGCCCGCAACGGTGACGAGAAGTGAGGTGTTGGCACCCGACGCGGTGTGGTGATCCGTATCTGATTGCCATCCGCCCCGGCGACGTTCGCTCGATAGGTCAGAGCGTTGTTGAGTGATGCGAGCCCGATCGTCAGGAAAGCAGCGTGGGGCTGCCTGTGGACCCCGTTGTGGATCGTCCGCCGCAGTGCACCATCGAGCATCAGGTAACCAACCTGACCCCCATGCCGTTCGATCTTGGCGATATTGGTGCTCAGGTCATAGCGCGCGCTCTTGGCGCCGTTCTGGCCGCCGACGTCACCGCCGTAGACGATCGGCGGCGCATAACCCAGGGGGCCGCCGACCTCGAGACCAATGGAAATGTCATTCCTCGACAGCATCGGTATCGCCCGGCCGAGCATCGCGTCATAAGCAGGGTCGCCGCGCCCCACAGAGGCGCCGAAAAAGCCGTAGACATCCACGTTCTGGAGCACCGGCCGCATGTCGGGCTCCGACGCGAACAGGGCGTTCAGCTGGGCCGCACTCGTGTCCCGGGCCGGACTGCTCTTGTCGCCGGCAGCCATGATGTTCGGCGTATAAAAGCGCGTCAGAGGCGACGCCTTCTTGGCGCCGGTGGAGGTCGATTTCAGCCTCGCGATTTATAACCAGGGCGGGCCTGGGAGCGGTCGTTGATTTGCGGGCAGCGACGGTCACCGCTGTGTCGCTCGAGGACACGACCTGGATAGACAGCTGATCCATCGTGACGTAGTCGCCATCGAGGAACGGGCGCAGATCGAATGTGGCGCTGTCTGCAGATGCGGCGAGTGGTCTGATCGTCGGTGTCACATCCACTGTCGGGCGACTCCCCCAGGAGACACGGCTCTCGACCCAGCGTGTGCCAGATTGGGCGACGGAGAGACTCGACGCATCACCGCTCAACACGGTCATGCGAAGTTCGAATCCCGCCATCTTTTGTCCGCGCACGGCGCTGAGATCGAAGCGAACGAAGGATTGCGAACCATGCCTTCTGGCCGCCAGCGCCCGCTGGCTGCCAAAGTTCTTGTAGGGTTGAGAGCGGTAGACCGTCGCGTCGGCGCCGGCGTGAACCACTACGGATTCCGCCGCATCCACCTGACCGCGCGGCGCTGCTGCTGCCGCCCCCAGGCCGAGTACCGCAGCCAGAGCGAGCAACGCAAAACGGAACCGCCCCCCAACTCGACGCGCAGAGGCGCTCGTTCCGACCATTTCCATCCCTCATCCAAATCCGCCATGGCGGCACTGGGCTGCTGGTGTGCGCGCCGGCAACAGGCTCCCCTCCGAGGGCACCGCGAGCCATGACCCTCCGGGTCCATGCCCGCCGGCCTCCGTACCGCGCTGAATCCCGGCCGGCGCGAGGAGGCTGTGGTGGAGTACGGGCCGCTGAGGTGCGGTTTTCCTCAGTCCCAGCGCCATCTGCGGCGCACGAAGGTCCCAGCCGTCGCGCACCTGATGGCTACGGCTGACAGAGCGACCGCGGAGGTCGGTTGTGTTAGGTCGCCCGCTCGACCTGGCTCCAGGTCACCTTTCGGTAATCGGTCGTCGAACCATCGACCAGCTCCGCGGACACGCCGAGTGCAGGCAGCTGGTCGCGGAACCGAGGCGCTATCAACTCGTTCCACCCCGCGATGAGGTTGGCGACCGTCGGCGTGTCGCGCATCTCATGGCCGTAGTCGGCGATCCAATCGCGGAGGTGTTCACGCCAAGGCCGCCATATCACGATCACGCGATGGGTGGCCTGGGGGAAGCGCGCCAGTAGCTCGTCGATTACGCCGTCGGTAGCAACCTGCCACTGGAAGATGACGTGGTCTGCCTCGGCTTCGAAGATCCCTTCGAGTGGCTCAAATGCCCAGCCATAGGCATCGAGTGAGCCGTGGATGTCGAAGCGGTCGTGGAGCTCACCGTTGTACAGCTTGCGGATCAGTGTCTTCTTGCCGACCGATGAGAAGCCTGCAACCGAGATGTACTCGCGCTTCCGCGCTCCACCAGTTCTCGGTCGCCCGAAATGGCGCAGCCGGTGGATCACAAGTGCTCCGCGCGGCGATCGATGGGCACCCATGGGTAGTATTCGACTGAGGGACTCGCAGTCGGGCAGGACATGGACGCGTTGGTGGCAGGGGCGGGTGGTTTCATTGGCGGCCACATGGTCGAGGCACTGGTGCGCGAGGGCAAGTCGGTCCGTGCCGTCGATGTGAAGCCCCTCGAGCAGTGGTTTCAGCTCTCGCCCGCGGCCGAAAACGTCGAGCTTGATCTGCGCCATCAAGCGGCCGGTCTGGAGGCTGTTCGTGACGCGCGCGTCGTTTACAACTTCGCCTCGGATATGGGCGGCATGGGGTTCATCGAAAGCAACAAGGCATTGTGCATGCTGTCGGTGCTGATCAACACGCACCTGATCGCTTGCCGCACGTGACGCCGGTGTCGAGCGCTACTTCTTCGCTTCTTCAGCGTGCATCTACCCCATCGGGCGGCAGGACCGGGAGGACGTCGAGCCGTTGCGGGAGGCGGACGCATACCCGGCGATGCCCGAGGACGGGTACGGCTGGGAGAAGCTGTTCGGCGAGCGTATGTGCCGCCACTTCCGCGAGGACTTCGGCCTGTCTACCCGCGTCGCCCGGTTCCATAACATCTACGGCCCACATGGCGCGTGGCACGGCGGCCGTGAGAAGGCGCCCGCCGCGGTCTGCCGCAAGGTCGCCGAGGCGAAAGTCTCAGGAGACCTCGAGATTGAGATTTGGGGTGACGGTGAGCAGACGTCGGAGCTTCACGTACATCGATGACTGCATCTACGGAACGCGTCTGCTGATGGACAGCGACGTCAACGAGCCGCTCAACATTGGCAGCGATCAGACGGTTTCGATCAATGAGCTGGTTGACATCGTCGAGCGCATCGCTGGTGTCAAGCTACGCCGAACGTACCGGCTCGACGCTCCGCAGGGAGTCCGCGGCCGGACGAGCGATAACAGTCTGATCAATCAGTGCCTTGACTGGGCACCCTCGATCCGACTCGAGGAGGGTCTCGAGGCTACATATCGCTGGGTCGCGGATCAGGTCGCGCGCGCCTGACGGCAAGACCGTATGACCGAAACGCCTGCGATCAGCGTCATCATCCATTTCTTGAACGCGGAGCGATACCTGGCCCAGGCAGTCCGCAGCGTCCGCTGGCAGACGTTCAAGGACTGGGAGCTGGTGCTCGTCGACGGTGGCTCGAGCGACAGCACAATCGCGCTGGCCCATTCAATTGTTCAGCAGGACCCCGCTAGAACGCGCCTGCTCGAGCACCGTGGTCCAGGCCGACTGGGCATCTTCTCGTCTCGCATCTGGGGTGCCAGGGAGGCGCGCGCGCCTGTCCTTGCCCACCTCGACTCTGATGATGAGTGGCACCCGCAGTTCCTCGAGCGGCAGTACGCCGTTCACAGCTCGGCCTTCGACGGACGACCGGGTCTGACCTACTCGCCAATGGTCTACTGGTGGGAGGATTCGGCGCACGTGTTCGACGCGCACGTGCAGCCCATTCCGCTCGCCGGCGTTCATGAGCCCCCTACGCTTGTCGTTCGTCTGACCGAAAACGGCTACGACGCCAGTCCCGGCAACAGTGCGGTGATGGTCGACCGGCAAATCATCGTCTCCGCGAGCGAGCTGATAGGCACGGCTGATGAAGGAATGGTCGAGGACCAGTTTCTGTGGTCCTTCATATCTCTCCGGCATCCCATCTGCGTTCAACCCGAGCCGCTCACGAGGTATCGCCAATGGGAAGGCTCAACGTGCGCCAGGGGAGTCGCGATTGGAGCTCACATGGCATCGCGCCATAAGCACATGTCTTGGCTCGAGTCCTTCCTGGAGACCGGCTATGGCGGGCCGGAGCGGGATGCGTTGCTGGCTGAATTGCGCGCAGTGACGGCCGCTGACACGGCGTGACGTCACCCCGCTTCTCGGTCGTCACGCCGTCGTTCAACCAGGCCGAGTTCATCCGGGACACGATCGATTCGGTGGTCGCCCAGGACTACCCAAACTTCGAGCACATCGTCGTCGACGGCGGATCGACCGATGGCACCATCGACATCCTACGTTCATATCCGCACCTGACGTGGACCTCTGAACCGGACCGTGGTCAGTCGGACGCCCTCAACAAGGGCTTCTCCAAGGCGCAGGGCGACGTTATCGCGTGGATCAACTCGGACGATTACTACGCACCTGGGGCGTTTTCGAAGGTGGCCGAAGCCATGAAAGGGGCTCCGCTAGTTCTTGGCGCGTGTCAGATGGTTGACCGTGCCGGCAAGCCGACCGACTATGTGGCCAACGTTGAGCACAGCTGGTTCGACGTCCTGAAGTATTGGCTGCCAGACTCGATCCCAACCCAGCCGTCGATCTTCTTCACCCGCGAGTTGCTCGAGGCTGTGCGTCGCGCAGACGGGAGCTTTCTGGATCCCGAGCTCAACTACGTGATGGACTACGACCTGTGGTTGCGCATTGGACGGCGGCACCGGTTCGACAACCGCATCGACGATGTCCTGTCGTACTACCGGATGTACGACACAAACAAAACCGGACTTGGCTGGACTCCTGTACACCGGGAGGCCTCGCGCGTATTCGCACGGCACCTCAACGACGCCACGGAGCACCGTGTCGCACTGGTCCTGCCGCTGTCAGACGACGCTGATAAGACGGCTGCTGCCTTGGCGGGCCTTGCCGGCCAGAGCCTGAGGGATATCGAGGTGCTCCTTGTCGGCAATCTTCTGCCGATCAAGGGCAGAGCGATGGCTGAAGAAATGGGCAACGCCCACGAGGGGTTGTCGCTGCGCCACGTTCGATCAGACGGCGTCGACCTGGCATCGATTCTGAATGCATCACTGCACAACGCGAGGGCACCTATCATCGCGCTCGTTCCGGACACAGATATCGACCGACACTTCGCGCTACGCCTGTCAAATATGTTTGCCAGCGATTTCCTCGGCGTTGCCGGCAAGGCGACGACCGGTGAGAACGTCGACGGCAGGGTCGTGACCGCCCGTGACATCAACGATGACCCGGCAACGACGATCGATGGCCTCCTTCGTGGCGCGAGCAACTCGAGTGTGATCGCTGTCCGGCGCGCCGCCTTCGAAGAGATCGGCGGAGCTCGTCGAGTCGGCGACGATGCGGCGGTCAGAGCCGACCTTCTCATTCGCATCGCCAACAAGGGATGGCATGTTGCACTCGATGGCCCGATGACCTGGGGTGACGACGCTGAGACGGGCGATTTGCATGGGGATCGGTCGTGGCTAGCTTTGCTCGCCAGGCAGGTAACGGAAGAATTCGACCGCGAGCCGTTTGCACGAGTTCGTCGCGCGCGCGGTTGGGCGATCCAAGATCCGACGACGATGCTGACCAGCGCTGCATCAGGGGGCGAACGGTGAGGGAGGCGGACTGGAAGTCACCGCCGCCCGAGCCGACGGGCTGGCGACGTGCATTTGCACGAATGCGGGCCCAATGGCGGACGGGACGCGGCATCGAGCCGCTCAGCGCCCTGTGGGGTACCGATCGCGGCCAGCCGGTGCACCGCCTCTACCTTGAGCAGTTCTTGTCCGACCATCGCGCCGATATGTGGGGCCACTGCCTGGAGTTCCAGGATCCGACGTACGTTCCGACTTATGGCGGCGAACGGGTTACGCGGCTTGACATCCTGCACGTCGACGACACCAACCCAATCGCCACGCTTGTGGCCGACCTGACCAAGCCGAACACACTTCCCAGCGACACATTTGACTGCATCGTGTGCACCCACGTGTTGCACGTTATCTACGACGTGCGCCGCGCTGTAGCCGAGATGCACCGGGTGCTTCGGCCCGGGGGCGTGCTACTTGTGGGCAGCCCAGGCATCAGCATGGCCGATCCCGAGCTCTTTACGGAGTACTGGCGCTTTACACCCGACGGGATGCGTGATCTTCTCGGCGAGGCGTTCGGCCGGACAAACGTGAAGGTCGTGCCGTACGGAAACTCTCTGACCGCGGCGGGCGACCTGAGGGGTCGGGTGGCCCACGAGTTCACAGAGCAGGAGATCGCCGAAAGCGATCCACGGTTTGCCCTTGAGGTGTGCGCGCGGGCGGTCAAGGCATGAGCGTCGAGCCGAGCGTCTCTTCGGGACGCGTCTTTCTATACCACGCTGTCGTAGCTCAGCCGCTTCCCCTCCCCGATCCGTGCTTTCTCGACATGGCCATGTTCCGGCGCCAGATGCTCTATCTGCGCGAGCACTTCGATGTCGTGCCGCTTGCAGAGCTGCCCGCCGCCATCGCCAACATGCCCTCACGGCCGGTGGCGGCGATCACGTTCGACGACGGCTTCATGGACAACTGCACGCTTGCCCTTCCGATCCTTCGCGAGCTTCAGATCCCGGCGACGGTGTTCCTGTGTACGGACCTGATCGATACCGACTCGACGGTCTGGTTCTGTCGTGTAAATCGCGCCGTTGCGGAAACCGAGTCCAACACGGTCACATGGCACAACGAGGTGATCGACCTGTCGTCGTGCTCCTCGCGTCTCGAGGCGTCGCTCCGGTTGCAGGAGTCGATCAAGAAGATGAGCCCCATAAACGTCGACCAGGAGGTTGATAGGCTCGTCGCCGAATTGGGCAGCACGCCCGGAGTGCCAGTAAAACCGGCGTCGCCGTACAGGATGCTGACCAGCCAGGCGATCGCCGAAATGCTCGACTCTGGCCTGATCGAGTTCGGTGCCCACACGCGCACGCACGCGATCCTCAGCCGCCTGTCGCCAGACCAGCAGCAGCACGAGATCGTAGGCTCGATCGAAGCGGTCGAAGCGGCGACAGGCCGGCACTGCAGGCTGTTTGCCTACCCGAACGGCACCCCCGGCGACTACGATGACGAGACACTTAGGATCCTGACCGAGCGCGGCATCGAGCTCGCTGTCACGGCAACGGCGGGCACGAATGTGGAGGGCACGCCGCCGCTCGAGATCCACCGATCGGGATTTGACGAGACGCTCCTCGAGCATGGAGCAAGGAACCGGCCGTCGTTCCGGGCCGATCACGTGCGTCGCCGCGTGTTGTTTGCCTACCACTCGATGGGTCTGGGTGGGGTGGAAACGGCGACCTTGGCCAAGGTCGAGGCCCTGGAGCGGATCGACGTCGAAGGGTGGGTGTATTTCCACAGGTCGTACGGCGAGGGTGGCGCGGGTTTCGCGACCCACCCCCGGGTGATGCTCGGGCTGGACGACGACGAAACACTCGCGGCGTTGCTCGACCAGGGGTGGGACGCGATTTTCGTGATCGACTTTCCTGAGCTGGTCGCGCTGATTGGCAAGCATGGGATCACGCCGCCCGTGATCTACGAGACGCATACGGCGCACCCCTCATTCCAGGACCGCTCATTCCCCCAGCTTTCGAATGGCATCGTGCGAGCCATCGTTGCGCCCTCGGACGTGCACGGGAAGCGCCTTAACGAGCTGGTGCCGGACGCGCCATCCGTGTTCGTCATCCGCAACGCCGTTGACGTCGACCGTTTCAGTCCGGAGGCTCCAATAGGGTGGCTGCCCTTCCTCTGCATGCGCCCGGCCGAGCGTCCGCTTCTGTGGATCGGACGCCTGGAGGAAGAGAAGAACCCCGTCGAGCTGTTCGACATCGGCCGCACGCTGCTCGAGAACGGCATCCCAGTCCGGATGTTCGTCATCGGCGATCTCCCCGGTGAGTATCAGGATGAGAGAGCGCGACTGATCGAGCGTGCCGGCCATAGGGTGGCGCGCTCCATCGAATGGATCAGAAGCGTGCCCCACGCCCAGATGCCGGGGGTCTATCGCTGGGTGGCGGCCAACGGCGGCGCGCTCCTATCGACGTCGCGACTGGAGACTCAGCCGATGATCCTGCTCGAGGCGATGGCCACCGGCTGCCCGGTTGTTTCGACCGACGTCGGCGGCGTCGCCGAGCTGATCGAGGACGGAATGTCCGGCCACCTGTATCGCCTGGGCGACGTGTCAGCGGCAGCTGCCGCAATCGCCGACGTCGGAAGCGATTCAGCCGGGACCGCTGATATGACAGCCCGAGCTCGCCAGGTCGTGCTCGACCGTCACTCGATGTCGGCCGTGGCGGAGCGCTACGTCCAGCTCCTCGACCAGATTGCACCTCGGCAGAGTCCGACGCCGGACCGTCGCGCGGCGATCCCGGAAGAGAACGTCGTCCCAGGGCTGGTGAGCGTCATCATTCCCGTTTACAACCGTCCAGCCCTCGTCCGCCAGGCCGTCGCGAGCGTGCAGGCACAGACCTACGAATCGACCGAAACGATCCTCGTCGATGACGGATCCGACCCACCGACCGCCGCACTGTGCGACCAGTTCGCTGCCTCGAACCCAGCCATTCGCGTGCTGCGTATCGACCATATCGGTCTGGCCGGGCTCGTCCGCGAGGCCGGCCGGGTCGCCGCCCACGGAGAGTTCATCCAGTACCTGGACAGCGACGACCTCCTGGCTCCGAGGAAGCTGGAGGTGATGGTCGGCGCGTTGCGACAACACCCGGACGCGGATATCGCGTACTCGTACATCCGCCGTTACCAAATCGGCCGGCAACCGTCCGGTGTCCCCGCCGAGCGGAGTGGCGAAACACATACCGTCATGCTGCCGACATTTCTGACCCACAGCTTCTGGCAGACGGCATGTCCGCTTTACACGCGCCGGATTACCGATCTTGCCGGGCCCTGGACGGACCTGCCGATCTGGGAGGATTTCGAGTACGACATGCGCATGGCCGGGCTCGGTGCGCGCCTCGTTCACTGCCCGGAGTTCCTTGTGGACTTCCGCGATCACCCGCTCGAACGTTTGTCACGGCCGCGATGGTTCGATGATCCGGCGCTATTGCGCGAGGGCATCCGTGCTCATCGGCTCTTCCACGAACACGCGCGCCGCGGCGGAATGACCGAGCGAGACGAGGAGATGATCGACCTCGTCGCCGCGGTCAGGTTCATCTGGGCCAACTGTCGGCGACTCGGGCTCGAGGCCGAGCAGGCGGAGTGCCTCGCCCTGATGGAGGAGATCTCAGGTGGCGACCCCGATCTCGCGGAACCGCGGCTCAGCGCCCGGCTGGAGCCGTTGACTGATCGTCTCGTGGTCGAGCCGCGCTCTATGACCGAGCTGCAGCGTCCGCGTGACCAATCAGTCGTCGATCACCTTCCGGAGCCACATCCTGCCACCCGGACTTTCCTACCACCTCTTCGACGAGGCTGACAACGTCGTGTTGTGGGACGGTCCGCGCGTCTCGTTCTCCCCGCCACTCAGGCCCGGCAAGGATCAGATTTTGACGCTCCCGATTGCGGCACCGGCTAAACTTGGACGCTACCGAATTGAGCTTGACCTGGTCCTCGAAACCGTGACTTGGTTCAAGGACGCGGGCAGCCCCACCGTGAGCCTCGCCCTGGTCGTGCGTGATCTCGCGGTTGAAGTGGGCGAGCCGCTGGTCAGTGTGATCATTCCCGCCTTCAACCAGGCCGAATTCCTCGCCGAAGCCGTGGAGAGCGTCCGCGGACAAACGTATTCCAACTGGGAGTGTCTGATCATCGACGACGGGCTCGACCGATCGGACATCGGTGGTTGCGTCAGCCCTTGCCGCCCAGGATCAACGGGTTCACTACCACCGCCAGGCAAATGAGGGCCTTGCGGCGGCGCGCAACGCCGGACTGGCCCTGGGACGTGGAACGTATGTGCAGTTCCTCGATGCTGATGACCTGATTGCGCCGTCGAAGCTCAGCCGCCAGGTGCGGCTGATGGAGATCGATCCGTACCTCGGCGTCAGCTACTCCAACTTCTGGCGCTTCGACGGCACTACCGGCAGGCGCATTGACCGCACGCCGCGGCGGCTTGGCACGAAGCCCATCGAGGACTTCCTGTTCACCTGGGAACGTGGGCTAACCATCCCAATACACGCCGCGCTGTTCAAAAGGACGCTGTGGCCGGAGGGGCGGGCCTTCGATACGCAGGTGGGCGGACGCGAGGATTGGCTTATGTGGATCGACCTCGCCCTTCGTGGAGTAGAGATCGCACATGTCGACGCGGACCTGGCCTGGTACCGGATACACGCCAGCAACATGGTCAACAACCGGGTTCAGATGCTCACCTGGCTGCTCGAGGCCGCCCAGCTGATCCGTGGCCGCATTCCCGCCGAGTATCGGCGCTTGTTCATCGACGAGACCGTGAACTTCGCTGCGCTCACAGCTCGCTCCCTGCTCGAAGAGAACGGGCAGCCGGCCAAGGCGCGTGGATTGGAGATGCTCGTTGCCGAGCTGGAGATCAATGCTCGTCAGGCGGCACGCAGCGGGGCGTTGCCGGACCCCGACGCCCGCGACCTGGTCATCGATCAGCTGCGGCTGATCGCGTTCGCGTGTCGGCGCCAAGGTCTGCTTGAGCTCACAAACCGCTGCGCGGCAGCGATCGCCTCACTGGGCTTCGTTGGACCAGAGGCGGAAAGGAATCCGATGCTTGCGGCCTCTATCCAAGCCGACCGGTCGGCGATGTCGGGCCAAGTGCGAGAAGCCTTTTCCGTCCCCGTTCGCGTCCGCAACGACTCCGACCTGACCATGCGCGACGCTCGCACGCCCGGTTCGCGCTTTCATATCATGTCCTGACCGCCGCCGGTGACGTCGTCGCGTGGGATAACGCCCGGATCCCTTTCGCGCAGCCTTTGCGACCCGGTGAGGAGAGGCGCGTGATGCTGCCCGTCCAAGCGCCGGATGAACCTGGTGACTACGTAATTGAAGTCGACGTTGTCTGCGAGCGCGTCGCATGGCTGAGCGAACTTGGCAATGAAGGCGCCTCGGTTGCCCTCTCGGTAAGCGCGTAATCCGTTGAGCGCTACGGCTTAACCCTCAGCCGGGACGGCCCAGCAGGCGTCGCGCGGCAGTGCCCGCGGCGCGCAGAGGTGCCGTCAGGCGCCAGCTCGTCGAGTCGCGCATGAGCTGGATCTCGGCATGTGCCTGCTGCGAGCAGCTCCTCGAGGTTGGCGATGGTACGGGCGCGTACCCGGTACACGTCGACTTCATCCTGTTCGGATCGATCGCTTGATTCCGGTCGTTCAGGCTGCCCCGCTTCACCTTCCATATGCCGAAGTATGCCGGGCGCCACGGCCTCCGGAGAAGCGCTCAACGAATGGAAGGCTCATCTGCGCGACTAGCCGGAGATCTCCTGACGCCCAGGAAAGATCACGCAGCAGCCCGACCGGTGACGCCTCTATTACTCGGACCTCGTCAAAGTGGCCGCGCGAGTACATTGCCTCTTCGACCCAGCGACGGTTGATCTCGACCGGGATGTCCGCCACGTAAGACTCGCCCTCGGTATATGGCATTTCGACCATGCATACGCGCTTTGTTCTGGCGGCAAGGCGCTCCAGACACAGCAGGCCTGCCTCCACGCCACGTTGGAGCATCACCCACTGGAGCGTGGCCAGAGCCGACGTAACGTCAAAGGCGTCCTGTTGATCGGCAGTGAGGTAGTCGTACAGGTCGGCTTCGATATATCGCACGGACGCGGCTTCAGGCCTTCCGTCGTGCACCAAGAATCCGTCGACCAATCGCGCGACGCGAACACAGCGATGGCTCGAGTCGACGCCGGTGGCCAGGAATTCCTCTATTGGCGAAGAACTCGCAGAAGAAACCGGTGTGAGAGCCGACGTCCAGGAAGCTTGCCGGGGCCTCGGACGGCCGGGCCATCGATTCGAACTCCATCGCTGCCTTCCATCCAATGGTGGCTCGAAGCTCGCTATCTGGGCGGTCCAACCGCCAATCTTTCAATTCGTCCAGAGCCACCGGCTGGTACAACGCTCGACTTCCCGGATTTGGATGCTCGTCAAGCAGGTCAGCCACGATCATTCGCCGGGCAATTGCGGCCTGCTCCGCAAAACACGCCTCACACAGCCGACGCAGATCGCCGGTTTCGGCGTCGTGGATGACCCGCGTAACCTCCAGAAGGCCGCATTCGGAGCATGGTGGTTTCGAGAGTCGACCCTCGGCGATGCCGAAGCATAGATAGTGATCGAGAGGATCGAGCCCTGCGTTCGCGACATCAGGGTTTTGATCGAGATACCACCGCGTATCGAAGGACGGACTCGGATCACGCCCTTCGCCGATGCCATATCGGCGGTAGTGAAGGAAAGCATTCATGCCTGATTCCCGTACATCCGGATACCGGTTCAGGTACCAGTCGGCGTCGAAGAGCGGGTTCGATAGACGCTTCGGAAGAGGCACGGGCAGCCGATGAATGCGGGTCAGCGCCCGGTTAGCGACGCGAGTTGAAAATTTCGCGCGCCTTCCCTGGTCAATCTTGTCATTCATTTCTTGTCGGTCCTAACGCCCTTGATGGGCCGCCCTGGCCGACTTCCGCTTCTCCGGCGGCAGCTGCAGAATCTCGCGCTCGTATACGTCGGCCGCCCCGAGCGGATCGCCCACATGAACCAGGGCGCCCTCGTGGAGCACGATGGCCGAATCGCAGGTCTCGATCACCGAATCCACATCGTGGCTGACGAGCATCACCGTCCGGCCCTCGCGTACGAGCTTCCGGATACGGTCCTCGCACTTCTTGCGAAAAGCGGCGTCGCCAACCGCCAGGACCTCGTCAACCAGCATTACCTCGGTTGTGAGGTGCGACGACACGCTGAAGGCAAGGCGCATGAACATGCCGCTCGAATAGTGCTTCACGGGGGTGTCCAGGAAACGGCCGATCTCGGCGAACTCGACGATCTCGTCGCGGCGCGCGTCGATCTCGCGCCGGGTGGCGCCCAGGATGGACCCGCTCAAGTAGATGTTGTCGCGGCCCGACAGCTCGGGATGGAAGCCGATACCGACCTGCAACAGTGCGCCGACGCGGCCGCGGACCGTCGCGCAACCCTCGGTAGGCGCTGTGACTCGGGCGAGGATCTTCATCAGCGTTGACTTGCCCGAACCGTTGCGGCCCAACACGCCGACGATGTGGCCCGGTGGTACCTCGAATCTGATGTCGCGCAGGGCCCAGACCGTCTCGGCTTCCTCTTCACCGGGACGACGCCGGCCGACGACGCGCCCGATGCGGTCATACAGGCCGCCATGGCCCGGTCCAGCCACGATCTGGTAGCGCTTGCCGATGCTCTCCGCCTTGATCACCGGCGCGTACGTCGCTCATATGACGTCCGCGAATGTGCCTTCGCGCTGCCGGAAGAAGATGTAACCGGAGACCAGCAGGACGACCGCGACCACTGTCCCGATGACCCATGCAAAGCCGGCGGCGCCGGAGTGTTCAGCGTTGCCCAGCGGAAGGCCTCGATACCGAGCGCGAACGGGTTCAGGTAGTACAGCGGCTGATATTGGGCGGGCACAATCGACGCTGGATAGATGATAGGGCTGACGAAGAAGCCAACCTGGATGACGAAGGGAACGATCACACCGACGTCGCGGTACGCAACGTTGAGTGCCGAGAACCACAACGCCAGACCCAGGCTGGCCGCGTAGATGATGACCAGGATCACGGGCACGGCGATCATCTGCGGCCCGGGCAGGAAGCCAAAGAACAGCATCAAGACCAGCAGCGCGATCGAGTTGAAGAAGAAATCGACCATGCTCGACAGGGCTACCGCAATCGGGAAGTAGACGCGCGGGAAGTAGATCCGGGTGACCAGGGTCGAGTTGGCGAGCAGGCTGGTGCTGCCCTCGGCGAGCAGCTTGGACGTGATCTGCCAGACCACCAGGCCGCGAAAGAAGAAGAGCGGATAGGGCACGCCCTCTGACGGCAGTCCGCGCGAAGCAGACCGAAGAAGATCGTGAACGCGATCATCAGCAAAAGCGGCTGGATGAGCGCCCAGGCCACACCTATGACCGCCTGGCGGTAGCGGACCTTGAGCAGTCGCTGGGCGAGCACCAGGCAGACGGAGCGCAGCCGCCACGCCTCCGCCAGCCCCAGGCCGGGCCAGCGGCGCGGCGGACACACCGTTATCGGCGAGGAGAGGGTTACTTCGTCAGTTGCCACGGCGGCCGAGTCTATCGGTCGAACGGCGTCCACCCGCGCTTGTGCAGCGCGCCGGGCATGCGCCGTATCAGGTCGGGCACGATCGACAGGCGTTGCGGGTCGGCGACGACGATGAAGCCGAGCGACAGGAGCTCCCGGCGCGCGATCCACGGCAGGTCAGTCAGGTACTCGGCCGCGCTCTCGTTCTTGAGCTGCATCAGGCGCTGATTGCGCCACGAAAGGGCCTTGGCGAAGTACGGGATCGTCCGATTCGAGCGGGCGATGTCGATCAGCCGCTGGCCGGGGCCGCCGCCCGCTCCGCGAGCATGCCACGCCAGCGCATCGGGCTCGTACCACGCCCGCCAGCCGCGCTTGCGCAGCCGCCAGGCGAGATCGACGTCCTCCTTGTACATGAAGAAGTCCTCGTCGAGCACCTCTATGCCGCCTGCCGTACGGGGCTCACGAACGTCGAGCAACGCCGCACGGCGATACACGGGCGCCGGGCCGTCGACGCCCCAGACCGGGCCGGCGGCGAGGTCGCGCTCGTCCTCCGGCTCTCCCTGGCGGCGGGCCACGACACGCCGGTCGCGATGCATGACCAGGCCGGTCGAGTCGATGACATCGGTGTGTTCACCCTCGGGCCCTAGCCGTCGCAGCCGAGCCTGAACCGAGCTAATGTCCGGGCTGCGCTCGAAGGCGCGCAACGCGGCTTGCAGGAAGAAGCGATCGAGCTCGACGTCCTGGTTGAGCAACATCACGAACTCGGTTTCGGCCTCGCCAATGGTGATGTTGTGGGCCGCCGCGAAGCCGACATTCGTGTCGAGCGCGACGACGTGCACTCGGGTGTCGTGGGCTGCGGCGTCGCGCAGAAAGTCGAGCGTGCCATCGGTCGAGGCGTTGTCGACCACGCGCAGCTCCAGCCGGCCCATCTTCTGGCGCAGGACGGACATCACACAGCCCCACAGCCAGTGCATGCCGTTGTAGGTGACCAGCGAGACGGTGACGCGCGGGGTCACGTCGGGTCCGCCTTGGGGCGGAACGGGTCGAGCCAGGCGATGGTCAGCATCAAAGCACCTATTCCAACCGAGCCGACGAGGTACGGGTTTGTCGCGCTTACGATCAGAACGGAAACCAGGATCGCGAGCGGCACCACCGCCTCGCCCGGCACGATTCCCACGGCACCGTTAAGGCGGCCGGCGAGCACCCGCCAGCTATCGACCAGCAGCCGCAGCGGAAGCGACAGGAACAGCACGAGTCCGATGAGTCCGAGTTTGAAAGCTCGATCGAGGTAGGTGATCTCGTAGGTGAAAGAGGTGCCGAACTGGTAATCGGTTGCGATTGCCCCAAGGCCCCAGCCGAACAGTGGCCGCTCAACGATATGGCCGAGCAGGATGAGCGCCTGGTAAAGCTTGATCAGGTTTGAGCTCATGCCACCCCCGGCACCGAGCAGCGCAACGACGACAAACGAAGCAATGCCAAAGCCAACGGCCAGCGCGACTGGTCTGCGACTGCCGCGCGCCAGTGCCTCGCGAGTGCTTGCCCGACCGAAGACGATGACCACTGCACCGGCGATGAGGGCTCCGAGCCAATAGCCGCGCGTGAAACTGGAAATTAGAGCCGCACCAAGAATCACAAGCGTGATCCACAGCCACATGCGGCGCGGATCGCGCAACATCTCCCAGGCGGCGATGGCCACTCCGACCTGGAGGAACAGGCCACCAGCAAGATAGATGCGCATTCCGCTGTCGATCGCATCGACCCGACCGCCCAGCGCGAAGGTCCAGATCAGCACTTCCCGTAGGGTTTGGTGCGCCACCGCTCCACTGACCAGCAAACCGGCTATGAGCAGCGTCAGGACCGCACCTATCACCGTGCTGACGAGGATCCAGCGCCTCAGCCAGCCAAGGTCGCCACGCAGCGCGACAGCGGCGAGGATCAGTGCGAAGCCGAAGAACAGGAATCCGTCACCATCCGCGATCGCGTTTGTCAGGCCGTTGCCGCTGACCACACCGATCGGTATCCAGATCGCGGGAATGGCAAGCGCGATCACGATCGCGTGGAGCGTGTAACGACCGAGTGCCACCTGGCCTTCTCGAGCCTGTCGAGCGAGGACGACGACGCTCACCAGTGCCACGATGACGTCGAGCATCATCCTGCCCGAGACACCCGCGGGGAGAGCGGTCCAGCGGCCCGACGCGCCGCCGATGATCAGCTCAAGCACGCAGATCGCGACGGCAATCCTAAGATCGGCGAAGGCGAGAGCGGCGAACGTCGCTGCGAGGATCAGTTGAACCGCCAGCTCGACGGCGAACGGCGCTCCCAGCGCGTGGAGCGCGACGGCAACGCAAATCGCCATAAGGACCAGCGAAACCAGTACCAAAGTGGACGGATTCAGGTGATACTCGCGACAGGTCGGGTATATTGCGCCACGCCTGATCACCGGGCGGAGTATAGGCAGGCACCAACGGCTGGAAGGGGAGCCGATGCGCGCGGCCCAAGCGGACGTCACGGCAGTAATAGTCCACTTCGAGACTCCGGGAATGCTTGGGCGCTGTCTGGACGCGCTCCGAACAAGCATCGGCGTGAGCCTCGAGACAATCATCGTCGACAATGCCTCGCGCGGTTTCGACGAGTCAGCGCTTGGCCGGCGGCTGCCTGATGCGCACGTGGTGCGCAATGCCGCCAACACCGGCTTTGCGGCCGCTTCGAACCAGGGCCTGCGGATGGCGACTGGCAGGTACCTGCTGCTGCTGAACCCGGACACGGTGGTCCAACCGGACACACTGGCCATCCTGGTCGAGTATCTCGATCGCGAACCATCGGTTGGGTGCGCCACGGCGCGGCTCAACCTCGAGGACGGGAGCCTCGACCTCGCTTGCCGGCGCCTCTTCCCGACACCGCCGCGATCGATCTACCGGATGACCCTGCTGTCACGCCTGTTTCCACGCAGTCCAACCTTCGGTCAGTACAACTTGACCTACCTGCCGGACGACGTCGAGACGGAAATCGATGCACCGTGTGGGGCGTTCATGATGGTCCGCTCGGAGATTCGTGACACAGTCGGCCTGCTCGATGAGCGCTACTTCATGTACGGCGAAGACCTCGACTGGGCGTATCGCATCAAGTCCGCTGGCTGGCGTGTCATGTACGTGCCGTCCGCCGTTGCTACGCATGTCAAGCGAGCCGCTTCGAGCAACAACCGGCCTGTGACTATTCGTGCTTTTCACGACGCGATGCGAATCTTTTATGGCGACCACTATCAGAGCAGTTACCCTCGGCTACTGTCATGGCTGATCTATCGAGGCATCGACGTGCGTGAAGCGCTCGAGCTGCTGGTGACACGCTTGAGGCAGCGCATCGCCGCAGAGAAGAGACGCGACACGAACAGCCTCCTACGCGCGTGAAGGGTCTGATCCTCGCCGGCGGCACCGCGTCGCGGATGGGCAATCTCTCTCGCGTCACCAACAAGCACCTCTTGCCGGTCTACGACCGGCCGATGATCTTCTATCCGCTCGAAACCCTGCGCGGGATGGGCGTCCGCGAGGTGATGGTCATACTGGGCGGGCGAAGCATCGGCGACATCGTCGAGCTGCTCGCGGACGGGCGTGAGTTCGATCTCGAGCTGACTTATCGCTATCAGCGAGGCGCAGCCGGGATTGCCCACGCGATCGGACTTGCCCGCGACTTCGTCACAGACGACAGCTTTTGCGTCGTGCTTGGCGACAACATTTTGCGCGGCCCATCGTTGACGAGCTTTGCCAAGGAGTTCGACGGCGGAAGCTGGGGCGCGGGAACATTGCTCTATCGGGTGCCCGATCCTGAACGCTTCGGAGTGGCCGAATTCGACGAAGGCGGGCGGATAATCGGTTTTGAGGAAAAGCCTGACAAGCCCAAGACCGACTTGATCCCCATCGGCGTTTACCTGCTCCGTCCCGATGCATTCGACGTCATCGCCCACCTGGAGCCTTCATCGCGCGGCGAGTTCGAAATCACTGACGTGCTGAACCACTACGTGACCGATGGACGGCTGTTTTGGCAGGAGTACGAGGGCCATTGGTCGGACGCGGGAACGATCGAATCGTTGCTCCATGCCTCCTCCATGGCGTCCAGCGATGACAACCACGTCCCACACGTGGCAGAACACGGATGAGGCTGCTGGTCACCGGGGGCGCCGGCTTCGTCGGCAGCTGCTTCGTCCGTCGCCGGCTGGCGGCAACGGACGACACCATCGTCGTTATCGACAAGCTGACCTACGCCGGAAATCGCGACAATCTCGCCTCGTGTGACGCGGATCCAGACCTGGCGCCGCGCTTCGTCTTCGTGCAGGCTGACATCTGCGATCAGGAAGTGGTCGGCAAGTTGATCCAGAACGCCGATGCGGTGATCAATTTCGCGGCCGAATCACACGTCGATCGCTCGATCATCGATGCCGAGGCGTTCCTGCGGACCGGGATCATCGGCGTCCACGTCCTGCTCGAGGCCGTCCGCCGCGAACAGGACCAGCGACCGATCAGGTTCGTCCAGGTATCTACCGATGAGGTCTACGGCGAGGTGGTCGAAGGCCTCAGCACCGAGCTGGACGCGCTCCGCCCGCGCAGCCCATACGCGTCGGCCAAGGCAGCAGGAGACCTGCTGGTTAGAGCCTACGGCGTGACACATGGCACGGACGTCGTCATCACTCGCGGCTCGAACACCTACGGACCGCACCAGCACCCTGAGAAGATCGTCCCTCTGTTCGTGACCAACGCGCTCGATGACGAGTCGCTGCCGATGTACGGGAACGGCCGCCAACAACGCGACTGGCTGTACGTCGACGACCATGCCGACGCGGTCGGCTTCGTGCTCGACAACGGCGTCAGCGGCGAGGTCTACAACGTCACTGGTACCGACCGGCTGCCCAATCGAGTGGTGACCGAGCGGATCCTGGCATTGGTCGACAAGCCATGGTCGCTCGTGCGCAGCGTCCCCGATCGACCCGGCCACGACATTCGCTACGCAATGGATGGCACCAAGCTGGCGCAGCTTGGCTGGCAACCGACGACAACATTTGACGATGGCCTGGTGCGCACTGTCGAGTGGTTTCGCGAGAACGCCGAGTGGTGGCGCCGGGCCAAGTCGGGCGAGTGGGGGGCCTACTACGAGCATCAGTACGGCTGGCGGCTGGCTAAATTGGTCGAGGCATGATCGTGGGCGCACCACCTCGTTGATCGCGACGCCGGTGGCCATCTCAGGTGCAAATGGGCGTCTTGGGCGGGCTGTCGCGAACGCGTTGCGCCGGCAAGGCGTGGACGCCATCGAGTGGACAAGAACTGAGCTCGACTTGGACGACGCTGGCGCCGCGGCTCGACTGTGGGAGCGCGACCGACCCGGGTTGGTGATCAACTGTGCGGCCTGGACGAACGTCGATGGCTGCGCACTCGATCCCGGGCTCGCAATGCGCCGCAACGGCGCTGCCGTCGGCGAGCTTGCAGCGGCCTGCGTGAGTGGCGGCAGCGCAATGCTGCACATCTCGACCAACGAGGTCTTCGATGGCCGGCGTGTCGACGGCGTGGGCTACGTCGAGCGTGACGAAGTTCGGCCTATCAACCCGTACGCCGCGAGCAAGGCAGCGGGTGAGCGGCTGGCAAAAGACGCCTTTGATCGTGGCGGCCGGTCCGGTCGGCTGTGGATCGTGCGCACGGCGTGGCTGTTCGGGCCGCCGGGCAATGACTTTCCGTCGAAGATGATCTCCGCGGCCGACGCGCCTTGAACCTGGCGCCCCGCTGCGGGTAGTCAGCGACGAGTTCGGCTCACCGACCTACACCATCGATCTTGCGCCAGCGCTGTTGGCCCTCGTTGACGCAGCGCCCGGAGACGTCTATCACCTGGCGGCCGGCGGCAGCGCGTCTCGCGCCGACGTCGCGAAAACGGTCATCAGCCGGTGCCGGCCTCACGTCGCAATCGAGCCGATCGGCCGCGCGGATTACCCGCGCCCGTCGACACCGCCAGCCTGGAGCGTCCTCGATTCGGGTCGTGCCGCCGCATACGGAGTCCGACTCCGTCCGTGGCAGGAGGCGGTGGCAGAGTATGCGGGCACGATCTGTTGATCGGATTGTTCTGGTTGACCGGTAAACTTCCAAATCCGGCAGCGAGTGGCCCAGCCCTGTGCGTCGGGATGGGGTGACAGTGTGATCCGTCGATACATGGTCCCGCTCAAGGTGGCGCTCGTCCTGTCAGACCTGGTGAGCGCGGTCATCTTGTTCCTCGTCGTGGTCGGCCTGCGCTTCGAGGTGCTCGGCGGGAGTTGGGCGGTGGTCCAGCTTCGACCCTTCCAGGTGGCGATCGTCTACGGCCTGATGTGGGTCGGCTCACTGTGGTTCATGCGTCTCTACCGACTGCGCACGCATTGGGCGCTGCGCGGAGAGATATTCGACGTGCTTCGCGCCACGGCGGTGATGCTCGTGGCCAGCGTCCTGTTGATATACCTGCTCGACCTGCAGGACATCAGCCGCGTCTTCGTGGGCATGCTGGTGGTTGCCCAGCCGGCATTGACGATTGCGTCACGCGTTGTCCTTCGGCGCGTGCTCGAAATGATGCGCAGCAGAGGACGCCTCCAGCGCCAAATGCTGATCATCGGCGCCGGGCCGGAGGCGCAGTCATTCGCCGACCGAGTGGAGGCCCAATCCGAGCTCGGCCTGCTGGTGATGGGTCACTTGAGCGGCCCGCGAGAGCGCAGCCGCGGCGTCAACCGGCAAGTGCTCGGGACCATCGACGACATCGAATCTGTGCTCCGTGGCCACGTCGTCGACGAGGTCGCGATATGTCTATCGCCTACGGATTGGATCTATGTCGAGCCTGCAACTCGGGTGTGCGAGGAAGAGGGCAAGATCGTTCGCGTGTCGATGCAGGCCTTCGGCGGCCTGTTGAGCGGTGGGCGCTACGAGGACGTCGCCGGCATGCCGATCGTGACCTTCCATCATGGCCCGGATCGTTTCCTGGGCATGATCGCCAAGCGCGCGTTCGACATCGTCGCCAGCGCCGTGCTACTGATCGTGCTCAGCCCAGTGATGCTCCTTATAGCGATATATCTCAGACTGACCGACGGACCGCCCATTCTGTTCCACCAACGTCGCGTCGGGCTCCACGGCCGGCCGTTCACGTGCATCAAGTTTCGGACCATGGTCCGCGACGCAGAGGAGCTGTTGCCTGGCGTGGCCCACCTGAGCGAGGTGAACGGGCCGGCCTTCAAGATCGCCGAGGATCCGCGCATCACGCGCGTCGGCCGGTTCCTGCGCCGAACCAGCCTTGACGAGCTGCCTCAGCTGTGGAACGTGCTGCGCGGTGAGATGAGCATCGTCGGGCCGCGGCCGGCGCCGCCACGCGAGGTCGCCCAGTACAGCATCTGGCATCGGCGCCGGCTGGGTATGCGTCCCGGCCTGACCGGCCTGTGGCAGGTGTCGGCACGGAGCGAGGCCGACTTCGATCGGCGAGTTGCACTCGATCTCGACTACATCGACCGCTGGTCGCTGTGGATGGACGTCAAGATCCTCCTCCGGACCATTCCGGTGGTAGTCGGTCAGGAAGGCCGCTGACCGGCCGCCAACCCGTCGCGCCACGTTCTGCGCTTATCGTCGACCGAAGGCGAGTCGGGTATCTGATCGCGTTCCTGGTCGTTGCCGCGGCCAGCCTGCTGCTGCGCGCGAACCTGCCAGTCGTTGCTAATCCAGACGCCGGCTACGACGACGGGCTGTACGTCGCACTGGCTGAGTCGGTGCAGCGTAGCGAATGGCTCGGCGCTCTCGACGAGAAGACACTCGCCAAAGGACCTGGATTCCCAGTCTTTCTCGCGTTGATCTCCTACCTGCACCTACCTCTGAAACTGGTCGAGCACGCGATCTACCTTGGTGGCGCGCTTCTTCTCTCAGCCGTCCTGATCAGGCTCGCGCGTGGTGAGGCAGTGGGGCTGGTGCTGTTTGCTGCGCTCGCCTTCAACCCAGTGGCTTTCATCGATGTGCTGTCTCGAGTCACACGAGACAACCTCCACATGGGATTGGCGCTACTCGTCTTGGCCGGGACCGCGCACCTGGCGCTCGTGCGGAATGTCCGCGCCGGGATGATCAGGAGATTTGCGGCTGGGGCGGTCGTTGGCCTGACAGGCGTCGCTTTCTGGCTCGTGCGCGAAGAGGGGATCTGGCTGCTTCCTGCGCTGGGCATCGTCTTGCTGCCATCGTTGTGGCGCTGGTTCCGGGCGGCCTCTCGAGCAATGAGAACGCGACATCATTTCTCTATTGCTCGCGCCGGTGCCGCACCCCTCGGTTTCGTAGCAGCTTTCGTTCTAGGGATTGGCGTCGTAATGGCACTGAACGGCGTGCGCTACGGCGTGCCCCTTCTGACCGACCTTCGTGACGGAGCAATGCCTCATGCCTACGGTGCATTGGCGCGCATCCAGGCTGGCACATGGCAACGCTACGTGGTTGTTTCGGAGGCGGCGCGGGAGGCTGCGTATTCCGTGAGTCCGGCGATGGCCGAGCTCCGGCCGTTGTTGGAAACGGGTCCTGCAAGAGGCTGGATCAAGGTAGGTTGTGACGCGACGGCCATATCGGCCAACCCGGCACTTCTATCCGGCGACTGCAGCGATTACTACGCAGGGTGGTTCGTATGGGCATTCAGGCAGGCCGTCGCGGAAGCGGGTCACTGGGACTCTGAAAGCGACAACCAAGCGTTCCTCGCGCGTATCGCCTCAGAGATCAATGATGCCTGTGCCACGGGCCAGTTAGCTTGCGGTCCGCCGAGAGCATCGCTCGATGCCCCTCTCAGGCCAGAGAATGTTCTGGAGACGATCGCGCTCCTGCCCGTCGCGCTCGACGTGCTCACGTCGAGCGGCTCGTTCAACCAATCAACCAGCATCGGCGACCCGGATTCTGTGCTCCGCCTGGCAGAACTGGTGGGTTCGCCGATCGCCGCTCGCGAGCCGCACAGTCATGTTGCCGAGGTCGTGGGATGGGTGGCGAGCCCGACGGGTGTCCCATCAGTGTCGGTGAGCACGACCCCGGAACGGCAAGATCCACCGACGACCGTCACAAGAATTCCTGCAAGTGGACGACATTGAGCAGGCATTACTGGCTCGCGGGGAAACCGGTTGGACGCCCATCCAATTCGCGATGGAAACAGATTGTGCTCAGCCAGATTGCCAGCTCACGGTCGTGGTCGACGGCGAAGTCGTGGCCAGAACTTCCGATCAGTGAGCTAAGACCTGGGCCGATGACCCTGCCGGGAACGTCCGATGGATCCGACGGTGAGACTCGGATGCACCTGGGCATCGTCGAAGTTGCCCGGCCGGCAACGATCGCTCGTCTCGACAGCGTCTCGCAACCCCTTGGTGGACCTGTTGCCGACTTTGAGGCCACAGTTCATGGCTTGTATTCGTTCACGCTGCCGCTGCTGAGCGCAGCGGCAGTCTTCGGACTCGTTGCTTCCGTCCTCGTCAGCAGCGTTCGAAGGCGCTATGGAGCGGTCGTCATCCTGACATTGGCGTGTGCAGTCGCCGTCTTAGTCCGACTCGGCCTGGTTGCCCTGCTCGAGGTCACCGCCTGGCCCGGCGCTCTATTTGGCCCGTACGTCTACGTCGCTTCACCGTTCCTGATCTCGTTCGCGATCTGCGGCACGTTCCTGCTCGCGGTGCTTGTCCGACCGCTGGCGGCCAGGTTTCGGCGCCCGGCCGAACCTACGGCGGTGGAGCAACCGCATGCGGAGAAACCTCTCGATCCTTGACCGAATCGACGACGGCGGCGGCGATGCCCAGCCCGGTGCCGATGATCAAGAACGCGGGCACGTTGAGTTGCGAGTTCAGGAACGGGTTGTTGAACGTGGCCGACAGGAAGAGGCCAGCGGCGGCGGCGCCCGCTCCCGCCGCGAGCAGGTTCGAGCAGCGCAGCAGCACGACTGGCGTGGCGAATGCGAACGCTACGCCAAGGATCCCGACCAGCGTCCCCTCCTCCCCGAACAGGCGCAGCCACTCGTTGTGCGGCGCATCGATGACCGGGCTGCCGTAGTCGGCGTGCAGCCACTCGAAGCTTCGGAACCCGGCGCCGAGAATCGGGTTGGACAGCCACATCTGCGCCGTCGCCTGCCAGGCCGTGAAGCGGTTCTGGTCGGCCCCTGCGGGAACGTCGCGCAGCAGCCACAGCCAGACGAAGACAGGGATGCCGATGGCGAGGCCGATCACAAGCGTCTTCCAACCCAGTCGCGGCCAGCGCCGCCAGATCAGCAGCACGACGGCAAACCCAAGGGCCAGGTAGCCCGACCGGCTGAACGTGAAGAACAGCGCTACTGCCTGGATGACTGCCGCGACGGCCGCCGCCGTGCGCACACCGCGCGACTTGGACGCAAAGACGATGGTCAGGGCCATGATGAACCCGACGAGAAACAACGCCGCGGCCGTGTTGGGCACCGGCAGCAGGCCGCCGAGTCGGCGCGGGTCGATGTCGAAGCGAAGTAGCCAGCCGATCGGCGAGTCGAGCACGGCATCGTTGGTGATCGCATTGAGCACGCTGAGGGCAGCCCCGACCGAAATCGCCGCGACGGCGACGAACATCGGCCTGATGTCGCCGCGCCACGCGACCCACGTGGCTGCCAACAGCACAGTCATCGCGCCGCCGATGCCGGGCACCCAGAGCTGGACCGCGTCGACGCCGCGCGCCGAGCCGTACATCGCCGCGCTGACCACCACCCCGACCGCTGTGCCAAGCAGCAGGGCCGCTGCCAGGACGACCGGCACTGACAGGCGCGGCAGTGCACGCGTCAACGCGACGTGGACGACCAGCGCCGCGCCGGTCGCGGCGAGAAGATAGGGCACCGCGGTGACCCGGCCGTCGGCGGTCTGCGCCTCTGTGAACGGTCCGAGTGCGGCCAGAATGGTGAGCCCGGCCAGCGGCGAGGCGAGGGTGAGCACCACCGCGACGGCGATCCAGGCAAGCATCACAGGCTCGGGCACCGACAAGGTGCGCAGAACGGTGTAGATGCCGACCATCACCAGCCCGACTGCGAAACCGGTTCCAGGCACGGCAAGGGTTCGCGCACGTTCGATCACTGGGGCTTAGGCTAGGTCCGATCAGCGGCTGACGTCGGGTCGGCGGCGCGGCGCCGAGCATTGGAGGGCGGGTTGGCCGATCGCTACTTGGTAACCGGCGGCGCCGGTCTGGTCGGCGCGACCGTGACGCGGGCCTTGCTCCAGCGTGGTGACGCCGTGACCGTGCTCGATACTGGCGTGGCCGCGGGCTACAACTATCTCGACGGCACGGCCGTGAGACTGGTCAAGGGCGACATCCGCGACACCCACGCCGTAACCGACGCTCTCGAAGGCTGCGCAGCGATCGTCCATCTCGCGGCACAGGCGAGCGTGCCGGGGTCGATCGACAACCCGGTCGAGGACCTTGAGATCAACGTCCTGGGCTCGATCAACCTGCTCGAGGCGGCGCGGGCGGCAGGCATCAAGCGCATCGTCTTCTCGTCCTCCTCGTCGGTCGTGGCCGGTCACCCGCCGCCGACTCACGAGGGCCTCGTGCCCCGGCCCGTATCGCCCTACGGCGCCGCCAAGTCGGCCGTCGAGTCGTACCTGCGTGCATACACCGAGGCATACGCCATGGAGGGCGTGGCGCTCCGCTTCTCGAACGCCTATGGCCCGTTCTCGGCGCACAAGACCAGCGTCGTTGCCTCGTTCATGCGCGCATATCTGGACGGCGGCCCGCTCATCATCCGTGGTGACGGGCAACAGACGCGCGACTTCGTCCACGTCGCCGACGTCGCCGCGGCCGTGATCGCCGCGCTCGATGCGGACGCCGCGAAGGTCAGCGGCGAGGTCTTCCAGGTCGCGACGGGCATCGAGACGAGCCTGCTGGACCTGGCCGAGCTGCTGTTCGAGGTCGGCGGCGCGCCGGTCGAGATGCGTCACGAGCCGCCCAGCGCAGGCGACGTGCCACGCAACGTCAACGACATCTCCAAGGCGCGCCGCGTGCTGGGCTATGAGCCGGCCGTGTCGCTCGGTGACGGCCTTGCCTCGACGCTGGACTGGTTCCGTGGTTACCGACGACCCTGAGCTGGTACCTGAACCGGGATCGCAGCGGATGCGGCCCGACCGGGGCGTGATCCGCGACATCGTCGTCACCTTCGGCGGTCGGATCGCACTGACGCTGGTGGTCATCCTCGGTGACGTGATCGTCGCCCGATCGCTCGGACCGGAGGGCAAGGGAGCGTTCGCGCTGGTCCTCGCGCTATCGAGCCTGGGCGCGGTCATCCTCGGCTTCGGCCTCGACCGGTCACTCGCCGTGTACGCGGCCAGGTCGCTCGAGATTGCCCGCCACGCTTTCGCCAACGCGATCTGGTGGGTGGTCGTCGTCGGTTCACTCGGCGTCCTGGCGATCATCGCCCTGTACGAGCCGCTCAACGCGGTCATGCCGCAGCTGACGAGCACCGAGCTTTGGCTCGCCGCACTGGCGTTGCCCTTCGAGCTTGCCTACTCGATCGGCCTCGTCGGGCTGCTCGGCCGTCAGAAGGTCATCGCCTATAACGTGCTGCGCTTCATGCGCCGCGCGCTGCTGACCGTGCTGCTGCTCTCGTTCGTGCTGCTCGGCACGCTCGACCTGACGCTCGTTCTGTGGCTCAACCTGATCGCCCTTGCCCTCACCGGGGCCGGGATCGTGTGGGCCGCGGCGCGTGCCAGCGTGCTCGGCCTGTCGGCCGACGCCAGCCTGTTGATCGCGCAGCTGTCCTTCGGTGGCCGAACGTTCGTCGGAACAATGGCCGAGCGGCTGCACTACCGGATCAACACGTTCCTCCTCGCGGCGTTCATCTCGGTCGCCGCCACTGGCGTGTTCTCAGTCGCGCTGGCCCTGTCGGAGACGCTCTGGTATCTGCCCAGCGCGCTCGGGCTGGTGCTCTTCTCGCGCGCCGTTAAGCCTGAGACGGACAGCGCCCGGATCGCCAGTGCCATGACGCGGACGATGCTCGCGCTGATGATCGTGGCCGCCATACCGCTGGCGATCATCGCCCCGACGCTGATCGAGCTCGTCTATGGCACGCCGTTCCGGGATGCTGGTCCGGCGCTCCAGATCCTGCTGCCCGGCGTCATCGCATACAGCATCGTCGCCCTGCTCTCGAACTACGCCATCGCTCGCGGCGCCCCCGGCCGGACAACGGCCGCGCTCGTCACCGGCCTGGTGATCAACCTGGCCGCCAACTCGGTGCTCATCCCATCGCTGGGCATGAATGGCGCCGCGCTGGCGAGCACGATCAGCTATACCGCGACGGCGGTGCTGATCCTGCTCCTCTTCCGGGCGATTTCCGGCCAGGGCCTGCGCGACACGGTGATCCTGAAGCGCACCGACGTGACCGCCCGGTGGGCCGACCTGCGCACCGCAGCCGGTCGCCTCGGCTCACAGCGCGCCTGATCGGACAGATGGGCAAGATCGACCTGGCCGTGCTCGACGACGGCCAGTTCGTGCGCACCTACTCGGGCTCGATCCATCCTGTCGCGGCGACCTTCCACCGCTTCGTGGAGGCAGTCGCACGGAGCGGCCACTTTGGCCGGGTGCGTTACCTGGTGCCGGTTCGCTCGTTGCGCATCTGGGAGGACGACCCGCCGCTGCCCGCCGTGGACCAGTCCGTGCTCGAGGTGGTGCCCACTGCCCCTTTCGGCGGCATTGCCGACTACCTCGTGCGCAGCCCCTACCTGACGATGCGCAACTGGCGGCCGATCAACCGCGCCGTGGCCGATTCGGACCTCGTCTGGCTGCGCCTGCCGGCCTCCAACGCCACGATCGCGTTGCTCGCGGCAAGACGCCAGGGCGTGCCCCATTTCGGCTGGATCGCGGGCAGCGTCGGCGACGTTGCGCGAGCCCAGGTCAGGCCGCGGCCGCTTGAGGTGGCCGCGCTTGCAGTTGGCGCTGCGTACGACGAGGTGGCCCGGTCGGCAGCGCGCAGCGGGCCGGTCGCAACGCTCGGCGGCGAGCTGTTCAACAGCGTGATCGGCGCGGACGCTGTACAGGCGACGCTCCAACGCGGCCCGCCCCCGGACGGTCCGCCGTGGACGATCGCCTGGGCCGGGCGTATGGCCGGTGAGAAGGGGCTGCCCGTTCTATTCGAAGCGTTCGACCTGCTGCTCAAGGACGGTGTCGACGCGCAGCTGTTGATGATTGGTGACGGTCCCGAGCGTGGCCACGTCGAGCGGCTCGCGGCGCGCCTGCCTGCGGGGCGCGTGCGCCTGACCGGCTATGTCGGAGATTTCGACGATTACCTCGGGCTGCTGCGGGGTGCTCACGTGCTCGCTCATCCGTCTCTCGCCGAGGCCGTGCCCAAGGTCGTCGGCGAGGCAATGGCCGCCGGCGTGCCGGTCGTGGCGACGCCGGTTGGCGGCGTGGCCGAGATCCTCGGGCACGGTGAGCGCGGCCGCCTGGTTCCGGTCGGCAATGCGCGGGCGCTGGCCTACGCGCTACGCGACCTCTTGTCGGACACAGCCCAGCGCCAGGCGCTGCGCGAGCGAGGTCTCGCCTGGGCTGCCGATCACACCGCCGAGCGGCAGGCCGAGCGGATGGTTGCCTGGCTGCGACCACAGTTCCCTCAATTGCCCTGGTAGTCGATCCTTCGGCTTGATGGCGCTCGCGCTCGTTCTCTTCTGGCTATCGGCGTCTCTGCTGGCCTGGGTCTACGCGCTCTATCCGCTGGTGGCACTCGCCGTCGGGCGGTTGCGGCCGGTCCGGCTCGCGACGGCACAGGCGAGCGAACAGTGGCCGGCGCTGGTCAGCGTCGGCATCGCGGTGCACGACGGTGAAGCGCAGATCGCCGATCGAGTCGCCAACGTCTTCGCCCAGGCGACGCCCTTCGCCCTCGAGGTGATCGTCGCCTCGGACGGCTCGCGCGATCGGACGGTGGCCATATCGCACCAGCTGGCCGCGGCGGACCCGCGCGTGCGCGTGCTCGACCTGCCCCGCGGCGGCCAGTCCGCCGCGCAATCGGCGATCTTCGAGGCGGCGCGCGGCGAGATCGTGGTGCTGACCGATCTCGACACGCGCTACGAGCCGGGCACCCTCGAGCAGCTCGTGACGCCGTTCGGCGACGACACGCGTCGGCTGCACGACCGGTGTCCTGCGCTGGCATTACGACCGACGCACGCCGACGGCGTATCACGAGGGCACCTACTGGCGCTACGAGCAACGTGTCCGGGCGTGGGAGAGCCGGAGCGGCTGGCTGGCGGCGGCGACCGGCGCGCTGCTTGCATGCCGTCGAGCGCTGTTCCGGCCGATCCCCGCCCATGCGTCGCTCGACCAGATGCTGCCGCTTCTCGCCCGCGAGGCGGGCCTGTTCGTCATCGCCCGGCCACAGGCAATCGGGATGGACCAGGGCACGTTCGGTCTCGCCGACCAGTTCCGCAGCCGGACGCGCATCGCGACCCAGGGGATCGAGGCGAACCTGCGCATGGCGACGCGCATCACACCCTGGAAGCGGCCGGGAACGGCGCTCGCGATCTGGTCACACAAGCTGTTGCGCTGGGCGACGCCCTTCCTTGCCGCGCTACTCGTCGCGACCGGAGTGGCGCTTTTCGCCGCCGGCGAGTCTGCTGCCTACCTCGTGCCCCTGGCCGCGGCCGTCGTCGTGCTGCTCGTCGCCGGGATCGGCTACGTCGGCCGGCGGCTGGGCCGGCCGCTGCCCCTGACCGGCCTTGCGTTGACGATCGTGGCGATCAACGCCGCCTTCGCACTCGGCTGGCTGAATGTCCTGCTCCGGCGGCGCATCGGCGCCTGGGAGCCCGCCGCGCATCCGGAGTAAGCCGGGTAGCGCGACCTGAATCTAAGCCGACGGCGGAGGAGGCGGCGTGGCCGGCGGAGGCGGCGGCTTGAGACGTCGCCAGCCGAGGAAGACGGCCGCACCGGCAATGAGCGCGCCGAGCAGTGCGACTGCGATCAGCGTGCCGTTGTCCGAGCTGGTCGACCCACCCGGATCCGTCGGACTGCCCGGCGCCGGCGTGGGAACCACGGCACCGATCGGCGTGCCCGTTGCGCCCGGCGCGAGCGTCGCGCCAGGCGCGAGCGTTGCGCCCGGGGCGAGCGTTGCGCCGCCGGCCACCGCGGTCGGCGCAGCAGTTTGACCGGGCGCCAGGGTCGGCGTCGGCAATGGTGTCTGGCCGGGCGCCAGGGTAGGCGTCGGGAGCGGAGTCTGGCCCGGCGCAAGCGTCGGCGTCGGCAGCGGAGTCTGGCCGGGCGCCAGGGTGGGCGTCGGGAGCGGAGTCTGGCCCGGCGCAAGCGTCGGCGTCGGCAGCGGAGTCTGGCCGGGCGCCAGGGTAGGCGTCGGAGCCGGCGTCACGCCGGGCGGCAGGGTCGGTCCGGGTGATGGCGTAACGCCCGGAGGCAACGTCGGCGACGGCGTCCTGAACGGCGTCGGTGTCGGCGTGCGGAACGGCGTCGGCGTCGCACCTGGTGGCGTCGGCTGCTGCGTGGGAGGCGGCGCCGTGCCCGACCCGCCGAACCACTCGCGCATGAACGCGCGAACTTCGGCCAAGTCGAGCTCGTAGGCCGTGCCACCCGGAATGTGCGTCGAGAAGCGCGGCGGGCTGAGGACGGCCTGCACGGCCACACCCGCGCCGTTCAGTCGGTTGTAGAGATCCTGGGCGTTGGCGGCGTTGACCGGGATATCCGTCAGCAACTGGCGCTGATTGTTCATGCCCTGGGCAGTGCCAACGAGGCCGCCGAGGCCACGATTGAGGACCCTGCGGATGGATGCCAAGCACGAAGTCCTGCTGACGCCTGGCGCGGGCGAAGTCGCTGCTGCCCTTGCGGCTGCGCACGTACGGCATCGCGCGATGACACCAGTGCTGCGGGCCGGTGCCCTGCGTCTGCCACAACCCGTTGCACAGCCGGCTCGCCGCGCCCGGCTGCCAGGCGTAGAGCTCGTAGCCGCTCTGGGCCGGAAAGTAGACGCCCTTGGGCAGGTTCGGATCGTCCCAATACTGCGTGTCGCGCACCTGGCGGGTGTTGATCGGTGACCGGATCGTACTCATCGACCATTCGCGTGGAAGCCGAAGAAGGTGACCAGCGCGTAGTGGTCGATCTCGATGCCCAGCAGGTTCTCCATCACGCGCATGAACTCGTTCGCGCCGAGCTGGCGGAAGAGCGCGTTGACCCGGGCCGAGTAAGTGCCGCCGCTCGGGTTCGGGATACGGCCCGTGTCACGAGGGATGCTGGCAATCGAGATCGAGTTGCCCCTGACCGAGAAGACCATGATCGTGTCGGTCCGCGATACGCCACCGGTGCGCGAGTCGGAGCCGAGCAGCAGGATCGTCAGCCGACCATCACTGCCGGTGCTGACCGCCTGACCGCCGCCGCCGATGAGCTCGAGGATCGGCCGGGGCACGACCGACAGGGCCAGCCCGGCCATATCCATCCACGGCGACCGATTACGCGCCGTGGAGCCATCGATGGCACTGACCGACTCCGCCACGGGCCCGACGGCAGAGCCCATGACCGCCGCTACGGCAAGGACGAGAGCGAGGAAACGCCACCGGGCGTCGGTTGGTCGCATGGGCTACTGGAGGTTCGAGTTGGCCCAGGTGCGGACCACGTTGAGCTTGAGCTGGTACGCAGTGGTGCCCGGGATGTGCGTCGAGTAGGTGGTCGGGCGCGAAAACGACGTGATTACCCACGGTCGCGGTGTCGAGCAGGTTGTATAGCTGGGTCAGGTCGCCGGGGGTTCGCGGGATGTTGGTGTACAGCTGCTTGCGCTGAAACCTGGCCGTTGGCCTGGTTGAGCAGCGCCCGTAAGCTGGTCTGACACGACGTCCCTGATCGCCGCGAAGACGAACTCCTGCTGGCGAGCGGCGCGCTTGAAGTCGCTGTTACCGGAGCCCTTGCGGCTGCGCACGTAGGGCATCGCCCTGTGACACCACAGGCTCTGGTTGGTGATGCCCTGCGTCTTCCAACAGGCCGTTGCACAGGTTGCTCGGCTCGTTCGGCTGCCACGTCCACAGCTGGTAGTCGGTCCTCGCCGGGAAGTAGACGCCCTTGGGCCTGTTCGGATCGTCCCAGTAGCCCGTGTCCTTGATCTCCTTGGTGTTGATCGAGATCGGATCGATGACGTCGACCATGGCGTGGAAGCCGCTGAAGGTGATCAGCGCGTGGTAGTCGATCGGGATCTGCAGGAGCTCCTCGATGACGAATTCGAGCTCCACCAGCGCGTGCTCGACCGTGTCATTGCTCTTGAGCTTCTTGAGGATCGTGTTGATACGACCCTTGAAGTTGTCGCTGGCCGCGGTGAAGGGATTGGGGATCCTGGCCGTGTCGCGCGGGATGCTGGCCGCGCCGTGATGCACGTTGTTCTTGAACGACACGACCATGATCGTGTCGGTGCGCGAGATGCCGCCCGAGCGCGCGTCCGAGCCGAGCAGCAGCACGTTGAGGACGTTGTCGCTGCCCGTCGTCGATCGTCTGCGGCTGGCCGATCGCCTCCCAGAACGAGGGCGGCAGGATCGACGCCAGGCCCATGCCCATGTCGAGCAGCGACGTGCGCCCGCGATCGGCGGGCGCGAGCTGAAGCGCGTTTGCGGTCGGATTGGCGGCGACGCCGGTCAGGGCGACGGCGAATGCCAAAGCGTAGCCGCCGACGATGCGCCCAATCGAGTGACGTTCGATTCGGTCGTACATTGGTTTCCCCCTGGTGCGGCACCCGAGCAGGCCGCACGGCCGCAGTGGGCCGACAGTCTAACCGGTGTGGCAAATTGGTCCTACCCGTTAGTTGCCCGTTGGCACCACGTATCGACTATCGCTCCCGAACAGCTCTCGTGACAGCTCGGCGATGGCGTCCATGTTGAGCACTGTGGCGGTCGTCGCCTCGCCGCTCGAATTGAATGCGCGATCGGCGTAGCGCGGCGGTGACAGCACGATGCGAGTCGGCTCGGCGGTGGCACTGGCGAGCGCGATTGAGACGATCTCCGGCAGACGGTCGAGCGGCGCGTCGGTGCGAATGATGTTCGACAGGACGTAGAGCAGCCCTGGCAAGTTGGTGAACAGGCGTGGGTCGTTGAGCTTCGACCGTAGCGCGAGCAGGATCTGCTGCTGGCGCCGCGCTCGCTCGTAGTCGCTGTTGCCCGGCCCGTGACGCGAGCGCGCGTATGCCGTGGCCAACTTTCCGTCGAGGTGATGCGGCCCGGCGTCGAGGAAGAAACCGGTCTCGGTCGGGCGTGAACTGGTAGGCGGCGTCCACGATCGGCGCGTCGAGAACGACGTCGACACCACCGACCATGTCGACCAATGAGGTGAATCCGGCGATGTCGATCTGAGCGTAGTAGTCGATCGGCACGCCGACGATGTACGACATCTCGTTGACGAGCGTGCCCATCGCACCGTCTGGATACAGCTCGGCGATCGCGGGCGGCGGTGCGCATCAGGTTGTTGACGCGGCCGTTGTACTCGCTGCCGTTGTACATGGGCAGTCGCCCCGTGTCGCGCGGCATGCTGATCATCGTCAGCGAGTGGCCGACTGGGTCGAACGAAGCGACGATGAGCGTGTCGGTCAAGCCGCGCTCGGCGGCGTGGGTGTTGTCCACGCCCACGAGCAGGATCGTCACCCGCCGATCCGAGCCCGGCAATGCGCTTGGGATCGCGGTCGGCAGCGCCGGCGTCGCTGTCTGCCCCGGCGCCAGGCTGGGCGGGGCGATGACCTCCGGCGTGCTGAGATCGGGCGGAACAGCGACGTCGATCGGCTGCGAGATGCGCTGGCCGGCCTCGTAGAACGCGAACGCGTTGTTGGCCAGCCATGCGTGGGCGCCGACGGTCACCGACGTCAGCACGACGGCGATGATGATTGCTACGCCCGTGGGCGGCCGGGCAGCGTCGATGATCGAATAGCCGCGCCAGCCCGCCAGGACGGCGATGACAACGATCAGGCCGAGCGACACGATCGGGTTGAGCAGGTGGAGCCCGAACACGAGCGGACCGATCGTAAGCACAAGCAGAACCAGCAACCCGATGACCAACGCGGGCGGGATGGCTTGAGCCCACGCTCGGCGCCGCTGTCCGTTGAGGGCCTGGCCGAAGCCCGGCCATATGAACGAGAGGAACGCGGCGAGGATTGGCCGCGCCGGCCGCGCAGGGCGGCTTGGCTGCGCTGCGGGTTGCGGCGCGGCGTTGTGTTCGGAGGTTTGTTCGATGTCGGTCAAATCGGTCGCATCGGCTTGTGTCAGTTGACCGGCCCGAACTGCTCGCGCGTCATCTGGCGTACGACGTCGATGTTCAGCTCCTGCTTGGACGTTCCTTCCACGTCGTGCGCCCAAATGTTCGGCTTGAGCACGACGTGGAATGCCTGCGCGGGATCGACGTCCTTGACCAGGTTGTACAGCGCCAGAACGTCCGCGTCGCTCGACATCGGCAGCGTCGTGTAGAAGTCGATCGGCATCGTCCGGGCGCGCGCGCCGAGCGCATAGGCGAAGCCGGACGCGTCCTGGGAAGTGACGTGCTCGATCGCGTCGAGGATGAAGTCCTGCTGGCGATGGCCGCGGACCCAGTCGGAGTTGCCCGGGCCGTGCCGGCTGCGCACGTAGAGCAGCGCCCGGCGGCACTCGCGCAGGCGCGCCCAGTTGATAGGCGGATTCGTCGCGCCACACAGGGGCGCGTTCTTGCCGAGCATCACCGGCAGTGGCTCGGTCGTGTCGATCAGGAACTTGGCGCCCGGCGGGCGCGAGGTGCGCTCGTCGTACAGGCCGCTGTCGTAGATGTCCTTGATTATGTTCGTCGGCACTCCGCCGACCTCCTCGACGAGTGCCTCGAAGCCGTCGAATCGCGTGTACGCCACGTAGTCGATCTCGATCTGGAGGGTGTACTCGAACGCCTGGCGCATGCCCTCGAGCGCCGTCTCTCGAGTGCCGTCGCGCTTGAGAACCTTGAACAGCCCGTTGATCTTGGCTTTGAAGACCTGGTTCGGACCTATCGGCACGTTGCCCACGTCGCGCGGGATGCTCAGCAGCGAGATCTGGTGGGTATTCGGGTTGATCGACACGACCATCATCGTGTCGGTGCGCTCGCCGATGCCGGCCAATCGCTCGCGCCAGTCCGATCCCACGAGCAGTGTGGTCAACCGCCCGTCAGCGCCGTAATCGATCGACGGCGGACCGGCCAGATCGGTCACGAACTCGGTCACCGGGATGAACTGGTTGATTCGGTGGCCAAGCTCGAGCCACGGCCGCGGATTGAACTCGAACGGGGCCGCCCGCACAGGGCCGGCGAGGCTGCCGGATCCGCTGATCGTCATGGCTATTGCGACGAGCAGGCCGGCGCTCATGGCGCGGCGCTGGCGCAGGCGCGGGCGGTGGAACATTCGCTGGAGCATAGCGTTTGAACGCCCGATCACCGATTAGCGTGCGCGGATGACGGTCAGGCGAGAGCGCTTCGTGTTGCTCTTCGTGCTGCTCGGCGGGCTGGCGATTCGATTGCCGTTCATCGCGATCGATCCACGCGTCAGCGGCGACCTGGACATCATCACCGGCTGGGCCGAGCTCATGGCCAGCGGCGGATTGGCCGAGCTGGTCAGCGTCTCCCAGGCGATCCTGTATCCGCCACTCGCGATGCTCTGGATCTGGCTTGGTGGCGTGCTCGGGTCACCGCTCGCCATCATCAAGCTGGCCCCGATCGCGGCCGATGTCGCTCTCGCGTGGCTGATCTGGCTGATGCTCCGCGAGCGCGGCCGACGGGTCGCGCTCGCGGCGACGGCGGCCGTCTGCTTCAACCCGGCGTTCTGGTACCTGTCGGCGATCTGGGGACAGATCGATTCGGTCTTCGTGCTGTTCATGGTCGCTTCGATCGCCTTGCTTGCCGCTCGTCGTGTTGGCGGCTCGTGGGCCGCCTGGACGCTGGGCGTGGCATGGAAGGTCCAGGCGGCGGCGATAGCCCCGGTGCTCCTCGCGGCGACACTGCGCGAGCACGGTCGTCGTGGGCTGCTCGTGGCGTTGGCGGCGACGGCGGGCGTTGCCGTCGCGAGCTACGCCAGCTTCCGAATCGCGGTTGGAGGCGGCCTGCAGGTCTATGCAGGCCGGCTGTGGCACGACGACGAAGCGCTGGTGATCAGCGGGTTCAACCTCTGGTTCCTCGTTCGGCCCGTCGTCAGCGGCCTGAGCGACGCGCTCTACGAGGTGCTGTCCACCGGCACGGCCTGGGCGATCGGATGGGCGGTGGTGGTCGGGGTCGCGAGCACTGTCATGCACGCGACGTGGCGTCGGCCGTCACGCGACGTGCTGGCACTCGGCGCCGCGATGCTGGCCCTGGCGCCCTTTGTCCTGCTGATCGGCATGCGCGAGCGCTACCTGCTCGCCACGATCCCGTTCCTGTTGCTCGTCGGGGCAGGCTGGGGCAGCGCACGCGTCGATCGCGCCGGAGTTCTCGCATTCGTGGCTATCACCGTGTCGCAGCTCGTCAACCTGCTCGCTGTCGCCTCGCCGGCACGCGACCTGTGGATCAACGCGTTTGCCACCGATGAGGGCGCGCTGGCGCTGCCAATTCGCTATTCGGGCTACGCGCTTGCGCTGGTCAACCTCGGCGTCCTGGCGTGGGGCCTCATGAAGCTCTACCGGCGCGGCGACTCAGCGGCGGGTGAGCTCGTACAGGCGACCGAAGAACCGCTCCTCGACGAGCGCGACGTTCCAGTCGCGAGCTAATCCCTCGAGAAACATCGCGTCTGCCTCCCGCGCTGGCGTGTAGACGAGCCACGCCTGCTGGCTATCGCCAACCGCCGAGTCGAACCGCTCGACGAGCGCGGCCAGGTCGGCTGTTGGATCTGCGACTCGATAGAGGCGGCGCATGTCCAGGTCCTGTGGAAGAGCCGCGAGCGGACCGCTCCAGTAGCGCTCGAAGATGATCTGCTGCTCGTTGGGCACGATCAGCACCGGCTGATCATCCGCGTGGCGGGCGGCGAGGGCGACCGCGAGGTCGCGCGAGCCATCGTCGCCGTGTGGCGGATTGGCCGCGTTCACGGCAAGCCCCCAGACCTGGGCAGCGATCAGGATCGCCGCGGCCGCCGGCGCGAGCGCGCGCAGTGGCGCGTCGCGGACGAGGGCGCCGGCGGCGAGCACCACCGCCACCGCGGGCAGCACGAACAGCATCATGTGCGCCACGAACAGCCACAGGCCGGTGATGGCCGAGATCAGCCACGGAACGAAGAAATAGAGCGCCGTCGCCACCGTTATCACGCGCAACCCGCCGCGCTCGGGCGCACCGCCAACCACCCAGCCGCGAACGAGCAACGCCCCACCGACGACCAACCCGATCACCTGCAGGGGCCGCACTCGTTCCAGGAGCGCGCCCGTGCCGCTCGCGTACTGGCTGAGAGCGCCGGCCAGCTCGCTCAGCGCGGCGTGACGAACCAGGCTCGTGCGCGCCAGATCAGCGTCGGCCCAGGCGCCGAGCATGGGCAGCAGCCACGGCAGCCATGCCACGAGGACGATTGCGACCAGCCCGGCCACATGGCGTGCCGACACCGCCCGCGCTCCACCCAGGCGCGTGAGCGAAAGCACGGCGACGAGAGCCAGGATCACCGGCACGGTGTAGTGGCTGTAGACGGCAAGGATCGAGAGAACGATTGCGAGCGCGGCGTCGCGCTTCGAGCCCGTCCGGCGCCAACGCCAGCTCGCGGCCAGCGCGAGGGTCGTCGTCAGCGCGGCAAAGGCATACAGCGAGGCCTCTTGCCCGTACTCGACCGCGTAGGGGGCGAGCGCCACGAGCACAGCCGTCAGAACCGCCACGCGGCGGTAGCGAGTGACCTCGAGCGCGAGCCAGGCCGCGGCGGTCGTCGTGAGCGCGCCGAAGACGGCGCTGGGCACCCGCAGGATGAAGTCGGATGTGCCCGCCAGGGACGCCCAGAAGCGCAGCAGAAGGGCGTACAGGGGGTCGCTCGGTGGATTGGCGAGTTGAGCGCTCAGCATCTCTGTGACCGTCGGCATGAGCACGAGTCGGATGTGGTACGCCTCGTCCCAGAACAGCGTTCGGTCGCCGGTGCCGGCCAGGCGCAGCACGAGTGCTACGGCGCCGGCCGCGACGAGCGCGACCACGAACGAGGTGTCGCTAGCCGCGCTCAACCGCTTCATCTTTTCCGATACTAGAAGCAACCCATGGCCCGACCGACGCTCGTTCAGCTGTTGCGCAGGTGGCTGCCGGTCGTCGCCATCGTCGTCGTTGGGCTGGTGCTGTGGGCCGACATGTACCGAAGCGTCCTTCGGCCGGCCTTTCGCAGCCAGCATTTCCCGACGTCGACCTACTGGGTCGCGCCGCGCATGGTCTGGGATGGCCGCGGCGACGAGCTGTACGACACGGAGGCATTCGCGGCTGCGGCCGTCGAGTACGGCGCGTCGATCGACCGCGGCTTCATTCCGAACGCGCCGCCGGCCGTCCTGCCGCTGTTGCCGTTCGGACTGCTGCCTGAGGCGCCGGCGTATTTCGTGTGGACCGCGCTCAGCCTCGCATCGGTCCTGGGCGCAGTCGCATTACTCTTGCGGCTGCTGGGCGCTTCTGTGCTCGCATCGCTGGGCGTCGTCGCGCTGCTGCCGCTCTACGAGCCGCTGCGGCTGAACTTCCAGGTCGGCCAGGCATTCACCTTCGTGCTGCTCGCGATCGTGGCCGTCGCCGTGCGCAGCGAAGCCGTGCGTGGCCTTGCAGCGGCCGGGGCGGCCATTCTGAAGTCGCTCTACGGGCTGGTGATGTTGGCGCCCGCGGTGATAGCTCGAAGGTGGCGTGAGCTCGCCATTGCCCTTGGCGTGCTGGGCGCCGCGTGCCTGGTGAGCGTCTTCATCGTCGGCATCGACGGCTGGCGGGTATGGCTCGAGACGACGATCGGCTGGCGCTCGATGCCCGGCGTCACGGTCACCGCGTACCAGACGCTGACGAGCCTGTTCGGCCACCTGTTCCGCTACGAGCCGATCTTCAATCCGACACCGGTGACCGACGCGCCGCTGCTCGAGAACGTGCTCTTCTACGCCAGCGCCGGCGCATTGGTGCTGATCTCCGTCACGACCATCGCTCGGCGCTCGTCGCCTTCGTTGCCGTTACCAATCGCTCTGCTGGTCCCGGTTGCGATCCTTGTCAGCCCAATCGCCGAGGATTACCACTACGTGCTGATGCTTCTTCCGATCACCGCCGCCGGCGCCATCTTGCTACGCGAGCCCACGCGCGGCTGGCTGCCGATAATTCTGTTCGTGGCTGCGCTGGTGCTGCTCGTACCGGCCTGGCCGTTCGAGCAGCAGCCGGTCGACGGCTGGTCGGCGCTGCTCTACTACCCGCGCGTATACGGGGCGCTGCTGCTCTGGGCGGCGCTGCTCGTGCTGAGCCGGCGGACGGAACGAGCATGAACGGATTGCGCATCTGCATCGTCATGCCCGGCTTCCCGATCGAGCGTGACGAACCGGGCCTCTCCGCGGTCGTCGATCTGATCGAGCGCATGGCGGCGGTCCACGAGGTCGAGGTCGTCTCGCTTCGGCATCCTTCGAAGCGCGCGGCGTACACGCTCGCCGGAGCGCGTGTCCACGCGCTAGGCCTTGGGCGGGCACGCGGTGCGAGAGGACGCGCTCGCGTCATGCTGCGTGGCGTTCGCGCCGTCACGACGCTCCACCGGCGCCGGCCGATCGACATCGTCCACGCGATGTGGGCCGACGAGGCCGGCGCGATCGCCACGACCGCGGCACGGCTGATCGACCGGCCTGCGATCGTGTCGCTCATGGGCGGCGAGCTGACCGCCTTGCCCGACATCAACTACGGCGCCGCACTCGGTCGCGGCGGTCGCTGGACGGTTCGCCTAGCCCTGCGTCGCGCCGACCTGGTGACAGTCGGGTCCTCCAATCTCCGACTCGCCGCCGGAGATCACCAGGCCGGCGACGACGACAAGCTGGTGCTCCTGCCACTCGGCGTCGACATGGCCAGCTATCACCCGGCCGCGGCGCCGCCACGCAAGCAGACCGTCCTTTTTGCGGGCAGCCTCGAGCCGGTCAAGGACCCCGAGCTGGCCTTACGCGCCTTCGCGGCGCTGGTCGAGTCTCATCCCGATGCGCGCCTGGTCGTCGTCGGCTCGGGCAGCCTGCGCGGCCGGCTGGCCGCGCTTGCTGCGGAGCTTGGCATCGCTGATCGCGTCGACCTCGTTGGCCGCGTCAGCCGCGACCGGATGCCCGAGATCTACCGCGCCGCGTCCGTGCTGCTGATCACCTCGCGCCACGAGGCGCAGTCGATGGTCGCGGTCGAGGCCGCCGCGAGTGGCGTGCCGATCGTTGGAACAGACGTCGGCGTGCTGTTCGACCTTGGCGACGGCGCGCGCATCGTGCCCGAAGCCGCGCGCGCCGATCCGATCGCAAACGAGACTGACCTCGCGCGGGCACTGGCGAGCGTCCTCGACGATCCGGCCGTGGCCGCGAGGATGCGCGTCGCTGCGCGCGAGATCGTGGCCGCCCGGTTCGACCTCGACCAGACATCGGCCGCGGTTCTCGAGCGCTACACGACGCTGGTCAGCGGCCGGTCGAAACCCGCCGATACCTGAAGCGGCCGCGCCAGCGGTTGGCAACAAGGCGGGAGTGCATCGCCAGCGCGACCGGCCGCGAACGATCTCCGTATGCGACCCATAGCCGCCAGTCGACCGGCGCCCAGCGGACGACCCTCGCCCGTAGCGAATGGGGAACGCCGTGGGTCGGACCGATCATCAACCCGCACCGATCATCAGCCGGCACGCGTCGCGCCCAGCGCACCAGGCGCTCCGGCAGCTGGCGTTCGATCTCCGTCAAATCGATGCTGGCGAGCCGGCTGGGGAGCGTGCGCCGGGCGAGGGCTAGCGCCGGATAGGCCAGCCGAGGATGCGGTCCGCCGCTAGCGATGCCCACGCCGGCCGTCGCGTTCGCCAGGTCGAGCCACTGGACCAGACGGCCTTCGCCGCTGAGCAGGTCAGCCGACGCGTAGATCGCCAGGTGGCTAAGGACGTGGTCCGCGGTCGGCAGCAGCGCGGGTTGTCCAAGCAGCCTGCCCTCGCGTGCCTGTGACCACATCGCGTCGGTCAGCAGGTCGTCGTCGTTCCAGCCCCACAGGTGACGGAGCAGCTCGACGTGGACTTCCACCCGACGCGGGTTGTCGGGGTGCTCGTCGAGCGAGGCCACCCGCCCGCCGCCCGGGTCGACATACACGTCGTGCGTCGGACGCGGGTTGTTCTCGGGCTCGCGTCGATATCCGAGGCCGGTCAGCAGGCGGCCGACCTCGAGCCGGTCGGCCGGGCGGACAAGCAGGTCCAGGTCGCCCATCGGTCGTGTCGGTGGGCCACCGTCGGAGGTCGTCGTCAGCAGCGCGCCCTTGAGCGCCATGACCGCGATGCCGGCTCGCGCACACGCCTCGAGGATCGCGGCCAGCTCGCCATGCATGCGCTCGATACGCTGCGCGTTGAGCCGCTGTTGTTCGTAGAGCCACTCGACCGTTGGCGCCGGCACGGCGGGCTCGAGATCGGCCCGCGCCAGCTGGCTGGCGAGATACGGGGCAAGGCCGTGGATCGTGATCAGCCGGCGGACGTGGCGCCAGGACGTCTCGTCGCGTCCGGCCGCAAGGTTGGCCAGAGCACTGGTGGTTGGCTGCTCGAGGAGTGCCGCCAGGCCGCGGACGACCCGCGCCGCGGACCGGGTCACGCCTCCGCGGACCGTCCGAGCGTCTCGAACAGGCCCGCCAGGGCGTCGACCGCGTCGTCGGGAGTGCCGGTCATGTGCAGCCGATATACGGGCAGTTCGGCGAGCAGCTCCACGGCGCGGTCGTGGCGCTCACTCCAGTCGAGCTCCCACGGCCACTGGACCTCGACCAGCCCGGACGTCGCGGACGGATCGATGCGCTCGATGCGAGTCGGGCCTGAGCCCGTACGATCGAGCACGACGATTGCTGTTGGGTGCGCGTTAGGTCGCGTCCGGCCTGGGTAGTGGGCCTCGAGGTCGACCTCGAGCTTCAACTCCGCGTTGGGCTGACGGCGCAGGTCGATGCCGGCCAGCTCGGGATACATCTCGCGCGCGTCCACGAGCAGCCGCTGGACCCACGGCATGCCCCAGAACTCCAGCCCGCGTGGGCCGGCGCGAACGAAGACGCCGTCCTCGGCGAACACGTCCAGGCCACGCCGCGCGCAGGCCACGGCGAGCGTCGTCTTGCCCGCTCCCTCAGGGCCGTGCAGTGCCAGACCGAGGCCATCGTGGGCCACGCCGCTGGCATGCACGGCGAAGTAGCCGCGGCTGCCGGTCAACATCGCCAGCGCCGGCCCCTCGACGTACGTGTAGCGCAGCGCCTGCGGATCGTCGAGCAGCGAGCCGGTCGACGAACGAGGTGGCGGTGCCACGGCGCAGGTCGGCCACCAGCGCGCTGCCCGGCGGCGACGCGATGTAGTAGTCACCCGCGGCGCGGTGGGTGATGCCCGCCCGATCGGAGCGCGCCTCAGCCTCGACGAAGACGCGCAGCGTGATCGGTTCGCCATCGAACGGCACTTCGAAGCGCCCGAACGAAGCCTCCGCCGCGGCCATCAGCGCCGGGTGATTGGTCTGGAACACGACGCTGTCGGCGAGCAGGCCGAAGCGGCGCTCCATGGTCGGCCGGGTGACGGGCAGCGTCGGTTGGCGGCGGATCGTCACGTCAGGCGCGCCAGCCGGTCGACTCGATGCCGCGCACCAGGAAGCGCTGGGCGACGACGAAGACGACGATCGGCGGGATGAGCGCGATGCAGGCCATCGCCACCGAGTGCTGTGGATTGCTGACATAGATGCCCTCGAAGTGTCGCCATGCCGAGGCTGACCGTGAACGATATCGGGCGAGCGGAGGTAGACCAGCGGCCCGAGGAAGTCGTTCCAGGAGCCGACGAACGCGAACACCGCGACCGCCGCGATGACCGGCCCGGCGAGCGGCAGGGCGATGTGGCGGAAGGCCTGGAGCGGCGTCGCGCCGTCGAGCTCGGCGCTCTCGAAGATGTGCGGCGGCAGGTTCCGGAACCACTGGCGGAACAGGAAGATGGAGAACGCGCTGCCGAACAGGTGCGGGACGATCAGGGGCAGGTAGGTGCCGACCCAGCCGAGCCGGCTGAACAGGATGAACTGGGGCACGATCGTCGCCGTCGGCGGGATGAGGATCGTGCCGATCAGGACGCGCGAACAGGAGCCGCCGGCCCGCGCCGGGATGCGTCGCGAAGGCGAAGCCGACGAGGCCGACGAAACGACCGTGAAGACCATGCTCAACAGCGCGATGAACGTCGATGTTGGCGAACAGCCGCGGCATCTCGAGGAGGCGCAGCACCTCTTCGAGGTTGGCCAGGCTCGGCGGGTTGGGCAGCAGCGTCGGCGGCGAGGCGTAGAACTGGTCGACCGGCTTGAGCGCGCTGCAACACGAGCCACGACGAACGGCAGCGCGAACGGCATCACGACGAGGACGGCGACGATCGGCGTGCCACGAGACGCGCGAACGCCGGCCGGCGCGCGGTGCGGCACCAGCGACAGAGGCAGGTCCGACGGTCATCAGTCGGCACTCGCGTATTCGACGCGCCGGCCAGCGAAACGGAACTGGACGACGGTCAGGACCAGGACAGCGCCGAACACGACGAGCGCCATCGCCGACGCGTACCCGAGCCGGCCGGCGCTGAATGCGGTCTGGTACGTGTACAGCGCGGTCGTCAGCGTCGCGTCGCCCGGCCCGCCGCCGGTCAGGAGGTAGGTCGGCGTGAAGACCTGGAACGCGGCGATCGCGTTGACGATGGCCAGGTAGAACGTGACCGGCGTGAGCGCCGGCCAGGTCACGTGCGGAAGCGCGCCGACCGGCCCGGCGCCGTCGAGCGCGGCCGCCTCGTGCAGGTCGCGCGGCACCGTGTTCAGCGCGGCGATGTAGACGACGACGTTGACGCCCGACGTTCCAGAGGCCCATGACGACCATCGCCGGCATCGCCCAGGCCGGGTCGCGCAGCCAGGCCGGCCCGTCGATCCCGACGAGCGCCAGCACTCCGTTGAGCAGGCCGAAGCGGGGATTGAAGATCCAGCCCCACATCAGCGCCGTGGCCACCCCGGCGACGACCGCCGGCAGGAACGACCGTCGCCTGCAGCGATGGCCGCCCGCGCCTGCAGGCGCGCAGCAGCAGCGCCAGGCCGAGCCCGATGGCCAGCCCGGGCACGACCGTCGCGACGGCGTAGATGAGGTGTTGTACAGCGGAGTGCAGGAAGCGCGGATCGCCGAGCAGCGTCGAGAGTTGCCGAGGCCGACGCAGCCGGCGCGACTGGCGGCTCCCAGTCGGCGAACGAAAGGAGCGCCGTCCAGGCCAGCGGGATCAGCTGCAGGACGACGAGGCCGATCAGCCAGGGAGCGATGAGCAGGTAGAACCAGCGCTCGCGCGCCTTCATGGGTGCGCGCCTTCGCGGGTCGCGTCGGCTCACTGCTCGCGGTCGGGCGCGAGCGCCTCGTTCGCCGCAGCCTCGATCTGCGCCAGGGCGTCGGCGATCGCGAGCTCGCCGGTGTTCATCCTGGTGAACAGGTCGAGCGTCGCGCCGAACGCGGCCCCGGCATTGGCGGTGTTCGGCCGGAAGACGACGCCGACCTCCATCGCCGTCGAGGATGGCCTGCTGGTTGGCCGGCGCGTGGCTGTCGTCGATGACCGACGGCGCGGCCGACCTGCGCGCCGGCACGGCGTGCCCCGGCCGCGCCCCACGTCTCGCCCAGGAAGCCCGAGTCGACGAGCGCCTGCGATCAGCGCCCACGCCTCGTCGGGGTGTTCGGTCGTGGCCGACATGACGTAGCCGTTCGTGCTCAGCGGCGTGTGGCGCGTGCCGTCGGCCCCGAGGAGCGGCGGGACGATGTCGTAGTCGATCGTGTCCGCCGCGTTGAGCTGGCCGATCGCGAAGGCGCCGTTCGAGCCCATCGCCGCGCGGCCGGCCAGGAACGGGATCGCCCGGCACGCCGGTCTGCGATCCGCCGTACGGGTCGTACAGCGCGGCGTGGTCGTCGCGCACGAGCGTCACCCACCATTCGAAGGCCTGTTGGTTGGCCGGGGAGGTGAAGTCCATCTGCGTGCAGTCGGCGTTCGCGCACAGGTCGCCGCCGAGTGCCTGGATGAAGGCGTTCTGCCAGTAGTAGGTGATGCCGCCGTTCCAGCCCCACTGCTCGATTTGATCGGGGTCGAAGCCCTCGTCGCCGGGATGGCGGCCGGCGCTGTCGATCGTCAGTGCGAGCGCCGCGGTGCGCATGTCCTCGTAGGTCCACGTGGTCGGTCGGCGGGTCGACGCCCGCCTCGGCGAAGGCCGGCCGTGTTGTAGTAGACGACCTCCGGCGTGGCCGTGTCGGGGATGCCCCACAGGCCGTCTTCGAAGCGGAACTGGTCGAGCGGTCCGGCGTAGAAGTCGGTCAGATCGAGGCCAGTGTCAGCGATCCTCGGGGTCAGATCGGTAAAGGCGTCACGGCGGATCCACTGCTGGACGTTCAGGCCCTGGAGGCGCAGCACGTCAGGCAGGTCGCCGCCGGCGAGCAGCGTGGTGACCTTCTCGACCTCGGAGCCCTGCGGGACCTCTTCGAGCGCTACCGTCCAGCCCGGATGCGCATCGTCGATGCGCTGGAGCGCCGGCCGGAACGTGTTGAGCTCGTCGGCGGTCAGGCTGACCTGCAGGCGGAGGGCCACCGGCGCGGCGCTCTGTTGGGGGGCCGCGCAGGCGCCGACGAGCGCGACCGCAATGATCGCGAATGTCCGGGCCAACCCGGCTCGTACCGATGCGCTGCGGCCCATCTCTCTCCCATACTCGCTCACGGCGGCGGCAATCATATGGGGCCCACCACGTACAGCTTCCAAATTCCAGCGTCAGCGACTCTCGTCAGGCCGGCCACCTCTTTGAGAGCGTCGATCGCCAGCCCGGGTCCCAGGCCGCGCCACTGGCTGCCGATCGACGCGGGATCGATCAGCACGTACGCGGCTCGACCGTCGCTGATCAGCTCCAGGACAGACTCGTCATCGAGGTAGACGAGCTCGACGACGTCGTCGTAGCCATCGTGATTGAGGATCGGCGTGGCGCCGAGGGTGATGATGCGGGCGCTATCGGGGATTCGAGCGGCCAGCGCGCGGACATTGGCGGCATCGCTCGCGACCCGTTCGATGAATGCATTGGTGAAGCGCAGGGCCAGCGCCGCGTTGAGCACGAGAGGATCCCGACCACTGCGACGAAGACCAGCGTCGACCTTGGATGGCGGGCCCCGAAGCGGTGTTCGATGAAGCGGTAGACCGCCAGCGCTCCGAAGGCGATCAGGATCGCGATCGGGACCGCGGCGACGTGCAGGTAGCGCGTGTTCTGGTAGGCGTCGCCGACGAGGTAGCCGAGCTCGAGCAGAGGCCAGACCAACAGCACCGCAGCGCTGATCGCCTCGCGCCGCCGCATGACGGCGATCATTCCGGGCAGGGCGAGCAGGCCGATGGCCAGGAACCAGTAGTGCTGGAATGGCTGCAGGAGGTAGAAGGCAATCATCGGCAGCCCGTAGTCGAGGTGGCCGTCGATCGTGTCGATGGAGCTCGACATGATGTTCGTTGCGCTCCAGCGATGGACGTCGAGCTGGCCCACGAACGGCACAGGCTGGCCACTGGCCACGGCGGCGACGATCGGCGCTCCGATCGGGGCGACGACAACGATCGTTACCAGCATCGCGGCGATGAAGTGGGCGCTCGCCCTCATGCGGTCGACGCGATAGGTTCGCGTCAGGCCGACCAGACCAACGAAGGCAAGCACCAGCGCCACGAGCCCGTAGACGAGCCGCACGTCGACCGCGTACGTCGCGAACCCGGCACCGACACAGAGCATCACCGCCTGACCTGTTCGGGCGTAGCGACAGACCGCCCAGGCAGCAATCGTCGAGGCGGCCAGGGCCGCCGTGTCCGACATCGCGACCGCGCTCGACTGCATCAGCTGACCGGTCAGGGCAAGCGCCAGGCCGGCGAGCAGCGCGGTGACGGTCCTGGCGCGCCGGGTCTCGTCGGCAGGCACCAGCTCGCTCGCCAGCAGCGCGGCAAAGACCGGCGCCGACGCTCCGGCAACGAGGCTGACGACCTGGCCGGCTGACGAGCCGACACCGGTCGCCAGCGCGGTGAGCGCCACCAGCAACGGGTAGCCGGGCGTCCAGAAGAAGGGCGGCGGCGGCTGGAGATTGCGCAGCGCCTCGGTCAGCGGCCCGAGCGAGTAGTCGGTATAGCCAAAGGCGTCCTGTCCGTAGAGCCCGTCAAAGCCGTGGACGATGACCAGTGCCAGCACCGGCACGAGCACCACGAGCCCGAGCGCAAGCGCCAGGATCGCGAAAGGCGGCGTGCGCTTCGCGTCCCGTGGTCGAGCATCGGTCACGCCGGCGGCCACGCGACGAAGTTGTAGCGCTCCCCGATCGCGAAGACCTGCTCGAATGTTTCGCGACGGTAGGGACCGTCACCGTCGAGTCCCTCGATCCGGCAGCCGAGGTCGCCCACGAGCAGATCGTGGATGGTCCCCGGGCGAGTTCCGTACAGCTCGGCCCCGCCGCGGGCGTGCTCGAACACGAGCACGGGCCGACATCGGCGCAGGGTCGACATTGCGCCGCGGATCACGCCTTCCTCCGCACCCTCGACGTCGATCTTGACGACAGCCGCGGGGATATGCCATCGGGGAGTGCCTCGTCGAGGCGCTCGCAGGCCTGACGCTGATGCGTCGTAATCGGCTGCCGCCCGGCGTCGGCCGCGCGCGGAATCCGCTCCAGCCCGGCTCGTCGAGTGCGCCCTGGAAATCGGCGTGACCGTCCGTGTCCGCCAGCGCGGCCTGGTGCACCTCGACCGCTCGGGAACTCGCGCCGCAGCTGCGCGGCCTGGACGGGGAGCGGCTCCCAGGCAACGTGTCGTGCCCACGGGGCGCCAGTCGCACCATCTCGCGCAGCACGGAGCCTTGATGGGCGCCGATGTCGAGGCAGTCGCTATCCGCTTCGAGGATGCGCTCGAGCAGCGCGACGATCAGCTCGTGGTCGCGGATGTCGGCGCGGACGTGCGCCGGCAACAACGCGCGCCGCACCGCGAGCGCCTGGCGCTCGAGCCCGAGCCGACGGGCCAGTGTCCGCGCGCGGCTCATCAGCGCGCTTGAGGCGCGCCTTGAGCATCCACCAGAAGAACGGCGGGTCATCGATGAACACGCGACGGCCGATCCGGCGCGGGTCGCGCAGCATCCGGAATGCCCACTCCAGCCCGACCTTGTCATCCACGACGGCGCGGCCGGGATGAGCCCGCCCAGGATGTCGATCGTCTGGCCGATGCCGAGCATGACCGCCTGGGGCAGCTCGGCCTGGTGCCGCGCCATCCACGTCTCCTGTTTGGAGCGCCGAATCCGACGAGCATGATGCGCGGCTGGGCGGCCACGAACTCCTGCACGATCTTGTCGTCATCCGGGCCGCCGATGACGAAACCCATCGGCGGGCCGACCGCCGCGACGACCTTGCCGCCAAGCCCTCGAGTGCGCGCCTTTGCCTTCTGCGGAGCGTCGTCCCGCCCGCCGATGATCGCGATCGGGAGCGGATCGTCGAGCGGTGGCCGCACGATCGCCTCCGGCAGCAGCCGCCCGGTCACCGCGCCGCGAAACGGCGTGCCGGCCAGGCGCGACCCGTAGATCAGGCCCATGCCGTCCGGAACGCGCAGCCGCGCGCCCATCATCAGCTCCTTGAACTTCGGGTCGCGCCGGGCGCGCACCAGGTGATCGACGTTGGGCGTAGAGACGTAGCCGCCGCTGCCCTCGCGCGCCCATTCGACGATCAGCTCGACGGCTTCCGAGAAGTTGACGTCATGGACCTTTGCCCCGACGGTCGGAATCGGGATCTCGCGAGGCATCGGGTGTGGCATGAACCCTAGACTACGGCGAATGCCGGCCTCGGCGGAGGGACAGTCGCGTGTGCTGAGCGTCGCATGGTGGGCGGCCGCTGGTCTGACGCTGGGCCTGCTTCCATTCGAGAGCCGGTTTCTGCTGACTCGACATCGGCGGCGTCGTCAATCTCGCCACTCCACCTGGCGTTCGCGGCCATGATCGGCGTCGGGCTGGCCGCGCTGATCGTCGACCGGCGGCTGCCGTCGGTGCCGATGAGCTCTGGTCGTGGCGCTGTCATTGGCGTTATCGCGGCGTCCGCGTCGGCTTTCCTGGCCGCGGGCTTCAACGAGGATGCGTTCCGCTTCGCGGCGATCACCGCCGGTGGCGGCTGCTGTTCGTCGCGTTCGTCGACATGGTCCGCTCCGAGCGAGACGCGACAGGCCCTGTCAGCCGTTCTCGTCGCGACGTGCTCGGGCTCCGCGGCGTTCGGCATCCTCCTCCTGGCGCTGCCGCCTCGAATTGACGGTCACCTGCTCGGCCAGGACTACACCGTCGCCGGCGCCCGGCGGCTGCAGGCCAGTCTCGGCTACCCGAACGACGGCGGCGATGGCGTTCGAGGCGGTCGCGTTCGTCGCCCTCGGGTTGTTTGGCACGATTCCGGACGCGCCGGCTCGCGCGATGCTCGTGGTCGCGATCGCTTTGCTCGTCACGGCGACGTTGTTCACGCTCAGCCGGGATCCGTGCTTGGCTACGCCGGCGGCTTCGCCGTGCTCTTCTGGTGGCACTCATTCAGCGGCCGCCGCCGGCTGGCGCTCTCGGACCGCCGCCGGGGCAGCGGCACTGTCCGTCGCGGTGTTCGCGGTCCAGCTGGTCGTGCTCCTGTCGAACGGCTCTTGACCGACAGTGAAACCGGCTTCTACAGCGCAACGTACGACGCACCCGAGCACATCGAGCGTTCTACGAACACCCGGCCGCTGTGCTCGTGACGGTCACCAACACCGGGAACGCCGGCTGGCAGGCGGGCCGCTACCGGCTCGGCTATCACTGGCTCAGTCCGCTCAACCACGAGATCCTCGAGTTCGGCAACGTGGGCGCCGATCTGGGCGATGTCGCCTGCCGGCGGCAGCGTCAGCGCGACGTCCGGGTTGATCCGGCCGCTCGCAGGCCGGTCCATCGTGGCGTGGGACGTTCACCAGGTTGGCGGTGAGTGGTTCTCCGAGCGTGGCGTGCCTGTCGAGTACCTCGCTGGTCGGCGGCCCAAACTCGTTCCCGCCGGCTCACCACGATCACCTCGAGCCGTTCCTGCTTTATCCGGCACTGCTCGCCGAGCCGGTCGTTCCGAGCTCTGGGACGCGGCGTCCGATGATTCGCGAGGCAACCGCTCTCGGGCGTTGGGCCGGGCACCTTACCGCTTGCGATACGGCACGTACCTCGGGCTGGAGCGCTGGGACGTGCGACATCCACGCCAACAACACGTATCTCGAGATCGGCGCGACGACCGGCCTCGTTGGTCTGGCCGTGTTCGCTGTTCGTGACGCTCTACGCGATCTGGCGGCCAGCTGCGCAGCCTGGTGGCGCGGCCGTCGCCGCCGGCATGGCTCCTGTCGGCGGGTCTCGCGGCCGCGGCCGTGGCCTTCGCCGCGCACGGCGTAGTCGACTACTTCCTCGGTTTCACCGGCACGCAGGGCATCTATTGGGCGATCCTGGGCATCGGCCTCGGCCTGGCCCTCAGGGAGAGACGCGCCGCCGCACCAGGCTGACGTCGAGCAGCTGCATCAGGGCGCTGCGCATGCTCAGGTCGGTGGCCAGCAGCTCGTACGAGGCGGCAACCATCGCCGCGCGGCGGTCCTCGTCGTGCAGCAGCTCGACGATCGCATCGGCCAGCTTGTCCGCAGGCGCCTCGACGATGTGGCGGCCAGGGATGAGCAGGTCGCGTCGATCGGCCGGCTCGGTGACCATCACCGCTCCGGCCGCCGCGGCAAACACGTAGCGCAGCGTCTCGCCGACGCCTTCCATGCGCTGGATGTCGAGCACCACCTTGACTCGCTCGAGCGTGCTTCGCCGCTCTTCGCCGACTATTCCGCTGCTGTCGGGACTGGTCACCGCAATTCCGGCCGCGGCCAGCTCACCGGACACCTCGTCGAAGATCCGTCTGCGCCTCGCGAATGGCCCCGTGAAACGGCCGAAGAACAGCACGTCGATGTCGCGGCCCGTCGCGGGCGCGCCGAGCGGTCCGGCGAACGTGGGGTGATAGCCGAAGGGCACGGCCCGCGACTGGAGCCCGAGGAGGGCGGCGCGTTCGGCGCGGTCCGTCGTGTCGAGCACCAGGTGGTCGAAGTGCGCCATCGTCGCCTTGATCAGGCGCTCATTCTTGTGCTGCTCGCGCTCACGCTCGGCCGTCTCACGCGCCGCCCGAAAACGAGCTGATCGTGCCAGGCCGGGAACGAGCCGCACGGAGCGGTCGAGCAGCCAGCCGGTGGGCACGACCCGATGCAGCCGCTCGCCGAAGCCACGGGGAGCGGCAGGGAGCGGGTCGGCGAACCAGTGCAGCCGCGTAGCCGTCGCCGGCCGACGCATCAGGTCCGGGTACGCGACGGGCATGCCGATCGCAATCACCAGGTCGACCTGCGCCTCATCTTCGGCAGTCGCTACCGGTCGAGCGTCGATGCCCATCGCGGCGGCTTCGGCGAGCAACGCGGTGCCGATCTCGCGGCTCACTCCTCCGGCGCCCTCCGAAGCAACGCCGAGGCGCAGGTCGGACGCCCCGACCCAGCGCGCTGCGTTCGACTCTGTCGCGCTAATCGCCGTTGCCGGTGCCCATGTTGGGGCGTGCGTCGGCGCCGGCACTCCACGCCGACAGGTCACGGCCGATGATCTGGCCGAGCTCGGCGACCTGCGGCGCGAACTCCTCGGTCAGCCGCGCTCGAAGTGCCGGGTCCATCGTCTGGCGCTGCGCCTTGGTGCTGTTGACGTTGACCAGCGCGTCCCTGACGCGGTGCGCCACGGGACTCCGGCGCAGCCGGCCGACGACGCCGCGCAACGCCGGTGGCGGGGCGAAGATCATCTTCTGGACGCGTCCGGAACGTGCCTGCTTGTTCGGGTTGTAGACGGACAGGTCGATCTCGTGCGTCGGATCGACCCCCAGGAACTCGAGCGTCGAGCGATAGACCACCCGCGGGTCGGCCACCAGGTCGTCGAAGACCACGAATTGGATCCGATCGGCGCCGAAGACATCGAGCCAGCGCCTGATCTGATCGGGGAACCGGACGCTGTGGCGGTAGTAGAGCGCCTCCGGCCGGATGGCATCGGCGGGAATGCGCTTGCCCTGCCGGCGGTCGGGCTCGGCATCCAGCGCTGCGCCGAAATCGGTCAGGTCCTCGCGCTGGTTGAAGACGAGCTGGCTGTGCTGGGAGTACATCACGTCGACCGGGTTGCGGAGCATGATGATCGCCTGGCTCTTCGGATCGAACGCGTCGATCTCCGTCGGCGCGCCGGTCGAGTACAGGTACCACGGTGATGCCTCACCGGCGCGCTGGTCGGCGCCCGCGTCCTTGAACAGGGCGAGGTACTCGTCCTCCGTCATGCGCGTGTAGCGCGGCGTCAGATCCTGGCCGAAGTACATCGGCTCCTTGGGCACGCTCATGAAGATCTGTGGGTGGGCGCGCAGATACTCGTACAGCGCGGTCGTGCCGGCCTTGAACGCGCCGACGATGAAGAAATCGGGCCGCTTCATCTCGGCGTCACCGCCGTGCCACGCCGCTTCACGCTGGCGTCGGTGCGGCCTTGCGCTCCCCTTCCCTGGCCGGCGCGGAAGGCTGCACCAGCCACGCCGACAGGTCTCGGCCGATCAATGCGGCGAGTCGCTCGATCTCCGGCGTGAACTCCTCGATCAGCTCGCGGCGCAGCTGCGGATCCATCGGCGCGCGCGGCTTGGCCTCGCTGTTCGCCTCGAGCATCCGCGTCCGCAACGCGCGGACCGACTTGAAGCGGCGCAGGAACGGCGCCAGTGGCAGCAGCAGCTTGGGCGCGAAGATGAGTCGCTGGACCAGTGGCGATCGCACTCGCCGGTTCTCGTTCGACTTCGGCGGGGCTGCAGCCAGGCTGGGATCGACGCCCAGGAATTCCAGCACTCCGCGGACCGTGCCGGCACCGTCGCGCACCAGGTCGTCGGTCAGGAAGACGTGGACCCTCTCGCGACCGAAGATCTCGAAGTAGCGCTCGAGCTGTTCGGCGAAGCGGACGCTGTGCCGGTAGAAAAGGTTCTCGATGTTGATCGGGCCGGGCGGGATTCGTTTGCCCTGCCGCCGCTCTGGCTCGGCCGCGAGAGCCTCCGCGAAATCAGGGATGTCCTCGATCACGTTGTAGATCAGCTGGTTGTGCTGGGCGTACATGACGTCGACCGGGTTGCGCAGCACGACCAGGATCTGCGCGTCGGGTGAGAAGTCCTTGATCTCCCGTGCCGCCGACGTCGAGTACAGGTACCAGGTGCTCGCCTCGCCTACGCGCTGCCTGGGCTTGGCGTCCTTGAACAGGCGCAGGTAGTCAGCCTCGGTCATCCGCCCGTAGCGGCGCGTCAGGTCGTCGCCGAAATACAGCGGTTCCTTGTGGAAAGGCATGAAGATCTGCGGATGCCGGCGCAACTGTTCGTAGAGGGCGGTGCTACCACTCTTGAAGGCGCCGACGACGAAAAAATCGGGTCGGGGCATGCGGCTGAAGTCTAGCGCAGCATCTGACTCCAGCCGAGGAGAACCGTCGAGGCGCGTTCGCTCCCAGCCCCACCGATGCCCGACGGACATCGAGGCCCGGAGCGATCGCTACTGTCCCGCGATCGGTCAGCCGACGACGTGCCATCCGGCCTATTAGCTTAAGGGTCCCGAATCTGTCATGATGGGCACAGCCTTGGCCAGCCAATGTGGGATGGCCTGGATGGCTGTCAACGGAGGCGATCGTGCCCCGCCAGGTTCTCGTGCGGCTTCTGCTCGCCCTGATCACCGTGAGCCTTGTCGACCTATCGGCGCCGCCCGCGGCGACTCAGGCGGCCTACACCGAGGAAGGCTCGCCGCAGCCAACCCGCAGCGTCCAAGCCACGAGTATCAAACCAAACATCGTGGTGGTGATGCTCGACGACTATGCGGCCGCCGACCACCGCATCCTCGAGCGCCTGCCCAACATCCGTGAACTGTTCCTGGACCAGGGCCTGGAGGCGCGGAACTACTGGGGCAACGATCCACTCTGCTGTCCTGGCCGGGCCAACTTCCTAACCGCCCAGAACGCGCACCATAGTGGCGTCGTGCGCAACGACGCGCGGCTCCTGGATGCACGAGAGACGCTCGCGACCGAGCTGAACGACGCTGGCTATTACACCAATATCTGCGGCAAGTACCTGAACCTGACGAACAGGCTCGCCGACCGCTCTCCTCCTGGTTGGGACAACGCGGCGATCATGTCGGGCGATTTCTACGGCTACATGACATGGGTCAACGACGTCGAGGTGCACCAGGCGTCGGCCGACAGCGATTACTCGACTGACGTCTTCGCCAACCACTGCCTGGCTTTTCTGGAAGCTGCTCCTGTCGACGATCCGGTGTTCATGTTCATGACCCCGTTTGCTACCCACTCGGGGAGCGACCAGGATGGCACTCGCGATCGCTACGAGGCGCCGCCGGCTCCGCGCCACAGGACCGACGAGCGGTGTTCCGGGATCGCCCGTTGGCGCCCGGCGAACTACAACTCCAGAGACCTGTCCGACAAGCCGCTCTACATGCAGAAGCGACCACGGCTGCCCTGGACGCTCAGGAAAGGCATCCCGCTGGTGAAGAAGTGTCGCCGCTGCTGTCGGTGGACGAGGGCCTCGGCCGCATCGTCGATGAGCTAAAGGCGCAGGGTCGCTACGAGAACACGATCTTCGTCCTGACGGCAGATAACGGCATGGGATGGGGTTCGTTCCGTTGGGAGCGCAAGGTGGCGCCACATACTGCGCAGCTATCGCTGTTCATTCGGTGGCCGGCAGTCGAGCCGGCGTCGCTCGTCCTGGACTCCACGCTGCTGATGAACGTCGATCTGGCCCCAACGCTGTGCGAGCTTGCCGGCTGCGTCATGGGTCCCTATCCGAACGGGTTGCCCGCCGACGGCCAGAGCTTCGCCGGCCTCGTAGCTCCTGGACTTTCATCGTCCGTTCCGATCCGCGACTCGGTCGTCCTCGAGCAACGAGGCAATAGCCAGACGCCGATCTGGCGCGCACTGATGACCGATCCAGATGCGCACTCACTGGGCGATCAGTGGCTCTACATCTGGTACAAGACTGGCGAAACGGAACTGTATGACGTATCGGACGGCCCCTGCCACGCGTGGATTGCGGGAAGCCCCGGCGACCCCTGCATGCTGGTTAACCAGTCGGGTAACAGCTCGTATGCGGCCATCAAGATGCAGTTGGCAGCGGAGCTTGCCACCTCCTGGTAGTCCGCTTGTCGCGCCGTATCAGGCGACCCCGCGGAAGTTCGGCCAGAGGCCCAGGTCGAGGTCCGACACCTCTGCCACGAGCGTGCGGACATCCGGCGCGTATGCGTCGCGCATTGCTCCCAGTCGAGCATCATCGAGCGTCACCTTGGCCGCCCGCGCTACGTTTCGCCCCTTGCGCACGACGTCGTCGCCGGGAACATGCGGATCGAGTCCAAGGAAATCGTAGGTCCGCGCGATCAGTGCGGCCGGGTCCCGGACGCATTGCTCGTACTGCAGCACGAGGACCTGTTGGCGGCCAAAGACCTCGTGCAGGCGGCGCACCTGGCTCGTGTACAGGCCGCGCTCGAACAGGATCGCCTCGTTCGTCTTGTCCAGTAGCCAGCCAGCCTCCGCGCCGTGCGCCCGGGCAGACAGGTAGCGCTCGATCGGGTCGCGCAGCAGGACGATGATCCGAGCATCCGGCGCGGCTTGCTTGAGCATCGCCGGCGCCCAGTAGTAGGCCATGTAGTCGGGCGTCTTCTCACCGGCCTTCACACCAGGCGGTCGCGCGAAGAGCCGGTGGTAGCGGGCAATGTCGTCCGCGGTCGGCCGGCTGTGGCTGAAGCGGTCCCAGAAATGGAGCTCGGGCCGCTGCCTGGGATCCTGGTGCACGGCTGGGTGCGCAGTGATGAGGTGGAACCACCACGTGGTGCCTGCCTTCTGCGCGCCGACGCCCACGAAATCCGGAGGTCCGGTGACCCAGTCGGGCGGGCAATCGGGCGGCTGCGGCTCAGTGTCCGTCCATCGGGCGCCGCCCGGCCGGCTTGCGCCGCGCCGGGCCAGCCGGCGCAGGAACCGGCGCGCTGAGTTCATCGCGGGCTATAGTATCGCCGACCGGCGCGACGCACCGCATGTCGCCGTTTCCAACTGGAGTGCGAGTGGCCGACGTTTCTATTTCCGCGGTCGTCATGACGCTAAATGAAGAGCGCAACATCGAATTCTGTTTGCGCAGTGTGCGTCCGTGGTGCGACGAAATTGTCGTTGCCGATAATTACAGTGACGATCGCACGCCTGAGATCGCGAAACGGTTCGCCGACAAATTCCTGAGCAATGAGCGTTTCGAGGGATTCGACGCCGGACGCGAGAAGGCATTCGAAGCTGCAACCGGAGCCTGGATCCTGTCCATTGACGCAGACGAGGTCGTGACGCCGCAGCTCGCTGCCTGGATCAGAGAGTTCATCGACTCCGATCCGCCGTACGACGTCGTGCTCGTGCCGCGCGCCAACGTGTTCCTGGGCCGCTGGATCAAGAGCTCACCTTGGTGGCCGGGCAAGCCGCGCCTGTTCCGGCGTGGCGCGATCGAGGTCACCGCCAAGCTGCACAGTGGCCTGGTACCGGTGCCCGGGTCGCGTATCGGCCGCATTCCGCGTGACCCGAACCTGTCGATGTGGCACTTCGCGCTGACCAGCGTCTCGTCGATGGTAGAGAAGACCAACCGCTACACGACCATCGAAGGGCGCCAGGGATTCGAGGCCGGTCGTGGCTCGCCGGGAGTGCTGGAGCTGATCAGCAGGCCGTTGCGTGCCCTGGCGCCGTACATCGTCCGTCGCGGCTATCGCGATGGCATGGCCGGGCTTGCCTACACCGTCGATCGCATGTACTACAGCTTTCTGTCGGCGATAAAGCGCTGGGACGAGTCGAACGTGTCTTCGCGCGAAGCGCAATACGATCAGATGCGAGAGGACATATTGACGGGTTTCAACAATGCGACGTCAAGGGTGAAAGGCCGCGATGCAATCGCGGAGGCAGACGCCGGCGCCGAACAAGAAGTCGCTCCGGTCGATCGCTGAAATTCCAGAATTCGTGACAAGTCGTCCAAACTTCTTCATCGTCGGTGCTCCGAAGTCCGGTACGACCTCGCTTTACGATTACCTTGACGGACACCCGGATGTTTACATGTCGCCGATCAAGGAGCCGTTCTACTTCTCGACGGACGTATCGACCGGGCCAAACGTCAATTATCCGTACAGCGACGACCACGCGGCCTACCTGCCACTCTTTGCTGGCGCAGGCTCTCAGCCGCGTATCGGCGAGGCATCGACGACCTACATGGTTTCGCTCGTTGCGTCGGCGCTGGTCAAGAACTTTCAGCCCGACGCGCGGATCGTGGTCATGCTGCGCAATCCGGTCGAGGTGATCTACGCGTTGCACAACGAACGTGTTTCGCAGGGGGTTGAGGAGCTGGTCGACTTCGAGGAGGCACTTGCCGCCGACGACGATCGACGCGTGGGACGTCGTCTGCCCGCCGGCGCCAACGCGCTGGGTGCCGTGTATCGCGACAGTGCGAGGTTCGGCGAGCAGCTCGAGCGCTGGCTGGCCGATTTCGGACGCGATCGCGTGCATGCCATCGTCTTCGACGACTTCGTCGCTGACACGCCGACGGAGTTCCGCAAGGTGCTGCAGTTTCTATCGGTCGACGACTCGTACCTGCCGTCGACGTTCGCGGCGAGCAACGTCAGCCACCAGCGACGGCGTGGACCGATGGGCGCGATCCTCAGCAGTCGGGGCGTGGGTATCGCCAGGCAGCGCCTTTTGCCCGCCATAGTCGGCGAGGAAGGCGCGGCGCGGCTCGCGAGACGCTTCCGTCATACTCGAATCGTGCGCCGGCCCAATCCTCGCCCTCCGCTGCCCGAGCACATTCGCGCACAGCTCCAAAGCGAGCTGACGAAGGACGTGGAGCTGCTAGGCGAGCTGCTCGGGCGCGACCTCGGCGCGCTCTGGTTCGGGACGCAGACGCGCTCGTGAGCCGCGGTTTCTGCCTCTGGTTCACCGGGCTGTCCGGATCGGGCAAGACGACCACTGGCGATCGCGTGATCGAGTTGCTCGTCAAGCACGAGCGAACGGTGACGATGCTCGACGGCGACGTCGTGCGCACACACCTGTCGCGCGGTCTCGGCTTCGGCCGCGAGGACCGTGACGAGAACGTGCGCCGGGTGGGGTTCGTGGCCGCCGAGATCTGTCGCCACGGCGGCGCCGTCGTGTGCGCGCTGGTCAGCCCGTATCGCGACACGCGGGCCGAGGTGCGGACGATGGTCGACCACGCCGCGGGCGAGGGTGCATTCATCGAGATCTTCGTCGACACGCCGCTCGACGTGGTCGTCGAGCGAGACGTCAAGGGCCTGTACGCGGCGACTGAGCGGGGCGAAGTGAAACAGATGACCGGCATCGCCGATCCGTACGAGCCGCCTGTGGATCCGGAGCTGTGGCTTGAAACGGTTGGTCGGTCCGTGTCCGATAACGCGGAGCGCGTCCTCGGCTACCTAATCGAGCGTGGCCTGCTCGATCGCCAGGCGACAGCCAGCACAGGCTCGCAGGGTTAGGCGCGTGACCGCGTCCGAATCGCCGGTCGCAACGGACGCTCCCGCCCCGGTGGTCGAGCTGGTGGCCGTGCCCGAGCGGCTACCGGGCGAGCCCGAGGCAATCTTCATCGTTGGCGCCAGCCGCAGCGGCACGTCGCTGATGCGCACGCTGCTCGAGCGATCCGACCGTATCGCCCTGGCTCGCGAAAATCACTTCTTGGGTCACCTGCGCGAGAGCGAGGGCGCGCGCTACTACTTCCGCCGCGCCGGGGATCCCAGGGACGACGAGACGATGCGCAGTATCGCGCGGATGATCTACAGCGGCGACTTCCAACGCCAATCCCGTTGGCGCGAGGTCAGCACTTTCTGGCGCTGGCTGATCGAGAACGTGCCACAGGACGAGATGGAGCGTCGCCTGCTCGCGGCCGAGCGCACAGAGCGTGGCATGTGGGTCGCGTTCCTGCGCGCCTACGCCGACCGTCTCGGCCGGCCGATAATCGGCGAGAAGACTCCTGCCCACCTGGCGCACGTGGCGACCCTGCTCGAATGGTTCCCCGACGCGAGGGTGGTGCACATGCTGCGCGACCCGCGCGGCGTGTACGTGTCCGATCTCCGCCGCAGGCGCAACAAGCTGCGCAAGCCCTATTCATGGTTCGCGAAAGTGCCCGGCCTGCTGCCGCTGACGATCCTCTTCCAGACGGCGGTCGTGTGGCGCGGTGTGGTAAGCGTCACAAGGGGTACGAGGGGCTCTTTCCGGACCGCTATCGGATGGTCCGCTTCGAGGACCTGGTGCAGAGCCCAGAGGCGACCCTCGAAGGGCTCTATCGGTTCCTTGGCGTTGAGATGCCAGCCGACGCGACTGACGTCAGCGTCGTGTCACAGGGCTTCCGGCGCGGTGAGCAGGGTCTCGACGCGGCTGCGGCCAGCCGATGGCGCGAGCACATCCACCCGATCGCCAAGCGCCTCCTCGAGATCCTCCTGCATGGACCGATGCGCAGCGTGGGCTACGCGAAATGAGGCCGCACTCCGTCCACTAGGCCACCATCGAGTGGCTCTACGGTGAGGGCCGCCCTTTCTCCGGAAAGGGACTCTTGCTCAGCTGGCCCGGATGGCGCCGGTTTCGGAATCGCAGGTGCTTCCAGTAGACGCTGCGGGCGCTGCGGGCGACGCGGTGCAGCGCGTTGCTCCACGCCGGCACCTTGACCCTGCCCCACTCCGCCGGGAACTCGTAGCCCCATTGCTCCATGTACGGGCCGAAAACCCATTTCGCTCGGCCGATGGCGCGCGGCGTGTAGTACTGCAGCCAGTTTCGTTCTCGCCCTGGCGTGACATTGGCCGGCGGCAGCGGCCGAACGGGCTCGACGCCCATCTTCTTGAGCGCGGTCTCGAAGTCGTCGGCCAGTGACTCGAACCGCATCACGAAGTCGTAGCGCTTCTGGTCGAGGCTGGTCCAGCTGTCGTAGGGCACCCGATACCAGCGCATCAGAAAGGACTCGAAGTCAGCGTCGGTGCGCTCGATCCATTGCTGGACGCGCAGGTCCATCTTCTGGGCGACCGAGCCATTCTTGGCGACCCATTCCGGGTCGCCCAGGGTGGGGCGGAACTTAGTCTTGAAGCGGAAGAAGCGGCTGACCGCCAGGTCGAGCGGATTCCGCACGGCCGCGAATGCGAAATAGTCGCGCTGCTCCGGCCGTGCCTCGCGCAGGAAGTCGCGGTACGTGGCGTGCTTGCGCAGCACGAGCTGACCGTCGTAGTTGTCGCGCAGCTCGTGACTGATTGCCGTCGACCCTGTGTGGGGAACCTCCACGAATACGTAGCGGTACTTATCGCTGACGATCACCGCGAAACCGTAGCAGGTGCACCTTGGGCACGTCCCAACTAACTCCGCGTTGACTCCGGGTGTGGACTGCGCGACGATGGCCACATCGTCACACTCAGGGGGACTCCATGCTCAGACTCGGTCGCCTCCTTCTGGGTGGCCTCCTGTCGATCGTTGTCGTTGGCGGCTCGGCGACCATTTCCGCCGTAGAAACGACCGGGGCAAGCCCAAAACCGAACATCGTCATCTTCTACATCGATGACGCCGCGCCGCATGACGGCAGGCTATGGGAGACTCCCGCGCTAACCCCCGCAATCAACGACACATTCGTTGAGCACGGCATCGAGTTCTTGAACGCCATCGGGGAACAGCCGATGTGCTGCCCCGGACGGGCAAGCCTCCTCACGGGTCTGCATTCGCACAACAACGGCGTCGACAGCAACGACGCGCGCAAGTTCAGGCCCCAAATGCACATTGGCAGCGCCCTAATGGATGTCGGCTACGCCAGCATGTGGATTGGCAAGTACATGAACCGGAACTCGTATCTCTCCGCGACGCAGTGGCAACAGCACCAGGCGGGCTGGAGTGTCCTCGACGCCATCTACGGTTTTAACGGCAGCTTCCTGGACTACCGGGTTCGCACCAAGCAGGGTTACGTCGACTATCCGACGATTCACTCGACCAAGATGGTTGGCGACCGGGCGGTGATGCGCATGCGCGAGGTCCCGGCGGATAAGCCGATCTTCCAGGTCCTCTCCATCTACAACCTGCATGAGCCAAACACGCCGATGCCACTCACCGTCGGGGAATACGCCAAGTGCAATTCGATGAAGCCCTGGTTGACGGCGGCGTTCAACGAAGCAGACGTGTCGGACAAGCCGGCAGTCGTTGCCAATCTGCCACTGCTCACGAACCCGGACGGTTCGGTGATGGAGGACGGCTGGCCGATGGATGGCATGTGCCGCGAGATGCTCGGCGTCGATCACGTCGTAGAGCAGGTGACCAATGAGCTCGACGCACAGGGCCGGCTCGACAACACGCTACTCATCTTCACCGCCGACAACGGCATCTCCTGGGGAGAGCATCGGCGGGGACAACTGAAGAACAGTCCCTACTCCACACCTGTTCCGTTGTACATGTCATGGCCCGCGCGGTGGGGAAATGAGCCGTTGACCATTTCGGACCACAATTCGAACATCGACCTCGCGCCGACCTTATGCGAGATCGCGGGATGCACACTTGGGCCTTATCCGACTGGGCAGGCAGGCCCGGACGGACTCAGCCTGCTGTCGTTGATCGATGCGCGCAACGACGGCGCCAGCGCAGATCTGGGTCGAGTGGGCCTACTGGAGCAGACGCCCAGATGGTGGGGGATCCGAACCACTTCCGCCTACTCGAGCGGCCTGTGGCACTACGTCGAGTATGCGACTGGCGAACGCGAGCTGTACGACCTGTCCAACGGGCCGTGTCATCAATGGCAGCCCACAGACGGCGGCGACCCGTGCGAGCTGGAGAACAGCGCCATGGACCCGGCGTTCGCCGGGCTGGTCACCGACCTGGCTGGCGAGCTTCAGGAGCTGCGCCTGGAAGGCGCCGCCTTCCGGCCCGACGTTAGCTTGTCGAAGGTCATCGATGGCACGTTCAAGGGGGACGGTGTATACGCCGCCACGGCAAAAGCGACGCAGACGCGCAAATACCTGAACGTGGCGCTCGGCTCCACCCTCGACTTCTACGTGCGCGTCGACAACGACTCGACTTCGGTCAATTCGCTCAAGGTCAGCGCTACGTCGTACGGAGCGGCAAGCATTCCCGTGAGCTACTGGTTTGAGGGCGCCAACGTAACCAACCGGATTACCGGGCCCGGCCTGCTGTTCGAGGACATGGCGCCGCGCCAATCGCGGATGCTTATCGTGCGCATGGCCGTGGCAATCAACGCAGGCGCCACGGATGTGCGCCGAGCCCTGGTCACTGTGACCTCAGCTACCGACACGACTCGAAAGGACGTAGTGCGCGCGGTCGTTTCGCGCTGATCGCGTCGGCCTGCCGCCGTTGGGCACGCCCGGTCGGCTTACGAGAGCCTCAATCAGCGGAGGTTGCTCGCACACCAAGCTCGTACAGCGTCCAACTTCAATTGGTAGCCACTCGTGCCCGTAATAGGAGCTGCATACAGGGGTGGCCGAAATACCACGTGACTTCCCAGACTGGCACCTTGCAGCAAGTCATGCAATTCCAACGCGTTTGCGACTGTGACTGGGAAGTTAGTCCCACCACTTCCCCATAGCGTTCTGTGAGGCAGTTCCAACCAATGTCTGGACCTCAGTGCGGGTGACGGCCCGAATAGTCGACGCCACAAATTCTTGTTGACGACGCGTTCGAACCCAGTCGTTGTTCTTTGGTCCCTTGCGACTGCGTACATAGATCAACGCCCGGCGGCACCAATACTTGGAATCGATGGGTCCTATTGTGTCTTCCTTCCAAGCCCCGTTACAGTACGGGTTGGACGCAGGGTTCCACGAGTAAAGTGAATAGCCAGATGCCTCTGGAAAGTAGGCCCCAGGCGGGCCGTTTGGGTCATCGACAACACCCGGGTCTTCGATGGCACGCCTCGAATTGACAGAGATAGGGTCCACCTTGTCGACCAGCGTGGTAAATCCGCCGAACCACAGCAGGACGTGGTAGTCGATCTCAATAAGCAGCAGCCTCTCGATTACACGTTCAAATCGTTGCAGTGCCTCATTGAGGTCGCCGCTCGTGGTTCGAAGTTGCTTGAGAATGCCGTTGATCCTGCCAGAAAAAGTGCCGCCCTCGGGATTCGGGATGCGCGAAGTATCACGCGGAATGCTCGCTGCGTTGATAGTGCTTCCGTTGAGCGACACGATCATGATCGTGTCGGTACGCGAAATGCTATTCGTCCGCGAGTCAGATCCGAGAACCAGAAACGTGATGCGGCCGTCGGCTCCCTCCGTGACGGCCGGTGCTCCTGCAATCGATGCCACAACAGGCCTTATCACAGAATCAAACGCGACGCCTCCCACGGATGTCACACCGCGTTGGATCAGCGCGGCTGGCGTAGCGAGCACAGCTGGATTGCTGATGGCGCTTACCGCCAAAGTCAGGGTCACTAGTGCGACAATCCAGATAGTCCGAGTGAGGCGATAACTACCCGCCATTGCTTCTCCTCATGGAAGGTAACGCCACAGTTCGCGCCCGTGCACACCATCATCCGCAGTAAAGAAGATTATGTTTCCGACCGCGACAAAAGAGTTCGGCCGCGACCCGCCACTTGACCTGATATCCATGACTCGGTACGTTCCCAGCGACGTGCCATCGCTTCGCCAGGGCTCAGGATCCGAGGTCGTCGCAGGCGTTCCGCTGAACACCAGGACGCCATTCGCAGTCACGAGCTTCTTTACAGGATCCAGTCCCCTTCAGATCCGTCTGGTTCCATCCCTTGTGCCGTTGCTGTACCAGAGCGGATCCTCCAGTTCGGTAAGGAATGCCACGCCCTGCCGAAAAGGTGTGAGATTCCGTGGGAAGGATCCGTATGAGCCAGGAAAAATCTCTCTGACCCTACGCGTTCCGAGTGTTGTTCCGTTGCTCACCCACAGCTCGACGTTCTCTTCCCCGTCCGCCGTTTGGGATCCCGTGTATCCGGCGCTAAAGAACACGAGTCCGTTCGCACCACCCACAATATTCCGTGGTGCGCCCGATAGCGGACACCCACAGTGGGAACTCCATCTTGGGTCTGTGTCAGCGACCAGTTCGGCCGTACGCAGAGTACCGTCGATGCTCCTCCAGAGTTCGGTGCCGTGAGCGCTATCGGTTCCGGGGAAGTACCAGAGATCCCCAACATGAACTGGCGCACCGAAGTTCAATAAACTGCCACGGCCAAGAAACGGCTTGGTTCCGCGCGCTGTTCCGTCGCTCACCCACTGCCGTTCCAGCAGTTCGGGTCCGCGGCTAGCAGTGAACCAGAAGCGGCTCCCGAACGCGAACATGTCAACCGGACGTGGCCAATTCGGGTACTCGCTGCTAAGGAGTTCGACGAAGCGCGTTCCGTTGGCTGTACCGTCGCTGGTCCATAGTTCCACTCGCGGCTGCTTCCGAAAGAAGTACAAACGACCTGCAACCTCAGTGACACGACTCGGATACGAGGACTCCATACCCGGCGAGATGTCGGCTACCAGGCGGGTCCCCCCTGAAGTGCCGTCCGAGCGCCAAAGTTCAAAGCCATGTGATCCGTCGTTGGCGGCGAAGTACAGCCAAGTGCCGACTGCGATGAATGCATATGGCTCGGATCCCTCGGCACCCGGCCAGATGTCTTTAACGATCACTGTCCCGGCGAGTGTTCCGTCACTCTTCCAAAGCTCGCGACCCCGCTCATCGCCGGCGACGAAGAACAACGTGTTGCCCACGGCCAGGAGATGTTGCGGATCCGACGTACCAGGATCCTTGATATCTCGGACCATCGAGGGCCCGTCCGCCGCGACCACGATTGGCGGTGTCGGTAAGGCGACCAGTGCCGCAAGCGCAATTGCCCGCATCAGGACGGCGAGAGTCTGATGTCCTCGGCTGCCAAGCACGATGCGCATGATTGTCCTAGCGGAAGTGCTCCGGGTTGTTACCCCGTGATGCTGCCATTCGCCCTCACCCGAAGGCTACGCTTGTTGTCAAGCGGACCGGGGAAGCCTGTTGGTCCGTGAATCTGTCAGTGTTAACTGATCAGTGACTTTGTCAGTCTCCCGCAATAGGGAGAGCAGTGCGTATCGCCAAGACCGCGGCGCCACAAGCTACCGAGTTGGATACTTGCCCTTATGAAGTACATCATCGCCATCATCCTGCCGCCCCTGGGCATGCTCCTCGTGGGCCGGCCGCTGCTGGCATTGGTTTGCCTAATCCTGCAGCTGACGATCCTGGGCTGGCCACTGGCAGCCATCTGGGCGGTGCTCGTCGTCAATAACGCCGAGCACGACAAGCGACTTCGCCGCGCCCTCGCCGAGCGCGACAAGGCAGCCTAAGCGCCGCACCAGCAGCTACATCATCACCAGGCCGCCGTCGACGGCGAGCACCTGGCCCGTGATGTAGGCCGCCTCGTCCGAGGCGAGAAACGCGACGGCATAGGCCATTTCCTCGGTGGTGCCGAAGCGGCCGAGCGGAGTGCGATCAATGGCCATCTGCTGGAGCTCGGGAGCGAGGTCCTGGGTCAGCTCGGTCAGCACGAAGCCCGGCGCGACCGCGTTGACAGTGATGCCACGTGAGCCGAGCTCGCGCGCGGCTGCCTTGGTAAGGCCGATCAGGCCGGCCTTTGCGGACGAATAGTTCGCCTGGCCCATCTGGCCGGCCTGGCCGCTGACCGAAGTGATGTTGATGATCCGGCCCGACTTGGCACGGAGCATCGGCCGAGTGACCGCCTTGAGGGTCCAGAACGCGCCGAACAGGTTCGTCTCGAGCACGTCGCGCCAGTCCTCGGGCTTCATGCGCATGATCAGGTCATCGCGCGTGATGCCCGCGTTGTTGACCAGGATGTCGACCTTGCCGAACGCGTCGAGTGCGGCCTTCACGAGCTCCTCCGCCGCGTCCTGTTGGGTCACGTCAGCCTGGACGGTCACAGCCTTGGTGCCCTTGGCCTCGATCTCCCCGGCCGTCGCCTTCGCCGCCTCCTCGTTGCTCTGATACGAGAAGCAGATGTCGGCGCCCTGCTCGGCAAGCCGCATGGCGATGGCCTTGCCGATCCCGCGCGAGCCACCGGTGACGACGGCCGCCTTACCTGACAGATCAATCACCCGCCCGAGCCCTCCACTAAGCCACTTCCAGTCGGGCAATGCTAACCATCGCGCTCGGCGCGACAGACAGCTGCTGTCGTCGACGCTCGAGGGCGAGCACCTAGCCGAGCAACAGGTTCGCGAGGCCGTGCTGGAAGACGACCTCCGGCTGGCAAACCAGGAAGTTGCGGTCCTTCCCGACGCTGCCTTTGAGGCCCGGCGTCGACATGAGACCACGTCGCTCCTGAATGTGAAACGCCTCGTAGCCCAAGGGACTCGACTGCTCCCAGATCGCAGCGCCGGTGGCGTCGGTGAGAACCTCGAGCAGCATCGTCGGGCGCCAGTCGGACAGCGCTGTGGCCATACCCTTCAGGGCGACCGCCTCGTGGCCCTCGATGTCGACCTTGAGCAGATCGAGCCCGGTGAGTCCTTTCTCGCGTGCGAAATCGTCGAAGCGCTGGACAGTGACGGTGCGTGTGATCCAATTATCGGCGCGTTCTGGCCGCTCGAGCGAGGCGCGCTTGAACTGGTCGACAGGGCGGTCGTACAGCGTCGCGGTGCCGTTCGCATCCGAGAGCGCGATACGCTCGGTCTCGACCTCGAACTCGTTCAGCGCCAGGTTGGACAGCAACCGCTCGTGCACGCGTTCGACCGGCTCGAAGGCGACGATGCGTGCGTCTTCGTTCATGCAACGCGCAACCAGCGAGTAGACGCCGACGTTGCTGCCGACGTCTACGATCGTGCGTGAGTGGGCCGCGAGCCCGGCCCAGATGCGCAGCGACAGGCCCTCCCAGCCGCGACCAAAGCCGCGCCAGAAGAGATCGGTCTCGATCAGGCTGCCGGTTCTGATGAGAAACGAGTGCTCGGGGTCGATGCGCACCGTGATAACGCCCGCAAAGCGCATGTGGCGCTGTATCGCCCAGGGCAACCGCAATGGCAGGGCCAGGGCAGCGAGCTTGGCCCCGATCGGTGCTCGATGTCGTGGCGGCCCACCGGCGCCGTTGCGACTATCCCTCGTCTGCATTTCGCCGCTCCGCAGAACATCCGGCGGCTGACCAGCTGGCCGACGCTGGGTTAAGCGACTACCTAATCACGTTGCGCCGAACTGGGCAACCCGGAAAGATCATGCGAGGACCTCGTTGCGGTGGGCGTGTTCGGGCTCGCCGGGCACGACATCGTCGAGTGGCACCGGCGGGCCCTCGCCGGCGAGGATCTGGCGCAGTCGCTCGGGAATCGGATCGACGGAGCCCCAGTCCTGCGGCTCGCGCACGTGGCAACAGGTTCGACCGACGCGGCGCGCTGGCCGCACAACGGATCGGCGGTCCACTCGAGGGCGATGCCGCCCGAGGTGAGCCCGGCGCCGAACGCCACCAGCACGATCTTGTCGCCGATCTTGACGCGACCGGTGTCGACCGCCTCGGCCAGGGCGATGCCCACCGAAGCCGCCGACGTGTTTCCGTAGCGGTCGAGGTTGACGAACATCTTGTCCATCGGCAGGTCGAGGCCCTTGGCGACCGACTCGATGATGCGCACGTTCGCCTGATGAGGGATGAAGAGGTCGATCTCTTCGGGCTTCCAGCCGGCCCGCTCGATCGCCTTGAGAGCGGTCGTGGCCATCGTCTTGGTCGCGAAGCGGTAGGTCTCCTTGCCCTCCATGCGCACGTAGTGCTCGCCGCGCGACAGTGTGCCGCCGGTCACCGGCGAGCGTGATCCGCCCGACGGCAGCCAGATCATGTACGCGCCGTCGGGGTCGGTCGTCATCTCGAGGCCCTGCAGGCCGCCACCCTCCTCGTCGGAGGCGGACAGGACAACAGCGCCGGCGCCGTCGCCGAAGAGGATGCACGTCCCGCGGTCGGAGTAGTCGAGGAAGCGGGTCAGCGTCTCGGCGCCGATGACCAGCGCGTTCTTGAACACTCCCGAGCGGAGGTAGGCGTCGGCGACCGAGTAGGCGTAGACGAAGCCCGAGCACGCGGCCATGACGTCCATCGCCGCCGCGCGCGTGTTTCCGATCGCCTCCTTGACCAGCGCGCCGGTCGAGGGCATCCAGTAGTCGGGCGTGAGCGTGGCGACGAGGATGATGTCGATGTCGTCCGGCTCGAGGCCGGCGACCGCGATCGCGCGCTTGCCGGCGATCGCGGACAGCGTGGCCGTCGTCTCGTGCGCGGCGGCGACGCGCCGCTCGCGGATGCCGGTGCGCGCCACGATCCACTCGTCGGACGTGTCGACGACGCGCTCAAGGTCGGCATTGGTCAGGACGCGCTCGGGCGCGTACATGCCCCAGCCGGTGATTCGGACGCTGCGCGCGTTCATGGCTCCACCTCAATCAGCGGCTGCTTGGCCTTGACCAGCGCGCCGCTCTCGGCACAGATCCGCGTCACCCGGCCGGCCCGGTCGCTCTTGATCTCGTTGAACAGCTTCATTGCCTCGATCAGTCCGATCACCTGGCCGACCATCACCTGCGCGCCGATGCTCAGATACGGCTCCGCGCCGGGCGAGGGCGACGTGTAGAACAGGCCAGTGAGCGGCGCCACGATCGCATTCGGTGGTGGCAACATCGGTCGCCCGTCGGGCAGGTTCCTCCGACCCGGCGCGCTGCCGACTCGGCCGCGGATGCAGGAAATGGCGCAATCGCAGACGGCTTGCGCAGCAGCACTGTCGTGCCACCGGCCTCGACCTCGATCTCGGACAGCTCCGACTCGTTGAGCAGTGTCTCGAGCGTGTCGATCAGGTCGATCAACCCGCTCGTGTCGGTCTGCGGCGTCGCCTGCGTGGTTGCGCTCATCAGTCCTCGTCCCAGCGCCGGAAGACGAGCGCCGAGTTCTGGCCGCCGAAGCCGAACGCGTTGACCACCGCGGTGCGGATGTCGCGACTCCGGGCCGTCAGTGGCGTGCAGTCGAGACCGGCTGCATCGGGCGATGGGTCGACCAGGTTGAGGGTGGGTGGCACGCAGCCCTCGCGCATCGCGCTGATCGTGGCTACCGCGCCGATACCACCGGCCGCACCAAGGGTGTGGCCGATCGAGCTCTTGGTCGCGGTGATCGAAACCTTGCCGGCGTGCGTCGCCGAAGATCGTCTTGAACGCCGCCAGCTCGGCCGGATCGCCCTCCGGCGTCGACGTCGCGTGGGCGCTGACGTGATCGATCTCGGACGGGTCGATGCCCGCCTTCTCGAGCGCGCGCAGCGCGGCGCGGACGCCACCCGCTCCCCCCGGAGCCGGCAGCGTGATGTGGTTGGCGTCCGCCGTCGCACCGTAGCCGCACAGCTCGGCCAGGATCCGGGCGCCGCGCGCCCGGGCGTGACCGAGCTCTTCGAGCACCAACACAGCGGCGCCCTCGGCGATCACGAACCCGTCGCGGCCCTCGTCGAACGGCCGGCTCGCCCCGGCCGGGTCATCGTTGCGCGTCGACAGCGCGCGCATCGCGGCGAACGCGCCGACGAGCGGCTCGAAGATCGGCGCTTCCGATCCGCCGCCGAGCATCACGTCCGCGTCGCCGCGGATGATGGTCTCGGATGCCTCGCCGATGGCGTGCCCGGCAGTGGCGCAGGCACTGACGGTGGCGTAGTTGGGTCCGCGCGCGCCGAACGAGATGGCCGCCTGGCCCGCGCCGAGATTGGCGATCGCCATCGGGATGAAGAAGGGCGAGATGCGATCCGGACCGCGCGTGGCGTTGATGGTGATCTGCTCGACGAGCGTGCCCGAGCCGCCCAGACCCGAGCCGATGATGACGCCGGTTCGATCGGCAAGCTCGCCCTCGAGCATCTCGGGCAGCCCGGCGTGGGTCATTGCCTCGCGCGCCGCGACGAGCGTGAACTGGGTGTAGCGGTCGTTGCGCCGGATCTCCTTGCGATCGAGCACGTTCGACGGATCGAAGTCGCGCACCTCGCCGGCCACCTTGCTCGTCACGCGCTCGGGATCGAACGACTCGATCGTGCGCACGCCCGACTCCCCGGCCACCAGGCGCGACCAGAAAGTGGCCACGTCGTTGCCAAGCGGCGTCACGGCGCCCATGCCGGTCACGACGACGCGTCGGCGCGGTGTCCGCGCGGGGGAGGTCACCGGATCAGCCGCCCGGTGCGGATGGTCGCGGCGCGATACACGTCGCCGTGCAGGCCGCGCGCGGCGACCTCCTCGGCCGCGGCGGCAGCGTCGTAGGGCGGGCGGAAGAGCTCGGCTGTCGGATCTGGCTCGTTCTCGTCATCGGGCAGGGTGATCAGCGCCCAGCACGCGGCGGGATCGCCGTCGAACGCGTAGCCGCACGAGCCCGGATTGACGATCAGCCGCTGGCCCAGCTCGCGCACGTCGGCGACATGGGTGTGGCCGCAGGCGATCATGCGCGCATCGGTGCGCGTGACGCGTTCGACTGTCACCGTCGGGTCGAGATCGGTAGCCAGGCCCGCCGTGTTGCTGCCCGGCGACGCGTGGCAGACCAGGAAGAGCTCCGAGTCGACGGTCAACCGGCGTTCGGACGGCAGCCGGCGGAGCCAGTCGAGCTGATCGTCGGAAAGCTGGTCGTGCGCCCACTCCGCCGCAGCGAGATGGCCGGCCGGGATCTCCTCGAGGCCCGGGAACGCCGAGCCATAGTCGAAGTCGGCGACGGCGATATCGGTGTTGCCCTGGATGACCAAAGCGCCCTTCTGCCTCGAGCGCGCGCACTCGATCGGCGACCTCGGCCGGCCGCGGCCCGCTGAGCAGCAGGTCGCCGGCGATCGCAATGCGATCGGGCTTGTGGCGCTTGATGTCGGCCAGGGCCGACTCGAGCGCGGCCAGATTGCCATGAATGTCGCTCAGCACGGCGACGCGGATCGCCATTAACCCAGCACCCCTTCGCCCGGGATGATGAATGAGATCGTCGCCTCGCAGCAGACCTCGCCGTCGACGCTGGCGACGGCCTTGCCGCGGCCGAAGCGCCGGCCGAGCTTGTCCATGGTCACCTCGAGGGTCAGCCTATCGCCGGGCTGGACGACGCGCTTGAAGCGGAACTCGTCGATGCCCGCAAAGAGGCCGATTCGATCGCCGAAGCCCTCCTGCTGCGCGACGTAGACGGCCATCGTCTGGGCGAGCGCCTCGACCTGCATCACGCCGGGCATCACCGGCAGCTCCGGGAAGTGGCCCTGGAAATACCACTCGGTCGCGGTCACCGACTTCTCGCCCCGGATGTACGACCGCGCTGGGTCGTACTCGACGATGCGGTCGACCATCAGGATCGGCCAGCGATGCGGGATGAGCTTCATGATGTCGGCCGTGGTGAGCACGATGCCCTCGCGACGGAGCGGATTGGCCTCGACGGTGTCGGTCATTCGGTCCCCTGTCAGGCGGCTTCAGGCCGCTCTTGCCGCGGCCAGGAACGCGCCGCTGCCGACGCGATCGAGCAGGTTGGTCGTGAACTCCCCGTCCAGGAACGTGGGATGGGCGAGCAACGCCCGATGGAGCGGCACGTTGGTGACCAGACCGTCGATCACCAGCTCGTCGAGCGCCTGGCGCGAGCGAGCGATCGCAGTCGGGCGGTCGGGGCCCCAGACGATGAGCTTGCCGAGCAGCGAATCGTAGTACGGCGGCACGTCGTAGCCGCTGTACAGGTGGCTGTCCATGCGCACGCCGGGACCGCCCGGCGGCAGGTAGCGCTCGATCAGTCCCGCCTGTGGCCGGAAGTCGTTGGCGCTGTCCTCGGCGTTGATCCGGAACTCGATGGCGTGGCCGCGCGACTGGACGTCCTGCTGCGTGTAGCCGAGCGGCTCGCCGGCGGCGATGCGGATCTGCTCGGCGACGAGGTCGATGCCCGACAGCATCTCGGTCACCGGGTGCTCGACCTGGATGCGGCAGTTGATCTCGATGAAGTAGTAATTGCCGTCCCGGTCGAGCAGGAACTCGAGCGTGCCGAGGTTCTCGTAGCCGGCGGCCACGACGGCCTGGATGGCCGCGTCGGCGAGCGCCTCGCGTCGACCCTGGTCGAGCGCCGGCGACGGCGCCCTCCTCGATGATCTTCTGGTGGCGGCGCTGGACCGAGCAGTCGCGCTCGCCGACGTGGACGCCGTTGCCGTAGCGGTCGACGACGACCTGGACCTCGACGTGGCGGTTTTCCTCGAGCCACTTCTCGAGGTACAGCGAGTCGTCGCCGAAGGCCGCCAATGCCTCCGAGCGACACACGGTCATCGCCTGCTGCAGCTCGCGCTGCGAGCGGACCATGCGCATGCCCTTGCCGCCGCCGCCGGCCGACGGCTTGATCAGCACCGGGTAGCCGATCTTCTCGGCCTCCGCCACGCCGTGCGCGTCGTCGCGCAGCATGCCCGAGCCGGGGATCGTCGGCAGGCCGTGGCGCGCCAGCAGCGTCCGCGTCCCGGCCTTGGAGCCGAAGCGCTCGAGCACCTCGGGCGGCGGGCCGATGAAGGCCAGCCCGTGGGCACGGGTCATCTCGGCAAAGGTGTCGTCCTCGGACAGGAAGCCGTAACCGGGGTGGACCGCATCGCAGCCGGTCACCAGCGCGGCGGACAGCAGCGCCGGCGCCGAGAGGTAGCTCCGGCGCGACTCGGCCGGACCGATGCAGATCGCCTCGTCGGCGAGCTGAACGGCGCGCGAATCGCGATCTGCCTCGCTGTAGGCGACGACCGCGGCGATGTCCATGCGCCGGCAGGCGCGCAGGATGCGCAGCGCGATCTCGCCTCGGTTGGCGATCAGGATCTTGCTAAACATCAGCCACCATCCGCTCCGGCGCGACGCGCGCGATCGGCTGGCCGTACTCGACCGCCTGGCCCGGCTCGACCTCGAGCGCGTCGAGCGTCGCCGTCGATCGTGGCGACCACCTCCTGGCGCACGCCGAGCACGTCGACGTGGCCGATCAGATCGCCGTTGCTGATCGCGGAGCCGACGCTCACCCCATCGCGCGGCGCGAAGTAGCCGACGGCCGGCGAGGTGACCAGACCACGATCGAGGTCGCGCCGCGGGGCGTGGCCGTCGGTCGGGGAGTGGCTCGAGTGGCTCGACGCAGGCGTCTGCTTGTGGCCGGAGACGGGATCGGCACCGAGCTGCAGGCGCCTCGCCGTTGCTTGCCATCGGCCGGCGCAGCCGGATGCGCCAGCCCTCCTCGCGCACCTCGAGCTCGCCCAGCTCGCTTCGTGTCAGGCGGTCGATCAAGCGCCGGCACGACCTCGCCCGCGAGGCGCGAGATGGTGTCGCGGTCAGCTGTTCTCGCCGGTCATCGGCTAGACATCCTCTCGCAGCGGCGGTTCCGCTACGTCATCCGCGGCACGAGCGGGCAGCACCTCGCCTCCGACGAGCGAGGCACGGCCGCCGTCGAGCAGCTGACGGATGCGATCGACGAGCCCGGGTCGCTCCGGTCGCGGCTCACCGCTCGGGGTGGCAGTCGCGTACTCGCCCATCCGCCGATAGCGCGCGTAGCGCGCGTCGACGAGCACCTTGCGGTCGCGACCGGCGAGCGTGTCGAGGTGCGACGCGAGGCGTGCCTTGAGCGTCGCGGCGACCTCCTTCGGATGCTCGTGCGCGCCGCCCGCCGGTTCGGGCACGACCTCGTCGATGACGCCCAGCGCGAGCTGCTCGGACGCCGTCAGGCGCATCGCCACGGCCGCCTGCTGGGCGTACTCGGGATCGCGCCACAGGATGCTCGCGGCGCCTTCCGGGCTGATCACCGAGTAGATCGAGTTCTCGAGCGCCAGGACCACGTCGGCGACCGCGAGCGCGAGCGCCCCACCCGACCCGCCTTCACCGGTGATGACGGTCACGATCGGAGTGCGCAGGCCGGTCATGACCTGGATCGAGCGGGCAATCGCCTCCGCCACTCCCCGTTCTTCCGAGGCGGGCCCGGGGAACGCACCCGGCGTGTCGATGAAGGTGACGACCGGTAGCTGCAGGCGCTCGGCCAGTCGGAACAGCCGGATCGCCTTGCGGTAGCCCTCGGGATGAGGCATCCCGAAGTTGCGCCGGATGTTCTCCTCCGTCTCGGCACCCTTCTGATGGCCGATGAACACCGCCCGCCGGCCATCGATGCGGCACAGGCCGCCGACGATCGCCGGGTCGTCCCGATACAGGCGATCGCCGTGCAGCTCGATGACCTCGGTCGCCATCGCCTGGACGAGCTCGAGCGTGTGTGGCCGCTTGACGTTGCGCGCCTGCTGGACGCGCTGCCAGACCGCGGCGCGCAGCTCGTCCTCGTTCACCGCCACGGTCGCCGTGGCTGTCGTCTGCTCAGCCATTGGCCGACTCGCGATTGGAGGCCACCGCCTCGCGGGTGACGAAGTTGTCGAGGAAGGCAGGCGAGCGGCCGATGGGCGAGCTGCCGTTGCTCGCCGACTTGTCGGCCAGCGGCGCCGCGCGCAGGTAGCGCAGCAGGCCGAGAATCGTGTCGCGCAGCTGTCCGCGAGGCACGACCAGGTCGACGAAGCCGTGGTCGAACAGGAACTCGGCGCGCTGGAAGCCCTCCGGCAGCTCCTCGGCGATCGTTCCCGCCGCGACTCGAGCTCCGGCAAAGCCGATGAGCGACTTGGGCTCAGCGATGTTCACGTCGCCCAGCGCCGCGAAGGACGCGAACACGCCGCCGGTGGTCGGATCGGTCATCAGGCTGATGTAGGGCACGCCGGCCTCGCCCAACCGGCCGAGCGCGGCGACCGTCTTGGCCAGCTGCATCAGCGAAAGCGTGCCTTCCTGCATCCGCGCGCCGCCCGAGGCGGACACGACGATGAGCGGCAGGCGCTCCTCGAGCGCATGCTCGGCGGCGCGGGTGACCTTCTCGCCGACGACCGTGCCCATCGAGCCGCCCATGAAGGCGAAGTCCATGACGCACAGCGCGACCTTCGTGCCGCCGATCGTGCCCGTTCCCCAAACGGCCGCATCCCGAATGCCTGTCGCAACACGGGCGGCTGCGAGCCGCTCGGGATACGGCTTCTGGTCGACGAAGCCGAGCATGTCGACCGATTCGAGCCCGGCATCCTGCTCGCGGAAGCTGTCGCGGTCGAGCAGCAGCGCGAGCCGCGCGTCGACGCGCAACCTGAAGTGGTGGCCGCAGCGAGGGCAGATGCGCTGGTTCTTCTCGAGCTGCTTGTTGTAGAGCATCTCTTCGCAGTCGGGGCAGCGCGTCCACAGGTCGGTTGGATGCGACTCGCGTCGACCGCCGAAAGGCAGCTTGATCGGCATCGTCAGCCGCGCCCGAGCTCGGTCCGCGGGCGGCGCAGCCAGGCCAGCATCGCCGCGCCGGCGATCGACACGCCGCCCGCGATCGCTCCGCCGAAACAGAAGGCGTCGATCGACGACCACCGCTGCTGCCGCCGCGGGATCGCCGTGCGCGGCGCGGAGCTGCTCGGCCAGCCGCTCCTCGAACAGGAACGAGGGGTGGACGCGCGGCAAGCCGCGCTCGAGCAGCCGGATGACGTGGCGCACGCCGGCGGACGGAGTCTGTCGACCGTGGCCGCAGCGGCACCGGATCGCGCGCGTGCCCGGCGAGCAATGCGTCGATGTACGCGTCGCTCTGGATGGCGCTCTCTTCGAGCTCGCGGAGCATCAGTTGGCTGCGCGCCTTCGCCCCGCCGTGCGTGTGCGGCCGCCGGCCTTGCCCAGCTGGGCAGCGACCGACTGAAGTGAGCGGTGGATCAGCACGCGCGTCGCGCCCTCTGTACGACCGAGCACGAGCCCGATCTCGCGCGTGCTCATCTCTTCGACGAAGCGCAGCACGAGCGCGCGGCGGCGATCGTCGGGCAGCTGGTCGATTGCCGACAGCGCCTCGCGCAGCTCCTCACGCTCAGCGGCGGTCGCGGGCACGTCGTCGATCGCCGGCCATCTCGGCCGCCAGGTCGAGCGACCCTTCGGGATGACGCCTTGCGCGCCGCCGCTCGTTCGAGATGGCATTGCGCGCGATCTGGAAGAGCCACACCCGGAAGCTGCTATCCGGGCGGAGCGGCCTGCTCGCGGAAACGCGGCAGTCCGGCGAGCGCACGCAGAAAAACCTGAGCGGTCAGGTCCTCCGCCGCGTGGCGGTTGCGAAGCTCGTAGAGCGCGAAGCTGTACACCTGGGCAACGTACTTCCGATACAGCGCCTCGAAGGCGCGCGGATCGCGTCGGGCCTCATCCACGGCGGAGCGGTCGACGTCGAGACTTACCGGGACCGACCCCCGGTCCCTCCCTCTTCTCAACACCGCGGAAGTTTAGCCGTTACACCTAAGGCCCCTACCATCGCGCGAATGCGTCACTACCACGGCTTCATGGCCGACAGCGCGCGCTGGCAGCGCTTCCGGATGCGATCCGACGACGTGATCATCACCACGCCGGCCAAGTGCGGCACGACATGGACGCAGCAGATCGTGGGCATGCTGCTGCGCGATACCGTCACGCTGCCGCCGATCGGAACGATCTCGCCGTGGCTCGACATGCTGGTGCGCACGGAGGAACTGGTCTTCAGCCTGCTCGATGCCCAGACCGAGCGGCGCTTCATCAAGACGCACACGCCCCTCGACGGACTGCCATTCCTGCCATCGGTGACCTATATCGCGGTGATCCGCCACCCGCTCGATGTCGCCCTGTCCGATCGCGACCACATGGCCAACCTGCTCCGAGTGAGAGCGGCCAAATTGCGCGAGGAGGCCGCGGGCGAGTTCGTACCCACCATCGAGCGTGAAACTGCGCCCGAGGACCCGGCCGAGTACCTGCGTTGGTTCATCGACAATCACGAGCAGCCGACGGGCAGCGGTCCGTACGGCCTCGAGGATTACTGCCAGCAGATCCGCACCTACTGGGACGCTCGGGCCGAGCCGAACGTCCATCTCTTTCACTACGACGATCTGTGGAACGACCTCGACGGGCAGATGCGCCGGGTGGCGGACATCCTCGCCGTTCCGGTCGATGAGGCGCGCTGGCCGGAGTTCTTGTCGGCGGCGACGCTCGACGCGATGCGTGCGCGGGCGTCCGACACGGCACCCGACGTGGAGCTGGGCCTATGGCAGTCACCGAGCGAGTTCTTCCGCGTCGGCGGTTCGCGCGATTGGGCGAGTCTGTTGACGCCTGAAGATGTCGCGCACTTCGACGCCCGTCTGTCCGAGCTGGCGAGACGCAGCGACCTGGGTGATCGACGGCCGATCCGCGCTGGCCGTTGGCGGGCGTCCATTCCAGAGGACCATGCTCCGAGCCGACTGAATATGCACCGAGCCGACTGAATCATTCGAGGCGGGGGGTTAAGTCGCATTCGCTCGTGTCCGTGTGATGTGACAGTGAATTCACGGCGAAGGAAACAATAAGCCGCCGCACGTTAAATCATGAGCATGAGTGGGCGCAGACTCGGCGATAACGATAGGGATGCTGCCGAAGCCGGACAAACAGTAGCTGCGGCGCCGAGCTACTTCCTCGTGCCGCCCTACGGGTGGACGTACCCGGCCACCGGGCGACGCGATTGGGAGCCAGAGCCACCCCTGCTTGCCTTCGGCCAGTACATCAAGCGTGGACGCTACCTAGGGCGGCTCTCGCAGCAGCAGTTGGCCGACCAAGCAATGGTTGACCAGGGCCAGATCTCGCGGCTCGAGCGGGCGCTTGCGCCGGCGATGAGCATTGAGCGCGTCGTCCGATTGAGCAGCGTTCTTGGTCGAGCGCTGCCGCTCGGCTACTGCCCACACGAACATTGGTGTCAGTGGCAACCTGGCTCCGGCAGCCCCACCAGAACGGCCGTCGTTGTCGGACGTCGACAAGACCCGATATCTCGAACTGCTTCTCAACACCGACAAAGCGTCGAGCTCCGATGAAGGGTCCAGCCAGCAGCCGATTCGTGACCCGTTCAGGTCGACGTCGAGTGGGCCTTTAGCCACACGGCTCGAGGCATGGCCCGCAACAACGCTTAGTCGGCTCGGCACATATTCGAGTCGGCTCGGCGCATGGCCCCAGAATGGACGGCTCTCGTCTGGCCACGCGTCTGCGCTAGACGCGGATCCGTTCAGCCGTCAGGCGACGCGGCAGCGAATGACCTCTCCGCTGTCGATCGAGCGATCGTGACCATCGTCGCCCGATAGCAGCAGCGCGCCGGACTCGGGATCGATGCCGGTGGCGATACCGCCGATCGTCTCGCCGGGGAGGTATATGTCGACGTGGCGCGTCGTGGTCACCTGGTTCGTCGACCAGCCGGCGACGTCGAACTGGCCGCCCTGCAGCGCTTCGTAGCGCGGTTCGAGGCGAGCCAGGAAGGCATCGAGCAGCTGGTCGTTGTCGATCGGACGGCGCCCGGCCAGCTCGCGCAGGCTGGTCATGGCCGGGGCGATGGCCCACGGAAAGTCGGTCGCCCGCCAGTCGCTGTTGATGCCGACGCCCACGACGGCCGATTCCACGCGGTCGTCGATCAGCGCCGACTCGCCCAGCACGCCGGCAACCTTGACCAGCCCTCCGCGAGCGCGCGGACTCTCGGCGACGATGTCGTTCGGCCACTTGAGCCACAGCGTGCCGTCCTTCAGGCCGGCTACCTCCTCGGCCGCGTCGCGCATCGCGAGGGATGCCACGGCCGCCAGCCGCCAGGCGTGTTGGGCAGCGAGCTGCGCGCGGCCGGAAGCCAACCGAGAGCAGCAGCGCCTTGTCCTGTGGCGCGAGCCACTCGCGTCCCTGGCGGCCGCGACCGGCGGTCTGATAGCCGGCGACCGCGACGGCCACTTCGTCCGTGCCCTGGTCGAGCCACTCGCGCACGACCCGCTGAGTCGAGTCGACGGCGCGAAAGCGCTCGAGGCGTGCCGGAAACGTCACGCTCGCTCCTGGCTGAGCACGCGCGCGCCGTGCGCCGCCGGCCGCGATGTCGCGGCGCGGCCCTCGAGGCCGAGGCGCGCGGCCGTCTCGGCCATCGCATCGCCGACGCGCTGTGCCAGACCGTTGTCACACAGCGCGATTACGGTCGATCCAGCACCGGAAAGTGCGGCGCCACGCGCCCCGGCATTAACGGCCGCGGCAATCAGATCGGGGAGCTGCGGGAAGTGAGCGGCGCGGAACGGCTCGTGCAGCCGGTCCTCGGCCATGGCGCTGAGCAGCTCGGGCCGGTCGGCGGTCAGCGCCGCCACGACCAGCGCGGCACGGCCCACGTTGTGCGCCGCATCGGCATGCGTGACGCTCTGCGGGAGCGCCGCGCGCATCTCCGCGGTGCGCAGCGGCACGTGAGGAATGAACAGCGCCGCCTCGAGCGTGGCGGGAGGGTCGAAGCGCGCGGCGTGTGGCGCGCCGGCAGCGTCGCGGCCAACCACCACGAACCCGCCCCACAGCGCGGCGGCAACGTTGTCGGGATGCCCGTCGATATCCGACGCGAGGCGATGAATTTGTTCGCGGCCGAGCTCACCGCCGACGAGCGCCTCGGCGGCGAGCAACCCGGCCACCGACGCCGCCGCCGACGAGCCCAGGCCTCGGGCGAGCGGGATCTCGTTGTCCATCTCGATGCGCATCACCGGCGGCTCGAGGCCGAACTGCTGCAGGCCGTGCTCGAGGCCGATCAGGAATTGGTTGCCCGCGTCGAGGCCGATCTCGTCGGCACCCTCGCCCACGACGACGAGCTGCTCGGCGCCGTACTCGAGTGGCGTGACCGTGACGCGCAGGTGCAGCTCGAGCGCCAGCGCCAGCGTGTCGAAGCCGGGACCGAGATTCGCCGAGGACGCCGGTGCCTCGACGGTCACCGACTCATAGCGCAGGCTGGGCCTGCTCGACGCCTTCACCAACCCAGCGCCTCGCGCAGACCGTCGGCCGTCGCCGCCGCGTCGATCGGCGGCTGCACCGTTCGCATCGCGGTGTCGGGATCCTTCAGTCCGTGGCCGGTAAGCACGCAGACGATTGTCGCGCCTGGATCAATTCGGCCCTCGGCAGCCATCTTGCGCACTCCGGCGACCGACGCCGCGGACGCCGGCTCGCAGAAGATTCCCTCGTGCCGCGCCAGGTCGTGGTAGGCGGCGAGGATCTCCTCGTCGGTCACTGCTTCGATGACGCCGCCCGACTCGTCGCGCGCGCGGAGTGCCTTGGGTCCGCTGGCCGGGTTGCCGATCTTGATCGCCGTGGCGACCGTCTTCGGGTCGGAGATGGCATGGCCGACGACGAGTGGCGCGGCGCCCTCGGCCTGGAAGCCGAGCATCTTCGGCCGCGTCTCGACCAGCTCGGCGTCGCGATAGTCGGTGAAGCCCTGCCAGTAGGCGCTGATGTTGCCCGCGTTGCCGACCGGGATGGCGAGGTAGTCGGGCGCCCCGCCGAGGTCCTCGCAGACCTCGAACGCGGCCGTCTTCTGGCCGGCCAGGCGATGCGGATTGACCGAGTTGACGAGCGTGATCGGCCGATCCGGCGCGTCGTCGCCCTCGACCAGCTCGCGCACCGCCTCGAGCGCCTGGTCGAAGTTGCCATCGACAGCGACCACCCGCGCACCGGCGATCTGCGCCTGGAGCAGCTTGCCGGCCGCTATCTGGCCGCTGGGCAGGACGACCACGACCTCGAGGTTGGCCGCCGCGCCGTATGCCGCCGCCGAAGCTGCGGTGTTGCCGGTCGAGGCACACACGATCGCCTTCGAGCCGGCCTCGAGCGCCTTGGCCACGGCCACGACCATGCCGCGGTCCTTGAACGACCCGGTCGGATTAGCGCCCTCGACCTTGAGATGGAGCAACGGAACGCCGATCGATCGGCCGAGGTTGCGCGCATGGACGAGCGGCGTGTAACCCTCGCCGAGGCTGAGGTTGGGCGTCGCGCCACTCACCGGCAGGAACGCCGCGTAGCGCTCCATCAGCCGCGGGCGGGAATTGGCGGTCGTCCGCTGCTGGCGCAGCTGGCGAAGCACGTCACTCATGCGCATGGCGGCATTGTCGGGGAACGGGCGCTCACCGACGTCGGGCGCGTTTCCCTACACTCCCCCGACGATGGCCGTCGCTACCACCGATCGCGTGTTCTCCGGCATCCAGCCGTCGGGGCTGCCTCATCTCGGCAACTACCTCGGCGCGATCCGCAACTACGTCGCACTGCAGGAAGGCGGCGACGCGATCTACTGCATCGTTGACTACCACGCGCTGACCACGACGCACGATCCCGAACGTGATCCGGGGCAACACGCGCGACATGGCCATCGCCCTGCTGGCCCTTGGTCTCGATCCCGAGCGAGCGACCGTGTTTCGGCAGTCGGATCGACCCGAGCATGCCGAGCTGGCCTACCTGATGTCGACCGTCGTGCCGGTCAGCTGGGTCGAGCGGACGCCGTCGTTCAAGGAGAAGAAGCGCGACCAGCCCGACGACATCAACCACGCGCTGCTGACGTACCCGGTGCTGCAGACGGCCGACATCGCGATCTACCACGCCCGACGGGTGCCGGTCGGCAAGGATCAGGCGGCGCACCTCGAGCTTGCGCGCGAGATCGTCCGAGCCTGGAACCGGCGCTACGGCGAGTACTTCGTCGAGCCGGAGGCGGTGTTCACCGATTCGCCCGTCATCCTCGGCACAGACGGCGTCAACAAGATGTCGAAGTCGCTCGGCAATGCGATCGAGATCCTGGCCGACGAGGACGTCATCCGTAAGCAGGTCATGAGCATGGTGACCGACACGCAGCGCATTCTGCGCACGCAGCCCGGCCGGCCCGAGGTGTGCAACGTGTGCCAGCTGCACCGATTCTTCGGCGACGACTACGAATACATCTGGGACGGCGAGCGCACGGCGCGAACCGGCTGCGTCGATACCAAGAAGCTGCTCGCCGACCGGATCATCAGCCACTTCGGCGAGGCGCGCGAGCGGCGGCGCGATCTCGAGTCACGGCCCGATTACGTCGAGGACGTGCTCCGCGCCGGCGCCGACCGGCTCGCTCCGATGGCAACCGAGACTCTGGGCCAGGTGCACGATCGGATGGGGCTCGCAAGGAGGGCGTAAGGGCCGGCACAGCCGGGACTTACGCGCCGACGCGCAGCAGGCGCGATCCGCGCCTGCGGAGACCGATAAAAGGAGGGTGTAAGAGCCGGCATCGCCGAGACTTGCACATCGACGCGCAACAGGCTCGATCCCGCGCCTGCAGAGTCCGACAAAGCCGGGCCTGGACCCGCATTAGACTCACTTCGCGATGCACGTAGAGTTCCCCGAGTCGGATAGGCGCTGGCTGCGCGCTGCGCTGATCCTCGGGACCCTGGTCCTGGCGATGGTGCTCCTCGGGCAGGTCGCGACGATCCTCGCCTTCTTCAGCGACATCCTGCTGATCCTGCTGCTGGCCTGGCTGCTGGCGTTCATGCTGTCGCCGCTCGTGGGTCGCATCGAGCACGTCTTCCCCAAGCTTCCGCGGGCAGGCGTGGTTGCCGTCGTCTACCTCGTCCTGTTCATCGGCCTGTCCTGGATCCTGCTTCTGGTCGCCGGCAGCCTGGCAACCTCGATCGGCAACTTCATCGTCGAGCTGCCCAATCTTCAGGCGCGCCTGCCCGAGATCCTGGCGCCGCTCCACACCGCTCTCCAGAATCTCGGCTTCCAGGTCGACGTGGTCGCCGCGGCGGGCGAGGTTCTGGCCTGGCTCGGCTCCCTGGGCGACGAGCTGGTTGGTCCGCTGACCGATCTGGCCCTGTTCAGCATCGGCATCGTGGCCAACCTGCTGATCATCATCTTCCTGTCGCTGTTCATCGTCCTCGACAAGGACCGCATCGTCGCCTACCTCAACCGGCTCGTCCCACCGCGCTACTCGGACCAGGCGCGGCTGTTCGAGACGAGCGTCTCGACGTCGTTCGGTGGCTTTGTCCGGGGCCAGTTCATCCAGGGCTTGATCTTCGGCGCCTACGCCGCGGTGGCGATGCTCCTCCTGGGGCTCGATTTCCTGCCCGCGTCGGCGGCGCTGGTCGGCGTGCTCCAGGCGATCCCCTTCTTCGGCCCGATCGTGTCGTGGGCGCCACCCGTGGTCGTCGCCGTGCTGACGCAGCCGGAGCTCGCCGTTCCGACGCTTATCGTGATGGCCGTCGGCTGGTTCATTGTCAACAACCTCGTCCTGCCACGGGTCATGTCGCAGGCCGTCGGCATCCACCCGATCGTCGTCCTCATCTCGGTCCTGATCGGGATCAAGATCGCCGGCGTCGCCGGAGCGGTGTTCGCGCTGCCCTTCGCGGCCGTGGTAGCGGCCTTCTTCCAGTCATTCCTGAGTCGCAACGCGGGCGAGCCGCGCGATGTGACCACGCGCGCCGCGAAGCGAGTCGGTGAGCGGGAGGGGCGTCCCGTTCGTGTGCCTACACCGCCGCCGTTGGGTGTGCCCGACGCTCCGACGGGCAACGACGACGATCCTGTGGCGAAGCCGGCCAAGTCCGATCAGCCGGAGAAGCCTGAGCCGGAGCCGGCGCCGTGACGCTGGCCGAGCCCGCGGCCGATCGCCGCTGACCAGGCCCAACCGAAGCCAAAGTCAACTGTGGGTTGACTGCGAATATAGATTCTCACCGAGGACGCGCTAGCGGCCGAGCACCTCGCGCACGTTCTCGATCAGGATGAAGACGGCCAGGCCGACGACCGCGGCCACGGCCAGCTCCATCCGCCAGTGCCAGGCCAGCATTGCCATCGAGATCAAGGCGAGCCCGACCACAACGCGCAAGGTGAGCTGCGTCAGATGGCGTCTGAACGCAGACTCGAGAACGAGGTAGCCCGCCAGCGCGATTAACAACGCCCCCCACCACGGCAAGAACTCGAACCAGACCAGGGCGGCCGTCGTGACGAGCAGGAACGTGGCCGAGACGGCCGACCAGATATCGACGATCACGCCGTGCTGAATGGTCTCCGGTGGCACGGGCCGATGGGGATGGGTCAGATGGGCGCGCGGATCGCCGAGGTCGCCGTTCTCGATGCGGATCCGTTCACGTCGCGTGGCAGTGATCTGATCATCGATCGAGGCGGCATGGGCACGAAGACCGCGCAGCTCGAGCTCACCCGCCGCCAGCGCGCGGGCACGCTCGTCGTGGAGAGTCGACATGCCGCCATCGAGAGCGAGCGCCTGGATCTCGAGCGCCAGACCCGGCAACAAATCGGTTTGCGCGGCGATCTTCGTCTGGACCTGCTCACCTTCCGCGCGCAGCACCTGCTCGCGCCGCTCCAGCTCGGCCGGCCACTCATCAGGCGGCGAGGCCTTGTCCAGCCCGGCAAAGCCGAGCGGGTCGTGCCACGTCATTCTTTGAGAGCCAGAGCGGTTGTACTTCGGCCCGGCCGGCGAACGTTCGCCACCAAAGCGGTCGTGGGTGTCGAGACCGAACAGCCCGCGGTAGCCATCCACCCACGCGTCGGCATCGGAGATGAGCCTTGGGCTCCAGCCCTGGTCACGCCCCGGCCCGATCGACGTGCCGTCGCCCCGCGCGTAGTCGATGAATGACGCCGAGAGCGAGGCCTCGAGCTTGGCGCCGAGGTCGCCCGGGTCGGGCTGACGCAGCCCGTTGACCCACACCGATCGTGCCGCGTCCATGAGCCCGGTCAGGCCGCGCAGGGCCGAGATCGGGTGCACTGGTCATGTATTCGCCCTGCTCGAAGTAGCTGGCATGCGATCCGGCCCCGGCGAACAGGACCGGGTGATCGCCCTCGAGGACCAGCGTCGGGTCGTCCCAGCGGCGGCGCAGCTGGTCGCCGATGTAGTCGTGCGCAGCCGCTGCGATCCACCACGGCCGGATGCCGGCCGGACCCTCCTCGAGGTAGATCAGCACCTGCTCCCAGTCTGCCTCGTGGTCGTTCGCGCCGTGGAACGTGGAGCGGTAGTCGTTCATGAAGTAGAAGTAGAGGTAGTGCAGAACGATCCAGCCGCGCCGGCGGATCGACCCGCCCGTAATAGACGTTGCTCGGGTCTTCTTTGCGCGCTCCGGCGTACTTGATCTGCGCCGCCGCGGCCGTGCCGCCAGGGACCGTGCCGCGCAACAGCAGTGACGCGTCAAAGCCGGCATCGACGAGGCGGCCAAAGAGCCCGACGCGGGCCAGCCGGCCGACAGCCTTGAAGCGGGGCCGATCGGACTGAAGGCGCCAGCCGGCCAGCTCGATGCCATTGAGCGGTTTCTGGACGAGTCGCAGGTATAGCGACTTGCCCGGCTCGGCTACGTAATTGCCGAGGACTTCCGTTGTCAGCTCGCCTTCAGGCACGACCACGACCCGGTCTCGCTCCGACGTACCCATGAGCAGGTCGCACTCGGCGAGGTAGCCCTCGACTGCCGTTGGGTAGAAAAGCTCGCCGTGGTTGTAGCGAACGATCGGTTCGTAGGCGCGCAGAAGCTCCAGATCGCTCGCGGAGTCGGTCACGCGGCCTCGGTTTCGGCGTCGCGCAGCTGGATGGTCGTCACATCGTCCTCGCGCTGGAAGATGCGGCGAATCGGCGCCGAGTTGAGATACAGCGCAGTGGCCGCCTGGATCGCCATGCGTACGAAGTTCGGCTCGCCGTTCAGAAACCACAGGTACAGGTTGCCGACCAGACCGACTCCAACGAGCACCATCGTCAACGCCCACCCACGCCGACTCAGCGTCCACAGCCACAGCGAAGCGAGAACGTTGAGCACCGCCCAGACGACGAAGGCCTGCTGCACAAGCTGATCCAGGCTTACGCCGGAGATCGGCGATGCGCCCGGAAACCTCTCGGCTATGCCGGGCAGCATGCGTGATGGCCAGGGCTACCTGGAGACGCAACGATTATCCAGATGCCCGCTGGGCGACGACCCCTCATCGGCCGGAGCATAGCGGTGCAGCCGTAGTGCCGCTACACCCAGATTGGGCTAAACGGACTCGACGCTGATGGACTCGGTGCGCCGGGACGGGACGGGCCGCGCGGCGTGGCCGGAGCTGGCCAGCGCAGCGTCGAGCATCGCGATGTACGGCTTGGCGCCGAGACGCTCGAGCGAAGAGCGCGTGGCCTCGACCACCGCCGGATCGGCATCCGCACCGAGCAGGAAGACGGTGTCGAGCCCGGTGAGCGCTTCCTCCCAGCCCATGCCCGATTCCTTCCAGCCGCGAAACGCGTCGCGGTAGAGGGCCTGCGCGTCGGCGGTTCGCCCCTCGAGGGCGGCGATGCCGGCGGCGATGGTTCTGCGGCGCGTTTCGATGATCGGGCCCTGCACTCCAGTCGCGTCAATCCCAGCCAGATCGGCGCGAGCCTGCTCTACGTCACGCGCCCAAAGCGCTGATCGGGCTGCCTGGTACAGGCTTCCCGGACCCTGTGCGGCCTGAATTGCCGCGATCTTCCGTGATGCTTCGCCTGCTTCTCGGAACATTCCGCGAGCGAGATAGGCGTTGGCCTCCGAGTCCAGGATGCCGATCATCTGGTCGGCGTCATCGCCGTCCTTCGGCTCGGAGCGCATCGCCTCCAGCGCCGCGCTGACGTCCTCACCGCGACTCGCCCTGACCGTCACCTCGTTGCCGAGCAACCAGATCCTGTGGGTACCCTGCACGTCACCGGCCAGGCCCTCTTCGGTGACCGCGAGCGATTCGTCCCAATTGCCGGTGATGAACGCGGTGTAGGCGATGTTGTTCAGGAACGTATAGAGCATGGAGTCGCTGACCGGTCCGCCGGGCCAGGATCGCGCCTTCGCGATACATGCTCAAGGCTGCGCGCAGGTCGATCTCGTTGAAGTGGAACCCGCCGACCAGCAGCGCGAGCACCGAGCGCCTCGTTGAGCGAGTACTCGCGGGCCAGACGCTCCGCGGCCGAGAGCAACGCGATCGCCTCACGAAGACGACCCAGATTTCCCAGAGTGACTCCCTTGACGATCAGTCCCCTGACAATTATTGGCACGAGGTTGGCATGTTCGGCTGCCGTCAGCACCGCGTCGACTGTTTCGATGCGCCAGTCCGTTCCGCTCGAGATTCGACAAGCCCCGTGCGAGCTGCAGACGCAGCTCGATTGCGGCCGGGCTGGGCCAGAGATCGGAATACGCCTGCCACTGCTCTTCGAGGAAGGGCACGGCGGTCTGAAAATGGCGCGCGTTCAGCTGCGTCTCGGCTATGCCGGCCGCGCACCGAGCGGCCGACTCGCGGTCGCCGTTCTGCTCGTAGATGGCGATGGCGGCCCGGAAGGTTCGGTCCGCAACATCGATCCGACCGTCCGTCTTGGCCGACATTCCCGCGCGCTCGAACAGCTCCGCCTTCTCGGCGTCGTCAGCCGTCACCGCGAGCGCCTGATCGAGGAACGAGATGGCCTGGCCGTGGGCGCCAAGGGATGCGGCCCGGTCGGCCGCAGCCTTGAGCGCGATTCGCGCCTGTGTCGCCAGGGCGTCTGCCTCGGGCCCTTCGCCGGCGTTGGAGTGGGCCGAGAGGTAGTGACCGGCGAGCGCGCCGGCGAGCTCATCGGAGCCAACCGATTCGAAGTAGCGCGCCGCTGCCAGGTGGCGAGCCTTGCGGTCCTTGCGCGACAGCGTGTTGTAGGCGACCTCGCGGATGAGCGCCTGCACGAATGCGTACTGGCCGCGCTCGGGTGAACGCGGATCGACATCGCGGGCGACGATCTCGCGCCGCGCCAGGCCACGCAGCCGCTCCTCTACGGCCTCGACCGGTTGGCCGGACAGCGCGGCGACCGCCTGGGTGGTGAACGACTGGCCGAGGACCGCTGCATCCTGGACGAGCGACCTGTCGGCCGCCTCGAGGGCATCGAGCCGCGAGGCAATGAGCGCGGTCAGCGTCTCTGGCACGGCCAGGCTTTCGAGCTCGCCGACGGGCACGTAGGTGTCGCCTTCGAGCCGCAAACGGCCGTCACTGATGAGCATGCGCACGGTCTCGACCGCGTACAGCGGGATGCCGTCGGCGCGGTCCACGATGCGCGCGGCCGCATCCGCCGGCAAGCCCGGAACGAGGCCGGCGAGCAGCTCGCGCATGTCCGGCGCCGACAGCGGCTCGAGATGAATCGAGGTGAAGCTGCGCTTGCCGGCGCCCCAGTCGGGCCGGCGGTCGAGCAGCTCGGGTCGCGAGAGGGTGACGATGTAGATCGGAAGGCCGCGGCTCCATTCGAGCAGGTGGTCGACGAAGTCGAGCAGGCCCGAGTCGGCGAAATGCATGTCCTCGAAGATCAGCGCCACCGTGCCGTGGGCGGCAATCCGCTCGAACAGTGTTCGCCAGGCGCCGAACAGCTCCTCGGCGGCCATGCCTGAGTCGTAGCCGAGCAGGGACAACAGTCCGCGTCCAACCCAGTCACGCTCGTCCGGATCCTCGATCCACTGCTCCACGGTGGCGTTCACCTTTTCGCGCGTCGTCGCCTCATCGTCGCTCTTCGACAAGGTCGCAGCGGCGGCGGACCATCTCGCCCAACGCCCAGAAGGTGACGCCCTCGCCGTAAGAGGGCGACCGACCGGTGTGCCAGTACGTGTCCTCGACCAGGCCGTCGGTGTACTTCGAGAACTCCCACGCCAGCCTGCTCTTGCCGATGCCGGCCGGGCCGATGACCGACACCAGCCGGATGCGCCTCTCGCGCGCGGTGGCGTGGAAGAGGTCCTTGAGCAGACGGAGCTCATCCGATCGGCCGACGAACGGCGCCTCGAGCGCCTCGCTCCGATTGCGCCCGCCGAGCTCGGCCACGACCCGCGTCGCTCGCCACGCCGGCACCGGCGCCTGCTTGCCCTTCAGCGTCTGGTCACCCGCCGGCTCGAACTGGATCGCCGCGCCCGCAGCACGCGACGTCGATTCACCGACCAGCACCGTTCCCGGCGGAGCCACGCTCTGCAGCCGCGCGGCGGTGTTGACCAGGTCGCCGGCGACCATGCCCTGGTTCGTGGCGCCGATCGTCACCGCCGCCTCGCCGGTCAGCACGCCCGCGCGCGCCTCTGCTCCGGGGCCAAGACCCTTTACCGATTCGACCAGGTCGAGTGCGGCACGGACGGCCCTCTCGGCATCATCCTCGTGAGCGATCGGAGCTCCCCACACGGCCATGACCGCGTCGCCGATGAACTTCTCGACAGTGCCGCCATAGCGGCCGACGATCTCGGAGCACATGTCGAAGTAGCGCGTCAGCGTGTCACGGACGTCCTCCGCGTCGCGCTCCTCGGCGAACGGCGTGAAGCCGACTATGTCGGCGAACAGCACCGTGACCAGCCGCCGCTCGGCCTGGGGCGCGGCTGCGGGCGCTGCGGCCTGCACGCCACGCTCCCGCCGTGCCGTCGACCGAGCGGCGTTCCGCATTCGTTGCAGAACCTCGCTCCGGGCTTGTTCGTCGCGCCGCAGTTCGGGCAGCCGGAGGCAATCGGCGTTCCGCATTCGTTGCAGAACTTGGCACCGGCAATGTTCTCGGCGCCGCAGTTGGTGCAGTTCACGCGCTAACTCTAAGGCGGCCCTGACGGGAATCGGCAATCACCGCCTGGGCGGCGAGCTGGCCCGGGCCGCCGGTTACGCCACCACCGGGATGCGCGCCGGAGCCGGCGAGGTACATACCGATGAGCGGCATTCGATAGCGGCCGAAGCCATGCAGCGGTCGCCACGCGAACCATTGGTCGAGCGACGACTCGGCATGCATCGCATGACCGCCGACGGCTCCAAGGTCGCGCTCGATGTCGAGCGGCGTGATGACCTGGCGCTCGACGACGAGATCCGCAATGCCCGGCGCGAACTCGGCCAGCGTCGCGAGCACGGCGTCGCCGAGCTTTTCGCGGCGATCGTCCAGTGTGCCATCGCGCAGCTCGCGCGGAACCCCTTCGACCACCACGCTCATCACCTGAGCCACCGTCTTGGCACGACCTCGCCGGCCCTCGGCGAGCAGGCCTGGATCGACGAGCGTCGGAATGGTGGCCTCGAGCAGCGGATGGTCAGGCAGCTCACCGTACTTGGCCGGCCGCGCGGCGAGGTCCAGGTAGCGCATTGACGGCGCGATCAGGATCCGACCGCGCAACCGCCGGGCGTCGCCGCCAGCGGCGCCGAATTCGGGCAGTCCGCTGAGGGCGAGGTTGACCTTGGCCGTAGTGCCGCGTTGGCGGATGTTGGCCGCGCGCCACGACAGCCGAGGTCCGAGCACTTCTGGCTCAATCAGGTCGAGCAGCGTCGTGCGCGGATCGAGGTTGGAAACGACGATCGAGGCATCGATCTCCTCGCCGCCATTCAGAGTGACGCCGGTCACGCGCTCGCCGTCGCGCCGGACCTGCGCCACCGCCGCGCCAGTTCGGATCTCGGCGCCTTGCGCGCGTGCCGCGGCGGCGAGCGCATCGGCGAGCGCTCCCGGACCGCCGCGCGCGAAGACCGTCTGGCCCGCGAGGCCGCCGTCATTGCCGGCAAGGTCGGTGAGCAGGACGCCGCCACTGCCCGGCATGCGCGGCGAGAGCCCGCTGTAGAGCATGCCCCGCGCGGCGAGGGCGGCACGCAACGCGTCGGACGCGAACCACTCCGCGACCAGATCGCGCGCGGCCATCGGCATTGTGCGCAGCAGGCTCTCGTTCGCCGATCGCGCACGCGCCCGAGCCGCGAGGCCGGTGCGCAGCCCCGCGAACGCGTCGCCGAGCGTGGGCGAGGCGAGATCGGGCGGCACACGGCTCATCAGCTCGGCCAACCCGCGGCCAAGCGCGCGCACCTGCTGGTCGACCGCGCCAAACGACTCTGCGTCCGACGTGTCGACAAGGCCGCTGTCAACGAGATCGCGAGCCGTCCGGTCGACGTCGCCCCACAACGTGATCGCCCGTCCGTCCGGCTGTGGCGCGAAAGCGCGGACCTCGGGCTGGACCAGAGCCAGGCCGTGCCCGCGCAATCCGAGCTCGCGGGCGATCGACGGCCTTGAGCCGGCCGACGGTGTGCGCCAGCGTCGGCACGCGGACGCCCTTCAGCAGCTCGCTCGTGCCGGCCATGCCACCCAGCGCTTCGCGCCGTTCGAGCACCACCACGCTCATCCCGGCGCCGGCCAGGTACGCGGCGCAGACGAGCCCGTTGTGGCCGGCGCCGATGACCACCGCGTCGTAGCTCACGCCGCCTCGCTCGCTCCGGCGCGCGACGAGCGCAAAACGGCCATCGCCGCATTGCGCCCCGGCGCGCCCGAGATGGCGCCACCCGGATGGGTTGACGAGCCACACAGCCACAGATCGCGGATCGGCGTTCGGTAGCCCGCGCCGGGGATCGGCCGGCCGCTGAAGAGCTGCTCGAGCAAGAGCTCGCCCTGGAAGATGTTGCCCTCCGACAATCCGAAGGTGCGCTCGATGTCGAGCGGCGTCAGCACCTGGCGGCCGATCACGAGCGAGTCGAGATCGGGTGCGTGGCGGGCGATAGTCGCCTGGACTGCGTCGCCGAGGGCGTCGCGTTGCTCGTCCCAGGTTCCCTCGGCCAGCTCGTATGGCGCGTACTGGACGAAGCACGCCATCACGTGCTGGCCGGGCGGCGCCACCGAAGGATCGATGAAGCTCGGAAAGCCCATGTCGACGTACGGATTTCGGCTGAATCGGCCGTCGACCGCGTCGTCGTGTGCCCGCTCGAGGTATTCGATCGAGGGCGACATGGAAACCATGCCCCGGAAGTGATCGGTAGTGCCTGCCGGAAGCACCTTGAAGGTCGGCAGCCCGGAGAGCGCGAAATTGACCTTGGCCGACGAGCCGCGGAACTTGTAGCTGCGTACGGCTGCATCGTCCTCGGCGGAGAGGGTGCCCGGCTCGAGCAGGTCGCGCAGCGTCCGGCGGACGTCGGCATTGGAGACGACGGTCGCGGCCGCGATCTCCTCGCCCGACTCGAGCACGACGCCGGTCGCGCGCCCGTCATGCGTCGTGATCCGCGCGACCGGGGCTTCGGTCCGGATCTCTGCGCCGGCTTCTTCCGCGGCCGCCGCGATGGCGCCGGCGATCGCGCCCGTGCCCCCGACCGGCAGGCCCCAGGCGCGGTACTCCCCGTCGACCTCGCCCATGTAGTGGTGCAGCAGGATGTACGCACTGCCCGGCGAGCGCGGACCGAGGAACGTGCCGATGATGCCCGAGGCGGAGAGAGTGGCCCGTAGCGGCTCTGTCTCGAACCACTGCGAGACGAAGTCGGCCGAGCTCATCGTCAGCAGCTGGATGAATGCCGTCTGCTGTGGCTCCGGAAGCGCGGCAAACCTGCGCGCGAATCCCGCCAGCGCCACCAGGCCGCGCGGATCGCTGCCATCGAGTGGCGGCGCGCCGGCGCCGAGCAGCGGCTTGACGAAGCGCGACATCTCCGCCATCAGCAGCGAGTACTCCTCGTACGCCTCGGCATCGCGCTTCGACCAGCGCCTTATCTCGCGCACGGTCACGCCGTGGTCGTCGACGCGCCACAGGTAGTCGTCGTCGAGCGGCGTCAGCGTCCCGTCGACGGGGAGCACCTGCAGGCCGTGGCGAGCCAGCTCGAGCTCGCGGATGATCTCGGGCCGCAACAGGCTCACGACGTACGACGCGACACTGAACTTGAAGCCGGGGAAGATCTCCTCGGTCACCGTCGCGCCGCCGACGATGTGGCGCCGCTCGAGGACCAGCACGCGTCGTCCGGCACGCGCGAGGTACGCGGCACAGGTCAATCCGTTGTGCCCGCCACCGATGATGACGGCGTCGTACTGCCGTGCCCCTCGCCCTCCTGTCACGGCGGTAACTGTAGCGGCGCGCAAGCTGTCGGCCCGTTGTCAGGACGCTCCCGATTGCCATCGCGTGCGACCATTCGGCCACCAGTCGTCGACTGGCAAATCGACTGGAGGTCGACATGTGTCTCACCTGTGGCTGCATGGATGCCCACCTTGCGATGGGTGCCAATAACATCCGCTATGAGGACTTCAAGGCTGCGGCCGAGGAGAACGATCGCTCGGTAGCCGAGACGATCGACATCATGGAGCGGACGATCGCCAAGGACCGCGACGAGCACGCGTCCGAGTACAACGAGGAGCCCGCAGCCAAGTAGCCGTCCAATGGTCGCGGCGCGCTAGCATCGCGAGCGATGGAGACGCGAGACGCCGCGCAACGCTGGGCGACCACGTGGCGCGAGAACTGGGCAGCCAGTAGAGCGGAGCCGATCGCCGCGCTTTATGCCGAAGGTGGCCGGTACGGCACGGGTCCCTTCCGCGAGCCGCACGTCGGGCCGGCCGGCGCGATGTCATATCTCGTGCCCGTGCTGGAGGCGCAGAAGGAAGTTCGGGCCTGGTTCGGTGATCCGATAGTCGATGGCGACCGCGCCGCGGTCCAGTGGTGGGCCACCGCGCTCGAGCCGGACGGCCGAGTGACTTACGCCGGAGTGAGCATCCTGCGTTTCGATTCGGACGGCCTCGTCGCCGACGAATGGGACGCGTGGAACGTCGAGGAGAATCTGGAGCGAGAGCCGCCACCGGGCTGGGGGCGTGCGACGTGAGTTTCGGTACGCCACTCGACGAACGCACGCTGCCGCTCAGCAAGAAACGCCAGTGGCGCGAGTGGTCGGGCTATTTCGCAGCGAGTGCGTACGACCACCACCACGTCCACGAGTACGTCGGCATTCGCCACGCAGCCGTGCTGATCGACGTGTCGCCGCTCTACAAGTACATCGTCCGCGGGCCGGACGCTGTGCGGCTGATCGACCGCGTCATCACCCGCGACGCGACCAAGATCAAGCCCGGCCAGGTGATCTACACGCCGTGGTGCGACGAGCAGGGCAAGGTCATCGACGACGGCACGATCGCCCGGCTGGACGACGATTCCTATCGCTGGACGAGTGCCGAGCCGCATCTGCGCTGGTTCGAGCTCAACTCGCGCGGGCTCGACGTTCAGATCGAGGACATCAGCGAGCAGACCGCGGCGATCGCCCTACAAGGGCCGTTGGCGCGCGACGTCCTCGCCGCGGCGACCAAGGACGATTGGTCCGACGTGGGCTTCTACCGCCGTCGGGCGGCACGCGTAGGACGCATCCCGATCGACGTCAGTCGCACCGGCTACACCGGTGACCTGGGCTACGAGCTCTGGGTCGGGGCCGACAAGGCCGTCGCACTTTGGGACCGGTTGATGGAGGTCGGGCGTCCCTTCGGCGCGCGACCGGCGGGAATGCTCGCGCTCGACATGGCCCGGCTCGAAGCCGGACTGATCCTGATCGAGGTCGACTACACGTCGGCCAAGCACGCGTTGATCGCCGGCCAGAACTACTCGCCTTACGAGCTCGGCTTCGGCCGCCTGGTCAACCTCGACAAGCCGGCCGATTTCGTGGGCCGCCGGGCGCTGATCGCGGAGCGGGACCGTGGCGGTCCCGCGCGTCGTTTCGTGGGCCTGACCATCGACTATCCCTCGATCGAGAGCCTGTACGAGGCGCAGGACCTGCCGATCGCCGTTTCGACAACGACCTGGCGTGAGCAGCGACCGATCTACGCCAACGGCCGACAGGTTGGCCGGGCGACGAGCGGAACCTGGAGTCCCACGCTCAAGCAGCACATCGCGCTGGCGTCGGTCGAGCCAACCTACGAGCCGGCCGGCTCGCGCGTGGCCCTCGAATGGACGGTCGAGGGTCGGCGCGGACGTGCCTCGGCGACGGTGGTGCCGCTGCCCTTCTTGGATCCGCCGCGTAAGCGCGGCTGAACAAACCGCCCTAGCGCAGCTGACCTGCGCGGTCCGGATCGATCCCCGACAGCTCTGAGATCTGCTCCCATAGTTCCTGTCGGTCGGCGGCCGACAGCCGGGTCGCGGGCAACCTGTCGAATGGACGTTGCCGACGGTCGAGATACAGGTGGCCGCCCGGCGCGTCGATCTCGTCGCTCGTGGCCAGCCACGTGATCGTGTCAACGCCCTGCTCGGCGCTGCGCAGGATCGGCCTCATCGAGCGGTAGAAGCCGGGCAACGAGTCGGCCAATCCGGGCGTGTCCGCCCAGCCGGGATGCATCGCGTTGGCCGATACGCTCGCGCCGGCCAACCGACGCGCCCACTCGCGGACGAGCGCGACCTGAATTCGCTTGCCCTGGGCATAGGCGCGGACCCCGTTGTAGGGCCTCGCCTTCCACTCGAGGTCGCCGAGATCGACAGGTTGCGCGTACATGCCGCCCGAGGTGACCGCGATGACGTGGCCGGCGGGGGCCGCGATCAGCATCGGCATCAGCCCGGCCGTGAGCGCGAAGGGTCCGACAACCAGCACGGCCAGGGTTGCCTCTATGCCTTCCTGGGTCTCGCGCCGCTCCTGGTGAATTGCACCCGCGTTGTCAACCAGGATGTCGAGCCTCGGCTCGGACGCCCTCACGGCCTGAGCTGCGCGGGTTGCGGAGGCGACCAGCGACATGTCGGCGACCACGATGGGATAGCGGTCGTCACCGGTTCGCGCGGCCAGCTCGTCGCGCACCCCCGCGAGCCGGTCGCCGTCGCGACCCACCAGGACGACGCGAGCGCCGAGATCAGCCAGCCTGCCCGCGGCGAGCCGTCCGAGCCCCGAGGTCGGTCCGGTCACCAATGCGGTCTGGCCGGCAAGCGCCCCGGCTGCGGGCGGCGCCCAGCGATCCAGCCGGGACCTCAGCGCGGGCCCGACGCGGCTGAAGCTGCCGACCACAGTCAACTCCAGAAAAGCGTCAGCAAGGTCGGCAAGAAGTCCGTTGGGTGCCACGTTCTTGATTTACCTCATCGTCCGATACATTAGACAAACACTTGACACGCATCGTGCACAGCCTATACGCTTCACGCGAAAGATACAACAAACCTTGCGCTTAGAGGAACCCGCCAGATGGTCCGACTCCACGAAACCCTGGACACCCGTTTGCCGATCGGGTCGGCCTTTGCTTTCGTAGCGGACTTCAGCAACGCGCAAAGCTGGGACCCGGGAGTTGCGTGGTCGAAGGCTGTCGGAAATGGGGCGGTCGAGATCGGCTCAACCTACGAGCTCGGGGTCCGAATGGCCGGCCGAGTTGCGCCGATGGAGTACAGCGTCATCCTTCTGGAGCCGAATCGCCGTGTCGTGCTCGAAGGATCCGGCTCCAACGTTTCCGCGACAGACGACATCAGATTTGAGGCGACTCCTGATGGCACGCGGATCGACTACGCCGCTGACATCCAGCTCCTCGGTTGGCTCCGCCTGATCCAGCCGTTCACCGGCCGCGCTTTCGCGAACGTCGCTCGCAATGCGCGGGATGGCATGCAACGAGCGCTCGACGAGCTGGCCGCGCGAGCGCCGGCATCAGAGACGACAGAGCGGGCCGGGTCCGGCCAGTCAGAGGGCCGCGCGGCATGAAGGTCGCCGTAATCGGCGCCGGGGTGAGCGGTCTCACGGCGGCCTACGCAATGCGCAACGAACACCAGGTCACGCTCTTCGAAGGCGAAGCGCAGCTCGGTGGCCACGTCAAGACCGTCCGCGTCGACACGCCTAGCGGTCCCATCGCGGTCGATACCGGGTTCATCGTCTACAACGAGACGACCTATCCACGCTTTGTCGGGCTGCTCGCCGAGCTCGGCATCGAGACACAGCCCAGCGACATGTCGCTCGGCTCGTCATGCCATAGATGCGGGCTGGCGTTCAGCTCGCGCGGCGCATCGGGTTTCATGGGTGCTCCGGCCCTGCTCGCCCGGCCGAGCCACTGGCAGATGTTCGCGGACGTGGCGCGCTTCTACCGCGACGCGCGGACGACGCTCGACGCACCCGTGGCCACCATCGCCACGGCCGGGTCATGGCTCGACGAGCATCGCTATGGACGCGCGTTTCGCGATCACTTCTTCATCCCGGTGGTGTCGGCGGTGTGGTCAACGGCGCCGCACCTGATCCTCGAATTTCCAGTCGGCTACCTGCTTCGCTTCCTGGATAACCATGGACTCATCGGCCTGCGCCGATCACTGCAGTGGCGGACGATCACGGGCGGTTCGGAGGCCTACGTCTCTGCCATCCGTAAGTCTTTGCCGGCGACGAACATCCGAGCTGCCAATCCGGTGGTCAGCCTGAGTCGCAACGCGGCCGGCGCCACGATCCGAACGGCCGACGGACACGCGGAGGAATTCGACGCCGTGGTGCTGGCCACGCACGCCGACGACGCCGCTCGGATGATTGAAGACGCCGACGAGCGCGAGCTCAGCGCCCTGTCCGGCTTCGAATACACGACCAATGCGGTCGTGCTTCACACCGACGACGGGCTGTTGCCGCCACGCCGCTCGGCGTGGGGTGCGTGGAACATAGAGACGGCCGACTGCCGACGCCCGGCCGATCGGCTGACCATGACCTACCACATGAATTGCCTTCAGACGATCGGCGGGTCAGTGCAATACCTGGTCTCGGTCAACCCGGGGCCGAACCTTCGCCAGGATCGAGTCCTGGTCGGTCGGGACTTCAGCCACCCTCTCTACACCTTCAAGACGCTGGCCGCGCAGAACAGGCTGCGTGCGCTGCAGGGCCACCGCAACACCTGGTACGCGGGGGCTCACCTCGGCTACGGGTTCCACGAGGACGGCTGCCGATCCGGGTTCGAGGTCGCCGAAGCCCTTACCGCTCCCGCGATCGAGGCGGCGGCATGAGAACCCACCTGCTGCACGGCAAGGTCCGCCACATGCGCGTCGAGCCGACGCGCTACGGACTCGAGCACGACGTCTTCTATTTCGCACTCGACATGGATGAGCTGGGCATGGCAACCGACCGCGGGCTGCTCGTCGGGCGCAATCGGCGAGCGATCCTGGCGTTCCACGACGAAGACCATCTGCCTGCACCCGCGACGGATCTGCCGCGTGACATCCGCGAGCACCTGGGACGGGAAGGGATCGATCTCGGCGGGGGCCGAATAACTCTCATCACCAGCCTGCGTGTGCTCGGGTACGTCTTCAACCCAGCAAGCTTCTACCTGTGCAGGGACGTCGCCGGCAGACTGGCCGCCGTGGTCGTCGAGGTCCACAACACGCACCGGGAACGTCACCTGTACACGCTCCGGGCGGAGCGGGCGGCTGCGGGATTCAGCGCGGCGATGGACAAGGACTTCTACGTCTCGCCATTCATCGGACCGGATGGTCGCTACCGCGTATCAGTACGTGAGGAGTCGGACGGGCTGAGCATCGGCATCAGCGAGCGGCAAGATGGCCGGCCGCTGCTGTCGACCAGCCTGAAGCTGAGCAGGTTGCCGCTGACCAACCGAAACCTGGTCCGCCTGCTCGTGCGCCATCCACTCATGACGCAGCGCACCGTCGCGCTCATTCACTGGCATGCGCTGCGCCTGTGGCTGCGCGGCGTTCCATTCAACCGGCACTCACCGGTGGCGGTGCCGGCTGCGACGGCCGGGCGGGAGGCACAGCGATGAGCCAGCGGTCTCAGGTGGGCCTGCCCGGGTCCGTTGACAGCCTGGTCGACCGCGCGGCCAACAGCGCCATCATCGAGCTCGGCCGACGGCTTCGGGTCGGCCGATTGACCGTGGAGCTGGCAGACGGCACGCGGCGCACATTCGCCGGCCCCGAAGACGGACCTGCGGCTGAGATTCGCGTTCATCAATCGCGCGCTCTGTGGCGCATCCTCTTCGGCGGCGAGCCCGGTGCCGGCGAGGCGTACATGGACGGCCACTGGAGCAGCCCTGATCTGACCGCCGTGCTCCAGGTCGCCGCGCTCAACCGTGAGGCAGTCGGCGTGACGAGCGGCTTGATGCGAAAACCGATGCAGATCCCGCGGATCATCGCCCACCGTGCGCGGCGCAACACGGTGGCGGGCAGCAGGCGCAACATCCGCGCCCATTACGACCTCGGCAACGATTTCTATCGACTCTTCCTAGACGAGACGATGACCTACTCGAGCGCCGTCTTCGCGTCGCCCGATCAGCCGCTCGCCGAGGCGCAGCGCAACAAATACCGGATCATCGCCGAGCGGGCTGGCCTACAGCCGGGCATGCACGTGCTGGAGATCGGCAGCGGCTGGGGTGGCTTCGCGCTCTACGCGGCCGGCGAGCTCGGCTGTCGGGTGACGACGATCACGATCTCGCAGGCACAGCACGACCTGGCTCGCCAACGCATCCACGCGGCCGGCCTGGAGAGCCTCGCGACCGTTGAGCTGCGCGACTACCGCGAGGTCAACGGCACGTACGACGCGGTGGTCTCGATCGAGATGCTCGAGGCGGTGGGCGCCGAGTACTTCGAAGCGTTCTTCGAGGCCTGTGATCGGGCGCTGGTGCCCGGTGGCCGGGTGAGCCTGCAGGTGATCTGTTTCCCGGACGTCGCCTACGAGCCGCAGCGGCGCGGCACGAACTGGATCCAGCAGCACATATTCCCGGGCGGGCTCCTGCCCTCGGTGGCGGAGATCGAGCGGTCGCTCCATCGCACCCAGCTGCTGATGACGGGCATCCAGGACATCCGCGACGACTACGTCCGCACGCTCGCAACGTGGCGCGCCAACTTCTTGCGTCGCCGAACGGAGGTCCGGGCGCTCGGCTTCGACGAGCGCTTCATCCGGATGTGGGAGTACTACCTCGCCCTCAGCGAAGCAGGTTTCGCGACTGGCCTGGTCCAGGACCAGCAGATCGTTCTCGAGAAGCGGCGCGGGGTCTCCCCGACCGACTGACCCGTCCCACCACCAAGGAGTCTTCCAATGGCAACCCATACCTTGCGCGCGCGACAGGTCGTGCCCCGCCCGATCGAGGAAGTGTTCGACTTCTTCGCCGAGCCACGCAATCTCGCCCGTATCACGCCACAGGGCATGGGCTTCGAGTTCCTGACAGACGACTTCGAGATGCGAGACGGACTTGAGATCGAGTACCGCCTCCGCCCTCTGCTCGGAGTGCCCGCCAAGTGGCGAACCAGGATCGCCGACTTTGATCCGCCTCGGGGCTTCGTCGACCTGCAGATCTCCGGGCCATATCGGCGCTGGGTTCATCGCCACAGCTTTCGCTCGGTGCCTACGGGAACGCTGGTGGAGGACACGATCGAGTACGAGATGCCACTTGGGCCACTTGGTGCGATCGGCCATCGATGGCTGGTGCGCGACGAGCTTGAACGCATCTTCCGGCATCGCGGCCGGATGATCGATCTGATCTTCGAGACGCCTGCGAGCAACCCATCGCCGCTGACGGTTGCCGTGGCGGGTGGGACGGGCTTCGTCGGCGGAGGCATCGCGCGCGAGCTCTTCCGACGCGGCCATCACGTTGTTGTCCTGTCGCATCGCGGCGAGTCGGCCCGTGGCGGGCTTCCGGATGGGATCGAGCTCCGCACCGCGGATGCGGCACGCGGCGACGGGCTCGTGGATGCCCTGCGTGGCGTCGACGCGATGGTCGTCTCGCTCGCGTTTCCAAATCTGCCCGTCGAGGCTCCGATGCGCGGCCGCACCTTCGCGAAGGTCGATGCCGCGGGCACCGAGAACCTGATCGAAGCTGCCCAGGCAGCCGGCGTCGGCAGGGTCGTCTACATGTCCGGCGCCGGAGCAGCCTCAGATGCGGAACGCCACTGGTTCCGGTCCAAGTGGCGCGCCGAGCAAGCAGTCCGAGGCAGCAGCCTCGAATGGACCATCATCCGTCCCACCTGGATCTACGGCCCGGATGATGTCTCGCTGAATCGATTCGTCGGCTTCGCCCACCGACTGCCATTCGTTCCGATGTCCAACTTCGGAAGCCAGCTCCTGGCGCCGGTGTTCATTGACGACGCAGCCAGGCTGGCTGCAGACGCGCTATTCGACGCCGCCGCAGTCAACCAGGTCTTCGAGCTCGGCGGCCCCGAGACGATGCCGATGCGCACTGTCATCTGGCGGGCTCTCCGGGTGGCCGGCATCGACAAGCCGATCATTCCCGGTCCGGCGCCGCTGATCAAGCTCGGCGTTGCGCCACTCGTGCTGCTGCCCGAGCCACCCATGACGCCGTCGGCGATCGACTTCGTGAACCAGCCGGCGACGGTCGACATCGCTCCCCTGCTGGAACGGATGCCGCGCAAGCTGACATGCGCTCGATGACGGGCTGGAGACGTACCTGGCCCCCGACTCGGGCCCAACCCAACTGACCTTCGACGAGCCGCTGCGCGAAGCGGCCTGAGTCAGTCAGCGGACGCGGGCGCGGCCACCTTTGGAGCCCATCGCAGATCGAAGGGCATCAACCGCCGATGTCATGTCGGGTGGCAGCCGAATGGCCGGCGCGAGCGCCGAGATATCGACGTTCTCCGCCCGGCGGCCGCCGAACGCGAGCAGCACTGCGGGGCTGGCCGCTCTGATGGCTGTCGCAACGCGTTCTGCGGGATCCACGTCCTGCTCGAGCACGACACCGATCGCCACGCCCAGGGGGCGCGTTCGCACGACGGCATCGATCCAGTCCTGGAGCGGCAGGTCGGCGCCCAGGTAACGGACGCCGATACCCGCCCGGCGCACTGATGTGGCAAAGGCGAGCGCCCCCAGATCGTGCCGGGCGCCGGGCGGCATGCCGACGAGTACGAGGTCGTGTCCCTCGCCCGCGCGCCCGGCGGCCATGAAGGCCATTCCCAGTCTGCGTTGAACAGCCCCCGCGGCCGCATGCTCGGCGGCAACGTCGAGCTTCCCCTCGGCCCATTCGTCACCCAGCGCGACGAGGGCCGGCATCACCAGATCCGTCGTCACGTGCTCGAACGAGCCGCGCGCGAACATCTCGTCCAGAACGCTCTCGAAACCGCGCTCATCGAGCTTCGCCGCCGCTGTTACGAACGCCTCCGGCAGCTGAGCCGGATCGGTCCCGTTGACATCGGCTGGCTGTGTCGCTCGAGGCGCCATGCTCTCGAGCTGGTTGCGCACGGCCGCGTCGTCGAGCTCGCGGACGTGCTTCGCCGCGGAGCTGGGCGACCAGCCATCGTCCATCAGCCTGCGCATCAGGCGCAGGCGGTCGATGGCCGCCTCGTCGTAAAGGCGATAGCCCGACTCCGTCCGTGCCGGCTCGACGACGCCGTAGCGCCGCTCCCAGGCGCGGAGCAGCTGGACGGTCACCCCCGACCGGGCCGCGGCCTGCTTGATGGTGTACATCGTGCGTAGAACCATAGCAGGTACAAACACTCGACAGACTGCCTTCACATGGGCCGGCGCCCGGGTTGCTTCCGCGGGCAAACCTGCGATGGACTGGTCAGCCCGGGGCGACGGCCACCAGTGCCGGGTCGATCCGATAGATCTCACGAACGCGAGCGGGCGTGAGCACGGCGCGCGGCGTGCCGTCGGCCACGATGCGGCCGTCGGCGAGCAGCACGAGGCGTGGGAAGAAGTGGCTGGCGAGGCTCACGTCGTGCATCACCGCGAGTATGGTCACTCCGTCGCGCAGCGCCAGGTCGCGCAGCAGCTCCATCACCGCCACCTGGTGGTGAAGGTCGAGGTGGACGGTCGGCTCATCGAGCAGCAGCAGCCGCGCACCCTGTGCGACGGCCATCGCCACCACGGCGAGCTGACGCTCGCCGAGTGACAGCTCGCGCACGTCCCGGCCGCGCAGATGGCCGATGCCCACGCGCTCGATCGCGACGTCGATCGCTGCTCGGTCGGCGACGCGCGGGCCGAGCAGCGGATGCTCGTGTGGCAACCGTCCGAGCGCGACGAGCTCCTCGACGCGCATGGCGAATGGAACGAGTGTCTGTCCGGGCACGACGGCCATCAGTCGGGCGAGCGCCGGTCGTTCGTATTCCTCGAGCGGAACGCCATCGATCAGCACCGCGCCACTTGCCGGCCGCAGCGTGCCGCTAACCGCACGGAGCAGCGTCGACTTGCCGGCGCCGTTGGGGCCGAGCAGGCCGACCATCTCGGCCGGCTGCACCGCCAGGTCGACCGCGTCGAGTGCCTGCCGCGCGGCATAGCTGACCGAAAGGGAGCGGACTTCGAGCGTCACGCCGCTCATAGCTGGTAACCGGCCCTGTTGCTGCGCAGCAGTAGAGGAAGAACGGCGCACCGATGATCGCCGTGACGATGCCGACCGGCAGCTCACCGGGTATCCGGGCGATGAGGTCGGCGACGGCCATGAACGCCGCGCCGTAGATGACCGAGAGCGGCAGCAGCGAGCGCGCGTTTGGTCCGACCACGAGCCGAACGAGGTGCGGGATGACCAGGCCGACGAAACCGATCAAGCCGCTCAGCGCGACAGCGGCGGCGGTGATCAGCGTCGCTGCGCCGAGCAACAGCAGCCGCTCGCGGCGGACGTCGATGCCGAGGTGCGCCGCCGTCTCCTCGCCCAGCAGCAGGCCGTTGAGGATGCGCGCGCGGGACAGGATCACGACCGATCCGATGGCGATTATCGGCAGGCCAACGACGACCTGCGGCCACGAGGCCAGCGAGAACGAGCCGAGCAGGTAGAAGAAGATCTGGCGCAGGTTGCTGCCCGACAGATACATGGTCATGGCCAGGCCCGCGGCGAGCAGCGAGCCGATCGCGTAGCCGGTCAGCAGCACGGACGTCAGCGAATTGAGGCCACCGAGGCGCGACACGCGGTAGACGACGGCCACCGCCAACAGCGCACCGCTGAAGGCGAGGACATGGAGCAGGCCGAAGCCGAGCAGTGCGAACTGGACCGGCACCAATAGGGCGATGGCGGCACCGAGCGCGGCGCCGCTGGCCGTGCCGAGCACGTAGGGATCGGCCAGCGGGTTGCGCAACAGTCCCTGGAACGTGGCGCCGGCGAGCGACAACGCCGCACCGACGGCCATCGCCGTGATGACGCGTGGCAGGCGCAGCTCGAGCACGATCGTCTCGGCCGATGCGGCCCACGTCACGTCGGCCGGCCAGCCGACGATGTTGTGGCCGATGATCGCCACCGTGTCACCGATCGGAATCGACACGTTTCCGAGCGCAACTCCCGCCACCAGCGCGACGGCGAGCGCGGCGAGGCCAGTAGCCGCGAGCAGCAACGGTCGGTGGCGGAGCGCCTCGAGCCATGCTGGCCGCGCGGCCGCCCGCGGCCGCGCGGCAACACCGGCACTCATGGGCTGGGTGCCACCACGCAATAGGTATTGCCGGCGGTCGGCGGCGCGATCTCGGCTTCGGGGTGAATTGCCAGAGCGAGTGCCGCGAGGCCCTCTCCCAGTCGAGGGGCAGGTCGGGTGACGATGATGTCGTCGACGGGCACGATCGCGCCGTTGACCACGGCCGTCATCTCGTCCCATCCGGGACGCTCGGCGACGCTATCGGGGCAGACCTCGTACGCGGCGTCACCGAGCACGATGATCTCGGGGTCCTCATCCACGAGCCGCTCGAGCGGGATGACGAACGAGATGGGATCGCCGGTCGTGATCGGCTCGCCTCCGGCGAGGCTGACCATGTCGGCGGTGAACGAATTGTCCGCCGGGCCGTAGATGTCGGGCAGATAGCCGATCTCGTAGAAGACTCGCGGCCGAGGCAGCTCGGCGACTGCTTCGGTCACCTCAGCGATGCGCTCGTCCATGTCGGCGACGATCGCCGCCGCCTCTTCGTCGGCGCCGACGGCGGCGCCGACGAGCTCGATGTCGGCGAGAACCTCGTCGACGGTCTCGGGATAGGTCACGACAACGGCAAAGCCGAGGTCGCGCAGGCGCTGGATCTCGGCGGGCGGCGTGAAGTTGTTGCCGCCGGCGAGGATCAGGTCCGGCTCGATGTCGACGATCTGCTCGGTCAGTACCTCGACCTGAACGACAACGTCCGGTGCAGCCGCAGCCTCGGGTGGGTAATCGTCGAAGTCCGTACCACCCGTCAATCGGTCGCCGACGCCGAGGGCGAACAGGGTCTCGGTGTTGGCCGGAGTCAGGCTGACGATGCTCTGCGGCTCGGATTCGATCGTCACCGAGGTGCCCTCGTCATCGATCACGGTGCGCGGGAATTCGGCTGCGCACTGGCGACGGCTGCCGGTCGGCTCGGCGGTCGGGCTGGCGTCGGCGGCTCGGCGGGTCGGGTCGGCGTCGGCGCGTCGGTCGGCGCCTGTGTGGGCGCCTGCGGTCGGAGCTCTGCGTCGGCGCGACGGTTGGGCCGGCAGCCGGGGAGGCCTGGCAGCCGATCAGGACAAGGGTGAGAAGGACGGACGCGATGCCGATGTTGCGTGGGTTCATTTCAAATCCCTCAGATCTTTCGTGAGTCGTAGGCCCAGTGCAGCAGCGCCTGACGCTGGCGTGGCCGGCAATCGAGCGCGTGCGGCGGGCAATTGCCGCGCAGCTGAGCGACGTGGCGTCGGATGGCGCGCCAGCGTTTGATCTGGCGTGCGTCGTCCGGATGACGGCGACCGCGAAATAGCGGCAGTACCACTGGAACCAGCCACGCGGATCGTCCGGATGGATCCATCCCTTGGCGCGCCAGACGGCGAGCGGCTGTGACGCGTTGACTCCGAAATAGTTGAGCTTGGGATCGTGGCGCTCTGGCGAGAGCACGACTTTCGCGAACCAGTCGCGTGGGAACTCTGCGCCGCAGTCGGTCATGTAGCGGCCCCCGAAGACGCCCAGGCGGAGCAACTCCGCCGGCGCAAGGTCCGGCGAGAAATCGGGCGCGAACGATTTCACCGGGTGGAGCGACCAGCTCGTACGTGTAGCCGCGCTGCATGAGGTCGTTGACGATGACTGTCCGACGGGCATGAAAAGACCCCTTTCCACGGTCCCCGAAGGGCTCGGAAGGGGTCGATTGGCGGCGATCGTTCATGGGTGCTTTCCCTTTCTCGCGAAGGAAGCTGGCACGACCATGGGTCCGGCGACCGGACTTCCGACGCTCCCAGAGCGCCGGTCACCGTAGCGGGACTGTGCCGGACTCTCACCGGCTTCGCGGATCCCATGGCCAATGTTCAGTTGGTCGCCCGAGTGTACTCCCGATAAGTGGCGGATAAGCCGGGGTCGCCATCATTCGCAGTCCGCCGCCCTGCCGGACGTGTCCCGCCCGAGGCCAACCGCCACAGGACCGCCGCAGGAGGTAGCACATGATCGGCGCCGGTTGGCGCGATCGAATCGGCCCGCCATCGATCCTGCTGGGTAGTGCTCTGATCCTTACCGCCGCGATACCCGCTGCAACAGCCGTCGTCAGCCGCCCGAGCCTCGGCCCGGTCACGGCATGTCCGGGCTCGCCCATGAAAGCTGCCCGCGCTGCACAGCGCGATGGCGTTGACCCAAAGGAAGTCGGCGTGCGTGCTGAAGCGCGCATCACGGCGCGCGGCGAGCTCACCGGACGCGTCCTGCGTCCTGGAACAGGTCCGACCGGCCGGCGATGTCCATTTCGCTGCCGACAGAGTCGTTCGTCTCCGAGCGCACCGGCGATGCGATCGTCTACACGCGGTCCGGCGGTGGAACGGGGTCCGAGGTCCATATCGTGAACGTCGAGACCGGTTGCGACACGATCGTCGCCAGGCCGGCTGAGATCGTGCGCAGCGCGATCCTCGACCAGGACGGGTCGGCGGTCTACGTCCACAGCGTCACGAGGAGCGCTCGGAAGGACTCCGGAGTCGACCGCCACGACCTCGCCAGCGGAGCTGTGACTACGGCCGTGCCACCACTCGCGCCCTCGGCCGCGATAGGTCCGATCTTCGCCACCGAGCTGCGTTGGAGCACTGACGGCCGGTCGTTGACCGTCCAGTCGTGCGGCTTCGCGAGCTGCCTGTCGCGCATCCTCGACATCACGACCGGCGACGTAGCCACCATCCAAGGCAAGGGCCAGGGCGCCTTGATTGCGACCACCGACGATCAGCTGGTCACCTTCGCAGCTTGTCCCGGAACGCCCTGCCCAATCGTCGCTTTCGACATCGAGTCAGGCGACAGCCAGATACTCGCCGATGAGGCCTACGACGCTCGGGTCGGCACCCGCGCCGACGGCACGTTCGTACTCAGCATCATCACCGCCGCTCAGGAGACGGTGGAGGTCGTGCTGTGATCGGCGTGAATGGCAACCGCTGGACCGCGGCCGTTGTCGCGGGCGTGCTGCTGTCGATCTCGCTTGTCTCTCCTACGGCGGCGACGCCGCCCACGCCCGCGAGCGGGACGGTTTGGGAGACGGCGCAGCTCAAATATCGCTGGCTGTCGGGGAGCGAGCCACCAACGTGGATGCGCAATGCCATTCACGCCGCCGCGCAGGATGCCAGCGTCAGCACGATGGCTGACACGCCCAGCTTCGGCTACGACGGCAGCGGCACTGGATGGTTCGCCTACACGGGCGACATACCGACCGACTATGCCGTTGGGTATGCAGTCAGGAACGTACCCACCTCGTTCGGCATCCGACTCCGCCCGCAGGGCTACTCCCTCGACTGGGGCACGCTGCGCTGGTGCCAGTTCTATGACAGCCCGCCGAGCGGTTGCTTCGATGCTGAGCTGATCACCCTGCACGAGATCGGCCACGTGCTGACGCTCGGCCACATCGACGAATCGACGGTCACCGACTGGACCGACACGATCATGCACGCCGCGCCCAAGACGAAGGCAAAGACTGGCTGGAATGCGCATGACTTCGGCCGCTGCGACGCCGCGCGGCTGCAGCTCCGGTACGGGCGCGGCGTCGCCCAGCGAGCGCATCAGCAGCTGCCTCGATCTCGGTACGGATCTCGGGCTGTCGGCAAGCCCGGGCACGTTCATCGACTACGGCTCGAACGTGACCCTTTCGGCAAACCTGCGCATCGACGCCGATTCGCCGGCGGACATCCTTGCCGGAGACCCGCTTTCCGGCCGGTCCGTCTGGTTGCAGCGGCGCCCGGTGGGCGGCGCGACCTGGACGGACCTTATCCAGATGACCGGCTCGACTGAGGCCGGCCGCTACTCCAGGACGCTCAACGTCACCAGCCCATTCGAGTATCGAGCGCGCTTCTCCGCTCCATCGAGCGAGGGCCTCGACGACGCCACCTCGGGCGTCATCCGCATCTCGATCGACGACCCATGCGTCACTTCGGGTGACGGGCAGTCCATCAACAACCCAACATGCTGAACGGGAAGGGCAGATGAAGAAGCTTCTGTGGATCGTGGCGATGCTCGTGGTCACGGCGGTGGCAGCTGGTTGCTCCTATGCCGGTGAAGAGTCCGTTCCGACCGCAAGGTCGTCGACCGCGCCACCAACCGCGCCGCCGACCGCTTCTCCCACGCCCAGCCCGGCCGCTGCCACCGACTCGCCGGCTGTGGCGAGCCCGACATCTTCGCCCACTGCCCCGTCGACCGAGACGCATTCTGTGCCGGCGCCGCCGCCGATCGCCGAGATCCAGTCTCCCTCGGGTGATGATGTGTCGGGCCAACAGGGCAGCTGGTGCTACGACGGCGCGTGCGGCGACGTGCCGGCATTTCCAAGGGAGGACCTGCCGCTGTTGGCGCTGGCGGACGGCGAGGCCAGCCTCGCCTTCGTGCTCTCCGACTCGCACCCGTTCAGCTATTGGTCAGTGAGCTACGCGGCTGATCAGGACGCGGCGTACACCGAGCTTGCCTCAGGCGGGGAGTACTTCGACCCTGACCTGTCCGATGCCACTCCCGGCCCGATGATTTCGACCTTCGGGTTCGATCCGCCGCCAAGCGGCGACTGGCTGCTCAACGTGAGCCTCCAGTTCGGCGACCGCGGCGATGCGGTCTATAGCTGGCATGCGCTCGTGCCCTAGCCGGGCGAGGCGATTTTCGAAACCAGGCAAGAAAGAGGCCGGCCCTCGCGGGCCGGCCTCCTCAAGTCTGCGGTTCTCCCCGGCTCAGGCCGGGGTGGCTTCGGCGACCTGCGCCTCGGGCGCGCCAAAGAAGCTCGTTTGAGCCTGCTCCGTCAGCATCTGGCCGAGAATCTTCTGCATCGCCAGGACATGGGCACACGTCTTCCAGCTGTCGAAGTAGTGGCAATTGCACTGCCAGCGGTCGGCTTCGAGGGCCACGCGGTGCGTGTCGTTGTCGCCGCGAAACGTGACCGACAACCCTTCGATGGTTATCCGGTCGAGCTCGCGCGCGTAGCGATTGGCCTTCTCGATCTTGCCGATCACGCTCGAGTGCATTGGGCAAACCTCCCGCCGGGGCGCGTTCTACAGCGTCCCGCTGAAACGCCCGAGTCCGCTGACCCTTCATGCCGGCGGAGCCGAGCGATGATCGACCTAGGCTACATCAGCCAACCGCCGGCGTCAGTCCCCCAGCCTGTGATTCAGTCCCGAATTTCGTAAGTCGGGTAGTCGTCATCGCCGTCTGAGCCGTCGTCGTTCGGATCGAACGCGGCCATGCTCTCCTTCATCTGCGTCAGCGATGGCGTAGCGCTCGGGTCGACGCCGTAGAGCATCGCCAGGTAAAACGAGACGTAGTCGCCCAGGCTGATCGCTGCGCATGCCTCGGCGAGTCGGGTCGGCCCTTCGAACTTGACCGTCTGGTGTGAGATGGCGACCGCATCGAGTAACCCGGTCGAGATGTCGGCGCGCCGGGCATTGCGCGGATTGTCGGCCGGACCGGACAGGAAGACGTGGTACTGGTGGTCGCGCAACGTGTCGGGCTGGTCGTAGCCGACGACCGTGTTGTGCGTCGCCTCGGGCAGCTCCTCGGCCACGGCGGCCGAATGGGCGTTCTCATTGAGCTGCGTCTTCCAGCGCCGCGCAACCGCGGCCATCTGGCCACTGCCCTCGATCACCGGCAAGCGGTCGAGGATCGACCAGGCGAGCTGCTTGGCCATGTTCGACTCGGTCGGCAGGTCGGCCGCGGAGCTGGAGCTGACCGAGCGCACGGCCTCGATCGCACTTTCGATCTCGGCCTCCGTCAGATCGAGCATGCCCGTTCGCTCGAGCAGCCCAGCGAGCAGGACCAGCCCGTAGCCGAGCGACGCGCGCGGGGGCGCCTCGTTGGGAAATACGAGCCGTGGCAGTCCGGCGCGCGCGGCCACGTCGCCGATCGGGCCACCGGTGCTGATGACGGCCACCGGGAAGCGGCGCTCGAGCGCGGTGCCGAGCGCGCTGATCGTCTCCTCGGTGGCGCCGCTGTGCGATGACGCGACAACCAGCGTCGTCGGGCCGACCCACGCCGGTAGCTCGTAGTCACGCACAGAGATCACCGGCACCGTGAGTCGGTCGCCGAAGATGGCGCGCACAAGGTCGCCGGCGACGGCTGATCCGCCCATGCCCAGGACCACGACCGCGGTCGCACCTCGGTGACGGTCGCCCACATCGAGCGACCGACTGATGTCCCATGCCGCACGCATCTGGTCCGGGAAATGCCCGATATGACCGAGCATCCCGCCCGGATCGCGCCGCCTCAGCGCATCAGCATCCTCGAGGACGTTGCCCGCGGCCGAGTCGATCGAGCTCAAGCCTCTCCCCGCACGAGTGTCGAGCCTTGACGGAGGATCTCGTCGCGCAGGTCCGCGCTGGTCGCCTCTGCGTACACGCGCACAAGCGGCTCGGTGCCGCTGAAGCGGACGAGCAGCCACGAGCCGTCCTGAAGCCAGAACTTGAAGCCATCGTTGGTCGACAGCGCATCGGTCTTGACGACCGAATGGCCGCCGATCCGCCGTCGGCGCCTGCTCGCGCAGCTCGACCAGCAGGCGATCCTTCAATGCCGGATAGACGGCCTTGTCGACGTGGACGTCGGTGCGCAGGTAGAACGACTGGCCGGCGATCTCGTGCAGGTGCTGAACCGCCTTCGAGACCGGCCAGTTGCCACGCTCCCGCTCGCGAATGAACAGGTCGAGCAGCAACAGGTCGGCGTAGATGCCGTCGCGCTCGGGCAGGTGCATGCCGAAGCCGTAGCCACCCGATTCCTCGCCGCCCATCATCGCGCCGGTCTCGATCATCTTCGGCCCGACGTACTTGAAGCCGACCGGCGTCTCGTGAACGTCGACGCCGTAGCGGTCGCCCAGGCGGCCGACCATCGACGTCTCGTTGACCGTCGACACGACTGGCTGGCGAAGCCCGTGGTGCTCGAGCAGGTAGTACATGAGCAGGCCCATCACCTGGAGCTGATGGATGAAGGTGCCCGCCTCGTCGGCCGCTCCGGCACGATCGGCGTCTCCATCGAGCAGCAGGCCGAGGTCGTAGCCACCGCCGGCGAGGATGCCCAGTGCCTCGTCGATGTTGGGCCGGATGGGCTCCGGGTTGACACCGCCGAAGTAGGGGTTGCGCTCGGTGTGGATCTCCGTGACGCGGATCTTGCCGCCGGCCAGCATCCGCGGGATCCAGCCGGCACCGGCGCCCCACATCGGCTCGACGAGCACGTGCATGTCGGCGGCCTTCAAACGATCAATGTCCAGCGAGCGCTTCGTGTATTCCACGTAGCCGGGGTACGGGTCATAGAGCTCGACCTTGCCGGCCGCCAGCGCGTCCGAGTACGAGCTTCGCGGCGGTTGCGTGCCTGCGTTGTCACGGATGACCTTCTCGAACGCGGCCAGCATGTCCGGGCTGGCCGCGGCGCCCGTCGGCGACTTGACCTTGAAGCCGTTGTCCGGGTACGGGTTGTGCGAAGCCGTGATCATGATTCCGCACGCCGCGCCGCGCTCCACCACCTCGTACGAGGTCATCTGGGTCGGCACCGCGTTCTCCGACATGGCCACCGGAATGTCGTAAGCGAGCAGCACCTCGGCGGCGGCCTGCGAGAAGAACTCGGACGCGAAGCGACGGTCATAGGCGATGACTACGCCCTTCTGGCTGGTGCCGACCGACCGAACCCATTCGGCGACACCCTGGGCGCAGCGGCGCACGTTCTCGTACGTGTAGTCCTCGCCGATGCGGGCACGCCAGCCGTCGGTGCCGAAGACGATCGGCGGCATGTGCGTAGGTGCTGAGGGCGTGGTCACAGGTAGTCGGTCTCCTTGGCCCGGGTCAGACGGTCGACGATCGCGCGCACTTCCTGCGCCCGATCGGCGGCACAGACCAACACGACGTCCGGCGTGTCGACGACGATCGTATCGGCCAGACCGACAGTCACGACCAGACGGCCGCCCGACGAATGAACCAGCACGTCGCGTGAATCGAGGTCCTCGGCGCGGCCGATGTGGACCACGCCGACCGGTGACGGGCCGCGTCGGGCCAACTCGCCGTGGAGCGCATTCCAGCTGCCAACGTCGCTCCAGCCGGCGTCGGCCGGAACGGTGCGTACGCGGCCGTCGAGCGACGCCGGCTCGAGCAGCGCGCGATCGATCGACACATCGGGCAGCGACTCGTAGATGGACTTGAGCGAGGCGCCGGCGTCGAGGCCGCGCCGGATGGCGCCGATGATGGCCGGCGCGTATCGGTCGAGCCCGGCGATCAGCGCGTCGCGCCGCCAGAGGAAGATGCCCGCGTTCCACCACGCCCCGTTCGGCGCGCCGAGCAGCTCCTGGGCACGCTCGCGAGAGGGTTTCTCGACGAACCGCTCGACGGCGCGCGCCGAGCCCCGAACGTCATCGGCCGAGCCGCCGACGATGTAGCCGTAGCCCGTCTCGGGGCCTTCGGGCGTGATGCCGAGCGTGACCAGCGCGCCATCGTCGGCCGCAGTCGCCGCTTCGGTCAGGCACTCGCGGAAGCGCTCCTCGTCGGTGATGAAGTGGTCGGCCGGCAGGACGACCATCACGTCGTCGTCGGAGCGACTGATGACCAAGGCGGCGAGTGCGATCGCGGCGGCCGTGTTGCGTCCAAACGGCTCGCCGAGCAGGTGCGACGGCACGAGCTGCGGCGCCTGCTGGGCGACGACCGCCAGGTGACCCAGTTCGGCGACGACGTAGGCATCCTCGGCGCCGATGAGCGGCTCGATGCGCCGCAGCGTCAGTTGGAAGAGGCTCTCGCTACCGAGCAGAGGCAGGAACGGCTTCGGCCGGGCACGCCGGCTGAGCGGCCAGAGACGGGTGCCGCCACCGCCGGCGAGGACGACGGCATACATGTCCCTGGTCGGCGCGGCGTCCGTCAACCGGCTGTGGCAGCGACCGGTGCGGGCTGCTGCACGCCCGCCTCGGCGGCAAGTGCCTTCGCTCGGTCAGTTCGCTCCCAGGGCAGATCGAGATCGGGCCGCCCGAAGTGGCCGTAGGACGCGGTCTGCTGGTAGATCGGCGCGCGCAGCCCGAGCGCGTCGATGATCGCCGCCGGCCGCAGGTCGAAATGCTTGTCGATCAGGCCAAGGATGCGCTCGTCGGGGACGCGCCCGGTGCCGTAGGTCTCGATCGAGACGCTGATCGGACGGGCCACGCCGATGGCGTAGCTGAGCTCGATCTCGAAGCGGTCGGCCAGCCCGGCAGCGACCACGTTCTTGGCCACCCAACGCGCGGCGTAGGCGCCAGAACGATCGACCTTCGACGGGTCCTTGCCGGAGAAAGCGCCGCCGCCGTGGCGGGCCATGCCGCCGTACGAGTCGACGATGATCTTTCGCCCGGTCAGGCCGGCGTCGCCCATCGGGCCGCCGATCACGAAGCGCCCGGTCGGGTTGACATGGATCTTGGGATCGACCGTGCGCAGCTCGGCCGGGATGACCGGCTTGATGACCATCTCGATGATGTCCTCGCGCAGTCTGTCGTTGGAGACGTCATCGTCGTGCTGGGCGGCGATTACCACCGTCCGCACCGCGACCGGCTTGCCGCGGCTGTACTCGACCGTCACCTGCGACTTGCCATCCGGCCGGAGGTAGTCGACCAGCTCCTGGTTGCGCACCTCGGCAAGACGCTTCGTCAGGCGATGGGCGAGGGTGATCGGCAGCGGCATCAGCTCGGCCGTCTCGCGGCACGCGAACCCGAACATCATGCCCTGGTCGCCCGCGCCCTGATCGTGGACGTCGGCCCGGCCGCGCGTCTCGAGCGCCTCGTCGACTCCGCGCTGGATGTCGGGCGACTGTTCGTGGACCGAAACCAGCGTCCCACAGGTTCGGTAGTCGAAACCGAAGCGCGCGTCGGTGTAGCCGATCCTGCGCACGGTGTCGCGGATGATGGCCTGGAAGTCGACATACGTGTCGGTGGTGATCTCGCCGATGACCATCACCGTGCCGGTCGTGGTGGCGGTCTCACACGCGACTCGGGCATCTGGGTCGTCGCGGATGATCGCGTCGAGGATGGCGTCCGAGATCTGGTCGCACATCTTGTCCGGGTGACCCTCGGTCACCGATTCGGAGGTGAACAGGTACTGCTCGTCGTCGACGATGCTGGTCATTTGGCTCCCCGTGTTTGCGCGCAAGCGCGGACTCGGGCGAAGGTTAGCAGGAGGGTCCGACCAGGCACCCGGAAGCGGATCGACCTACGATTGGCGTCGATGCCCGACGAACGGATGTACCCGATCCTGCCCTGCCCCGATCTTGATACGGCGATCGCCTTCTACGAAGCGCTCGGCTTCACACGCACCTATCGCCAGCTGCGGCCGAATCCGCACGCAGTGGTCGCGCGCGGCGAGTTGGCCATTCACCTGGCTGGGATCGACGGGTTCGACCCGGAGCAGTCGTACGCCAGCGTGATAGTGGTCGTGCCCGATCCGGATGCGCTGTACCAGGCGTTCGCGGCCGGCCTGCGCCAGCTCTACGGCCGTTTGCCGGTGTCCGGCATCCCGCGCGTCACGCGTCCCAGGAAGCGCTACGGAACCGTGGCCGGGTTCAGCCTCATCGACGTGGGCGGGAACTGGGTTCGCGTGTCCCGAGCGGGTGACACGGAAGAGGAGGCAGAGCACGCCGACTCCGGCCTGGCGCGCATCATCGAGGTCGCGGCGCGGCTGGGCGACTCTAAGGGCGACGATGCCGGCGCGCTCAAAACTCTCGAAAGCGGGATCTCGCGCTTCCCCGATGCGCCGCCCGCTGATCGTGCGAGGGCGCTCCTCTACCGAGCGGAGCTCGCCTTGCGCGTCGGCAACGAGTCGCTCGCGCGGTCATCTCTTACCGAGGCGACCCAGATCGAGCTGAGCGACGACGAACAGCTCACTGATCGCCGCGGAGCTGGACCACGTCTCCGATCTGGTCGCAGGCGGCTGACCCGCCCGTAGAGCGACCTACGCTCAGGACTCCGAAGCCAAGACCTCGCGCAGCTTTGCCGCGAACTCGTCCGGCTTGCCGGTCTGTCCGTACTCGCCGCCCAGAAACCCTGCGTGATCGCCCGGGAAGGTCGACCACCGGGGTGCCGAGTTGCTCGGCCACGCCGTATGCGCCGCGCTGGGCCATCTCACCGTCCGACTCTGCGCCGGCGGCGAGCACGATCCGAGTCGAAGCCGCGCGCAGCGCGTCGAAGTCGAACTCGTAGTGGGTGCAGGCGACGATGCCCTGGCCGAGCATCGCGTCGGTCCGCGTGCCATCGTCTTCGGCCGGCATGCCGAACATCTGGGGATCGGGACCGGGCTGCTGCGCGAAGCCGTCGGGAAACTCGCCCTTGTGGCTCACGACACTTATGAAGTGGGCCATCCCGGCTCCCCAACCGCGCGCCATGTAGGTCTCGTGAATCGCCACGGTCGTCGCCATGGCGTTGTCGCGATCGGGCAGCACCCCGGCCGCCGGCGGCTCATGCCCTATGAGCATCCGCACGTCTTCCGGATGTTTGGCGACGAGCGCCAGTGCGTTGATAGCGCCGCCGCTGCTCGCGAATAGGTCGACCGGACCGCCGACCTCGGTAATGATCCGGTGCAGGTCGTCGGCGTGCTGGTCGGGCGTCGACTGTGCCGTCGGGTCCGCCTTCACGCTGCGCTCGACGCCGCGCGGGTCGTAGGTGATGATCGTTCGGTCGGGGAAATGCGCGGCCAGTGAGCCGAACCCGGCAGCGCCCATCGGCCAGCCGATCAGGAACAGTGGCGGCTCGGTGGTCGAGTCACTGCGCCTGACGTCGTAGGTCAAGACGGCGCCGGGCGCCTCGAGCGTCTGGGTCTGCGCCTCGGCGGTCAAGGTCTGTGGCTGGGTCATGTCGCACTCCTTCGGGTTGCTCTTTGCACCTCACCAATCAGACCGATCCCGGCGCCGAAACTAATCGGCGCCCAGCAGGCTGGATTTGGCCTAGGTGCCCGCGTCCCAGGAGTTGGTGTACTTGACCTGCTCGGGGGTCATCGTCGTCGATCTCCACGCCGAGCGCCTCGAGCTTGAGTCGGGCGACCTCGCGGTCGATCTCCTCGGGCATGATGTGAACCTGTGGGCCGAGGCTGGCATGGTTCTTGGCTCCGTACTCGGCCGCGAGGGCCTGGTTGGCGAAGCTCATGTCCATCACTGCTGCCGGATGGCCCTCGGCAGCCGCCAGGTTGACCAACCGGCCGTCGGCTATGACGTACAGCTTGCGGTCGCCCAGGTCGTACTCCTTCACGTCACGGCGCAGCTGGCGGACACGGCCACCGCTCATCTCGCCAAGCGCGACGAGATCGATCTCGGCGTCGAAGTGGCCGCTGTTGGCGAGCATCGCGCCGTTGCGCATGCGCTCGAAGTGCTCACGCCGGAACACGTGCAGGTTGCCCGTCGCGGTGATGAAGATCTCGCCCCAGGCGGCGGCGTCGATGCCGGCCATGACCTGGTAGCCCTCCATGAAGGCTTCGATCGCGACAATCGGATCGACCTCCACGATCGCGACCTGGGCGCCCATTCCGCGCATCCGCGAGGCGATCCCCTTGCCGACCCAGCCGTAGCCGGCCACGACCACATGACGCCCGGCCAGGAGCACATTCGTGGCGCGCAGAATGCCGTCGACCGTGGACTGGCCGGTGCCGAACCGGTTGTCGAACATGTGCTTGGTCTTCGCTTCGTTGACTCCCACGACCGGGTACTTGAGTGCACCGTCCGCGGCCATGGCGCGAAGGCGGATGATGCCGGTCGTGGTCTCCTCGGTCCCGGCGAGCACGCCATCGAGGGCGTCCGTGCGCTCACGGTGAAGGAGCGACACGAGGTCGCAGCCGTCGTCCTGCGTCAGATGGGGATGCGTGTCGGCGACCGCGTTGAGGTGGCTGTAGAAGCCGTCGCGATCGACGCCGCGACGCGCGAACACGCTTATCCCGTACTCCGCCACGAGCGCGGCCGCGACATCGTCCTGGGTGGACAGCAGATTGGACGCGCACAACGCGATCTCGGCGCCGCCGGCCTTGAGCGTCCGCATCAGGTTCGCGGTCTCGGTCGTGACGTGGAGGCACGCGCCGACCCGCAGTCCGGCCAGGGGTTGCTCCTTCTCGAAGCGCTCGCGGATGAGCCGCAGAACCGGCATCTCACGCTCCGCCCATTCGATGCGGGTGACGCCGTCAGCGGCCAGGGCGAGATCGGCTACGTCGTGCGCCGGCAGCTCGCGCGCGGTGTCGGACGGGGAAAGCTGGGTGGTGGTCACTGGGGCTCCTTGCTGCGCATCAGGGCGCGCGTCACGTGAGCAAGGATGCTATCCCAGGGTCCGCCGCGACGGTGCGCGAGGCGTTCCTCGAAGCGGCAGTAGTCGCGGAATCCGAGGCCGGTGTAGGCGGCGATGGCCGGCGGATTGTCCGAGCGCACGTTCAGCACCACGTCGTCACAGGTCCGCATCAGCTCCTGGGTCACCGCGCTCGTGGTCAGCTTGGCGTAGCCACGGCCGCGGAAGTCGACGTGGGTCATGACGTTGCCGACGACGCCGAGCGCCGCCTTCGGGCTGATCACGTGGGTGCCCGCCGCGGCAACCAGCCGGCCGGCGACACGCACGCCGTAATAGACGCCCTGTCGCGATCGCCTCGGACGGCAGCCAGCCGGCGAAGCCGAGCCCATAGAGCCGGTTGAGATCGACGATGTCGGCCGGCGCGAGTCGCGTGACCGGGCCCTGGACGGGCACGAACATCTGGCGGTTGACGCGCATCCGGATCATCTGCGGCCCGCGGTCGATGCGATAGATCTCCTCGATGGCCGGCAGAAGCGACTCGTCGGCGGCGAGGTACACCAGTCGCGGCCGGATGACGTCGCGCAGGATGGCCGAGATGCCATCTGCGTCACCCATCACGAACAGCGGCTGCGGCGTGAGGCCGCCGTACTCGAGCACGACCGCGATCGGCTCGCCGCGCTCGGTCGCGACGCCCCACTTGGTGCGCGCGAACTCGCGGTCCTCGAGATCGCACAGTGCGTACGCGGCGCGCAACCGGTCTCGTTCGAGAAACGCGCGCAAGAGGCCACGGTCGCGCGTCGGGCTTGCGTCGATCGTCCGATCGCGGACGCCGGCGGCGCCGGGCCGCGTGGCGGTGGCCATCAGGCGCTTCCGACCCTGAACGGCGCGGTCAGCACGCCGGCCTCGGTGACGATGGCGCTGATCGACGCCGCCGGGACGATGTCCGTCGTCGGATTGAGGCGCACTCCGAACGGAACCGGCCGGCCGCTCTCGTCGGTTCGGTCGCTGCCCTGCCCGAGGCGCCGCGCGGCCAGCACCTCGGCCGCCGAGGCGAGCTGAACCCTGATCTGCTGGCCGCCGGCGGCAGCCGCGTCGACCGCGCTGAGTGGCGCGAGAACGTTCACCGGCACGCCCGCCTGACCGGCCAGCTGGGCCACGTTGAGGCTGCCGACGATTGCGCCGGTGTCGCCGTTGGCGCACACCCGATCGCCCCGCAGCAGCACGGCATCCAGTCGCCGGCTGGCGAGCACCCAGGCCACGGCCGCGTCGGGAATGACCGTGTGCGGAATGTCGGCCTGGGCGAGCTGCAGCGACGTGATGCGGCTGCCCTCGCCACTCGGCGCGGCGTCGGTGACCCACACGTGGACGGCACGTCTTCGTTCGACCAGCGACTGGAGCAGAGCGGTGCCGATGCCGATCATGCCGCAGCTCAGCGGACCGCAGTCACCGTGCATCAGCAGCTGCAACGGAGCGCCGTCCTCGTCGTTGTTCGCGTCGGCAATGAGCTGTGCGCCGAGGCTGCCGATGGTCGCGTTCGAGGTCATCGCCGCGCTCGTCAGCTCGTCGGCTTCGATACGCAACGCGGTGACGATCTCCTCCGCGTCGGCACCCAGGTCGACCAGCTCGTCGTGGCGCGCGTCCATGCGTTCGAGCGCCGAGGCGAGTGACTGGACCTCGCGCCGCGCGGCGCGCAATGTGCCGCTCGCCGCGCGCATGATCTGTGGCCGGCTCTCGGCCGGCCGGCCGGCCGCGCGCGCGGCGGCAAGGACCATCGCGTACGCGCCGACCTCGCCGAGCACCGGTCCGGAGCTGATCACGCCGGCGCGTATGGCCGAGGCAACCTCGGTCGGCTCGCCGACCGAGAGAGTGGCGACGCGACCTGGCAGCTCGCGCTGGTCGAGCAGGACGATCCCGTCGCCGGCGAAGCGATACGCGCTGCGATACGTCCAATCGGGAGCGTCCGGCTCGGCCACCGGCGTGGCCGGGGAATCGACGATGACATCGGCCGTGCCCGAGCCGAGTATCTCGCGAGCTGCCGAGATGCTCGTTCGGCGCAGCTCGGTTGCCACGCCAAAGACAGCACCGGCGTTCTGCACGGTCTGGCGGCTGAACGAGCGGAAGAACTCGCGCCGGCTCGCGTCGTATGCATCGGCTGCGGCCGGCTCGGCGGGTGAGTCAGTCCCGAGTGGTGTGTCGGCGCCTGTCGGCGAATCGGCCGCGGCGCTTGAGTCGGGCGGCCTATCCGTGCGTGCCATCAGCAGCCGGCCGGCCGGTCCGCGTCAGTACTGGATGACGCTGTGTGTGTAGTAGTCACCCAGTCGCTCGCGTCCCTTGAGGAAGAGCAGCTCGACGAGGAAGGCAAGGCCAACGACCTCCGCCTTGAGCGTCTTGACCAGCTCGATCGTGCCCAGGACTGTGCCGCCAGTGGCCAGCAGGTCGTCGACGATGAGCACCTTCTGGCCGGGCTGGAGCGCGTCCTTGTGAATCTCGAGCGTGTTCGTGCCGTACTCGAGCGCGTACTCGACGCTTGCCGTCTCGGCCGGCAGCTTGCCCAGCTTGCGCACGGGCACGAAGCCGGCGCCGAGCTGGATGGCCATCGGTGCGCTGAAGATGAAGCCGCGCGACTCCATGCCCACGACCATGTCGATCTGCTTGTCGCGAAAGGGCTCGAGCATCAGCTCGATCGACTCGCTGAACGCACCGGCGTCCTTGAGCAGGGTGGTGATGTCGTAGAACAGGATGCCCGGCTTGGGGAAGTCGGGAATCTCGCGGATCTTGGCGCGCAGGTCGTCTGCGGACACGGGCTGGGTTTACCTCGCGTGAGATGGGCCCGGATGGTCGTTTTGGGCGCGGTCAGTCTAGCGCAGGGTTCGCGTCGCTCCAGCACGATTCGTCGGGACTTGCCGGCGCAGCGCAATTGTCTGTGGATTTCCACGATTTCCAAGCAGGGAGCGGCAACCTAGCGTCCGAGCATGCGACGAAACCGATTCCGACGCTCGACGGCCATCCTGGTCCTGCTGCTCGCTCTGTCGGCTCTGGCCTGGCCGACAGGCCTTTTGGCACCTGCGGCCGTGCGCGCCGAAACGCTGTTCGTGGTCAACAGGAAGGGCGACGCCACCGACCTGAATCCTGGCAACGGCAGGTGCGACTCATCGACTCTCAGCGGCCGGCAGTGCACCCTCCGAGCCGCGATCCAGGAGGCCAATGCGCTCGCCGGGCCTGACTCGATCCATTTCGCGATAGATGGCTCGCCCAAGGTGATCGCACCGACCAGCCCGCTACCTCCAATCGTTGAGCGGCTCAGCATCAACGGCTGGAGCCAGGCCGGGACCGAAGCCAACACGCTCACTGTCGGCAACGACGCCGTGTTCAAGATCGTTCTCGACGGAGTGAATGCCGGGCCGGGCGCGAATGGGCTCGCCCTCAGCGGCACCAACTCGACCGTCTTCGGCCTGGTCGTCCAGCGCTTCAGTGGAAGCGGCATTCTCATCAGTGGCAGCAAGAACCAGGTTTTCGGCAACCTCATCGGCACGAACGCCGCGGGGACGACCGCGCGCGGCAACGGTGTTGGCATAACGATCACCGGCGACCAGAACACGGTCGGGGGCGGATTTGCCAGCCGGCGCAACCTGATCTCCGGCAACACGTCGCATGGCATCGAGATCGACGGCGCCGCCGCGTTCGGCAACGGGATCTCGAACAGCTATATCGGCACGACCAGGAACGGCACGGCCGACCTTGGCAACGGCGGGTCCGGCGTTCTGGCCGACTCCGGATCCTCGAATATTGTCGGCATCGGTTCGGTGGCCGACCGGAACGTCATCTCCGGCAACGCGCAGAGTGGAGTGACATTCGTGGCCACGACGAGCTCATCGATCGTCGGCAACCTGATCGGGACCGATGCCGCTGGCACGCAGGCCCTGGGCAACGACTTCAATGGCATCCACCTCGTCAACGCCAGCGACAGCAACACGATCGGCGGGTCTGTTGCGCAGCTGCGCAACGTCGTGTCGGCGAACGATGGCGACGGGATCGTGCTCAGCGCATCGAACACCAACACGGTTCGTGGCAATCGGATTGGAACCAAGGTCGACGGAACTGGCGATCTGGGCAACGCCGAGACAGGCATCGTGGTCGTCGGTTCGAACAACACCATCGGCGGGGCGGCGGCGGCCGACGCCAACACGGTGGCCGGCAATGACCTTGAGGGCATCACCGTGTTTCGGTGTCAACTCCGCTGGAAACACCATTCGCGGCAACTCGGTCGTGGCCAACGGCAGCGATGGCATCGACGTCAGCGAAGGGCCGAACACGGTCACGCGGAACACGGTCGTCGCCAACGTCGGGCACGGCGTCCAGGTCCGCTTGACCAGCCAGGTCCGAATCGCCGAGAACCAGATCTTCGGCAACGGGCAGCTGGGCATCGACCTGCGAAACAGCAGCGATCCGGTCAGCGGCGTGACCACCAACGACGCCAACGACTCTGACGTGGGCGCCAACGGGCTGCAGAACTACCCGGTTATCGGATCCGCAGTCAGGAGCAACGCAACAGGCGTGACATCGATCACCGTGACCCTCGACAGCGCGGCGAACACGCAATACATGGTCGAGGTCTACGTCGCGGCAGCTGATGCATCGGGCCACGGCGAGGCACAGGTCTTCGTGGCAACGGCTGACACGACCACCAACGCGAGCGGCGACAAGACGTTTGTCATTCAGACGCCGAGCCTCGTGCCGGGCCACGCGATCACCGCCACTGCGACGCCGACAACGGCGGGCAGCACGTCCGAGTTCTCGCCGATCGCGACGGTGATTGCCGGGCCATGAGGCTCGCGGCGATCGGCCCATCACTGGTTGTCATGCTCCTTGGCGCCTTCGCCCTGCCGAGCCCACGCTCGGAGCCACCACCTTCGTCGTCAACCGCATCGGCGATCAACCGGATCTGAACCTGGCCAATACCGCATGCGACGCATCGGCTCGATCGGCAGCCAGTGCACGCTTCGAGCGGCGATCGAGGAGGCGAACGACACGCCGGCTCGGACTCATTCTTCTTCTGATCATAGAGCACCTCACAACGAAAGTCATTGCGCCGAGTGCACCGCTGCCGCCGATCACCGACGCGGTGACCATCAACGGCTACAGCCAGCCCGGCACGAGCGTCAACTCCCTGGACAGTAGGTAATGACGCAGTCCTGCGATCGTGCTCGATGGCGTTAACGCAGGTCCGGATCAGTCGGCATCGAGATCCAAGCTGGCAACAACCGGTCATTCGTGGCCTCGGGATCATGCGTTTCGATGGCGCTGGGATCAGTGTCAGCTCGGCGGGGCAAGCAACGTGATCCGCGGCAACTTCATTGGCACCAATGTGCCGGGAACTGCTGGCCCGACAACTTCCATGGCGTTGTCCTGGATGGCTTCGACAACAGCTGGGTGGAACCAGTCCGGCCGCGAGCGGAACCTCATCTCGGGCAACGTCGAGCAGGCGGTTCGGTTCGTCGATGTGAGCAACGTCACTTCATCGGCAACTATGTCGGCACGAACAAACGGAACGGCGGCCCTGGAGAACGGTGACAGCGGCCTGATCTTCGAGGGGGGATCCGACAACGTCGTCAGCTTGAACGTGCTCTCCGGCAACCAGCAGGAGGGAGTCAAGTTCAGAGGCACGACCAACTCCCAGATACTCGGCAACCTGATCGGCACCAACGCGAGTGGCACGAGCGCCATCCCGAACGGTCAGGACGGTATCGGCCTGATCGACGCCAGCGGCATCACGATTGGCGGTACCACGGCCGATCTACGCAACACGGTTTCAGCCAACCAGGGAGGGATAAGCCTCGAGGGATCGAGCGGCAACACCATCATTGGCAATCGCATCGGAACCCGCTCGGACGGGACGGGCAACCTCGGCAATGGCTTTTCGGGTATCTCCATCTCCGGCAGCAACAACCAGGTCGGAGGGGCGCCCGGGGCAGGCAACGTGATCGCCAACACGGTGAACGCTTCGGGGATCAGGATCGCCAATGCCGGCGACCCATCGATCGACAACCTGATCCAGGGCAACTCGATCCCCGCCAACGCCGGCTCCGGCATCGACATTCAGACCGCCAAACCGGATCCTGGCCAACTCGATCGTCGCCAACGGCGAGGACGGCATTCAGATCGGCGTCTTCAACATCAACCCTGTGGGCGTGCGGATGTCGAGCAACATCATCGTCAACAACGGCGGCATTGCGCATTGATCTCCTCGCATTCGGCAGTCAGCGCGTTCGGCGTCACCGGCAACGATCAAGGTCGATGGCGACGGCGGGCGCGAACCGCCTGCAGAACTTCCCAGTGCTCAGTTCCGCTCTTCGCGCAGCACGCACGGCATGACGTCCGTCGCGGCCCGCTCAACAGCACGGCCAACACCGAGTTCCCGATTGAGCTCTTCCTGGCTTGCCCTGGATCCATCGGGCCACGGCGAGCCACAGGCGCCGATCGGTGCGCAGATCGATCACGACGAACGGGTCGGGCAACCGAGGCTTCGCGTTCCAGCTCGGGCGGGCTCGGCCCCGGGCATGCGCTGACGGCCATCGCGATCAACGAGCGACGGACGACACGTCCGAGCTGGCTCAGAACGTGGTCGTGGTCTCAACTGCCTTAGACTGAACAACCCGGCGCGCCGGCCAATGCAATTCGACAGGCGTGCCCGCACGGTGGTCGCGACGGCGGGGATCGCACTAGAGTCTGGCGAAATCGCTCTCGAGGGGTTGCGGAATGGCGCGTCTCAGGCATTCGTTGGGGTTGGTCGCGGTGGGCATCATCGCTGTCGCGTGTGTGTCGGTGGCTCCCGGCGCGTCTGTGGCTCCCAGCCAGCTGCCGCCAACGGTCGAGCCCGGTGCCACTGGCGCCACCCAAAGTCTCGCCCCGACAGCGGCCCCGACCGTCGAAGCACCGACCGACCAGCCGCAGACCCCTCGGCCGACGAGACGACCTCGGCCCTCGGCCGATGCGTCGCCGACCGAGCCGCCCGACATCGACGTCGCCATCTACAGCTATCAGATCACTCCGCATACCGACGATCCGACGGCCGGCTACCACGTCGATCTCGACATCACCATCGAGAACACGGGCACCGACCGGGCGAGAAGGTTCACGGTCGAGGTCACTTGTCTCGGCTACACCCAGGATCAGGCCGTCTTCGGCGGCATCGACGCCGGCGGCCAGTACGTCATCTCGTTCGGCTTCTACCTGTCGATACCGGGCGACAAGGCGAACAAGATCGTGCTCGATTCGACGGATCGGCTGGCCGAGACCGACGAGGACAACAACGTCTTCGAGCTCTTGAGCGCACCCGATGAATATCCGGAATCGTGCGATCGGGAGGCCGGCGCCCCGACTGGCCCCTGAACCTAGGCGGCGGGACTCTCGAGGCGCGTGGCGAGGCGCTCGACGATCGCGCGCGTCGTCGCCCACGCCGCTGCCGGATCGCGCGCGAGGCGGACACGCATCTGGTTCGAGCCATAGCTCAGTGCCGCCGACCGGCACGCCCGGGATGCGATCGGCCGGTGACGTCGGCGCCATCGCGCGCATCGTGGCCGAGCGTGACCAATCGGCGTGGAAACGCACGATCAGCTCGTGGCCCTCGCGCGCGAGCGACACGACGCCGGCCGCCTCGGCCGTGATGCGCAGCCGCGCGACCTCGAGCAGCCGCTCCACCGGCCCAGGCACGGCACCGAACCGGTCGACCAGCTCGGCCTGGATGGCGGCAACTTCACCTGAAGTCGCCGCGCGGCCCAGCCGGCGGTAGAGCTCGAGCTTCTGCGGCTCCTCGGCCACGTAGTCGTCGGGCAGGTACGCGTCGATCGGCAGGTCGATGACCGTCTGCGGCCGAGGCTTGACCGGCTCGCGCATGTCGCGCACCGCGCGCTGCTCCTCGACCGCGTCGGACAGCAGGCGCGTGTACAGATCGAAGCCGACCGCGGCCAGGTGGCCGTGCTGCTCGCCGCCGAGGATGTTGCCTGCGCCGCGGATCTCGAGGTCTGACAGCGCGATCTGGAACCCGGCGCCGAGCTCGGACGCGTTGAAGATGGCCTGGAGCCGCTTGCGCGCGATCTCCGAAAGCTGTCCGCGCTTGCGGTAGAGCAGGTACGCGTAGGCGCGGCGCGACGAGCGGCCGACGCGGCCGCGCAGCTGGTAGAGCTGGGCCAGGCCGAGCGCGTCGGCGCGGTCGATGACGATCGTGTTGGCGTTGGGGATGTCGAGGCCGGACTCGATGATCGTGGTGCACACGAGCACGTCGTACTCGCCGCGCGCGAAGGCGATCATCACCTTCTCGAGCGAGCCCTCGGCCATCTGGCCGTGCGCGATCACGATGCGTGCCTGCGGCAGCAGCGAGCGCAGCTGCTCGGCCTGCGCCTCGATCGTCTCGACCCGGTTGTGGACGAAGAAGACCTGGCCGCCACGATCGAGCTCGCGCAGGATCGCGTCGCGCACGAGGCCGGCCGACGCCTCCGCGACGCGCGTCTGGATCGGCAGCCTGTCCTCCGGCGGCGTCTCGATGACGCTCATGTCGCGCACGCCGGCGAGCGCCAGGTTCAGCGTCCGTGGAATGGGCGTCGCCGACAGCGTCAGCACGTGCACCTCGGTGCGCAGCTGCTTGAGCCGCTCCTTGTGGGCGACGCCGAAGCGCTGCTCCTCGTCGACGATGACCAGCCCCAGGTTCTTGAACCTGATGTCCTTGGACAGCAGCCGGTGGGTGCCGATGATCAGGTCGACCGAGCCGGCCGCGAGCCCGGCGATGATCTCGCGCTGCTGGTCGGCCGACACGAAGCGCGACAGCATCCGGACACCGAACGGATAGGCCGCGAAGCGCTGCCTGAACGTCTCGAGGTGCTGCGCCGCGAGCACGGTCGTCGGCACCAGGACGGCGACCTGCATGCCGTCGGAGATCGCCTTGAACGCGGCCCGCAACGCCACCTCGGTCTTGCCGTAGCCCACGTCGCCGACCACCAGCCGGTCCATCGGCCGCCCGCGCTCGAGGTCGGCCTTGACCTCCGCCGTCGAGCGCAGCTGGTCGACGGTCTCCTCGTACGGGAAGGCGGCCTCCATCTCCTGCTGCCACGGCGAGTCGGGCGAGATCGGCCGCCCGTCGGCCTTCTCGCGCGCCGAGTACAGCTCGAGCAGCTCCTTGGCGAGGTCGCGTGACCGCCTTGCGGACGCGCGTCTTGGTGCGCTGCCACTCCCCGCCGCCGAGGCGCGACAGGTGCGGGTTCTCGCCGCCGGCGTAGCGCGAGACGCGCTCGATCTGCTCGACCGGCACCCAGATCCGGCCGCTCTCGGCGAAATGCAGCTCGAGGAAGTCGCGCTCCTCGCCCCCGTCGCCACCGGCGTCGCGCCGCGTCATCCCGCCGTACTTGGCGATGCCGTGGTCGATGTGGACGACGAGGTCGCCCGGCTGCAGCCGCTCCAGCAGGTCCTTGGGCACCACCCGACGAAGGACCCGCGGCCGACGGACACGCACGGTGCCGAACAGCTCACGGTCGGTGACCAGCACGACGCCTTCCGGGCCGCCGGCGAAGCCCGAGTTGAGGCTGCGCTCGATCAGCGCCATGCCGCCCGGGCGCCGGCGCCTCGGCCAGGCCGGCGGTCGGCGCGGCGACGATGTCGGCCTCGCCCAGCAGCTCGGACAGGCGCGCCGACTGGTCCGACGCGAGCACGACCCGAATGCCCTCGCGGCGCCAGCGCTCGACCGTCTCGGGCAGGTGGCCGACGGCCGCCGGCGGCAGGACCGGCTCGTGCCAGCCGAACGGGTTGCCGCCCGGCGGCGCGCCCTCGGTCTCGCTCTCCCAGGTCAGCTCGAGCGTTCGCGCCGTCGTCAGGCGCTGCTTCCAGTCGCGCCGGCCCGGGTACGCGGTGCGGCCACGTCTTGGGCAGGATGCCGGCCTTCTCGAGCTCGGCGCGGCGCTCGTCGGCCTGCGACCACAGGAAGTCGGCCGCGGCCGCGACGTCCTCGGGCTCGTCGACCACCCAGATCTCGTCGCCAAGGTGGTCGAGCCCGGTGCTCGGCGCGAGGTGGCCGGCCCAGATCTCGGCGGCATCGCCGAGCTGGCCCTGTTCGAGATGGGCAAGGTCGGCCGAGAGATCGGCCGGCAGCCGGTTCGCAGCGCTGCCCAGGCTCTCGCGCAGGCCGGTCTCCGTCGTCGGCGCCGACGAGGAACTCGCTCGCCGGCAGGAGGCGAACCTCGTCGGCCGGCCCGAGGCCGCGCTGGTGGCCGGATCGAACGTGCGCAGCGACTCGATCTCGTCGCCGAACCACTCGATGCGCACCGGCAGCGGCTGACCGGCCGGGAACACGTCGACGATGCCGCCGCGGCGCGCGAACTCGCCACGCCCGGCGACCTCGGGCAGTGCCTCGTAGCCGAGCTCGATCAGCTCGCGCAGGACGCGTTCCTGGGACATGCGCTGACGCGGCTTGAGCACGACCGGCTCGTCGGGCAGCTCGGCCGGCGCGAGCGTGTGCTGGAAGAGTGCCTGGACGCTGGCCACCAGGACGCGCGGCGTTCCCGAGCGCCACGCCGCGAGGGACGCGACGCGCGCCGCGCTCTCGTCGCGGATCAGCTCCGAGCGCTCGTAGGCGAGCGAGGTGCGCGGCTCGAGCGAGACGACCAGCGCGGGATCGCCCAGCCAGGCCTGCAGCTCCTCGGCGACGCGATCGGCGATCTCGGCGTCGCGCGCGACCCAGACCAGTCGCTCGCCGCTCGCGTGCGCGAGGGCCGCGGCGAGGTACGACTTGGCGCCGTGCGGCATGGCCGCGTAGGTGACGTGGCGCAGGTTCTGGCCCACGCGGCCCTCGCGCACCGTCCGGAAGCGGTCGACCAGCGCGGCCACTTCGCCGGCCCCGGCGAGCAGTCGGGTGAGCGCCGACAGGTCCGGCAGGCGCCCGCGACCGTGGGCGCCACTGGCCGCGGCAGTAGCCGCGTTCTCGGCGCGCTGCGCGACGGCCTGTTCGGCAATGCGCCGATCGCGAGTGCTGCGACCGCGGATGCGGACGGAATCAGTCATTCAGGCGCCATCGCGCATCGAGGGCGGCAGCAAGCGTCGCCAGCCGGTCGAGCGGCGAACGATCGTCGGCTCGGCCGGATCGGACGCAGTCGTCTGTCTCGCCCATCACGACGGGCGCTTCCACGTCGGCGGTCCAGCCGTTCCACTTGTTGGCCGCTCGCTCGGACCCGAAGCGTGCCCAGTCCTCGACCGCATCTGCGGCCGCGTCGAGCACCTTGGCGAGCACCTCGCGCTCCTCGGCCGCGAAACGGCTCAGAACGTGGTCCTTGGCGCCGCGGTTGGGCTGGCCGATGCCGACTCGAAGTCGGGCGAACTTCTGCGAGCCAAGCTCGCCGATGATCGATCGCAGGCCGTTGTGCGTGCCCGCACTCCCCTCGGCGCGCATGCGGATCCGGCCCAGCGGCAGGTCGAAGTCATCGACGACGACCAGCAGGTCGTCGAGCGGCGCGCGCTGCCGGGCGAGCACCTTGCGCACCGCAACTCCGGACAGGTTCATGTAGGTGGTCGGCTTGACGAGCATCAGCTCGAGGCCGTTGAAGCGACCGTGGACCGTGGCCGCCGCGTCGCGCGAGCGGGCATGACCGGTCCAGCCGGCGCGCTCGGCCAACCGGTCGAGCACCATCCAGCCAACGTTGTGGCGCGTCTCTTCGTATTGCTTGCCGGGGTTTCCGAGCCCCACGACGATCTTCATCACGCCTTCCGGACACGCGAACAGGCCGGTCGACAGGGCGACCGGCATCTGCTCAAATCCTACTCGTCGTGCACTGAGGAGGGCGAGTGATGACTGCTCCGTCGACACCGGCACCCACACCGGCCGCCGTCCACGCCATCGCCGGCTCGATCGCGTTTGCTCTGCTCGCCGTGAAGTTCGCGCTGATTCGCTGGAAGCCGTACCTGGCGTACGACACTGCGCCGTGGATCGGCCGCATCGTTGCCGTCTGCTTCGTGTTGATCTGGATCACCAGCGGGCTGGCTTACCTGACCGGCAACCTCTAGCGGCGCGCGCCTCTGACCGAGCCAACCATGGTCAACTGGCCCGGCGGTGGGTGCGCGATGCATTGCATCCCGCGATCGCCGACCAACCACCCGGTGCTGAGCGGGTAGACGATAGGTCATCTCGAACGCCGACTCGTTATACGTCACGCCGACGTACTGGCCGAATCGCGCTGAGCATTCCGACTCGGAGTAGGCGGTCAGGTCAGCCTCGCTCGGGTAGCTTCCGCCGGCGCCCGGACCGGCGTACTCGAAGCTGGCGATCAGCTCGCTCTCGTGTGGCTCCGCGCAGTCGACCAGGACGAGGTCGTTGTTGACGATCAAGGTCGTGCCGTCGTCCGTTGCCAGTCCGCGGTTGAAGCACTGGCCGACGGCGACGTCGTTGAGTGACGTTCCCTCCATGAAATTGCCCAGACTCGAGCCAAGAACGCCAAAGGCAGTGATGATCACGACGCTGGCCACAATTGCGATGACGATTCCGACCACGACAGGCGCTCGACTGCTCGGTCTGGGTGGCGCCTGCCAGCCGCCGTAGCCGTACTGCCCGCCCGGCTGAGTCCAACCCTGGGGTGGGTACTGACCGGTCGGCGGTGACCCGGGTGGCGGAGACCAGCCCTGCGGCTGGGGCGACCAGCCGGGCGGTGCAGGTGGCGGCGTCCAGCCAGGTGCTGGCGGCGGCGTCCACCCGGGCTGCGTCGGCGGCGCCCACCCCGGCGCCGGCTGGGTCGGACCGGGCGGTGTCTGGCCGGGATAGCTCGGTGTTTGGCCCGGAGCTCCCGGTGGCCGCGTCGGATCGAGTGGGTCGCTCAATGCGCTCCTGCGGGCAGCGTCTCACCCGCCTCGACCGAGATGTCGAGGCGGTTCATTGGCGGCGGGTAGGGACAGTCGTACGCCGGGCTGAACACGCATGACGGGTTGTACGCGTAGTTGAAGTCGAGCTCGACTACCTCGTCGTCCGGCTCGAAGGGCATCTCCAGGTACCGGCCCGCGCCGTATGTCTGGTTGCCCGACGTTGCGTCGCGGAAGGGGACGAAGAGCGTCTCGTAGCCCTCCCGATCATGGCTTATGAAGCCGGTCAGCCGCTGCTCCTTGCCGCCGCGCTCGAAGACGAGCTGGCCGGCATTGACCATCTTGCGCAGCTGGCCGGTCGACGTGGCCAGCTCGACCGTCTCGCCGGCGCCTGGAGCGGTGCGGTCGAGGGTTGCTTCGATCCGCCAGTCGGGCGCCGGCGGGAAGTAGCGCGGACCATCGAAGCCCTCGGGCGGGCCGTGGCCGCGCCAGTCGAATTGGTGCTGGTAGTAGTGCGCGGCCGTCTCGCGAAGCTGGGCCAGCTCGTCCTCCCACGACAGCTCGTGGTGGTGATGCTCATGTTCTTCGTGGTCGTGTCCGTGGTCGTGGTCGTGGTCTTGATCGCTCATGGCTGTGTCAGTACACCACTTTCACGGCCATCCATGGCCCACAATCGATGGCGAAGATGATCGAAGACCCCATCAGCGCACGGTTGCGTCGAGTTCACGAACAGCACGCGACGCGTACGGATGGGGCCCTTGCTTCGTACATCCCGGAGCTCACCGATGCCGATCCAGACTGGTTCGGGATCTGCCTGGTCACCGCCGACGGGGCAATCTACGAGGTCGGCGACACGCGCCAGGAGTTCACGATCCAGTCGATCTCGAAGCCCTTCACCTTCGGATTGATCCTCGACGAGCTGGGATCGCACGAGGTGCGCGAGCGGATCGGCGTCGAGCCAACCGGTGAGGCGTTCAACGAGATCTCTCTCGATCCGGCCACCGGCATGCCCCTCAACCCGATGATCAACGCCGGCGCCATCACGGCGGCGGGCATGGTCGTCGAGCGACATGGCGAGCGAGCGAGCGAGCTGCTGCTCGGGACCTACGGCCGGTTCGCAGCTCGCCCGCTGACCGTCGACGAAACGGTTTTCGAATCCGAGCGGGCAACGGCTCATCGCAACAGGGCGATCGCCCACCTGCTCGTCGGATCGGGTGCGCTGAGGGTCGATCCGGAGCTCGCTCTGAACACGTATCTCCGCCAGTGCTCGGTCCTCGTAACTGCGCGCGATCTGGCGGTTATGGCAGCGACCCTCGCCAACGGCGGCATCAACCCTGTCAGCGGCGAGCAGGCCGCATCGCCGATGACGATCACCCGGATGCTGACCGTGATGGCCAGCTGCGGCATGTACGACGGTGCCGGTCAGTGGCTGTACGAAGTTGGCCTGCCGGCCAAGAGCGGCGTGGCCGGTGGCATCATCGCCGTTCTTCCCGGTCGTCTCGGTATAGCCGTCTTCTCACCGCCACTGGACGATCATGGCAACAGCGTTCGCGGCGTGGCGGTGTGCCGCCAGCTGTCGGCTGAGCTCGGGCTGCACCTGGCGCGGTCGGGGCGCTCCGGTCAATCGGCCGTGCGCGCCACCCACACGCTCGCTCGGGTGCGCTCGAAGCGCATTCGGCCCGAGCACGAGGCCACGCTGCTGCAGGAACACGGCGACGAGGTGCTCGTCATCGAGATGCAGGGCGAGCTCGACTTCACGGCCGTGGAGCTGGCCGTTCGACAGATCTTCAATGCTCCTGCCAGGCCGCGCTTCGGGATCGTCGACCTGCGTCGGGTGACGTCCGTCGATGACGATGCCAAGCCGTTCCTGGCCGAGCTCGGCGACGTTCTAGCGGCGCGAGGCGGTCGGCTTATCACCAGCAACACCGAGCACCTGCCCGGGCCGCCGGGCATCGGGTTGGGTCTGCTGACCTTCGATGACCTCGATCTCGCACTCGAGTGGTGCGAGGACGAGCTGGTCGGCAGCCACGACGAGTCGGCGAAGGCGGTGCCGCTGCGCGAGCACGAGGCGCTGATCGGACTCGACGATGCCCAAATTGAAAGTCTGTCGGCTGCGATGGAGCGCCGATCTATCTCGCCAGAGACCGTGGTTCAGCGCGCGGGACAGCCCTTCGACGGCTTGCTCCTGATCACATCGGGAAGCCTGAGCCTGTTCCTCGGCTCGGACGACGGCGACAGACATCGCGTCGCCACTCTTGCCGGCGGGATGATGCTCGGCGAGCTGTCGGTGGCCGGCGGGACGGCCGCTTTCGACGCGATCGCGGACACCGATGTCGAATACATGGTGCTGTCCGTGGAGGCCGTCACGGCGCTCAGGGCAACCGACCCGGATACCTGGGCGACGCTGATGACGACGCTGCTCGGGATTGCGGCCCGGCGCGTGGACCGTTTGCGCGGCGTTATGAGCGCGCTCGCCGACTAGCGATTCAGCAGCCGCTCATCGCTGTTCGAGCAGGCTTCGTTCCATCGCCCGCATCGCGTCTCGTTCGACCGGCCGAGCATGGTCCCAGCCACAGATATGCAGCACGCCGTGCACGACGAGCTGCCTCAGCTCCTGCTCGGCCGACCAGCCCTGCTCCGGTCCCTGGGCGACGGCTCGCTCGACCGACACGACGATGTCGCCCAGGTGCGGCCGCCCGCCCGGCGGCAGCACGAAGCCGACTGCCGCGACCTTTCGCATCTCGGGATCCTGGTCCTCGTGCGCGGGAAAGGCCGACGGCGGCAGAAGAGGGAATGACAGGACGTCGGTCGGCCCTTCGTGGCCCATGTGCTCCTGGTTCAGCCAGGCCAGCTCCCGGTCATCGGAAAGGATCAGACCGAGGCTCGCCAGGCGAGGGTGCGCCGGCGGCCGTCAATGCCCGCGCACAGAGCCGGGCGAGTGACTGCACCGGAACGAGTGCCTCGACGCCCGGGCGGCGAATCGGATCGATGCGCCACGGCGGGAGGTAGATCGACGCCACGCGCCGCCGGCCGGGACTAGGCGCTGTTCTGGCCGCCGGCGGCGCGGCGTGACTCGATCTCGACGATCTTGTTCTGCGGGTACTCGATCCGTCGGTGGTACATGCCCAGCAGCTGGGCGACGAACGCCTCGCGGATGAGCTCGAGGTCGCGCAGGGTCAGGTCGCACTCGTCGAACTGGCCGTCGTCGAGGCGCTCGTGGATGATCCGATCGACCATCGCCCTGATCGCGCCCTCGTCCGGGTTGCGCAGCGACCGGACGGACGCCTCGACGCTGTCGGAGAGCATCAGGATGGCCGCTTCCCGGGATTGCGGCTTCGGGCCGGCGTGGCGGAAGCGTGCGGCGTCGACGGTCGCTGCGGCGGCCTCGGCGGCCGGCGTTCCCGGCCGAGCGCCCGCATCGGCCACGGCCTGCTCCTGGGCGCGGGCGTAGAAGTAGCTCATCAGCGCCGTGCCGTGATGCTGCGGAATGAAGGCGATGATCGGCCGCGGCAGGCGGTACTGGTAGGCGAGGTCGATGCCGCTCGCGACGTGGCCCTTGAGCAGCGCGACTGACTGCTCGGGCTCGAGCTCGTCGTGGATGTTCTCGCCGCCGGTCTGGTTCTCGATGTATGCGACCGGGTTGGCCAGCTTGCCGATGTCGTGGTAGTAGGCGGCGACGCGCGATACGAGCGCGTCGGCGCCGATCGCCTCGGCGGCACGCTCGGCGAGGTTGCCGACCATCAGCGAGTGGTGATAGGTGCCCGGCGTCTCGAGCGTCAGGCGGCGCAACAGCGGCTGTGACGGGTTGGCCAGCTCGAGCAGCTGGAACGAGGTGGTGATGCCGAACAGGTTGCCGACGAGCACGAACGAGCCGAGCGCGGCGACGGCACTGCCCACTGCGGCGGCCACGCTCGCGCCGGCGAGCTCGACCAGCCCCGCGGCGTCGCGATCGCCGAGCAGCGTGAATAACGTCACCACCGCCAGGTTGACGGCCGCGATCGCCAGTGCCGCCTGGGCGAAGTGGGTCAGCCGCTCGCCGCGGCGGACGACGATGATGCCGGCCATGCCACCGAAGAAGACGTAGGTGGAGAACTCGACCGTGCCGACCACGGCCCCGCCGATCAAGGCAATGATCCCGGTCACGATCATCGCCGCGCCACTGTCGAGCAGCACGGCGAGCAGCAACCCCACGGCGGCGGTCGGAAGGACGTAGGGCAGCACCGACCGGTCGCCGGTGATCTTCATTGCCGCGGCCGTGCCGACCACGACCAGGCCGATCAGCAGCAGCGCCTGGCCGCGATGCCAGATGTTCGGGCGGAAGCGCCACACCCATGCGAGCAGCACTGCGACGGCAAGGCCGGCGAGGGCGAACCAGCCCAGCGCCCGGGCTGCGTCCGGTCGCGGGTCGAGCAGGCCGTACAGAGCGAGCTTCTCCTGTGCCAGGTCGTCCACGCGCTGGCCACGCTGGACGATGATCTCGCCGTTCCGGATCGAGAAGCTGACCGGCTCGACCAGGTTCGCCGCCTCTTCGCGCGCGCGCTCGGTGGCGGCCTCGTCGAAGGTCGAGTTGGCAACGACGAGCGGGGTGACCAGCTCGCCCGCGAGCGCGCGCTGGACGGGCACGAAGCGCGCGCTGACCCGGTTCGGGAGCGATGCCCTGATGTCGGGCAGCAGCGTGTCGCGCACCTCCTGGCGTTGAACCGTCTGGAGCACGCGCGCCATCTCGCCACGCAGCGCCGCCCACGCCTCCTCGTCCATTCCGGCCAGCGTGTCCATGCCCTCGACCGACATGTCGGCCACGGCTGCGCGGAGCGCGATCTGGCGCGCCTCATCGGTCAGGATCGCGTCAAAGGCTGCGTCGATCGGGTCGACCAGCTCATCGAAGGCGTCGAGCTGCTGTTCGGCCGTCAGCTGCCCACGTTCGGGCGTGAAGTCGTACTGCGGCGGGATCTGCTGGCGCACCTCCTCGCGCCGCTGGTCGGTGGCGACCGCGCTCTCGAAGGTGAGCGCCCGCGGCGCGCGGATATCGGTCGCGGCCACCCCGTCGACGATCGCGGCCGACCCCGCGAAGGGGCCGGGCAGGGCGTCGATCGCCAGCACGCCGCCGAGCGCGAGCACGAGCAGCAGGCCGAAGCCGACCAGCCGGCTGGCGTCACCGCGCGTGAAGCGGCGGATCGAGGCGGAGCGGGCGAGCATCAGTGACCGTGCCCGGCCAGGTCGCGCCGGGTCAGCTCCTGGGCGACGAGCGCGCTGATCTGCTTCCCATCGGCGCGACCGCGCACCTTGGGCATCAGCACGGCCATCACCTTGCCCATGTCGCGTGGCGACGTGGCGCCCGACTCGTCGACCGCCTGAGCGACTAGCCCGACCAGCTCCGTCTCGTCGAGCTGCTCGGGCAGATAGGCCTGGATGATGTCGATCTCGGCCTTCTCCTTCTGCGGCAGCCTCAGGACGGTCACCGGCCGTGAACGCGTCGAAAGACTCACGGCGCGTCTTGACCTCGCGCGTGAGCACCTGCACGACCTCGTCGTCGGACAGCTCGCGACCGGCCGCCTTCTGGTTGTTGTAGGCAGCCGCAATCACCATCCGCAATGTGTCGCGACGAAGCTCGTCGCGATCGCGGATGGCCTGCGTAAGGTCGTCCTGGAGCCTGCTGGAAAGAGTCACCGGTTGGCGTTCCTCGGGCGGGGCATCGCTCGGGCCGCCTCGTCCGCTACTCGGAGCGGGCGGCCTTCTTGCGCTTCGCTTCCTTGCGCTTGCGCTTGACGCTGGGCTTCTCGTAGTGCTCGCGTCGACGAGCCTCCGCGAGGATGCCGCTCTGCTGGATCTTCTTGTTGAAGCGCCGCAGGGCACTCTCGAAGGTCTCGTTTTCGCCTACGCGTACCTCAGCCAATCGGGGATCACCTCCCACCGGCGGGTTTTTCGGCCCAACAGAGGACTCGGTGCCGGGATCCGAATCACGGTGCGCGCAGGTTTTCTGTCGGCCGACACGGCGTGCAGCCTCATGCGCTAGGGCTGGCGCAGTTTAGCCGGACGGTGGTTTCGCCGCAATCGACGCCCGAGCATAGGCTTTGACCGAGATGCAGCGCACGATCACGCTCGGCCGGCAGGAAGTTGCCCGAATGGGCCTCGGTACGAACCGCTGACCAATCGTCCCGAGAACGTTGCCTTTATCCGCAGCGTGATCGAGGCCGGAATGGGTGTCCTCGACACTGTCGCTGGCCCACGCCCGCGAGAACCTGGCCGCGCTCGACATCGAGCTGACCGACGCGGAGTTCGAGGCACTCAGCTAGCGCTCGAGGCTTCCGCTCGCCCGATGCGCGCTGGCCGAGCCACAACTACGGGTCAGCGGTGTAGATGTGCACGGATCGCACGAGAATGACGCCGGGCGGGGTCGAAGCCGTCTCGAAGGTGCGATGAAGTGCACATCGCACAATTGGGCGTCATTCGTGGCACGCCGCGTGCACCTCGGCATCTGCCGCCGACCCAATAGACTCGCCGCGCAATGTGGGAGCTTCCCGATCCGCGGAAATTTGACTCGCTGCTCGATCTGATCGAGGACGCGGCGCGGCGTTATGCCGGTCGCGAGCAGATGGCGCTGCGCACGGACGATGGTCTGCAGCTCCAGTGGACCGCGGCCGACGTGAGCCATCACTCGAAGCTCGTGGCGTGGCGTCTACGGCGGCTGGGACTGAAGCCGGGCGATCGGCTGTTGACGTGGAGCCCCTCGACGCCGGCCCTGCCGGCACTCTATTTCGGCGCCGCGCGCGCCGGCGTTGTGATCGTGCCGCTCGACCTGCGTATGGCGCCGGACGTCCTTCAGCGCATCGCCAACAGCGCCGGCGCGGAGTGGCTCGCCCTCGGCACCGGCCTGGACGCGCCCGACCCCGAAGATGGCGGCCTCGAGCACCTCAACTCGCGGACAGTTGAGTGGCTGGCCGCCGAGCCGGCCCACGAGAACGCGGCCGGGACCGACGAAGGTGGCCTCGACGACCACTTCCCGGAGGATTGGGAGCGCCAGGTCGACTCGTGGCCACGAGCCACGCGCGACACGCTGTTCGAGGTGATCTACACCTCGGGCACAACGGGCGCGCCCAAGGGCGTGATGCTCAAGCACGGCACGATCCTTTCCACGCTCGAGGCGATTGCGAAGATCATTCCGCCGCGCGAGCACCGCGCGGTCAGCCTGCTGCCGCCCTCGCACCTGTTCGAGCAGGCGCCGGTGCTGATGTTCGGCACGATGATCGGCGCGCACATCCTGTTCGTCCGCTCACGCACGCCGCGCGTCATCTTCGAGGCGCTGCGCGAGGAGCGCGTCACCACGATGGTCCTCGTGCCGCAGCTGCTCGAGATCTTCTGGATCGGGCTGGAGCGCGAGGTCAAGCGACAGGGCAAGGACAAGACCTTCAATCGTGCCCGCAGGATCGCCCGGTTCCTGCCCTATTGGGCTCGCCGGCTGCTGTTCCGTCGGGTGCATCGCCAGCTCGGCGGGGAGCTGCGGCTGATGGTCTCGGCCGGCGCCTATCTGCCACCGGCACTCCAGCAGGCGTGGGAGGACCTCGGCGTCATCGTCCTGCAGGGCTACGGCGCGACCGAGTGCGGACCGGTGGCTGCCACCCGCGTCGACCATCACCCGGTTGGCACGGTCGGCAAGATCACCGAGCCGGTGCAGGTCAAGCTGGCCCAAGGGTCGAACGAGATCCTCGTCGGTGGTCCGACCGTGTTCGACGGCTATTGGCAGGATCCAGCCGCGACGGCGGCCGTGATGACCGACGACGGCTGGTACAGGACAGGCGACGTGGCGCGCTACGACAAGCGCGGCAATCTCGTGCTGCAGGGCCGGACCAAGAACATCATCGTCCTGCCCAACGGCCTCAACGTGTTCCCGGAAGACATCGAGAACGTGCTCGCCGATGTTGGGCTCGAGCAGGCCGTCGTGGTCGAGACGAAGCCCGGCCGGCTAGAGGCGATCGTGCTCTCGCCCGACGCACCGCCGATGATCACGCCCAACCTGCCCGCCCCACCGGCGCCTCAGTCAGACGAGGAAATTGCCGCGCTGCGGGCGCGGATCGAGCCGCTCATCAAGCAGGCCAACTCGAAGCTCAGCCAGGTCCAGCGGCTCGACGATTTCCGGATCTGGCCGGAGGCCGACTTCCCGCGCACCCACACGCTCAAGATCCGCCGCTCCGAGGTCCAGCGCTGGGCCGGCGCCGACACGCCGCTGCCCTTCCAGGACACGTGACCTTCAAGGACACATAAAAGAGCGCGGCCCCAGGGATGGGACCGCGCTCCGAGGAGAGGGGTTGCGATGGGTGGCCGCTCGGTCGCCTACAGGTTTGCGGTCACCTCTCCGCGGCAGACCTCGCCCGTGTTCGGATTGACCGCACGGCCCACGATCGTCTCGCTGCCGGGGCCGTTGTTGACGACGCGACGGACCTCGAACGAGCCGCTCGGCGGCTGGGTCGTGCGCTGGCCCTGGAAGAAGATGTTGCCGTTCTTCTTGAGGCGGACGTTCCACGTCTGGCCGACCTGGTTGCTGTCGACCTCGAACTCGACCTCGATGCGGCCGTTCTCGGGACTCTGCTTGATCTTCCAGTCGCTGGCGCCGGTGCAGTTGCCTTCGCGAATGACGTCGCGATCGTTGGCGGCGATAGCCGCTGGAAAGCTGAGCGCTGCGCCGGCGATCATCGCGATCGCGAGCGTGCCCGTTGCCCCGCGCCGAAACAGCTTGTTCACCGTTCTTCCTCCGAATCTGTTCGTCTCCCCCGGCGGGCCAGGGTGGCGTCCGCCTTGTTGGCATGGTCCGGCGCGCCCACCCGAGCGCGCCACGGTCGGCAGTCCAGAAATGGATCCGACCTTGGTCTGAAATGCTTCGGGCCGTTCGGCCGTAGGAGGCCGCACGCATCGGTCGTACGATGATCTCGATGACACGCGCAACGCCGATTCCGGCTGCCCCGGAGGTCGCGCCGTCCGCTGCGACGCCGACCACGGCCTCAGCGCCGGCCGTCACGACGGCGCCGACGCGAAGGCAGACATCGCTTCGCCAACGGCTCGCGCGCAGCCTCGGCCTGCAGACGAACTCGCTCGCTCGTCAATTCCTGCTCGCCAGCCTGGCCGTACTGCTCGCGGCCGGCCTCGTGATCGGCTGGTGGGTTGGCGACCAGCTGGAACGCGGCATCATCAATCGAACTGCGTCGATTACCGGCCTGTACGTGCAGAGCTTCCTCGCGCCGCAGCTCGAGTCGCTGGCCGCCAACGAGTGGCTGAGCGACGACGAGAAGGCGAACCTCGATGCGCTGCTGACCGACACGACGTTCGGAGAACGCGTCGTCGCGCTCAAGGTGTGGCGACCCGACGGCGTGATCATGTACAGCCCCGACAGGGAGCTGATCGGCGAGCAATTCCCCGTCGAGGGCGAGCTGGCCGCGGCGCTGGGCGGCACGGTGACCGCCGAGATGACCAACCTCGACGACGTCGAGAACATCCGCGAGCAGGAGCGCTTCGATCGGCTGCTCGAGATGTACCTGCCCGTTCGTGAGCGCGGCGGCGAGCGCATCATCGCCGTTGCCGAGTTCTACCAGCAGCCCACCGAGATCGAGCAACAGGTCAGCAGCGCCCGACTCCAGTCGTGGCTCGTCGTGGCGATAGCGGTCGCGCTCACGTTCCTGCTGCTGTATGGAATCGTCCGCCAGGGCAGCGACACCATCGATCGCCAGCGACTCGCGCTCGAGAGCCAGGTGAGCGAGCTGTCCACGCTGCTCGATCAGAACGAGCAGCTTCGCCAGCGGGTGCGAGTCGCCGCCGAGCGAACCACGACGCTCAGCGAGCGCAACCTGCGCCGGATCAGCGGCGACCTCCATGACGGTCCGGGCCAGATGCTGGCACTGGCGATGCTGCGCCTCGATCAGTTCCGCAATCGAGGCGAGAAGCCGGCCACCGACGCTGAGGTCATCGAGCTCCAGGCGGTGCTCGGCGAGGCGCTCGGCGACATGCGCGCGATCGCCGCCGGGTTGCGCCTGCCGGAGCTCGATTCGATGTCTACCGCAGAGGTCGTCCGACGCGCCGTCGACGACCACGTCCGACGCACCGGCGTGAGTGTCGACTCGGAGGTCGCTCCGCTCTCGAAGGAAGTGACGCTGCCGACCAAGATCGCGCTCTTCCGCGCGCTCCAGGAGCTGCTCTCCAACTCGACCCGCCACGGCGGCGGCAAGGATGTGGCGGTCCGTGTCGCCGAGGACGACCGCCGGGTGAGGCTGACCGTTTCCGACGGCGGACCCGGCTTCGACGCGGCGCGCGTCGGCCAGGAGGGCCACCTCGGCCTTGCCGGCGTGCGCGAGCAGGCCGAGCTGCTCGGTGGCTCGTTCGTAGTCAACGGCAGTAAAGGGGCGGGCGCGCGAGTGACCGTGTCGTGGCCGCTATGAACGATTCGTGGTCGGCATGAGCGATCCGATTCGGATCGTCGTCGCCGACGATCATCCAATGTTCCGTGCCGGCGTCGTCGCCTCGCTCGCCGCGCAACCCGATGTGGAGGTTGTCGCCGAAGGCAGCTCGGCGGCAGAGGCGTTAAGCCTCGTCGAGCAGCACAGCCCGGACGTGTGCCTGCTCGATATCGCCATGCCCGGCGGCGGACTTACCGCGGCGCGCGACATCACGGCCGCCTCGCCCCAGACGCGTGTCGTGATGCTGACCGTTTCGGAGGACGAAGACGACCTGCTCGCGGCGATGAAGGCGGGCGCGTCCGGCTACGTCCTCAAAGGCGCGGCCGCGTCCGAGCTGGTCGGCGTGCTGCGCACCGTCAATGCCGGCGAGGTCTACGTCGCGCCCGGGCTGGCGTGGGGACTGCTGCGTGAGATGAGCCGGCCCAAGTCGGCGCCGATCGATGAGCTGTCCACACGCGAGCGGGAAGTGCTCGAGCTTGTCGCGGCCGGGCTATCCAACCAGGAGATCGGCGACCGGCTGCACCTCGCCGAGAAGACGATCAAGCACTACATGACCAGCATCCTGGGCAAGCTGCGTGTGCGCAGCCGGGTCGAGGCCGCGCTCGTCGCGTACCGCGAGGGCATGGCACCGGCGCCTGACGATCACGAGGAGTAGGCGACCCGCGCGTGAGATCCGCAGACATCGTTGCCCTGTTCGATTTCAACTATTGGGCAAACGGTGAGCTGCTGAAGACGATCGCGGCCGCGAATTTGAGCGATGCGCAACTCACCGCGTCCGGCACGTTCACCTACCGCGGCCTCCGGTCGACGCTGCTCCTGATCCTTGATGTCGAGTCCAGCTGGCGCAAGCGCCTCACTGGTCTGCCCACCGCGGTTTGGGACGCGTCGCTGAATGAGGCGGATTTCCCGGACGTCGAGTCGCTTCGCGAGGGCTGGCGCGCGGACGAGGCCGAGATGCGCGAGTGGCTCGGCACGCTGACAGACGCAGACCTGGACGCGACGGTCGACCTGGGCGACGACGACAGCTTCCCGCTGTGGTTCTATCTCGTTCATATCGTGACCCACAGCGAGCAGCAGCGTCGTGACGTGCAGCTGCTCCTCCGCGACGTCGGTGTGGAGCCGCCCGACCTCGAGTTCCTGTACTACGCCGACCACCTGGCCGGGGCAGAAAAGCCCTAGCCGGGCGGCCAGCTCATCGATCGGCCCCCGAGAAGGTGGAAATGAAGGTGCGGAACACTCTGTCCCGCCCCTTCGCCGACGTTGCTGACGATGCGGTATCCCTTCTCGGAGATGCCGGCATCGCGGGCGAGCTGGGCACTCACCGCGAACAGCCGACCGAGCATCGGTCCGTGAGCCTCGGTCAGGTCAGCCGCCGACTCCACGTGCTCACGCGGCATGAGCAGGACGTGAGTCGGTGCCTTGGGACTGATGTCGCGAATGGCCACGACAAGGTCATCGTTGTGCAGGAAATCGCCGGGCAGCGCGCCGGCGATGATGCGGCAGAACAGGCAGTCAGTGGCCATTGGCCGTCATCGTAGCCAGACGCCTAGAACTCGGGCTTGGTGGACATCAGGAATCCGATCACGCCGATGAGGCCGGCCATCAGGTAGCTGACGTAGCGTTGCCGTCTGGCCCAGTTTCGCCAGCGATCGCGCGTCTCATCGCTCGCGTCCGGTCTCACGCCCAGCAGTCGCTGGAGCCCGGGACGCTGGACGAAGAACGCCAGCAGCAGGTTCGTGGCATAGATCGCCAGCGCCAGCAGCAGCCACGGTTGGGTGAGCAGTTGCGTGCCAAGGGTGAGGATCAGCAGCACGCCGGTCAGGGCAAGGCCGGCGCCGATGATCAACGTGCCGTTGCGCTGCAGCCAGAACAGCGTCCGCGAGACGCGGCCTTGCCCTTCCTCGAATTTGCCGCCGTGCAGGCGCAGCGCGAAGGGCAGCAGGATTGACGGCAGGAAGAGCGAGATGGCAAGGACGATGTGCGTAACCAGGACCACCGGGAAGAGCGAAGCGAGCGACATCGCTATGCGGGACGCATGGCGTGCAGACCGACCCAGTCGGTCTCCGCACTTCGCCCGATCACGCGCAGGCCGGCCGACTCGAAGGCGGCCACCACGTCAGGCTCGCGATCCCTGAAGATGCCGCTCGCCACCAGCCGGCCGCCGCCAGGCTTGACCACCGCCGCCAGCTGGCCGGCGATGGCGACGAGCACGCCGGCGACGAGATTGGCAAGCACAAGGTCGAACTCTTCGGCGGCCGGCAGCGGCAGCGATCCTCGGCGCGCCTCGATCAGGTCGCCGAGCCCGTTGGCGGCCGCGTTCTGTGCGGTCACCTCCGCCGCCAGCGGATCGGTATCGACGGCAAGGACGCTGCTCGCGCCGAGGAGGCCGGCGCAGATGGCCAGGATCCCCGATCCGCAACCAACGTCGAGCACGCGCTCGCCGGCGACCCTCCCCTCGTCGGCCAGCTCCTCGATGCCGGCGAGGCACAGCCGGGTCGACGGATGCAGCCCGGTGCCGAAGGCCATGCCCGGGTCGAGGCTGATCACGACGTCTCCGGCCGTGGCCGAGTGGTCGCGCCACGTGGGCCGGATCACGATTCGACGACCGACGCGAAGGACCGGGAAGTGCTGCTTCCAGGCCTCGGCCCAATCCTCCTCGTGGACGAGGCGCGTGGTGAGCTCGCCGATCGGCCGCAGCGCGAAAGCCTGCAGGTGGCCGAGATCGCGCCGAACGTCCTCGATGGCGGCTTCGGCGGCAGCCGGATCATCGGCCGAGACGTAGCCACGAATGGTGGCCGGCTGCCCGGTGTCGACGCGGGCGGCCAATCCCTCCTCGAGCGTCTCGAACGGGGCCTCGACCGAAACGCCGCCCGGGCACGCGCGCGAGATGATCTCGCTCACCTGCTCAACCGCCTCGTGATCGACGCTGACCGACAGCTCGAACCAGCTGCCTCCGGCCGACTGCCCGTCCTCGGCCGCCTCGTGCGCGTCCGTCAGCTGATCGCGTCCCGTAGTCGGTCGCGCAGGCCGCTCTTGTCACGCCGGCGCGCCTTCGAGCGGCGCTGAGTGCCGTTCGTCGCGTCGGTCGCCTTGTCGTCTGAATCGGCCGCCGGCTCCTCGTCGATCTCACCCAGCTCGGCGGACAGCTCCTCGAGCAGCTCGCGCTGGCGCGCCGACAGTCGGTTGGGCACGCGGACGTCGATCATCACGTGGACGTCGCCACGCGAGCCAGGCCGACGCAGATGCGGCACGCCCTTGCCACGCAGCCGGATCTCGGCTCCGGCCTGGGTTCCCGGCTTGATCTCGACCAGCTCCTCGCCGTCGGCCGTGGGCACCTTGAGCCGAGCGCCGAGCGCGGCCTGGGTGATGCTGATCGGCAGCTCGAAGTAGAGCTCCGTGTCGCGCCGGCGCAGCGTCGGGTGCTGCGTGACGTGGGCGACGACGTACAGGTTGCCCGGCACTCCGCCGCGCGGCGCGGCCTCGCCCTCGCCCGAGATGCGGATCTGGTGGCCGTCGTCGATGCCCGGCGGGACGGTCACGTGCAGCTTGCGCTTGCGCTCGACGCGCGCCTCACCGTGGCAGGTCGGGCACGGCTTCTCGATGATCGTGCCCGTGCCGTTGCAGCGGTCGCACATCGTGACGTTGACGATCTGGCCGAGCATCGTCGAGCGCACCTGGCGCAGCTCGCCGCTGCCCTGGCACTTGGGGCAGGTGACAGGCGTGCTGGACGGCTCCGCGCCTGAGCCGGCGCACGTCTCACAGCGCGTCAGGCTGGTGAACTCGATCTCTTTCTCGGCGCCGTTGATCGACTCGGCGAAGGTCAGCTGAATGTCATAGCGCAGGTCCGAGCCGGTGGGCACACGAGGTCGCCGACCGCCGGCAGCAGCTCCGCCGAATACCGCGTCGAACAGGTCGCCGAAGCCCTGGAAGCCGCCCTGGAAACCGCCCTGGCCGCCGCCGAACGGGTCTGCGCCGCCATTGCCCACGCCGGCGTGGCCGAACATGTCGTAGGCCTGCCGACGCTGCGGATCGGACAGCACCTGATACGCCTCGTTGATCTCCTTGAAGCGATCGTCGGCCTCGGCCGTGGTGTTCACGTCGGGGTGCCACTGCTGCGCCAACTTCCGGAAGGCGCGCTTGATGTCGTCGTCGCCGGCGCCGCGTGGCACGCCCAAAATGTCGTAGTAATCACGCTGGGTGGCCATGCGCATCCGAGTATAGGGAAGGTCTACAGTTCGACCTTCCGTGCCCACCGAACTTTCCGCCGACGCCGCCCGCCGCTTTCTCGTCGCGCGGCACGGCCTCGCCCCGCCGCGCCATCTTCCGCCCGAGCCGGAGAGTGTCCTGCGCGTCATCGAGCGCCTCGGTTCGCTCCAGTTCGACCCGCTCGAGGTGCCCGGCGCACGCAACCACGACCTCGTGCTACACGCTCGGATCGCCGGCTACCGGCGCGAATGGTGCGAGCAGTGGCTGTACGGCGACGATCGCCGCCTGTTCGAGATCTACAACAAGAGCCTGAACATCGTCCCCATGGCGGAGCTGCCGCACTACAGCATCCAATGGACGCGATACCTGGAGCGCTACTCCGACAGCGTGCTGCGGGATCACTCCGACGTCGTCGACGACGTGCTCAAGACGCTTGAAGCCGAGGGTCCGCTGTCGACGGCCGACTTCGGCAAGCACTCGCACACCGTCGACTGGTGGTGGGCGCCGACCCGCGCGTCGCGGGCAGTGCTCGAGGCATTGTTCGTGATCGGCCGCGTCGGGATCTCGCGCGCGCGAAGGCAATCGGCGCTACTACGACCTGATCGAGCGGCTGGTGCCCGCCGAGGTGCTCAACTCGCGCGAGCCGGAGGAGCTGGCAAACCAGCATCGACTGCTGTCCCGCTTCCGGGGAGTCGGCCTGACCAGCCCGGCGGCAAACACCGAGGTCGTGGTCGGTACCGGTAACGCCGCCGAACGGCGACGGCGAACTGACGAGCTCGTCGAGCGCGGCGCGCTGATCGCCGGTCCAGGTCGAAGGCCTCAAAGCCGTGCGCTATGCCGTGGCGGAGGATCGGCCGTGGCTCGACGCGGCCGTGGCTACAGGTTCGGTTGCCGATCCGGGCGTGACGTTCGTCGCGCCGCTCGATCCGTTCATGTGGGACCGCCGGCTGCTACGTGACCTGTTCGGCTTCGACTACATCTGGGAGGTGTACGTGCCCGAGCCGAAGCGGCGCTGGGGCTACTACGTCCTGCCGATCCTCTTCGGCGACCGCCTCGTCGGACGTTTCGAGCCGCGTCTCGACCGCGCCACCCGCACCCTGCGCATCCTGGGCATCTGGTGGGAGGTCGGCTTCAACCCGCGTACGGCAGATGGCTTCGTGCCCGCGATGCGCGCTGCGCTCGCTGCGTACTGCGATTTCGTGGGCGCCAAATCAGTCGATTGGCAGCCACCGACTGGCTCGGCGGGCAGGCTGTTCGGCAAGTCGCCGGCCAGAGCCAGGGCAGTCGTCCGGAAGTAGGAACAGCGCCCTGGCTGGGAATGCCAGAGCGCCGTTGAAGAGGAGCGTCGGGGATCGGCTACATGATGCCGATGACGTGGCCCTCGGGATCCGCGAACAGTGCAACCGTGGTCTCCGGCGCGACCTCGGTCAGCGGCATGATCACCTGGCCACCGCTGGCCGCGGCCTTGTCGAGCACGCCCTGCGGGTCATCGCTCTGAATGTAGAACGTGACGTGACCGGGACCGCCGTCGTTCGACGCACCGACGCCGGCGCTCAGGTCGCCCTGGCGGATCATGCCGTAGCCGCCCGGGTTGTTGGTGTCGAAACTCCAGCCGAGAACGTCGCTGTAGAACTTCTGCAGCTTGGCTCCGTCCTTGCCCACGACTTCGACGTGAATGACATTGCTTCCCATTGGGTAACCTCCCTGTCGGACCCTGTTTAACGGCTCGATTTCGACCGTTTCAACCTAACTACGAACGGTCACCCGACAAATCGACACACCCACAACACATCCAGATTTGGAGACGCGATGAATGGCTTCCGAGCGGCTGCCCTGAACAGCGGCAGCAGCCTTACCGGCTGGACCAACTTCGGTATCGGCGGCGGCATGGGCGTCGGCCTGCCGGCGCCGTTCGACGGGGTGGCGGGCAATCGATTGATCGGCCCATCGGGCAGTCACCCGCTGGCGGCAATCTCGATGGAGGAGCTCGTCCAGCCAATGACCAATGGGCTGGTCGGCGAATTCGCCATCAACGGGCCGGTGCGCATCGGCGAGGCGATCAGCGGAACGCTCAACGTGACCGCGCAGCGCGACATCTCGGCGCGCTCGGCGATGGTCCGCCTGATCGGTGTGCTGATCACCGAGCAGCGACGCTCGAAGGAGGAACGCGACAGCAAGGGCAACGTCACGAGCAGCGAGCAGTGGGTGCAGATCGGCGGCGACACGTTCGAGGAGCTGCCGTTCAGCCAGCCGGCACTGCCGTTTCAGATGACGTCCGGCCAGCAGTTCACAGCCGACTTCAACCTTCCCGCCCCTCGCCTCGGCCCGGTCTCGGCGCACATGGGCAGCGCGATCCTGGCCTGGGCGCTCGAGGCGAAGTGGGATATCTCGATGGGCAGCGACGCACGCATCGCGACCATCGTGCCCGTTGCGCAGAACATCGACTACCTGCGCTCGGGAGCGGTGACGCTCGCCCCCGGCGCCATGTTCGACGCGTGGCAGGTGGGTGACGCCACGATCTCCGTCATGCCGCTGCCGCCGATCGTGGCCGGCTCGGAGATCGAGGTGACCGTCAACTGGCCGGGTGCCGGCTCCGGCCGTGCCGGCAGGCTCGAGCTGCAGGCCGACGTCGAGGCACCGAACGGCCTCGGCGATCTCGTGCTCTGGTCGCAGGTCGTCGACCCGGCCGCTTTCCGCGGTGGCGCCACGTTCAAGATCCAGGTCCCGGCCGACGCGCCGCCGACGCTCACCGACAAGGGCGTCAGCGTCGGCTACAAGATCCGCGCCCTGGTCGACCGCCAGCTCCGTTCCGACCTCGCCGTCGAACGCGCCCTCGCGGTGATGTAGCTACGCCTCGCGCTACTTGAGCAGCATCTTCCCCAGGCGACGCGACGCGAGGTACGAGAAGGCGAAGCCCATCACCAGCAGGTAGATCACGTCGATCACCTGCGAGATGCCGACCACGCCCGGTCGTCAGGCCGCGCACGAGGTCGACGCCGCGGTACAGCGGCGAGAACTGGACGATCGTGCGCAGCGGCTCGGGAAACGTGTCGATCGGGAAGAACGTGCCGCTGAACAGGAACAGCGGCAGCGTGATGACGAAGAGCAGGTCGAGGTCCTGCCAGCTGCGCATGAACGTCGTTGCCGCGAGGCCGGCCGAGGCTGTCGCGAAGCCGATCAGCATCGACGCCGGCAGTGCCAGCACTCCGAGCGGCGACGGCACGAGGCCGAAGGCGAACATCACGGCCAGGAAGCCGAGGCCGTACAGCGCGCCGCGGCCGAGCGCCCAGATGATCTCGCCCAGCGCGATGTCGCCGACGTTCATCGGCGTGGCGAGCATCCCGTCATACGCCTTCTCGTAACGCAGCCGGAAGAACATGTTGGTCGAGTCGTAGACCGCGCCGTTCATCGAGGCCGCGGCGAGCAGAGCCGGCGCGACGAAGACCGCGTACGGAATTTGGGTTCCATCCGGGCCGGTGACTGTGCCGATCAGCGCGCCGAGGCCAAAGCCGATGCCGAGCAGGAAGAAGACCGGCTCGAAGAAGCCCGAGAAGATGACCATCCAGCCGCGCCGGAAGATGAATCGGTTGCGCTCGAGGATGTGGACCGAGTGCCGGCTGCCGAACGGCAGCACGCGGGTGACGCTGCTTCCCCTGGTCGACGGACGCGGGACGGACGGAGCGGCCATCAGACGACCAGCCGCTTGCGGAACGTGCGCGCGGCGAGCCACACGCCGATCCCGAGCATCACGATCAGGTACAGCGCGTGGATGCCGAGCACGGCCGGATCCTCGAGGTGGCCGATGGCCAGACCGCGCGTCAGCGCGACGCCGTGGAAGAGCGGCGTGAACCAGGCGACGACCTGCAGGAAGTCGGGCAGCTGGTCGATCGGGAAGAACGTGCCGCTGAACAGGAACAGCGGCGTGATGATGAAGCGGAACACGAACGCGAACGACTGCTCGGATCTTGCGCGACGCCGTCCAGGCGGCCATCGGCATGCCGAACGCGATGCCGGTCAGGATCGCCGCCGGCCAGGCGAAGATCGCCGTCGGCGAGGTGAGCGCCCCGAAGATGAAGGCGACGATCAGGAACACGCCGGTGACGATCGCCAGCCGGACGACCAGCCAGTAGAGATGGCCGATGACGATGTCACGGACGCCCTGCGGCGTCTGGATCATCGCCTCGAACGTCTTGTTCCACTTGAAGCCGGCGAACAGCGGCCACGACGATTCCATCGGTCCCCGTCTGCATCGCCTGTGCCGCAACCAGGCCCGGCGCCAGGAAGACGATGTACGGCACGTCGCCGAACGTCGTCATCGTCGGCACGAGGCTGCCCAGCGCGACGCCCATCGCGGTCAGGTAGAGAACGGGCGAGACGATCGTGCCGAAGAACGTGCCGCGCCAGATGCGGCGGTAGACGAAGAGGCTGTGCTCCAGCTTGCGGACGCCCGGGACGCGGAACCCCGAGCGGTCGCTGGCGGTGATCGCGGTCATCGAACGCCCACTCGACTATTCGACCAGCGAGCGGCCGGTCAGGCGGAGGAAGACGTCCTCGAGCGAGCTGCGCCGGACGAGCGTCGTCTCCGGCCGCAGGCCGCGCTCGTGCGCCGCGTTGGCCGCGGCCTCACCGTCGACGGCGTAGACCAGGACCCGGTCGGGCAGCCACTCGATGCGCTCGCCGAGGCCGTCGAGCTGGCCGTTGAGCGTCTCCTGCACGCCGACCGGGAAGCGCAGCTCGAGCACCTCGCGCGTCGAGTACTGCTCGATCAGCGCGCGCGGTGAGCCCTCGGCGACGATCTTGGCCTTGTCCATGACCACCAGCCGGTCGCACAGCTGCTCGGCCTCGTCCATGTAGTGCGTCGTCAGCACGAGCGTCGTGCCGCCCTGCTTGAGCCGATACAGCCGGTCCCAGACGAGATGCCGCGCCTGTGGATCGAGCCCCGTCGTGGGCTCGTCGAGCAGCAGCAGGTCGGGCTCGTTGATCAGCGAGCGGGCGATCGTCAGGCGCCGCTTCATGCCGCCCGAGAGTGGCTCGACGAGGTCCTTGGCACGATCGGTGAGCTGCACGAACTCGAGCAGCTCCATTGCCCGCTTGCGCGCCTCGGCATACGAGATGTCGAAGTAGCGGCCGTAGATGAGCAGGTTCTCGAGCACGGTCAGCTCGGTGTCGAGCGTGTCGAGCTGGGGTACGACGCCGAGTCGGGCGCGAATGCTGGCGCCGTCCTTGTCGGGATCGCTGCCGAGGACGGTCAGATCGCCGTCGCTGCGCGGCGAGACGGCGGCGATGATGCGCATCGTCGAGGTCTTGCCGGCGCCGTTCGGGCCGAGGAAGCCGAACGATTCGCCGGGTGCCACATCGAAGTCGATGGCGTCCACCGCGGTGAAATCGCCGAAGCGCTTGGTCAGGCCACGGGCACGAATAAGCGGCGCGGTTTCGCCGGAATTGGGCATCGAGTGATGGTAGCGCGGGCTGGCTTTTGCGCCCTTTGCGGCATCGGCCGGCCGGAATTGGCAATCGGCCTGCTCGCCATCACGCACAATGGCTAGCGTGAGGGTTTCAGCCAAGGCCGACTATGCCGTTCGGGCCGCCGCCGAGCTTGCTGCCGCGAGTGGCGTTCGGCCGTTGAAGCGCGAGCAGATCTCGGCCGCGCAGAACATTCCCTCGAAGTTCCTCGAGACGATCATGCTCGAGCTAAAGCACGCCGGCATCGTCAAGAGCACGCGCGGCGCCGGGGGCGGCTACGCCCTGGCGCGACCGGCAGCGGAGATCAGCGTCGCCGACGTGATTCGCGCCGTCGACGGGCCGCTGGCCAACGTGCGCGGCGAACGAGTCGAGACGGTCGAGTACAGCGGCGCCGCGTACGCGCTGCGCGACGTGTGGGTGGCCGTGCGCGCCAGCCTGCGCCGGGTGCTCGAGACGACCAGCCTGCAGGACCTGGTCGACAACCACCTGCCCGAGCGGGTGCGAGACCTGACGGCCGATCCCGAGGCCTGGATATCGCTCAACCGCCGGCGCCGATCACCAGCTGCGGTGGACGACGCCGACGGCTGAAGGAGGGCTTAGACCTCCTTGAACTCGCCCTCGACGGCTTCCTCGGTATCGGCGCCAGCGCCACTCTCGGCGCCGGCCTCACCGGCCTCACCGGCAGCCTCGTCCGAGGGGCCGGCGCCATTGGCGCCATCAGCGGACGTGCCCGTCGCCTGGTAGGCGGCGGTGCTCACGCGCTGGAGCGACGTGGCGAGCTCGGTCGAGCGCGACCGGATCGCGTCGAGATCGTCGCCCTTGAGGGCCTCGCGCAGCGAGCTGACCTTCGACTCGACGTCGGTGCGATCCTCGGCTGAGACCTTGTCGCCCAGGTCGCGCAACGTGCGCTCGGCCTGGAACGCCAGGGCATCCGCCTGGTTGCGCGTCTCGACCTCGTCGCGCCGCTTCTTATCCTCGTCGGCGTGCTCCTGGGCGTCGCGGACCATCTTGTCCACGTCGTCCTTGGAGAGCATCGACGAAGCCGTGATGCGCACGGTCTGCTCGCGCGACGTGGCGCGATCCTTGGCACGCACATCGAGGATGCCGTTGGCGTCGATGTCGAACGTGACCTCGACCTGCGGCACTCCCCGCGGAGCCGGCGGGATGCCGTCGAGGATGAAGCGACCCGAGCGTCTTGTTGTCGCCGGCCATCTCACGCTCGCCCTGCAGGACGTGGATCTCGACCTGCGGCTGGTTGTCAGACGCGGTCGAGAAGACCTGTGACTTGCTGGTCGGGATGGTCGTGTTGCGATCGATCAGCCGCGTCATGACGCCACCGAGCGTCTCGATGCCGAGCGACAGCGGCGTCACGTCGAGCAGCAGCACGTCCTTGACGTCGCCGGCCAGCACGCCGGCCTGGATGGCGGCGCCGATGGCCACGACCTCGTCCGGGTTGACGCCCTTGTGCGGCTCCTTGCCGCCGAACATCTTCTTGACCGCCTCGACGACGGCCGGCATGCGCGTCTGACCGCCGACGAGGATGACCTCGTCGATGTCGCCCGGCTTGAGGCCCGCGTCCTTCAGCGCCGCCTCGACCGGCCCCCTGGTCCGATCGACCAGGTCGGCGACGAGATCCTCCAGCTTGGCCCGCGACAGGGTCATCACGAGGTGCTTGGGGTTCTTGTCGGCGTCGATGGTGACGTAGGGCAGGTTGATCTCGGTCTGGGCGGTCGAGGAGAGCTCGATCTTGGCCTTCTCGGCCGCTTCCTTGAGCCGCTGCAGCGCCTGCTGATCCTTGGACAGGTCGATGCCCTGGTCCTTCTTGAACTCGGTCAGCATCCACTCGATCACGCGCTGGTCGAAGTCGTCGCCGCCGAGGTGCGTGTCGCCGTTGGTCGCCTTGACCTCGAATACGCCGTCGCCCAGCTCGAGGATCGAGATGTCGAACGTGCCGCCGCCAAGGTCGTAGACGGCGATCTGCTCGTCCTTCTTCTTGTCCAGGCCGTAAGCGAGCGCAGACGCGGTCGGCTCGTTGATGATTCGCTTGACGTCGAGGCCGGCGATGCGGCCGGCATCCTTGGTCGCCTGGCGCTGGGTGTCGTCGAAGTACGCCGGCACGGTGATCACCGCCTCGGTGATCTTCTCGCCCAGGTATGCCTCAGCGTCCGCCTTGAGCTTCTGCAGGATCATCGCGCTGATCTCGGGCGGCGTGTATCCCTTGCCATCCGAGAGAGCGACCCGCACGCCGTCGCTGGCGGAGTCCTTCTCGACCTTGTACGGCATCAGCTCGCCGCTGCGCTTGACCTCCGGGTCGTCCCAACGACGGCCCATGAAGCGCTTGATCGAGTAGACGGTGTTGGCCGGGTTGGTGATTGCCTGGCGCTTGGCCACCTGGCCTACCAGGCGCTCGCCGTTCTTGGTGAAGGCGACGACCGACGGAATCGTCCGTCCGCCTTCGCTGCTCGGGATGACGGTCGGCTCGCCGCCCTCCATGACTGCCACGACCGAGTTGGTCGTGCCGAGGTCGATACCGATGATCCTGCCCATGTCAGTTGATTCCTCCGGAGCTCAGATTGCCGTTGCCGGCTGCGTTGTTCTCATTGGTGTCATTGGGGTTGATGGCGACGGCGACCATCGCCGGGCGCAAAACACGATCGCGGATCCGGTATCCGCGCTGAAGCTCGGCCGTGATCGTTCCCTCGGGAACGCTGTCCGACTCTTCCCGGACAACGGCCTCGTGCTGATGTGGGTCGAAGGGCAGCCCGATCGCCTCGATCGGGATGAGGCCCTCCGAGTCGAGCAGCAGGCGCAGCTTGCGGTCGATGGCAACGATGCCCTCGACCCAGCTCACGCTCTGCAGCTCGGGCGGCATGTTGGTGATGGCGCGGTCGAAGTCGTCGACGATCGCCAGCAGCTTGGCCAGCAGCACCTCGTTGGCCAGCTCGACCATCTGCTCTCGGTCCTGGTCGGTCCGGCGGCGGTAGTTGGCAAAGTCGGCGGCGGTGCGCTGCCAGCCGGCCTTGGCCTCAACTGCTTCCTGCTCCGCGGCGACGACCTGCTGGCGCAGCTCGTCGATCTCCGCGGTCAGCTTCTGGGGCGAGGTATCCAGCTCGGCGATGCGCTCTTCGGCGCGCGTCCGGCGACGGGGTGTGTTCATCGGTACAACTGCTCCACGAGCTCATTCATCAGGCTGCTTACGAAACGGACGGTCCCGATTGCGTGCGGGTATGACATGCGCGTCGGCCCGAGCACCCCGACCACGCCCATCGCGCGACCGGGCTGGCCGTAGGTGGCGAGCACGAGCGAAACGTCCTGCATCTCCGTCGCGTCGTTCTCCGCGCCAATCAGCACCTGCACATCCTGCGCGCTCGCCAGGCGGGGCACGAGCGAGCCGAGGTAGTCACGGTTCTGCAGCACCGCGAACACGCGGCGCAGCTTCTCGCTCTGGCTGAACTCGGGCGCCTCCATGACGTTGAGCAGCCCGTCGGAGAACACGTCCTCGACCGCCGCAGCGTCGAACTCGCGCATCATTCGCTCGATGCGTTGGGCGGCACGCAGCATCAGCACCGGAAGCTCCGGTTCGCCGCTGAGTGCCTGAACGCGCGTGGCCACCTCGCGCCCCGACTTGCCGGCGAATTCGTTGTTGAGCAGCCGCGCGATGTCGTCCAGCTCGAGCTGGTCGTAGCCGTCATCGAGCGGGATCAGCTCCTGCTTGACCGAGCCCTCGGCGAGGACCACGACCAGGCTCGCGGTGTGCGCGCTGGTCGCCACGAGATCGACGTGACGGAGCTTGCACGCCTGCGGCTTGGCCGGCGTGGCCAGACCGGCGGCATGCGTTGCGCCGGCGATGGTCGCCGCGGCCAGGCGAAACCATTGCTCGCTGGCGAATTCGACCTGGCCGAATTGGTGGCGAATCATCAGCCGCTCGACCGGCGCGAGGTTGATGCGCGGGGCGATCGACTCGATGTACATCCGGTAGCCGGTATCCGTCGGCACACGACCCGCGCTGGTGTGCGGGTGGCTCAGGTAGCCGGCCTCCTCGAGATCGGCCATCACGTTGCGGATGGTGGCCGAGCTGACGCCGAGCCGGTAGCGATCGACCAGCGTCTGGCTGCCAACCGGCTCCGCGGACCTTACGTATTCCTCGATGACTGCCCGCAGCACCGCCTGGGAACGGGTGTCGAGCGGGCGCGCAGAGTGCTCCTGGCTTCGCGCCATGGCTTTGCGTACCTTGACCTTCGTTGCGTTAGCACTCTCATGGTTGGAGTGCTAACGGTTGGCGGGAATGTTACCGCGAGGCAAAGGCCGAGTCAACGACGCTCCACGAGCGCGGTACCCTCTTCGACCTATGAAGCCGCGCATCTTCCTGGGTTCGTCCGGACAGCAGGAAAAGCTGCTCCAGGCGCTTACCCGAGGACTTCAGGACATCGCCGAAGTCGAGCCCTGGACGACGGTGTTCAATCCAGGAGTGTCGACCCTCGACCGCCTGGTCGAGCTAACGCGCGAGATGGATTTCGCGGCATTCGTTTTCGCCCAGGACGACTGGACAGTGAAAGGCGCCACGCCCGACATTGCCACGGGTGAAGCGTCACCACGCGACAACGTCGTCTTCGAAGCAGGGCTGTTCGGCGGCGCGCTGGGCATCCGACGGACCTTCATCCTGCATGCCAAGGGCGCCAAGCTGCCGACCGATCTGCTCGGCTTGACCGCAATTCGTTACAACCCCGACACCACGCCCCAGATCGTGCGCGAGATCAACCAGAAGCTGCGCAAGGCGATTGAGGACGAGGGTCGTATCAAGCGCCTCGAGGGCGACTGGTGGCAGCTCTCGCTCACGGCGCGGACAGAGCTGGAGCCATCGGCCGTGTCCCTGCTGGCAATCCGCCGCGATCGCGCCGGTTCGCTGGCGATCAACGGACGGTCGTGGGACTCGAATGGCAATCTGTCGGCCCGTTACTGGAGCGAAGCGTCGAAGGAGCACATGGATCCGGCGAGCATCTTCTACTTCTGGAGGGGCGAGCGTCCGCGCCAACCGGACGCGCCTGAGCTCGAGGGGACCGGGGAGATCAAGCTCGAGACGGTCGACCGCGCGAGGGGCTACTTCACGACCCGTTCGGACGGCGCGGTCGCCTTCCATGCGAAAACATCCGGCATCTACGTGCGCGCCGAACCCACGGACATGGCCGTGCTCGACGGCGATGATCCTGCGCGGCGGCTGGCGCTGATTAAGCAGCGCCTCCAGGAATGGATGGCGGCGGTCAACTCCTAGTCGGCGAAGATCGTGTCCATCACCGGGTCGACATCGCCGAAGTAGTCGGCCGATGAGAGCAGCACCTCGACGTCCGGCTCGATCGTGATTCGCTGATCGTCGGCCGTGCTCTTCTCCCAGTAGCGCGCCGCCACCCGGAACGACAGGCCCGAGTGACTCAGCTCCGTGGTGACCGTGTCGCCATACAGATTCGGGCTGGCGCCCATGTCCTCGCCGATGAACGTGGCGTCGGTTGTTCGTTCCACCTCGGTCGAGAAATTGCCGGCCGCCGAGAAGGTCGCGCGGCTGATGATCATGGCCACGCCTCCTGGCAGCTCCTCCGCCGCACGCTGAACCACCGACAGAAACGCGTGATAGGTCGTGTTGTCGCCGCCCGGGTTGTGGCGCAGGTCGACCACGAGCCACTCGATGCCTCCCTCGTCCAGGGCGGTGCTCAGCTGACTCGCCACGATATTGCTCTGGGCATCGACCAGGTTGTAGCCGACGTACGCGATCGTGGTGCCCGGGATGACCTCCCACCACGCCGATCGATCGATGTTGGTCAGCCAGCGCGGCCCGTCTGGACGAGCCGGTGGGCTGAGGGTGTGAAAGCCACTGTCCAGGTCGTGAAAGCGATCGAGAGTGACGGGCTCGATTGCCACAACGGAGCTATCCCCGGCGTCGGTCACCGCGAAATCGGCCGCCGCGGTTGCGTCGTCCAGGAGTCCGAGACCACGCAGCACCTCGGGCACGACCATGATCCGCGGACTGAGGCTCAACAGGTTCATGTCGTTGTCGCGCGGCAGGAGAGGTCCGACCGCGGCGAAAACGTCGTCGACTGGATGACCCGCGATCGAATCGACGCGTGTCCCGATCAATTCCTCGTAGGGCGGCAGCGCATCGACGACGAAGAGCCCGTCGCTGAACCAGTACATCCTGAGCGGGAAGGCGTGAGCTCCGAGGCCGTCCTCCGTCCACGGGAAGATGCCGCCATGGCCATCACGTCCGTTCCAGGTCGGCATCGCCGCCAGCCGCGTGACCTCGACCAGCATCTGGTCGTCGTTGAGCTCTGGAATTCTGGCCACGACCAATTCCACCGCCGCCACGTACTCGTCGCGCGACAGCCCGAACCACGGGTCTGGATGCGAGGCCTCGCGGGCGCTGATCAGCGTGTGCAGGTCGTCTTGCCAGCCGAGGGTACGCGGGTCGCCGCCAACCGGCGATGAGGTCGCGGCCGGGACGGAAGTGGCGGTGGCCGTGGGAGTCGTGTCCGCGGTGGGCGACGGGCGTCGCCGAAGTCGTCGGCGTCGGGGAGTTCGTCGGCTGCTGAGTCGACGGTGTCGGGCCCGGGGTCGTGGACGGCAGCAACGACGCTGTCGGCAACGGCGCTGCCTGGCATGCGGCAATGGCGACAACGAGCAACACGACCGTGATCCTGCTCAAGCGCCGGCCAGTCACCGGGGGCGAACCCTTCATCCGGCGGCGCTCGCGCGCTGGGCCGTCAGCTCGACGGCTGCCTCGTCAGCGGCACGGCCGATCTCGCCCAGCGCACGGACCAGGAACGCTTCATCGATCTCGAGCGCATCGCGAAAGAGTCCGTTTGCCCCGTTGAAATGAGCCGCCGCCTGGCGGTGAATGGCCACGCCGGCATCGGTCAAAGCGAGGCTGAACGACCTGCCGTCGTGCGCCGACCGCAGCCGCTCGGCATGGCCGCGCTCGAGCATCGCCCGGACGTAGTGGGACATCGTGGTTGGTGGCATGCCGACCCTGCGCGCCAGCCCGGTGGGTGGAGTAGGGCCGTCGTCGAAGAGCACGCTGTACACGGCGTACTCATCGGGGGTGAGTGGCGAGCCGGCCATCGCGGTGCCGAGCAGCACCTTGACCCGCTGGCCCATCGCGAAGACATGCCATAGCAGGGACAGCTCCGAGTTCGGCCGGCTCATCGTTCAGAGATACTACCACTTGGTAGTATCTCCCTCCACCAGTTCGCGGTTACGCTAATCACGGTGCAGATGACTGCTCGCCTGTCACTGGTCCTGACCCTCGTCGTTGTCGTGGCGTGCGGCGGACAGACCGTTGTTTCGCCCTCGCCCTCGCCCTCGCCGGCGGCCGCGCCCCAGGCGACCGCTACCGCTGGCCAGACACAGTCGGCCGCTCCTACTTCAGCGCCTCCCACTTCCACGCCAGCTCCGACTCAGACGTCGGCGGCGACACCCACGACGGCGGCCACCGCCGGCGGGGCAATTCCGCTCCCCGCCCCGGTCGCGGCGCTGGAACCCGGCCGCTACACCAAGGTTGGTTTCGAGCCGGCTCTGTCGTTCGAGGTGAATGACGACTGGACAGCCGCTCAGGCAACAACCGGCTTCTTCGACATCCAGGACGAGCCCGGCTCGCTCGATGTCGTTGCGGTCCAGTTCGCCAACGTGGCGGCCGAATCGCCGGCGCTCCTCGCCGCCGCGATCCAGACACGTGAGAACCTGCTCGTAAGCGAGCCCGAGGCGGTCGCGGTCGACGGCCGAGAAGCCATCAGGCTCGTTGTCGAAACCACGGACCCGCCGGACACGAGCCCACCGATCTTCCGCCCGGTGCTCGACATCGCCGCCGGACCGCTATCCATTGCATCCGCCAGGCGGCTGGTGGTGACGCTCGTCGACGTGGACGGCGAAGTGCTGGCGATCCTCGTCGGTGGCTCGGTCGCCGACTGGGACCGGGCGCTCGAGATGGCCGATCCGGTGGTCGATTCGGTCGTCTTCGAATAGGTCGCGCCGAAGACCGATAATCGGCTCTGTTCAGAAGGGAGAGGTGCGTGGCGCAGCTTGATTCATTTCGCCTTGACGACCGCGTTGCGCTGATCGCCGGTGGCGGCGGCGCGATCGGGTCCGCGCTGGGTGCCGCCCTCGCCGGGACTGGGCGCGCGCGTCGCTCTGCTCGGTCCCACAGCGGACAGACTCGATCGGGCTGCGAAGGCCATCCGGAAAACGGGCGGCGAGGCGATGACAGTCGTCGCCGACGCGACCTCCGAGGCGGAGTGCGATCGCGCGGTGGCCGAGGTCGTGGCCAAGTTCGGTCGACTCGACATCGTCGTCAATGCCGTGGGTGGCGGAGCGGGCAAGGTGCTCTTCGATGCCGAGGCCTATCCGCGCGATTCGTGGGACTGGATCTTCGAGCTCAACCTGCGCTCGACGGTCGTGGCCACACAAGCGGCGGTCAAACCGATGATCGACGGAGGCCGCGGCGGCAAGGTGCTCAACATCACCTCGGTCCGCGGCACGCTGGGCATCAATGCCGGCTACTCGGCGTACGTCGCGGCGAAGGGCGCGATCAACTCGTTGACCCGCCAGTGGGCGACCGAGTGGGCCAAGCACGGCATCAACGTCAACGCCATCTCACCGACATTCGTCGATACGCCCCAGGTGGCCAGCCTGCTCGCCGACGAGAAGTTCAAGTCCAACATCGTCAATCGGATCCCGTTGGGTCGGGTCGGGACGACCGACGACCTGGTCGGGGCGGCGATCTTCCTGTGCTCCGATGCGTCGAACTTCATCACCGGCCAGATCCTCGGCATCGACGGCGGCCTGACGGCGACCCAGTGAGCCGATTTGATGGATGGCATCGAGAACGTCACCGCGAACGTCTTCACTCACACCGGGCTGCGCGGCAGCAATCCGAGCTTCGTCGTCACATCAGACGGCGTGGTCGCGATCGACACGCCCCAGCTGCCGTCGCGCGCCGTCGAGTGGCGCCGCGAGGCTGAGTCGCATGGCCCCATCCGCTACCTGATCAACACCGAGCATCACGTCGACCACATCTTCGGCAACTACTTCTTCAAGGGCTCCGGAGCAGCGGTCGTCAACCACCGCGAGCTGTGGAACCGATTCATGGTTCCGGGGCCCGAGATCGACCCGTTCGATTACGCCCACGAGGCACTCCCCGCCGACGACCCCGACGGTGAGGCCATCTTTCCAGCCCGGGACGACTACTACCGCGACCCGAACAAGGGCTCAATCGTGTTCACCGGCGACGTCAGCCTGAGCGTGGGCGGGCACACGTTCGAGCTGCTCCACACGCCCGGGCACACGCCCGGCCAGACGACCGTGCACGTCCCCGAGGAGCGCGTCGCGTTCACCGGCGACACGCTCTTCTCCGGCTGCCAGACGTGGCTGATGACCTCTGACGTCGATCAGTGGGTCGCGGCGCTCGACCGAATCCGCGGCCTCGACGTCGACTTCCTGGTGCCCGGCCACGGCCCGGTGGTAACGAAGCAATACCTCGACGTGCAGCGGTCCCACCTGCTGGCCTGGAAGAGCGCCGTGGCAGATGCCGTGGCCAACGGTTGGTCGCGCGACGAGACGGTTGAGCGAGTCAGCTTCGCCGATCAGTTCGGCCCGGTCGACATCGGCCAGGAGTACATGCTCGAGTACATCCAGACCTGGAACGCCGGCGCGTCTGTGGGACACCCTGACCGGCTCGGCTCCCGGCGGCGGCATGCCTCGACCACTGGACCCGCGCGCTCCCGCGGCCTAGGCCCCTAGGCCCCGCGGCCTAGCCGTCGGCGACGCTGCCGTCAGGCTCGGCCGGCGGCGACTTCCTCCGCGCGGCTGCGGCCGGCAAGCAGGATGAGCTCCTCGTGCAGCTCGAACCAGACCGAGTGGTAGCTGTCGACGCGCGGTGACGCCACGTACCGGTGGTCGCCGGCGTTGACGGCCGACATTGCACGATCGAGCCGGCGTCGGTAATCACCAATCCGACTCACCGATGCGGACTGGACGTCGAGCCACTCCCCGACCTCCCGATGAATGACGCCGAGGCCGCCCAGCACCGAGGCGTCATATGCAGTCGTCCGAGTGGTCGTTGATCTGCTGCGCACCGTCGACGTCGCGCATCTGCCAGGCGGTGACCGTTTCCTTGACGCGCCGGTCGAAGTCGATGAACGAGTCGAGCGCGGCGTCGGCGCTGGAGTCGCCCCACTCCTGCCGCTCACGATCGAGGGCCGCGCGCGCTTCCTCCTTGCCGGCGGCCGTCAGCCGGTACGCGCCGGCCGCCTGTTCGGCGGTGCCGCTGGCGACGAGCTCGTCGAACGAGACCTGGGCCGTCTCCGAGGTCGTCGCCAGGATCTCGGCCGCGGCTTCGGGTGTGGCGTAGCCCTTGACCAGCAGCAGCCGGGTGACATCTGCCGGCCTCAGCTCGATTGCAGGCTGGGATTGCGGGTCGGGAGTCGAGCCGGCCAGCTCGGCCGACCACGTGCGCAGGATCGCGACCTCGGCCGGAACCTCCGATCCGCCCTCCAGTGCGCCGGCGAATACCTCGCCCGTCGAACCATCGATGGTGATGACTTCGCCGACCGCGAAACGTCGGTCGTCGAGTGTGAACCCATCCGATTCGACGGTGATCGCGGCCGCTCCGACGACGGCGGGCACTCCCCAGCCACGAGCGACGACCGCGGCGTGACAGGCGAGGCCGCCGGTCGAGGTCAGGATGCCCGCCGCGCGGGCCATGCCGTGGACATCGTCGGGCGACGTCTCGGTGCGGACGAGGATCGCGGCGCGCCCGGCCTCGGCAGCGGCGACGGCGGCATCGGGCGAGGTGACGACCTCACCGCTGGCAATGCCCGGGGAAGCGCCGAGGCCGGTGGTGAGCGGCTCGCCGGCGTCGCGCGGTCGATCGGCGACGCGTGGCGGATCGGCCAGGATCGCCGCGACGCGCTCCACGGCCTCCTCGCGTGACAACGGAAAGTCGGGATCCTCGGCCATCTCGACGGCCATTCGCAGCGCAGCCAGCGGGCTGCGCTTGCCGACACGGCACTGGAGCATCCACAGCCGGCCGTCTTCGATCGTGAACTCGATGTCGGCCGCATCACGAAGGTGGCGCTCGATCTTGTCGGAATAGGCGGCCAGCTCATCGGCCACCTTCGGCAGCCGCTCGCTCAGCACGCTGATCGGCTCGGTGGCTCGCGTTCCCGACACGACCTCCTCGCCCTGGGCGTTGAACAGCACATCGCCGTATAGCTCCTTCGCGCCGGTAGCCGGGTTGCGCGTGAACAGGACGCCGGTCGCGGATCGGTCGTTGCGGTTGCCGAAGACCATCGCCTGGACCGTTGCCGCTGTGCCCAGGTCGTCGGCAATGCCTTCCTTCTCCCGGTAGGCGATGGCGCGCGGCGAGTGCCATGACCGAAAGACCGAATTCGATCGCCGCGCGCAGCTCTGCCCAAGGTTCGCGACTCGACCCGACGTTGAGCAGCGTGTCCATCATTCCGGGCATCGATATCGGTGCGCCCGAACGGACGCTCACCAGCATCGGATCGTCGCGATCACCGAAGCGCCGCCCAACGGTTGCCTCGAGCCGCGCCATGTGTGCACGGATCTCGTCATCCAGTCCAGCCAGCCAACCATTCGCCAGATACTCGCGACATACGGCTGTCGTCAGCGTGAAAGCCGGCGGGACCGGCAATCCCAGGTCGACGGCCATGACCGTCAGGCCGGCCGCCTTGCCTCCGACCAGCGCCGGCAGCTCTGAGCGCGGGATGGCGGGGGGTCGGTCGTAGTCGACTATGCGTGCCATAGACCAGAGAAGCTAGGAACGGTTCGCGATTGTGCCGATGTCCGCCTCGTTGCCGGCCGCGTCGGCGAGCGTCCACCACGACGGCGCGAACTCGTCGCGGACCATCTTGCCGCCGGCGGCGAGCGCCGCTGCAACGCGTGCCTCGGCCACCTCGATCGGCACCCAGATCCCGACGTGGATCGCCCCGGCGCCGTCGGCGCGCGGCTCGTTCATCTTCTCGAGCCAGAAGGCCGGGCCGCGGTCATGCGTGTCGACCAGGTCCTCATCCTGGGAATCGCGCCGCCGCTCGTAGCCCAGCACTGCCTCCCAGAAGGGCATGATCTCGGCGATGTTGAGCGCACCGGGGATGATCAGGATCGACTGAACGACCGCCGGTTCGGGCGTGAAGCCCATGTCGCGCGCGACGACCGAGATGGCGCGGGCCAGCTCGAGATCGCGTTTGCCGGGTCCGAAATAGTCTTCTTCGTAGGTGACCACCCGAACGGTCACGCCGTCGTTGCGAATGTCGATCGCCGGCCGGTGTTCCTCGACGCCGCGCAGCCCGCCGATTGCGCGCACGAGGTCGGTGCTTTCGGCGAAGGTGCTCGTGCGGAAGAAAGCGCACATCCCGTCACTGAGAACCCGCCAATCCTGGGTGCCTGCGTCCTCGATGAACTCCTGGATGGGTATCGAATCGGTCATGAGCCGATGCTACGGTCCCGGGCGGTCGCTGTCGTCGGATGGTCGGTTCGGCTTTCGAAGCCGGCGGATGATGAGCGCATCAATGACGATGATGCCGCCGCCGGCGATGGCAAACAGAACAAGGATCACGAGGATGCTTTCATTCATGCCGATGTCCATGATGCCCGCCTCCGCCGATGGGTGACGTCGGTGGGTGACTACCACGTCCACATCCACCCCCATCGGGACACACCTGGCGCTCCACCGCCGGGCGAGTTTCCGGCCGACTACATCGACCGCTTCGTCGAGATAGCCCTCTCTCGCGGCGCGACCGAGGTCGGCTTCGTGGAGCACCTTTACCGCTGCTTCGAGTCAGTGCCGGTCCTCGGTCAGTGGTGGAGGAAGGACCCCAACCCGCATCTCGTCGCGGAGATGGACGAGATCATGGCGCGCGAGCTGGACATGTCGCTCGACCGATACGTCGAGGCGATCCTCGCTGCCAAGGCGCGCGGCCTGCCGGTGAAGCTCGGTCTGGAGGTCGATTTCGAGCCGGGCACCGAGCAGCAGGTGATGGAGCTCATCGCGCCGTATCCGTGGGACTACCTCGTCGGCTCGGTCCACTGGATCGGCGCCTGGTGGTTCCTGCGCCCATCCGCGCCGGCCGAGTACGAGCGGCGCGGTGTGCGGCGAGCGTTCGAGGAGTACTTCGAGCTGATGACCGGGCTGGCCCGGTCGGGCATGGTCGACGTGCTCGGCCACGCCGACGTGATCAAGGTCCACGGCTTCGTCCCGGAGGGATCGCTGCGCTACCTGTACGAGCCGCTGGTCGAGGCGACCTCGGACGCGAAGATGGGCGTCGAGATCTCGAGCCAGGGCCTGTTGCGCACCATCGGCGAGATCTACCCGGCGCCGTCGCTGCTGGCGATGTTCCAGTCGGCCGGCGTGCCCATCATGTTGGCCAGCGACGCGCACGCCCCCGAGGAATTGGCCTTCGGCTACTCCGAGATCATCCAGGCGGCCCGTGACCGCCGGCTACTCCGACTACCTGCGTTTTGACTCACGCAAACGACTGAGTACGCCGCTACCTGTTCTCTGACGTGAGCCAGCGGCGAGCGGCGCTCAGTGTTCGCATGCGACGGCCGAAATCGGCCCACGGATCCGCGCCGCCCTCGAGTCGATCCATGACCGTGCGCACGTTCCAGCCATCAGGTTCGGCAGTGTCGAGCTCGTCCCAGTCGAGCGGCACCGCGACTGGCGCGCCGGGCTTGGGACGCACGGCGAACGGCGGCACGGCCGTCTGCGCCCAAGCGTTGCGGTTGCAGTCGAGGAATAGCCGGCCAGCACGCTCGGCCTTGTAGAACTCGGTCGTCAGCCGATCCGGCGCGCGGCGGGCGAGTGCCTCGGCCAGGCCGAAGCACACCTCGCGAACCTCCTCGAACCCTTCGTTCGGCCGCAGGGGCACGACGACGTGGTAGCCGCGCGATCCGGTCGCCATCAGGTACGGCACAAGCCCCGCTTCGAGCAGCAGTTCGCGCGCCAGGTGCGCCGCGAATCGCGCATCGACGACACCGCCATCGCCGGGATCGAGGTCGATGATCATCCGATCCGGCCGCTCCAGCGCCTTGACTCGGCTGAGCCAGACGTGCGGCGTGATGCATCCCTGGTTGGCGATGTAGACGAGAGTCTCCGCGTCATCGCACACGACATGGGTGACCGTCCCGCCGACCTTGGGGACGGTGACCCGGTCGATCCAATCGGGGAAGTGACCGGGCATGTCCTTCTGGTAGAAGACCTGCGTGTCGATGTTCTCCCTGACGCGCTGCATGCTCACCGGCCGGCCCCGGAGGTGAGGCACCATCCAGGGCGCTACCCGGCGGTAGTAGTCGACGATCTCGCCCTTGGTGATGCCGTCGGCCGGAAACATCACCCGGTCGGCGTTGCTGACGGAGATCGTCTGGCGGCCGACGCGAACCGCGTCAGGCATGTGTCGCCTTCTGACCTACAGCAAATGGCATATAGAAGTCGCGGATCATTACCTCTACTCTGCCGTCTATTGCGCGGTACGTCACCCCGCAAACTCATTCATGCGGGGGACGAGGGAGTGCAGATGCACAGGTTGGTTCGTCATGTCTTCGTGGTTGCCGCGCTCGTCGGGGCGTTAGCGGCTGCCCACCCGGTGCTGGGCTGGACCGAGGTGGACAGAACAGGCACCACAGGGCCTCATTCGCTTACCGACACGAACACGAACCCGGGCGCAACCTGTATCTACGAGTACAGGAATAGCTGGGAAGTGTGGGAGCTCGAACACTTCTACGTAAATCCGCCCAAGATCAAGGCCGTCGCGGGCAACAACAACCAGAAGGTCGCCTGGACCTTCACCATCCAGCGCCGCGAATGGAGCGTCTTTGACGACGATCCGGGCCCGTGGACGAACCGCTACACCAGCCCGAAGTACTTCGCCTTCACGGATGCGACCCACAACGCCGCGTTCACCCAGAAGGGCGTCGAGGTGAACGTGCCGATCGAGCCCGGCCTCGACGCCGCGTACCAGTACCGCGCCCAGGTAAAGGCGTTCTGGTACAGGCCCAATGGCAATGTTCAGGGCACCGCCACGATGCGCGTCCAGAAGTACAACCAGTACCAGGAGCTCGACACGCTCAAGGGCAGCAACTGCTGGGACTACATGATGTAGGGCTTGGCGAATCGATCGCTAGTCCGTGGCGCGTCCTCCGTCCTGGAGGGCGCGCCACACCTTTTCAGGTGACAGAGGCAGGTCGCGTATCGCGACCCCGGTCGCGTCGCGAACTGCCGCAGCAACCGCGGAAGAGACGGCCAGTACCGCGCCCTCGCTCATGCCCTTCGCCCCGTACGGCCCGGGTCCGTCCTCGTTCTCGATCGTGTCGCTGACCATTTCCTCCGGAAGATCCATCGATGTCGGGATGCGGTAGTCGATCGCACCGAGGTTGCGGATCCGCCCGGCGTCGTCCCAGATGTACTGCTCCATCAACGTGTGGCCGAGACCCATGATCGCGGCGCCTTCGTCCTGCATCTGTACCTGCAGCTTGTTGAGCGACTTGCCAACGTCCGAGACGGCGACGTGGCGATGGATCGTGATGTCGCCGGTCTCTTCGTCGACCGACAGCTCGACGGCCGTGGCGTTGAACTCGAAGAACGCCGCCGAGCCACCGAGCGGGTGATCGGGATCCGCGTCCTTGCGCGCCTCGCCCAGGCCGACGATCTCGCCACCCAGCCGACCAAGCGCCTCGCGCACATCCGACGCGGAGCTCACGCCGCGCTCGGCCAGCTTGGCCCTCACGTCCTGCGCCGCACGCAGCACGGCATTGCCCATCAACACGGTCGAGCGCGATGCGGACGTCTGCTGGTCGTACGGCACAACGGCGGTGTCGCCCATCACAACCGACACGCGCTCGACCGGCAGACCCAGCTCGTTGGCGCAGATCTGGGCGAATATCGTTCGCGCGCCCTGGCCGATGTCCTGCGTGCCGGCGTAGACGACTGCGCTGCCGTCGGCGAGCAGCCGGACCATCGAGTAGGACAGCCCGGTGGTCGGCCCCGACTTGATGCCCAGCGCGATCCCCCGCCCCCGACCGGCAGGCTTCGGCTCGTTCCAGCCGATCAGCTCGACCGCCCGATTGACGCTGTCCGCCCAGTCGCCGTCGGCCGGCGTGTCGAAGGGGATGAACGGATCGTCACGCCTGGCGAGGTTGCGCAGGCGAATGTCGACCTGGTCGAGCCCGAGCTCGATCGCCGCCTCGGTGATGTTCGACTCGACAGCCCAGTTGATCTGCGGATTGCCGAAGCCGCGCATCGCGGTCGATGGCACGGTGTGCGACAGCACGCTGCGGGCGTTGATGCGCGCCGCCGGCCAGTTGTACGGGCCATTGCCGATGTAGCTGCCCTTGCCGACGACGCGATCGGCGATGTCGGCATACGCGCCGATCAGGTAGTCCGCGTCAATGTCCTGATAGACGAACGTGCCGTCGCGTGCCACGCCGGAACGCACACGGATCTCGGTCGACGTGCGGCGCGCGGCCTGGAAGGACTCCTCGAGGCTGAGCACGAGGCGCACCGGCCGTTGCAGCTTGAGCGCCATGAACGCCAGCAGCGGCTCGTACTTGGCGTGCTGCTTGCCGCCGAAGGCGCCGCCCGGGTCGGGCGCGATGATTCGGACCTTCGCCAGCGGCAGGCCGACGACCTTGGCGATGATCCGCTGCAGCCAGTACGGGTGCTGGATCGAGCTCCAGATAGTGACGCCGTCGCCGTCGGGCGCGGCCATGAAGGCGTGCGGCTCGATCGCGAACTGGGTGACCATCGGAAATCGGTAGGTGTGCTCGACGACCAGGTCGGCCGACTGACCACCGATGTCCCCCCACTCGATGACGTGCTCCCGCAGCACGTTGGTGAGGGCCAGCGGATCGCCTGGACGGAGCGACGGATCCTGGACGAGCGGCGCGTCCTGTGCGAGCGCAGCGTCGATGGTCGCGACGGCGGGCAGCTCCTCGTAGTCGACAGTCACGAGCGTCGCTGCTTCCTCGGCCGCATCGTTGCTCTCCGCCGCAACGGCCGCGACCGGATCACCGTGGTACTTGATCTCGTCGAAAGCGATGACCGGGCGGTCGTCGAACTGCGGCCCAAATCTGGGCATCGGCTGGGGGAGGTCTGCGGCGCTGAAGACGGCCACGACGCCGGGGAGCGCGAGCGCCCGCTTCGGATCGATGCCCCGGATCCGGGCGTGAGCAACCGGCAACGTCACGAGCCTGACGTGCAGCTCGTTGGGCAGGTGGATGTCGGCGACATAGCGTTGGTCGCCGGTGACGCGGTCGCGTCCACCGACGCGCGGAGCCGGATCGCCGATCGTCACTGGTCGACCGGTGGCTGTGGGATGGGTGTCGGCTCGGTCCGCGCCGCGATCTCGCCTCGCTCACCCGCGGCGACGGCCTCCACGGCGTCGATGATCTGGTAGTAGCAGCCGCAGCGGCACAGGTTGCCCGCCAGCCCTTCTTCGATCTCGGTGCGCGACGGGTGTGCCACCTGTTGCAGCAGATCGTCCGCGGCGATCAATTGGCCCGGGATACAGAAGCCGCATTGGACCGCGCCGTGAGTCAGAAACGCTTCCTGGAGCGGACTGAGCACACCCTCTTCGGCCAAGCCCTCGACGGTCGTGACGTCGCCGCCGTCCGCCTCGACCGCGAGCACCAGGCACGAGTCGACGATTGCGCCATTCAGGCGCACGGTGCACGCCCCGCACTCCCCCACGAGGCAGCACTCCTTGGTGCCCGTCAGGCCGATGTCGTCGCGCAACACCTCGAGCAGCGTGTGATGTGGCGCGACCGACACTTCGCGCTGCTGGCCGTTGAGCGACAGCCTGATCGTGATCATGCGCCGGCCACGCGGCTGCGGGCCTCGGCGAGCGCCCGACCAGCGAGGACGCGCAGCATCGCCAGCCGGTAGTCGGGCGCGGCGCGCATCGAGGTGGCCGACGGCGCGGCCGACGCGAACCAGGTTTCGACATCCGCCTCAGATCCCTCGAACACCAGCGGCCGCGGGCCGAGGCTGCCGTACGAGAGCCGCAAGCTGCCGTCAGCCCGGATCGCCACGGCCAGCGTCACCGACGCGAGGTCGTGCCCGCGCCGCCTGGTCCGCCTCTGAAACGCCGAACCAGCCTTCTCACCGGGAAGCGGCAGCTCGATGGCGGTGACCAGCTCGCCGCGGCGCAGTGCCGTGACGCCCGAACGGACGAAGAAGTCGTCCAACCGGATTCGCCGCTCCCCGTCCGGCCCGGCCACGACAAGACGAGCGTCGTAGACGAGCAGCGGCGGCGCCGTGTCCGCCGCGGGCGAGGCGTTGCACATGTTGCCGGCCAGCGTGGCTCGGTTTCGGATCTGGACCGAACCCACGAATTGGGCCGCCTCGGCAAGTGCCGGAAACGTCGAGCGCACCCGCTCATGCGTGAGCACATCGGTCATCGACGTCCCTGCGCTGATGCGCAGCATGCCGTCCGCCTCGCTGATGCCCGGCGCGAGACTCGGGAATGCGCTTGACATCGATGACGCGCTGAGGCCGGTACGTGCCGTCGCGCAGACGAATGATCAGGTCGGTCCCGCCGGCCAGGATGCGCGCGTCACCCTCGTCGCCATGGCTCAGGAGTGAGATCGCCTCATCGAGCGAGGCCGGTCGGTCGTAGATGAATGGACGCACGCGGCCGGCCGGTTTGCCTCAGTCGAGCGTCATTGCCGGCTCGAGCGCCTTCGGCGGCTCCGTGGCCGCCGGCTCGAGCACCTCGACCACGCCGGCCGTGCCGTCGACCCTGATCCGATCGCCGCTCTTCAGGATCTGCGTCGCGACCGAGCTTCCGATCACGGCCGGGATGCCGAACTCGCGCGACAGCACGGCCGGATGCGACGAGACGCCACCCGCGTCCGTCACAAGGCCGGCGATCTTGGTGAACAGCACGACCCAGGCCGGGTTGGTCATCTGGCAAACGAGGATGTCGCCGGCCTCAACGCGATCGAACTCGTCCTCGGTCAGCACCACGCGGGCAATGCCCTCGACCACGCCCGGAGAACCGGCGATCCCCTCGACGCGTCCCGGCGTTGCCGCCGCGCCGGCCGCCGCCTGCGAGCGATGGAACTTGTCCGGGAAGCCCCAGTTGATGAGGTACGGGAAGGCCAGCTGCGTCGGCGTGACCGTCCCGATCCAGTCCGGCGGCCGCAGCTGCTGCTGCCGCTTGCGCTCCGCTCGACGAGCGGCGACAAGCGCGCGTCCCTCGACCGGCTCTGGCTCGGCCATGAACACGCGCAGCTCGTTGTAGCGCATGAAGATCACGTCATCGGGCCGGTCGAGCACGCCTGCCTCGACGAGCTTCCTGCCGATCGCAATGAGCACCAGGCGCATGTGGGCGTTGGCGCCCTGGTCGATGTAGTAGTGGTGGTCCGGCGTCAGCGGCGCCATGCGCAGGTTCGCCTCGAGCGCGCGACGCATGTCGGCGAGCTGCTCGCCGTCGAGGCCGGCAACGATCTCGTCCGAGGCACTGGCAATGTCCGCCTCGACCGCGGCGATCGTCTTCGGGTAGTCGTAGTCCGTCTCCACGTAACCGCGCACGAGCTCGATGACGGGCTCCATTTGCTCGCGCACCGACGGGTACACGAACTCGTGGCTCCACACGGCGTGCCAGCCGAACTCGCGCTGGTACGGCTCGACCCGATCGGCGACGAAGCTCCGCCCGCGCTCCGAGGACTTCAGCGCACCGATCACCGCAGCCACATCTCCGGCGCCGAACGCGGCGCTCAGCTCGGGATCCGCCTTGACCTCCTCCTTCATCTGCCACAGCGCCTCGATCGAGTCCCAGTTGCGGTCGTTGGCCGAGTTCTGGAGCCGCCCGAGGAGCTCCTCGTCGATCCGCCCATGGATGCGCTCCATCGCCGCGCGCAAGTCGAGCGTCGCCGACAGCTGGGCGAAGTTGAGCATCCAGTGGATCTTCCAGTGCCGGTCGTGGATGTCGATCGCGTCTTCCCACAGGCACGCGAGCTCCATCAGGCTCATCTCGTCCTGGCGGTCGAGCATCTCCTCGAGGTAGGTGAAGTTGCGTTGCATCTCGGGCACGAGCCGGTCGCGCCACCAGTCGGCGAACTTGAGGCCGTAAACCGGCAATACCGCGTCGAGGTACTTGCCGATTCGGTTCGGGTACGCCGGGTCGAGTGGCACGCGTGCCGCGTATCGGGCGCCGTACTCCATCGAATTGACGTCGAGGCCGGCCTCAGCCGGCACGGCCGCCGTGTACAGGTAGCCGTTGACGACCTTGATCACCCAGTCGCTGGCGAACGGCGTCCCGAAGCGCCGAAACATGTGATCGCACGACAGCCACCAGCCGCCGATCTCCTCGAACATCGGGCTAAGTGGGTGCGGGCAATGCAGATCGTCGAAGACCCAGAAGAGCTGCTTCTCGGTGTCGTTCTTCCACCCGACCTGGAATTTATCGTCGCCCAGAAACTGGCCGAGGGCTGGCTCGTCGAGGGGCAAGGGGATCCTCCGTGGGTTGGCAGAACGCCTTGGGCCGATAATCAGTCGGGTATGGCCGGACCGTCAAGCACGATCGACAGCGCGCTGCTGCGCATGACCCAGCAGACCCCTACCCAATACTGGAACGACTCGTGCGCGGTGGCCGAGCTCGAGCAGGCGGTGGCGCGCGGCGCGACCGGCGCCACGTCGAACCCGACGATCGTGCTCGAGGTGCTGGGCAAGGAGAACGACTACTGGCTGCCGCACGTCCGCGCCCTGGCCGATGCGAATCCGACCTGGACCGAGATCGACCTGACGTGGGCAATCGTCGAGCAGATGGCGGTGCGTGGCGCCCAGGTCCTGATGCCGGTGTTTGAGCGCAGCGGCGGCCGCACAGGGCGTTTGTCGATCCAGACCAACCCGGCGAATCATCGCGACCCGGCACGGATGCTCGACCAGGCACGCGGGTTCAACGCCCTTGCTCCGAACATGCAGGTCAAGTTCCCGAACACCGCGGCCGGACTGGTGGCGATGGAAGAAGCCACTGCCGAGGGCATCAACATCAATGCCACGGTCAGCTTCAGTGTCGCCCAGGCTGTCGCCGCGGCCGAGGCGGTCGAGCGCGGCCTGAGCCGCTTCGCCGAATCAGGCGGCGACGCAGATGCCATGTCGCCGGTGATCACGCTGATGATCGGGCGCATGGACGACTGGGTGAAGGTGGTCGTGGAGCGCGACCAGATCGCGCTCGATCCCGACGCGGCCAACTGGGCCGGCATTGCCGTCTTCAAGCGCGCCTATCCGCTCTTTCGCGAGCGCGGCTACCGCGCTCGGCTGCTCGCCGCCGCCTACAGGCACCGCCTGCACTGGACCGAGCTCATCGGCGGCGACGTCACGCTGACGATGCCATTCGCCTGGCAGACGCGTTTCGACGCGAGCGGCATCGAGCCCGAGCCGCGCATCGACGTTCCGGTCGACCAGGCACTTGTCGATGAGCTGTGCACGCGCATTCCCGACTTCCGGCGCGCCTTTGACCCAGACGGCATGACCCCGGCCGAGTTCGAGAGCTTCGGACCCAGCGCGCGAACGCTGCGTGCCTTCATCAAGGCCTACCACGACCTCCAGGCGGCGATCCGCGACGCCTACCTGCCCGATCCGGACGTCCGACCCGCCTAGGCGGCTACCGCCGTCGGATCCGGCAGCAGCCGGGTGAACAGCTCGTTCGAGAGAAGCCGGCCCGCGCGAGTGAGACGGACGCGACCATTGGTGCGCTCGGCCAGTCTGTTGGCAAGCGCCCACTCGAGCACCGCGTCGCTGCGCTTGGTCCTGATCAGGCCACGCGATGCCGAATCTCGTGCGCAGGCCGAGGATGGCAGCCTCCGCGGCCGCGGTCGCGTCGTCGGTCGTCTCCGCGCCCCCGGGTGGCAGTCGGGCGGGCGAGCCATCGGCAGGCGCGAGGGCGGCGATGTAGCCGTCCAGTCGGGCCGCGTTCCAGCGACGCGTCTTCGCACCGTCGAACGCATGCGCCCCGGGGCCAACAGCCTCCCAGGCGCTGCCCAGCCAATAGGCCAGGTTGTGTCGGCTCTCGCGGCCAGGGCGCGACCAGTTGGAGATCTCGTACCAGTCGAGGCCGGCGGTGTGCAGCTTCTCGTCGGCCGCCTCGTACATCAGCGCGACGCGCTCGGCGTCCTGCGCCTCGCGAGCGCGGTCCCGCCAGCGGCGCGCCCCCGGACGGAGCGGCAGGTGGTCGCCGGTCGGTCCGGTCAGGCCCTCGACATCGGGGTCATCGAGCGACAGAGCGTAGGCAGAGATGTGGTCGGGCTCGAGTGCCACAGCCGCATCGAGGGTCGCCTGCCATGACTCGAGCGTCTGCCCGGGCACGTCGTAGAGCAGATCGAGGCTGACGTTGTCGATGCCTGCGCCGCGTGCCGCGGCAACCGTCGCGCGGATGTCCATCGGGGAGTGGCGCCGCCCGAGACGAGCCAGCTCCGCGGGCTCGAAGGATTGCGCGCCGATGCTCAGCCGGTTGACGCCTGCCGCTCGGAAGCCGGCCATGTCGCCGCGTTCGGCGGCGCCCGGATTTGCCTCGAGTGTGATCTCGGCGTCGGCGGCGATCCCGAACGCCCGGTCCGCGGCGGACAGGAGCGTGGCCAGCTGCGGTGCGCTCATCAGTGAGGGCGTGCCGCCGCCGAGGTAGACGCTGTCGAGAGGCGGGCCAGCCGAGGTCGCGCGTAGCTCGATCTCGCGTGACCAACGCACCCACGAGCGAGTCGATGCGGTTGTCCGGACCGCGCGCCGCCCGCCCGGCGTAAACGACGAAGTCGCAGTACGGGCAGATGCTCAGACAGAACGGGAAGTGGACGTACAGCGCGACCGGACGCTGCGCCGCGACGGTCACGCCGGGCCGGGATCCTGGGCGGTGCCCGAATCCTGGTCGCTGACCACCTCCCAGCCGACCGGCTTGAGCGTCTGGCCCTCGACCACTTCCTCCTCGGCGGCTACTGACGGCGTGACCTGACCGGCGTGGCCGGTGACGACGAAGATCGCGAAGCGCGAGATGGCGTGACCGAGGAAGGCACCGCCGATGCCGCCGGTCAGGATGGTCAACCAGCCGCCCGCGAGACCCATGAGCAATGACATGACCAGCAGCAACCGCGGGCGGCCCGGCCCGCCGAGCCGTGTCGCGAGCGCGTACAGCACGGCCTGGAACGCGATCGCCAGCTCGACCGGCCAGCTGTAGAAGATCAGGAAGCCGAGCAGGATGCCGCGGAACGTGGCCTCATCGACGAACGCCGTGCCGATGCTGTTGATCAGCGCCGCCGGATAGCGCCGCAGCGGCGGGAACTTCAGCCCTCCGAAGCGCCACCAGGCGTAGATGACGGCAAGCACGGCGCCGGCGAGGCCGATGCCCAACCCCGCCGCGAGAGCCACTGCTCGTGGCTCGCCCATCTGCAGATGCAGGATCGTCATCGGCTGCGGGTAGAGGGAGTACACGACAAGGATCAACAGGACTCCCGAGGCCGTACCAGGTCAGCTTGCGTGCCCACGTCCGCCAGCCGCCGGGCGCCTCCTCGTCGTCGTAGTCGGCGGCGCCGAAACGGCGCGCGTCGAAGCGCAGCAGGATGAGCAGCGCCACCATCGCCAGCAGGATCAGGAACTGGATCGGGTCGTTCATCGCGGCTTAGTGGTCCATTGGCCTGCTCAGGCCGACTCGGTCGAGCGCAGCACGGCGAGGAACGCCTCCTGCGGGATCTCGACGCTGCCGACGCGCTTCATGCGTGCCTTGCCCGCCTTCTGCTTCTCGAGCAGCTTGCGCTTGCGCGTGATGTCGCCGCCGTAACACTTTGCGAGGACGTTCTTGCGCATCGCCCGAATTGTCTCGCGTGCGATGACGTTCGATCCGATCGCCGCCTGCACCGGCACCTCGAACATCTGGCGCGGGATCAGCTCGCGCAGCGCTCCGACGAGTGACCGGCCAGTCGAGTGCGCCCGAGAGCGATGGCAGATCAGCGACAGCGCGTCGACCGGCTCGCCGGCGACGAGCACGTCGAGCCGGACGAGATCGCCTTCTCGATAGCCGATCTCCTCGTAGTCGAGCGACGCGTAGCCCTGGCTGCGGCTCTTGAGCTGGTCGTAGAAGTCGACGATGACCTCGGCCAGCGGCAGCTCGAAGGTGAGCAGGACGCGCTCAGCATCGAGGTACTCCATCGCCTGGAACGATCCGCGCCGGCCGGTGGAGAGCTCCATCAGCGTGCCGATGTACTGGCTCGGCGTCACGACGCTGACCTTGACCCACGGCTCGGAGATCGACTCGATCTCGCCCAGCGGCGGCAGGTGCGCCGGGTTGTCGACGACCACCTCGCCGCGGCCGGCGGTGAGCATGCACGCGGTACTCGACCGACGGTGCGGACGCGATGAGATCGAGGTCGAACTCGCGCTCGAGCCGCTCCTGGACGATCTCCATGTGCAGCAAGCCGAGGAAGCCGCAGCGGAAGCCGGTGCCGAGCGCGACCGACGTTTCCGGCTCGAAGCTGATCGAGGCGTCGTTGAGGTGGAGCTTGTCGAGCGCGTCGCGCAGGTCGGGCAGGTCCTCGCCGCGCACCGGGTAGAGGCCGGCAAACACGAGCGCTTTGGCCTGCTTGTAGCCCGGCAAAGGGGCGGCGGCCGGTCGCCCGGCCAACGTCATCGTGTCGCCGACTTGAGCGTCGACGACGCTCTTGAGGCCGGTGGCGACATAGCCCACCTCGCCCGGGCCGAGCTGCTTGACGGGCACCAGCTGGGGACGGAACACACCCAGCTCGAGGATCTCCCCTTCCGCGCCGCTCGCCATCAGGCGCACCAAATCGCGATCGCTCAGGCGGCCCTCGAAGAGTCGGACGTAGGCCACGACGCCCTTGTAGGGGTCGTAGTGCGAGTCGAAGATCAGTCCCTGGAGCGGGCTGTCCGGCGTGCCCTTCGGCGGCGGCACGCGGGCGACGATCGCCTCGAGCACCTCGGGAATGCCGGTTCCGTCCTTGGCCGACACGAGCAGGACCTCTTCGCGCGGGATGGCGAGCACATTCTCGAGCTCCTCGATCACCAGGTCGGGCTGGGCCGACGGCAGGTCGATCTTGTTGATGACCGGGATGATCACAAGGCCCTGCCCGAGCGCGAGATGGACATTGGCCAGCGTCTGGGCCTCGATGCCCTGGGCGGCGTCGACGACGAGGATCGCGCCCTCGCACGCCTGCAGGCTGCGGCTCACCTCGTACGAGAAGTCGACGTGGCCCGGCGTGTCGATCAGGTTGAGCCCGTAGCGGTGGCCGTCCTGAGCGTCGTATTCGAGGCGCACCGCGCGCGCCTTGATGGTGATGCCCTTCTCACGCTCGAGGTCCATCGAGTCGAGCACCTGGCTCGTCATCTGCCGCGCGTCGATCGTGTGGGTCGCTTCGAGCAGCCGGTCGGCAAGGGTCGATTTGCCGTGATCGACATGGGCGATGATCGAAAAGTTGCGCAGCCGATCCTGGCGCACGCGTGTAGAGGCCTCGGACATTCGATCCGAGAATAGGGCGAATGCCGTGCGGGCGAGGACGGCCAGGAGTCGCTGTCGCGCCATCCCCCCAGTTGGGCGATGACTTCGTTCCTCGGCGAACGCAAATTTGGACCATGAGCCAGCCCGACAGCCGAACGCCGACAGAACCAGTCCTGGTGCCCAACCCGCCTGGAGCCCGCGGCCGAGCCCTGAACAGGTTCGTGAGCAATCCGTCGTCGAGTCGGAACGCGATCGTGTTGATCGTCATCGCCCAGCTGACCGCGGTGCTGATCGGCGGCCTCATCGTCTGGCTGCTCGATCGCGCCGAGTTCGAGAATCTGACCGAGGCGTTCTGGTACATCCTCCAGACGGTCACCACGGTCGGCTACGGCGACGTCACCCCGGTCGAACCGATCGGCCGGCTGGTCGGCGCGCTGGTCATGCTGCTCGGCATCGCCTCGCTCAGCATCCTGACCGCGTCGATCACGTCGTCCTTCATCGAGGCCCGGCAGAAGGCACGTCGGCTGGACATCGATGCGGCCGAGAACGCGCGCTGGAAGCGCCTGGACGAGCGTCTCGACGAGGTGATCGCGAGGCTGGACGCGCTGGAGCATCGCGGAGGCTGACCGCATCGGGCACGCACCCTTGACGCCTGAGGTCGCCAAGCCAGACTTCACTCATATCGGGTGATTGGCCGCACGTTCCGTGCCCTTAACCTTGGTGCGTCAATCAACGGATCCAACATGCAACGGAGGCTCAGCGTATGAATTGACCGATCGGGGTCACTCTGCTCGCCCTGGGGGCGGGCCTCGCCGGACTCTTCCAGATCTGGCGCATTCTCGTCTTCCTGGGTATCGCGAAGTTCACGTTCATCGGCAATGAGGTGTCGTTCCAGTCGCCGCAGTGGGGCCAGGCGATCTGGGCACTGATCATGGCCGCGATCTGGTTTTACGTGGCAGCGGGATTCTGGGGCGTCCGTGGCTACGCCTGGTCGTTCGGCATCTTCATTGCTCTGTTCACGATGATCTTCGGCTTCTTCGCCATCCTTGCCGGAAACGCGACGACCGAGTCCGAGCTCGTCGGCTGGATTTTGTCGATCGCGATCTTCTTCTACCTCAACTACCCCGGCGTCCGGGACCAGTTCATGAACTCGGAGCTTTCCCGCCTGACGCCCGAGCAGCGTGTTGCGGTTGAAAATGCCGCGCGGGCCAACGAGGCTGCGGCGCGGGCGATGGCCACCGGTGCGCCGGCCACTCCGCCTCCGACCGATCCCGCCAAGCCGGCCGGCTAGGACCGACCGATGCCCCGGCCGGCTGGTGCCGGCCGGGGATCACATTTCGAGGAGAAACTGCCGTGACTGATAACAAGAATCCCAACGAGGAGCCCGTCTACGTGGCAGCCGCCGCCGTCGGTGACGAGTACGGTGAGATCGCTGAGGCCGGCATCGCCGTCCAGGGCGATCAGGCGCTGCTGGTAGCACGCTTCGCAGACCCGAACGCGGCCGGCGCGGCCTACGAGGTTCTCCGCGAAGCCGAGGCCGACCGGGCGATCAACATCCAGGGCGTGCTGGTCGTCGACGCTGACGATCAGGGCAAGATCAAGGTCCGCAAGATGACTGACCACCACACCCGGACGGGTCTGGTGTGGGGCGCGGTCGCCGGCGCAGCTCTGGCGATCATCTTCCCGCCGTCGATCCTCGCCGGGGCCGCCCTGGGTGGTGTGGTCGGAGCTGCTGCCGGCAAGATCGGCAACGTGAAGGCCAAGTCCGAGGTAGCCAGGGAGCTGGCCGACGTGGTGACGCCGGGCACCTCGGGCATATTGGCTGTGGTCGGCATCAACGCCGTCGACGATGTAACGAAGTCACTTCCCGACGCCGAAGAGGTCAAGGCAGTGCCGGTCGATGACGAGACCGCAGCCGCGGTCAACGAGGCGGCCAAGGCTGCCGGTTCAGAGGCACCCGTCGGCTAGGTCAGCTCTGGCCCACGGACGCAACGATCGAGGCGGCGCCAGAAATGGCGCCGCCTCTTCGTGTCCAAGGCTCCCGATCCCGGTGGACGGCCTAAGGCTTCACCTCAGCAGGCGTTGAGTCAGAGTCAGAGGCGGCCGCTGTGGCCTTCGGGGGCGCCGGCGCGCTGCCGTTCGGCCCGAAAGTGAAGCCGAGCTCGCCTTCCATCCAGCGTCGAAGCTGCTGATAGACCATCGGCGCGCCGATGAGCGGCGCCAGATCGAGCTTCCAATCCGCGGGATAGAGCAGGAACGGACGCGTCTGGGCGCCGCCCAGGCCACCGTGTGCGCCGATCAGCTCCTCGAACGCAGAGATCTCCTCCGTCTCGGGGTTGTAGTGACTCACCACCGCGATATCGCCGACGTGGGCGATGCCGTCGAGTCGCTTGAACGATGCGACGGCGAGATCGCCATACACCGCCAGCGGATCCTTGCCTTCAATTCGGTCCTCGTCGAGGTAGTGAATTCCGTGGCGCCCGACGCACAGCAAGCCGTGGTCCGCCGATCGAACCATCAGCACGCCGATGCCCGGATGATTCGCGAGGGCATCGACGAGGTCGGGATAGATCTCGGCGATGTCCTCGAGCGTCATCCGCTCGTCGCTTGCGTTGAAGTAGATCAACGCCAGGTTGCCGCCGGCGACCACGATCAGATCGGCGGGAGCGTCCTTCTCGACCTCGTCGGTCGATTCCGTGTCGGTTGCCTCTGCCGCGCCTCGGGCAGTCACCTGGGTGTCTTCCGGACCCATGGTGACCGTGCCGCCCTTGGTGTTGCCACGGGTGACCGCCCGGGCAATCGTTCCCGTGACGCCCTTGGTCTGCGACACCTCGCCCAGGAACTGGTTCAACTGGCCCCAGTCCTCGATCTGCTCGGTTGCTGCGGCGACCGAGGCCTTACCGCCCATGAGCGAGCGCACCACGTCCTGGAGCGTCACGCCGTAGCGCTGCAGGAACGTTGAGCCGAGGCTCTGGCCATGGTCGGCGAGGATCACGAAGCGATAAGGGCGGGCGGCATCGGCCGATGCCTTCAACAGCGTGCGCAGCTCGCGGTCAACGCCGTCGAGCGCGTCGAGCGACTCAGGGCGCTCCGGACCGCTGTGATGGGCGATCTCGTCATAGTCGGTGTAGTCCATGTAGATCACCGGCGTGCCGCGCACCATCTCCTGGACGACGAGCGACGTGCCCAGCGCGCGTAGCGCGACGTTGGTTGCGCCACGAACCCACGGGTACGGAAAGCCGCGGTGATGGCCCATGTTGGGCTCGACGCCGGCGCGCAGCTGGCGGCGGTTCTGGATGTTCTCCTTGATGACTTCGCCGATGAACTTGGCGAGCATCGTCAGGTAGTTGTAGGGGCTCACGAAGAACCAGGCGAATGCTTCGCTCTTGCCCAGGCCGCGCTCCTTGACCTTGATCGTCGACATGACCAGGAACGCTCGGTCGCCGTCGCCGGTGAAGATGTTGCTGATGCTCGCGCCACCCGAGCTGAGCAGCCCCTCCCCGTTCGACACTCGGCGCTCGATCTCGGTCGCATCCTCGGGATGGTTGGCGACCAGCAGCTGGCCCGTCTTCTTCTCCCACCAGCGGAAGTTCGGGATGCCGTCGTTGTTGCCGTGCAGGATGCCTGCCTGACTGGCCGGCGTGGTCGATGGCAGCAAGGCATTCCAATGGCCGAGCTTGTGCGTGCCGGTCCGGATCCAGCGCGCCATCTCCGGCACGCGCCCGGCGCGCAGCGAATGTGACAGCACGTCGTGCGACAGGCCGTCGAGTTGGATGATCACCAGCCCCGGCGCGTCGGTTCGGATGACGTCCTTGCGGCGGCCGGCGAGCGTGCGGACGAGCGCGCCGTAATACGAGTCGTCCTCGCCGAGACCGAACAGCAGGCCGATGCCGCCCTGGATGAAGCCGAACACGAACGAGATCAGCAGCGAGATCGAGGAATCCGCCGTTGACGTTGACGGAGGGCACGAACGGATCAAGCAGCCAGATCGTCACCGCCTGCCAGAGCAGGGTCAGGATGACCAGCGCCGCGACCGATCGACTCGCAACGAGCCCAAGCAGGAGCGGACGAACAAGCAAATTCAGGACCGAAATGAAAATGACGGCGATCAGGCCGCCGCCGGTCTCGAGGATCTGCAGCTGGCCGGGCAGCAGCCACGCCGTGATATTGAAAGCGACGACCGCGACAATCAGCGAGACGAGCGCGCGCTTCAACAAGGCCGTGCGACCCAGCCGCCACTTCCAGAGCAGCCCGAACTGGACGCGATAGAAGTCAACCAGCCGATTGATCATCTGACGTCCCTCACTGCCGGTGTCACGGCGCTCCCTCCCGCGCCGCGGGTCCAACTCTGCCGCTGGTTGCCATTCTGGCTGCTTCCTCTTGGCGCAGCGTATTGACGCGGCATGGTCGGGCAATCACCCGATTTGAGTGAATTTGGGCGCCAGCCTTCGGCCAGTGCGGCTGCGGCGGTACGATTTGAACGTGAATCAGCCGCCACTCACGATCACGATCGCCACCAACGATGGTTGGGACTCCATCCGCTTCGCGTACGAAGCCGTGCGCGAGCAGGCCGAGGCACGCGGCGCCGAGATCATCCTGGTCGACGGCAGCCACAGCCAGCCAGCCAACGCACGACGAACTTGGTCCGACGACGCGCTGGATCCGAATGCCCGGCTCGGACATCTCCGAGATGCGCGCGCGGGCATATCGCGAAGTGCGCTCGCCGCTGATCGCGATGACCGAGGATCATGTCCAGGCCGCGTCCGACTGGGTCGAACAGATCACTCCGCACCCACGCCGAGCACCCCGAGGCCGCGGCAATCGGCGGCGGCGTGCGCAATGGCACTCCCCAGCATCTGATCGATTGGGCCAGCTTCTACGCCGGCCATGCGCCGTTCATGGATCCGGTCCCGGACGGTCCGGCCGAGTACCTGTCGGGGATCAACGTGTCGTACAAGCGCGAACCGCTCATCGCCGCGCTCGACATCGTTGGCGAACGCGCGATCGAGACGCTGATCAATGAGCAGATCAAGGCGGACGGCGGCGTGCTGCTGTCCGACAGCCGACTGGTTGTCATGCATTTTCAATCGCGCGGCGTCGCCACCACGGCGAGCCTGCACTACTACGCCGGCCGGCACTTCGAGGGCACGCGCCGGTCGACGAGCGGCGACGCACCGATGCGCGTCGTGCGCTCTGCCGTGCTGCCCTTGCCGCGCGGCGCCAAGCGCCTGGCGACAGCCGTTCGGCGTGGGCAGCCGGTGGGCAGGGTCGTAGCCGTCGCGCCGGCATTGCTGATGCTCGCTACCGCGCAGGGTGTGGGCGAGATCGTCGGCGCGCTGAAGGGTCCGGGCAGGAGCGCGACGAAGCTGCACTGATCGTCCTCGTGGACGCCTTGTGTTCGAGCGATCCGGAGGCCGAACGACCGTTTGGTGCTACCATCTCGCGTCGCGCCTACCCCGCGCCCCAGACGTCTTTTCAACTCGAGGTTTCACTTGCCACACTCCTCACGCAGCTGGACCGGTGCCCGCACTCCGTCGGCCATCAAGCGTGTCCGTCAAGCGCAGACCCGCCGCCTGGTAAATCAGCCCCGCCGCACAGCGGCCAAGACGCTCGTTGCCAAGGCACTTCTGGTTGCCAATGACTCGGCCGCCAACGGCACGGACGCGACCGAGGTCCAGCAGGCAGTCGAGCGCGCCGTGTCGGCACTCGACCGAGCCGCCAAGATCGGCGCGATCCACCGCAACGCGGCAGATCGTCGCAAGAGCCGGCTGATGCTCAAGATCAATGCCGCGCTCGGCGGCGAGGTCGCCACGACCGGAACGACCAAGCAGGCGCGTCAGACGAGCAAGGCCGCGGCCGCCAAGCAGGCCAAGGCGCGCATCGCCGCATCGCGCGCGACGAAGGCCAAGGGCGCTCAGACGGCTGCCGGCAAGGCCCGCGCAGCACTCGCCCGAACCTCCCGCGGTGCCGCAACCGAGACGGCCGACAGCACGGCCACGACCGAGACGGCGACGACCAAGACCGCAGCCAAGACGACGACCGCCAAGGCGACGACGGCGCCAAGGCGACGACGCGCCAAGGCGACGAAGACGTCGGCCAAGTCGACCACGACGAAGGCCAAGTCAACGACCAAGAGCTCGGCCAAGGCGGCTCCCAAGAGCACCGCCAAGAAGAGCTAGCGCTCCTCGAAACGATCCGCGCGCCAGGCGCGGATCGCGGACGGCTAACGGGTTAGCTGGGCCGCCTGCCCTTCGAATCGATCACAGAGTCGTTCACGACCGACCCTCCTCGACGGTCGGTCGCGGCCGCCGCGCGGCGGACGGCAGCGGCACCGACTTCGGCGGCGAGCTGAACGAGCGCAGCGCCCCGCCAACGAGGCTGCCGCCGAACGTCAGCACGAACAGCAGGCCGCCGGTCGCGATCAGCTCCTGCCACGTGGCCGCTTCGAGCGACTGTCCATCGGTGATACCGAACGAGGCCAGCTCGTCGGCCTGCCCAACCGCGACGTAGCGCTCGTAGATGCAGTCCGGTCCGCGGTTGCAGTCGAGGCTCGTGCCGTCAGGCAGTGCGCCCGTGTCGCCGTAGATGAACACCAGGCGCAACGCGACGTAGAGCACGGCAAGGCCGATGGCAGTGACCAGCCCGGCGTACGCCGCATTGGCAAACACCTTGTTGCGTGGCCGCCAGCGTTCCGAACGGACGTTGGCGTAGACGCCGATGACCACGCCCATCGCCGGCGCGAGCAGGAAGACGACCGTCTGGACCGGGATGATCAGCTCGAAGGCCATGACCAGCACGAGCGCCATGCCCAGACCAACCCAGCCCCCGAAGATGGCGCCGCGATCGACGAATCGCCTCATCAGCGCGTGTGTGCCAGGGCCGCCGCACCCGGAAATCGCGCCGTTTCGTCCAGCTCGGCCTCGATGCGCAACAGGCGGTTGTACTTGGCCACCCGCTCGGAGCGCGACGGCGCGCCGCTCTTGATCTGCCCTGCGCCGGTGGCCACGGCAAGGTCGGCGATCGTCGTGTCCTCGGTCTCGCCGCTGCGATGGCTGATCACCGCGCCCCAGCCGTTGCCGACGGCAAGATCGATCGTGGCCAGCGTCTCGGTCAGCGTGCCGATCTGGTTGAGCTTGACGAGCACCGCGTTCGCGGCGCGCTCGTCGATGCCACGCTGGACGCGTTCGGGATTGGTCACCAGCAGGTCGTCGCCGACGAGCTGGACGCGAGCGCCCAGGCGGCGGTTCAACTCGGCCCAGCCGGCCCAGTCATCCTCGGCCAATCCGTCCTCGAGCGACACGATCGGATAGCGCTCGGCCCAGTCGGTCCAGAAGTCGATCAGCTCGCCGGTGCGCAGAGTCCGTCCTTCCTTGGCCAGCCGATAGGTCAGCTCGCCGTTCGAGTCGGCCGGCGCATCGAGGTCGACCAGCTCGCTGACGGCCGGGTCGAGCGCGATCGCGACGTCCTCGCCGGGCTTGTAGCCGGCACGCTCGATGGCGCGCAGCACCAGCTCGATCGCGGCCTCGTTCGAGTCGAGCGACGGCGCGAAGCCGCCCTCGTCACCCTGTCCGGTGGCCAGGCCCTTATCGTGCAGCTCGGCGCGCAACGCGTGGAAGACCTCCGTGCCGGCGCGCAGTGCCTCGCTGTAGGTCGGCGCCCCAACGGGCATGACCATGAACTCCTGGAAGTCGGTCGAGTCGAGCGCGTGCTTGCCGCCGTTGAGGATGTTGAACATCGGCACCGGCAGCACCGACGCGCGCAAGCCGCCGAGATAGCGGTAGAGCGGCATCCCGTAGGCCGCCGCCACGGCGTGAGCGCAGGCAAGCGAGACGCCGAGGATCGCGTTCGCGCCGAGGTTGCTCTTGTTGGGCGTGCCGTCGAGATCGATCATCAGCTGGTCGACCCCCTGCTGGTCGGCCGCATCCTGGTCGAGCAATGCCGGCCCGATCGTCTCGAGCACGTTGACCACCGCCCGGCGGACACCCTTGCCGCCGTAACGCTCCTTCTCGCCGTCGCGCAGCTCGACTGCCTCGTGCGCACCGGTGGACGCGCCCGATGGCACCGCCGCTCGGCCGACCTCGCCGGACTCGAGCACGACCACCGCCTCGAGCGTCGGGTTGCCGCGCGAGTCGAGAATCTCGTGCGCGTCGACGAACTCGATCGAGGTCACGCGACACCTGCCGAAACGGCCCGTTTCTTGGCCGCGCTGTCGCGATCGAGCAGGACCGAGATTCCCGGCAGCTCGCGACCCTCCATGAACTCGAGCGAGGCACCGCCGCCGGTCGAGATGTGGGTCATCTTGGACGTCAGGCCGAGCTCCTCGACCGCCGCGACGGAGTCGCCTCCGCCCACGACGACCGTCACGCCCTTCTCGGCCTGCTCGGCCAGCAGTCGGGCGATGGCGCGCGTGCCGTCACCGAAGGTCGGCACCTCGAACACGCCCAACGGCCCGTTCCAGAGGATCGTCTTGGCCGACGCGAGGGCCTCCTTGAACGCCTCCGTCGTGGCCGGACCGATATCGACCACCGACCACGAGTTGGGGATCTTGTTCACCGGCACGATCTTGTGCTCGGCGCCGCGGGTGACCTCCTTGGCGACGACCACGTCGGTCGGCAGCAGGACCTGAACGCCCTTCTTGTCGGCCTTGTCGAGGATCTTCCTGGCCTCCTCGACGAGATCGCGCTCGAGCAGGCTCTTGCCGACCGTGTGGCCCTGGGCGACGAGGAAGGTGTTCGCCATCCCGCCGCCGATCAGGAACGAATCGACCTTCTCCATCAGGTGGTTGAGCACGCCCAGCTTGCCCGACACCTTGGCGCCGCCGATGACCGCGGCGAAGGGATGCTCGACCTTCTCGAGCAGCTTCGAGAGCGCCTCGATCTCGGCCTCCATGAGCAGGCCGGCGTAGGCGGGCAGGTACTTCGTAACGCCGACGGTCGAGGCATGTGCGCGGTGCGCGGTGCCGAACGCGTCGTTGACATACACGTCGCCGTAGCTCGCCAGTGTCTTGGCGTACTCGTCCTCGTTCGCCTCCTCCTCGGGGTGGAAGCGCAGGTTCTCGAGCATCATCAGCTGGCCCGGCTTGAGCCGCGCTACAGCGTCACGGGTGCCGATCCCGAGCGGGTCGCCGGTGATCGGAACGGGCATGCGCAGCAGTGCTGACAGCCACTGTGCGACCGGGCGCAGGCGGGCCGACTCGACGACCTTGCCCTTGGGCCGGCCGAGATGGCTCATCAGGATCACCGACGCTCCGTGCTCGAGCAGGTAGCGGATGGTGGGCAATGCAGCGCGGATGCGCGAGTCGTCCTTGACCTTTCCGTCCTCGATCGGGACGTTGAAGTCGACGCGGACCAGGACACGCTTGCCCTGGGGGTCGAAGTCACGGACGGTCAGCTTTTGCATGGATTGGGCTCTCTATCTGGGCTGTCGGGCGGCGGTGGGCGGTTGAGCGGCGCTGGTCGGGTCAGGCTGAGGCGGCGGAGGTCGCCTCCACCGAGCGATCGCTCGGCAGGCGCTGGCCGACGAAGGCGACCAGGTCGGCGATGCGGCAGGAGTAGCCCCACTCGTTGTCATACCAGGAGACGGCCTTGACCATGTTGCCCAGCACGACGGTGTCCATCGCGCTGACGATGGTCGAGTGCTCGTCGCCCTTGAGGTCCATCGAGACGAGCGGCTCCTCGGTGTAGGCCATGATGCCCTTGAGCTCGCCCGATGCCGCCTTCTCGAACGCGGCGTTGACCTCTTCCTTGGTCACCTCGCGGCCGAGCACGGCGGTGAAGTCGACGACCGAGACGGTGACGGTCGGGACGCGGAAAGCCATGCCGGTGAACTTGCCCTGCAGTTCCGGAATGACGAGCGCCACGGCCTTGGCGGCGCCGGTCGCCGACGGAACGATGTTCTGCGGCGCGGCGCGGGCGTCACGAGGATCGCTGGCCGCCACGTCGAGCAGGCGCTGCGAGTTCGTATAGGCGTGGACCGTGGTCAGGAAGCCCTTCTCGATACCGAACGTGTCGTTGAGCACCTTGGCTACCGGCGCCAGGCCATTGGTCGTGCAGCTCGCGTTGCTGATCACATGGTGCGTGGCCGGGGTCGTACATGCCCTCGTTCACGCCGAGGACGATGGTCACGTCCTCCTTCTTGGCCGGAGCGCTGATGATCACCTTGCGCGCGCCGGCGTCGATATGGGCGCGTGCCTTGTCGGCGTCGGTGAAAAAGCCGGTTGACTCGATCACGATGTCGACGCCCAGGTCGCCCCACGGCAGCGCCGCCGGGTCCCTCTCCTTGAGCACCTTGATCTCGCGGCCGTCGACGATCAACGCGTCGTCGGTGTGGTCGACCGTGCCCTGGAAGCGACCGTAGGTCGAGTCGTAGCGAAAGAGCTGCGCATTCATGGCCGTGTCGACGAGATCGTTGACGGCCACGACCTCGACGTCCGGGGTGCGCTCGATGATCGCCTTGAGCGACTGGCGGCCGATCCGGCCGAAGCCGTTGAATTCCTACTCGGACTGACATCTGGTGGACTCCTTCGTGCCCTGCCCGGGGCTGATCTGACGTGCGACGGAGCGTTTCGAACCGCCGCGCAAGCTCTCTTAGCAGGTGCCGCCCTAGATCGTCGGCGGTCGCGCCGCGAGCGGTAAGGGCCGGATGGCCCGCTCCCGCTCCCTACGAAGCGCCTGAGTTGATGTGCGTATCTTCGCCCAGAAGGGCAATGCCGACCAGCGGCAGGGCGCCGATCAGCCCGACGTCGTCGCCCAGCTCGGCGGGCACGATCTCCACGCGGGCGGCCTGGCGCTTGAATGCATGTGTCTGGACCGCCTCTCGTGCCGGTCCCAGGAGCCGATCGCCCTGGCCGATGGCGATGCCGCCGCCGACGATGATTCGCTGCGGATTGAAGATGTCGACGATCGAAACGGCTGCTGCCGCGAACGCCTGCCGGGCACGCTCCATGATCTCGGTCGCGACCGGGTCGCCGCCTCCCTCGGCGGCAGCGACCTCGACCGCCGAGCGCGCCGCCAGGCCGGCCTCGGCAGCGATGCGCGCGATGCCCGTGCCCGAGGCGAACGCCTCGAGGTGGCCGCGCGCGCCACAGCCGCACGGCGGCCCATCCATGTCGAGGCTCAGATGGCCGAGCTCACCGGCCACGCCATCCGGTCCGGTCATCAGCCGCCCGCCACTGAACACGGCCCCGCCGATGCCGGTCGACACGGTCAGGTAGACGAAGTCCGTCAGGCCGCGCGCCGCGCCGAACTCGTGCTCGGCCAGTGCGGCGACATGCGTGTCGCGCTCGATAGCCGCCGGCAGTCCGAGCTCCGTGGCCAGAGCCGGCGCGAGCGGGAAGCCCCACAGCGAGCGATCCAGGTTGGGCGGATCGAGCAGCTCGCCGCGCGCCACGTCGATCGGCCCGGCGGCGGAGATGCCGAGCGCCACCGGTCGCGGATCCTCGTCGGCTCCCGAGGAGCGCATATCGGCGAGCGAGCGCCTCAGCTGGTCGACCGATGCGTTAACGACCTCGCTCGCCGTCCGCGGCGTTGACGTGGCGCGCCTGCCGACGAGCGTCCCGTCGCTGCGAACGACGGCAGTTCGAAGCTGCGTGCCCCCGAGATCGAGTGCCAGTACCGTCCGCCGTGAATCTGTCACCTGAAAAGAAGAAGGGGTCCCGGCTCGTTGCCGGGACCCCTTTCCTCCCTCTGCTTTAGCGCCGGTCAGGCGCCGATGCGGAAGACGCTGTTGCCGCACTTGGGACAGGTGCCCTTCGTGGCCGGCTTACCGTTCTTCATGGTGATCTTTTCCGGGTTCTGGATCTCCACCTTCATCTTGTCCCGGACGCAATAGGCTTCTGCCACGACTCCTCCTATTCGCTCAATGTTGACTGTCGGGAGCCGCGGATTTCGCCGCGACGCCTTTCATTCCCCCTCAGGATGCCACGATTGGCACCCACAGTGAGGGCCGCCAGTGCACAGCTCCTTGTGCTTGCACGGCTTCATCCATCTCGGCCAGCAGGCGTAGTGCCTCCAGCCCCGTCTCGATACAGGCCGATTCGGCCCGCTCTTTCTGGGCGCCCTGCACGAATGCGCCACTGACACGCTGAGCGTACGCCGTGCAGACGACGCCTGCGCGGCATCCTGCCAACGTTGCCAATACGAGCAATGCCGACGCTTCCATCTCGAAATTGACTACGCGCTGGCGCGTCATCTCATCGGCGAGGTCGGGAAATCGGATCGGAAGCTGCGGAATTGGCCGTCCCTGGGCGCCGTAGAAACCGGGCGCGGTGGCGGTGATGCCGAGGTGGGCAGGATGGCCCAGGCGGTGCGCCGCCTCGACCAACGCGGCCACGGCGGCGTAATCGGCGACAGCCGGGTAGCCCTCGTGGACGAAGTATTTGGTCGTCGCCTCGAGGCGCACTGCGCCGGTCGTGATCACCAGGTCGCCCAGTCCGATGTCGTCGCGCAGGACGCCGCACGACCCGATGCGGATGAACGTCGGCTTCTTGGTTATGGCCAGGATCTCGGCGACCACGATCTCGATGTTGTCCGTGCCGATGCCGGTCGAGACAACGGACACGCGCCTGCCGCCGAAGATGCCGGTGGCCGACGCGAACTCCCGATGGCGCTTCTGGAACTCGACGCTCTCGAAGCGCGAGGCGACCTTGGCAGTGCGGTCCTGGTCGCCGGGAAGGAGGATGTATTCGGCCAGCTCACCGGGCCCGAGACCGATGTGGTATTGCCGCTCGGTGTCGGGTACCGCCACGCGACGGTCGGCGATCGGCACGCTTCCTCCTGCTCATCGCACGCTCGATTTGAGCGTGGCTGAGCGTGACGATAGGCCGCGCGTCCGGAGAGCGTCAACCTCGCTGCCGTGTGGCGATGAGGCTGCGGACACGCTCACGCAACTCACCGACGACCAGATCGAGCCGCTTTCGCCACGCTGCCCGACGACGCGGATCGGCCGCCAGAACGCCCACGACCAACGCGATCGAGGCACCGAAGAGGGCCAGCGCGGTGAGCGCAACGGAGGACTGCGCCGGTTGGGCACCGGTTTTTGAGGGAGTCTCGACAGCCGGCGGCAGCAACGCGCCGGTGCTCGCGGTCGCCGCTTCCGTCGCGTATTGCTGGGCGAGGCGCACAACCGCGCCGGGGTCATCGACCACGACCTCCAACTCACCGTCAGCGTCCGTTGCCACGCGGCCCGTCGCGTTGAGCAGGTCACCGAGCGCGAACGTCCCCGCCAGCGCGGCCGCCTCGCCGGTCAGGCGCAGCCAGACGGAAGCGCTGCCGTCGTCGATGCGCACGGCGGTTCCGTCTACGGCCGTGACGACGCCACCGACCGTGACCACCTCATCCGCGTGCCCGTCGAGATCGTCGAGCGACTGGACAGCGTCGCTGCCGGGCGAGGAGGAGCCGGTCGGCCCGATCGGCTCGCCGGCCGATGACGGTCGCGAGGTGGGCGGGTGGCCGCTGCCGATGGGCGAGCCTGAAGCACCCGGCCGCGGCGACAGCGATGGCTGGCTGCTGGCGCTCACAACAGGACCAAGCTTGATATCGGCCGCAGAACGCGGCACGACTGAGAGCCGCTGGTCGGTCGCCGTGGGATAGGCGCGCTTGACGATGCCGGTGATCGTCGCGCTGCGTCCCTCCTCGAGCGCGGTGGACGGAATGCCACTCCGCTCGAGTCCGCTGATCGGGATCGTGCCGCCCGACGCAGAAACCTCGGCACGCCAGGTTTCGCCATCGCGGCGAACGTCTTCGACGCGCCCGCTGACGGTCACGAGCCGCCACTCGAGGGCAGCTGCGATGGGCGCGGCGCGCACCGTCGCGGCGCTGATCGTGCCCTGGCCCGTGGATCGAGCCGAGCTGGCCGTCAGCGACGGCGCTCCGTAGTACGTCCCAACCTGGCCGGTGGCCGTGATTCGCTGGCCGACCTGCGCGGTCATGTCAGCCGGCAGGCGGACCATGATCGCCGCGCTGGCTGTCCTGCACGATCGTTCGCGTGGCATCGCTCTCGAGCAGGCCGAGCTTGACGGTGACGATTCCTTCAACCGCGACGGTTTGACCCTGTCGCCTGATGGCGTCGGCGATCGAGATCACAGCCGCGTTCGACGTTGGTGATGCACTCGGACGAGGTGACACACGAGGTGTCGTCGACGGCCGCGCGGTGGGCCGTGCCGTCGGCCGCGGAGTCGGACGCGGCGTGGCGCTAGCCGTCGGCCGTGGCGTGGGCTTGGGCGGATCGGCGATGACCGCAACGTCGGACATGGACCGCGGCCAGAGGCGAAACAGGCCCAGGCGATCGCCGACGATCCCGACGACCGCCAGCTGCTGGCCGACGCTGAATTCGGACGCGTCGACGCCTAGCGGCGCGTGGAAGAAGACTCGACCCTCGCCCGAGGCATCGGAGACGATGAGCGTCAGACTGCCGGTCGAGCTCGTCTCGATGCGTTCGACGGTGACCGAGATCCGGGCCAGCGCGCCCTCGGTGTCGTCATTCATCTGGCCGACGGCGATGTTGCGCGGCGTGGGCTGGCTGGATTGCTCGAGCAGGGTAATTCCGCCCTCACTCGACCGGATCTCCAGATTGCCGTACGGCGCAGCCAGCGAGCCGGATGCCTCGATCAAGCGGCCGAGCACGATTCCGGCGGCGTGACGTCGGGCAGCTGGACCAGGATGCCGCCCGTCTGATCCTGGATGGTGATCGTCTCGTCGCCGAGCAATGCTCCGGGCAGCGAGGTCACGACACCCCTGACACGGACGTCATCGCCGACCGGCAGGCCGCGAGCATCGTCGATGGACAGCACGGCTGCGGAGGGCACAGGCGTCGGTGTGGGCGAGGGCGAGGGAGATAGGCTGGGCGTCGGTGTCGAATTGTGCGTGGGCGTCGGGGTGGGTGATGACGTCGGCATGGGAGTGGGAGTGGGAGTGGGACTCGCCGTCGGCGTCGGAGTCGGACTCGCTGTCGGCGTCGGCGAGTTGGTGGCTGCCGGCTCGATCACGACGATGTCGTCCGCGCCGCGGAGCAGCAGGCGGTAGCCGGTCAGGCCATCACCGACAAGGTCCTGCTGGCCGAGCACTCCGCTCAGGCGCAGGCGTGATCCGATCGGGAAGTCACCCGTGGCCAGCGCGGCAAGGGGCGGCGCGAGCACGGCAAGCGCACCGCTCCCGTCATCGATCCAGGTGGCGACCCCTTCGGGCGTTGTCGCCGCGGGTGTCGTGACGAGCCCTTCAACGGCGATCGATCTTCCCTCGAACTGCTCGCAGGCGAGACCTGTCGGAACGTCGATCGGATCGGGAAACGTGACCTCTTCGACTATCGCGATGGCCGACGAATCGACGGCTGTCAGTGTCGTTTGCCCGGCATGCACGGCGACGGTGCCGGTCACTGCCAGCGAGACGCCCATCGAAGCCGGCGGCCAGTCGCCCGCGACGAGATATACGGCGATTCCGGCCAGGTCATCCTCGATGAACGCGCCGCGGCCGGCGTCGGTCAGGCCAACCGGCGTCGTCAGCCGACCGGTGGTCGAGACGAACGTTCCCGGCACGGCCGACCGCGCCTGTCCAATGGGGAGTGGCGTCGACGAACCGGGTGTCGGAGTCGCAACCGTTGTCGGGGAGGGAGTGGCTGCCGGCAGCGTCGCGCACACCGGGCCGGCTGTCGGACTCGACGCAAGCGTCGGTGTCGGCAACATGGTGGCTGCCGGAGTTGGCGTGACGGCCGGCACCGGAGGAGCGGCGAGATTTTGCGCGAACGGGCTGGCCTCGAGGCGCAGATCGGCCAGGTTGTCGTTCGAGTCCGCCGCGTTGCCAAGCCCGCCGCCCGGCCGCCGTTCGAGACTCGAACCGGTCGCCGGCGCTGGACCTGGCGCTCCCTCGACGAACGGATTCGACGCGTCTCCCCAGCTGATCGCGTCTACGACCAGGCCGTCGAGCGTGCGCAGGGCAATGCTGCCGCCGGACGCCGCGAAGCCACCGGTGTACGTACCGTCGGCGCCAGGCGCCCACGCTCCCGAGGCGTTGGCGATCAGCAGATGGCTCTGCGCGGGCACGATCTGCTGTGCCCACGTCTGCTTGCGCGTCACAGTCGAGCCACTGGCCGTCACGTACACGAGCTCGAGGTCGCCGAGATCAATTGCAGAAGCGGACGCGTTGTAGAGCTCGACGAACTCGTCTGACGCACTCGCTCCGCCGGTGACGATCTCCGAGACGAGCAGTCCCGAGCTGGGTGGCCATGACACCGCCTGGGCGAACGCCGCGGCCGGTCGCACTGCGAGGCCAACGACGCCGACCAGGGCGACCAGCAATCCCAGGTTGAAAAGACGATCCCAATGAGCATCCGTCATGGCCGGCCATCCAGCTGCAGGGCGGGCAGTGGCGGACAAACGGCGGCATCGGCGAGCTCGATTGACCAGTCTGCGGTGGCTGACTTCGCTGCCGCTTATCGGCCGCTTATCAATGGCCTCACAGGTCGATTTGCTAGCATGCCGGCAGCCCCCGTTCCCGAAGGAGACCTCTCGTTGGCTCGCGCCAAAGACACAGCCCGATCAGAAGCCCGTCGTCGTACGCGAGCGAGCTTGCGTGCCGATCAGCCGACCCAGGAAGACGCTGACGACCTGCTCGATTCAGACGAGGCGACGGCGACGGCGACGACAGCTCCGCCCGCCGAGCGGCCGCGCATGTTCAAGATGCCCAATTTCCGCGAGGACATCCGGGCGCTGCCCACCATCCTGCGCACGCGCAAGCTGCTCTGGCTGCCGCTCGTGCTGCTCTTCGTCGGCACCGGCATCGTGCTTGTATTGCCTTCGCTCAGCGCCGAGCCGCTCGCGCTGGCCGACCTGTACCTGCAGTTCTTCTACGTCCCGCCGGCGCTGTTCACGTTCTTCATCGCGGGCTTCATCGCACCGCGCGCCTCGTGGCTGATCGGCCTGCTTTACGGCATCGTCGCCGGCTTCCTGTGGTTCATCGCCTTCATCCCGCCGAGCCTGGTCACCACGCCTACCGCGTTCGCCACTCAGCTCTTCCTGTTGATCATGAACGGCGCCCTGTACGGCACGTTCGCGGCGGCTTTCGCCGCCTGGTATCGCGACTTCCTGCGCGGCATGCAGGAGCGCGGCCGGGCGCGCCGAGCAGACCAGGAGGCGAGCGAGCGAGCCAAGCGGCGTGACGAGCGTCAGGAAGCACGCCGGGTCGCTAAGCAGAAGCCGACCACCTAGCTTTCGCTCAGCCCTGCCGGCGCATGCCGGCGTGGCCCATGTGCCGAACTCCCTGTGGCTGAACCGGCCCGCCCTGCGGCCGGCTGATGTCAGCCAGCGACTCGACGCGGTCGGCGATCACGTTGACAACGTCCGCCTCACGCTCAAGCTTGCCCTCGATGTACAGCAGCGCGTGGCGCCGCACGGTGCGCCGGAAGCGTGCCCAGTTGTCCGGCCAGAGCGTGACGTTGACCATGCCGGTCTCGTCCTCGAGCGCCAGGAAGACCGTGCCCCGAGCGGTCATCGGATGCTGGCGAGTGACTACGAGACCGCCGATCCTGACCCTGCCCGGCTTGGCGTCGGCGAGCGCGCCGGCGGTCAGCACGCCGAGCCTGTCCAGCGCCGGCCGGAATAGCTCGATCACCTGCCGGCGCGCGTCGAGCGACAGGATCGCGTAGGCGTCGCCGAGCCGCTCCAGCTCAGTTGGTGGCGGCAGGTCGGGCGCGTCGGTCGGCGGCAGGCGAAGGTCAAGCGTCCGGTTTCCCCGGCTGCGCGTCCCGCGACTTGCACGCGCGACTTCCTTTAGCTGCCACAGCAGCTTGCGCCGCGCTTCGCCGAGCGAGTCCAGCGCACCTGAGCGGATCAGCCGCTCGATGACCTCTTCGGCAAGCTCGGTCCGTGCGGCAAGATCGGCAAGCGAGGTGAAGGGGCCACCGCTGCTGATCTCAACGTCTAGGGCCTCTCCCTCCGCTTCACCGATGCCCTTGACGAGATGCAGACCGAGCCGAATGCCGTATGCGCGTGCGCTCTCGGCCGACCAGTAGGCGCGTGCTTCTTCGCTCGGCACCACGCAGCCCGAAGACCGAACGACCGCCGGCCGGCGATCGATGCCGGCGCCATCGGGGAGTGGCTCGTCGGGCATGCCGACCCACTCGGTCGCGGTCAGGTAGCGGCTCCTGTTGACGTCGACCGGCAGTACGCACACGCCGTGGCGCTTGGCGTCATTGACGAGCACCTCGACCGGGTAGAAGCCCATCGGCTGGGCATTGATCAGCCCGGTCACGAACTGGGCCGGGTAGAAGAGCTTCAGGAAGGAGCTTTCGTACGCAGTCCGCGCGAAGGCCGCCGCGTGGCTCTTGTTGAAGCCGAAGCTGGCAAAGGCAGAGACCTGGCGGAAGAGCTCCTCGGCCTGCTCGAGCGTCAGGCCGTTGCGGGCGATGCAACCGTCGACGAACTGCGCGTGGAGCTTCTCCATCTCGCGGCTCGAGCGCCACGTGCCCATGGCGCGCCGAAAACCGTCCGACTCGGCCGCGCTGAAGCCGGCCACGTCGATGGCGATCTTCATCACCTGCTCCTGGTAGAGGATCACGCCCATCGTCTCCTCGAGCGCCGGAGCGAGGCTCGGATGGAGATAGGTGACTTCCTCCTTGCCCTGCCGGCGACGCAGGTAGGGGTGGACGGCATTGCCCTGGATCGGGCCCGGCCGGATGATCGCCACCTCGACCACCAGGTCGTCGAGGTTCTCCGGCCGGCTGCGGGGCAGGGTCTGCATCTGGGCGCGCGACTCGATCTGGAAGACGCCGACCGTGTCCGCCGCCTGGATCATCCGGAACACCTCGGGGATGTCCTCGGGCAGCCGGTCGAGGTCGACGACGACCGCGCAGTCGGCCTGGATGTCGCGCAGCGCGTCGTCGATCGACGACAGCATTCGCAGCCCGAGCAGGTCGAGTTTGATGAGTTTTATGGTCTCGATGTCGCGTTTGTCGTATTGCACCACGACACGACCCGGCATTGTGGCTCTTTCCAGCGGCGCGATGTCGATCAAAGGCGCCGCCGTGACGAGCATCCCGCCGGTGTGGATCGAAAGATGTCGCGGAAAGCCGTCAATCCGGGAGGTGAGCTCCAGCCACCGATCCCACGGCGTCAGCCCCATCGTCGAGCGGTTGCTGGCCACCGGCTTGGCGTCGTCGGGGTCGACGCGCCGCGGAGGACGGGCAAGCGGCGGGTGCGTCTCCGGCTCCGCGGCCTGGTGCTCCAGCTCGCCGCGCAGCCAGCGCACGCTGACCGGCGTGTCGCCCGGGCCACCCTCGTCATCGGAGAGTGCCTGCAACATCCGCGCCGGTGGCTTGAGCTGGCCCATGTGATCGACCAGCCCGCGTGCCCGCGCGATGTCGGCCGACGGATCGCCCGGCACTCCCGCCAGTGCCGCCGCTGGGTCACCCTCCGCAGAAGCGGCAAAGAACTCGGCAAAGCCGCCCTCCGCCTCGAGATCGCGCCGGACCATGACCGAGTCGTACGTCTCGAGCGCCTTGGCCACCCGATCCACCAGCGGGCGCGGAAAACCCAGCGCGTAACCGACCTCGCGGATGGCGGACCGCGCCCGGTAGGTGACGAGGTTGCAGACCATCCCCGTGTGCTCGGCGCCGTAGCGCTCGTAGACGTACTGGATGACCTCCTCGCGCCGCGACGAGGCGAAGTCGATGTCCACGTCCGGGTAGCTCGTGCGGCCCTCGTTTATGAAGCGCTCGAACAGCAGCCGGTGGCGGATCGGATCGACGCGGGTGATGCCGAGCACGTAGGCGACGATCGAATCGCCGGCACTCCCCCGCCCCTGGGCCGGGATCCCGCGCTCGCGACAGAAACGCATGATGTCCCAGCAGATCAGGAAGAACTCGGCCAGGCCGGTCCGCTCGATCACCTCGAGCTCGTGCGCCAGCTGCTTGACCACGGCCGGCTTGAGCGGGATGTAGCGCCGCCGCATGCCGTCGTGGCTGAGCGTCTCGAGATACGAGAACGCCGTCTCGCCCGACGGCACCGGAAAGCCCGGGAAGCGGTACTGCTCGAAGTCGAAGTTGACCGAGCACCGACTCGCCAGCTCGGCCGCGTTCCTGACGCCCTCTGCCCAGGCAATGGCCACCCGTTCGCCGAGCGCGCCGCTGCCCGGCGGCAGCGCCAGCATCTCGGCCTCGCCCTTCAGGAAGTACTCGCCGTTCGGGCGGCGCAGGTGGGCGCTTTCCTCGAGCGACTTGCCGTGTTTGATGCACACCAGCACGTCCTGCAGCTCCCTGTCGTCCGGCCGCGCGTAGTGAGCGTCGTTGGTCACGATCAGCGGCAGTCCGGCCTGCGCCGCGAGCGTCACCGTCTCGCCGACCAGCCAGTCGTCGTCGGGCAGGAGGTGGTGCTGCAGCTCGAGGTAGAAGCTGTCGGCGCCGAACATCTGGTCCAGTGCCCGCGCGGCGGCTTCGGCCCCGCTCCGATCACCGGCCAGCAACCGCCGCGCGACCTCGCCGTGGCGGCAGCCGGACAGCGCCACCAGGCCTTCCGTGTTGCGCGCCAGGAGCTCATGCGTGAAACGCGGCGCGCCCTTGGTGCCGGCCAGATGTGCGCCGCTGGCCAGCCGGCACAGGCTGCGATAACCGGTCATGTCACGTGCCAGCAGGACGAGATGGGGCCCCAGCTCGCGTGACCGCACGCCACGCAGATCCTCGCGCCGCGGCACACGATGGCCGGGTGGCCGGAGTCGGTCGATCGCCGGCTTGGTCGCCCTGCCCTCCGCCGGCAGCAGCAGCGATCCTGCGACCTCGACCGGCCGCTCTCGACGCTTCCGTCGGCGAAGCGGCACGATCAACCCGCCCGGGTCCGGCGCTACGGCGTCGAGCAGCTCGATCTCCAGGCCGACGATCGGCCGCAGGCCTGCCTCCTGTGCCGCGGTGGCAAATCGGACGGCGCCGTAGAGGCCCTGGTGATCGGTCACCGCGAGCGCCGACAGGCCCAGCTCAACGGCCCTTTCGGCCAGATCGTCGACCGGCGAAGCGCCGTCGAGGAAGGAGAAGTTGGAGTGGCAGTGGAGCTCCGCAAAGTCGGCCATGCCTGACCGACAATAGAACGTTTGTTCTAACAGTACAACGGGGTCTGCGACAGAATCGGCCGACCCTGCTTTCATAAACGGGCATCCATGTCCCGACGAAATCTTTCGCTTGCCCTCGTGCTGGTCCTTTCCATCGCCGCGCTGATCGGTGCGATAGCGCTTGTCAACGGCGGCTTCGGCGCCGGCAGCCCCGACTCAGCCAACTCCAGCCCGACTACCGGCCAGCCCAGCCAAACCGCGCCCACCGGCGGCACGGCGCCCACAGCGCCGCTCAGCCCGAGCCAACCGACCGACGGCGATCCGACCGGCGAACCGGGGACGACACCTACCGGCACGCCGCCCCCGGGTGTTTCGCCCGATCTGAGCAAAGCGGCGGCCATCGAGCGCAGCAAGCCACCGGCGGAGCTCACCGGCTACGTCTGGCCGCTGCGCAATGCGCTGATCACCAGCCGCTTCGCGGCGCGCGACTTCGGCGGCTTCGTGATCATCGACGACCGCGAGATCCACGACGGGCTCGATCTGGCCACGCACTGCGGCGACGAGATCCGCGCAGCGCACGATGGGACGGTCATCTATGCCGGGCGCGACTTCGACGTGTTCCTGGGCTACCACGGCGACGCCGCGGAGATCTACGACCGACTCGAGCGGCTGGGCCGGGTGAGCACGCTACCGATCGTGATCGTCATCGACGACGGCAACGGCTATCGCAGCGTCTACGTTCACCTGAACCGGGCCGACGTGGTCCCCGGCCAGGTCGTCACGGCAGGCGAGGTCATCGGTGTCGAGGGCGCGACCGGCTTTGCCACCGGCTGCCACCTGCACTACGGCCTGATCAGGATGGACAGTGGCTGGCAGGATGTCGTGCCGCGTCTGGCGCGGTTCGGCTACCCGTCCAGGGTGCGTGAGCGGGTTGACCCCTTGAAGGTCCTGCCGTGGGGCGATCAGTACGCGCCGCAGCGGCTGCAGGACCGCGTCAATGCCACGCCAACGCCGCCGGCCACGGAGTCACCCGCGGCGACGGCGACGCCCGTCGCTACTGCGACACCTGCGCCCCAGCCCGAGTCCGTCGGGCAGCCCGACTCCGTAGCCCAGCACAACCCGTCGCCGGCATCAGTTGCGCCTGGTGAGTCGGTTTGGTGACTTAGTCCCGAAACTGACTCAATAGGGAGGCCGCCTCGGGCCCCTCGGCTCCGTCCGCGCCCGCCAGGTGAGCCGCCAAGCTCATCAGCGGCGGCACAGTCACGAAATTGACACGCGAATGGACCGCGCACCGCTCGACTCAATCGGCTTGGTGGCTGACGATGCCAACTGCCACAACCTCCGAGCAACAGAGGTCCTAACCATCCTTAATCGTCAGCCACGTCACACGCCATCTGCCTTGGCCGTCACACGGTCGATGGAGACTTTGCGCGCCGCGATGCCGTTTGTTCGCGTGCTGGTCCTGGCCGGTTTGGTGATCCTGCTCGTCATGGTCGTGCTGCCCGCGATGCTCGGCATCGCCGCTGCCGCGGCTCACTGACCCGTATCCTTGGGCGGATGCGTCCGCCGATCAGCCAGGTAATCGCAGCCGCCGTGCTCTTCGTGGTGCTTGCCGGCCTGGTCGTGTCCATCGTCCTGATGACCGTTCCACCCGAGGGACCGCCGACTCTTCGCTGACGCGTCACACGTCGCAGAGCATCACTCGTCCAAGAGATCAAAGCGGCTGTGCCCAATCCTGACGCCGGTCTCCTCCTCCCTGGCGTGGGAATGAGCGCTCCATCTTGATCTCGGCCCCGGTCTCCCCCGGGGTCGAGTCATTTCCGGCCACTCTGTGCCACGAGCTCAGTCGTAGACGCGCTCGAGATGCCACGTCTGGTCGATGCGATCCAGGTAGACCAACGCCAGCAAGTGCTGGCCGGCCAGCTTGTAGTAGTCGCGACTGACCGGTCGGCGCCACCAGGCCTCGTCGACGCGCCACCGATTGCACACCTCGACCTGCTCGCTGCCACCGTCCCAGCGCAACCGCCACGGCCGCCCCTGAGCATCGAGGTCGACGTCGATCAGCGGATGGTGGCCGAGCAGCCTGGTCACGAGATGCTCGACAAGGGAGTGGCCGTGGCGGCGGCCCACTCTGTGCGCTGCTCGGCCAGGGTCGCCTCGGGATCCAGGACACGTGCTCGCAGCAGCCGGTCGGCGCCGAAGCGCAGGGCGAGTCCGGTCAGCTGCCAGTCGAGTCGCGCGGCACGCGCCAGCTGCGGCGCGAAGAGGCCCAGCTGCTGGCCGGCGGCCACCTGCTCGCCGCGCAACTCGAGAGCAAGGCGCGTCACCGCCGCAGCTGGCGGAGTGGCGGACAGGCGCGCGAAGAGCAATCTTTCGAGCAGGTCCGACGCGGCGGTCGGCTCGGGCAGCTGCTGCTCGAGGATGAGCGGCGGGCCGCGCTCCACGTCCAGCTCCAGCACCGCCCGGGTCGCGCCCGCGCCGCGTGCCGCGAGCTGCTCACACAGCGCCTGGCTCAGGTTGCGCAGCAGGAAGCGGAGCGGCTCGAGCGATTCGACCGGTGGCTCGAGCTCCGCTTCGGCGCGCAGCTGCTCGACCGGCTTCATCGGCCGCAGCCGGCGTCCGTCCATGCCCCGCGCCAGGTCGTGCAGCTCACCGCCCTGCGCGCCGAAGCGGGCAATGACCGCCGAGTGCGACAGCGCCGCGAACTCGCCGATGCGTGTCAGGCCAAAGACTCGCAACCGCTCGTGCGTCTCCGCATCTGCGGGCAGCAACCGAATCGAGAGCGGCGCCAGGTAGCCCGACTCGGTCGCACCGTCGCCGACAGTGATGCGCTCCAGCGTGCCGCCGCCGACCACTGCCGCCACCTGCGCGCCAAAGCGCGTGTTGCCGATCCCCACTCGGGGCTGCCCGGGCAGCAGCCTGCCGACGACCGCCAGCAGGCGGCCGGCGAGCACCTCCTCGTCACCCCACAGGCGGTGCAGCCCCTCGATGCCGAGCATCACCTGGCCGAAACGCCGTGCTCCCGGGTCGAGCTCCGCCTCGAGCGCCGGCGTGAAGGCCGAAAGCGCGTCGAGCGCCGCCTCCATCGAGCGTCGATATGTCGCGCGATCGGCGGCCAGGAACTTCGCCTCCGGCACCAGTCGATGAGCCGTGCCGAGCGGCTGGTCGCGCGTCACCCCCAGGCGCCGCGCGGCAGGACTGCAATCGAGCACCGTGCCCTGTTCCCAGGGCTGGCCACCGACGACGACCGCCTCCGGCAGCGAGCCGGCGGATTCGGCGCGGGCCGCCTCGATCCGATAGCAGAGGTGCGGCCAGTCGAGATAAAGGAGTCGCATTGTGATCTGGGTACGCCGTGTTCGTGCCAGCTAGGTCGTCGTAAATCAGTCGATGGCGGAGTGGTTCCTGTCAGTTGGTGCCGTTGCGGGGCTGAGTCGGTGCTTTAGCCGACCGCTGCGACGGGCGGGAAGAGGGGCGTCACGTTGTCTGGCGACAGATGGTCGGTCGCCGCGAAACGATCGAGCGCTCCCTCGTGCTCACCGTCGGCCAGGTAGCGGATCTCGATCTCCGTCTCACGACCCGGTGGCCCGAAGCGATTCTTGGCCACGTTGACCGCCACGCTGCGACCGACGATGTCGCGCCCAGCACGCAGCCAGGCACGCTGCTCGAGCTCGAGACGCAGCGAAACAGATTCGGCCAGCGCGCCATGGACCGACGCCGTCAGGCTGGTCGGCTCGAGCACGATCATGCGCACGCTCGAGCGGCGGGCGTGGGCGGCCAGGCGGCGCAGTGGCGCGTCATGGGTGGCGCGCAAGCGCTCGGGCAGGTCGATCACGAGCAGGTCGATCTGGCGGCCGCCGACCAGGGCGGCGGCAAGTGCCCAGCCTTCATCAACGTCTGCCGGGCGAACGACGAGCAGCCAGCGCAGGTCAACGCCACGGCCGGCTGCCTCGAGCGGATCGAAGACGCGGCACAGATCGAGAAAGGCCACGATCCCGCCGCGTGCCTGGGCCTGGGCGAGGCAGTGCAGCGCAAGCGCCGTCTTGCCGCTCGACCGGGCGCCACGAAACGAGGCGCCCACGCCGCGCGGCAGACCGCCCGTGCCGAGCAACGCGTCGAGCCGGGCAAAGCCGGTCGGCACGATCTCGTCCGGCAGCGCCGCCGGCGCGGTCTCCGGATCCGGGTCGGCCTCGGCGGGCGCTAGGGCAAGCGCGCCATCGACCAGCGTGGGAGATGCGCCGGTCGAGCCAAGGCCGACCCTGACCGCCGCGCTACCCCACCGCGACTCGAGTCGGGCGAGAGCGGAACCCAGTGCGGGGTCGGCGGGCATGCATCGATGATAGAACAAATGTTCTATCCGTCAAGAGACACAGTAGGCTACGATCGGCCCTGGATGACTGACTCTCCGAACGATCGATCAGCCCCGCCGCCGGACCCGCCGGCCGAGCCGCCGCCGCCGGCACCGGACCTGGACGACTCGCCAACCGTGGTCATGCCGGCTGCTGCTGCCCCCGTGGCCGCCACTCCCCCGCCGGGCTACGCGCCGGCGACACCGCCGCCCGGTTACCCACCCGGCACCCAGCCGCCGCCCGTCTATCCACCCGGCACGCCACCACCCGGCTACCCCGGCGGACCACCTGTATATCCGCCGCCGCCGTACGGATATCCGCCCCCTCCGCCGCCGCCGCCGAGTGGCGGTCGAAACATGACGCCATGGATCATCGGTGGTCTGGTCGTTCTGGCCCTGCTGTTGATCGGCGGCGCCATGGTCGCGTTCAATCTCGGGCCGTTCGCGCCGCGTCCATCCGCGTCCGCAACGGCGTCTGCCTCGCCGAGTCCATCGCCCAGCACGTCCCCTTCGCCGACGCTCGCGTTCACGCCTTCGCCGACGCCGTCGGCGAGCGCGTCACCCAGCGTCGAGCCAACTGCCAGCCCGACGCTCGAGCCGACGGCCAGCGCTGCGCCCACCGCCTCGGCCACGCTCGAGCCAACTGCGTCACCATCGCCTTCGCCGGCCGCGACCGAGACGCCGACCGGGGCACCGACGCCATCGCCGACCAGCCCCATCCCGCCGACGACGCTGCCGACCGGCGATCCGAGCCTGGTCCTCTTGAGCCACGTCCCGCCGGAGCTGGTCGCGACCTGCGTCTCGACGCCCGGGATCGCGCCAGCGCTGGCGATCGCTTCGTGCAGCCAGGACGAGGGCGAGCTGCTCGTCGTTTACACGCTGTACGGGACGCGCGACGAGATGAACGTCGCCTACCAGGCGCTTCGTTGAGACGGCCCAGATCGAGCCGGACACGGGCGATTGCGAGACGTCCGAGACGTGGCCGGCCGAGCATGGCTACACGTCCTCGAACCGCCGTACCAATCGGCCGATACCTGTGCATCGCAACCGGCGTCGAGCCGGCCGTCATTCCCACGATCTACTGGACCGACGATCGCTTCAACATCCTCAGCCAGGCGTCGGACGTGCTCGGCGACTACGAGCGCCTGGTCGAGTTCTGGAGAGACGAGGCGGGCCCGATCTAGCTCGACCGGACCCGCTACTCAACCTAGTTGGGCGCGGCCCACTCAGGCTCGAGCGAGGGCAGCTGCTCGGGGCGCTGTGAAGAGTCGACCTGGATTGCGACGGGGTCCGAACCGGAGCCAATTCCGTACTTGGCGCGCTCGACGCGTTCCTTGATGCCGATCATCTGCTTGCGCGTCAGGAGCACGATGCCCGTGCCCATGATCTCGCCGAGCACAGCGTTCGCTGGCCCGTTGTCCGGCGTCTGGGCGCGGAAGCGCTCGATCAGCCGCGTCTTGCCGTCGCCGGTCGGCTGGAGGAGGAACGACCACGAAGCGGCGACGTCCGGATATGACTTGCCGGCCATCATCGCGCTCATGCGCGAAGCCGCCGCCTGATCGTCGCCAGCGGCTTCGTTGACGGCCTTCTCGACCTGAGTGCGGGCGAGCTCGGTGTTGGTGAACAGGACCAGCGATCGGCCGGGCTCGACTGCCTTGACCTCGAAGCCGCTGATCTTGTCGATCTTCACGATGTCGCCCGGCTGAAGGGTCTGGAACTCGGGCAGGATCGTGTCGGAGCTAGTGCCCTTGTTATCCAGCATTCCGTAGCTGTACCAGCCGCCGCGGCCGAAGCCCATCTGGACCAGCCACGGCCAAACCTCGCTGGGCGACGCGTCGATGGTGATGCCGCGCGTCTCGGTCGCGGACGGCTCGGCGACCAGGTCATCGCCCGGGAACGGAAGCTCGGCCTCCTCGGGATCGAAGCCCCAGCTCTTGACGCGCGGTCGGACCACCGCCACGTACGAAACGACCAGCGCTACGACGGCCGAAACCGCTGCGAGGAGAATCAGTTGAATGGCACGCATGCGTCACCTCCGGTGCGATGTTTGCGGATATGACTGCCATGAGCCAGGGCCGAAAGTCACACGACGATGAGCGACAAAACCGCACGGCAGCGGTTCGGACCGGGACTTCACGTCCGCTGAGTCCACGCTAACTCAGATGCGCGAGGCAGTCCAGAGTGGGCTCGCCCGTATACTTGCCGCTCCCGTGGGGATGTAGCTCAGCTGGGAGAGCACCGCGTTCGCATCGCGGGGGTCAGGGGTTCGAGTCCCCTCATCTCCACCAACCCCTGAACGCGTCGGACCGCTCAGTCCTGCCAGACAATCGGCACGCGCGGATCCGGCCGATACGCGCAGTAGGTCCCGGTGTGGATCGTCGCCTCGAAATGCGCCCCCAGGCTGACGTTGTTCTCGGCGATCTTGGCCATCGCCAGACGGATTGCCCTTGTCACGCTGATCCGCGCTCGCTCACTTGCAGATGCAGCCGGCCGATCACGACCGCCTAGCCCGACAGCGGCGGATAGCTCGCGCGCGATGAAATCCAGCTCTCTCTGAGCGCTCGCGGCTCGCTCCGGGTCGTTCCATTCATTGGCCTGCTCGATCTCGAGGCGCAGCTCTTGCACCCGCGACCGATATGCCTCCTTCGCGTCGGGGTCGAGGCGAGGCCCGGCGCCGCCTCCGTCATCGGCGACAAGTGCATCGTCGTAGCCAACGATCTTCGATGGTGAGCCGTCAGCGTCTCGGGCAAGATCGAGGGCGAGCATCTCTCGACCGGGTGCCGCGATCAGCCTGCCGATGTAGCGCAGGCCTTTCGCATCGCGGATCCGGAATTGATCGCCGCCGAACTCGATCGTCCAGTACTCGCCATCTCGTCGAAACAAACCCTTGCTTTCGGCCGCTTGCTCAGTCGGCGGCCGCGTCGCCTCGACATCGCCCGGTAGGCTCAGCTCGCGTTCGAGTCTCGTCATGCCCAATAGCCGCGCCGTGCTCAAAGCTGACTGCTCGAGCGTAACGGCCTCTTCCAGGTCTGCGACGCTACCCCGCCGGCGCAGAGCCATAGCCAGGTCGCGCTGTGAATGCGCCGCCCACGGCCTGGCGCCGATCGCGGCGTTGAGGTCGACCGCTCGCCGCAGATGCTCGATCGCAGGCTCGATTTGATCGAGAACGACGGCCAGCAAACCCAGGTAGCGATCGACGATGCCGACACTGCCCTCGGCATGGCCGATTGCGTGCCGACCCGCGAACGGGACGAGCTGCTCATACAGGTCGGCAGCCGCGGCTGCGTCGTGCAACTTCGAGCAGCAATAGCTCGCCAGGCTCATACCGAGCAGCCACTCGTTGTCGCGATACAGGGCTGCGAAGGCATTGTCAGCGAGGGCCGCAAAGACACGTTTGGCCTCTTCACGGCGACCGGTTTCGAGAAGCAGGATCGCGAGAGCGGCACGATGTAGCGGGTACCACGGAAATTCGTCGACCGCCAGCCGCACCTCCGGTTCCACGGTGACCAATTGGTCCCTTTCGTGCGCGAGCAGGAATGCGTGCATGCGCGCCGCCGAAACGTTGTCCCGGACCGCCGACAGCGGTTGTGACACCTCCATCTGTTCCTGGATCAACCGCTCGGCCAGATCGAAATCGCCCTCCATTAACGCGACCAACGCGCGCGGGCCGATTCCGAGCCACATCTGAGCTGGCTGGCGGAGCTCGAGCGCCAGGCGGCTGACGTCATCGAGGCTCGAGCGCGCGTCCGGCTTTCGGCCATGCTCGGTGTCGCTCAGCCAAAGCAGCAGGTGGCCATCGACCAGCAGCTCCGCATCGCCGGCCGCATTTGCCACCTCGACGGTCTCCGTGGCGAGATCGATGCGCTGGTCTGCGTTCTCGGGCCACAGCACCGCGTAATAGCGGCCGACGAGGGCATAGCCGAGGGTCGCTGGGTCATCGAGGCGCCGGGCTGTTTCGACAGCTTCACGACTCAAGGAGTCCGACTGTTCTCGCTTGTCGGGCGAGCTTCGGAAGGCGCACGCCAGCCGCGTCATGAGCCGTACACGGAGCCGGTCGTCCGCACCGCCAAGGAGGGCGAGTGCCTCGTGCAGCAGCGGAATCAGACGCGTATCGGCTCCCGGTCTCGCCCAGCCGACCCGTCCCCCATAGCCCAGCACCGCGCGTGCAAGATTGCGGACGTCTCCGGAGCGGCGAGTCAGCTCCACTACCTCCAGATAGGCCCGCTGAGCACTGTCCAGGTCGCCGGAACGCGAGTCGACTTCGCCTATGTCCAGTAGCAGGCGCGTCCGAACCAGGGGATCCGGAGCGCCGCCCCGGTCCAACGCGGCCAGTGACATGCGAAAGAAGCGGTCGGCTTCTTCATAGGCGAGGGCGGATGTCGCCACATTGCCCGCCTGCTCCGCAAAACGTTGCGCCTTTTCGGCAATCGCCCGGTTCTCGCTGCCGCTGCCACCCTCCGCCGCCTCGAAGTAGTGGTACGCGAGCTCCGCCTGGTGGGCCTCATCCTCGGCGCCGTACATTTCCTCCAATGCTTCGGCGACGCGCCGGTGAAGCTCCACCCTTGCGCCTGCCATCTGGTCGCCGACCAACGACTCGCGCACCAGGTCGTGCGAGAAACGGAACTGGCCGGCCGATGCGGCGACCGGCAATACAAGCCCGGCCTTCATCGCCTCGCCGATCATCTCGAGCGCCGAGTTCGAGTCTTCGCCGCTGATATGGCGAACGGCATCGACTGAGAACTCCGGACCGAGCGCGGCTCCGATGGTGAGCAGACGCACGGTGGCCTGCGACAGCTGGGCCAACCGTCGGGTGATCACTTCACGGACGCCGGCCGGTACGGACAGCCTGAGACTCGTGCCTTTTGCCACGTCGTCGAGTCGCCGCTCTGACTGCAGCAGGCGCAGGGCCTCGCCCAGGAAGAGCGGGTTGCCGCTCGTCTCACGCCACATCGCGCGTGCGATGCGCTCCGCCGCCTCGTGCCCGGTTGCTGTTCGGATGAACTCTGCGACCCCGGCTTCGTGCAACCCGCGCAGGCTGATGAGCTGGGTGATTGGCTCGCGTGCCATTTCGGTCAGCGCCGGCGCCAACGGGTGATCCGGCGTGATGACCAGGTCACGGTAGGTTCCCACCACGACCAGCCGCATGCTGCTCAGCTGCGTGGCCAGGAAGCGCAACAAAAGGATGGATGGCGTGTCTGCGGCGTGCAGGTCGTCCAAGATCATGACCGTTGGAGTGACGCGCGCGAAGTTGCGCATGAACGTGACGGTCGAATTGAACAGCTGGAAGCGGGCTGAGTCTGAGTCGGGCGGCGCCTGAGGCAGGTCCGCGATCAGGGTTCTGATCTCGGGCAGCATCTGGGCCACGTCTGCCGCGCCGGCGCCCAGGAGACTTCGCACCTCGACCGGATCCGCGTCGCGCAGAAACCCTCGGAGCGCTTGTATCCAGGCCCAGTACGGTGGCGCACCGGCACCTTCCCAGCAGCGGCCCCACAAGACCTGCACGCCGTCGCGACGCGCCCGCGCCGCGAATTCGTCAGCCAGCCGGCTTTTGCCAATGCCAGGCTCGCCACCGATCAGAAACAGCGATCCTCGGCCCGACGAGGCGCTCGCAAGGCTTGCCAACAGGCGCACAAGCTCGACGTCGCGACCGACGAATTCTCCGGTCGGCTGGCTGTCGGCCGACATCGCTCTATTCACTGAATAGCAGACCGATGCACGTTCGTTCCATCCGCGGACGACCTCCCGTTCCCTGCAATGTCACCACAGTGCAACACGTCGTAACGCCTTACCTGCAGATCCGCCGGAACTGGCGGCAAGTCTGACAGGAGAAATCAATGAACCAGCTGAGCAGCGGACATGCCACGGGCTCGTCAATCGGCGATCGCCAGAAGGCTTTCATCTGGGCGGCCCTGGTGATCGTCGCCGCCACCGCGTTGGCAACGGCGTTCCACTTCGCATTCAACAAGCCCGCGGTCACGACGCTCGTCGACGCGCGACCGGCAGCCGCCGTTGTCCTTCCCGGCACGCGCGGCGACGACTACGGGCTGCGCCTGATCGACGCGCGACCGGCAGCCGCCGTTGTCCTTCCCGGCACGCGTGGCGACGACTACGGGCTGCGCGTGATCGACGCCACCAAGCCGGCGGTCCTGCCCGGCACTCGCGGCGACGACTACGGGCTGCGCCTGATCGACGCGCGACCGGCAGCCGCCGTTGTCCTTCCTGGCACTCGCGGCGACGACTACGGGCTGCGCCTGATCGACGCCACCAAGCCGGCGGTTCTTCCCGGCACGCGCGGCGACGACTACGGGCTGCGCGTGATCGACGCCACCAAGCCCGCGGTACTTCCCGGCACGCGCGGCGACGACTACGGGCTGCGCGTGATCGACGCCACCAAGTAACCAAGCGCATGGCGAGCGAGTCGCCACATCAAGTCCTGCGTCCACGGAGGGGCCCACGAGTTGGGCCCCTCCGATTTCGTGCGTCGAGTCGTGACTTTCCTGGGTCCGAAATCAGTCGAGCGCCTGCGCCTGCTCCAGGAACCACAGCAGCGCGTCGCGGTTGCGCTCCAGCTCGGTCGCCAGGTCGTCGTCGGGCAGATACCAGCCGTCGTCGACCGAGGCTCGCGGGGCCATCTCGAGAGTCAGTGCGTAGATCCGCTGTTTGGCGTACGCCCAGTCCATGAATGTGCCTGAGCTGCGATACAGCTGACCGGCCTGTACGGCGCGGTAGTCGTTCCGGGCCGCGACCCCTTCGGCCAGCATGGCCAGCAGGTCACGATCGCCGGGACGCATGTCATCCGGCTCAGCGGCACTCGTCCATCCGAAGGGGAACATGACGAACTCGCCCTGCGAGTGGATCGTCAGTGCCAACCGGAGCTGCTGGCCATGCGCGGTCTTGCGGCTGCGGACGAAGTCGCGGATGCGCCGAGCCTCCGGCGTCGACCAGGCACGCGAGCCGCGATAGAAGCCATCCGTCGGCGTCGCGCTCGATCCGGCGCCTCCCCAGTGATAAGCGAAGTTGCGGTTGATGTCGGTGCCCAGCGAGCCATCCGAGTTCGGTTGACGGTTCTTGCGCCAGTGTCGGAACTCACCACCCGAGATGTCGTACATCGCACCATCGGGGTTGACCATGGGCAGGACCCAAACCTCGGTCGAATTCGACGATCGCCGTGGTGCGCTCGTTCGTGGCATAGCCGTCAACCAGCCAGTGGATGAGCGCCAGCGCCTGCTCGGTCGACGCGTGCTCATGACCGTGGATCCCGCCGTCGACGTAGACCTCGGGCTCGTTCTCGTCGGTCGCCGCCGAGTCGCTGATCTTCACGGCGAGCAGCTTTCGGCCCTCGAATGACCGACCGATGCTGCGCAGACTGACGATCGACGGATGCGCCGCGGCCAGCTCCTGGAGCTCGTTGCGAAGCTCGGCGTAGGTGTGATGTGCGCGGAACCCGTCGGGGAAATCTGCCGGTGCGGCGCGCACCAGGGCTCCGCCGGCGCCCGCCGCGATGAGCGCTGCAGCGAGAAAGGCGCTCAGAAGCAACCGCGCTCGGTGGCCCGGCGCGATCCGCTCAGTCAAGCGCGTGGCGCAACTCGTCGTGATTCACGCGCAGCCAGCGCCGCGCAACAGCGGGTTCCGGGTAGTGCTTCTCCACGAGCTGCCAGAACTTCCGGCCGTGTCCTGAAACCCTCACGTGGGCGAGCTCGTGGACGACCACGTAGTCGAGGATGCTCGGCGGCGCCATCACCAGTCGCCAGTTGAACGACAGGGTCCCCGAGCGCGAGGCACTCCCCCAGCGCGTTCGCTGATCGGCGATTCGGAGGCGGTCGACCTCGAGATCCATCTCCACCGCGCGACGGCCGAGACGCTCCCCGATCCGATCACGGGCGAGGTCGCGCAGCCACGCTTCGAGCAGCTCGGCGGTGGTCCGCCGCTCATGAGGCGCTCGTTCGACGACCAGCCGAGCTTCGTCTTCGACCCTCACCACGGATCTGCCTCGATGCAACGCCGTGGTGACGATCACCGTGTGCGGCACTCCATCGATCGGCACGCTTCGGCCGTGATCGAGAGCCGGCCTCTCGGCGAGCGTCGCGCGCCGATCAAGGATTCGTCGCTGATGCCGATCGACCCAGCCGCGGTGGCGGTCGAAAAGCTGGTGCGCCACCCGCTCGGACGCCCGGGTGGGCAGAACCACGACCGCCTCACCCAAATCGGTGATGGTCAGTCTCGCCCGACGGGCGCGCGCCGACCTCCGAATCCGATAGCCGTTCTTATCCGAAAGCGACTCGCCTAGCACCCACGGCCGATGCTAGCGCTCAGAGACTGGCCGAGTCAGGAGCGGTCGGCGACGGGGGTCTCGATCGCCTCGACGATGCGCTGTGGCTTGAGGTCAGCGCGCTCTGATGCCAACCGCACGGCATCGATCGAATCGGCGTCGAACAGGTAGAAGCAGATCTCGTCCTCGGCAACGTAGATCGAGCGCTCGTACCTGACCGTGTGCCCCGCGACGGAGACGTCGTCGGCCGCCTGCGTCGCGCGCCGTTCGATCTCGTCGAGCGGAGTCGCAGCCGGCATGTACGCCTCGACGAGGTAGCTCTTCATGCCTCCAAGTTAGGCAATGTCCGCTGACGTAGGAATCGGGGAAGTCCCTACGTTTCTGAAGGGCCGTCGGCGAGGAAGCGGACCAGCTCCGTGCGTGATCCGACTCCCAGCTTGGCGTAGACACGCGACAGGTTGGCCTCGACCGTCTTGGGTGACACGTACATCAACGAGGCAATCTCCTTGTTGGTGTGGCCGTTGGCCACCAGCTCAGCGGCGCGGCGCTCGGCCGGCGTCAGCTCGCTCGATGAGCCCTGTCGACCGCCGACTCGGCCGAGCTCCTCGGACGCGATCCGCGCCCATGCGCTGGAGCCGATCCGATCGAGGATCTGCAGCGATTCCTCGAGCGCCTCGCGCGCCGCGCGCTTCTGGCGCGACCGCCGCTGCGTTGCGCCGAGCACGAGCAGCGACCGGGCCAGCTCGAGCGGCATACCTGCGGAGCGGTGATGCTCTACCGCCTTCTCGGCGTGACGGAGCGCGTCGGGCACCTCGCCCTTCGCGGCCAGGAGGATCGCCCGGGATCGCTCGGCCGTGCCACTCACCGACGGCCGCTGGACGCGCTCGCTCATCGCGACGAGCTGATCGACGAGCGCTGCGGCCTCAGTGACCCTGCCCAGGTTGGCGAGCGCCTCGATCTCGTCGCCGAGCGGCCTGATCTCGCCCGGCTCGCGGATGTCGGCGGCGAGTAGGAACGCACAGAGTGGCCCCAGGTGACGGTCCGCGGCGGCGTGATCCGCGGCCGATAGCGCCGCGTGGCCGATCGCCCAGATCGCGAACTCGCCGCCGCGCGCGGCGGCCGGCTGGGGAGTGGCCGGATCGAAGGCGTCGCCCACCGCGAGCGTGAGCGCGTCGTCAGCCGCCTCGCGTGATCGGCCCAGGTCGCCGCGCATCGCCGCCGCGAGCGCCTTCCTGCCGAGCACCGCAACCTGCGACGGGACCTGGCCGCTCTGGAGCGCCACCACGCGTGCCTCGTCGGCCAGCGCTTCGGCGAGCTCGAAGTGGGAGGCCAGGCACTCGATAACCGCCAGGTGGCCGAGGATGGGCGCCAGTGCGCTGTCATCGCCATGCTCCGCCGCACGGACGCGCAGGTCGGCGAAGACCGTCCGGGCCACGTCGAGCTCGTCCGCGAGCGACAGCAGGTAGCCATAGGCAAAGCTCGGGTGGCGCAGGACTCGCAGCCGGAGCGTTGCCGGTTCGAGCTCGAGGGCGCGCCTCATCGTCGGTCGCCAATCGTGGCCGAGAAGTGCCTCAGCCATGGCCAGCGCCGCCAGCGCTTCAGCCAGTGCGGCGTCGTCACCAAGACGCTCGGCATTGGCGACCGCGGATCGCGCATGTAACGCCGCCCCCTCCACGTCGCTGCGGATCAGGAGCAGTCCCCAGACGAGACCTTCCTCGATCTCGATCAGCAGGCGCGGATCGTCGCCGGCTTCGGCGAGGGCCGTGCGCAGGAGCTCGACGCTCCCCGAGATGTCGTCACCGAAGTGTCTGAAGCGAGCCTGCCTGGCGATCAGCCTGGCACGCTCCGGTCCCGGCGCCGATTCGGCGATGAGAGGCCCGACCAGGACCTCGGCACGATCGGTCTCACCGGCCTCGAAGCGGTATTCGGCCTCGGCCAGCACGCGGCGACGACGTTCCTCGACCGCGTCGGGCAGTGTCAGGCGGGCTGCCTCGGACATGAGTGCCGCGGCCGACGACGGGGCACCGCGTCGAAACGCATCCTCGGCCGCATGCTCGACGATCGTCGCGATCTCTGCGTCGGGTCCGGTCGCGGCGAGGGCCAGGTGGCGAGCTCGCTCCTCCCCGCCGCCAACGACTGTGGCCAGCACGGCATGGATCTGTCTTCGCTCGGCCGTAGAGATCGCCGCGTAGGCTGACGCGGCGAGGAGTGGGTGAGTGAAGCGGACCTCGTTGCCGTCGATCTCCACGACACGCGCCGTGACAGCGCGACCCAGCTGCTCGGCGGCATTGCCGCCGACTGCGCGATCGAGGGTGGCGAGCGTCGGTCGCGACATCTGCGACGCGAGCGCCAGAACGTGTCGCGTCCGCGCAGGCAACGAGGCGATCCGCGAGCCGAGCAGGTCGGCCAGCGCCGGCGGCAATGCCTCGGCCTCGGCGAGGTGGAAGTTGCCCGCCTGCCAGGCCCGGGTCAGCTCGAGCGTGTAGTACGGGTTGCCCCGGCCGAGGTCATGAAGTCGGTGCAGGAGCGGCCGTGGCATGACCGCGCCCAGGCGGTCGAACACCAGGGCATGCGTCGCACCGAGGGTCAGCGGACCGACCGGCAGGACGCGGGTGGGCATCAGGGCGCTCCACGTGCGGACGATCCGATCCTCGAGGTCGCCGCGGGCGGCGAACAGGCCGCTGATGTCCTCGTCGCGCAGGCGGCGTAGCGCAAACGCGAGCGTCGTCGCCGACGCGGGGTCGAGCCACTGGATGTTGTCGATGGCAATCAGCACTTTCCGCGCCACGGCTGCGGCGCGGAGGGCGCTCAACGCGGCACTACCGATCGCGCGTGGGTCGAGCGCTTCACTGCTCGGCCGAAGCAGCAGTGCGGCTTCCAGCGCGTCGCGCTGTGGTTCGGGAATGTCGGGCAGGACGGCATCGAGGATGGGCGCGAGCAGGTCGCTCAGCGCCGAGAACGAGAGCCCCGTTTCCGCCTCGACCGGACGTGCCTCGAGGACGAGGTAAGAACGCTCCCGCGCATCGGCAAGCGACACCTCCCACAGCGTCGACTTGCCCATCCCCTCGGGACCAACGAGGAGGATCGCATCGGGCCGCCCATCGGCAGCCGCCAAGAATTCGGCGAGCTCCAGGAGCTCACCATCGCGGCCAATCGGCGACCTGGGCGACGGCATCGCTCCGAGATGGTGAAGCCTGCGCGGCCCGCCGTCGATGGGCAGACCTGCCTACGCGAGGCAGCCAGTTCGTGTCGGAGCCACCTAATAGCGGATACGACATATGACCGATGCGGCTGCCTCAACGACGCCCGAAACTCTCGGCGAGGGGTAACTAACTCCCGTGAGGGAGATGGAGGTTGTTCCATGCGATCGGCTTTGAACCGACCTGGCTTGTCGTTGATGGTGGTGCTGGTGGCCTTGCTGCTCGGAGCAGCTCTGGTCGGTCCGCTGGTTTCACCGAATCCGGCCAGTGCACTGACGACGTACACGCGGTCGGTCAGCTGCGCCGGAGGTAGCTTCCTGCCGAACGACAGTGAGACGACCTACGCGATGTCTGCTACGGGTCGCGTTCGAACGTCGCTCCTGGGCAACGGCGTCTTCCGTTGCGACCCCGGTATCCCTCACGGTGCGGTTGTGACCCAGGTCCGATTCACGCTCTTCGACTACAGCGTCAACGCAAACGTCGGGCCCTGCTCCCTGAAGCGGCACACTCTCCAGCTATCCGCCCCGCCCAATGAGGAACTGATGGCATCGGTCAACGCCACTGCGTTTGCGCCGGGCGGCGTTCGTCCTTCTGATTCCTCAATCAACTTCGCCGCGATCGATGCCAGCAAGTACGCCTATTGGCTCGAGTGTTCGATCGACTACAACAATGCGAACGTGGGCATCCTCGGCGCCGACATCACGTTCACCATCACGGCAGCCAAGGGCTGATCATCCTCGCGCTGCTAAAATTCGCTGCCCGACATCATGACGCCGGGCATCCGTGGGGCGATAGCTCAGTTGGGAGAGCATCTGCATGGCATGCAGAAGGTCCGGGGTTCGAGCCCCCGTCGCTCCACCATTCCTCACCGGTTGAGCGCTCAGCAGACGAAGGTTGTCGTCGGCTACTTCGGCAGCTGGAACGTGTGGGACCGCGCCTACTTTCCCAAGGACATCCCGGTAGACCAGCTCACGCACGTCAACTACGCCTTCGCTACGGTCGACCAGAACGGCTTGTGCGCACTGCTGGACCCATGGCCCGATTACCAGCGACCGTTCTCGGCGTCCGAGAGCGTCGACGGCGTGGGCGACGTACCCGGTCAATCGCTGATGGGCAACTTCAACCAGCTCCGCAAGGTCAAGGAGGCGAACCCCCAGCTGACCTTGCTCATCTCGATTCGCGGCTGGAGCGACTCGACGCACTTCTCGACTGCCGCCGCGACGGCGGAGTCACGGCGGACGTTCGTGGGCACGTGCATCGACATGCTGCTCGATGGCGACCTGCCGTCAGAAGGCGCGATCGGTGGTAAGGGCGCCGCATCCGGCATCTTCGATGGCATTGACGTCGATTGGGAGTATCCGGTCCACCCCGGCAACACAGAGGAGAGAGATCGGCCGGAGGACAAGGTCAATGCCACTCTCCTCTTCCGCGAGTTCCGCCGCCAGCTCGACGAACGCGAGGCGCGGACAGGCAAGCATTACCTGCTTACCGCCGCCATCCCGGGCGGCAATCGCCAGCCAGAGCTCAGCTATGAGCTCGCCGAGATCGCGCAGGCACTTTCGTGGATCAACGTGATGGCCTACGACATTCACGGGCCGTGGCATGACTACACGGCCTTCAACTCCCCCTTTGAAACCGACCCTCTGGATCCCATCGATGCGCAGCAAAAGCCGGCGGCAAGCGTCGCCGGGACGATCCGGTTCTTCCTGTCGGAGGGAGTGCCGCCAGAGGCGATGGTGCTCGGCGTGCCCTTCTACGCCCGGCAGTACGCCCGTGTGCCCGACGTCGATCACGGCCTCTATCAGTCGTTCGATAACGCAGGCTTTGACGGGAGCTCGTGGGAATTGTCCGACGCACCCACTTACCACGACCTGGTCGATGTCGGCCGGATCCTGGAGCCAGGCTCCAGCGCGAGGCCGCCGCAGGGCCGAAATGGCTACACGCGCCATTGGAGCGACGCTGCGATGGTGCCGTGGCTGTACAAATCTCCGGCGGCTGGATCGGCCGACGAGACTCGGCACTTTCATCTCGTACGACGACCCCTCCTCGATTGGCCATCGCGCCGACCTGATCCAAAGACTTGGGCTTCGCGGGGCAATGATCTGGGAAATCAGCCAGGACAGCGACGCCCACGAGCTGTTGGGCAGCTTGCAGCAACTTCTCCGGAAGTGATCGTCCCGTCACTTGGGCCAATACCTTCACGCATCGGCTCGGGTTACCATGCCTCGAACATGGCTTTGATGACGGTCCCGATCTGCCGCTCCGAGCCCGCGCCTCGTGCTTAGCGGGGTCGCCGGCGTCTGACGCGCGCGCGACCCAGAGTCCACGACCCGTCCCTTCCCTTCATTTGAAGGCATGCCATGACCACCGAGCCCTCAGCGCCTGAAACCCGCTCCCGAGTGGAGCCGTACGTCCCGACCGAGATCGAGCCGCGCTGGCAGGCGCGCTGGGAAGAGCTCGGCATGCACAAGACCGATCTCGACGACGACAGCCGGCCCAGGTACTACCTGCTGACGATGTACGACTATCCCGTCGGGCGACCTGCACATCGGCCACTGGTTCACCAAGACGCCGACCGACGCGTTGAGCCGCTACAAGCGGATGAACGGCTACAACGTCTTCTTTCCGGTCGGCTTCGACGCGTTCGGGCTGCCGGCCGAGAACGCCGCCATCCGGAACGGCGTTCACCCGCGCGAATGGACGCTGCGCAACGTCGACAACATGCGCCGCCAGCTGCGCTCGATGGGCGCGACGTGGGACTGGAGCTCGGAGGTCGTCACCTGCGAGCCCGACTTCTACCGCTGGAACCAATGGATCTTCCTGCGCTTCCTGGAGGCCGGCCTGGCCTACCGCGAGATGGCGCCCGTCGACTGGTGCCCGAAGGACCAGGTCGTGCTCGCGCGGGAGCAGGTCGAGGGCGCCAATCGCGTGTGCTGGCGCTGCGGAACGCCGGTCATCAAGCGCGACCTCGAGCAGTGGTTCTTCCGGACAACCAAATACGCCGACGAGTACCTGTCGTATGAGGGCATCGAATTCCCGGAGCCGATCCGGGTCATGCAGACGAACTGGATCGGCCGCTCTGAGGGTGCCGAGATCGTGTTCGGCGTCGCACCGGACGAGCATCAGCCGGGCGACGATCAGATGCGCGTCTTCACCACCCGACCTGACACTCTCTTCGGCGCCACGTTCATGGTCCTCGCGCCGGAGCACCCGCTGGTCGAGAAGCTGACTCACCCCGACCGGCGCGAGGAGGTCGACGCGTACCGCTACGAGGCACGCCGCAAGTCGGAGATCGACCGGCTGTCGACCGACCGCGAAAAGACCGGCGTGCCGCTCGGCGCCCAGGCCATCAACCCCATCAACGGCGAGCAGATCCCGATCTGGATCGCCGACTACGTGCTGCTCGGCTACGGCACCGGCGCGATCATGGCCGTGCCCGCCCACGACGAGCGCGACTTTGGCTTCGCGCAGCGGCACGGCCTGCCGATCCGCCAGGTGGTCGCGCCGCTGGGCGAGCAGCCGTCAGAGCTGGAATCGGCCTACGTCGCCCATTCCGAAGAGGAAGTCCTGATCAACAGCGGCGAGTTCAGCGGCATGCTCGCCACTGAGGGCAAGCGGCGGATCATCGAGTCACTGGCCACGAGGAACCTCGGCAAGGTCGCCGTCACGTATCGGCTGCGCGACTGGCTGGTCAGCCGGCAGCGCGCGTGGGGCACGCCGATCCCGGTCGTCTACTGCCTCGCCGATCCGTCATGCGGCATCGTGCCGGTTCCCGAGGATCAGCTGCCGGTGCTGCTGCCCGAGGACTACGAGTTCCTACCACAGGGCGGCAACGCACTCGAGCATCACGTGGCGTTCCTGAACACGCCGTGCCCGATTTGCGGCGGCGCCGGTCGACGCGAGACGGACACCCTCGACACGTTCATCGACTCTTCCTGGTATTGGTGGCGCTATCTGTCGCCGGACAAGACGGACGGCCCGATCGATCGCGCTCGTGAAGAGGCGTGGGCTCCGGTCGAGCAGTACACCGGCGGCGCCGAACACGCCGTTCTCCATCTGATGTACGGCCGCTTCTTCGCCAAGGCGCTCAACGAGCTGGGCATCGTCAAGGAACGCGAACCGTGGCTGCGCCTCTTCAACCAGGGCCAGATCCTGGGTGCCGACGGCGAGCGGATGAGCAAGTCGCGCGGCAACGTGCAGGACCCCGACGAGCTGGTCAAGCGCTACGGCGCCGACTCGGTGCGCCTGTTCCTGATGTTCATGGGCCCGTGGGCGCACGGCGGTCCATGGAACCCGACCGGCATCGAAGGTGTCCATCGCTTCCTGCGCCGCGTGTGGACGACGGTGCTCGACCCGAATGGCGGCGACCACGCTGACCAGACGACCGACGTCGACGACCACGAGCTGCTGCGCCACGCCCACCGGACGCTCAAGCGGGTGACCGACGACTACGCCGACTTCGGCTTCAACACGATGGTCTCGGCGCTGATGGAGCTGACCAACCGCTTGGTCCGGCTGCGCGGCACGGCCGCTGCCGGAGGGCCGGACTGGGACGAGGCGGTTCGAATGCTGCTACTGATGCTGGCGCCACTCGCGCCGCACATCAGTGAGGAGCTATGGTCGCGCCGGCTGGCGTCGAGCGGCGCAGAATGGTCGTCGATCCACGCTCAGACGTGGCCGACGTTCGATCCCGAGTTCGTCGCCGAGTCGGAGGTCGAACTGCCGATCCAGGTAAACGGCAAGCTGCGCGACGTGGTCACCGTGCCGGCCGGACTGTCGGAGATCGAGATCGAGCAGATCGTGCTGTCACGCGACAAGATCCGCGCCCAGCTCGACGGCCACGATGTCGTCCGTGTCATCCAGGTCGCCGGCCGGCTGGTCAACGTGGTGATCAAACCGCGCTGATGAGCGAGCCGACCCAGTCATCCTCGCCGGGTGACTCACCCGAGCCGGCCGACGATCGGCGGATGCCGCCGGGCAGCATGGTCGGCCTGGGCCTTGCGCTCGGCGCCGGAATCGGGGTTGCCCTCGGCGCTGCGTTCGACAGCGTCGCGATCGGTGTTGCGCTGGGAGTGTCGATCGGCTTCGCGATCGGGATCGCGCTCGACCAGAACAACCGCCGCAGCTAGGTCACCGCTCTCCGCGGCGCGCGTGAAGGCTGCCTAGAGAGTCAGCAGCGCCGGCTGCTCGTCTTCCTTAGCCTTCTGACGCTCGCGGTGACGCGCCGCCTTGGCCCGATTTCCGCACGTGCTCATGTCGCACCACTTGCGCCGGCCGGCCGAGGAGTTGTCGCGGAACACCCAGCGGCACTCGTCGTTGGCGCAGATGCGCAGCCGCTTCGTGTCGCCCGCCGTGAGCTCGCGCGCGACTGCCTCGGACAGGCGCGCCAGGGCGCCGCTGATCGGATCGCCCTCGTGACGGTGATCGAGCGACACGCCGTCGGCGGCCGGCACCAGCTCATAGATGTACGGGGCACGCAGCGCCCGATTCACCTCGCGCAGTGCGGACGCCTCGGCCGGCCGCCGCGCAACAGCCGCGTCGAGCAGCTCGCGCAGAGCGGCGCGAACCCGGCGCACGCGCTGCAGCAGCCGCGCCGCTGCCTCGTCATCGCGCCCGCATTCGGCCACCAGCCCGTCCGCCGTGCTGCGGTGAAGCAGCGCGTGCTCCTGGAACCAGCGGATCGCCGCTTCCTGGTCAACCAGCTCCTCGGTCGGCTCGCCCTTGTCGTATTCGAGCGTGTTCACGAAGTCGAGCCCGTCGCCGAGCGAAGCCTGGTGGCCGTGGCGTCCCTGGCCGTGATCGTGATCGGTAACGAAATGCCCGTCGGCTTTGCTCGACGGGTCTATCCAAGATTCCATGTTGTAACCGTTTATACCCCATTGACAGGTTACCCGCAAGTGGCTATTCTTCGGTCAGAAAGTAACCAGTAGAGGCAGGATCACGAGTTACGGATCGCGGAGGCCGAAATGAGTATGTGGTACCAGATGGATCTCATCGCCAGGGACCGCCAGGAACGGCTTCAGCGTGAGGCCGAGCAAATGAGGATGCATCGGCTGGCAGGCGGACGGCCACATGGCCCAGCCAAGCCGCGTCGGATGCGCCTCTTCAGCAGGAGTTAAGGGTGATGAACGTAAATCAGCAGATCACGGACGGGCGCAACGCGCCGGTACACACGACACGAACCGACTCAGGAATTCGGGCACGGCTCAGCCGAGCGATGTTCCGAGCACAGCTGGGACCCTCGCGTGAAGACGCCTGGCGGAGCTTCTCCCCAAGGCGCTAGCCAACGACCAGGACCCTCCACCGACCCGCCGGACCTCCTCCCGGCGGGTCGTTCCTTTTGCGCTACGCTCGGTCGATGAATGACGAGATCCGCCTTGGCGCACTGTTGTGGAACCAGTACACCGATTGGCCGAGCTACCTCGAGGCCGGCAAGCGAGCCGACCGCTCCGGCTTCTACAGCCTCTGGGCTTGGGATCACCTGTACCCGATCGTCGGTTCCGATGATGGCCCGTTCTTCGAGGGCTACCTGACGCTGGCGGCGTGGGCGCAGGCAACGGAGAGCATCCGGCTCGGGCTGATGGTCGGTGCCAATCCGTTCCGGAATCCCACGCTCGTGGCCAAGATGGCGACCACGCTCGATCACATCAGTGGTGGACGCGCATACCTGGGCATCGGCTCGGCGTGGAACGAGACCGAGGCTGAAGCGTTCGGCTTCGAGTTCGGCGAGACGCCCGGTGAGCGGCTGCGCTGGCTGCGTGAGGCACTGCCCATCATGCGCGGCATGCTCCACGGTGATGAGCCCAGTGCCGCCGGGCCACGCTACACAGCCAAGGCAGTGCGCAACGACCCGAGACCGATCCAGGCACACCTGCCGCTGCTCATCGGCGGTGGCGGCGAGAACGTCACGCTGCGCCTCGTTGCGCGTTTCGGCGACGCCAACAACATCGGCTTTGCTGCTGGCATGGAGTCGTTCCAGCGCAAGGAAGATGCGCTGCGCCGGCACTGCGCGGAGGTCGGCCGTGACGAGCGCGAGATCGAGCGCACGATGAACACGGGTCCGATCATCATCCGCGACACAGCCGAGGAAGCAGCGCGCGTGCTCCAGGGCATCTACGAACACAACGGAGGTGCCGAGACCTGGGCCGGCCGGCCCGCGTCAGCGCAGCCGACCGGCAGTCCGGAGCAGATCGTCGAGACGCTGCTGCCGTTCGTGCGCCTTGGCTATCACCACGTCGTGGTCGGTTTTCCGGCGCCATTCGACGAGGAGACGATGGTGCGCATGAGCTCAGAGGTGCTGCCCATGCTCCAGGAGGCACTTTCGACCTCGCTCGCCTGACCCGCGTTCCGCGCGTGGTCCCTCGATAAATCGCCGATAAGTAGGTCTTCCTAGAGTTCCTACGTGCCCGCCTGACCGCTCGATGTGCCCCGGGTGGTCGGCGGGCTCAGAGGCGCCTCGGTTTGCAGCTACGGAGCCGCCACTTCTAACTCGTAGCCCAGTCGTTCCCTAAGGAGTCCTGAAGCGGCTCTTGGCCGCGTACGACTTCGACTCCGACTCGGTGTACAGAACGATTGGGCGGCCGGCAAAAATCGCTCCGCCGACCGAGCCCCGGCCGAAGAAATCGCCGCCGGCAATTGGCTCGGGGCTTGTCCATGTAATGCCGTCGACGCTCTCGCGATACATGATCTGACCGAAGTAGTTGCAACCACTCGCGCCGCATCGCAGGTAGGCCGCCTGTATCAGGTTGCCGTCGACGTTGAGACGCAGGTTCGCACTTCCGTGACCGCGTTTGCGGCCTAGCCGTACCGCTAGCTCCCACGTCTCACCTTTGTTGAGGGTGCGCCGATAGACGACCGCGGGGTCAGACAGAGTTCCCCTCGTATAGCCGATGTAAGCCTGCGAGCCGCGCGCCACGATCTCTGGCCAGTCAGCGGTGTTGGCCGCAATCGTGATACGCGGCGTCCAGCTCACGCCACCGTCCGTCGAGCGGCGCAAAAGAAGGGCATTCGAATCTTCGTCCTGGTACGTGACGTAGATAACGCCGTCGCCTACTGCGACAGACGGCGCCGCTCCTGCGCCAATTGTCCGCGTAGGCCCAAAGGTTTCTCCACCATCGAGGCTGACACGCGCGCGTACGCGGTTCACGATCAGGTCGGGATATCCGTCTGCGTTTTGATTCCACCAGACGACAACGACGACGCCGTTTGGGCCGCGCGCGACATCTGCCTCGATCACCTCATCGTCTTTGGTGGGCGACATGCGGCGGCCGTCCCCGAAGGTTCGCCCACCGTCGTCGCTGTTGGCATAACGCGCGCGGTAGCCATTGGTCCACACCGCGTCGACCATTCGACCGCGGCAGGCAATAGCGGGGTCACTGACCTCACCTTGCTCAATCTTGACCATTCGCACCCACGACGCGCCGCCATCGTTGGACCGTTTTACCGCGACATAGTCGTAAAAACTCGTGATCGCGGCAACGGCAGAATCGCCCGACCGGCAGCCGTCGTACACGTAGACCTCATCCGACGCGATCTGTACGGGGGCCGCCCACGAAGCGGCAACGACCGACTGCACGAACAGAAGGAGAGAAAGGCCAAGCGCGAGAAGCGACGCGAACGACGCACGCCGGACGGACTTCGATGACATGAGCGCCTCCATCCCCCACATGAGAGTCGGAAATGTGACGGTCGCTCCCGCCGTGACGTTACGCCATGCGCCGGTCGCCTGCGCAAGTTTGCCGGTGGATAACTCGATGTCGATCGAATAAGCCGTCGATAAGAAGCGATTTCTAGAGTTCCGAGTGCCCGCCTGACCGCTCGAAGTGCCCCGGGTGGTCGGCGGGTCAGAGCCGCCGCCCTGCGTCGCTAAATCCGCCGGCCCGTCGATCCCGCCAAGGAGGAATGACCGGTGGATCGCGTCGGAGAGTGGCGGCTCATTGATTCGGACGAGACCGAGGAGGAGCCCAAGCCGCCCGACCCGAAGCAGGAGCCGGCCAGCGCGGACAGGAGGGTGTTGATCAGCGTCGCTGTTGCCGTCATCGCGCTGGCCGGCGCGGCCATCTGGCTGACGCTGCCGCAACCGGCTGTCCGGCTGGAGGTTGCAGGCGCCGCGATCGCAACCGATTTCATCGGTCCCGGCGAATCGCCTCGTCCATCTGTGCCCGCTGCTCCCGCGGAGATCCTGGTCGATGTGCAAGGCGCAGTGACGTCGCCAGGACTGCACAGGATGCCCGCAGACAGCCGGGTAGGAGACGCGATCTCGGCGGCGGGCGGATACAGCCTGACGGTCGACATCGCGGCGGCGGCGGCGCGCCTGAACCTCGCCGAACGCCTTACCGATGGCGCCAAGGTGCACGTACCGGCACGCGGCGAGGTGGCGGCCGTTTTCACGGACGGGACGCCACTGGGATCGTCCGCGCCGCTGCCCGGAGGAGGCATGATCGATGTCAATCACGCATCGGCCGAGGAGCTCGACACCTTGCCCGGAATCGGGCCGGTAACCGCGGAGAAGATCATCTCGGCACGCGCCGAGGCGCTTTTCACGACGGTCGACGATCTGCTTGCGAGGAGCGTTGTCGGGCCGTCAACCATGGACAAGATCCGCGACCTGATCACTGCCCTCCCCTGATCTGAACCTACGGGCGACGAGCTCATGAACCGCGCGGCGTGGCTCGCCGCAGGCTCGATCGTCGGCGCGCTGCTCATGACGGAATTGCCCTTACCGGCCTTGCTGATCTTGGCCGCGGCAGTCGGCCTGGCTCTGGCAACGCTCGTGGCGCACGCGCGGTCTGGGTGCAGCCGGCCGCTACCGGATTCCGACCATTGGGGTCGTGGCGGGGCTCGGGCTGGTGCTGTGTCGGGTCATCGTTGGAATTGCGCTGGCCGTGCCGGTCGATGCCGACGAACCGGGCGGCGCCGCAGACGGAACGACACACGAGGCCGTCGTCGTGTCCGTTGGAACGCCGTCTGGCGGCCTGCAGCGAGCAACGGTCGAGCTGCGTCCGCCCGAGCCGGCGGAACGTGTCTATGCGTGGCTGCCGCGCTATCCGGCTGTGGTCATCGGAGACGTCGTGCGTTTCAGTGGCTCGCTCGAACCGGCATCGATCGAGGGCGGATTCGGCGAGTTCCTGGCCCGTGGCGGGATCGAGTGGACGACGCGCGCCAGATCGCTCGAACGCATCGGCGGCGACGGAACTCCTGTCGCTGCACTCGAGGGCATTCGTCGTCAGGCGGCCGAGATGATCACGCGCGCTCTGCCCGAGCCGCAGGCGGGTCTGGCGACGGCGATGATGATCGGCCTGCGCGACCTCGTTGCGCGCGACGTGTCAGCCGACTTTCGGACCTCAGGTCTGAGCCACGTCGTCGCCATCAGCGGCTGGCATATCTGCCTTCTCGCCGCGGTCGTGACTGCCGCGCTGGGCGGACTGCCGCGGCGTCCGCGCTCCTTGATCGTGCTCGCCGCGATCTGCTCGTACTCGATCCTGGCCGGCGCCTCGCCGAGCATCCTGCGCGCCGCCGTGATGGCGTCCGTGGTGCTCCTCGCGCGCGAGTCCGGTCGAGCCGGACGGGCGCCGGCCGCCCTGGCCCTGACCTGCTTCGGGCTGCTGCTGCTCGACCCGGCTACCGTCACCGACGTCGGCTTCCAGCTCTCGGTCGCCGCAACCGCCGGGTTGCTGGTCTGGTCGAAGGGGCTCGGTGAATGGCTCTCGTCGCGGCTGCCGCGCCGAATGCCGGCGTGGCTGTTGGAGGCGCTCGCAGTCTCACTAGCGGCCCAGGCGGCGACATTGCCGCTGATCCTCTACCACTTCGCGTCGTTATCGCTGGTCGCGCCACTGGCGAACCTTCTCGTCGCGCCGCTCGTCGCACCGGCGATGCTGCTGACCGTTCTTGCCTTCGCCGCCGGGGGCCTCATCAGCCTGGGCGTTCCGGCGCTGCTCTTTGCTCCGTTGACCCTAATTGGTGCGCTCGGGATCGGCGCGATGATCGGCATCGCCCACACGACTGCCGCGCTGCCGCTCGCGACGCTCCAGGTTCCTGAGCCGCTCAACGTAGTCGCGGCCGCCGGCTCGGTCGCCGTGATGGCGCTCGTCGCCCGTCGGCGGCCGAAGCGCAACGCTTCCGGTAAGCGGCCGGAGCCAGTAAAGACGCGACCCGGTAAGCCAATCGTCCGGTGCCTCACCGCGCCGCCTCGCCCTCGGCGGCGGGACCGTTTCTCTGTGCCTGCTGCTGGTGCTGATCAACGGCGCCCGGCCCGACGGTCGACTTCACGTGACCGTGCTCGACATCGGCCAGGGTGACTCGATCCTGCTCCAGGGTCCCGAACGGCGGCCGGATGCTGATCGACACCGGCCCCGATCCCGACCGTCTGCTGACGCTGCTCGACCAGCGCCTGCCGGCCTGGGATCGGCGCATCGACCTCGTTGTGCTGACACATCCGCACGAGGACCACGTCGCGGGATTGGCGCTGCTGCTCGACCGCTACCGAATCGGCGCAGTCGCCGAGCCGGGCATGATCGGTCTCGGACCTGGCGACGCGGCTTATCGGCGGCGGATGACCGAGCTCGGCCGCGAGAGCCGCGTCGTGGCCGCCGGCGATCGCCTGATGCTCGACGGCATCACGCTCAACGTGGAGTGGCCCGTTCCGCGGGCGCGTTCCACTGCGAGCGACCGATTCGGGCACCCAGATCAACAACGTCTCGATCGTGCTTGACCTGGCCTTCGGCCAGCGAAGGATGCTGTTCAGCGGTGACGTCGAGGAGGAGATCGACCCGCAGCTGATCGCGGCGGGCATCGCGGACGAGCTGACGGCGCCTCTCGACGTGCTCAAGGTCGCTCATCACGGCAGCCGAACGGCGACCACGGATGCTTTCGTGGAGCGGCTCAACCCGCGGGTCGCGGTGATCAGCGCCGGCTGGGGCAATCCCTACGGCCATCCGTCGCCGGAGACGGTCGGGCGCCTCGTCGACAGCGGGGCACAGCTTTTTCGCACCGACGTTGATGGCTCGGTCGAGATCTCGACCAACGGCGACGATCTCGTCGCGCAGGCCGGCGGTGGCCGGCCGCGACCGACCGATCCACCCGTCCAGCGGCCACTCGGGATCGGCTTCTGCCCGATCCCGACACAGGTCCAGGCACGCCGAAGGGTGCCGCGAAGGGGCCACTGGATGCCCACCTACAATCGGCCGCATGGCGATTCCGACGCGTATCGAGGCGGCGGCGATCATGCGTTCGCTGAAGCCCAAGGACCAGCTGCTCACCCACTGTGCCGTCGTCGGCGACATCGCCGCGTTCATCTGCGCTGCCTTGACCCGCCGAGAGGTTGCTGTCAACACAGGGCTCGTCGAAACGGCAGCACTGCTGCATGACATCGACAAGGCCATGCCACGCGGTCATGCACTGCGCCGCCTGGGCCATGGCACGGGCGGCGCCGAGTGGCTCCGAAAGAACGGGTACGCAGAGCTCGGTCCTGCGGTTGCCAACCATCCCGTCGGCGTGCTGGCCGCGGCCGAGTCCTACGCAGGAGTTCGCACAGCGTGTCGGGCTCGAGGGCTGCATCGTCGCCCTCGCCGACAAGCGGGCACTGCAGGACGTGGTCAGCCTCGATGTCCGCTTCGCTCGCTGGCAAAAGCGCTACCCGGACAGTGAGACGCTGCCCGTCGCGCTCGAGCGGGCGAGAGAGATGGAGCGTGACATCTGCTCCCAGGCGGGCATCGCCGCGGACGAGGTGCAGCGACTGCCCTGGGTCGACGACGCGCTCAAGCAGGCGGCACGGGCGGCCTAGTGCCCACGGCAGCTGTCGCGTACTACTGGGGCGAAGACGCATGGTCGATCGAGAACGCCGCTCGCACGTTCGCCTCGGCACTCGCAGTCGATGCCGGAACGCCGCTCGACGTGTGGCGGACGAGCGGCGACGAGGATGACTCGGGCGACGGCGCAGTCGCGAGCGCAAGCCGCCGACGGGGACGCGCCCTCGACCAGATCGCGGAGCGACTTTCGACGGCAACGCTGTTCGGCGGCGGCACGCTCGTCGTCGTCAGGCAGCCCGGCTCGCTCGTGCGCGAGGCGGCAGCGCGGGAAAGGCTGATCGCGCTCGTCGCGAACGTGGCGCCGGGCAACGCACTGTGCTTCGTCGACCTGCTGGCACAGGGATCCAAGGGCCTGCCGACCCAGCAGGGAGTGCTGCGCGACACGGTGACCGCTGCCGGGGGCCAGGCGCAGGAGTTCGCGGCGCTGTCGCGCGAGCGCATGGAGTCGTGGATCAACGGCCGCGCCGCGGAGCTCGACCTGACGCTCGGGCCCGGCGCCGCGCGGCTGCTGGCCGAGCGTGTCGGCGCCTACGTGCGCGAAGGAGACGTCGATCGGCGGCGAATGAGCGAGCTGGCCAATGCCGAGCTCGAGAAGCTTGCGCTGTACCGGCCCGGCAGCACGGCCTCGCGCGACGATATCGAGGCCCTTGTCAGCGAGGCCGTGCCCGGCTCGACGTGGGCGTTCCTCGACGCGATCGGCTACCGCCGCGCCGGAGAGGCCGCCAATCTCGCCGGCCGGCTGCTCGACGACGCGACACCGATGCCGGTGCTGGTCACCCAGATCCACCGCCGCCTGCGCGACCTGATCGCGGTGCGCGACCACATCGCAGCCGGGACGAAGCCGGCCGATCTCGTGCGTGAGATGCGGCTCCAGCCTTTCCGCGCCCAGAAGCTGAGCGAACAGGCGCGGACGTGGGAGCAGCACGAGCTGGACGAGGCGCTGAGTGAGCTGTTCGAGCTCGACCTGCTGAGCAAGGGCATAGCCGGCGATGGGTCGCCGCGCTCGCTCTCGGAGGATCGATCGCAGCTCGCGCTACTGGCCTGGATAGGAAAACACGCCAGCCGGCGTGGGCAGACACCGGCTGGCGTGCGGGTTAGGGACGGCGCCTGAGGAGGCGGGCGCCGTGGGTCGTTCAGTTAGGCGACCATGCCTCGCGCACGAGAACCTGGTCGGTTTCGATGGCGAACGTGCAGCGCCCTTCGGGCACCTGCAGCAGGTCGATCAGGTCCGGATCGAGGTACAGCTGCTGGCACGTTTCGCACAGGCTGGCCGGCAATCCGAAGAAGAACTGCTCACGGCCGTCCGGCAGCCTGAAGGTGGTATCGAAGCGCGAGCTGATCAGGCTTCGCGCGCATGCCGGACACTCACTACCGATGCGATCCATGACGGGGACTCTAGGTACGCTCCGGTGTACTTCCACATGACCCAGCGGTACCTGTCGGTCCGCCGAGTGTCCTAGCCCGGAGCGAGCCGGTTCACTGCAGCCGCAGGAGCAGCGGTGCCTCCGCCCACAGCTTTTCGAGCTGGTAGAACTCGCGCTCGGGCGGCGCCATGACGTGGACGATCACCGATCCGTAGTCGACCAGCAGCCAGTGGGCATTGGCCGAGCCCTCGCGCCCGATCGGCCTGAGGCCCTCGTCACGCAGGCCGCTCACGATGCCGTCGACGATGGCGCCGAGCTGCCTTTCCGAGGTGCCCGAGCAGATGACGAAGTAGTCGGCCAGCGTGGTCAGCTCGCCGATCTCGAGCAGCACGATGTCCGATGCCTTCTTGTCCGACGCCAGGTCGACGATCTGCCGCGCCAGCGCCAATGCCTCCTCCTCGGCCGTCGGGGCGCCCTTCCGCCTCGGCTTGCCGGGCGCGGGCGTTCGCCGCCGGCGGGGAAGTCCGGGGCGGGGCTGCTCAGGCTGGGCGGTCGGTCGGCTGATCCATCTCGGTCGGTTCATCCATAGAGGGCGTGGTCTCCAATGTAAGCCTCAACGGCCGCAGGCACGAGATAGCGGATCGATCGGCCGTTGCGAACCCGGGCGCGGATGTCGGTCGAAGAATGCCCCAAACGCGTCGTGTCCAGGATCGTGAAGCGGTCCTCGCGGCCCGGGAAGCTGGCCGCCAGCCACTCCGGGGAGAGATCCGGATAGCCGAGCCGGGGCACGACGGCGACGCGCGCCAGCTCGAGAATCCGATCCGGATCGCGCCAGCCGGGCAACGCCCGTGCCGCCTCGGCCGAGATGATCAGCGTCCACTCGCAGTCCGGGCTGTCGAGAGCTCAGCTGCTCGAGCGTGTCGACGGTGTAGCTGGGTCGATCCGAGTTGAGCTCGATCGGGTCGGCGACGAAAGCCGGGTTGTCGGCGATGGCCAGCTCGACCATGCGCAGCCGGTCCGACGCGGCGACGGCTGGCGGCGCCCTTGTGCACCGGGCTGCCGGCCGGGATGAACCTCACGCCGGTCAGCTCGAGCGCGTCCCGCGCCTGCTCGGCGATGGCCAGATGACCGAAATGGATCGGGTCGAAGATGCCGCCGAGTATGCCCCATCGCTGGGGGCCGGATGATCGCGCTATGCCTGGTCGTCCCACTCGAGCTCGACGGCCCCGATGCGAACGCTGTCGCCCGCGCCAACGCCCGCCTTGACCAGCTCGCGCTCGACGCCGAGCTTGGCCAGATCGCGCTGGAAGCGCTCGGCCGACTCTGCGTTCTCGAAGTCGGTCTGCGCGGCGAGGCGTTCGATGCGCCGGCCGACGACGCGGTAGGCGCCGTCCTCGCGCTGGACGGTGAACATCTCCGGCGCCGATTCAAAGCGGTGGACGACCACGCCGGCCGGCTCTCCCGGGCGACCCAGCTCGTCGGCGTCCGGCAACAACGCGGCCAAGCCCTTCATCAGCTTGTCGATGCCCATTCCTTCCGCGGCCGAGATGCCGATCATCTCGACGCTCTCCTTCTTGCGCCGCTTGCGGAAAGCGGCCAGGTTGGCATCAGCCTCGGGCAGGTCGAGCTTGTTGGCAACGACGAGCGAGACCTTGTCGAGCAGCGCCGGGTCGTGCGCCTCGAGCTCGTCGCGAATGATCTGGTAATCGCGCTCCGGATCGGCCGCCGCGAGATCGACGACGTGAACCAGCACCCGGGTGCGCGCGACGTGGCGCAGGAACGCGTGGCCCAGGCCGGCGCCGGCGCTGGCGCCCTCGATCAGGCCGGGCATGTCGGCGACGGTGACGCGCCGCTCGTCGCGGGCGTCGACCGCGGAAAGATCGAACACGCCGAGATTGGGCTCGAGGGTGGTGAACGGATACGACGCAATCTGCGGCGTGGCGGCGCTGAGCCGGCTGAGCAGGGTCGACTTGCCGGCATTGGGCAGGCCGACGAGGCCGACGTCGGCGATCAGACGCAGCTCCAGCTGCAGCCGGCGCTCCTCGCCCGGCTCGCCCTTCTGGGAGTGCGTCGGCGCCCGATTGGTGGCCGTCGCGAAGTGGACGTTGCCCAGCCCGCCGCGGCCACCACGCGCGACCATCACGTTCTGGTCGCGCGCGACGAGATCGGCGATCAGGTCGCCACTGGCCAGGTCGCGCACGACGGTGCCCGGTGGAACGTGGAGCGTCAGGTCGTGGCCGGCTTTGCCGTGCCGCCGCGAACCCGTGCCGCGACCGCCGGGGTCGGCCTTGAAGTGGTGGCGGTAGCGGTAGTCGCGCAGCATCGTTTCGCCCGCGTCGACTACCACGTAAACGCTGCCGCCACGGCCGCCGTCGCCGCCGTCGGGACCGCCACGCGGCACGTGGGCCTCACGCCTGAAGGTGGACGCGCCGTCGCCGCCGTTGCCGGCGCGGACGGTGATCGTCACCTCGTCAAGGAACATGTGCCGGAATCCTAACCGCGGCTCGTGGCGCGCCCGGCCAAACCGTCAGCGGTGCGCAGAGCGAACCGAGCGGGTGTTGGCGGCGGGTTAGGCCTCGTTGGCCGCGGCGCTCTTGGTCAGCGAGGCGAGGAACTCGGCGTTCGAGTTGGTCTTGGCGAGGCGGTTGAGCAGCAGCTCGATGCCCTCGTTGGTGCCGACCGCGGAGAGCATCCGGCGCATGGTCCAGACCATGCGCAGCGTGCCTTCCTCGAGCAGCAGCTCCTCGCGCCGAGTGCCCGAGCGCTGGACGTCGATCGCCGGGAAGACGCGCTTCTCGGCCAGCTTGCGATCGAGGATGAGCTCCGAGTTACCGGTGCCCTTGAACTCCTCGTAGATCACGTCGTCCATGCGCGAGCCGGTATCGATCAGGCAGGTGCCGATGATCGTCAGCGAGCCGCCCTCCTCGATCTTGCGCGCGGCGCCGAAGAAACGCTTCGGCGGATACAGCGCGATCGGGTCGATACCACCGGACAGCGTTCGCCCGGAGGGCGGCAGTGCCAGGTTGTAGGCACGCGCCAGGCGGGTGATCGAGTCGAGCAGGATGACCACGTCGCGACCGGTCTCGACCTGTCGCTTGGCGATCTCGAGCGCGATCTCGGCGGCACGAGTGTGGTTTTCGGTTGGCTCATCGAAGGTCGAGGAGATGACCTCGCCCTTGACCGAGCGGCGCATGTCGGTCACTTCCTCAGGCCGCTCGCCGATGAGCGCGACCATCAGCAGCATCTCGGGATAGTTGGCGGTGATGCCGTTGGCGATCTGCTTGAGGAGCATCGTCTTGCCCGCCTTGGGCGGCGAGACGATCAGCGCGCGCTGGCCCTTGCCGAGCGGGTTGACCAGGTTGATCAGCCGCTGGCTGAGGTTCTTGGGATCTGTCTCGAGATTGATCAGCTCGATCGGGTGGATCGGCGTCAGGGCATCGAAATGAGGACGGCGCTTGGCCGTCTCGGGATCGACGCCGTTGACCGACTCGACCCTGAGCAGGCCCCAGTACTTCTCGCCGTCCTTGGGCTGGCGGATAACGCCACCGACGCGGTCACCGGCACGGAGGCCGAAGCGGCGGACCTGGGAAGAGGAGACATAGACGTCCTCGGGCGAGGGCATCAGGCCGTGACGACGAAGGAAGCCGTAGCCGTCGTCGACGATGTCGAGGATGCCGGTCACGTAGACCTGGCCGGTGCGCTCGACCTGGCGCTGGAGGATCTGCTCGACCAGGTCGTCCTGGCGCATCTGGCGCGCGTTGTCGACGTCGAGCTCGGCCCCGATCTGGACGAGCTGGTTGAAGTTCTTGGATTTGAGTTCGTTGATGTTCATTCGGTAATTTGGGCTACCTGCTGGGGTGGAGTTGCCGGAAACGAAACGCCAGACAGCGTCGACCGGTGTGGAGATACGGACCCGCTGGCACGCGCCACGCACATGAGAACGGCCAGCGACCGATCAGGTGGGGGAAGCGGGAAGGCTCTGATATTAGCACTTCCCGAGCGCCGGTCAAGCACAAGCGAGCCGGTAAGGCGTGCGTTCTCACTGATTGGGCTGAAAGCACACTGACACCCCCGCCGGCACAACATTTGGCAGACGTTCCGCAGTGGCGGATTAGCGTTTCATGATGTCCGAATTGGAGCCGCGGGCCATGGCCGACGCGGCGGCAAGCCAGAACGACACCCGGATGATGCCGTCTACAAAGAGCCGCTACCACTTGGGCCGCCGCCTGGGTATAGGCGCCACGGCGACCGTTTGGCTCGCAAAGGACCGGCTCACCGGGCAGGATGTCGCCGTCAAGCAATTCCATCCTCATCTCCTCTCCGACGAAGAGAGCCGCCGACGGATCGCCGGCGAGGCGCAGGTCGCTGGTGCCGTCAGTCACCCAAACCTGGTGTCGGCGATCGACACCGTCGACTCTGGCTCAGCCTTTTCGCTGATCTTTCCGTACGTAGAGGGCGACACGCTCGCCCGTCGCCTGGCATCGGACAATCCGGTCAGCTCGCGCGAAGCGGCCGAGATCTGCCTTCAGATCACCGACGCTGCCGCCGCTGCGCACGCGTCGGGCATCGTCCATCGCGACATCAAACCCGCCAACATCCTGCTCGGCGAGGACGGCAGGGCCCGCCTGCTCGACTTTGGCATCGCCCGCGAGCTGGGCGTCGACGGTCATACCGGCGCCGGGCTGGCCGTCGGCACCCTGGCGTACATGTCGCCCGAGCAGCTCGCGGCGCAGTCGCCAACGCCGGCTACGGATGTCTACTCGATCGGAGTGGTCCTTTACGAGCTGCTCGCAGGGCGCCGGCCGTACGAGGCAGCCAGCCCCGTCGGTCTGGCGCTCGAGCAGCAGCTGCCGCCGAGGCCAATCGATGGCGCCCCACAGGCATTGATGGACGCATCGCTCAGTGCGATGTCGGCAGATGCCGCCGCAAGGCCGTCCGCCAGCCAGCTCGGTCGCTCGTTTCGTGGCTGGTTGGACGGCCGGCTCGGTCCCGGGGCTGAGACGGTCACCGTGGACGCGGTCGTCGCCAGTACACTGCCCGTCGAAAGCCGACGGGCTCCATTGCCGTTGGTCTTCGCGATGGGCGTCGCGGCAGTCGCCCTGGTGGCGGTGCTGACTCTCGCCCTCGCATCAGGTCTCCGGGCGCCGAGCAATCCGGTGGCTGTCGTTCCTGCGTCGGATCCAACGGTCGCCGTGGATGAGTCAGCCTCCCCAGCGCTGGCGGAAATCGCCGATGAACCGACGCCAGCAGCTGATCGGATTGTGACGCGGCCGCCATCCTCATCGGATTCAAACGTCGATCCGCCGGAGCGAGCGGGAGGCGACCAACATGCCAACCAGAAGCCCAAACAGGACAAGCCGAAAGACGCCAAACCCAAGCCCGACACGCCGAAGCGGGACAAGTCGAAGCACGACAAGCCGCCCAAGCCGCACGGCCCCCGTCGCTGACCGAGCGCGGAGGGAAGAAGTCTAGCGGAATGTCTAACGCGGTCGCGCCGTTGGCCGCGGCATGATCAAGGGCTAGTTCTGGCGAACCGCCTCGCGCTGAGCATCCTTCTCGGCCGCGGCGGCGCGTGCCTTCTCCCAGTCCTGGCGGAAGGTGACGATGCCCTTGTCGGTCAGCGGATGGTGCACCATCTGCTGAAGCACCTTGAACGGCACCGTGGCGATATGCGAGCCGAGCATCGCGGCGTCGGTAACGTGGCGCGGATGGCGCACCGACGCCGTCAGCACTTCCGTGTCGAGGTCGTGCACCTCGACGATGGTCACCAGCTCGCGAATGACGTCCATGCCGTCCATGTTGATGTCATCGAGGCGGCCGATGAACGGCGACAGCAGCGATGCGCCGGCCTTGGCCGCGAGCATGCCCTGGTTGGCGGTGAAGATGAGCGTGCAGTTGGTCTTGATGCCCTCTTCGGCGAAACGGAAAATGGCCTCGAGGCCCTCCTCGCTCATGGGCACCTTGACGACGATGTTGGGCGCCAGCTTGGCGAACGCTCGACCTTCGCGGAGCATCCCCTCGACGTCCTCGGCCACGACTTCAGCGCTCACCGGTCCGGCGGTCAGGTCGCAGATCTGGCGCAGGATGTCTTCGTACGAGCCGCCAACCTTGCCGTACAGCGTCGGGTTCGTGGTGACGCCGTCGAGCACGCCCCAGCGCGCGGCGGTGCGGATCTCCTCGATGTCCGCGGTGTCCAGGAAGAGCTTCATCTAGTGGCTCCTTTCAGCACGTGGCAAGTCTACGCTGGACTGCGGCCGGCTCAGTAATCTTCCGCAATGCCGCGCTACAAGATCCGGCCGTTCAGCCGCGACTCCGCCGACTCGGCGGCGGTCCTGCTCGCCGAGCGCCACCGCCGTCATCGCGAGGCGACTCCGGCGCTCGAGCCCACCTTCGAGCATCCGGCCAAGATCCGCGGCCTGATCACCGACCTCGCCGGGCAGCTCGAAGCTTCCGGCGCGGTCGTCCTGCAGAAGGGCGACCCGGTTGCCTACGTCCTGGGCACCCGGCGGCCCAATTCGATGTGGGGACCCAACGTCTGGATCGAGGACGCCGGCCACGCGGGCGCGGACGTGGAGGCAATCCGAGAGGCATATGCGGCCGCGGCCGCGGAGTGGGTGGCCGACGGGCGAGTCAATCATTTCGTAGTCGTGCCGGCCTCCGACGATGTCGCCGTCGAGGCATGGTTCAGCCTGGGATTCGGGCACCAGCAAGTCCACGCCGTGCGCGAGCCACCGCCACGCGGTTTCGAGCCGACCGTGCGTTCTGGCCTCGTCATCCGCGAGCCGACGAAGGCCGATCTGCCGGCGCTGGCCGAGCTCGACGTGGTCCTGCCCCGCCACCAGACGGGGTCGGCCGTGTTCTCGCGCCTGCCCGTGCCGACGGTCGAGCAGACGCTGATCGAGCTGGAAGAGGAGTTTGGTGACCCGCGCTACGCCGTGTTCGTGGCCGATCACCAGGGCCGGGTCGTGGGCACGGCCATCGGCTGCGCGCTGACCGTGTCGCCGGGCCACACGGCGATGATGCGCCCGCGCAGCGCCGGCTTTCTCGGATTTGCGGCGGTGCTGCCCGAGGCGCGCGGCCTGGGCGCAGGCCGCGCGCTGGCCGAGACGGTCATGACCTGGTCGCGCGACGCCGGTTACGAGTGGGTCGCCACCGACTGGCGCTCAACAAACCTGGAGGCGAACCGTTCGTGGCGCGCCCTTGGTTTCGCGCCGACGTTCTATCGGCTGCACCGCGCCATCGTCTAGGTGCTTTTATCCGCAGCGTCCGCGACGGAGCGTGCGTCGCTGAGCACGCCGGCGGCCGTTGCCTCGGCTAATCGGAGAGCGTCGGCAACGCTGTCATTGGCAGGTCGCAGGTAGAGCTCTCCCTCAAGGCGACCGTAGGCCGCTGCGATGAGTCGCACCAGGCGATCCACCTCGGTCGCCGACCGGTCGATGAAGGCGAGCGTCTTCTCGACCTGGATCGTGTGCTCGCGGATGTGAGATGCCCACCGATTGACGCGAAATCCGACATCGACGGCGACGCCGGACCACCGAGCACGCACGGCCAGGTCGTCGCGGCCGAGCGGCGCGAACACGCCGGCTGACTGATCGAGATACTCGCCCAGTCGGGCGTCGATCTGCTCGACCGTGCCGACTCCCTCCTCTTCCTCCTCCGGCACGAGTGCCTCGAGCTCGTCAGGAGGGCTCGGCGGAAGTTCGTCGGCCGCTGAGTGGCGTTGGCTCAGCCACCAGGCAGTGAAAACGCCGTATCCACGCTGGCCGCTGACGATGTGGGCAAGTGTCTGACGGACCGTCCACTCGTCGTGACCCGGATCGTGATCGAGCTCCTCGTCGGAGAGCGGCGCGATGATGCCGTGCAGATCCCAGCGCGCGGCAGCCGCGCCGGCGACTATCGGCCGGGCAACGCTCTCGTCCGGCACCCGCAGCGGAAAGCATGCGGTCCACATTCGCCCTGGCATCCTCGAGCGCCTCGTACTGGCGGTAGAAGCCGTAGCGAACGTCGAGCTCACGTTCACGCCACATCCAGGGACGCTCGAGCGAATCGTCCGGCACTCCCCGGAGAGTGGCCAGCGCGGCGCGAATCGACTCACGCGCACGGACCAACTCGTCCGCGACCGGGACCGGCCGCGCCGAGATAAGGCTGAACAGCGCCTCGTCGAGAGGCGGAGCGGTCAGGAGCGACTCAACTTTCGGCGGCGATGGGCACAGCCACCTGGCCCGGTGCCGCTTCGACCTTGGCCGTTCGCGAGCCCGCGTGATCGATGGCGGCCTTGACGAAGCCGTCGAACAGCGGGTGCGGCCGATCCGGACGCGACCGGAACTCCGGATGGAACTGCGACGCGACGAACCACGGATGGTCCTTGAGCTCGACGATCTCGACCAGCCGTCCGTCGGGTGACTGGCCGGAGAGCACCATGCCGCCGTCCTCGAGAGCCGCGCGGTACTCGTTCGAGACTTCGAAACGATGGCGGTGCCGCTCGTAGATGACCTCTTCGCCGTACGCCTCGGCGGCCTTCGAGCCGGGCGTCAGACGTGCCGGGTATAGACCGAGGCGCATCGTTCCGCCCTTGTCCTCCATCTCGCGCTGGTCGGGCATGAAGTCGATCACCGGCGCGTTGGTGAACAGGTCGAACTCGGTCGAGTTGGCGTCGGTCGCGCCAACGACGTCGCGCGCGAACTCGATCACGCCGCACTGCAGGCCGAGACACAGGCCGAGATAGGGCACCTTGCGCTCGCGCGCGAAGCGCGCCGCGAGGACCTTGCCCTCTATCCCGCGATGGCCGAAGCCGCCCGGGACGAGCACGCCGGCCGCACCGGCGAGTTGGTCTTCGTAGGTTTCGTCGGACAGGATCTCCAAATCGACCCAGCGCACGACGATCGAGCGTGCGTGCGCCCAGCCGGCATGGCGGAGGGCCTCGGTCACCGACAGGTAGGCATCGGGCAGCTCGATGTACTTGCCGACGAGCGCCACCTCGAGCTCCGGCTTGGGACGCTTGATCAGGGCGACGAGCTCGCGCCAGGCGGTCAGGTCGGCCGGCTTCGACTTCTCCTCCAGACCGAGCTCACGCACGATCAGATCGTCCAAGCCGCGATCGTGGAACTGGAGCGGGACTTCGTAGATCGTCTCGGCCGTCGGCGCCGGAATGACCGCCTCGGTGGCCACGTCGCAGAACAGCGCGATCTTCTCGCGCAGCTCGTCGGGCACCTCCTGCTCGGCGCGGGCGATGATCACGTCGGGCTGGATGCCGATGCTGCGCAGCTCCTTGACCGAGTGCTGGGTCGGCTTGGTCTTCAGCTCGCCGGTCGCCGAGAGTGACGGCAACAGCGTCACGTGGACGTAGAGCACATTCGTGCGGCCGACGTCCTTGCGCATCTGGCGGATTGCCTCGAGGAAGGGCAGCGACTCGATGTCGCCGACCGTGCCGCCGACCTCGACGATGACGACGTCGGCCTTGCCGTCACGCGCGACACGAGTTACGCGTTCCTTGATCTCGTTGGTGATGTGCGGGATGACCTGGACCGTGCCGCCGAGGTAGTCGCCGCGACGCTCCTTGGCGATCACCGCCTGGTAGATGCGACCGGTCGTGACGTTCGACAGCTGGGTCAGGTTCTCGTCAATGAAGCGCTCATAGTGACCCAGGTCGAGGTCGGTTTCAGCGCCGTCGTCGGTGACGAACACCTCGCCGTGCTGGTAGGGCGACATCGTGCCCGGATCCACGTTGATGTACGGATCGAGCTTGATGATCGAGACGGAGAGGCCGCGGCTCTTGAGCAGTCGACCGACGCTGGCGGCGGTGATGCCTTTGCCGAGTGAGGAGGTAACGCCTCCGGTCACAAAGACATACTTCGCCATAGCTCAGGTCCTCCGGGGTTTTTCGAATGTTACCGCAAGAGCAGGTCCGGCACCCGGCTTGGCGGAGGCCAGACCGAAGCCCGCAGCAGCGCCAAGGCGCTGCGGAGACAGCTCAAATTCAAGCCGGAGGCTGCACGACCTGATCTAGGGAGGCGGACATCCCGAATGATGTCGAGACTGGGATGAGCGACATAAGAGTTGGGGTTGCCGAGTTGCGCAACGGGCTTCGCCTTCCGTACGCCGAGACAGGTGGGCGCGATGGCATGCCGGTCGTGCTCGTGCATGCCATCACCGAGTCGTGGCGCTACTTGCATGGTCTTCTGGATCGGCTGCCGTCGACCGTTCACGCCTATGCGCCTACTCAACGAGGGCACGGCGACGCCGACCGTCCGGACGAGGGGTATCGGGTGCAGGACTACGCCGAAGATCTGGTGGAGTTCTTTGACGCCGTGGGCATCGATCGCGCGGTCGTGGTTGGTACATCGAGCGGCGGATTGGCCTCGCAGATGGCCGCCAGCCGCCACCCCGAGCGGGTGGCCGGCTTGTTGCTTGTCAGCAGTCCGGCAAGCCTCTCCGACAAACCCGTTGTCGTCGAAATCGCCGCCGAGTTCGCCGCGCTCGAGGACCCAATCGACCGCGGATACGTCGAGACGTTCGTCAGGAAGACCTCACCGGAGTCGATCTCTGAAGACGAGCTCCAGCGACTGGTCGACGAGAGCATCAAAACTCCCGCCAGAGTCTGGCGCGAGTCCATGCGCGGGCTGCTCGACCCCCATCTGGCCATCGACCTTGAACGCATCAGCGCGCCAACGGTTGTCGTCATCGGCGGCGGCGACTCCCTGGTCGCGGTTGACCAACGGCGCCTGGTCGACGAATCCGCGACGCGAGGCTGGTGGTCCTCGAGGGCACCGGGCACAGCCCGCACCTGGTTCGACCGGACCTCATCGTCGCCGAGCTCAGCCGCCTGATCGATCGAGTCCAGCCGCCTACCTGAGCCCGGCGAAAGCACACGAATGTGTCCGGATGGACCGGCAGAGATTCAGGCGCGCCGCACCGGCAGGAGCAGGATCAAGGCGAGAACGACGAAAGGCGCGAGGATGATCAGCGCGCCAACGATCGGCGCTCCAAACGGGTTCCAGGGTGGTTCGCCGAAGGTGACGCGCGGCGCCACCGCCGAAGTCACCTCGTTGGCGCTCGCGCTGACCTGGTACACCCCGGCGACCGGCACATCGATCTGCCCATAAGGCACACGCCCGGTGTTGTTGACGTTGATCGCGAACAGCGCGTCTGAGAGGCGCGAGATCGCAACCGGCCCGTTCGGGCCGATGACCACGACCTGCAGATCGGACGGCATCTCGGCCGAGTCGTCCTCGCCGAAGATTCCATCCTCCTCGAAGCTGACATGAACCGATCCCGCGGGCAGGCTCACGGTTCCCGTACCCGGCACCGGAACGCGACCGTAGGCCGACGCATTGTTGATCGGCAGCCCGCCGAGGACGAACCACACCAGGCCGAGGATCGCGCCCGTGCCGAGCACGAGCAGCGCCACCCACCACGGCGCGAGCGAGCGCCGGCGCCGCGTCGAGGCGGACGGAGGCGGTGGATAGGCCGCATACGGATCAGCCATCAGGCGAGCCAGATCTTATTGGAACGCAGGCGGCGAAAACCGCTACCGGCGAACCTACGGAGTGACGCTCGGCGCGGCGGTGGCAGAGCCGTCGGGAATGATCAAACGCTGGCCGACGAAGATCAGGTTCCAGTCCTCGATGTCATTGGCATCCGCGAGCACGGTCGGATCGAGGTCGTACAGCTCGGCGATGCTGATGATCGACTCACCAGAGGCGACGACATGGACTCCGGCTTCGCTTGTCGGTGTGGCGGCGATCGGGATGATCAGCACCTGTCCGACCTGGATCACGAAGGGCTCGGGGATGCCGTTGACCTGCGCGATCTGCAGCCAGGGCACGCCGTACAGGTCGCCGATCGTGCTCAACGACTCGCCCGGCGCAACTTCGTGAGTACCGCCGGCGGTGGGTCCGGGCGTGGGCGCCGCCGAGGGCGTGGAGCTCGCGCCGGCACTCGGCAGCGGCGACTCGGAGCTCGTCGAGGGGGTGGCCAGGGAGCCCGGCGGCCGACTCGGCGAATTGGCGACGCCGCTGCCGGGAACGGTCAGAAATCCGAAGAAAAGGGCACCGGCCAGGAGCGAGGCACTGGCGGCCATCACCACCAGCACGGTGACCAAAAGGGACGTACGAGGCATGGTCCGATCATAGCCCGGACGGCCGGGTTAGCCCTTCGGCGCGTGTTCAGCGCGGTCCGGGACCGGGCGTCGTCCTGCCCGGTCCCCACACCTCGGGACCACATATGAACGGCCGCGGGGCGGGCGAATATTGAGCTCGCCAGCGAGGCATATCGTCCTCGGAGGCTGGCAGTCGGCCGTCGTCGAAGGCACGCTCGACCTCCGCCTCAACATCGCCGAAATCGGACCAGTCGATCCACGGCCAGCCCTCAGCGGCACAGATCCGCACCAGGGCATCCTTGGCGAAAACCATGTCGGCGTGCGCGGCCGCGAATTGGTCGCTCGTTCCGTCGCCGACGAACACCACCGCTTGGCCCTCGGCCTGATGCAGCCGCACTCGCTCGCGTTTGCACGTTCCGCACACGAAGCACGACGGGTGGCTGAACGGGAAGCTCATCCCGGCGCCGCCATCGGCGACGGTGTTCTGGTTGGTCGCTACCTCGAGATCATCAAGGCCTAGCGACGCGAGGTTGGAGCCGACGTAGAAGCCGAGACCGTCACTGACGATCTCGACGCGCGCGCCGCGAGCTCGGGCCGCCGCCACAAAGGATGGAAAGTGCTCGTCCTGGGGCATCGCAGCCGCCTCGCGGCGCAGCAACTCGGCGTCACGAGGCAGGACGTCCATGTCCCACTTCATCAGCTCGCGCGAGCCGATAAGACCGGCGTCGTACAGCGCGTCCTGTCGCGCTATCTCCGCGCTATCGGGGTAGTGCCGAGTGAGTAGCTCATCGCCTACGTCGATGCGCGAGACAGTTCCGTCGTAATCGATCAGGAAGCTGACCGGCGCGACAACCGCGCTCAGATCGTGCCCGCCTCCTCGATCGATTCCAGCTCCTGCTCCAGCTCGAGCGCCTCGTCATCGGCTTCCTCGGTGAGCTTGAGCCACACGAACAGACCGGCCAGCACGACCAGCGGCACGACCACAACCGCGGCGAGCAGCACCACGAGGAGCAGTGCCAGGAGCTTTAACAGTCTTCCCATTCCGACCTCCAGCAACTGATTGAATCCACGTTAGCGCAAACGTCCAAATGGGCGCATCAGCCGCGTTGGTGGGACGCTCGCTAGCGACCTCGTACCGGGCGGGCCGCGGCGACCATCGCCTCGATCTCCTCGCGCGTGAACTCGACCAGCACGTGGCGAAGGCCGGCACGCGTCGACATCAACAGGCGCAGCACGACCTGGTGGTCCTGCTCGAAAAAGAACACATCGCGTGGCTGCTGCTGATCGATGTAGGCGCCCAGAACGCGCATTGCCGACTCATAGAAGCCTCCCGATCGTGACGCGCCACCCTTGTCGCGCCGGCGATCCGCGCGACGCGCCAATGCCTCGTCCATGAAGCGCGACAGGTCGTCCTCGACGAGGGTGACCGTTTCCTTGTCCAATCGCGCGTTCGGGTCACCCCACGGCCGATCCTCGCCGGGCACCAGCGCAAGACCCTGGATGACGAAGCCGTCGTCGGTCTCGTTGAGACTGATCTCGCGCATTCCGCGCTGATCGAGCACCGCGCCGATCGAGCGCAGCACTTCCTCATACTGCTGTCGCGGCGCTCCTTCGTACATGCGCATCGCGTCAGTCTAGGCAGCCATCTGGGCGCCGAAATCGGCCAGTCGTACCTACCTGCTGTAGAGGCTGGCGTCCCCGAACAGCTGCTGCGAGAGCTCGCCGATGGCTTCAAGGTTGGGCACCAGTACCGGCCGTTTGAGACCGGTCTCGCTGGGCCGCATCAGGTCTGCCCAATCGGGATTCCTGAAGACCCACGACTGGCTCGGCTCATCCTCGACCGCCTGACCAAGCTCGAGCAGCTCGTTGATTCGGTTCGGTGGATAGTTGGTGTTGATCACCTCGGCCAGGGCTTCGGCGATGTCCGCGACCCGTGGCAGGTTCTCCGGCTTGAGCATCTCCTTCTTCAAGGCGGCGAGGACCTGTTGCTGCCGGTGGGCTCGGGCGAAATCGCCACCAGCCTGGCCCTTGCGGCTGCGGACGAAGCGCAGCGCGTCAGCCGGATTCAGGTGGTGCTCGCCAGCCGAAAGATAGAACTGGAGGTGGTCGTCGGCGATTTCGCGTTCGTTGTTGACGGTGACTCCGCCAACCAGCCGCACGACCTCCTGGAAACCCTCCATGTTGACGCTGGCGTAGTAATCGATTGGGACGCCGAGCAGGAACCCGACCTGATTCGCCAGCGCCGGCATGCCCGGATCGGGGAACTTATCGGGGTACAGCTTGCTCACGCCGGCGAAGGTGTTCAACTTGCCGCTGTACGTGCCGCCGTTGTAGATCGGGAACTTCTGCAGGTCGCGCGGGAAGCTGAACATCAGCACTTCACCCGTCGCACTGTTGACGCTGACCACGAGCATCGTGTCCGTTCGGGCGCCGACACGTCCCTCCCACCAGTCGACGCCGCCCAGAAGCACATTCAGCCAGCCGTCGTTCTCCGCGTCGACGGCCGTGATGTCGACCCCCGGCGTTGGCCCGGGCTCGATCGACGGGCTCGGCTCATCGACCGGCTCCTCGGATGGATCGACGAAATCGGGCGGTCGCTGCGTGGGCGTGGCAAGCGGATCGGGCGTCTCGCCGGCGGGGGTGGGTGCAGGGGTGATGGTTGGCCGCGGCCCATCATCCAGTGTCGGATCGCGCGTCGTGTCGGAGAAGGCGACGCCCGCGTTACCGACGCGGTAGAGCGAGGTGGCGCCCCACACGTCGACTACGCCGACGAGGAGGACGAGCGCGAGAGGAACCGCAATGAACGCCGGGGACGGACTTCTTCCGTTCCGCCAGGCATGGACGATGGCCGCGATCCACCAAACGCCGAGGGCAACTACGCCGAACGCTGCTGGGAAGCTGAAGCCTGGATCCAGGATTCGCCCGCCCACACCGGCCAGGCCGCCGCCGGTGAGGATCATCAGGACGACGACGAACAGCACGACGATGACCGGCAGCGCGAAGATCACGGCAGCCCGTGACAGCCCCAGGTAGGCCTGGCCGAGACCGGGAAAGATGAAGCTCAGAGCCGCGGCTACTGCACCCGATTTGATCGGTTGCCGCGGCGAGCCGGGATTGGCTCGCGGGTTGAATGTCTGGTTCAGGCTGGCGCGCCTCCTGCCCCTAACTTTAGTTGACGAGGTTCAAACGCGTTACGGGCGGCAAACGTTCCCGCGTGACGTCGAGGGTGCTTGTGAGCGCTGTGGTGCGCCTGCGAACCGAGGCATGCGGGGCGTGCCCAAGCGCCCGATCGTACCGATTGACCTGAGTTGTCAGGCGCCGACCTGCATCAGATCGAGGGCTCCGACTTCGAGGTCGTCGACACGACCGGAATGGTCAACGGCTAGCCGGACACCTTCACGAGAGCGGTCGCGACCTCCGCGGCGACGCGGGCGTTGTTCTCGATCAGCGCGAGGTTGGCCGTGACCGAGCGGCCATCGGTGATCTCGGCGATGCGCCTCAGCACGAAGGGCGTGGCGGCCGGACCATGTACCCCTGCGGCATCCGAGTCGGCGACTGCCTGAGCGATCGCCGCGTCGGCCTCTTCCCGTGAGAGCGCGGCATCGGCGGGCAGCGGCACTGAGATGACGATGCCGGAGTCGAGGCTGAGCTCCCAGTGGGCAGCCGCGACGCGTGCCGCCTCGGACGCGTCGGCCACCGAGCCGGCCAGGGTGCGGCCACTCCCGCGCGCGTAGAACCCGGCCAGCTCGTTGGTCTGCCAGCCGAGCACCGGCACGCCGCGCGTCTCGAGGTATTCGAGCGTCAGGTCCACGTCGAGCATCGATTTGGGACCGGCGCAGACGACCAGCACGGGCGTGCGCGCCAGCTCATCGAGGTCGGCCGAGATGTCCATCGTCGTTGCGCCACCGCGGTGGACGCCGCCGATGCCGCCGGTGGCGAAGACCCTGATGCCGGCCATGTTGGCGGCGATCATCGTGGCCGACACGGTCGTGCCCGCCCAGCCTCCTTCGGCGACCGCCAGGGCAAGCGTGGCGCGCGACGCCTTGCGCGGCGAGGTCGCGGCGGCAATCGCCTCGAGCTGAGCGTCGCTCAGGCCGACGAGCAGCTCCCCGTCGTGGACCGCCACGGTCGCCGGCTCGGCCCCGGCGTCACGCACGGCGGCCTCGGCGCGCCGCGCGGCGTCGAGGTTGAGCGGCGGTGCGAAGCCGTGCGTGATGAGCGTCGATTCGAGCGCTACGACTGGTCGTCGCTCGGCGTGAGCGGCCCAGACCTCGGGCGAGATTCGTAATCGTGCCGTCACAGCGCGAGCTCCGGGCGTGGGGCTGTCAGCAGCCGCGTGGCGGATTTGTGGCCGGCCAGCGCGGCGCGCCGAAGCAGGGCCGTCGCGCGCGCTCCGCCCGTCGTGTAGCCGCCGGCGACGAGCGCGTACAGGAAGCCGGCGTCGAAGGCGTCACCGGCACCGGTCGTGTCGGTCGCCGCGATGGATCTGGTGGCCACGTCGATCTCGAGCACCTCGGCTTGATTGTCGCCGCGCCACAGCACGCGGCAACCCGCGGCACCCTCCTTGATGACGACTACGGGCGCGAAGTCCAGCAGCTGGGCGTGGCGGCGCGCGCCGACCACGGCGGCGGCCTCGTCGGCGTTGGCGAACAGGACGTCCGGGCGACCTCGTCGAGCAGCCTGCGAACGGCCACCCGGCCAGCGTCGACGAGCGGCCGGCGCGACGCGAGGTCGACCGATACCAGGGCCCCCCGCTGTCTCACAGTGCGGGCACCGATCAACGAGGCGGCGCCGATCGGCTGGCCGAGGAGCGAATAGGCCGGCATGTGGAGGACGTCGGCGCTCCTGAACCAGGCTGGCTTGACGGCCGCGGCGGGCAGATCATCGGCCACCGACCGATCGGTCACGAACGAGCGCTGACCCGACGGCTCGACGATCGCCGCCAGCCGCGGCGTGACGCCGCGACGCGCCACGACATGAACGGTCACGCCCGACGCGCGCAGGGCGGCAACCAGCCGACGGCCGAGCTCGTCCTGGCCGCGCGTGCCGACGAACGCGGCTGCTCCGCCGAGGCCGGCAAAGGCGCGCGCCGTGTTGGCCGCCGAGCCGCCGAGCCTGAAGCGGACGGTGCCCGGGACATCGGTGCCGGTCTCGATGCCGGCCTGTGCGCGCACGACGACGTCGAGCATCAGGTCGCCGATGGTTATCAGTCGCGGCCGACGACCTGAGCCGATCCGAGGGGTGCGCACCACGCTCGGATGATATGAGCGGGCAACACCGAGCACGCACAGACTGTTAACGCGCAACGAGACGGCAGCGCGATACGATGGCCGCTCGGACTCCCAATGCCGATGATGGGTGGTGTCGATTGATGGCTCGAACATGACTGACGCGCACGACGACCGCGACGTTTGGCACGAGCTCGCCCAGCAGCTGCGGGTCGACTCGGTGCGCGTCTCCAGCGCGGCCGGCTCGGGCCACCCGACATCCTCGCTGTCAGCCGCCGACCTGATGGCCGTGCTGATCAGCAAGTACCTGCGTCTGCGCGTCGACGACCCGCGCTCGCCGTACAACGATCACCTGATCTTCTCGAAGGGCCACGCGTCGCCGCTGTACTACTCGATCCTGCTGGCGATCGGCGCGATCGACGAAGAGGAATTTCTCACCTACCGCCGCCGCGGCAGCCGGCTCGAGGGTCACCCGACGCCGATCCTGCCGTGGGTCGACGTCGCCACCGGCTCGCTCGGCCAGGGATTGCCGATCGGCGTCGGCGTGGCGCTGGCGGCCAAACAGCTGGAGGGTCTCGACAGCCGGGTCTGGGTGCTGTGCGGCGACAGCGAGATGGCCGAGGGCTCGATGTGGGAAGCGTTCGCGCAGGGCAGCTTCGACCGCCTCGACAACCTGGTCGCGGTCAGTTGACGTCAATCGCCTCGGCCAGACCGGACCGACGCGCTACGAGTGGGACCTCGACGTCTATGCCCGACGGCTTCGCGCATTCGGCTGGTACACGATCGAGATCGACGGCCACGACGTGAATGCGATCGACATCGCGTTTTCCGAGGCGACCGAGATGCGCGGCCAGCCGGTGGCGATCATCGCCCGGACGGTGAAGGGCCAGGGCGTATCGGCCGTGGCCGACAAGAACGGAGCGCACGGCAAGCCGGTCGACGATGCCGAGCAGGCGATCGCCGAGCTTGGCGGCCTACGCAACCTTCGAGTCACGCCGCCCCGCCCGGATGAGAGCGTCGAGCTGAGCGCCCATGAAACCGACGGGCCGTTGGCGTTGCCGCGCTACGAGCTGGGCGAGAAGGTCGCCACGCGCAAGGCATACGGCGACGCGCTGCTCGCGCTAGGGTCGGCGCGGCCCGAGATCGTGGTGCTCGACGGCGAGGTGGGCAACTCAACCTACACCGAGCTCTTCGCCAAGGCGCATCCCGAGCGGTTCTTCCAGATGTACATCGCCGAGCAGCAGATGTTGGGCGCGGCGGTGGGCATGCAGGTACGCGGCTGGCGGCCGCACGCGGCCACCTTCGCCGCGTTCCTGTCGCGTGGTTACGACTTCGTGCGCATGGCCGCGGTCAGTCGTGCCGACCTGTACCTGTGCGGCTCGCACGCTGGCGTCTCGATCGGCGAGGACGGGCCGTCGCAGATGGGCCTCGAGGACATCGCCATCGATGCGCGCGATCCACGGCAGCACCGTGCTCTATCCGTGCGACGCCAACCAGACGGCGAAGCTGCTGGCGCTGATGGACGAGCAGAAGGGCATCAACTACATGCGCACCACGCGCCAGGCGATGCCGGTGATCTACGGCCCGGACGAGGAGTTCACGATCGGCGGCAGCCGCGTCCTGCGCTTCTCGGAGGAAGATGAGCTGACGATCGTGGCCGCCGGCATCACCCTGGGCGAGGCACTGGCTGCCGCCGAGACGCTCGCCGACGGTGGCGTGGCGGCACGGGTGATCGACCTCTACTCGGTCAAGCCGCTCGACGAGGCAACCTTGATCGAGGCGGCCAGAGCGACCGGGCGGGTGATGACTGTCGAGGACCATTGGCCGGAAGGCGGCCTCGGCGAGGCCGTGTTCCAGACGCTCGCCGAAGCCGGCGTCGGCATCGCGGCCTGCCTGCTCGCCCCGCGCCAGCTGCCCGGTTCAGCCACTCCCCAGGAGGAGCTCGCCGACGCCGGCATCGACGCGGCGGCAATCGTTTCGGCGGCCAATGAGCTGGTCAAGAGGCAGCGGCCCGAGCCGGTCGCTGCGGCTGCGACCCGATGACCGACGCGGCCGCGGTCCGTCGTCCGCAGCAGATCGCCGCCGATCTCGCCGCGGCCATCGACAGGGCGCTCGAGCGCGCGCTGGCTGACAACTGGGTCGAGCGCATCTGGTCGCGCGATCCGAGCGTCTGGTCGGACGACGAGCGCGTCCAGAAGCTGATCTCGGACCGCCTCGGATGGCTCGACCTCCCGACGAGCTTCGCCGATCGAGTGGTGAGCCTCGAGGCATTTGCGATTGCCGTGCGCGAGGAGGGCTTCACGGCCGGACTGGTGTGCGGCATGGGTGGCTCGTCGCTCGCGCCGGACGTGCTTGCCAGCTCCTTGCCGCGTGGCGAGACCGGCATCCCGGTGCGCATCCTCGATTCGACCGACCCGATCGCCGTGCAGCGGGCCACGACGGCATCCGACCCGGCCCAGACGCTGTACATGATCGCCACCAAGTCGGGCACGACGACCGAATCACAGGCGTTCCTGTCCCATTTCTGGAAGGTCGAGGACGACATCCACGACGATTTCCCGCGCGGCCTCGCCGGCGTCCACTTCGTGGCCATCACCGATCCGGGCAGCGTCGACGCGATCCCGCACAGTGACCTGTTCCGCGAGACCTTCCTGAACCCGGCCGACGTCGGCGGCCGCTACAGCGCGCTGTCGTATGTCGGTCTCGTGCCTGGCGCCCTGATGGGTCTCGACCTGGACGGGCTCGATGAGCGACGCGGCGGCCACGGCCGAGCGCTGCCAGGCTGCCACGGCCGACAATCCCGGGCTGTGGCTGGGCGTCGTGCTCGGCACGCTCGCTCGCGCCGGCCGCGACAAGCTGACGCTGGTGATCGAGCCGCGTTACGCGACGCTCGGCGCCTGGATCGAGCAGCTCGTCGCCGAGAGCACCGGCAAGCGCGGCGGCGGCATCGTGCCCGTCGACGGCGAGGCGCTCGGCGATCCCGGCGTGTACGACGAGGACCGCGTCTTCGTACGCATCGCCACCGGGGCGGATCAGGCTTGGCAGGAGTCGACCGACGCCGCGCTCGACGCGCTCGCCGATGCAGGTCACCCGGTGCTCGAGCTGTCGATGCTCGGCGGTGCCGGCGCACTCGGCGGCGAGTTCTTCCGCTGGGAGTTCGCGACGGCCGTTGCCGGCGCCGTTCTGGGCATCAACCCGTTCGACGAGCCCAACGTGACCGAGTCGAAGGACAACACCAAGCGCGTCCTCGACCACTTCCGATCGAGCGGCGAGCTGCCGACCGACGAGCCGCTGGCCAGCGAAGGCGGGCTGACCCTCTTCGGCGATGCCCCGCTGCGTCTGACCGCCGGCCACGACGGACTGGCCAACGAGCTGCGTCGCCACCTCGCGCGGTCACGGCGGCGGGGCTACTTCAGCATCCAGGCGTTCATCGCGCCGACGCCCGAGCGAGACGCGCAGCTGCGCTCGATCGCCCAGCTTCTGCGCGACCGAACTCAGCGCGCGGTGACCGTCGGCTACGGACCGCGCTACCTCCATTCGACCGGCCAGCTGCACAAGGGCGGTCCGTCGATCGGCTGCTTCATCCAGCTCACCGGCCGCGAGGCGGACGATCTGCCGATTCCGGGCTGGAAGGAGACGTTCGGCACGCTCATCGCGGCCCAGGCGGCGGGCGACTTCGCCTCGCTCGAGGCACATGAGCTGCCCGTCGCCCGGGTCGACCTGTCGGCCGTCGACGACGGCCTCGCCGAGCTATTCGAAACGCTGGCGAGCGCCCTCGTCGAGCCACTCAGCAGCTAGAGGAGGAGCGCCGTGGAGCTGGCCATCGTCGGTCTCGGTCGGATGGGCGGCAACATGGCGCGCCGCCTGCACCAGGCCGGTCATCGGGTGGTGGCCTACAACCGCTCACGCGACAAGACCGAGGAGATCATCGGCGAGGGCCTCGAGGGCGGCTTCACGCCGGCCGACGTCGTTGAGATGCTGAATTCGCCACGCATCGTGTGGCTGATGGTTCCCGCCGGCGACGCGACCGAGCGCACCATGGACGAGTTCGCCGACCTGCTCGCGCCGGGCGACACGATCGTCGACGGCGGCAACGCCAACTTCAAGGATTCGAAGCGCCGCCACGCGCTGCTCAAGGAGCGCGGCCTCAACTTCGTCGACGCCGGCATCAGCGGCGGCGTCTGGGGCCTCGTCAACGGCTACGGGACGATGGTCGGCGGCGACCGCGAGGCGGTCGAGCCGCTCGAGCCGATATTCAAGGCACTGGCGCCTGAGAGCGGCTACGTCCACTGCGGACCGCCCGGCTCGGGCCACTACGTGAAGATGGTCCACAACGGCATCGAGTACGGCCTGATGCAGGCCTATGCCGAGGGCTTCGAGATCATGCACGCCTCGGAGTACCCGCTCGACCTCGCGGCGGTCGCCGACGCGTGGATGCACGGCACGGTCATTCGCTCGTGGCTGCTCGAGCTGCTCGGCCGGGCCTATTCGCAGCACGGCGAGGACCTGGGTGACATCCGCGGCTTCGTCGAGGATTCGGGCGAGGGCCGCTGGACCGTCCAGGAGGCGATCGACCTCGACGTTCCGGCGCAGGTCATCACCACCGCCCTGTTCACGCGCTTCCGCAGCCGCCAGGAGGAGAGCTACTCGGCGCGCGTCCTTGCCGCGCTGCGCCAGCAGTTCGGCGGCCACGCGGTCAAGACCGACTGACGTGGCGACGAAGACGCCGGCCAAGGCGCCTGCGAAGCCGGCGAAATCGGTGCCGCCCAAGGCGCCTGCCAAAGCGCCGGCGAAGAAGCCACGAAGCACTGCCGGAACCACGAACGCCAAGCCCAGCTCGGGGCCGGTTCACGTCTATCGGCCGACCGAGCCACAGGCCGCCGAGAACCCGCTCAGGGCCGGACTGGCGCTCGAGCGCGTGCCGGAGCCGTGCGTGCTCGTCGTCTTCGGCGCGACCGGCGACCTGACCGCGCGCAAGATCATGCCCGCCGTGTACAACCTGCGCCGATCGGGCTTGCTGCCCGCCGAGACGTCCGTGCTCGGTTTCTCGCGTCGGCCGCTTTCCGACGACGACTTTCGCAAGATGATGAACGAGTCGGTCAGCGCCAACTCACGTGTCAAGGTCGAGCAGGGCCTGTGGGACGATTTCGCCAGCGGCCTGTTCTATCAGCCCGGCGAGTTCGGTGATCGGACCGCCTACCGCGACCTTGCCGAGCGGCTCGAGCAGATCGACGCGGCACGCGGCACGCGCGGCAACCGGCTTTTCTACCTGGCCACGCCGCCGTCGGCGTACGAGCAGATCGTCGGCAACCTTGGCCGCGTCGGACTGCACAAGCAGGGCGAGCACGAAGGCTGGGCGCGGATCGTTGTCGAGAAGCCGTTCGGGCACGACCTCGACTCGGCGCGCGAGCTGAACGACGCGCTGGTCAGCGTCTTCGATGAGTCGCAGGTCTATCGCATCGACCACTACCTGGGCAAGGAGACGGTGCGCAACCTGCTCGTCTTCCGCTTCGCCAACGGCATATTCGAGCCGCTCTGGAACCGGCGCTACGTCGATCACGTGCAGATCACCGTGGCCGAGGACGTCGGCGTCGAGGGCCGCGGCGACTTCTACGAGGAAGCAGGAGCGAGCCGCGACATCGTCCAGAACCACCTCCTGCAGCTGCTGACGCTGGTGGCGATGGAGCCGCCGATCGCCTTCGAGGCCGATGCCCTGCGCGACGAGAAGGTGCGCGTGCTGCGCGCGGTCGAGACCGACTGGACCGAGGCCCGCGCCCGGGCGACGGTCGTGCGCGGCCAGTACACCTCCGGCTGGGTCGGCGACAAGCACGTCGCCGGCTACCGCGAGGAGGAAGAGGTCAAGCCCGATTCGGACGTCGAGACCTTCGTCGCCATGAAGCTCGAGGTCCAGAACTGGCGCTGGGCCGACGTTCCCTTCTACCTGCGCACCGGCAAGCGCATGGCCCGCCGCGCGACCGAGATCGCGATCCAGTTCAAGCTGCCGCCGCTGATGCTGTTCAGCGACAGCAACACGCCGCCCGAGCCGAACCTGCTCGCGCTGCGCATTCAGCCCGACGAGGGGATCATGCTCCGCTTCGCCGCCAAGGTGCCCCAGCTGGGCCTCGACGTGCGCAGTGTGGCGATGGACTTCACCTACGGCCTTTCGTTCACGCGCGACGCGCCCGAGGCGTACGAGACGTTGCTGCTCGACGCGATGCTTGGCGACGCCTCGCTGTTCACCCGCGCCGACGAGGTCGAGGCGGCGTGGGCGATCGTCAGCCCGCTCAACGAGCTGTGGCGCAAGTGGACCGACGAGGGCGGGGCCGATGCCGACATGTGCTTCTACGAGGCTGGGACGTGGGGGCCGAGCAACGCCGACAACCTGATCGAGCACGACGGGCGGCGCTGGCGCAGGCTATGAGCGATTCGCCGTTCGGGACCACGACGCTCGAGCTCGATCAGAGCACGTCGCGCTGGCACGTCCGCGCGCACAGCATCTCCGAGTGCGTCGGCCAGCTCAGCCGCGTTTGGACGACGGCCGCGGCGGAGACGGAGCTACCGGGTGCGTCAGGCGAAGAGGTCGAGGCCACGATGGGTGACCCGCGGCTGGGCGAACAGCTCGGTGACGCGCACTCGGTTCGTGTCCGGATGCGGACGAGCGTGCTGACGCTGGTGGTCGTGGCGCCCCGGCCCGAGCTGTCGGAACGTGCCCTGGCGGCGATCAACGCCCTCCACCAGCGCCACCCGTCACGCGCGATCGTCGTGTCGCCGGGCGACTTCGACGGGCCGTCGACGATGGACGCGCACATCTACGCCGAGTGCAAGGTTTCCGAGCGCTCCGACTCGGAGGTGTGCACCGAGCAGATCCTGATCAAGACCGGCGGCGAGCTGTCGCAGCATCTGTCGCGCGTCATCACCCCGCTGCTCATCCACGACCTGCCGGTCGTCGTCTGGTGGCCCGACGATCCGCCGTTCGGCATCAAGCAGTTCAACGAGGTCGTCGGCACGGCCGATCGACTGCTGGTCGATTCGGGCAGCTTCCAGGAGGACGACGGCAAGCGCATGGCCGGCCTGGCGACGGTCGTATCGGACGGCGTGTCCGTCACCGACGTCGGCTGGCTGCGCCTGACTCTCTGGCGCGAGCTGCTGGCCGGCCTGTTCGACCACCCGTTGCTGACGCCCGAGCTCGAGCACATCCGCAGCGTGCGCGTCGATGTGGCTCGGCCGACCAACACGCTGCGCATCTCGAAGGCCGCGTTCTACCTCGGCTGGCTCGCGTCACGTCTCCAGTGGGAGGTCGACGAGCCGCTCGTCCACCACAAGGAGGACGACGTCCTGCGCGGCTCGTTCCGGCGCGGCCGGCGCCGCATCGCGGTCGAGCTGCGGCCGGTGCGCGCCACGCTCGACGGGTCGCAGCGCGCGGCCGGATCGCTCGTCCGCGTCGACGTCGAGGCGACGCGTGCCAAGTCGACCGTCCGCGCCCGGATCACGCGCCAGGCCGACCACCTGCTGGCCACGGCCGACTGGAACGGCGCCCAGGTCACGCGGCGTGCCGGTCGCCTGGAACCGTTCGAGGAGACGCCGTTCATTGCCGAGGCACTCGAGCAATCGGGCAACGACCGCATCTTCGAGCAGTCGCTCATCCGCGCCGTGAGGCTCGTCAGCAGTGGCTGACCCGGCGCGCAACGACGCGCAGATCGTCGTCCTCGCGGATGCCTCCGCGGTGGCGCGCGAGGCCGCCCGGCTGGTGCTCGAGAGGCTCGGCGAAGCGATCGCGGAGCGCGGCGTTGCCCACTTGGCGCTGACCGGCGGCTCGTCGGGCGCCGCCGCTCTACCTGGCCTTGACCACGCCCGAGTCGCGCGCCGCGCTCGACTGGGACCACGTCCACCTGTGGTGGGGCGACGAGCGGTTCGTGCCGATCGACCATCCCGAGTCGAATGCGGGCATGGCCTATCGGCTCCTGTTGGCAATGCCGACCCGCGCGGCGCAGACCGGCAGCGGCGGCGATTACGACGACGTCACGGCAGGCGACGTACCCGGGCTGCTCATCAATCCCGAGAACGTCCATCCCGTCGAGGTGGAGGAGACGCTCGGCGACAGCGAACCGGTCGAGCTGGCGGCGCAGCGCTACAGCCGCGATCTGGCGCGCTGGGTGCCGACCGCGCGCCACGGCGTGCCGCGCTTCGACGTGATCCTGACCGGCGTCGGACCCGACGGCCACATCATGTCGATCTTCCCGGGCAGCCCGGCACTCGCGCCGGACGCGCCGACGGCGATCGGCGTGCCGGCGCCGACGCACGTCGAGCCGCACCTGCCCCGAGTGACGCTCAGCGCGCGTCTGCTGGCCCAGGCGGGCGTCGTGTTCGTGATGGCATCTGGTGAAGGCAAGCGCGAGGTAATGGCCAACATCCTTGGACCGGAGCACGACCCGCAGCGCTGGCCGGCGCAGGCGGCCCTGCTACCGAACTCTGTCTGGCTGCTCGACCGGGCGATCGTTCCCGCCGGTCATCCTGGGACGAAGTAGCCGGCGACCAGGAACCACGCCGCGCCGAGTGCCGCCGACACGCCCAGTGTCAGGAACAGGGACCACTTCAGGCGGAGCAGCGCGACCAGCGCGAAGGCCGTCAGGCCGAGCGCGACGAGATCGATCGACGCCAGCTCGACGGTGTGCAGCCGGAGCGGCCCGATTCTCAGCTCGCCCGACGTCGCAAACAGGGTCTGCATCGCGAACCACACGCCCAGGTTGGCGATCACGCCGACCACCGCGGCAGTCACGCCCGACAGGGCAGCACTGAGGGTCGGCCGGTTGCGGAGCGACTCGACATAGGGCGCACCGGTGAAGATCCACACGAACGACGGCGCGAACGTGACCCACGTCACGAGCATGCTCGCCACCACACCGGCGACGATCGGGTCGAGGCCCGACGGCTGGCCGAACGCGGCCATGAAGCCGACGAACTGGACGACCATGATCAGCGGGCCGGGTGTCGTCTCGGCCATGCCCAGCCCATCGAGCATCTGGTCGGGAGTTAGCCAGCCGTAGACGTCGACGGCCTGTTGAGCGATGTAGGCGAGCAGCGCGTAAGCGCCGCCGAAGGTGATCACCGCCGCGAACGCGAAGAAGAGAGCGAGCTGCGAGAAGACGCTCTGTGGACCGGTGACGATCACCGTCAGCGCGACCGGCAGCAACCAGATGACCAGCCCGACGAGAAGGACCGCGAGGCTTCGCCTCGCTCGTGGCGCTGACGGTCGCGCGTCGTCCGCGGGCAAGGCCTGAGTCGGCTGGGCGCGTCCGAGCCGATGACCGGCGAAGCCAACCAGCGCCGCCGCGACGACGATCAGCGGGAAAGGAACGTCGAAGAAGAAGATCGCCACGAAGGCGCCGATCGCGACCGCCAGCTGGAGTCGGTTGTGTATCGCGCGGCGGCTGAGTCGCACGACGGCGACGGCGATGAGCGCCACCACTGCCGGCTTGACGCCGTAGAAAATGGCCTGCACGAACGCCGTCTGCTGGTACAGCGCGTAGATGATCGACAGCGCCAGCAGCACGAGCGCCCCGGGCAGGATGAACAGCAACCCGGCCGCGAGCCCGCCACGCGTCCCGTGCATCAGCCAGCCGATGTATGTGGCCAGCTCCTGTGCCTCGGGACCGGGCAGCAGCATCGCGTAGTTGAGCGCGTGAAGGAAGCGATTCTCGTCGAGCCACTTGCGCCGATCGACGATCTCGCGATGCATCACCGCGATCTGGCCGGCCGGCCCGCCGAAGCTGTTCAGACCCACGTAGGCCCACGCCCGGAGCGCCTCGCCGAAGCCGACACCGGATACCCGTTCAGTCACCATCTGATCGTCGCAGAACTGAAACGCCGCTCACGTCGCGAATTGCCGAGATTTGGGTGGCACAAGCGCCGCCTACAGGGCTACGCTCAGGGCAGGAGGTGATCGGATGATCGGTCGATTGCTGTCCCGGGTGTTGGCTGCGCAGGCTGGCTGGGCCAAGCCTCTGGGCGATTTCAATGTCCGCGTGCTGCGCGCCATCTGGCGCCCGATTAGGCCCATCAAGGACCTCGTGACCGGCAAGTGGCTGGGCCACTCGGTCCACGCCGCGCTGACAGACATCCCGATCGGCGTGCTTTCGCTCGTCGTGCTGTTCGACCTGCTCGACCTTTTCGGCGTCGTGAACCTGCGTCAGGCGGCCGACATCGGTCTGGCCGTTGGCATCCTGGCCATGCTCGGGGCAGCCATCTCAGGCTCCGCCGACTATTCCGACACCGACGACGACGCGCGAATAGTGGCCACCGTGCACGCGACCGTCATGGTCATCGCGCTGGTCCTCTTCATCGTTGCTTTCGCGATGCGCCTGCCGGACCCGGCGGGCGATCGGACAGTCGCCATCGGAATTGGTCTCGTCGCCTACGTGGTCATGCTCGGCGGAGCGTGGGTCGGCGGCGAGGCGGTCTACACGTTGGGCAACATGGTCAACCGCCATGCGTGGCGCTTCTACGGTGAGCCCAAGTGGCAGAAGCTCGACTTGACCGAGATTCCCGAGGGCAAGCCGACGGCTGCCAAGGCCGGCACCCAGAGCGTCGTGGTCGTGCGCCAGGGAAGCGCGGTGTTCGCCCTTCACTCGACCTGCGCACATGCCGGCGGCCCACTTGCCGAGGGCCGGCTGGTCGACGGCTGCATCGAGTGCCCTGGCATTTCTCGCGCTTCGATCTCGCCACCGGGCGGCGCACGCACGGCCCGACGACGTTCGACCAGCCGCGCTACGAGGTGCGTGACGCGGACGGCGGTGGCTGGGAGCTGCGCCGCGTCGGCGGCACCAGCGGGCAGAACGTCTAGCCCAACGGCTAGCGCATCAGCGGGACGCTGACCGTCGCCAGGGCGACGCCGGCAATCTGCGTCGGGCGCAGCCGCTCGTGAAGGAAGATCGCGGCCAGGACCGTGGTCACGACCGGGTAGAGCGACGACAGCACAACTGCGACCGACAGCGCGTCAGTCTCTTTCGCGAGCAGGAAGAAGGCGTTGCCGCCCAGATCCGCCACGCCGGTCACGAGCAGCAGGAAGACCAGGCGCCCGGTCGGCAGGTTCGCCTCGCGCAGACGGCCGAGGCCGAGCACCGACTGAGTGGCGGGGCCGAGGCCGCGCATCCGTGACGCACGCAGCGCCAGCGCGATCAGCGCACCCAGAACGATTGCGACGCCCGCAACGCGAACCACGAACAGCGGCCACCAGGTTTCACCCGCGGTCGTGGCCTGGTCGACGAGCAGAAAGAAGCCGGCGAAGCCCAGTCCGGACACGACGATCAGCGGCAGCTCGTGAAGCTCGACCCTGACGCGCCGGCGCTCACTGTCGTTCGTCTCGCCGCCGGGGAGTGACGTGAGCACGACCGCGACGAGCGCCAGGGCGATGCCGAGCAGCCGCGCCGGCGGGACCGACTCCCCACCGGCCACCGACACCATCACCGGCACGCCGGCGCCGATCAGGGCAGCAAGCGGGGCAACCACGCCCATCGTGCCGCGTGAGAGCGCGTGGTAGAACGCGCCCAGGCCGATCACACCGGAGAGGCCCGCGGCGAGCGCCCAGGCAATTGATTCGGTCGAGGGCGGAGCTTCGGCGCTGATCGCCACGAGGGCCGCGGCGCCGAACAACCCGATGCCCTGGCTGACCAGGATGGCGAGTAAGACGCTTGAGCGCCGGCTGAGCAGACCGCCGGCAAAGTCGCCGGCGCCCCAGCTGATTGCCGACAGCAGCCCGAAGATCGGGCCTACGCCAATCAGTGCTCCTCCGGCCAGAGAGGTGGCTCAGGCGGCGCTGCCGGCCCCGAGTTCTTGGCCGCCGTCGTCGCCGGCTCGGCTGGTGCAGCCTTGGTACGGCCGTTGCCATTCGTGGACTGTGCGGCTGCGGCCGGCGCGGCCGGCAGGGTCGCGTTCGACCACATCGACATCGGCTCGGCCGTTGCCGTCGAAGGAATCGGCTCGGGCTCGTCGCGCTCGTCGGGGCCGGGCAGGACGACCACCTTGTCGGCCAGCTTGTCGAACCTGTCGGAGCAGGTCAGCAGGATCACCTGGAAGTCGGTGGCGATTTCCTTGAGCAGCTCGATCGCCCGCGTGGCGCGCTCGTCGTCGAAGGTCACGAACGGATCGTCGAGCACGATCGGCGGGTTGGCATCCTCGACGACCTGGCGGACGATGCCCAGCCGAGCGCACAGATAGAGCTGGTCGAGCGTGCCCTGCGACAGGCGCCGCGCGTCGACCCACTCGTCGAGCTCGGGCGAGTAGAGCGAGAAGGTCAGCGTCGTCTCGTCGACCTTCAGCCGCCGGTAGCGGCCGCCGGTGATGCGCTCGATGTCGCGCGCCATGCGCTGCTCGAGGAAGCGAGCGGCCTTCTTCATCGTGCCGCTCTCGGCCTTGTTGAGCGCGCCCAGGACCTCTTCGTAGATGCGCACGCGGCGCTCGGCCGCGGCGAGCGACTCCTCGGCCGCGGTCAGTGCCTCGCTGTCGGACGCGACCTTCTCGGCGTCGACCTCGTTGCGCTCGAGGCGCGCGCCGGCCTGGGCCTCACTCTGCATCGCCGCATCGCGCTCGGGTCCGAGCCGCTGGACGGCGCGCTGGTAGGCAAGCAGGTGCTTCTGCGGCTCGCGGCCGAGCTCGCCCATGCCGGCGAGCGTGTGGCGGCACTCGTCCGCTTCGGCGGCCGCGGCATCGCGCAGCGTCGCCACGTCCTCAGTCGGTGGCTCCTCACCCATCATCCCGCGGTATTCGCCATGGCGAGTCGCGATCAGCGAAACGTGCTCAGTCTCGGCGGCAACGAGCGTCTCGGCGCCGACGAGGTCCGATCGGCCGAGCGACGCAAGCGCCTCGGCCCGTTCCTGTTCGCCCTGGCGGACGCGCTCGGCGAGATCGGTTCGGCCCGCCAGACGGCGCGCGATCTCCGATTCACGCAACTCGTTCTGCAGCTTGATGTCACTCAGCCGACGGCGCTGGCGGGCCATCTCGAACAACGCCAAGCCGCCGCCAATCGCCATCGCTGCTCCGAGCACGATCCCGATCAGGCCCAGGCCACCGATCATGCCCACGGCGGCGACGCCCAGGCCGCCGATAAGCAGCACCACGCCAAGAACCAGCCATGGCTGCCAATGCGGCGTGGGGATGTCCACGTCGTAGCCCGACAGGTCCGGCTCAGCGGCCAGCTCGGCGCGCAGCTCGGACAGCCTGAACTCGAGGTCGCGCAGCTGCTCGACGATCTTGCGCAGTTCGGGCAGCGCGACGGGCGACGGATGACCGGCCTCGAGTCGGCTGATCTCTTCGCGCAGCTCGACCGCGCGCTTGTAGTGCAGGTAGCGCCGGTTGGCATCGGCCGCCTTGATCGCCAGCGCCGAAGCTCGTTCCGCCTTGACCGCGCCGCCCTGCTGCTCGGTCAGCTGCGTCTCGAGCTTGGCGCGCAAAGCCCGTGCCTCGGCAAGCTGGGTCCGGTCAGCCTCGAGCTGGGCGAGTGCCTGATCGCCGGCCGCGACCTGGGCGCGCAGCCGCTCGACCTCGGTCCGATGGACCTTCAGGTAGCCGGGGTTCTTCTGGCCCTCGGTCCGATAGCGTCGGATGGCCTCCTCGAGCTTGCGCCGCGCAGCGTGAGTGCCCCGATCGGCGCCGCTCATCGACTGCTGGAGTCGGTCGCGCAGCGTGTTCTCGTCCTGGCTCAGGCCGGCCAGCTCCTGCTGGTGGATGCTCGCTGTGGCGCGGAAGAACTTCTCCGATGGCAGTCCGGTCAGCTGGGCGATGCGCTGCTCGACGGCCGCCGGATCGGTCAGCTTCTCCTCGCCGATGGTCAGCTCGACGGTGCCCTTCGAGCCTGCGAACTCCTTGCGCAGCGAACCCTTCGTGCCGTCTTCCTCGAAGTCGATCTGGACCGATGTCTCGGACTCGTCGGCGCCCCACGGACGCAGCTCGTCGAGCTCCTGCGAGGCGAAGTTGGGGCGCCGGAAGAGCACCATCTCGAGCGCTCGCTGAGTCGTCGACTTGCCCGCCTCGTTCGGCCCGCGAACGACGTTCAGGCCGGAGACCAGCTCGAGATCCAGCTCGCGGTGGCGCTTGAAGTTGTCGAGTCGCAGTCGGGTGATGTTCATCTCAGGCCAGGGTCACACGCTGAGCGTCATCGAGCAGCAGCAGGCCGAGGCGAAGCGCCTCGCGCAGCTCCGCGGCACGCTCGTTCTCGCCGCGGGCCTCGTGATCGGCAATGCGGCCATGCAGGTCGCGCGCCATCGCGCCGACGATCGTATCGGCCGGTGCATCGAAATCCTCGGGCAGTGGCGCGACCGACACGTCGCGCAGTCGAATGCGCAGGAACGATCCGGCCAGCTGACGCTCGAGCTCGTCGAGGTTGAGATCGAGCTCGGCCGGGCGAACGCCGATGACGCGCACGTCGATCACCCGGTCAGGATCGGCCTGGTCGCGCAGCGACCGTTCCAGCTCAGCCTGCGAGGCCAGGGTCGAGGCGTCGACCTCGAGCTTCCGGAAGTGGCTGCGGCCGACCTGGCGGGGCTCGATCGTCACCTGGCGCTGGCCGTTGCGCTCCTCGAGGCTGACCAGCAGCACCTGGCCGGCGCCATCCTGGTCGAGCGCGACGAGATCAGGGGCACCCGCGTAGGCCCACGCCACGCCGTTCGCGCGGCCCTCGCGGAAAGAGTGCCAGTGACCGAGAGCGAGATAGTCGAGACCACTTGCGCCGACCTCCGCGTCGGTGAACGAAACCTCGTCCTGGTCGAACCGCCCGGGAACCGCGAACGAGCCGTGGACCATGCCCACCTTCCATTTGCCGGTGGCACCGTCGGCCATGCCCGGCAGCGGGCTCCGCGGCGCGCGCTTGGTCGGAAACACCGTGGCCACGACCGACAACCCGAGGTGGTCGAACTCGACCCGGGGCCGGCTGTCGGTGAGCACCGTCAGCAGGTCGCTGTCCGCCGCTGCGCCGGCCATCGCGGCCATGTCGAAGACGCGGTAGATCGAGCCGGCCTCGTAGCAGTCGTGGGTGCCCGGGATGATGACCACCGGGATCTGACGCGCGACGGCCTTGCCCAGCTCGGTCGCGGCACGCTCGACCGAGCGGCGCGGCTGGCTGTTGGAGTCGAACAGGTCGCCGCAGATCAGCACCGCGTCGACTTTTTCGACGATGGCCAGGTCGATCGCCTTCTGGAACGCGGTGAACTGGCGCTCGCGTTGCGCGGCGGCGGCCGGGCCCATGTCGTCGTGGCGTGCGCCAAGGTGCACGTCGGCCATCTGCAAAAGACGAGGCATGAGTCGGATCGATCTCCCGGAACTGGTGACGCGGCGCGCCACATGAATGATGCCATCCGGCGGTCAGGTGTTGACCATAGGACGGAAGGCCTACGCGGGTCGCGCTCGGTGGACGTGTCTCGTCGCCCTTTTGCGTGCGGTGCTAGGCTTTTGGCCATTACCGGTGCGCCCCAGTTCAGGGACCCTCGGCAGAGCACCTGGTTCGCGCGGCGCCCGGCGTTGTTAGTCCCGACGCCACGCCCCACCCGCTCTGGCCGACCTCCTGTGACCAGCATCGGCAGGTACATCTTCTATCTCTGACCAGGAGGTCCAGGCTGGTGTCCTATACAGATCGAACCGTGACGTGCGCCGACTGCGGCGTGGAGTTCATCCACTCCGCCGCCGACCAGGAGTTCTACGCGCAGAAGGGGTTCGCATCCGATCCGAAGCGCTGCCCGAGCTGCCGCGCCTCGCGCCGAGCGATGCGCGACACGAGCGGCTTCGACGTCCGCGAGATCGGCGGTCCGCGCGGCTACGAGCGCGGCGACTACCGACCGGCGCGTGAATACTTCGCGGTCATCTGCTCCAAGTGCGGCAATGCCGCCCAGGTGCCATTCAAGCCGCGCATGGACCGGCCCGTCTACTGCTCCGACTGCTTCCGCGACGTTCAGGCCAGCTGACAGCGCGGCGGGATTAGACTCTCGGTTCGACCCACCGAGGAGATGCCTGCCCGATGACTGAGACGATCGAACGGCCGCGGCTGAAGATCACCTACGCCACGCTGCGCAACGACAACGACGAGCTGCACGCCGAATTCGAGAAGGGTCTCGAACAGGCGCGCGAGATGCTCGGCAAGAGCCACCGCAACTTCGTAGGTGGCTCGGAGCGCGACGGCGAGGGGACGTTCGAGAAGCGCTCGCCGATCGACGGATCGCTCATCGGCACGTTTGCCAAGGGCACGCGGGTTGACGTCCAGGAAGCGATCGCCGCGGCGCGCGCCGCTTTCCCGGCCTGGTCGGACCGGCCGTGGCAGGAGCGCGTGGCAATTCTTCGTCGCGTGGCCGACATCATCAGCGAGCGCCAGATGGTCTTCGCGGCGTTGCTCGCGATCGAGGTTGGCAAGAACCGGCTCGAGGCACTGGGCGACGTCGAGGAGACGGCCGACCTGATCCGCTGGTCGTGCGACATGGTCGAGCAGAACCAGGGCTTCGACCATCCGATGGGCAACCTCGGCGACCCGAGCGTCCACACCCGGTCCATCCTCAAGCCGTACGGGGTGTGGGCAATCATCAGCCCGTTCAACTTCCCGTTCGCGCTGAGCGGCGGACCGTCGGGCGGCGCCCTGGTGGCCGGCAACACCGTCGTCTACAAGCCCTCGTCGGACGCTCCTCTGTCGGGCGTCTGTCTCGTCCAGGCGATGCGCGACGGCGGCGTGCCCGACGGAGTCTTCAACATGGTCGCCGGGCCGGGTGAGACGGTCGGCGCCGAGCTGCAGGAGAACGAAGGCGTCGACGGCATCCTGTTCACCGGCTCGTTCGAGGTCGGCTTCGACCTGTACCGCCACTTCGCCAAGCAGTTCCCAAAGCCGGTCATCGTCGAGATGGGCGGCAAGAACCCGGCAATCGTCACCAGGACCGCTGATCTCGACAAGGCAGCCGAGGGCGTGATGCGCAGTGCGTTCGGCCTCAGCGGCCAGAAGTGCTCGGCGAACAGCCGGGTGTACGTCGAGCGTCCGGTCTACGACGAGTTCACCCAGCTGCTGGCCGACAAGGCGAAGGCGATCTCGGTCGGCGACCCGATCGAGCGCGAGAACTGGATGGGCCCGGTCATCAACCAGCGCGCACTGGCGCGCTACGAGGACGCGGTTGCCGAGGCGCGCCACGACGGCCGCATCGTCGCCGGCGGCGAGCGGCTGCTCGACGACGGCCTCGACAAGGGCTATTTCGTTGCGCCCACGGTCGTGGCCGACCTGCCCAAGGATCATCGGCTGTTCCGGGACGAGCTGTTCCTGCCCTTCGTCACCCTGGCACCGGTCGACTCGGTCGACGAGGCGCTCGACCTGGCCAATGACAGCAACCTGGGCCTGACCGCCGGCATCTACTCGGGCGACCAGGCCGAGATCGACAAGTTCCTGAAGCGCATCGAGGCCGGCGTCGTCTACGCCAACCGCCGCGCGGGATCGACCACCGGCGCCTGGCCGGGCGTCCAGCCTTTCGGCGGCTGGAAGGGCTCGACCGCGACGGGCAAGTCGGGCGGCGGCCTGTACTACGTCCAGCAGTTCATGCGCGAGCAGTCGCAGACGATCGTCGACTGACTGGTTGCACGCCGCGGCGTGCAGTAACCTCCGCGCGTCGCTGAAACAGCGGAGGGACACTTGAACCGCCAGGGGAACGGCGTGCGCCCGTTCGTAGCGCTGACTCTGACCTTGTTGGTCGCGTGCACGGCAACGGCCGAGCCGGCACCTCCTACCGCGCCCTCCGCGACGGCGCCCTCGACTGCCGTCCTGGCATCGCAGCCCGAGGTGCAGCCAACTCTCACGCCCAGTCCCGATGCGAGCCCGCGCGCGACACCGACGGCAACTGCCACTCCCGGGCCACTCGTGGAGCCGGTCCCGACCGCCAGCCCCGCCCAGCCGGCCGCACCGGAGCCGTCGGGTGTGACGCCGCCGACCGTCCGCCTGATGGCCGTGGGCGACGTGATGCTTGCCCAGTCGATCGGCCGGCGCATCGTGCGCAACGGGCCGCTCGCACCGTGGAGGAAGGTCGTCCAGTACTTCGACCGGGCCGATCTCGTCGTCGCCAATCTCGAGTGCACGATCTCCAACCGCGGCACCGCGTGGCCCAAGACGTTCACCTTCCGCGCCCCGATCAAGGCAGCCGATTCACTCGTCGCGGCCGGCATCGACGTCGTCAGCCTGGCCAACAACCACGCCCTCGACTACGGCATCCCGGCCTTCGAGGACACGATGGACCTGCTCGAGGCGCGCTCGATCGAATACGCCGGTGGCGGCTCGAACAGTGCCGAGGCGCACGCGCCGCTGATCGTCGAGCAGAACGGCCTGACGATCGCGTTCCTGGGCTACGTGATGCCATTCTCGGGCCGGCCGGCGTTCAACACCCGCCAGTGGGAGGCCGGCCCGGCTCGCCCCGGACTGGCCATCGGCACGCCTGAGGTAGTGGCAGCCGAGGTTGCCGCGGTTCGCGACTCGGTCGACATCGTGATCGTCATGGTTCACGGCGGGACCGAGTACTCACGCGAGCCGAACAAGAAGCAGCGCGTCTTCGCGGCGGCCGCGATGGGCGCCGGCGCGACGCTGCTGATCGGTCATCACCCGCACGTGCTGCACGGCTACAAGCAGACACAGACGACGCTGATCGCCTACAGCATCGGCAACTTCGTCTTCGACTACTTCACGGGCCGCAAGAACGACACCGCGATCCTCGACGTGACTCTCTCGGCCGAAGGCGTGGAGTCGTTCGACTGGATCCCGATCCGGATCCGGAACGGCTTCCCGACGCCGGCGATCGGCGACGAGATCCCGCGCATCTTGAGCCAGCTACCCGAGTACTGACGTACACTTCGGCTCGTTTCATGCAGACTGCATCGTTTCTATGCAACAGACGAGGGAATCGACGTGACCGAGCTGGCTGAGCGACCTGACGTGCGGACCGTGCCTGACGTGCGCACGCCGCTGCCCGGCCCGCGGGCGCGCCAGCACGTCGCCTTCGACCACGAGTTCACCTCGCCCAGCCTGCCGCGTGCCTATCCGATCGTGCCCGTCCGCGGCAACGGCGCGGCGGTCGAGGACATCGACGGCAACGTCTTCCTCGACTTCACCGCCGGCATCGCCGTGTCCGCGACCGGCTATGGCCACCCGCGCATCACCGCTGCGCTCGAGCGCCAGGCACGCGACCTGATCCACTTCAGCGCATCCGACTTCTACCTGCCGGTCTACGCACAGCTGGCGGCCAAGCTCGACGAGATCGCGCCGATGGACGGCCCGACACGCGCCTTCATCGGCAACTCGGGCACCGAGGCGATCGAGGCGGCCATCAAGCTGGCGCGCTTCCACACCCGGCGCCAATACATCGTCGCGTTCGTAGGCGGCTTCCACGGCCGGAGCTACGGCTCGGTCTCGCTCACCGCGTCGAAGTCGAAGTACCACGCCGGCTTCGGGCCGCTGCTGCCCGGCGTGCTCCACGTCCCGTTCAGCATGGACGGTCTCGACGAGCTCGAGCAGCGCGTCTTCAAGCGACTGATCCCGGCCGACGAGATTGCCGCGATCGTGGTCGAGCCGATCCAGGGCGAGGGCGGCTACATCATTCCCGACGACGAGTTTCTGCCTCGCCTGCGCCGCATCTGCGACGACAACGGCATCCTGCTCGTTGCCGACGAGGTCCAGTCGGGCGCCGGCCGGACGGGCAAGATGTGGGCGGTCGAGCACTGGGGCGTGCAGCCCGACATCATCGCCGTCGCCAAGGGCATCGCGTCAGGCATGCCGCTCGGCGCGATGGTCTGCCGCGCCGAGCTGATGACCTGGTCGAAGGGCCACCACGGCTCGACGTTCGGCGGCAACGCGGTCAGCTGCGCCGTCGCGTTGGAGACGATCGCGTTGCTCGAGGAAGGTTTGATGGACAACGCCGCACAGCGCGGCGACCAGGCCATCGCCGCCCTGCGGCCGTTGATCGCCGAGCATCCGAGCCTGGTCCGCGACGTGCGCGGCAAGGGACTGATGCTCGCCGTCCAGTTCGACTCGGGCGAGACCGCCGAGGCCGTCCAGTGGGCGTGCTTCCAGCGCGGCCTGCTCGTGCTCGAGGCAGGCGACGACGTCGTGCGCATGTCGCCGCCGCTGATCGTCGACAGCGACGAGGTCGCCACCGCGGTGCGCATCTTCGGCGAGGCGGTCGACGCGGTCGCCGAGGATCCGAAGCGCGCCTTCGAGCTTGCCAGCCGATGGGGAGCGACCGAAGAGGGCGAAGTCGACGGCTGACTCGCGCGCCGCCCAAATTCCATGACCGGCACATCCAAGGTCGCGACGATGCGCGACGCGGTGGCCGACCTGGTTCGCGACGGCGACACCGTCGCGATCGAGGGCTTCACGCACCTCATCTCGTTCGCCGCGGGGCACGAGATCATTCGCCAGCGCAAGCGCGACCTGACCTTGTGCCGGCTGACACCGGACCTGATCTACGACCAGATGATCGCCGCCGGCGTGGCGCGCAAGCTCGTCTTCTCGTGGCTGGGCAACCCGGGCGTCGGCTCGCTGCATGCCGTTCGTCGGTGGACCGAGGGTGCAGAGCCGCGGCTCGAGCTCGAGGAGTACAGCCACTTCGGCATGGTTTCGCGCTACACCGCGGGGGCGATGAACCTGCCCTTCTTTCCGCTGCGCTCGTACGACGACACGGACCTGCCCGAAGCCAATCCGCTGATCCGGTCGATCGACTCGCCCTACGGCGACGGACCGATCTACGCGGTACCGCCGCTCAAGCCCGACGTCACGATCATCCACGCCCAGCGCGCCGATGCCGCCGGCGACACCCAGGTTTGGGGCCTGCTCGGCTGCCAGAAGGAAGCTGCGTTCGCCGCCGAGCGGGTGATCGTGGTCGTCGAGGAGCTGGTCGACGAGTCGGTCATCCGCGCCGACCCGAACCGGACCATCCTGCCCGGGCTGATCGTCGACGCCGTGGTGGTCGAGCCGTTCGGCGCACATCCCTCGTACGCGCAGGGCTACTACGACCGCGACAACGCTTTCTACCTCGAGTGGGAGCGAGTCTCCCGCGAGGAGGAGTCGCTCCAGCGATGGCTGGACGAGTACGTCCATGGTGTTGCCAACCGCCATGAGTACGTCGAGAAGCTGGGGCGCGAACGATTGCTCGCACTGCGACCGACTCCGGCCCCGTCCGGCTCAGTGGATTACGGGGAGTACCGGTGAGCGCGGCCGCGACCGACGTGACTGCATCTCCGCCGAGTGCGTCGGAGATGATGATCGTCGCGGCGGCGCGCGAGCTGGCCGGGCAGCGGGTCTGCTTCGTCGGCGTCGGCCTGCCCAACATCGCGGTAAATCTCGCGCGCCGCACCGTCGCGCCCGACCTCGAGCTGGTCTACGAAGCGGGCGTCTTTGGCGCTCTGCCGGCGCGTCTGCCGCTGTCCATCGGCGATCCGACGATCGTCACCGGCGCGACCGCGGTGACGAGCATGTTCGAGCTGTTCGGCTTCTACCTGCAGGGTGGGCTGATCGACGTCGGCTTCCTCGGCGCCGCCCAGATCGACCGCAACGCGAACCTGAATTCGACCGTGATCGGCGACTACGCGACGCCCAGAACGCGCCTGCCCGGCTCGGGCGGGGCATGCGAGATCGCCCAGAACGCGAAGTCGATCTTCGTGATCATGCGCCAGTCGCCGCGCTCGTTCGTCGAGCGGCTGGACTTCCGTACGTCGGTCGGCACGCGCGTCAGCGTGGTCGTCACCGACCTCGGCATCTACCACATGGCGGACGGGGAGCTGCAGCTCGACTCACTCCATCCCGGCGTGACGCTCGACCAGGTTCATGCCTCGATGGGCTGGCAACCACGGGTCTCCGAGTCGCTGACCGAGACTCCGGCACCATCCACGGAAGAGCTGCGAATGATCCGCGAGGAGCTCGACCCAGGCGGCGTCTACACCAGGTAGCCGCGGCGCGGCGATGGTCAGGTGGCGCGGCTTCTCGCTCCGATGAGCAGGACCACACCCGCGCCGATGATCAGCAGCGGCCATAGAGCGCCCAGCTCGGGCACGTTGATGATCCGACTCGAGAGCTGGACGAAGCCGATCAAGCCGAAGATCGCGGCGCCCCACAGCGGCCAGGTCGAGCGGCGCTTGTTGGCGTAGCCGATCGCCCAGATCACCAGAAAGGCGATGGCCAGCGAGGCCGACCATAGTCCGTTCACATCCTGGCCGGCTGGTCCGAACACGGCCAGGTCCTCGAGCAGCTCGGCCACGCCGAGGGCAAGGATCAGCAGGCCCGGCACCATCGCCACGCGCGCGCCGCCGAGCATCGAGCCAGCCAGGAACGCCCCCGCGATAGCCAGCAACAGCAGCGTGGTGAAGCCGATCGCCGGGACCAGGAGCTCGACGAGCAGCACGACGCCGACCAGGACGAGGATGACGCCGAGCCATGGGAAGCCGCGACCGCGGGTAGTCCACGTCCAACCGGCCCACTCGGGCTCCTGGCCGCGCTCCGCGTAGAAGGTCTGGCTGAACTCGTCGCGCGGCGGTGGCCCGCCCGGCGTGACGTTGATCGGATCGGTCATCGGCTGGAGCCTAGCAAACGCAGGCTGCGAAAGAAGCAACGTGATTGGCCGTCGAGATAACAACGAGGCGGGCCACTCGTGCCTGCCGGCTAGTCGTCGGCCGTTGACGCCAGGCGGACCGCGCTCAGAAACGCGCGAAAGACGGTGATTGGGTCGTCGGCGCTATAGACGATCCCTCGGTCACCTGATCGCTCGAAGCCCGGGATGGTGGCGGCGACATCGGCCTGGCCGGCATGGGCAAAATCGATGCGCAGGTCGATCGGAGCCGGGAGGACGAGCGGCTTGATGTCCGCGTCGCCACCGCTGATGCGCTCGACTGTTCGCTGGGCCGCAGCGCGGATCATGTCCCGGGCGCGCGAGGGATGGACCGAGTCGGCCGCCTGCCAGCTGACGCCACGCTTCACGACGACTCTCTCAGCCCAGGGCAGCCAGTCGACCAGCTCCTCGGCCAGCGCGTCGTCGCCGGTGACCATGCCGACCGGGATACCCAGCGCGCCGAGGTACACGGCGTTCATGCCGGCCTCCGTCACCGGCCGGCCGCCGAGCTCGGCAAGGGTGACCTTGCCCGTGTAGGTGTGCGCGATCGTGCCCCGCGGATGACCGGCGCGAGCGTGGTAGCCGACAAACAGCGCGACATCGAAGCTCGACTCGCGGGCCGCCTCGACCATGCTCCACGGCTTCTTGCCCTGCACCAGGCGGGCGCGCGGATCCATGCGCTCCGGCGTCAGGTTGTACATCGCGCCGTGGCTGTCGTTGACCGTCACTTCTGTCGCGCCGCCGTCGAATGCCCCCTCCACTGCCGCGTTGGCCTCGCCGACCATCAGCTCGACGGCCATCGGATATAGGTCGTCGCCCCGATTGGTCGGCTTGGCGTGGCTGATGCCGGCCACACCCTCCATGTCGACCGAGATGTACACGCGAACCATCAGCTGTCTTCCTCCTTCGGCCGGTCACGCGCCGGCGACCCGATCCATACCGAACCACCGGCGAAGCGCTCGGCCTTCCAGATCGGCGCCCGGGCCTTGAGCTCCTCGATCGCGTAACGAGCGGCGTCGAACGCGGCCGCGCGGTGCGGCGCGGCCGCGGCGATGACGACGCTCGCCTCGCCCAGCTCGACGCGTCCGGTGCGGTGGACGATGGCCAGACGCCGCACCGCGAAACGCTGCTCGATCTCGGTGCCGATCTGGCGGAAGACCTCGACCGCCATCTCGGCGAACGCCTCGTAGTCGAGCCCGGTGACGGACTCGCCGGCGTGCCGCGCGGCTTCCTCCTCTTCGCCCGGCGCCGGCGTGCCCGGCGTCTCGCGTGTCTGGCCGACGAAGACGACCAACGCGCCATCGGCCGTCGTCGGCACCGTCGCGCGAAGCTCGGCGAGCAGCGCGTCGCCGATCGGCTGGTCGGTCACCTCGCAGCGCAGCAAGTGGTCCTCGGCGCCGCTCTCGGCGCCGCCGGCGACGGGCGGAATGAGTGCCACCTCATCGCCGTCGTAGAGCGGCTGCTCGAGCGCCGTGTAGCCGCGGTTGTGTGCGAAGCGGACGGTGTCGCGCGACGCCCCGATGGCCGGCACGAGCTCGATCAGCGCCTGCCACGCGTCCTCGACGGTCGACCCCTCGGGCAGCTCGAACTCGCGTTGGCTCCAGCCGGCCTGCTGGCGGAGCATCGCGAACAGGCGGATGTTGACCTTCACCCTGTCACCTCGGCGTCCTTCACACCAGCAGGCCGGATGAGACATACAGCGCCGCTGCGCCGATCGTGCCTGCCATCACGGCGGCCAGGTTGATGTACAGCAGGCCGGTGGCCGATTCCATCGATCGCGTCTGGGCCGTGCGCAACGCCATGTAGCACAGCACCAGCGGGAAGATCAGCGTGATCACCAAACGCATGATGACCAGCAGGAGCGAATCGTTGAACGCGCTGAAAGCCACCTGGCCGGGCCCGCCGCCGAGGGTCGTCCAGACAATGAACAGCAGGATCTGCAGCACGAGCGTGGCGATGAGCAGCCGAGACTGGAGGATGAGCGGTGCCTCGGGGAGTTTGGGTGTGACCAGATACCAGTGGCTCAGCACGACGGCCGACATGGAGCCGCCGGTAACCGCCGTCAGGACGCACAACTGGACCAGGAACGGAACAGCGTCGACGCTGCTCGGCGCCCAGCCAAAGGCTGCCGCGCCGAGCGCAATGCCGGCCGCAACCAGGGACGAACCGCCGGCAACGATCGAAGCTCGCGGCCGGCGCACCAGGAACGCGTCGAGCAAGGCGAGGACTGTGAACGCGGCTACGCCCGCGAGGCGCAGCGCATCGAGCCTCCGGCGGCGCCGGCGAGATGGCCAGCGCTGGCGCAGGTGTCAGGTTGTTGTCGGTCAGCAGCGCCAGGCCGGCCAGGATCGCCGCGAATACGCTGCTGAAGCGCATGTATCCGACGGTCGGCATGGCCCGGTGCCGGGTGATGACCATGAACAGGAACGAGCCAAAGCTGAGCGTGACAAGGATGATCCAGGCAGCGAACGGCAGCGCTTCGACGAGGGCCCGGTCCGCCACTCTCGGGGGTCAGTCGCGGTCGAGCAGCTCGAGCGCGGCGGCGCACTCCTCGATCGCACCGACCGTGATCGGGTCGAGCACCAGCTGCAGATGGGACATGCCCACGGCCGCGTAGCCGCGCAGGCCCTCGGCAATCTCCTCCGGCGTCCCCTTGAGCGGCGGTGTGGGACGCGCGAACTCGCCGCCGGAGATGCGACCCTCGCCACCGCTCATCTGAACGAGCACGGTCGTTGTCCGCGCCACTTCGCTCGGGTCGCGCCCGGCGGCGATGCACGCCTCGTCGACAGCCGCGTTGAGCGGCGCGATCCCTTCCGGCGTGTTGCCGAACCAGTCGTGCCACGCGTTCCAGGCATCGATGTGCGGCGCCGCGAAACGCAGCATCCGCTCACCCATCGAGCCGAGCATCAGTGGCGGACCATTCGGTCGCGGGCTGCGCGGCACGAGGGTGCAGTCGCGGATCTCGTAGTACGTGCCCGAGAAGTCGATGTAGCCGTCACGGAGCAGCGTGCGGATGATCGTGAACGCCTCCTCGAAGCGCGAGGCGCGGTGGTCGTAGGGGAAGCCATATGCGGTGTAGTCGGGCTCGTTCCAGCCCGCGCCCAGGCCAAGGATCAACCGCCCGCCGCTCATCTCGTCGACCGTGGCGGCCATCTTGGCCAGCATCGCCGGGCTGTGGAAGCTGGTGCTCGCGACGAGCGGGCCGAGCTCGATCCGTTCAGTCGCCTCGGCCAGCGCGGCGAGCGACGTCCATGCCTCCCACGGCCCGATCGGCTCCTTGCCGGTCGGCGTGTACAGCAGGTGGTCGCCGACCCACAGCGAATCGAAGCCGACCTGCTCGGCGGCGACGGCCATCGCGCGCACCTCGGCCCACGGCACGTGGCGCTCGACCTCGGGAAGCTGGACTCCGACTTTCATTGGTCTTGGCATGGGGGACAGAGTCTACCGACGCATACCATCAGGCACGTGGAGGGAAGCGCGCGGTTCAACTACCGGACCTCGACGGCGTTGCCTCCGCTGGCCTGGCTCGCGTCAATCGACGACGGAGCAGTCGACGTCCAGTGCGGCAGCTCGGTGCGCTGCACTGAGCGCGGGTTCGTCGAGGGAACGTGGGTCGGTGACTCCGACATCGCAACGCTGGCACGCTCGACGACCGTCTTCGGGTCGGGCCTGGTCGACGACGGCGACGGCCTCGTCCTCGTCCCGCCAAGCCATCCCCTCGAACGGCTCTACCTGCATCGCACGCGACGCACGGCTGATCGCCTCCAACTCGCTCGTGTGGCTGCTCGAAGCCGCCGGGCTCGGACTCGACCCAGATGCGCTGTATCCGCCGATCTTCGTTCAGCGCGGCGGAAGGCGTTCGGCACACGATCCTGGACGTGCCCACCACCGGCGCGCCGCTCCAGGCCGTCGTCTACCACAACATTCGTCTGTCCTCGACCGGTGAGTTGCGGATCGAGGAGCGACCGCACGAGCGCCCGTTCGACTCATACGCCGACTACCGGACGCGGCTGGCTAACGCGCTCAGATCGGCCGTGGCCAACGCGCCCGGCTATGAGATGGTGGCGACCATATCGTCGGGCTACGACAGCACGGCCGTCGCCAGTGTCGCGGCCGAGGTCGGCTGCCGCCGGGCGGTCACGTTCGTCAACAGCAAGCCTGTCGCAAGCGGCACGGCCGTTGACAGTGGCGAGGCGACTGCCGAGCGGCTGGGCATGACCGTCGAGAAGTACGACCGGTTGGCCTACCTGGACCGGACCGACCTGCCCGAGGCCGAGTTCCTGGCCACCGGCATGACCGGCGAGGACGTGGTCATGACCGCCATGGAACGTTCGATCACGTGCTCAATGCTGCTGACCGGCTCTGAGGCTTTCTGGTTCAAGGGCAACCCTTACCGACCCGGCCTGTACCGGGCCGACCTCTCGTCGTGCTCGCTGACCGAGCTTCGCCTGCGTACCGACTTCATCCACCTGCCGCTGCTCTTCTTCGGCGCCTCGGAGCAGCCGAGCCTGATCGACATCATCGACTCGGCCGAGATGCGGCCGTTCTCGGTTCCCGGGCTGTACGACAAGCCGATCCAGCGCCGAATCGCCGAGGAGGCCGGTATTCCGCGCGGCACGTTCGCGACGATCAAGCGTCGGTCGAGCGCCTCGATCCACCGCGACGGCCTGGCGGCAATGTCCGTCGCAAGCGCGGCTTCGGTCCGTGACTTCGCGGCACGGCATGGTGGATCACTCGACCATCGCCGCCGCTTCGGGATCAAGCGTCGCCACCGGCTGATGTTGCGCACCGCGCGGCGACTTCGGCTCGATCGATTCACGGCCCCGCTTGCCGCGCGACGGCGCTCGCTGATCCATTTCGAGCCCGAATTCGGGTCGCTGCTCTTCCGCTGGGCAGTCGAGACATTGCGGCCCCGATACCGCGTCGACCCGAACGCACATGACACCTCGGTACATATGGGGCAATCACCAACCGCCGAGCGAGTAGCCGCCAGCATCGGCGACACCCCTAAACTGCGCCGGTGACCAAGACCGCATTAATCACCGGTATCACCGGACAGGACGGCTCATATCTCGCCGAGCTGCTGATCGAGGAGGGCTACCGCGTCATCGGCATGACGCGCCGCTCGAGCACGGCGACGGATGAGCGCATCGCGCATCTCGTGAACAAGATCGAGATCGTCCAGGGCGACCTGCTCGACCAGGCTTCGCTCGTCGAGGCACTGCGTGACCTGCGCCCGGTCGAGGTCTACAACCTCGGCGCACAGAGCTTCGTGCCAACCAGCTGGAATCAGCCGGTGCTGACCGGCGAGGTGACCGCCCTCGGCGTCACCCGACTGCTGGAGGCGATCCGCCAGGTTGACCCGTCGATCCGCTTCTACCAGGCCTCGTCGTCGGAGATGTTCGGCAAGGTCCGCGAGACGCCCCAGGTCGAGACGACACCCTTCCACCCGCGTAGCCCATACGGCGTGGCCAAGACGTATGCCCACTACCTGACCGTCAACTACCGCGAGAGCTACGGCATGTACGCCGCGTCGGGGATCTGCTTCAACCATGAATCGCCGCGCCGCGGGCGCGAGTTCGTGACGCGCAAGGTGACCGAGGGTGCGGCGCGGATCAAGCTCGGCCTCGCGACCGAGCTGCGCATGGGCAACCTCGACGCCGACCGCGACTGGGGCTTTGCCGGCGACTTCGTTCGCGCGATGTGGCTGATGCTCCAGCAGGACGAGGCGACCGACTACGTGATCGCCACCGGCGAGGCCCACACCGTGCGCGAGCTGTGCGACATCGCCTTCAGTCGCGTCGGGCTCGACTACAAGGACTACGTGGTGACCGACCCGGCATTCATCCGCCCGGCCGAGGTCGACCGATTGCTCGGCAATCCTGCCAAGGCCAAGCGAGAGCTGGGCTGGGAGCCCAAGGTCACCTTCGACGAGCTGGTGGCGATGATGGTCGACAAGGATCTCGAGCGCCAGCGCCGCAACGCCAGCGCCTAACAACTCCCAGTTGGTCGGCGGCACGCGCCCCGACCACGACCGCCGCGGGGAATGCGGCGGTCAAGAAACCTTACGCGCCGGGAGGCCGAGCGCCGTCGTATCGATGCCCAGGGTCCGTCGAGCAAGGACGACGTGGATGACGTTCGACACGATCAGACCGGTCGCGGCGGCGATCGCCGCTCCGGCGACATCGAGGATCGGGATCAGCAGCACGGCAAGCACGACGTTGGCGAGCATGCCGAGACCCATGCCCACCGCCGCCAGTGCCTGGTTGCCGGACATGATCAGCAGCGTGGCGACCGAGCCGGTGGCGGCGTTGGCCAACTGGCCGATGCACAGGATCGCCAGCGCGACGCCCGCGGCCGAGAACGGCTGGCCGAAGACGAAGCCGAGCAGCTGACTACCGAAGACGATGAAGATGATTGCGATCGGGAGCGCGGCCAGCAGCACGCCGCGCGTCCCCGCGGTGACCAGTCGCTGCAGCTCATCGACGTGGCGCGTCGACCACAGTCGCGCTGCGGTCGGCGCGAGCGCAGCGTTGAGCGCCAGGAGCGGGAAAGCAACGAGCAACGCGCCGCGCTGCGCAACCGCGTAAAGACCGGCCGACTCGGGCGAGTCGAGCACGCCGAGGAGCACGACGCCGGTCTGGCTGTGGACGACGAAGGCGCCGCTGAGCAGGGTCAGTGCGGCGGCGGCCGTGAGCCAGCGTCGCCACTCGTACTCCGCCACTGCCGGCCGGAGCCTGGCGCGCATGGTGCGGCGCATGAGAACAAGCGCAATGACCGAGACGGCGACTGTCGTCAGCGTGTACGCGGCCACCGCGGTTGGCGCGTCGAGCGGCACGCCGCTGACGACGACGATCAGCCCGACAGTGCCGAGCAACAACAGCGGGCGCAGGAAGAGCTCGGGCAGCTGGCCGAGGACTACCTGGTGAAGGCCCATCAATGCCGATTGGGCGATACGGCCGTAGGCCATTGCCGGCAGCGCGATGATGCCGATCGCCAGCGCCGCGGCGGTCGAAGGATCGATCTGCGAGCCGCCGACGAGCAGGACCGCCACAACCAGCAGGCCGACGACGGTGCACGTCCCGAGCACGACGAGCGAGCTGGTGCGCAGCAGGCCACGCACAAGTCCGTGCGCGCCGCGACCGACGAACACGGCCACATCGCGCACGATCAGCCGGTCGAGCCCGAGGCTGACGGGCACCATCAGCAGCATCACAGTCGCCACGACCCACGAGTAGATGCCGAAGTCGGCCACGGTCATCACACGAGCGAGCACGATCGTGGTCAACACCGACGCGCCCAGGTTGACTACGTTCAGTGCGAAGCTGCCTGACGCCGCTCTGGCCAACCGCTTGATGCCGCCGACGGGTGGCTGTCCGGCGAGCTGGTCGGCACGATCGTCCACCAGCGGACCCGTATCGTCGATCAGTTGGTCGGCATCCACCAGATGAGTCTCGCGCAGCGTGGCCGCCGGCGCGCTCAACGCGGAATCGGCCCTTTCGCGGACTGGCACGCCCAGCCGGTTAGCATGGTCGTCGGGTTTCCCCGAACCGCCGACCGCTGAAAGGTGCCGATGCCCGACACCGAACTCCTGGTCACTCTTGCGCTATCCCTGATCGCGGCCACCGTCGGCGGCGCCATCGCTGTTCGGCTTGGCCAGTCGGCCATCCTCGGCTTCGTCATTGCCGGCCTGATCATCGGGCCGTACACCCCGGGCGCCGTCGCCAACGTGGAGACGGTCGCCGCGCTGGCCGATATCGGCCTCGTCTTCCTGCTCTTCGCCGTTGGTCTCGAGCTGTCGATCGGCGACCTGTTCCGGGCCGGCCGGGTCGCGTTGGTCGGCGGCACACTCCAGGTCGTATCGCTGGTCGCGCTGGGCTATGTCGTCGCCACGGCGATGGGCTTCACGTCGATCGAGGCGCTTGTTCTTCGGCGCCTTCATCTCGCAATCCTCGAGCGCGGTGATGGCCAAGATCCTGGGCGAGCGCGGCCAGCTCGATTCGGCGCACGGTCTCGTTGCCCTGGGCTGGGCGACGCTCCAGGATCTGTCGACGATCGTGCTCGTCGTGCTCCTCACCGGGATCACAGCGGGCGGAGAGCTCGGTGCCGACGTGCTGCTGGCGCTCGGCAACGCGGCCCTGTTCATGGCCATCATCCTGCCCCTCGGCCGCTATGTGCTGCCCTTCCTGCTCGAGCGCGTGGCGGCGCTGCGCAGTCGCGAGCTCTTCATCCTCTCCGTGGTCGCGATTGCGCTCGGCACGGCCTACCTGTCGGAATTCTTCGGGCTCTCGCTCGCCCTGGGCGCCTTCGTGGCCGGCCTGCTGGTCAGCGAATCTGACATCAGCCATCACGCGCTGGGCGAGCTCGAACCGGTGCGCGACATCTTCGCCGCCCTCTTCTTCGTGTCGGTCGGCATGCTCATCGATCCGGCGTTCGTGCTCAGCGCATTGGCGCTGGTGCTGATCGCGGTGCTGCTCGTCGTCGCCGCCAAGGGCATCGCCATCGCCGGCTTCGGGCGCCTCTTCGGCCTGCCCGGCAGGACGGCGGTGCTGGCCGGAGTCGCGCTCGCTCAATCGGGCGAGTTCTCGTTCCTGCTGGCCCGGATCGGCGTCGAGTCGGGCGATGTCGGGCAGCAGATGTTCAGCCTGATGCTCGCCTCGGCCGGCGTGAGCATCGCCATCTCGCCGACCCTGACCGCGTGGACGCCGCGCGTCCTGCGCCGGATCGACTTGCGCCGCGGCGGCAGTGGCGCACCGGTTGGCGACCAGGACGCGGCGCCGGGGAGCGGTCCACCACGGCGCTACGCCGTCATCTGCGGCTACGGCCGCGTCGGCCGACTGATCGCTGCCGCGCTCGAACGGCGCGGCTTCCCGTACGTCGTGATCGAGGTGGACCCACGCAGATGCCGCGAGCTGCGGGCGCGTGGCGTGACGGTCATCCAGGGTCTCGCCGAGAACCCTCGCAACCTGGACCGCGCTGACCTGAGCCGGGCGCAGGTCGTGGTAGTGACGCTCACCGATCAGCTGGCCATGCGCCTCGTCGTCCACCACGTGCGCAGCGAGTTCCCGCGGCTGACGATCGTCGCTCGCGCTCGGGCAGAGGTGGATCGTGAGGCGCTCAAGACAGAGGGCGTGAGCGAGATCGTTTTGCCGGAGACCGAGGCCGCGCTCGAGATGGCGCGCTTCACCCTCACTCGCCTGGGCGTCAGCGCGGCCGAGACGCAGGCGATCGTCAGTGGTCTGCGCCGCCGGACTGGCGCCAGCTGAGCGAGGCGCCCGCGACCGGGCGCCAACGAGGGTCTAGTGGGCGGGGGCGGGGATGGCGCCTTCCAGGCCGCTCATGGTGCGCTCGAGGACCATGCTTCCGGGCTGCAGCGCGCCGAGATCGACGTGGCTGAGCTGCGGGTTGGGCGTCGGCCGCCCGAGCAGGTAGCCCTGGCCGGCGGTCACGCCCAGCTCGCGCACGGTGCGCAGCTGGCCGACGGTCTCGAGACCCTCGGCGATGACGGACGCGCCCCAACGGCCGGCCAGATCGCGCAACGAGCGCAGGACCGCCTGAGACGAGGCCCGTTCGGCGCCCTCCTGGACCAGGGTCAGGTCGATCTTGACGATGTCGAAGCGGATCTGGCTGAGCAGGCGCAGGCCGGAGTTGCCGGCGCCGACGTCGTCGGCGGCGATGCGCACTCCGGCACGCTGAAGAGCAACGAGATTCGCCTGCAGGCGACTGACGTCCTCCACCGTCTCGCGCTCGGTCAGCTCGATCACCACGCGCTGTGGGGCGATGTTGTTGCCGACCAGCATGGCCAGCAGGGTCTCGGCCGAGAACTGCGGCGCCTCGACGGTGCGCGGCGAGATATTGAGCGTCAGCAGCTGTTCCTGGGGAATGGGCTGTGCGCCGGCCACGACGGCCTGCAGGCAGGCATAGTCGAGCTCGACCGTGCGACCGACCGTGTCGGCGGCGATGAACATGCTCGCCGGATCGGCGAAGCCCGATTCGGGCGATGGTCGGATGAGACCCTCGAAGCCGATCACGCGACCGCTGACCAGATCGACTATCGGTTGATACACGGGTCGCAGGCGGGCCTCGGTGACGACCCTGGAGATCGATGCCGTCAGCTCGTCGGTGGGCTCCATGCTCGGGCCAACGCGGTCGCGAACCGGGTGGAAGACATCGATCGACGAGCGGCCATGGCGCTTGCACCATGACAGCGCGGCGTCGGCCTGGGCGTATAGCTGCGACCTCGTCGAGGCCAGGTCCGGGCAGGAAGAGATGCCGCCCGAGAAGCGGATCGGGCGGCTGCCCTGGGCGGGTTTGGCCGCGCGCTGCTGGAGCCGCTTGGCGACCTCCAGGGCCGCCACGCCATTGGTGTGCGGCATCAGGATCGCGAACTCGTCGGCGCCGACGCGGAAGGCGCGATCCGAGAAGCGCACTGATTGGTGGATCAGGCGCCCCAGATCGCGCAGCATCTCGTCGCCGGCCGCGTGGCCGTCGGAATCATTGACCAGCTTCAGGTCGTCGAGGTCGATCAACAGCAGCGCGATCTCGACCCGATAGCGGTTGTTCAAATCGAGCTGCCGGTCGAGCTCCTCCTGGAAGGCGCGATGATTTCCGAGGCCGGTCAGGCCGTCGCGCAGCGAGTCGGCGCGGGTCACGTCCTGCACGCGCTGCATCTCGTCGGTCGCTTTCTCGAGGTGCTCGGTGCCGAGCAGAACGACACGCGGGATCACGTACACGAGCGGCAGGGCGAGCAACACCATCAGGGCCGGAAGCGCGAAGACCTCGATGGGCAGTGGCCCTGGCGACATGAACTTCAGCACGGCCAGAGCTACCGCGATCGGTACGAGCACCACGGCGATCAATGCCAGCCGCAGGCGCATGCGGATGCGACGCAGGTTGGTCTGCGGCTCGACGGACTTGGCCGCGCGACTGCGTATTCCGTCCAAGAAGGCGCCTTCTCCCGTCTGCTCTTCCGTGGGCTCGATGAGTCCAGAGAAAACCATTCAGCACTGCTGGATCGGCAGTAGCCAGATGTCGGTTGGTGTGATGACCATCGAGCCATCAGCGGCCGCGTGTGCCTCACGTCCTCAGTCAGAGCTGATCGCGAACCATCCGCTGACCTGGTGTAGGTGAAGTACACCGTCTCCGCCAGCGGCAACGACACGACGACCTGGGAGGTGACCATCCGGGGCAACCCGGTTCACCTCGTCACTCCCTGACCGATAGGCCCTAGCTGGCCGGCCGCTGGCGCGGGCGGATCGGGCTCGGCCATGACCATCAGGCGCACCTCGGTCATGTCCTCGATCGACCAGCGCAGTCCCTCGCGTCCCAGGCCGGAATCCTTCACCCCGCCGTAGGGCATGTGGTCGATGCGGTAGGTCGGGACGTCGTTGACGATCACCCCGCCGACTTCGAGCTCGTTGAATGCCTGCCACGAGTGCTGCAGGTCGTTGGTGAAGACGCCCGTCTGCAGCCCGTAGAAGCAGTCGTTCACCTGCCTGGATGGCATCGCCGAAGTCGTCGAACGGGAACGCGACGACGAGCGGCGCAAAGGCCTCGTTCGAGCACACCTGCGCCTCTGCCGGGGTGTCGACCAGCATTGTCGGCGGGAAGAACGCGCCGTCGGCACGGCCACCGAGCAGCACTCGGCCACCGAGCTCCTCAGCCTCGCGCACCCAGCCCTCCGTCCGCTGGGCCTGTGCCTCGTCGACCATCGGGCCGAGCTGCGTCTCGGGATCGAGCGGGTCACCGACGACGAGCGGCTCGGGCGCCTTCGACGAAGCGCTCGATGAAGTCGTCGAAGACGGCGCGGTGGATGAACATGCGCTGGACGCTGATGCACACCTGGCCGGCGTAGCTGAAGGCGCCCACCAGCGAGCGCTTGACGGCCCAATCGAGGTCGGCCGATTGCGTCGACGATCACGCCCGCGTTGCCACCCAGCTCGAGCACGACGCGCTTCTTGCCGGCGCGCTCCTTCATGCGCCAGCCGACGCTCGGCGAGCCGGTGAACGTCAGCAGCTTGAAGCGCTCGTCCTCGACCATCCGGTCGCCCAGCTCGCGGGTCATCGGCAGGATGCTGACCGCGCCCTCGGGCACGCCCGATTTCTCGACGATCTCGGCCACGGTGAGCATCGTCAGCGGATCCTTCGACGGCGGCTTGAGCACGATCGTGTTGCCCGCCGCGATCGCCGGCGCGAGCTTGTGCGCGGCCAGGTTGAGCGGGAAGTTGAACGGGCTGATCGCCGCGATCGGACCGATCGGGAAGCGCCGCGTGATGCCGATGCGGCCCTTCGAGCTGGGCATCAGGTCGAGCGGGATCAGCTCGCCGGTCATCCGCTCGGCCTCCTCGGCGCCGAGGCGGAAAGTGAGCGTGGCACGGTCGACCTCGACCAGCGCGTCCTTGATCGGCTTGCCCGACTCGAGCGACATGAGTGCGGCCGATCTCCTCGCGGCGCTCCCTGATGCCGGCGCTGATGTTGCGCAGGATCGCGCCGCGCTCGTAGGCAGGCAGCTTGCGCGTCACCTCGAACGCCTTGACCGCGGCCTGGACGGCTTCCTCGTACTGCTCGGGCGTGGCGTGGTAGGTGGCGCCGGCCGGCTCGTCGGGCCGTGCCGGATTGCTTATCTCGAGCGAGTCGGGCGAGTCGACCCAGCGGCCGGCGAGGAAGATCGGATGCGGCTTGACGCGCGGTGATCGCCATGACCCGATTCTATGCGCACCGGACGCGCCCACCAGGGCCTAGCGCTTCTGGCCGGCAGGGGTGCTGCTGGCGATGCGCGACGGGTGGTTCTTGTTGCCACCGCCGAACTCTGTCGCACCACCTGCGCCCGGACCCGTGTTGGCGGTGACGTCCTGATCCGCTCGGCCGGCGTAGGCGTCGTCCGGCCGCTCGCTCAAGGCGGGGTTGTTCTTGGGATCGGGGTCCAACGGCGTCTGAGCGTCTGGATGACGGCGCTGGTCACGATTCGGCGTCTGCTGCTCGGCCAAGTTGATCACCTCCTCGAGGCACCTTGAGCCGGGCGGCGTGTCAGGTTGTCAATCGCAGTGCGCGGGCAGGGTTTCGATCGCGCGACACCTCGGCTAGGCTGAACACATATGGCAACCACCAGTACCGCAAAGCTGCGCGACCTGTTGCGCGTCCAACCGGGCGCCGATGTCGACCTGGCCAAGTTCGATCCCGAGGCAACGTTCGGCTGGGACAAGAAGGCGGGCGAAGCGGCGACGGGGAGCAGCTCGCTCGACTGGCCGAGCTGCAGGACCGGCTATGGGCCGAGTCGAAGCGGTCGGTCCTGATCATCCTGCAGGGTATCGACGCGGCGGGCAAGGACGGCACCATCCAGAAGGTGATGGAGGCGTTCAACCCGCAGGGCTGCAACGTGTCGGCGTTCAAGCAGCCCACGTCGGAGGAGCTGGCGCACGATTTCCTGTGGCGCATCCACAAGCGCGTGCCGGGCAAGGGCGAGATCGGGATCTTCAACCGCTCGCACTACGAGGACGTGCTCGTGGTGCGCGTCCACAAGATCGTGCCGCGCGCAGTCTGGTCAAGCCGCTACGGGCAGATTCGCGACTTCGAGCAGATGCTCACTCAGACCGGCACGACGGTCATCAAGCTCTTCCTGTACATCACCAAGGAAGAGCAGCGCGAGCGGTTCCAGGAACGCGTCGACAACCCGGAGAAGCGCTGGAAGTTCTCGATGGGCGATCTCGAGGAGCGCAAGCTGTGGGATCACTACATCGCGGCCTTCGAGGAGGCGCTCGCCAAGACGTCGACCGACCAGGCACCGTGGTACGTCATTCCGGCCAACCGCAACTGGATGCGCAACCTGGCCGTCTCGACCATCCTCGCCGACACGATCGACGAGCCTGAAGCCGGCCTATCCGCCGGCGCCGGACCTGCCGCCCAATCTCGTCATCGAGTAATTCCTAGCGGCGGCCGCCGCCGAAGATGGTGTCGAAGACGCCACGCAGGACGCTCTGCCCGGCTCGCGAAGTCACCACGCGGCCGCCGGTCCTGATGGCGCTGTCGATCGAGCGCTGGCGAGCCCGCTCGGCCCTGGCCTGCTCGGCGCGATAGCGCTTCTCGGCGGCGGCCTGGGCTTTCCGCTCACGCTCGGCCGCGCGCCGCGCCGCTTCGATCTCGCGCGCCTGACGGGCTATCTCGCGTTTCTGCTGGGCGGGCGTCATCGTGTTCATGCCCGTATTCGTGGTCGGTGACATCTGTCCGGCGGCGGCCGCCTGGGCGGCGGCCTCGCGTCCGGCCGCGAGACGGGCGGTGATGCGCTCGTGGGCACTGTCGCGATCGACGGTCTCGCCGTACTTGGCCTGCAGGGTGCTCGCCGCGACCTGCTGCTGGAACTGCGCGTCGGGCAGCGGCTCCATCGACGAATCGGGCGCCACCAGGCGCGTCGCCGCGAGCGGCGTCGGGATGCCGCGTGGCGACAGCACGGTCACCGCCGCCTCACCGATGCCGAGCGTGGTGAGCATGGTCTCGACGTCGTAGAAGTCGGTCATCGGGAACGTGCGCGCGGTCTTGCGCAACGCGTCGGCATCCTCGGGCGTGAACGCGCGCAGCGCGTGCTGGACGCGGTTGCCGAGCTGCGAGAGGACGCTGGAGGGCACGTCGGTCGGTGACTGGGTCACGAAATAGACGCCCACGCCCTTCGATCGGATCAACCGCGCGGTGCGCTCGATCTGCTCCATCAATGCGTCCGACGCGTCGTCGAAGAGCAGGTGCGCCTCGTCGAAGAAGAAGCACAGCTTGGGCTTGTCGACGTCGCCGATCTCGGGCAGGACCTCGTACAGCTGGGCCAGGATCCAGAGCATGAAGGTCGAGAACAGGCGCGGCTTGTCCATCACGTCGGCCAGCTCGAGGATGTTGATCACGCCCTGTCCGTCGGCCGTCGTGCGCAGCAGGTCCAGGACGTCGAACTCTGGCTCGCCGAAGAACGTGTCGGCGCCTTCCTGCTCGAGCACGACGATCGAGCGCAGCAGCACGCCGACGGACGCCTTGGACATGCCGCCGTACTCCTCGAGGAACGGCTTGCCCTCGTCCGACTCGAGGAACTTGAGCGTCGTCGCCAGGTCGGCCAGGTCGAGCAGCGGCAGGTCGTTGTCGTCGCAGTACTTGAAGATCAGCGACAGGATCGACGTCTGCGTCTCGTTCAGGTCGAGCACCTTGCCCAGCAGCAGCGGCCCGAACGAGCTGACCGTCGCCCGCACCTGTGCGCCGCGAGCGCCGGTCAGCGACAGGAACTCCGCCGGGTGGCCGCTCGGCTGATAGGGCAGCTCGAGCGACGCCATCCGCTCGGCCACCTTCGGGTTGGACGGGTCGCCACCGAGCACCATGCCGGTCAGGTCGCCCTTGATATCGGCCACGAACGTCGGCACGCCGGCCTTCGACAGCTGGCCCGCCATCAGCTGCAGCGTCTTGGTCTTGCCGGTGCCGGTCGCGCCGGCTATCAGGCCGTGCCGGTTGAGGATCGACAGCGCCACCTGCACACGGGCACCGTTGTGCACCTCGCCGTCGACCATCGGGCTGCCAAAGACGATGCTCGGCTGGTCGAGGGCATAGCCCTCGGTCATGGCCTTGGCGAAGGCGTCATTCATCGGCTGGCACGCTCCTGGGCTCCGGGTTGGCTGGCTGCCGGCGTATGTTATGGCCCGGTGTCTCGCCGCTTTCACTACCGCCTGGTAGACGTCTTCACCGATCGGCCTTTCGCGGGCAACGCGCTGGCCGTGTTCGGCGACGCCGGCGGGCTTGACGACATCGAGATGCAGACGCTGGCGGCCGAGCTCAACCTGGCCGAGTCGTCCTTCGTTCGCGAACCCTCCGCGGCCGGGCGCTCCGACGGCGCCGATGCGGCCGTGCGCATCTTCACGCCCGGAACTGAGCTGCCCTTCGCCGGTCACCCGACCCTCGGCACGGCCTGGGTGCTGGCACAGGCGGGCGGGCGCACGATGCTTCGACTCGAGCTGGCGGTCGGCGTTCTCGAGGCAGTCGATCGACGGGCTCACGGTCACGCTCGGCACGACCGTCCCACAGGTCGTGAGGCGGGTCGATCCGGATACGCGCGACGAGCTAGCTCGGGCACTGTCGCTCGACCCGGCGGAGCTGCGCTGGCCCGGCTCGGACGACCTGCCGGCGGTCGTCTCGTGCGGCACCCCGTATCTCGTCGTGCCCTTCGCCCGGCTCGAGGCACTGGCCGCGATCGACGCGCGGCGGGCGATCGCGGCTGTCGGCGTGGCACGGCGCATCGACGCCGACCTGGCCATGGTCGCGCCCGGCAATGTCGGCGCGATCGCCGCCGCGGACGTTCATGTTCGAGTCATGTCCGACCCGACGATGGGTGCGCTCGAAGACGCCGCGACGGGCTCTGCGGCGGTGCCGATCTGCGCCTTCATCGGCTTCGCCGAGCAGCTCCGCGAGGGTGCCCAACGGCTGGTGATCGAGCAGGGCGTCGAGATGGGCCGGCCGTCACGACTCGAGACCGAGGTCATCTTCGATGCCTTTGGGATGCCAACAGCCGCTCGGCTGAGTGGATCGGTCGTGCCCATCGGCGAAGGTTGGATCGAGATCTAGGACACGTGGAACGACGTCAGAAGGAGTCATTCATGCCCGGAAAAGTCGAGCACCTGAACCCTGACGGCCTGCACCGCAACCCTGCCTACAGCCAGGCGATCGCCGTGAGCGGCAAGGCGCGGACGATCTACGTCGGCGGCCAGAATGCGGTCGACGAGAACGGCGAGGTTGTGGGCAAAGGCGACATCGGCGCCCAAAGCCAGCGCGCCATCGAAAACGTTCAGACTGCGCTCGCCGCTGGCGGCGCCGGAATCGAGCATGTCGTCAAGTGGAACGTGTTCATCGTGCAGGGAAATCCGCTCCTGCCCGGCTTCGAGGCGTTCCAGAAGGCGTGGGGCGACCGGCCCAATCCACCGACCATCACCGGCCTCTTCGTCGCGGGCCTCGCGGTGCCCGACTACCTGGTCGAGATTGACGCCGTAGCGGTCGTACCCGAGGACTAGACCAACTCGCTGAGAGGCCCTCACAGGAATTGCCGCTAACCTCGGCCGAACTGCACAGGAGATGAGATGAAGTCGTACTCCGCTCCCCCTTCGATGGCGATCGATCAGCAGCGCCGCTACTCGGCGACGATCGAGACCAGCGCCGGCCAGATGTCGGCCGAGCTGTTCGCCTCAGAGGCGCCCAACACGGTCAACAACTTCGTCTTCCTGGCCCGCGACGGCTTCTATGACGGGGTCATCTTTCACCGTGTCATCAAGGGCTTCATGATCCAGGGCGGCGACCCCACCGGCAGCGGCCGCGGCGGTCCCGGCTACAAGTTCAACGACGAGCCGGTCGGTCGCGACTACAAGCGTGGAATCCTGGCGATGGCCAATGCCGGACCGAACACCAACGGCAGCCAGTTCTTCGTGATGCACGCCGACTATGCGCTGCCGCCGAACTACACCATCTTCGGCCGCCTGACCGGCGGTGAGGACGTGCTCGACAAGATCGCCACGGCGCAGGTCGGATCGCAGGATCGACCGGTCGCGCCGGTAACCATCAACAGCATCGTCATCGCCGAGGAGTAGCAGGGCTGATCGTCCGCCGCGCAGAGGCCGCCGACCGCGAGGCCGTCTTCGCGGTCGAGTCGGCTGCGTTCGGCAGACCGGACGAGGCCCTGATCGTGGAACGGATCGCGTCGTCGCCGAGGGCAATCGACGAGCTGTCGCTCGTAGCGGATGACGGCGGCACGATCGTCGGCCACGTGCTCTTCAGCCACGTCGACCTGGTCAGCGGCGACACCTCGGCCGAGGTGCTTGCCCTCGGGCCGATGGCGGTCGATCCTGATCATCAACGGGTGGGCATCGGCGGCCAGCTGATCCACGCTGGATTGGCAATCGCGGAGGAACGCGGCGAACGGCTGGTGGTCGTCCTCGGCCACGCCGACTACTACCCGCGCTTCGGCTTCCTGCCTGCCGCCGAGCTGGGCGTCAAGCCACCCGACGGGATGTCGGCCGATCACTACTTCGCCCTGCCTTTGACCGCCTGGGACCCCGCCCTGCGCGGACAGGTCCGGTACGGCGCCGAGTGGGGCGTCGAGTGACGGTTGAGCTGCGGCCGGCCGAGCGTGCCCTGTTGTTCGCCGAGCGTCGCGCCGTACTGGCCACGATCAACGATCGCGGCACCGCACGCCTCGTGCCCATCGCCTACGCGCCCGTTCTGGACGACGGGTTGCGCATCTACTCGGCGCTCGACGAGAAACCCAAGTCGGTCTCGGATCCGCGCGACCTCGCCCGTGTGCGCGACATACGGGAGCGGCCGCGCGTGACCCTGCTCGTCGACCGCTGGGACGAGAGCTGGCCGGCGCTCGCCTGGCTGCGCATGGATGGCACCGCATCGCTGATCGAGCCAACCGACACACATGAGGGCGGCCATTCCGACGCGGTTCGCCTGCTGCGCGAGCGATATCCGCAGTACGCGACACACGCACTCGAGCAGCGGCCGGTCATTCGCATCGACGTCGACCACGTCACGAGCTGGTTCGCGTCTTGAGCCTGAACGACATCAACCTGGTCGATCTCATCGCGGTGCTGCTCGTCGCCGTCGCGATCGTCTTCGGCTGGCGCTCGGGCTTCGTCGTCCAGGCGCTCGCCCTGGTGGGTTTCGTTGCCGGCATCGTGCTGGTGATCATCCTCGCGCCGATGCTCGCCGACGCATTCGCCGAGATGGACACGCTGCTGCGCACGCTGCTCGTGCTGGGGATCGTCGCCGCCGTCGTCTTTTTGGCGCAGGGCATTGGCAGTGCGCTCGGTGGCACGGTCAGGCGGCGCATGGGCCGCGGTCTGCTGGGTGGCGTCGACAACGGCGCAGGCGCGTTCTTCGGCCTCGCGCGCGGCATCTTCATCGTCTGGCTGATGGGCGGCCTGCTCGCCCTGTTCCCGGTGCCGGCGCTCGCTGCCGAGGCGCGCCAATCGGTCGTTCTGCGCGCGCTCGACACGCGACTGCCGTCGCCGATCGTGTTGGCGGCCGAGCTGGGACGAGTGCTCGAGGTCGCCGGGTTGCCCGACGTGTTCGTCGGCGCGCCGCCGCCGATCGAGGCACCTCCTGGTGGACCGGACGCTGCCCAGGCTGAGCAGATCGCAGCGGCGGCGCGGCGCAGCACGGTGCGCGTCGAATCACTCGCCTGCGGCCGATTCATGACCGGCAGCGGCTTCGCCGTTACCGCCGATCACCTGATCACCAACGCCCACGTTGTCACCGGCTCCGAACAGCTCTGGATCTCGTTCGACGGCTCGCTCGATCGCCTTCCGGCACGGCTGGTGCACCTCGATACCCAGCTCGACATCGCCGTGCTGGCCGTGCCGGGACTTGCCCTCGCGCCGCTCACGCTTGCCGACGCTCCGCCGGCCCGAGGAGCGGACGCCGCGGCACTGGGCTTCACCGGCGGCGGCCGCCAGCGGGTGATCCCGGCCGTGGTGAGCCGGACGATCCCTGCCTTTGGTCGCGATATCTACGGCGGTTCGGTGGTCGCGCGCGACGTGGTCGAGCTGCGCGCCGATGTCGCGCCGGGCGACAGCGGCGGACCGGTGCTGCTGGCCGATGGAACGGTCGGCGGCGTTACTTTCTCCGAGTCGCGCGCCGATCCGTCGATCGGCTACGCCCTGTCACCGGTCGCGGTCGCGAGCTCCGTTCGCGGCACGCTGCGCAGCGAAACCCCCGTCGCCAGCGGGAGCTGCATCGCCCCGTAGCGACGATCGGCGGCCTGCTGGGGACTACGACGGATAGGGAACCGCCTCGACGTCGATCTCCTCCATCGCCGCAACGTAACGTCGATAGGCCGCTCGAGCCTGCCCGTGCGCGCCCTGACGAATGTGTGCTCGCACGAAGGCGAATGAGGTCGCCTCGTCAAATGCGTCTCGTTCGAGCAGTCGCAGCCGGAATCTGATCTCGCCTTCGATGTCGTCCGACGCGCGCGCCAGATCGGCCAGCGCGCGCAGAACGCCGATGTAGGCCGCGCGTGCCTCCTCGCGCAGGCCGACGGCCCATTCGTCATACGGCTGCTCCTCGAGGAAGTCACCGCCGTAGGCAGCTTCGGCGGCCGACAACCGCTCGAGCGCCTCGTCGGTCTCGCCGGCGTCAATGAGGCTCTGTCCCGCACTCACGTCGCCAAGGAAGGACTCGATGTCGACGGCGACGTTGTCGAGGTCGACGGCCACGTTCTCGCGCGTGGTAACTACGAAGTGTTCCGAATCGAAGAAACCGGCCGGGCCGGTGGCGCTGCGCCGAACGCCCAGCCTGTCCAGTCGACGCTCGGCCGCGTGCCCTTCGACGCGCGCGGCCGAATGGCCATCTTAAGGCCACTGAAACGCCCGTCGGCAATCTGGTGCCATGGACGTTTTTGTTGTCCGCATATGGACGATGACCGAGACGGCCGACCTCGAATCCCAGCCCGATCACCTGCGCGGGCGCGTGGAGCACGTAACGACGGGGCGCACGGCGCAATTCCGTCGGCTCGATGAGCTCGGTGGGTTGATCGATGGGCTTCGAGAAGCGCCGCAAACTCGTGCTTCGGACCCAGTCGTCGCTCCAATCCCCTCGAGAGGAGGCTCGAAATGGTAGCCAGGACCCGTCGCGCTCGAAGCAGGATCCTGCTTCTGGCACTCGTACTCGTTGCCTCGGTCGCCGTTCCGGTTGGTGCTCACGATGCCGCCGACGGCGTCCAGGCCGACCACGCGTTCGCAGCGGACCCGCTGTACGCGATGGCCAGCGGTGCCGGCCTCTACTCGCGCAACGCCGACCAGGTGACAGCCATGGCCAGCACTACGAAGGTGATGTCTCTCATCGTCGCGCTCGAAGCAGTCGACAATGGCGTCGTCGACTTGAACGACAACGTCACTATCAGTCAGGCCGCAGCGACGACTGGTGGATCGTCCATGACCGCCGACAACAACGTGCCGCTGCAGTGGCTCGAGGTCGTGTCGTTCGAGGACCTGCTGTTCGGGATGATGATCCCGTCCGGCAACAATGCCACGGTCGCCATTGCCGAGCACGTGGCTGAGGGCTATCTCGGGCCTTTCGGAACGGTCGCCACGTTCGTCAATGAGATGAATGACAAGGCCGACGACCTGGGCCTGTCGTTGACTAACTATCAGAACCCGTCAGGTTTCCAGCACTCGTTCCACTTCACGACGGCGCGCGACCTCGTCCGCCTGTGGAACGCGGGCATGGCCGACTCGGAGTTCCGGCGGATAGTCCGGCCGCAGACCTGGGTGGCCACCGGTCAGTTCGGAAATGCGACCAAGACGTACACCCTCACCAAGGCCGGCAACTACCCAGGCATCGAGGGCCACAAGAACGGCATCAACACGAACTGTTCGGCCGACCAGGAAGAGTGCTTCGTGGGCAGTGCGCGTCGGATAGGCCGCCGAGTGATAGTCGCCGGCATGCAGGCAGACGGCTGGGTTGGCGGCCCTACGGGAGACGCAGCCGAGGTGTTCGACCACGCGTTCCGCACGCTGTTCCATCCCGATCCACGCGGAGCCAGCAACGTCGGACCGTCGGCTTCGCGTTTCAACCTCGTCTGTCCGACAACCAATCGAGTGGTCAGCGCCTCGATCCCGACGACAGGCGTGACCCGAGTGACCTCATGGAACACGAACGTCGGCACTCAGACTCACACCAATGCGGGTGGCACGGACGCGCCTGCCGGATCGCTTGCTTCATCGTCTGGTCAGACCCGAGAAATCGATTCGATTGCGTTGTCGGCGACACGCGTGGTGACCGCCACCAACGTGGCCGAGGCGGTCGAGCTGCGGCTGTGGATCGTTACCGCCAACGGTGCGCCGACGACTATTGGATCGCGCATCACCACACGGACCGCCGGCTCGGCTCGGTCGATCGAGCTCGTCAGATTGAGCTCGACGATTTTCGCCACGATCGCGCGATCGACCACCAACCAGCTCGTCGTCAAGACGTGGAAGATCGTCACCACCAACCTGGTCCCGAGCATCACGTTGCTGAAGAGCTTCACTGCTTCTGCACCCGCAACCGGCGTGCTCGAGGTTGACGCCGCGTCGGCGCCGGGTCAGACGCCACTTCGTTTTGTCAGCGTCATACGGCGGTCCAGCGCCAGCTCGATGCTCCATTCCTGGCAGGTCGATGCTACGAGCGGCGCCATCAGCATCCTGGACGTCGACTTCCTGCCCGAGACCGGGACGCTGTACTCGATCGTGCCGGCACCGGTCGAGACCCTGGCCGACGACCTTTTCGTCGACAAGTTCTATGCCATCGGCTATCGCCGCAACAACGGTGGCATGGGGATCATCTACACCCGCGTCTTCCTGACCGGCCTGATGGGTTCGTTGTCGCAGATCGCGACCGCGGGCGACATCACCGGCGTCGAGTTGGCTCCCTTCGGATCATCGGGCCTGATGTCCCTGGCCCGGCTGAACGATGGCACGCTCAAGCCGATCGTCTGGGAGAGCTTCCGCAACCCGAACACCAGCCAGAACCCGAGTGGCGCGGTGATGGCGCTGCGAATCTCGGACCACGCCACGACGACGTCGGGCTCGGAGCCCGAGCTGTGCACCACGCCAACGACCAAGGCCGAGGGCGACTTCGTCAGCGGCCTGCGTGAGGGCCTGCTGTCGATCGTCCGGCTTCGCGGCTGGCGCGTCGGCGATCACCCTTGAACGATCACGACTGAAATCTGTTGCGCCCCGGCCGCGTCCGCGGCCGGGGCGCGAATTCTTCGCCCTTCCCTACCGCTGGCGCGCCTTGATCATGCGCGCCTTGATCAACCGGCCGCGTCTGGTCATGGCGCGGCTCGACAGCGCGGCGACACCCATCGCCACCAGCGCGCGTTCGCCCGGCGGCAGCGGCCGCACCACGGCCAGGAACTGCTCGGCGCGGGCGTTGTCGACCTGGGCCAGCAGCGCTCGCCCGGTCGGGCTGATCTCGAGCTGCCGCTGGCGGCGGTCGGCTACCTCCTCGTGGCGCGTAACGAGGCCGCGTGCCTCGAGCGATGACACGAGCCTGCTGGTAGCCGACGGAGAGCGGCCGATCTGTTCGGCCAGGTCGGCCACGGTGAGCGTCTCCGTGCCGTCGATCGCGTACAACGCCGCCAGCTGAGCGAAGCCGATACGCAGCGACGGAAGCTGTCCGGCGAAGCCGACGACCAGGTCTCGCCACAGCGCGCGACCCATCGCGATCCGGTCGGAGAGCAGGCGCGGGTTCTGAACCTGGTCGCGGGCGGCGATTACCGCCGGGCTCAGGTCGAGGTCCGTTTCGGTCGGCTCGCTCACGCAGCCGATGGTAGGTCCACAGCCGATTGTGTGCATGTCTGCACCTAATTGCTCGGGCGCCGTCCCTCCCCTGCTAACGTGCAACTGTCTTGCACATCGCAGTTGTTTTCCCTGGTCAGGGATCCCAGTACGTCGGCATGGGCCAGGCGCTCGCCGAGGCCTCGCCTGCGGCTGCCGCCGTCTTCTCCGAAGCCGACGAAGCGCTCGGCGAGCCGATCTCCGCGCTTGCCTTCGAAGGCCCCGAGGAGCAGCTCAACCTGACCGTCAACTCGCAACCGGCGATCCTGGCCACGTCGATCGCCTACGTATGGGCGCTCGAGGACCGACTCGGCAGGCTGCCCCTGGCGACCTTCTTCGCCGGGCATTCGATGGGCCAGTACAGCGCGATGGTCGCGGCCGGGGTCATCTCGCTCGCCGATGGCGTGCGGCTGGTCCGCGAACGTGGCCGCCAGATGCAGGCTTCGGCCGATGACGGGGCGATGGCCGCCGTGATCGGGCTGCCCGACGACCGACTGGCAGACCTCGAAGCAGCCGGCAAGGCTCTGGGCGTGTTCACCATCGCCAATCGCAACTCACCCGGCCAGGTCGTGGTCAGCGGTGAGCGCGCCGCTGTCGAGGGCGCGGCCGAGAAGGCGCGCGAGCTCGGCGCCAAGCGGGCCCTGCTGCTGCCGGTCAGCGTGGCCGCGCACTCGCCACTGATGAGCCGCGCGGCGGACAACATGCGCGAGATCCTCGCCGGTGTGGATTTCGCCGACCCACGCGCTCCGTTGCTGGCCAACGCTGACGCGCGACTGCTGACTACCGGCGAGGAGTGCCGCGCCGAGCTGGTCGAGCACCTGACCCGCGGCGTGGACTGGATCGCCGCCGTCGAACGAATGACCGACCGCCGGCGTCGACAGCTTCGTCGAGCCCGGCCCGGGCAAGGTCCTGACCGGCTTGATCAAGCGCATCGCGCCCGACGCCGAGGCGTTCGCGCTCGACGATCAGAACGCGCCTGGCCGTCTGGCCGTCCCGACCTTCTTCAGCACTTCCGCCACGCTCACCGCGAGCACGACCGTCACAGGAGCAGGTTCCTAGCCATGCCAATTCGCCGCCCCGATTTCTCGCGCCGAGTCGCCGTGACCGGCCTCGGCATCATCAGCCCCATCGGCCAGGACAAGGACACCGTCTGGGACAGCCTGGTCAACGGCCGATCGGGACTCAAGAAGATCACCCGCTGGGATCCGTCGCCTTACGAGGCGCAGATCTCGGGCGAGGTCAACGACTTCGACGGCACGCAATGGATGGACTTCAAGGCCATTCGGCGCACCGATCGCAACGTGGTCATGGGCGTCGCCTCGGCCAAGCAGGCGCTCGCGGATTCCGGGCTCGAGGTCACCGCTCTCCCACGACAACCGTGACGACATCGGCGTCATCTTCGGCTCGGGTGGCGGCGGTCCGTATCTGCTGATGGAGAACCTGCAGAAATGGGAGGCCAACGGTGCGCGCACGGTGTCGCCGTTCTTCATCGCCAACATGCTGCCTGACACGGCGTCGGGCCAGATCTCGATCGACACCGGCATCCGCGGCTCGAACATGTGCATCGTCACCGCCTGCTCGACCGGCACCCACAACATCGGCGAGGCGGCCGAGGGCATCAGGCGCGGCGATTACATCGCCGCGCTCACTGGCGCCACCGAGAACCCGCTGCACGAGATGGTCTACATCGGCTTCAGCAACATGCGTGGCATGGGCATGCCGCGCCCGGACGAGGACCTCACGACCGTCTCGCGGCCGTTCGACAAGACGCGCAACGGGTTCGTGCTCGGTGAGGGGTCCGGGGCGCTGATGCTCGAGGACCTCGAGTACGCCAAGGCGCGCGGCGCGCGCATCTACGCGGAGGTTGTCGGCTACGGCTCGGCTGCTGATGCGTGGGACCTCATCCAGCCGGTCGAGAAGGGCGATGGCGCGCGCCGGGCGATGATCCAGGCACTCGAGCGCCACAACGTGCCGGCCAACGAGATCGACCTGATCAACCCGCACGGCACCTCGACGCCGCTCGGCGACCTGCGCGAGGCGCAGGCGATCTGGGCCACGTTCGGCGATCACACGCCGAACATCGCGATCTCGGCCACCAAGTCGCTGACCGGCCACCTGATGGGCGCAGCGGGCGCGATCGAAGGTGTCATGACGGTGCTGAGCGTCTACAACCAGTGCGCACCGGCGACGCTCAACTACCGCGACGACGACCCGGAGATCAACCTCAACGTCGTCGCGGGCGGGCCGCGCTCGATGGAGATCCGCTACGCGATGAGCGACAACATTGGCCTCGGCGGGCACAACGGCGCGGTCATCTTCAAGCGCTACGACGGCGACTGACATCGGCGGATCTGCGCTCTGTCCTGTGGGGACAATCCACGTATCCGACTAACCATCCGCCGTGGTGACTGAGTCATCCAGCGATAAATAGTTAGTCGGATCGGCGGATGGCACTCGGATATGGTGGGCCGCGCCATATGAGCACCGCCATTGATTTCACGACTGCGCGCCGGATAGCTGTCGCAGCGGCGCTTCTCGACCGGCAGCTGCCGCCGACCGAGGAAAGCGTAGTCGAGGTCGCGCGGCATTTCGACGGCATCCAGATCGACCCGACGCGGACCGTCGAGCGCACCCAGTACCTGGTGCTGTGGAGCCGGCTTGGCAATTTCGACAGGTCGCTCGTCGAGAAGGCACTGGCCGACCGCCGCGTGTTCGAGTGGAACGCATTCATTGTTCCCGTAGAGCGCCTGCCGGAGCTGCTCTACGTCGCGCGCGAGTACAAGGTCGCCACCGATTGGCGCCGCTGGAGCGTCGAATGGATCGCCACCAACAAGGAGTTTCACCAGTCGATCCTCGATCAGCTGCGCGCCGAAGGGCCGCTTCAGTCGCGCCAGCTGGACGACTCGATGGTCAAGGAGGGCTGGCGGTCGACTGGTTGGACGAACGAAAAGAACTCGACTCGGATGCTCGAGTTCATGGGTGCCCGGATGGAAGTCGTAGTCGCCGGACGTGTCGGCCAGGAGCGGCTGTGGGACCTTCCCGAGCGGGTCATTCCGGCCGATGCGCCGCGCGATGAGCTGACCCAGGACGAGTACGAGGAGCGCCGCGTCATGCGCGCGATGCAGCGCTTCGGGGTCGCGACGCAGCAGGAGATAAGGCTGCGCGCTTATGGCATGAGCATCCCGGCGGCCAAGGCGCTGTTGAGTCGACTGGTCGAGGAGGGCCGACTGGTCGCGGTCGACCTTCCCTACCCGGGCAAGCCTGCACCGGCCTTCGCGTTGCCGGAAGCGCTCGAGTCGGCTGCGAAATCACGCGGTCGGACGACGCTGCTGTCGCCCTTCGAGCCCTTGATCTACGACCGGGATCGCACCGAGCGGCTGTTCGGCTTCAAGTACAAGCTCGAGATGTACGTGCCCAAGGCAGAGCGACAGTTCGGGCACTTCGTGCTGCCCATCCTCCACGACGGCGAGCTCGTCGGCCGGCTCGACTCCGAGCGCGACCGCAAGACCAACGAGCTGCAGGTGATCAAGCTCCATTGGGAGGACGGCGCCAAACCGAGCGCCGCAACTCGAACGGCAGTCGACGACGCGATCGCGAAGCTGGCGGAGTTCGTCAGGCTCGGCTGACCGGCTGCCCCAGCCGGGTTCGCCGACCAGCTGACCTCACGCATCGCGACCCGGCCGCGACGATCGTCGTCGACCGGCGCGCCAATGGTTGCCCGACCCTCGAACGGCGAGTGGTTGTTCATCCCGTGGAGATCAGCGGCGCGGACAACGCCGTCACGGGACAGTTCGACGAGCGTCAAATCGGCGTCGGAACCAACTGCGACTGCCCCTTTGCGCGGCCATATACCCCAGGTTCGCGCAGGTCCCTCTGATGTCGCCGCGACCAGGCGCTCCAGCGTCAACCGGCCGGCGGCGACCTCGGTGAGCATCAGCGGCAGCAATGTCTCGACGCCGGCGAAGCCGGCGGGCACGTCCCAGATCGAGTCGCGCTGCTTGTCGGCCAGCAGATGCGGCGCGTGGTCGCTGACGAGGCAATCGATTCGGCCATCGGCGAGTGCTGCCAGCAGCGCGAGGCCGTGTTGCCGGCCGCGAATCGGCGGATTGACCTTGGCCAAACCGCCGAAGGACTCGTAGACGTCCGCGTCGAGCAGCAGATGGTGCGGGGTCACCTCACAGGTCAGGTCGGCGCCCCTGGCGCGCCATCGATCGATGCGCTGCAGCCCATCGATCGAGCTGATGTGAGCGATGTGCCCCGCGCCGCCTGACTCGAGCACGATCTGGCCGACATGGTCGATTGCCATGACCTCGGCCTCGATCGTTCGCGAAGCCAGATGCGCCATCGGACGATCGCGGATCCGGTCGGGCAACGCCTGAATCTTCGGACTCGATCTCCCACTCGTCCTCGGCATGGAAAACGACGCGCAGACCCGGCCGCGCCAGTGCGGCGCGAACTGCATCGTCGGCGGGCGGGCCAAGACTGCCAGTGGTCGGGCCCATGAATGCCTTGAGACCGACGACCAATCCGCCGCCGGCCAGCTCCAGTGCGTCGGTCGGGCCGATCGAACAGCAAGCCGAATATCCCGAAGTCGCAGTACGCCGATGCCCGGGCGAGGGCGAGCTTTTCTCGTGCGCGCTCGACTGTGTCGGTCGGCGGGATCGTGTTGGGCATGTCGAGCACGGTCGTGACTCCACCCATGACCGCCGCGCGCGTGCCGGTCAGCCAAGTCTCTTCGTGTTCGAGCCCTGGCTGGCGAAAGTGGACGTGCCCGTCTATCACGCCGGGGAGTGCCACCAGCCCACTGGCATCGAGCTCGGCCGTGCCACGCACGCGCAGCTCGCCGCGCGGCGCGAGCGCCACGAAGCGCTGATCGTCGATGGCGATGTCGGAGTCGCTCCGTCCGTTCGAGGTGACGAGGGTGGCGTTGCGCACGACGAGGTCGACGGTGTCTTTCACGGGTCAAACGGAAGGCTATGCCACGATGCGCAGCGATGGAGACTCTCCGGCCCGACGCGGTCCTCGGCTTCTACGGCCCGGATTCGATGATGTGGCGCATCAACCGCGAGGCGGTGCTGCTCGGCGCCGGACCGGCCGCGCTGCTGCTCCAGGTCGCGCACCCCATGGTCGCCGAGGGCGTCGCTCACCACAGCACGTTCGAGGATAGACCCCTGGAAGCGGCTGCACGGCACGATCGCGACGACGATGGATCTCGTCTTCGGAGACGGCCGCGCCGCTGAGCGCGCAGTGCGGCGGCTGAACGGCGTCCATGCCGCGATCCGTGGGGAGGCGCTCGACGAGGACGCGCGACGGCTTGCCGAGAGCTATCGGGCGCTCGACCCGAAGCTGCTGCTGTGGGTCCAGGTAACGCTGATCATGACCAGCGTCGATGCATACCAGCGCTGGGTCCGGCCGCTCAGCTATGACGAGCTGGACCGGTTCTGGCAGGAAGCGCGAAGCGTCGGAGTGCGCCTCGGCATCTCGCTTAGCCAGAGCCCGGCCGACTGGAAGGCACTGACCGACTACTGGGACCGGATGCTCGCCGACGACGGCCCGATCCACGCCACGCCCACCGCGCGTCGGCTGTCGCCGCTGATCGTCCGCCCACCGATCCCTTTCCTGCCCGCGTTTGTCGTCGACCTGCTGGCGCTTCCCGGCATCGCGCTGCTGCCGCCTCGGCTGCGCGCCGAGTTCGGCATCAATTGGAGCCGCCGACACGATCTGCTGGCCCAGCTGATCGGGCTCACCGTCAAGGGCTGGACACACGTAGTGCCCGGCCGTCTGCGGCAGATGCCGCAGGCCGGCCGGGCGTTTCGAAGAGCGGCGGAGTCTGTCAGACCCGGCTGAGCAGGCCCTCGAGCACCTCATCGAGACGGTCGTACATCTCGACCGCGCCTTCTTCCATGCCGCTCTGGGCCATGCCGTCGCGGTCCTCGACTGACTGGTAGGTGGCCAGCGCGGTCATCACCGTCTTGCCGTCGATCTCCTCGAGCGTCAGCGTCTCGAGCGACACGTGGCCCGGGAAGCCCTCGTACTCCCAGGTCTGGGTGATGCTTTCCGGCGCATTGAGGTCGTGGTAGACGCCATGGAAGGCGTGCTCGCCGCCGTCCGGGGCGCGGTTGATGTAGCGCCACTTGCCGCCCGGGCTCGCGTCCATCTCGTCGACGATCGTCTCGTAGCGGCGAGGACCCCACCACTGCGGGATGAGCGCCGGATCGGTGATCGCCTTGAAGACGACGTCACGCGGCGCGTCGAAGGTGCGCTTGAGGACGATGTCCTGGCGACCCGGTTCGACGATCACTTCGAGCTTACCCATCTGACTGTTCTCCTTTGCGTCCACTGATGCGATTGATCTCGTTCTCGAGCCGGTCGAACCGATCCTGGGCCAGCTCGCGGTAGCGGGCTATCCACTCGTTGGCCTCGTCGAGCGGCGCGATGCGCAGGCGGGCTGGGCGCCACTGCGCTTCACGGCCGCGGGTAATCAGCCCGGCCTGCTCGAGCACCTTGAGATGCTTGGAGATCCCCTGGAGGCTCATCTCGAACGGCTCAGCCAGCTCATTGACCGTCAGCTCGCCGTCGGCCAGCCGAGCGAGGATTGCTCGCCTCGTCGGATCTGCCAGCGCAGCGAAGGTTCGGTTGAGCTGCTCGTTTCCGTCCGTGATAAACCTCCTAGTTGATCAACCAGTTGGTTGAGTATGGCTCGCAATGTTGGCGCTGTCAACCCCTGTTGTTGAGGCCGCAGCGCGTCCGCGCCGGTACAATCTCGGCCACCTTGACGAGGAGCTCCCACTAGTGCCCCAACAGGACCTGTCGCGTCGCGCCGTCGTCACCGGCCTCGGCGCGGTGACCCCGATCGGCAACGATCACCCGACCTTCTGGCGCAACCTGGTCGCCGGCGTCAGCGGCGGCGGCCCGATCACCACCTTTGACCCAACCGGCTTCGACGTGCGCATCGCGGCCGAGGTCAAGGACTTCGACCCGACGATCGCCATGGACCGCAAGATGGCGCGGCGGATGAGCCGCTTCGTTCATTTCGCGATGGCCGCCGGCAAGGAGGCCGTCGCCGACGCCGGGCTCGATTTCAGCGAGTGGTCGCCCGAGCGACGAGATCGAGTTGCCGTGGCGGTCAACACCGGCGGCGGCGGGATGGAGCAGGTCACGATCGGGTCCGAGGTCTTGCGCATCAAGGGCCCGAACTCGGTCAGCCCGTTCGCCTTTCCGGCGTTGTCGGCATCGATGGCCGCCTGCCAGCTGTCGATGGAGCACGGCCTGACGGGGCCGGTCATCACCCAGTCGGCCGCCTGCGCGACGTCGATCATCTGCTTCCTCGACGCGCTGCGCATGATCCAGCGCGGCGAGGTCGACGTGGTTCTCGCCGGCGGGACCGAGGCGCCGCTGCTGCCGATCGGATTTGCTGCGCTGGGCAACATGCATGCGCTTTCCAGGCGCAACGACGATCCGGAGCATGCCTCGCGCCCGTTCGACCGCAACCGCGACGGCTTCGTGTACGGCGAGGGCGCCGGCGTCGTGATCGTCGAGAGCGCGCAGCACGCGCTCGAGCGTGGCGCGACCATCCACGCCGAGCTGATCGGCGCGGCGCTGACCGCCGACGCGTTCCATATCTCGGCGCCCGAGCCGACCGGCCGGGGAGCGTGCATGGCGATGACGAAGGCGATGCAGGATGCCGGGCGTGGCGCCGGACGAGGTCGACTACATCGCCGCCCACGGCACGAGCACCTCGCTCAACGACCAGACCGAGACTCGCGCGATCAAGGGCGCCATGGGCGGCCACGCGCACAAGGTGGCCATCAGCGCCACCAAGTCGATGGTCGGCCACACGATCGGCGCGGCCGGGGTGATCAACGCGTTCGCCGCCATCGGCGCGATCCGCGAGGGCGTCATCGCGCCGACGATCAACCTCGAGGAGCCCGATCTGCCCGAGCTGGACCTCGACTACGTCCCGCTGACCGCACGCGAGGCGAAGGTCGACACGGCGATGATCAACGGCTTCGGCTTCGGCGGCCAGAACGCGGTGGCCGTCTTCCGCCGCTTCGAGGTCTAGCCGCTCGTCGGAGCCGGCCTCAGCGGCGCCGGCGCTTCAGCGACGCGGGATCGGCCGGCCCTCGAACTCCTCGAACATCTCGAGCAGATCGGCCGGCACGCGTCTGACCCGGTTGGCCTCGAGATCGAACATGACCTGGGTCGATTCGCCATCGGCGACGAGGCGTGCCGGCCCGACGACCGAGGCGTCGGCACGAACGCGGTATTCGAGTCCGAACGACGAGCGGCTCGCCCAGGCGAAGCGGCAGCCGACGAGCAGCGTCTCACCGAAGAACGCCGGCGCGCGATAGACGATGTTCGCCTCGGCGATGACGAAGGTGCGCTCCGATGCCTGCGCGCCGGTCCCGAAAGGAGTGCCCGCCACCCTGGCGTAGATGCCGGCGCGGGCCGCCTCGAAGTAGGTCAGGTAGACGGCGTTGTTGACGTGCCCGAAGGCGTCCGTGTCGGCAAACCGGACCTCGATCGGGTGCTCGTAGTGGAACTCGCCCTCGCGCTGCCCGCTTCTGACGCTCATCGCGGCATTGTCGCCGCCACGGTCACCTCAGGACGACGAAAGCATCCAGGTCGACGCGGCCCGTGCCGAGAACCTTGATCTTGATCGTGTGGCTGCCCGGTCGAAAGCCACGTTCGGCTGAAGACGAGCATCCTCGATTGCGCCGGCGCGCGGAGGTCGATCGTGGCGACGACGACACCGTCGATGAGCACCTTGGCCGTGCCCCGGTTCGTGCCGAGCGGCGCGACCCATGCCACCGACCGGCCGGTGAACGACAGCTTGGCGGTCGCGCCCTTCGCAGTGGCGTAGCGGGTCGAGCCGCCCAACGAGCCACTCACTGCAACGCGCTTCCACGTTCCCGTGTAGGTCACGCCGGTGGCGTTCTCCTGGCTGATCGTCGCAGTGAACGGGTCCGACTGGACCTGAGCGCTGACGTTTCCGATCGCGTCGGTCGCGCCCACTCGCAACCGCCACGCGACGCCGGGCTCGATGGTGCCGCTGAATGCGGGCCCGCTGACTACCGTCGGAGTGGGCCAGGGCCTGCCGTCACGAGCCAGGGCAACGCGATGCTCGGCCACGCCGGAACCCGAATTGACAGCTGTCCACGTGGCTGAGATGGGAACGCTCTGCGCTCCCATCTGCACTCCGGCGCGTAGGGCTGGCAGTGGCTTGCCGACCAGCGGGGGTCCCGTATCGACAATGATCGAGGCGGACGCAACGGTGGACCAATGGCCTGCACCGTCGCGCCACTGGGCGTAGACGGTGTGCACGCCTTCCGTAAGGTTCGTCGCAGTGCCCTTGAGCGACCACGCCACCGACGCTCCCGGAACGAATGACGTCGCGCCAGTCAGGACGCCCGCTGATTGATCCGGGCTGTTGGATAGAAGCAGCTCGGCAACGCCCGAGCCGGCGTCGGAGGCCGGGGCGCTGACCGTCACCTGGTCGGTGGCCGTCGCGATCGCACCGTCGTTGATCATTACCATTCCGGTCGGCCCTTGCGCGTCGAGGAATGTCGAGGCGGTCGCAACCGCGCTCCAGGTGCCGGCGCCATCCTGCCACCGCGCACTGACCGTCCATGGGCCGTCGGCCAGGTTCCCGGCTGACCATGTAATCGGTGTGGTGGACGACGCGACGTCGGTCCAGGTCGTGCCGTCGTTCGAAAGCTGCATCCGCGCCACGCCTGACCCATTGTCGGTCGCAGCAGCCAGCAGCTGGACGCTCGGCACGAGGACGTACGCCGGTGCCCCAACGATGCTCAACGTACCCACGGGTCCCGTCCGATCGAGCTTGAGTTGAAAGGCTTTGGGTGTCGACCAGCAACCAGCGCTGTCGTGCCACTGGCCATACACAGCTGTGCGGCCATCGGCATCGAGGCCACCGGTGGCCGGATCGATCAACGAGAAGCTGACTGTCTCTCCTGGAGCTGCCTCGACGGCCTCGACCATCGCCCCATCGGGACCGGTTGATCCGTCGCTCGAGAAGCGAACCCTGTCGATCGTGCGCGCGCCGGTGGACGTGAACGACACGGGAATGATCGGATCGGCCACGGCCGTTGCACCGCCGGCGATGCTGAACGTCCCCCCAGCCGGGGCCGCGAGATCAAGAGCCACACTCGACACCGGAGACCAGTTGCCGGCGACGTCTGCCCATTGCGCGTACACGGTTCGGTTACCGAATGTTGTCGAGCCTCCGGTCGACGCGTCATCGGTCGGCCAGCTGATCTCGTCGAAGGCCGGGAATGTGCGGCCCAGGGTCAATAGTCCAGTGGCCGAAACGTCGGGCACATTGGAGATCCTGATGTACACGGCTCCGCTGCCGTCGACGCCGTCGTCGAGGTCAAAATCCAGCCTGACGTATGGCGACGCACATTGGGCAACCGGATCGACCGCGTTCATGCTCCCCGCCGGAGGAGTGGTGTCCACCAGACCGCGGTACTTCACGCGCAGCAGCTGCCACAGCTCCGGCTGATCGTTGTCGTAGCCGAGCGCCCAGATGCCGATGCCGGCCATGCCCTTCGACGCAACCCAGTCGTACTTGTAGCCGAGCGTCTCGACGTCGTCGTAATAGACCTCCTTCCAGGTGTCGGGTGCCTCGGCGCAGTAGCGCCACTGGAAGGCCGTCCAGGCCGACTGCTCTGCCGGATCGAGCTGGCGGCCGTGATTTGCAGCCAGCTGGAGAGCGTTCGTATAGCCGATGTTGTGGGGACGGTCGTACAGCCTCCGATCGCTCTGAACCTCGGAGTTGACATTGGACGTCAAGGTCGGCCATTGCCGCCCGTACCACGGCAGGGCCATTACGATCTTGTCCGCGGCGACTCGCTCTAGGTACGCATTGGCGATCTGTTTGAGGTCGAACGAGGTCGGGGAGTACAGCGGTGCGAGGCCGCCCGCGTACCTGGCGTCTAGTCCGCGCAGCGGGTAGCCCATGATGATCACTGCGTCCGCGGCGCCCGAAGCGGTCAGGGCTCCGATCATCTGGTACGTCTGACCAGGCTGTGAGCCGGTCGCTGCAAAGGTCAGCTGATGTGCCGGATTGGCGGCGTAGAGGCCAGCCCGAAGCTCGCCCACGAACGCCGCGAAGTTGGCGCGCTGGTCGCTCAGGATGGGCTCGAAGTCGAGACTGACGCCGTCGATCCCGCGCAACGTCACCTCGTTGACGATGTCGGTGACCAGCGAAGTGCGCAGCGCCACGTTGCCCAGCAGGGTGCGGGTAGCTGCCTTGGTGCCGTCGTCCCAGGCCATCCGCTCGACGGTCAGCACGAACTTGACTCCGTTGGCGTGCGCCTGGCTGATCACGTTGTTGACCTTGGCCGATTGCCAGCGCGAGTACTCCGTCGTCGGACCGCCATTGGCCTTGGTTCGAACCAGCTGGCCGTTGGCGCCGGCGGCAAGCCCGAAGTAGGCGATGGTCGTGATCGCGCCGTAGTCGATGTGAGCGTCAAGGTCCCAGTTGGGCAGGTAGCCGAAGATCTCCGGCGCGCCGAGGCGTGACGCTGGCGGCGGACCCCAGCTGGGTGCGTTCGTCGGCCCAGGCGTGGCGCTCGGCAAGGGGCTTTGAGTGGCAGTCGGCGTTGCCGACGGCGCCGGCGTGGACGTCGGCGAGGGAGTCGGAGTGGCACACGGCCGATATGTCGGCGGCGGGCTATCGGCCAGGAACTCGGTTGGCTCGGGTTCGTCGCCGACGGCTGTGCGCGGTGACATGGGCACGACGATGACGATCGAAAGAAGAACGAAGGCGACGCTGACAACCCAGCGACCGGTGCGCATGTGAGACAACTGCTTTCCCCGGACATCCGATGGCAGGGCGGTGACGCCGATCTGCCACGATCAATCTAGCGCACGATCTGAGCGCCAAGCACGAAACCATCGTCACCAATCAGTGGTTCATGTGGCCCGGGCCAGGTGGCCTGCGAATAGACGAAATCTCCGTCCCTTTGACTACGTCGTTGCTGCAAAGGCTCGTAGGCGTGATAGGCGCAGCGAGTTGGCGATGCACCGTCACCGAGCTGATCGCCATTGCGCCCGCGGCGAGGACCGGGTCGAGCAGCATTCCGGTGATTGGGTACAGCACGCCCATCGCGACCGGGATCAGGACCACGTTGTAGGCGAACGCCCAGAACAGGTTCTGACGGATGACGCGCATCGTGCGGCGCGACAGATCGAGCGCCGAGCCGACCAGGCGCGGATCGCCGCCGACCAGCGTCACGTCGGATGCCTCGATGGCGACGTCAGTGCCGCTGCCGATTGCAACCCCGAGATCCGCCTGGGCCAGCGCCGGAGCGTCGTTGATGCCGTCACCAACCATCGCCACCACGTGCGAATCGGCCTGAAGCAAGCGAATGTGGGCCGCCTTGTCGGCCGGCAGCACCTCGGCGACGACGCGGTCGGTGTCGATGCCCACTTCGGCCGCGACAGCCTCGGCTACGCGTCGTTGATCACCCGACAGCAGCCACACGTCGACGCCACGCGCGCGCAGGGCGCGAACGGCCGCGACGGCCTCAGCTCTGACCGGATCGCTTACGGAGATGAGCCCGATCAGCCGTCCGCCGCTGGCCACGAGGATCGGTGTCCGGCCGGCCTGCGCTGCCGCGTCGAGGGCCGCGGCGAGTGGCGCAACAAGGGCAACGTCGAGGTCGTGGTCGGCCATCAGCCGAGCGTTGCCGACGATCGCCGGCACTCCATCCACTCGGGCATGCGCGCCGTGGCCGGCGGCCGCCTCGAAATCGGTGATCGGCGGGACCGAGATGCCTTCAGCTTCGCGCGCGCTCGATGATCGCCGTCGCCAGTGGGTGCTCGCTGCCCGTCTCGACCGCGGCCGCGACGCGCAGGACCTCATCCGACGCGACACCTGGGGCTGCAACGATCTCGGCCACCGAGGGCCGGCCACTCGTCAGCGTGCCCGTCTTGTCGAACACGACCGTATCGATCCGCTCCGCCTGCTCGAGTGCCTCTCCCCCGCGAATGAGCACGCCCGATTCGGCGCCGCGACCGGTGGCGACCATGATCGCCGTCGGCGTCGCGAGGCCCATCGCGCACGGGCAGGCGATGATCAGGACACTGATCGTGCTTACCAGCGCGTACGTCAGTCGCGGCTCGGGACCGAAGGCCATCCACACGACGAACGTCAGCGCGGCGATGGCCAGCACCGCCGGCACGAACCAGCCGGTGACCGCGTCGGCGAGGCGCTGGATGGGCGCCCGGGATCCCTGGGCCTGTTCGACCAGGCGGACGATCTGGGCCAGCACCGTGTCGCGACCGACGTGAGTGGCGCGCAGAACGAAGCTGCCCGTGCCGTTGATGGTCGCCCCGATCACCTCGTCACCGGCGACCTTTACGACCGGCAGCGCCTCGCCGGTGAGCATCGATTCGTCGACGCTCGACGAGCCTTCGATGACCCGGCCATCGACCGCGATGCGCTCACCCGGCCTGACCCGAATGAGGTCTCCGGCGTGAACCTCGACCAGCGGCACGTCCTCCTCGCGACCGTCGCGCAGCAGACGCGCGGTGCTCGGCTGAAGTCCGGCAAGGCGGCGCACCGCACCTGCCGTGGCCGACTTCGCGCGTGCCTCGAGCCAGCGACCGGCGAGGACGAGGCCGATGATCACCGCGGCGCTGTCGAAGTAGGTCATCGGCTCGATTCCGGCCGCCATGACCAGCTCGGGACGAAGCGTGACCACGGCCGAGTACGCCCACGCCGCGGTCGTGCCGAGGACGACGAGCGTGCTCATGTTCGCCGAGCGGTGGCGCGCGGCGCGGAAGGCCGCCTCGTAGAAGCGCCAGCCGAGGCCGAACTGGACGATCGTCGCCGGCACGAGCATGAGCAGGTTGAGCTGCTCGAGCGGCATGACGCGCGTCGGCCAGAGCGTGACGGCCATCATCGCCAGGCCGATCGCCAGCGCCGCCGCAGCCTGCCAGCCGAGCGCGCGGGTCTCGCGCGCTCGGCGTTCGGCGTCACGTGCGGCGGCATCGTCGAGCGCCGAGATCGCGACATCAGCATCGTCCGCGCGAACCTCGTAGCCGGCCGCCGCCACGGCTCGCGTCAGCTCCGCACGTCCCACGCGCGACGGGTCGAAGGTGATCGACGCGTTCTCGGTCGCGAGGTTGACGTTCGCCTCAACGACGCCGTCGGTGCGCCGCAGGAAGCGCTCGACGCGGTTGACGCACGAAGCGCAGGTCATGCCCTCGATGGGCAGGATGAGCTCAATTGGAGATACGTTCTGCATACTCCCCCCTAGTATACGTTGAGGGGTGCCGAGAACGGATCAGTTGCGGGTGACGGGCCTCATCGGGTAGACGCCGACGACGATCGGCACGAGCGGGTCGTAGCACAGCTCGAGGCCGATATCGCCATCGCGGGCAAGCGTGGCAACGAACTCCGCCTCGCGCCCGGGCAGGCCCACGTAGACGTGGCCGCTATCGGATACCTCGATCAACGACACCTCGTCGAGCTCGCCGTTGAGCTCGAAGCGGCGGCGCAGCTCGTGCAGTGGCACGTACGCGCGCGACTTGATGAAGCGGCGCAGCTGGGCGGCCGTTGGGCCCTGCGATGAGTCGCCGTTCTGGTCGGTCGGCGTTGCCGATTGGTCTAGGTTCATAGCCACCTGGGGCACGCGGCACTCGGGTTCGGGCGCCCCGATCTGCGGCCGATCATACATCGGCCGCGGCTAGGTCCCGCTAACCACCATCAGATCGCGCGATGCCTGGTTCAGCTCGTCGGGACCGTCCGCGGCACAGACGACGATGTCCTCGATGCGCGCGCCGTAACGCCCGTCGAGGTAGATGCCCGGCTCGACGCTGAATGCGTTGCCAACCGCCATCGGGGCATCGTTGCCGGCGACGAGATACGGGTCCTCGTGCACCTCGAGCCCGATTTCGTGGCCGGTGCGGTGGATGAAGAACTCCCCGAAACCGCCCTGGTCGATCGTCTGTCGAGCAGCGGCGTCGATCTGCTCGCAGGCGATGCCCGGCCGAACGGCCGCTCGTCCGGCGGCCTGGGCCTCCTGGAGCACGCCGTACAGCCGCGCGAAGTCGCCGTCGGGCGCGGTGCCTTCGTCGCCGGTGACCCACAGCGTTCGGGTGATGTCCGACGCGTAGCCGTCGATCGAGCCACCGATGTCGAGCACGATCGGCTCACCGGCACGGATCTCGCGGTCGCCCGGCTCGTGATGCGGCGATGACGAGTTCGGGCCGCTGGCCACGATCGCGAAGGCTGCGACGTCGTGACCCTCGGTCACCAGCCGCTCGCCTACCTCGCGGGCAACGTCCGACTCCGTGCGCCCGACCAGCCGCCCGGCGCCGATCTGGCCGACCACGCGATCCGCCGCGTGCGCCGCGCGGCGCAGCAGCTCGATCTCCTCGGCGTCCTTCACGGCACGCAACGGGCCGACGACGGTCGACGCGAGGCCGAACGCGGCGTCGGGCACGGCGGCCTGGAGGCGGAGCAGAAAGGTTGCCCACAGCCGATCCGACACGAGCAATCCGCCGAGGCGGCCCCATGCTCCGCCGAGAGCACCCATCTGGATCTCGGGCCGGCTGTCGCTGTCATCGAGCAGGCGCGCCACGAGGTCGAATGGGTCTTCGGTCTCCTGCCACGAGACGAGGTCGACGAGTCCAGCGCCGGCCGCGGTGCACGCCTCGGCGGCTGATAGCTCCAACCTCGGCACGACCAGCTTGGGTTTGCCGGCGCTCGGCACGATGAGCATCGTCAGCCGCTCGAGCGGCTGCGCGCCGTAGCCGGTCAGCCACTGGAGGTCGGCGCCGACGCCGATCAACAGGGCTGCGGCATCCTCGCCGGGCAGCCGCTCCTGGGCACGGCGAATTCGCTCGGCGTATCGGTCCGGGCCGATCGAGCGCGTGCTCACAGCCGGTTGCCAATCAGCGCGGCGACGACCGACGGGCCGTCGCTGAAAAGCTTGTTGTACGAGAAGACGCGCCGAGCCCCGGCCGCCAGGGCACTGCGCCGCAGCTCGAGGTCCTCGTGCTGGCCGACCGCCAGCACGCGGCCACCGGATGCCGCCGCAGATCGCACAGCTTCGACGCCGTCATAGCCGCGGCCGTTGAGATCGACGATCACCGCCGCGTCGCTGCGCTCCGCGGCAAGTGCCGCCAGCTCGTCAACTGAACGCGCCACGCGACCGTGCGCTCCGGCGCGGTCGACAGCGGCACTGAGGCGTGACGCCCAGATCAGGTCATCGGCCAGGATCAACACGTCCGGCTGCTCCTTCTCATTGCTCTCGGGATCGGCAGGTTCCACGCCGCCGAGTCTACCGAGTCCGGGCGGCTTGCCCTGTAGCATCGATCGGCATGCCCGCCGCGTGGATCTGGTGATGGACCGCGAGCGCACGCTGGGCGTCATCCTGATCGTGATCTCGGCCTGTGGCTACGGTTCGGGCGCGCTGTTCGCCAAGCCGATCTACGCCGCGGGCGTCGACTGGATGACGCTCCTCGCGTGGCGCTTTCTCTTTGCCGCGCTGCTGTCGTGGGGCTGGCTGCTGCTGTGGCCGGCGCAGCGCCGAGCGTTGTTCGGCCTATCGCGGCGTCGCGTCCTGATCCTGGTGCTGCTGGGCATCTTCTTCGTCGGCAACAGCGGGACCTACTTTGCCGGGCTCGAGACGGTCTCGGCCTCGCTCGCCGCGCTCATCGTCTACATCTACCCGGCGATCGTGGCGGTCCTGTCGATCCGCTTTGCGCGCCGGCTCGAGGGCCGGCGCGCGTGGCTCGCCCTGGGTCTGTCGATGGCCGGTGTCGCGCTGGCCGTTGGCGGCATCGACCCGAACGACGCGCCACCGCTGCTCGGCCTGGCGCTCATCGTCGCCTCGCCGATCATCTACAGCGTCTGGATCATCATGGCCGAGCGGCTGTCCGGCGATCAGCGGGCCATGCCAGCTCAACGAGCGCCGCCGATCCAGCCGTATGACTCCGAGGCCGCCACGCCAGAGTCGAGCCGAGACGCCGCTCCAACCGCGGCGATCATGCTCAGCGCGACGGCCGTGGCGTGGTGGATCGGCGCGCTGGCAACCAATCGACCGGTCCTGCCGTGGCAGATCCCGGGCGACGTATGGTGGGCGCTGTTCGGCGTCGGCTTCGTCGCCACGGCCCTGGCGCTGCAGACGTTCTACGCCGGGACCCGACGCATCGGCGCTGCCCAGGCGTCGCTGGTCAGCACTGTCGAACCGGTCTACACGATCGTCTTCGCGTCGTTGCTCTTCGGCGAGGTTCTGACCCCGATCCAGCTGGTCGGCGGCGCGTTGGTCATCATTGGCGTGTTGATCGCCCAGACCGGAGGTTCAAGAAGTTGAAGCTGATCACGTTCGGAAGTGACGCGCGGCTCGGCATCGTCGAGGACGGCCGCGTCGTCGCGAGCTCCGAGCTGGGCGACGGCGTGCCGCGCACGATGGCCGAGCTGCTGGCCGATTGGCCGGCCGGTCTCGAGAAAATCCGCAACGGGTGGCCGAAGGGAGGTTCACAAGCCGGCTCGGGCGTGGCCTTCGAGTCGGTCGAGCTTCGGGCGCCGGTTCCGCGGCCGGGCAAGATCCTGGCTGCCGGCGTCAACTACCAGAGTCACGGCGAGGAGCAGAACCGAGACGCGCCGGATCATCCGGTGCTCTTCGCCAAGATGCCGACTGCGGTGGTCGGCTCCGGCTCAGCCATTCGCTGGTCGCCGAGCCTGACCCAGGGTGTCGACTTCGAGGCCGAGCTGGCCGTCGTCATCGGGCGCACGCTGCCGGCGCGTGACGCGAGGCGGATGCGCTCGACTACGTCGCCGGCTACACCTGCCTGAACGACGTCAGTGCACGCGACCTGCAGTTCTCGGACAAGCAGTTCGTGCGCGGCAAGTCGCTCGACACGTTCTGCCCGATGGGTCCGTGGCTGGTGACCGCCGACGAGATCCCGGATCCGCAGCGGCTGTCGATCCGATGCCTGGTCAACGGCGAGGTGATGCAGGACGCGTCGACGTCCGAGATGGTCTTCGGCGTCGCCGCGCTGGTCAGCTTCTGCTCGCAGGCGATGACGCTCGAGCCGGGCGACGTCATCGCCACCGGCACACCCGCCGGCGTTGGCTGGTTCCGCGACCCGAAGGTCACGCTGCACGACGGCGACGAGGTGGTCGTCGAGATCGAGGGCATCGGACGGCTCGTCAACCGCTGCGTCGAGGACGTCGAATGACGACCGGTGACGGCTCGACCGCGCTGACGCTGCTCGTCGTCGACGACGAGCCGGCGTGGGTCGGCGCGCTCGGCGCGGTGCTCGGCAAGGCCGGCCACCGGATCGTGGCCGCGTACGACGGGGAGGAAGCGCTGCGCCGCTTCCGCGCCGAGCCGATCGACGTGGTGCTGCTCGACCTGGCCATGCCCGGGCTCGACGGCGCCGAGGTCTGTCGCCAGATCCGCGCCGCCTCGAACGTGCCGATCATCATCGTTTCGGGCGAGCGCGATCGCTCGTCGCCGAGCGAGCTGCTCGACCTGGGCGCCGACGACTACGTCCGCAAGGGGACGCCCTCGAACGAGCTGCTCGCGCGCATCCGGGCCGTGCTGCGCCGCAGCGGCGGTGCTGCCACACACGCTGCGGCCGGGTTCGAACGGATGGAACCTCGACCTGCGGCGCCACGAGATCAGCTGGCGCGGCAGTCTCGTGCCCGCGACGGCGATCGAGTTCCAGCTCCTGGCCGCGCTGGTCGAGCACCTCGGTGAGCTCGTGTCGCATGCCGATCTGCTCGCTGCAGGCTGGCCGGACGTGCCCGACCCCGATCCGCTGTGGCTCAAGCCGCACCTGGCCCGGCTGCGCGACAAGCTCGAGGCCGTCGGTGCTCCCCAGCCGACCGCGGTGCGCGGCGTGGGCTACCGACTCGACGAGCAGCGCAACCGAGCCGCGACCGACTCCTAACCGTCCGGCCACCAATCGCACACCCTCCCGGCGCTGACTCGCCGCCGGACGAGGTCTACGTTGCGATCAGTGCCGTGCTCGTGCCGCCGGTGCGCCATGAATGGGTCGACTTGGGAGGGTGACACGCGATGGCGGAGCTGAACGCGGGCGACACGGCCTGGTTGCTGATGGCCACGGCACTGGTGATGGTCATGCTGCCCGGGCTGGCGCTGTTCTACGGCGGCCTGGTGCGCCGCAAGAACGTGCTCTCGACGATCATGCACAGCTTCTTCGGGCTGGCGCTGGTCAGCGTCATCTGGGTCCTGATCGGCTTCTGCCTTGGCCTTCGGGCCGGACGTCAACGGCATGGGCCTGATCGGCGGGCTGGACTTTGTCGGCTTCGCCAATGTCGGCCTCGAGCCCAACCCGACCTACGCGGCAACCGTCCCGTTCGTGCTCTTCGCCTCGTTCCAGCTGATGTTCGCGGCGATCACGCCGGCGCTGATCAGTGGCGCCTTCGCCGAGCGCAAGCGCTTCGGCGCGTTCGTGCTGTTCACCATCCTGTGGTCGATCCTGGTCTACTCCCCGCTCGCCCACTGGGTCTGGGCGCCGGGCGGCTGGCTGCGCGAGCTCGGCGCGCTCGACTTCGCCGGCGGCACTGTCGTCCATATCTCGTCGGGTGTGTCGGCCCTCGTCGCGGCCGTCGTGATCGGCAAGCGCTGGTCGAACGGCGACCGGCTCGAGCCGCACGACGTGCCGATGACAGTGCTGGGCGCGGGCCTGCTGTGGTTCGGCTGGTTCGGCTTCAACGCCGGCTCGGCGCTTGCCGCCAACGGCCTTGCAGCAAACGCGCTTCTGGTCACCAACGTTGCCGCCGCGGCCGCGACGCTGACCTGGGTCCTCGCCTCGTACGTTCACCATCGCAAGGTGAGCGTCGTCGGTGCGGCGGCCGGCGCGGTTGCCGGCCTCGTGGCGATCACGCCGGCAGCGGGTTTCGTGACCGCCGGCGGTGCGGTGCTGATCGGACTCGCCGCAGGTGGCATCTGCTACTCAGCGACGCTGCTGCGCGAGCGGGTGCGGATCGACGACGCGCTCGACGTGTTCGCCGTCCACGGGGTTGGCGGCATGTTCGGTGCGCTGGCGACGGGCGTGCTCGCGGTTGCTGCGATCGGCGGCGTGAGTGGTGCCGTCGAGGGCAACGTCGCCCAGCTCGGCATCCAGTTCTTCGCCGTCGCGGCGGTCGCGACCTTCAGCGCGGTGGCCACGTTCATCATCGTCAAGGTCGTCGAGGTTGTCCTCGGACTGCGCGTCGCGCGCGACCAGGAGGAGGTCGGTCTCGACCTGGCGGTTCACGGCGAGGCCGCCTACCAGATGTGAGGCCCCGCCCTCGACGCAGTCGAGCGGGACGAGGCGCAACCGTCCCGCCACCGAAGGGACACTCGCGCGGCGCTGACCGGCGGGCGCCGCGCGCCTACGCTGCGAGCATGAGTGAATCGTCCGTAACCAGCTTTCTTCCGCCGCGGGATGCGTCGGGACCGGTCAGCTGTGCCGTGTGCGGATGCCGACTTGTTGCCTCGACTGGCCGCGATGACGGTGCGTACCGCCACTTCCCTTCGTTGAAGACAGGTCAGGACGCGCGCGGTTGCCGTCCACATTGCGTCGACGCACTGCACGACCGTGATGGTCGCGTGCTCGCTCCGGCAGGCTCGACTGACGAGCCGGCCGCGATCGACAGCGCGGCCGCCTGAGACACAGCACAACTTTCACCGGACCGCGTCTGGGGCTTCGCGGTCCTGCCTGCGCGCACGTTTTTGGCGGCGCGTTTCGTGATTCGCGGCCTCGCTGGGGAGAGCCATGTTCGAGATCGTTCTTGTAGTTGTAGTGGTAGCCAGCGTGGTTGCCGCAGTCGAATGGTGGAAGGGACCCGATATCCCGCGCGCCTAGCGCGCGGCCGGTAGCTCGAGCACGAACTGCGAGCCGCGCGGCGCGCGATCCTCGGCGCGCAGCTCGCCGCCCATCGAGCGGGCCAGGTGACGCGCGGCAAACAGTCCGATACCCGCGCCGCGTGGCGAATCGTCGAGCCGGACGAACGGCTCGAAGATCCGCTCACGCCAGGCGAGCGGGATGCCCGGGCCGTCATCGGTGATCGCCAGGAACACGCGACCGTCCTTGCGCCAGCCGTAGATGTCGATCTTGCCGTCCGCCGGGCGCGTACTTGGACGCGTTCTCGAGCAGGTAGCCGAGCAGCCGGCGGAGCATCTCGGCCGATGCCTGGGCGCGCAGCGGCCGCTCCAGGAAATCGGTGGTCAGGACGTGGCGTCGGAACAACGGCGCAAGCTCGCGTGCCGTTTCATCGACCACCTCGGCCATGTCGAGCGCGACGACCGGTCCGGTGTCCGACTGGAGCACGCGCAGGCTGGCCAGGATCGAGTCAACCGTCTGATCGAGCCGGTCCACCTGCTCCAGCGCGCGCTTCTCCCAGTCAACGGATTCGATCGCTTCAGGATCGGACGCGTCGCGCCGCCGGGCTGAGCTGCCGAGCAGCTCGACGTACGCGCGGACCACGGCCAGCGGCGTGCGCAGCGCGTGAGTCACCACGGCGATCAGGTGGGCTCGTGCCTCGTCGATCGCGCGCAGGCTCTCGACCTGCGCCTCGGCCTCGTTCTGCAGCCGGTTGCGCTCGACGATGCCGGCCAGCAACCCGGCCAGCGCGATCAGGAAGCTGACGTCCTCCTTGGTGAACGCGCGCCGGCGGACGGTCTGGACATTGAGCACCCCGATCACCTGGTCGTTCCAGATCAAGGGCACCGAGCACATCGACTTGAACTTGAGCTGGTCGACGCCGCGGATCCAATGGAAACGCTTGTCCTTGTGGACGTCGACGCTCGTCGTCGGCTTGCCGGACTTGGCAACTCTGCCGGTGAGGCCCACGCCGAGCGGCAGGCGCGCGACGCCGATCTGCTCGGGGTCGAGGCCGTTCGTCGCGGCGAGCGTCACGCCGGTGCCGTCGCGATCCATCAGGTAGAGCGAGCAGACCTCGGCCTGCGCGGCGGCCGTGGCGCGGTCGACGATCGTGCCCATCAGCTCGTCCCACGTTCGGGCCGAGCCGACCAGGCGCGCCACCTCGGCCAGGAACTCGAGCTCTTCGAGCCGCCGCGGGTGGCCTGCGTGTGCCCCTTCACCGGGCTCGATTCGAACCGCCATGGGGGTACGATAGCCAGCCTAGCGACAGGGAGGCCCAAGCTCCGATGACCGAGACGCTCACTCAAGGCGCCGCGAACCAAACCGGCGCGATCATCAACAAGGACGCGTACGCCGAGGCGCAGGACTTCCTGCCGCTCAAGGGCATCGACCATGTCGAGTTCTGGGTCGGCAATGCGCGCCAGGCGTCGGCCTACTTCCGCACCCTGTGGGGCTTCACGCCGACCGCGTTCTCAGGCCTCGAGACCAAGGTCCGCGACCGCGCGTCGTATGTGATCCAGCAGAACGACATCCGCTTCGTGCTGACCGCGCCACTGACGCCTGAGGGCGAGATCGCCGAGCACGTTCATCACCACGGCGACGGCGTGAAGGACATCGCCTTCGCCGTCGATGACGTCGAGTCGGCCTGGCGCGAGACGACGTCGCGCGGCGCCGTGTCGGTTCTCGAGCCGACAGAGTTCGACGGCGGTGAGGACGGCATCCTGCGCAAGTCGGCCGTGCGCACCTACGGCGACGTGATCCACTCGTTCGTCGACCGCAACGACTACCACGGCGTGTTCGCGCCCGGCTATCGCAAGATCAAGAACCCGGCCGCTGCCGCTGGCGGACTGTCGCTGCTCGAAGTCGACCACTGCGTGGGCAACGTGTCGCTGGGCGAGATGAACAAGTTCGTCGAGTACTACCGCGACGTGTTCGGCTTCAGCCAGCTGATCCATTACGACGACAAGGTCATCCACACCGACTACTCGGCGCTGATGTCCAAGGTCATGACCAACGGCAATGGACGGATCAAATTCCCGATCAACGAGCCGGCGACGGGCAAGAAGAAGAGCCAGATCCAGGAATACCTCGACTGGTACCTGTCATCGGGCTGCCAGCACATCGCGCTCCGGACGGAGGACATCGTCGGCACCGTGCGCCAGCTGCGCGCGAACGGGGTCGAGTTCCTGGGCATGCCGCACGAGTACTACGCGGCACTCCCCGATCGCGTCGGCGACGTGGGCGTGCCGATCGAGACGCTCGAGGAGCTCGGCATCGAGGCCGACCGGGACGAAGAGGGCTATCTCCTGCAGATCTTTACCCGCCCGATCCAGGATCGGCCGACGTTCTTCTTCGAGATCATCGAGCGCCATGGCTCGCGCGGCTTCGGCGTCGGCAACTTCAAGGCGCTGTTCGAGGCGATCGAGCGCGAGCAGGCCCTGCGCGGCAACCTCTAGCCGTTCGTCGGACGAGTCGGACTCAGGGAAGCGGCAAGTTTCTCTGCGAGGGTTGATCGCCTACAGCTCCGGCGGGGAGAGATGGAGCCGGAACTCCAAACTCCATCGAAAGGGCCACGGTTTCGGCCTCAGCCCTTGCGTCAGGATCTTCGCCCTGCCAATAGATAGCCACGGTTCGTCCCTCACCATCGTCCAGGGCATAGAACGCGAACCCCGATCCGATGTCGACAGGGTGTGCAAGGTCACCCCAGTTGACGACAAAGGTGCCGCATGAGCCGGTCGCGTATCCGTCAATTCGGTATCCGTCGAGGCCCCCGAACGAAGTCGGTGTGACGACGACGTCGTATTCGTCTGAGTCGTCCGAGGACGTCAGCCTGGCAACCAGGTCAGCTGGCGCGTGGGGATTGTCCGGCGAGAACTCCGAGGCGCATGGTGGGTGCACGTCGTTGACCACCGTTAGACCTGCTCTGTCGCCGAGGGCAAGCTCAAACGATTGCCCGTCATCCACCACCTTCGACCAGCCCGGGCCGACGGTGTAGCCAAGCCACGGACGCCACACTTTCGAGGTAAAGGTGCCTGGCTCAAGCTCCGGACCAAGCGTCGGGCCGGGCGTTGGGTCTGGACCCGAGAATGTCGCGGTTGGCGTTGGCGATGGCGTCGGGATCGGAGTCGGACTGGCCGATGGACTCGCTGCTGGTCCGAACACGCCGGGCGCCAACTGCGGAAGGAAGCTGAACCCCACGGCAATGAGGGCCACGACAGCGACCGCAGCGCCGACCTGGAAGTAGGCGCTGAAACCGTTGCCCGAGCGCCACCTGCGCATCGAGCGTCGCTGCGGCTGCGTCGCAATTCGGCCGGCCACGATCCTGTTGACCTCGTCGGGCATCGACAACGGGCCGTCGCCCAGCCAGTTCTCGAGCACCTGCTCGATGCCCATCTCCGTGCTCATGCGATCCCCCTCGCCGGGGCGGTCGTGCGCGCCTCTGCCTCCAGCGCCGCTCGCATCGCCCGATGTGCATGGTGAAGTCGCGATCTGACCGTGCCTGCGGGCACGCCGAGCAGGTCGGCGATCTCATTTGGCTCGTATCCAACGAAATGACGCAGGACGAGCACGGCCCTCTCTTCGGGCTTGAGGCGCTGGAAGCCACGATCGAGCTGCTCTCTGTCGTTGACGCCGGCCAGCTCGTCGGCCGGAGAGGGTTCGGTGCCGGCCAGGACGGTGACTCTGGCAAGCCGCCGCCGCTCGCTCACCGCCGCGCTGACGCAGACATTGGTCAAGACGCGCTGGATCCAGCCGTCAAAGCGATCTGGGTCGCGGAGCGTGGGAAGGTCGCGCCAGGCGATCACGAGAGAGTCCTGGAGGGCATCCTGGGCGCGGTCGGGGTCGCGCAGGATCCGATACGCGATCGCGAACAGCCGATCGCCGCGCAGTTGGACAAGCCTCATGAAGGCCCCCTGGTCCCCTCCGCGCGCCGCCTCGACGATATCGCGCACCGGTCTCCCTAGTCAGCCGCCGCCGGGTAGTTCGTCAGCCCGTACACCCTATAGGTGGGATTGGCGCACTCAGCGTTGGAAAATACTCTTCATTGTCCTTAGATCGGGTCGATCGGCTAGATCGGGTCGACCACCCAGCGACAGCCGAGCAGCTCGGCCTCCTTGTGCTCGCGGCCGGCGCGGATCGCGATCGTCGGCGTGTGGCCGGCCGCCGAGGGAGTGACTCGAAGCAGCTGGCTGCCGATCGTCGTGTCGCGCGCGCCGCGACCGGCGAGCGATGGGCCGGAACTGCAGGCCGAGCCGACGTAGCAGGCGCAGTGTCGTGGCCCCGGCTTCGGGGACCGGCATCTCGACCCGTGCCAGCCGGCCGCTGGTGCCGACCGCATGAACCTGCCCAGCGCGAGCCTCGCGATCGGCCGGCCGCCACTCGGCCGACGAGGTGTCGTGCTCGATCAGGAAGACGAGGCCCAGATCAGGGTCCGGCTCCGGCAGCCGCCCGATGCGCCAGCGCACGACGTCGCCGTCGGGCCGTGCTCGTTCGCCGGCGACCGGGTCCGAGATCGAGGCGCCCTGGCCGCGCAATCGCTCGATGTCTGAATCTAGGTCGTCGGTGGCCAGCGCCAGGCCGGCGTAGGCCGCCGCGGACCCGTCGAGCAGACCCGCCATGTGAGCGCCCCACCACAATTCGGCCGCCAGCGACTGATCGAACACGCCCATCAGCTCGACGTAGCTATCGCCCAGCCAGATCAAGCCGATTGAACGTGCCGTGCGCCTCGTGCCGGCCGCCGCCCGTGGCGCTCAGCCCCAGCGTCGCCTCGATCTCGGCCGCCGCAGAGTCCGGCTCGGCGACGGCGATGATCAGATGGTCAATTGCCACTGGCACCACTCGACTCTATCGATCTCGGAGCCGCCCTACTATCAATTGAGCGATGCAAAGTGGCACTCCGTTGCTCAAGCTGATGACCACCGCGGCGCGTCGCGATCCTGGTTCTTACAGCAGTGCCGTCTGCGATCGGCGTCGAGACAGCGGCCCTACCCATCGCACAGCCACCAAGTTCGACCTGCTCGCGCCGGGCGCCCTGTACCGCTGTCGCGGTCCCGCTCAAGGTCAGCTGGCCCGCGGCGACTCCGGCGGGCTCGCCCATCGACCGCTACCAGCTGCAGCGCCGCGCCGACGGCGGAGCGTGGCTGAGTGTCAGCCTCCCCTCTCGGCTGGCGACCAGTGTCACCGTCAAGTTGCGCTCCGTGGCAGGTTCACACCTTCCGCGTTCGGGCGATCGCCGCGAACGGTCAGGCCAGCGAACTGGGCGATGGGCGTGCCCGTCTGGGTGAGCGCGCCGCAGGAAGGCGACGAATCGGTCGAGCTCAGCAGCGGCTGGCAGTCGGTTGCCGACAGCAAGTCGTTTGGCGGATCGCGAGCGACATCCTCCATGGCGGGCTCCACGGCTGAGCTCACGTTCGTCGGTCGCGAGGTCGGCTGGGTTGCCATACGCGGCCCGAGCAAGGGCCAGGCACGCGTTTACCTGGACGGAGCGCTCGCCGCGACAGTCAATCTGCACAAGTCGAGCGTGGCCAAGAAGCGGCTCGTCTTCCGCCACGAGTGGTCGACGGTCGCCGAGCACACCATCGAGATCGTCACCTTGGGCGCTTCTGTCGACCTTGACGCGTTCGTGGTGCTCACGGACGCGGCCACCGAAACGCTCGTTGGTGCCGGCGATATCGCTTCGTGCGCGGATCTCGACGACGAGGGCACGGCGGCGATCGTGTCCGGAGTCGAAGGGATCGTGTTCACCTCGGGCGACAATGTCTATCCGAACGGCTCAGCCGCTAACTTCGCCAACTGCTACGACCCGTCGTGGGGTGCATTCAAGAACCGCACGCGGCCCGTGCCGGGCAATCACGAATACCTCGACGTCCCGGGCGCTGCCGCGTACTTCGACTACTTCGGCGACAACGCCGGTCCTCCCGGTCGTGGCTGGTACCGGTACGAAGCCGGCACGTGGCGCGTTTACGCGCTGAATAGTGAAT
>CAVZOG010000003.1:0-451174 GCA_963776865.1 uncultured Chloroflexia bacterium | reverse complement strand
AGGCTCCCGTAGGCCGCGCGACCGCCGCACTTGCCGCTTGGCATCCTCCCGGGGCCGCTACCGAACGTGACTGCGGACTGTTCCTTGCCGATCCGACGGATCCACCCACGGGAATCTCCACAGCTGTGCAGCAGTACGCAGACCTATTTCACGATGCCGCCTCAGCGATCACGAGCCATCTCGACCGGCCACCCGTTCGCAAACTGGCGGTGTGCCTCGTCTCCAGTGCTGGTCCCTGGCACGCACTCACGCGCATATTCGACGCGGATCATCTCCAAATCGGGATGCCGGCTGCCTGCGCGGTGTTCTTGAACTCCAACACGATTTCGGGCCTCGACGACAGCGACCTCGGATTCGCCATGGCCTTCCAGACCTTCCTCTGCTTCAAGGCCAGCGCTGACCCAAACGAGACGCTCGCGTCGTCGCGGTCGCGTCCGATCAGGCCCTGGGTGTCTTTCGGAACGTCGACCTGGGCGGCCGCGAGCGTCGCCGCGGAGATCTTCGGATCGCCCGGAGGCGATGCACTTTCCGGCGCCTGGGCGACTTATCTCACCGAACCAACGACGAGCCTCTCCCTCCGTATCAACGATGCAATCGGGTTCATGGCGCAGGTCGATCAGGATCAATCTTCGGCGTGGGAGGTGATCGACGAGATGCTGCTCGCTGCCGACGGACCTGGCGCGTTCTACGCGGCGACGGGTCGGCGCCAGTCGTTCATCGACCGGTGGGCATCCGGCTACTTTCGGGACGCGTCTCGGGGAGCGGACTGGGACGTCGTCGGTCCAGGTATCCCCACCGACACCGCAGAGGCGGGGTCGATCGATGTGGCCAATGGTGAGAGCAAGGAGATGGCGGCCCCAGGTTTCGCGGTCGCGATCGCCGATCTGTCCACGAGCGCGGACATCACGGTCCTCGCCGGCAATCACCTGCGTGTCCACGACGGAGTGCAGGATCTCAAGGACGTTCGCAACCAGGCGTACTGCACACGTGATGGAGGCTCGAACGCGTGCGTCTGTCCGCCAGGCTCACCCGGCGCCAATCGACCACCACCACCAAGTCTTAACGTTGAGGCGAAGCTGGCGCTGACGGGGGTCGAGTTTGGTGGCGCCGCAACGATCACAGGGATATCGCTGGAGGATTTCTGCGGCACGAGTCCGTCCGTTGCACCATCGGACGCGCTGCTGCCGCTGCCCGATCCGTGTGCGCTGATAACCCAGGCTGAGGCCTCTGAGGCGGCCGGTCGCAGCGTCGAACCCAGCCAGGTTCCGTCGACGGTTGATCATCTTGGCTCAGGACTCGGTTGCCCCTTCCGCAACGCGGACGGCTTCACGGCAAACGTCCGCATCGATGCGCTCGATCTGGGCGGCTCCGCCGCGCAGACGTTCGCGGCATACGAGCAGGGCTCGGAGGCAGGGGGGTTCAAGGCCGGCGAGGTGGAAGGACTTGGTGATGACAACTTCTACTGGCACGCGGCCCAGGGCACCCACGTGTTCGTTCGTAAGCGCAATATCGTCCTCGTGGTGGTCGTCCTCAACGCGAGCGGCCTCGAACATGCCCCTCGACTGGCTGGGCTCGCGCTTGAACGCTTCTGAGGCGACCGGTCGCTAATCTGAGATCGATGAAGCGCATCGGGTTCCTGTCGTTCGGGCACTGGTCCGATTCGCCGTACTCGGAGGTGCGTTCGGGTTCCGATGCGCTGCTCCAGTCGATCGAGTTCGCTGTCGCGGCCGAAGAGCTCGGCGCGGATGGCGCGTACTTCCGGGTCCACCACTTCGCGCAGCAGCTGGCCTCCCCTTTCCCGCTCCTCGCCGCGGTCGGCGCGCGAACCTCGCGGATCGAGATGGGGACCGCGGTCGTCGACATGCGCTACGAGAACCCGTTCTACATGGCCGAGGACGCCGGGGCTGCCGACCTCATCGCCGGCGGCCGGATGCAGCTCGGGATCAGTCGCGGCTCGCCCGAACAGGTGATCGATGGGTTCCGCCACTTTGGCTACGAGCCCGCCGAGGGCGAGACGGATGCCGATATGGCGCGCCGTCACGCCCACGTCTTCCTCGAGCTCCTGAAGGGCGAGGGATTCGCCCAGCCCAATCCTCGGCCGATGTTTCCCAATCCGCCCGGCCTGTTGCGCCTGGAGCCCCACTCGCCGGGCCTTCGCGATCGGATCTGGTGGGGCGCGGCATCGACCGCCACGGCGGTCTGGACGGCGCAACAGGGAATGAACCTGATGAGCTCGACGCTCGTGTTCGATGAGAGCGACGAGCCGCTCCACGTCCAGCAGCGCAAGCAGATCGACGCTTATCGGGCAGCCTGGAAGGAAGCCGGCCATACCCGCGAGCCGCGCGTGTCCGTCAGCCGGAGCATCTTCGCCCTCGTCGACGACCGCGATCGTGAGTATTTCGGCGGACCACAGCAGGGCCGCGACCAATTCGGCTACATCGAGCCCGACAAGCTTGCGGTGTTCGGACGTTCCTATGCAGCCGAGCCCCAGAAGCTGGTCGAGCAGTTGAAGGAGGACACCGCCATCGAGGCGGCCGACACGCTCCTACTGACCGTGCCGAACCAACTGGGCGTGGACTACAACGCGCATGCGATCGAGTCGATCCTGCGCTACGTCGCGCCCGAGCTCGGCTGGCGCTGATGGCGCGGAAGGGCATGCCAGCGTTCATCCCGCCGATGAACGCGACGCTCGTGGCGGCGCCCTTCGAGAACCCGGACTGGCAGTTCGAGGTGAAGTGGGACGGGTTCAGGGTCGAAACCATCGTCGACGGCGACCAAGTCAGACCCATGACGCGCGGCGGACTCGACGCGGGTCGCTACTTCGGGTCGTTCCTCGAGCCACCTACATGGATCGAGGCCAAGCAGGCAATCGTTGACGGCGAGGTGATCGCTGTCGACGAAGCCGGCGAACCCGACTTCGCCCGGCTCCAGTCCGGCATCAAGGGCAGAGTCGGTGCGGCTGCTGGCGCGGGCACGTTTCTGTACATGGTCTTCGACCTGCTGTACATCGACGGCCGCCCGCTTCTAAACGAGCCACTGGAGGACCGCCGACGACTTCTTGCGACGGCGCTTCGTCCGGATCCACGTGTTCGAATTCAGCGACCACACCGAAGGCGATGGCGTTTCAGCGTTCGCCGCGGCCAAGAAGCGTGGCCTCGAGGGGATCATGGCCAAGGACCGCCGATCAATCTACCAACCCGGCGTTCGCACGCTGACCTGGCAGAAGATCAAGATTCGCCCCGAGCAGGAGCTCGTCGTGGGCGGCTGGACAAGCGGCATCGGGTCCGCTGCCCATCTTGCTGCGTTGCTGGTCGGCGTCTACGACGATGGCAAGCTCCGTTACGCCGGAAAGATCGGCACCGGCTTCACGTTCGACAAGCGGGCCGAGCTCCTGGCGCTGCTGCCCTCGCTCGGGGCAGAGGTGTCACCGTTCACCCCACCGCCTCCGCGGGCCGCATCTCGGAACGCGTTTTGGGTGCGTCCGGAGCTCGTGATCCGTGCTGAATTCGCGAGCTGGACCGGCGATGGTTTGGTTCGCCAGGCAGCCTACAAGGGCCTCGACCGGGGAAAGGACCCGCGCGCCGTCCGCAGAGAGGTCGCCAGGTAGCCGGATTCAGCCAGCGATATCTGGGCCTTCGACGCCGGGCGAGCCGCCTGGAGAGCCTCCAGGTCCACCCGACCCGTGAATTCAAGGCCGAGCTGGTGACCGTTGCGGTCGACATACCGCCGCGGAATATGGCAACGCTCGGCCCGCCCGCACCACCGCCGCCTTGGCCGCCAGGACCTCCTGCTCCACCTTGGCCGCCATTACCGCCCTTGCCTACCTCTGTGGTGCACGCGGCACCTCCCGGCCCGCCCGATCCGCCTCCCCCGCCTGCGCCACCTGGTCCGCCATCGCCGCCGTTGCCTCCGTTGCCTGCAGTCACGGTCGCATCGGTGACTTCGACAGTGGAATCGAACAGGTAGACACCGAAGGATCCCCCTCCCGCTGCGCCGCCTCCGCCGCCACGGCCACCCGCACCTCCGGCACCCCCGCCTCCACCGCCGTTACCCGCGCCGTCGTTTACGAACTGACCGAACTGAGCACCGCCACCGCCACCCCCACCACCACCGCGGCCATGCTGACCGTCCGTACCACTCGCTCCGCTGGCTCCCAGCCAGACGGCTGCCGCCGCCGACGTCGACACGCCGCCTATTCCGACTGTGCCACTCGCACCCGCACCTCCGAGTCCGCCATTCGATCCCGGCTGTCCCTGGCCATTCGCCCCGGCAGGTCCGCCCGCTCCGCCTACTCCGCCGCCGGGCGCTTGGCTACCTAGCTCGCCATTCACGCTGCCACCACCGGGCTTGCCTCCTGCTCCTCCGGTCGCGCCGGACCTGCCGATCGGGCTCGAACCCCCCGGACCGCCCATACCGGGAATGTCGCCGTCGCAAGTCCCGAGCCCACCAGGTAGGCCGTTTGCGCCAGCTATCCCGGGCGAGCCGGCAATCCCGACCGGGCCGAGGGTGCCATCGCCGGCAGTGACACTGACATTGATGAGCCGGACGCTCGATCCGTTGACAGCGCGGACCCCGTACACGCTCCCGCCCGCGGCGAATGCATTCAATGTCAGCTCGTCCAGTGTCACGTTTGTTGCGCCGTCGGCGAGAACGGCCTGCGGGACGCCGACGAGTTGCGTCACGAAGGTCGCCGAACGGACCCAGGTGACCGGGTCGTAGCCGCCCAGAATTGCGATATCGCCAGGAACAACAAGTCCAGCCCCCTGGTCATAGGAACCAGCCGCGACGCGAACTTCGCGCCCGGTGCCGGCGGCCGCTGCGACGGCCGCGGCGATGGTTACAAATGGCGACTGACGCGTTCCGGGATCGGCATCGTTTCCGCTCGGGGAGACGTAAATCGCGTCCTCTTGGACTACCGAGCTCCATGTGTCGCCCAGCAACCCACCGCCGATCGGCCCGCCGAAAGGCGCGAACTGCGACAGGCCACCGAAGAGCACGATCCGCCGACTGTCGTCGCTTGTAATCGAGTGGCGCCATCGGGCCGCCGGGCCGATGTCCTGGACCTGCGTCCACACGCTGCCATCCCACTGCCATGTGTCGCCATACAGGACGTGGCTCGCTATTGGGACCGTCTCGTCGAGGGAATCGACGCCGCCGAAGAGAAAGACCTTGCCGGCGACGGACACCAGCGCCGCACCTGCGCGCGCCGTCGGGCCTGCGTCCTGGACCTTGGTCCAAGTTGTCCCACCCCAGACCCATGTGTCACTCAAGCCGGCGTCTCCAGCTCCGGCGCCGCCGAACAACAGGATCCGACCTGGGTCGATGTCGTTACCCAGAGCGTGAGCTCGGCGGGGCGAGGGACCGGTGTTCTCGAGCTGAGTCCAGCCCCCACCATCCCAGCCCCAGGTATCTCCGGCGAGGCCGATCCCTGTTTGGCCGCCGAATAGAACGACGCGCTGACTGGTCCCGTCGAACGCCATGGCGTGGCCGCTGCGCGGACTCGGACCCGTGTCCTCGATCTGTGTCCAGTACTGCCCGTCCCACCGCCAGGTGTCCCTCAGCAGCGAAGTGCCGGTCTGTCCTCCAAAGAGAACGACGTGCCCGCGAGCCGCATCGAAGGCCATTGCGCAGCCGTAACGGGCCGTAGGGCCCGTGTCTTCGACCTGGGTCCACAGGTCATCGACCAGTTCCCACGTATCGCCCAACGGGCCGGAGTCCAGCCCGCCGAAAGTGACAGTTCGATTGCGGACCGCGTCATGCGCAGCACTGTGACCGGCCCGCGCACCTGGGCCGATGTCCTGGACCTGAGTCCAGAGGAAGTCCTGCATCTAGTCCACCTCCGCCGTCGCTCGGAGCAGTGCCAATTCGGAGAATACGCTCACCCGGCCCGGCGAGAACCCGACTGGCGGGCAATGGAGATCGCCCGATCGATCCGCTGACGTCGAGTCGGAGGCTAGGTGAGAAGCGGGAGCACGCGTGCCGCAAGCACTGACATGAACACGTCAACGACGAGGGTTGCCCGATCGGCGTCCGACAGGCCCGGATCCAGGAGCGGGTCAAGCACTGAGTCGATGCGGCTGCGGCGGTCGTCGACCGACATGTCGGGCCGACTGGTCGCCGACACGTCCCATAGCTCCCGGTACAGAAACCAGGCGAACTCGTCGTAAATCATCTTCGCCTCGATCTCCCACGCTGCCGCCGTCTCAACGGCCGCGCCGATCTCAAGCGCCGCGGGCAGGGCGCCCTCCAGCAACTCCCCGAGCCCGCGGTCCTGACGGTCGCGCAGTTCCGAGAGGCTGAGGCTGGCAACTGCCGCTGTGCCGAAGACCGCGCCCCATCGACTCGCCGTCCGTGAGGCCGACTTGCTGTCGAGCGTCCTCAGACATGAGTGGAAGGCCCGCGCTACCGCGCGCGCTCGCTCGGCGTCCGCGCCACCTACGGTGAGCAGCGCCTTCTGCAGGTCCCACAGATCGTCCGGCGTCGGACCGACCAGCACGCGCTCGAAGGACAATCTGAGGGCGTTCGCAAACGACGCATTCACGGGCAGCTCACCGGTCGCGAATCAGGCGCCTGCGATCCGCCGCATGCAAATCAGCTCGCGGCGAAGTCGTTTGCTCGGCCGGCCCTCGCCACGCATCACCTTGATGCCCGGCGCGATCTCGGTGATGACAGGCGGCGGGCTGTTGTCGATGTAGCAAGTGGCGGCGGCCGGCGCGCCCACGCGCGTTTCGATCGGCTGCACGACCTCGACGATTCGCTCACGTGCGGCGATCAGAGCGTGCACGACGTCGCCCGCGCGAACCTTGGTCGAAGGCTTCGCCGGGGTGCCGTTCACGCGGACGTGCCCGCCTTCGCACAGCTGGGTCGCCATAGGCCGCGTCTTGACCAGGCGCACAGCGCACAGCCACCGATCGATCCGAGTCTCCGACTTCATTCGCCGCAAATGTATCGCTGCCTGGGGTTGGGTTCAGGTCCCGCTTTTGTGTTCAGGGGTCGGAAACAGCACCGGTATGACCGCTTGCTTTCTCATGTAGTAGCGAAACGTGACGACTGCCAGCGCCGCGAAAACCGCGACCATGGCCAGCCCGCCGGCGAGGAGGCCGCCAGCCACAGGCGCACCGGCGAGGAGGGCGAGTAGGAATGCGAGCACGCCGGCGAGCATCGAGATCACGAGGGTCATCATGCCCGCCGACGTGGTCACCCCGTGGAACACGGCTGAGACGCCTCCAGTCGGCGGGCTCCCGTAGCTGAGCATGACCCCCGGCAGATCGTCATTTGCGCCGCTGGTGATGTACGGCTGCACGGTGGGCTCGATCTGCAGATAGCCGTGTCTGATGCGCGCCATGCCGTGGACCGCGAGGTAGTCCTCGTAGCTGGCGGCGAGGATCCGTCCGAAACTCGTCAGCCCGACGATCAGATCGAACGCGAACACAAGCGCGGCGATCATCGGCAATTCGGCCGCAGGAACGGCCTGTGCGATAAGCGCCAGCGCGACCAGCGACATCGAGAGGAAGCCCAGGAACATGTCGCCGCGCGTGAATGCCTCGTTGTACGCGAGCGACCGCGCGCTGGAGAGACTGGCGTGCTCGGCCATGAGTATTTGCAGGGCGCCCCGACCGTTGAGCTTTGCCACGGACTCGCCAGGCGGGGCCGGCTGCCCCTTCGAGTCGCCTCTTTCGAGTTCAGCGTCGTTCGTCATCGCCCTCTCCTGGTCTCGTGAGCTGGTCCGTCGGCAGACAGTTTGACGTGCCGGTGATGGCTCACGGGAACGGTCGGAACACTAGGAGCTGCCGCGTCGATCCTGTCGCTGTCGCCCCGAACCAGATACGCCCCAGGAGCTGCCGAAGTCCCAGCGCGTGGCTTTTGGCAGGTCGTCGGGATCGAACTGATCCATGCCGAGCATGCCGGGCAGGCCGAACGCCTTCGTAGGGACCATCCGAAAGATCGAGTAGGGCGGTGGGCCGGCAGTCGGAGCGTTCGGTCCCCAGACCTTGTCCCCTTTGGCCTCGAGCGGCCAGTTGTTCGACTTGAGAAACTCGGTGATGTTTCGGACGGCTTCGTCGTCGGTCAGCGGTTCCGCAGTGCCTTCGATGACGATGTCGAGGGATGGGAGTGTTGTGCTGCTCGTCGCAAGGACGCATCGACTGTTTACCGCCAGGTTGCGCGCCTTCCTGGTCCCCTCCCCCACGACCATGTGCATCGCGCCGTCGATCCAGAATGCGATCACGGGCATGAGGTGGGGCCGGCCGTCCAGACTCGTCGTCGCCAGCCAGCACGTTCTGGGCAGTTCAGGGTTGGCGAGTCTCTCTCGGGCCAGCTCCCAGGAGGTGGTCTTCGACTGGTCATCAAGCAGCGACGTCTCACGCTCCGGTGTTCGTTCGTTGGCCATCGCGCTAGGCTACGCCGCCCCGCGGTTCTCCTCGACCGCGCACACGACGAGCCAGGGCTTAGCTCGGCGCGGCTACTTGCTCTTTGCGTGACCTTTTTCATTGTGGTGCTTGGTCACCGTTGCCGCCGCGATCGCCTTGGATTCCTTGAGTGATCGGCCCTGCTCGCGCTCGCTCTCCTTGATGTGCTCGTACATCTTCTGTTCCTTGTCGCTCACGCTCGGCAGGTGCTGCTTCTGAGGCATCGGCTCCTCCTGATTGGGATGACTCTTTGGCAGTCTGGCCATGAGGTCTTTCAGCCGGAACCGACAGGGTTGGTACCGCGTGTCGTCGGCGTTTCGATACCTACCGCTGTTCGCTCCCGTTCGGGTCGAGCAGATACGTGCGCAGCGTGCCCTTGCCTTTGACGTCCACGTCGCGCGGCACGAACGGGTAGTCCTCGCGGCAGTGCAGCCAGGTCGATTCGGCAACCTGGATCTGGCCGGGCACGCCGGTCGACTCCATGCGGCTGGCCAGGTTGACCGCATCGCCCCACACGTCGTAGCTGAACTTGCGATGACCGATGACGCCGGCCACCGCCGGCCCCGACGCAATCCCGGTGCGCAGGCGAAGCTGGTCGTCCCCTGACCCCGTCGTCTCCACCACGGCGTGCATCTCGAGCGCCATTTCGAGGATCGCCCGGGCGTGGTCGGATCGAGGCTCCGGTGCCCCGGCGACGACCATGTACGCGTCACCGATCGTCTTGATCTTCTCCAGGCCGTGTTTCTCGGCGAGTGAGTCGAAGCTGCTGAAGATCCCGTTGAGAACCCGGACGACGTCGGCAGGCGACTTGTCAGCGGCGAAGGGCGTGAAACCCACGATGTCGACGAACAGGACAGTGACGTCGTCGTACTGATCGGCAATGACCGTCTCGCCGCGTTTGAGCCGGTCGGCGATGGAGCGCGGCAGGACGTTGAGGAGCAGTGCTTCCGACTCCGCCTTTGCCCGCACGCGCTCCCCGTCTATGAACGCGACCAGGCCAAGCGCCACGATCGCCGGGCCGAGGATGTTGATCGCGTCGAAAAGTGGTGAGGCGGTGGCTGACTCCCCGACTGGCGGCACGTAGGGATCGATGGCCACGGCCGCAATCACGACCCCGACAACGGCAACTAACGCCGGCCACGCCGCTCGAGCGCCGAGAAACAGCACCGCCCCGAGTGGGACGAGAATGATCCAGATCAGGTTGGTCGCTGCGTTCGCCATGCCGCCGCCCGGAATCAGGCTCAGGAACAGGATCGCCATGCCGACGATTGCCATCGTCCAGAAGAGCGGCGCCAGCTGGTGGTTGTGGCGAAACAGGAGCAACGCGCCGCCAAACAGCACGACCTGGACGAGAGCCAGTGCGGCCTGAGCGTTCTGCCCCACGGCAACGTCGACCAAGGCGAGAAAGACTGCGACCGCCATGAAGCCGAGCGCGGAGGCGACCGCCGCCCGCTTGCGAATCTGGAGGTCCGACTCCTCGTCCGGATCGCAGCCGATGTCCAGGACTCGGAGCAGCCGCGTCCGCATAGCGGTCAGTCGATCGGGATGTTGTGGTTGAGGCGGAACAGGTTCGTGGGGTCGTACTGGCGCTTCAGCGCGACGAGGCGCTCGAGCTTGGCCGCGCCGTAGGCGTCGAGGGCGAGCTGGCGCACATCGGCACGCGGGCCTTCCGTGCCCAGGAAGTTGACGTACTCCCCGGCCCTCGCTGAGGGCTGCAGCGAACTGTGAAATGAGCGGGTCCAGGCGATCCGCTGCGCGTCCTGGGCAGCGTCTCCCCAGAAGCCGTAGATGTTGATCCAGTAGCGTGCCATTCGGTCGGGGAAGGCCGTGGCGTCGGCTGGAACCCGGCTGACGGCGCCGCCCATGTGGTGGATATCGGCAGCCGAGCCGGCCGCCAGCCGGCCGACGTGGTCGAGGATCGCGGCGATCTCGCGCTCGGTCAGATTGTCGAAGGGCACGTTCTTCCAGTACGCACGGCTGCCGCGCGGAAAGAGCTCGTCCGCTGCCGACTGCCATTCGACCCAGCGCGCCGGCTCAACGGCTTCATCGTCCGGCTTGGCCAGCGCGCGGAGAAGGTCGACGAGGCGCTCGCCCTCCGCCTGGTCGTCGCCGACCCAGGTAAAGCCCACGAGCATCAGTGTGTCGTCACCCATCTCCCACGCCGGAGCGGGAACCATGAAGCTGACGATCGAGGTCAGCTCGTCCGGCAGGTCCGCCGTCCAACGTCCATACGCCTCGAGCGCCGCGGCCCAGCTCTGCCGGCGGTAGATCAGGTTGCCCGAGAAGACCGTTGGGCCGAGCCGTTGCGCCCGATACGTGATCGACGTGACGACTCCGAAGTTGCCCCCTCCGCCGCGCAGACCCCAGAAGAGCTCGGAATTCTCCGTCTCGCTCGCGCGCACGTGTTCGCCACTGGCCGTGATGACCTCGGCCGCCAGCATGCTGTCGATCGTCAGCCCATGCGCGCGGGTGAGCCAGCCGAAACCGCCGCCCAGCGTCAGTCCGAACAGTCCGGTTCCCGAGATGACGCCGACGGGCACGATCAGCCCCTCCCCCTCTGTCGCTCGGTCGAGCTCGCCAAGCGTCACGCCCGGACTGGCGGTCACGCTGGCTCCCTCCACGTCCACGGCTATCTCCTTCAGCCCGCCGAGGTCGAGCACCAGGCCGTTGTCGACTGTTCCGTTGCCGGCCACGTTGTGGCCGCCGCCACGCACCGCCAGCAGGAGGTCGTTCTCGTGGGCGAAGCGGATGACAGGCTGAATGTCGGCTGTCGTTGCCGCCCTGACGATCGCCAGCGGCCGGCGGTCGATCATCCCGTTCCACACGGCGCGTGCATCGTCGTAAGTGGCGGATTTAGGGTCGGTCACCTCGCCGTCCACCTGACGGCGCAGGGCTTCAAGAGATGTCGTCATAGCAACATTGTCGGCGCGTCACGGTCGTGGCGTGCCCGTAAACTCGCCGCCGATGACTGAGTGGCTCCTACGGACGCGGCGACACCCCTCTGCCGTGCTGCTCGGCGTTCAGCTGATCGGCGTTCTGCTGTATCCGTTCTTTGACGAATCGGCAATTGGTCGCGCTCTGATCTCGACCTTCGGCATCGTGGTGCTTTTCCTCGCCGTACGTGCTGTGCGGGCGACGCCAGCGCTGACGTGGATCTCCGTGCTCCTCGGCGTGCCCATCGTCATCCTGACGCTGCTCGAGGTCGTCGATCCGCTTAACTCCCAGGTCATCCTGTGGTCGGCCGTCCTGCACGCAGTCTTCTACTTCTACACGACCGCCGCGCTGCTGCGCTACCTGTTCCTGGACCGCTTCGTAACGCGCGACGAGCTGTGGGCAGTTGGGGCGACGTTTACCGTCGTGGCCTGGGCCTTTGCATACGTCTTCGTGGCTGTTCAGGTCCTCTGGCCTGGGTCATTCGCCGACACCGCAAGCGCGACGGGGCCCTTCACCTGGTTCGAGCTGCTCTTCCTGTCGTTCACGAACCTGACCAGCGTCGGCCTCTCCGACATCGTGCCGGTGCTGCCCCAGGCACGCTCGTGGGTGATGATCGAACAGGTCGCCGGCCTCCTCTACGTTGCCCTGGTCATCTCGCGCATCGTCGGTCTGACCATCACTCGCCAACGGGCATAGCGATCCCATCCCGGACGGAGTGGCTATGACGCACGCGGTTCCTGCGAGCTTCGTGACGCGCGACGGCAGGCTTGTAGCACTCGCCTGGCTGGTGACGCTGCTGGTCAGCCGGCTGCCCGAGATCGTCCTGCGAGATGTCCTCCGGATCGATGTGCCGTGGATGCCGTGGGCGGTTGTAGCCCTGAGCGCCGGGTTATGGGCGTTATCGCGGGTGGTGGCAGCGATGCGTCCACTCGAGCGGTATCTGCTCGTGATGACGATCCTCGCCGCGCTGTTCGCGGCATTACCTCTCGTACTTGGCTCGGACCTTTGGCACGCCCTGGTGCCAGTCGACAGCCAGCCAATGCTGATCCTGCTGGCCGAGCGGGTATTGCTGGCGCTGCTCGCGCTGCTGATGATCGGCATCGTCCTGGCCATGCGCACGACGCACCAGGAGGCGTATCTCGTCGTCGGTGATCTGGACGCTCCAACGACATCGCGACGGAAGGACGGCTCGTTCTGGCGCTGGAAGACCGTTGGCCCAATCGCGTTCGTCGGTCTGCTGCTACTGACCGCGTGGCTGACGGGACCGATCCTTCCCGACACGATCGACCTGGCGGCGGCATTGCCGTTCATTGGCATCGGTGTCGTGGCGGCCGTCCTGAATGCCTTCTGGGAAGAGGTCGCGTATCGGGCGGTGCCGCTTTCACAGCTCCAGAGAGCGATCGCGCCGAGCATGGGCGTCCTGATCCTCGCCGTCTGGTTCGGCCTCGGCCACTACTACGGCGGCATTCCGAACGGACCAATCGGCGCGATTGCAACAGGAGCCGTCGCTCTGCTGTTCGGACGAGCGATGATCGAAACGCGAGGGCTTGGGTGGCCACTGGCGCTTCATTTCGCCGGTGACCTGGTCATCTACACGTTCCTGGCCATTGCGTCGGTCGCCTGAGGCGCGATCAGCCGCGGCGCGATCAAGCCGGTTTTCTGGAACTCGCTGCTTCGATCAGGACCTCGACCAGCTGATCCGCGTGTTGGCGCTGGAAGACCAGCGGCGGGCGGATCTTGAGCGTGTTGCTGTGGCGACCGGTGGTGCCGATCAGGACGCCCGCGTTGCGCATGCCCTCGAGGATGTCCCTGGCGGTGGTTGGATCGGGCTCCGTCGTTCCCGGTCGGACGATCTCCACGCCGATAGCGAGACCGACGTTGCGGATCTCCCCGATCAACGGGGTGCGAGCTCCGATCTGGCGCAGGCGGCCGGCGAGGTAATCCCCGACGTCGGCGGCGTTGTCGATGATCCGCTCGTCCTCGATCACGCCGAGGACGGCCTGTGCGGCGGCCATCGCCACCGGGTTGCCGCCGAATGTGCTGAAGAAGTCGCGGTCCGAGAAGCGCGCGGCTAGGTCCCGCCGAGTCAGAACCGCCGCGACCGGGTGGCCGTTGCCCATCGGCTTGCCGAGCGTGACGATGTCGGGCGTGATCCCAAGGCGCTGGTAACCCCACATCGCGGCACCGGTGCGGCCGTAGCCGCTCTGAACTTCGTCGGCGATCCACAGCGCGCCGGCATCGTGCGTGCGGCGAACCAGCTCGGCGGCGACGACACGATCCAGATCGATGATCCCGTCGCTGGTAAGTACACCATCGAGGATGGCCACTGCGGGCTTGTGTCCCGCGTCGGCGAGTGATCGGATCGCCTGGTCGAAGGAATCCACGCTGCCGTCGAAGCCGCGCAGCGCGTCCGGTGGGCGCCAAGTGCGCACGTGCTCGGGCTTTGGGCCACTCCCCCATTCCTCGGGCGTCAGCGCGTTGATCGCCGTCGTGATGCCGTGGTAGGCCCAGTCGGTCGTGATCCCGCCGCTGTTGCCAGTTGCCGCCCTTGCTATGCGCCATGCGATGTCGTTCGCCTCGGAGCCTGAGTTGACGAACATCACCACGTCCAGCTCGCCGCCGGTCGAGGCGATCAGTCGCTCGGCCACGTCGTAAGCAGTCTCGTGGAGGTAGCGCATGTTCGTGTTCAGGCGCCTTGCCTGGCGAACCACCGCCTCTACCACTCGCGGATGGCCGTGACCCACGGTCGGCACGTTGTTGTACGCGTCGAGGTAGCGCCGGCCGTCGGCGTCGATCAGCCACACTCCCTCGCCGCCCACGAGATGCAGTGGCTCGCGGTAGAAGGTGTTCGTCATGGCCGGGCCGATCAGCCGCTTGCGCCGTTCGGCGAGGGCCGGAACCGTCCATCCCCTCCCCGGCTCGCGACCGCCGAGCTGTCGCGCGACCTCGTCCCAGCCGACCGACTCGAGCAGACGAAGCGCGATTGCGCCCGACGCCCGCACTCCGGGCTGCAGCGTCGCAGGGTTGTCGTACATGGCATCGCGTGAGGCCGGCACGACGATCGCGGCGCACATCCGCGCGGCGAGCAGCTCGCCGAGGATCGCCCGCTCCCCGGGTTCGAGCGGCGTGACCTTCTCGTAGCCGTCGATCGCCAGCCGCGCCGCGCGGAAGAACTCGTCGCCCTCGCGACCCTCGACGACCGTCCGCAGCACGGCGACGAGGTCGACGACGAGCGCCGACCAGCTCGCATCGCCGAAGTCGATGATCCCGGTGACCTGCCCCGCATCGTCGACGAGGACGTTCGAAGCGCACAGGTCGGTGTGGATGAATTGAGCGCGGAGGGTCGGCCAAACAGGCGCGACGACCTCCTCGTAACGATCGAGCGCCGCGGCGACGAGCGCGCGGAGCCCTGGATCATTGACCGCACCGATCATCGGTCGCAGTCGGAGCGCGTGCTGGGCGTCCCAGAGCATCACCCTGCGCGCCGAGGGATGCCAGAAGCCGCGCAACGTCCGCCCGACTCGGGCGGCCATCGTTCCCCAGTCGCGAATTGCCTCGTCGCTCAGGCTTGCTCCGTCGACCGACGCTCGACCCGGCAGGCGGTCGTACATGCGGGCGAAGTGCGTATCGTTGCCGCGGTAGATGGGCGCCCGGTGGACGTCACTTCCGGGCGCAAGCCAAGGCAGCGCGACGGGAAGAGCTGGATCGATCTGAACCACGCGCTGAGCCGCGAGCGCCTCCATGTCGAGCTGTGCCGGAGACTCCGCCGCGTTCGAGATTTTCAGCACCGACGGCCGGTCGCCATCGATCAGGAATGTCTGGTCGCGCTCGCTGGCCGCCGACGAGGCCACGCCGGATACGCCGAACAGCTCGCGAGCGAGATCGGCCGCCTCTTCCTCCGTGAATGTAGGCGGCGGCGCGGTCAGGACACGATCGACGGCGGTCTCGGTCACCGGGTCAGAATAGGTCGCCCAGGTGACGCCTATGCCGCCGCCATTCGCTTGTAGCGGATCCGGTGCGGCTGGTCGGCGGCCGTGCCGAGCTCCTTGCGGCGGAACGCCTCGTAGTCGGTGACGTTGCCCTGGAAGAAGCGCGCCTGGCTGTCGCCCTCGAAGGCCAGGATGTGTGTCGCGATCCGGTCGAGAAACCACCGATCATGGCTGATGACGGCGACGCAGCCGGGAAACGATTCGAGGCCGGCTTCGAGCGCGCGCAGCGTGTCGACGTCCAGATCGTTGGTCGGCTCGTCGAGCAGCAGCACGTTGCCGCCGGACTGCAGCAGCTTGGCCAGCTGAACGCGGTTTCGCTCCCCGCCGGAAAGCGCGCCGACGAGCTTCTGTTGGTCCGTGCCTCGGAAGTTGAAGCTCGACACGTACGCGCGGGCGGGCAGCTCGCGTGAACCGACCTTGATGATCTCGGCGCCCTGCGTGATCTCCTCGAACACGGTCTTGTCGGCCGCGAGCTCGTCGCGGCTCTGGTCGACGTAGCTCAACTGCACGGTGTCGCCGATCTCGATCGAGCCGGCGTCCGGCGACTCCTGGCCGACGATCATGCGGAACAGCGTTGTCTTTCCGGCGCCATTCGGCCCGATGATCCCGACGATGCCGGCTCGCGGCAGTGAGAACGTCAGGTCGTCGATGAGCAGGCGATCGCCATAGCCCTTGCGAAGTCCCTTGACCTCGATCACCGAGTCGCCCAGCCGCGGACCGGGCGGGATGGCGATTTCGAGCTCGCGCTGCTGCACCCCGCGTGCGTCCTGCGCCTCGGCGAGCAGCTTCTCGTAGGCGCCGAGTCGGGCCTTGCCCTTGGCCTGCCGCGCCTTTGCGCCCATGCGCACCCATTCGAGCTCGCGCGCGAGAGTGCGCTGCCTTGCGTCGACCTGTTTCTGCTCGCGCGACAGCCGTTCCAGCTTCTGCTCGAGCCAGCTGGAGTAATTGCCGGCGAAGGGGATGCCCCGCCCTCTGTCCAGCTCCAGGATCCACTGGGCGACGTTGTCCAGGAAGTAGCGGTCGTGGGTGATGGCGACGACAGTCCCCGAGTACTCGTGCAGGAATCGCTCCAGCCACTCGACCGACTCGGCGTCGAGATGGTTGGTCGGCTCATCGAGCAGCAGCAGGTCGGGGTGCTGGAGCAGCAGCCGACAGAGCGCCACGCGTCGCTTCTCGCCACCGGAGAGCGTCGTGACGTCGGCCTCATCGGGCGGACAGCGGAGTGCGTCCATGGCGATCTCGACGTTGCGCTCGATGTCCCACGCTCCGGAAGCGTTGATCCTGTCCTCCAGCGCGGACTGCTCGGCGCCGACGGCTTCGTAGTCGGCATCCGGTTCGGACCACTTGGCCATGACCGCGTTGTATTGCTCGATCAGGCCGTGAACCTCGCGCACGCCTTCGAGGACGTTCTCCTTGACCGTCTTCGTCGAGTCGAGCTGCGGCTCCTGGCTGAGGTAGCCGACAGTGAAGCCGGGCGTCAGACGCGCCTCGCCGTTGTACCCGTCGTCGAGCCCGGCCATGATTCGCAGCAGGCTCGACTTGCCCGAGCCGTTCGGCCCGATGACGCCGATCTTGGCGCCCGGGTAGAACGAGATCGAGATGTCTTCCAGCACCGTCCGGTCGGGCGGGTAATGGCGCGACAGCTTGTGCGTGGTGTAGATGAATTCGGCAGGCATTTGGTGCGCGGAAAGGGTATCGGGCGCTGGGCCGCGCCCGGCATCAGGGTCCCGGGTCTGCTGCGGGATGAGCCCTGAAGACGGCGAACCAATGGCCGTTGACTACGTCGTGCGCCTCACTCAGTTCGTAGCCGGCGAGGCTCATCTGGAGATGAACCCGATGAGGCACGCTGCCGTGCGGATTCATCCACCTTGCGGCCACTCCCTCGAGGCGTGATTCGAGGATGGCGATGCGGCCGCTGGGGCGCAGCAGCGAGCGGGCGTCGGCGAAGTAGCGCACCGGCCGGCGCAAGTGGTGGTACGTGGCCGAAACGAAGAGCAGGTCGACCGCATCGGGCAACTCGAGTCGCCGCCGACTGGTGAGCACCGGCACCAGGTTTGAGATGCCGCGCTCGATGGCGGCGTCACGAAGATCGTCGAGCGTCTCGGCGTCCGCGTCGGCGGCGTAACAGATGCCGCTTGGAGCGACAGCCTGGGCGAGCCGCAGCGTGAAGTGGCCGTAGCCCGGGCCGAGGTCGGCGACGCGATCCCCCGGCTGAATGTGCAGCGCGTCGACAACAACACCGGGATCACGCAGGCGATCGCTGCGCTGGCCGCCCTTGTAGAGCTCCCGCTGCACTGAAACGGGAAGCCGCCGTATGACGCGTCGCAGCATCGGCGAAGCCTATCCGGCGTCCCGTTGTCGCTGACTTGCACTCGGGGAGAGAATCGAGCCAATGGGCTCGAGTGAACCGCCGATCCCGGAGAGCGTCGAGTACTGGCGCGAATTCCTGACAGGCGGAGATCCGCGGGAACGCCGACAGCGCAGGGCCTTCAAGCTCCTGCCAGGTGGTCCCCGCTGTCAACTCTGCGCAGCGCCGTTCGCCGGTGCCGGCGCACCGTTGATGCGACTGATGGGCAAGCGAAAGTCGAACAGGAGCGCGACCTGGTGCAGCTCGTGTTTCGACTTCATGTCGACGCACCACGGTGGCGCCGAGATCGAGTGCACCTTGCTTTTCGCCGACGTCCGCGACTCGACCGCGCTCGCCGAGCGAATAAGCCCAACCGACTTCCGCCAGCTGCTGGACCGTTTCTACACCGTGGCCGCGGACCAGGTCTTCGAACACGATGGAATCGTTGACAAGTTCGTGGGTGATGAGGTCGTCGCCATGTTCGTCCCGCTCCTGAGCGGTGAGCGGCACGCGTCTCGCGCGGTGGATGCGGCAAAGGCACTCTTATCGGCGACGGGGCACAACGAACGGAAAGGTCCCTGGATTCCCCTCGGAGCAGGTGTCCACACTGGACGAGCCTGGGTGGGAGCGGTCGGCAGTGGCACCCGCACCGAACTGACCGCGCTTGGTGACGCGGTCAACACTGCCGCTCGCCTGGCTTCGGCGGCCGGCGTCGGCGAGATCCTCGTGTCGACCCCAACAGCATCGGCAGCAGATCTGCCGGCCGATCTCGAGCACCGGGAGCTGGAGCTCAAGGGCAAGAGCGACCGAGTCGGTGTTTCCGTTCTGCGTGTCGATGCCTAGGGACGGATGTTGCGGTTCACGCGGAAGAGGTTGGCCGGGTCGTACTTGGCCTTGATCGTCTCGAGTCGCCGGTAGTTCTCGCGATACGACTCGACGGTGCGTTCGTCGGTCTCGTCCGACGTCTGGAAGTTGATGTAGTTGCCGCCCGTGGAGAACGGCTTCACTGCCCGCCAGGCGTTCCGCACCCATTCCTGGTTGGCATCCCCGGCTGCGCTGTCGGGTGGCCACATCGACTGAATGACGCAGGCGAACTGGGCGTCGCGGTTGCCCATCGCCCCGTCGTCCTCGGCATGCTCGTTCAGCGCGCCGCCGACCTGGAAGAGAACCATCTGGTTGGCCGGCGCCTTGAGGCCCTCGAACTGAGCGTTGAAGGCGGCGAACAGCTCGTCGCTCAAGCCGGCCACGAACTCCGACTTCCAGTAGTAGTTCATTCCCTTTGGCTGCGTTGCATCGAGCATCGATTGCTGGGCGATGTAGTCCTTGACCTGGATCAAGTCGGCCAGTGGCTCGCCGTGCGTTTTGATCGGTGCGAGATCTGCCTGCGCCTGCTCGAGGTCGCCCGAGTGACAGACCACGATGGCGATGATCGGCGTTCCGTGCACCTCTTCAGGCAACCACGGTGCGGGCGGGGCGTTGCGCCTCAACGCGACCGCGGTGAGCTCGCGCGGGGACGATTCGGTGACCCGGCGAAAGACGTCCAGGACCCCGTCTGCCTCCGACCCTCGCCAGGCGATTATCCCGGCGGTCACCTTGGGACCGACCTCATGCAGGCTGAACACGAACTCGGTCACGACGCCAAAGTTGCCTCCCCCGCCACGGAGAGCCCAGAACAGGTCGTCGTTCTCCGAGCGCGACGCCTGGAGGACCTTGCCGTCGGCGGTGACGATCTCGACGGACTCGAGGTCGTCGACGGTCCAGCCGAAGCGCCTGCTCAGGTAGCCGAACCCGCCACCCAGCGTCAGACCCGCGACACCCGTCGCCGAGACGAACCCGAGCGTGGTGGCCAAGCCGTGCGGCTGCGTCGCCTGGTCCACATCGCCCAGCGTGCAGCCCGGGCCGACGCGGGCGAGTCGCGCGTCGGCGTCGACTTTGATCTCGCGCATGCCCGACAGGTCGAGCGTGATGCCGCCGTCGGAAAGCGCGAGCCCGGCGATGTTGTGGCCGCCGCCCTTGATCGACAGCTCGACCTCGTTGTCGCGCGCGAAGCTGACGGCTTGCGACCACGTCGGCGGCGGTGCGCGCCCGAACTACGACAGCTGGCTGCTTCTTGATCATGCCGTTCCAGAGCGCGACGGCCTCAGCGAAACCTTCGTCGCCGGGATACTCCAGCGTGCCTTCACATCTCGCGGCCAGCCGGTCGAGGCTCTGCCTGGACACGTTCCGCGTTCCAGTTGTCAAGCCCGCTATCTGGATATCGGTCACGGCAGTTCCTTTGTCATTCATCGACCGATTCTGGGCGGGCAGTCAATGGCCTGTCGATCTAGGGCGGCGGTGGCGCATCAGAAACGTAGGGTTCAAGCGCGAGCAGGATGAACAGCAACACGGCCAGGACAATGGGGCCTTGGTAGACGGCCCAGGGAGTGCCTCCGACCACGTGATCCGCGCAGCGCTCGAGGGTCGAGCCGATGTCGCACGGATCGGTCGCGACCTCGAACTCCGACAGCGTTGAAGCAAAGTAGCCGGCCGTTATGCCAACCAGGCCGGTTTTCACGGCACGCAGATTCCAGCGAAACACGATCATCGCGCCGAACGCAAGAAGCGCGATCCCGGCGACGAAGAGCAGCAGCTCCTCTCCCTGGAAGGCGTTGACCGTGCCGACCAGCGCCACGACACCGGTTAACCCGACCAGGACGCCGTCGACCGACAAGGCCACGCCGGCGATCCGACCGCGGTGCGACGCCCACCACTCATGCACTCGGCTAGCCACTGTTCACCGAGACGCGATACAGCCGCCACTTGATCCGGAATGCCCTTGAGTGTGTGCTCACCGCGATCCTCGAAGGTAAAGCCGGATCCCGCGACGAGGTCCTTCACGGTTTGCGAGATGAGAACCTCGGATGGCCCGGCGTTAGACGCGACGCGTGAGCCGATCGAGACGGTCAGTCCGCCGTGCTTTCCGTCGATCAACTCGCATTCGCCGGTGTGCAGCCCGGCGCGGATCTGGATGCCCAGCTCCCCCATCTGCTCGGCGATATCGAGCGCGCAGCGGATGGCGCGCGCCGGGCCATCGAATGTCGCGTAGAAGCCATCACCGGCGGTGTCGTTCTCGACGCCCCGCCACTGCCCCAGGGCGCGGCGAACTCGCTCGTGGTGGGCGAGCACCAGCGCTTTCCACGGTCGATCGCCGAGTGCTGCCTGACGTGCCGACGAATCGACGATGTCTGTGAACAAGACCGTCGCCAGGACGGTGTCAAGGATCGGTGCGGACCGGCGGATACCTGCCAGCTCGCGAGTGATTGCAAGGAACTCCTTCGGCGCAGTTCCGACCCGACCTGGAATCACATGGACTGTCGCGTTGGGCATGACCGAGGCGATGTACTGCGCCTCCTCGACGGTATTGTCAGCGGTCCCGACCACGAGCGCGGTCGGCGCGCGAGCTGCAGGCAAGATCCCGCGGACATCGGTCTCCCAAACGACCTTGTTGAGCGCGAGGGCAACGTCCGGCGTTGCGGTATTGCGGTTGATCCGAGCGTAGAGATTCAGCAGTTCGCGGTCGTGTTCGACCTGGGTCATGTCGCCATGCTGAATACCGGCACGTTCGGCGGCGCGCCAGTCGGCGATGCCACGCACGAACTCAACGGTGCCCCACAGCTGCGCTTGCCTGACCGTCTCCTTGTAGACGTCGGGCCCATCACCCCATTCGTAGTCGGGCGCCCACGCCATGCGGGCGGATGGATTGGCCCAAACCATTCCGCTCACGCGATCCGGGTGGGTGGCGGCGAACAGAGCGTGCATTGCTCCGGGTTCGGTCGGAGCCATGAGTATTGGTTGGCTCGCACCGACCTCGTCCAGTACAGCCAGCAGGTCGGCAACGCGGGTCTCGAGGTTGGGAACCGGGACGTTCCGGCTCGACACGCCGGTCCCTCTTCGATCGTGAAGTATCAAGCGGCCGAACTCTGCCGTACCGGTCATGAACGGTCGCCACTCCGGCTCCTCCCACATCAGGTCGACATTGGCTTCCTGCGAACTGAACGCCAGTGCGAAGTCAACCGGCCCATCCCCCACGACCTGGTAGGCGATGTAGACGCCGTCGGGGGTCTTGAGGTAGTGCGTGTCGGGTGTCGAGATCACGCAATCAGCGTAGCGACTGGCCTACTCGACGATCGGCTCCAATGGGGCGGTGGAGGTTGGCCCGACGATGGCTCCCCTGCCGAGCAGGACCACGGCTCCGACCACGCCGATGATCACCGCGCCCATGATCCCGAGTGTGGCGAAACCCCATGCGCCGACCACGAACCCGGATCCCAGGCTGGCGATTGCCGACGTGCTCCAGATGAGCGAGTCGGAGACGCCCTGGACGCGCGGCCGCTCGACCGTCGAGACGGCACCGGTGAGCATCGAGCTGCCGGCCACGAAGCCGAGATTCCAGCCCCAGCCGAGCAGGAACAGGGAGAGCAGCAGCAACGCCTGTTCGTGTGGCGGGGCGACAGCCGACAGCAGCGCCGACGCCAGGATCAGTGCGAACCCGGAGGCGATGATCGGCAGCGATCCGAAGCGGTCGGTCAGCCGGCCTGAGATCGGGGCAAGGGCGAACATCCCGAACACGTGGGCCGAGATGACGATGCCCACCGCGGCCAGATCATGGCCGTGGTCGGTCATGTGCAGCGGTGTGATGGTCATGATCAGCACCATCACGAACTGGCCGGCGATGAGCGCCAGGACGGCCAATGCGACTGTCGGCCGGCGCAGGATCTTGCCCAGCTGGGCCGGTGGCACGGGCACCTTGCCCTCGTCCGCGGTCGTATCCGCCAGATCGCGCGGGTCGGGTCTGAGCAGGAACGCAGAGAGCAGCGCCGCGATGCCGACGAGCACGATGGGCACCAGGTACGGCCCGCTCAGCCGCGGCAAGCCGAGCGAAACGGCGATGTCGCCGCTGACGTTGACCAGGTTCGGCCCAATGACGGCGCCCACCGTCGCCGCCCAGACCACGAGTCCGATCGCCGATGCACGCCTGCGGCTCGGGTACATGTCGGCCGCGGCGTAACGCGAAAGCTGGTTGGAGCTGTTGCCGAACCCGATCGCGACACTGCCCAGAAGCAGGATCGGGAACGAATCGACGACGATGCCGGCCACGGCCACGAACGCGCCGACCACAGCGACGGCGTAGCCGCCGGTAAGTCCGGGTCGGCGGCCCCATCTACCCATGATCGCGCCAAGAACCGTGGCCCCCAACGCGGCGCCGAGGACCACGGCGGCCGCGGGCAGCCCGGCCAGCGTTCGGTCGCCACCAAGCTCCAGCGCCACGATCGAGGTGACCGTGACGGCGGCAATGTGTCCGGTGCTGCCGAGGGCGACGCCGGCGAACAGGACGCCGACGAGCCTTCGGCGAACTGCCTCGCGATCAGTGCGAATCGCTGAACCGCCATCGGGTGGCGCCGTGCGGCTCGGCGCCGGCGACCCCATAAACGTCGTGGAAGGCGAAGCGGTACAGGAACCACGGCGGCGGCCCGGCGCTCGGCGCGCTGAACGGTGCGGTGAACGCGTCACCCTCGACCTCGGCCGGCCAGCCGCCCTCGCGGAAGGTGACCACGACCCTGTCCAGGGCATCCTTGTCCGTCACTCGGGTCGCCTTGCCCTCGAACACGACGTCGATGCCCTCCAGGGACACTGAAACGGTACTCGCGGGGTTCGCGGCCAGGTTGCGCGACTTGCGTGTTCCAGGCCCGGACACGATGTAGATGTCGCCGTCGATGTACAGCGCGCCAACACCTGCGGCGTGCGGGCCGCCATCGGCATCGACAGTACCCAGGAACCAGGTCAGGTTCTCCGATGGCGGGACCGATAGGGCCGTGAGCACCCTGCTCCATTCGAGCGGCGGCTGGCCGTAGATGGTCAGGTTCTTGGTCTCGGTCGGCGTGCGATCAGGCATGCGACACGGTCTCCTCTCGGCGCTCGACAGCAGCCTCGTTTGTCCCGGCCACTATAGGTTCGAGCACCCAGCTCAGCTGTGGGCGATATGTGCGAACTGGCGCCACAGCAGCACGACCAGCACCGCCGAGCCGACGAACCCGAACCAGAACGGCGCTGTGATGCCGAAGCTGCTGGCCAACAGGCCGCCGAGCAGCGTGCCGATGACGAGGCCGGCGACCTGGTCGACGCGGAAGACGCCGCTGACGCGGCCAAGCAGCTCGTTTGGCACTGCTCGCTGGCGGATGACAGTCGAGGTCGTGCCCCACACGAAGTTGTGCACGCCGAAGATGAACATCGTTACCAGCGCCACGACCGGTGAGGTCGTCACGGCGAGGATCAGCTGCGTGGCCGTCTCTACCAACAGCCCGACGCGCATGATGTTGCCCAGGCTGAAGCGGCGCTCGAGCGCGCCATACGACACCGTGCCGAGGATTCCGCCTATCGCCACTGCCGTCGTCAGCAACCCGAACCCGACCGGGCCCATGCCCAGCCGCTCGGCGGCGTACAGCACGAGAACTCCCCACGCCGCGCCGTAGGTGACGTTGAAGGTGAAGTTCGTCACTGCCAGGGTGCGCATCGCCGGATGGCCGGCCAGCCACCGAATTCCTTCGGCGAGCTCGGTCCTGATGCTGCGCCGCTCGGCCGGCTCGGTGCGCCGAACCTGCCCGACGCCCGTTGAGATGCGCGACATCAGTACCGCCCCAAGAAGGAACGCCGCCGCGTTGGCCGCGAACGGCAGCGCCATGCCGATCGTGAACAGGAACGCTCCGACTGGCGGTCCGATCAGCTGGTTCGTGGCGATGAAGGCGCCCTGCATGCGCGCATTGCCGATGCCCAGGTCGTCGCTTTCGACCATCTTCGGCAGAAGCGTGGTCGAGGCGGAATCGGCGAACGTCTCGGCCAGGCCGAGCAGGAAGATCGACGCGAGGATGAGCGGAACGCTGACCGTGCCCCCGACGATGGTCGCGACCAGGACTGCCAACACCGCGGCGCGGCCGAGGTTGGCGACGATGACCGTTCGGCGCCGATCGAAGCGGTCGGCCGCGGCTCCACCGATGGCACCGAAGATCAGCGCAGGCAGGAAGCTGAACATCAGTGCCAGCGAGACGACGAATGGGTCGGTGGTCTGCGAAGCGACGAGGAGCGGACCAGCAGCGAGCACGATGCCGTCGCCGGCGCTGTTGACCACTGTCGAGGACAGCAACCAACGAAAATCCCGGCCCAGGCGGACGGGCGCGGCTACATTCGCGATCTGACTTAAAGGATTTCGCACGACCGGCGAGGGTACGTGATCCGCGCGCCGCCTACTCTGGCGGGGTCGCGATCACGCGGCAGGACAGTTAGGGAGAGACCGAGCAATGTGTTTGAACTGCGGATGCGGCGAGCCGAACGAGCGCCATGGCAAGGACGCCAACATCACGCTGGAGGATGTCCAGCGGGCGGGTGAGGCTAACGGCCAGTCGGTCGAGGAATCGCTGCGCAACATGGGCATGGCCGCCCGCCAGGTGGTCATGGGTCAGGGCGAGCAGTCGGGCCAGCCGTCAGGTCAGCACAATCAGGGGTGAGCGCGAATGGTCAGCCAGCAAACTGCCCTGCTTGATGCCGGCACCCTGACCAGCTTCCAGAAGACGTTCGGCGGCGATGTGATCGTGCCCGCCGACGCGGGTTACGACGCCGCGCGGCGCGTCTGGAACGGAATGATCGACCGTCGGCCGGCCATTGTCGTGCGGCCGAGAACGGCCGACGACGTGGCGGCAGCCATCCGGATGGCACGCGACTCTGAGTTGCTGATTGCCGTGCGCGGCGGCGGGCACAGCCTGCCCGGACTGAGCACGTGCGACAGCGGCATGGTCATCGACCTTTCGCTGATGCGCGAGACGACCGTGGATCCCAGGACGCGCTCGGCGCGCGTCGCCGGGGGAGCGTTGCTCGGCCAGCTTGACGTGGCTGCCCAGGCTCATGGCCTCGTCTGCCCGGTCGGCGTCGTCTCGCACACGGGAGTCGGCGGGCTGACCCTCGGTGGCGGCATGGGTCGGCTCCAGCGCAAGCACGGCTTCACCATCGACAGCCTCCGCGCTGTGGAGATCGTCACTGCCGACGGCCGGCAAATTCGCGCCGACGGCGTCGCGAACCCGGACCTCTTCTGGGCCGTCCGCGGCGCTGGCGCGAACTTCGGTGTCGTCACCGCTTTCGAGTTCGAGCTCCATCCGTATGACGGTCGCATCACGGTCGCTTCGGTCGTCCATCCCGGGACTCGCATTCACGAGGCGTGGGAGCTCTTCAGCGAACTGGCCGAGTCCGCGCCAGATCACGTGATGCTCACGTTCAACATGAGTCTTGGCGCTGCTGGAAGCGTCCCTGAGGAGGTTGTCGGCCAGCCCGTCGCGACCATCGCCGCGTTCCACTCGGGTGACGCGAACGCTGCACAGGACGAGCTGAGAGAGTTCATCGCCTACGGGTCGCCTGTCGCCACGTCGTTCGTGCCGATGTCGTACCTCGATCTGCAACGAAGCGCCGACGAGTCCACGGCGTGGGGCCACCGGGTGTACATCAAGGGCGGCTTCACGGACGATCTGCCGGCCGAGGCGCTCGAGCAGATGGTCGAGCACTTCTCGCGCGCCACGACGAGCGACGTCTTCGGGCTGTGGGCGCAGCGCGGAGCGATCACCAACGTTCCCGACGAGGCCACGGCCTTTACGGGACGTTCGGCGAAGTTCCAGATGAGCCCGGACAGCTCGTGGGACGACCCAGCGGATGATCCGGAACGCATGAGCTGGGTCCGTGACGCCTTCGCGATCGTCGAGCCGCATTCGACGATCGGCCGCTACGTGAACGATGTAGCGGACTCCGGTCCGGGCCTAGGCCGATGGGTCTATGGCGACGAGAAATACGATCGACTCGTCGCGGTCAAGCGCGCATGGGATCCGGAGAACGTCTTCCGCCTGAACCAGAACATCCAGCCGTAGCCCTCGGCGTTGGCCGGCCAGTGATGCCAGCCACGCGACGCGATCGAGTGGGCTCGGACGGGAACGCTGCCTCTTCGGGGGATTCTCGCCAGCCGCGGGAAATCGGAGGGCTGGGCGCCGACCGCTAGGCTTTCAACGATGGTCGTCAGCCGTATTCGGGTCGTCTTTGGGCGCGCGTGCGAGGGCCTCCCCGCGTGACAGCGCTCGTCGCCGCGCTGCGCGAGGTCGCCGGCAACCGCTCGATACGCAACGCCGAGCTGGCCTGGTTCATCGCCATGTCAGCCCAATGGGCGTACTTCGTGGCGGCGCTTGTCTTCGCGTACGACGTCGGTGGCGTCGCGGCGGCCGGCATCGCCGGCACGCTGCGCATGCTGCCGGCGGCATTCCTGGCGCCGTTCACGACGATGCTCGCCGATCGCTTCTCTCCGCGGTTGGTGCTGTTCGGGCTGAATGCGGGCCAATTCGCGGCCGTGGCTGTAATCGCGGTCGTGATTGCGACCGGTCTGCCGGCCGTGCTCGTCTTCGTTGCCATCACGATCGAGGGCGTGCTGTCCACGCTCAACCGGCCGACACATGTGTCACTGCTGCCGGCGCTGGCGCGTTCACCGCAGGAACTTGTCGCCTCCAACGCAACTACCAGCAGCGGCGAGGCGCTCGGGCATGCTGATCGGTCCGTTCTTGGGCGGCCTGCTCATGGCTGCCGGCGGGACGGCGCTGGGAACCGCCCTGCCTGCGCTCGCTTTTGCCCTAGCCGCCCTGATCGTGCTACGGATCGAACGAACGCCGCGTACATATCGTCCGCCGGCCCCCGGCGAAGAGCGATCGCGAATGAACGAGCTGCTGGCCGGTTTCGCGGCTATGCGCACCTATCCGGCCGCGGGCGGGCTGATCGCTCTGTTCGGTGCCCAGGTGTTCGTCCGAGGCGTGCTCACCGTCCTGCTCGTGGTTGTCTCCGTCGAGCTGCTCGGCCTCGGCTCGTCGGGAGTCGGTTACCTCAACGCCGCCCTTGGCGCGGGATCTCTGGTCGGAGCATTCGCAGCCTTCACGCTGGTTCTGCGACCGAATCTGGCACTGCCGTTCAGCGTGGCGCTCGGCCTTTGGGGAATTCCGATAATCCTGCTCGGCCTCGCGCCGCAGGTGCTCCTGGCGTTCCTGTTCATGGGCGTCATAGGTGTCGCGAACGCCGTCATGGACGTCTCCGGCATCAGCCTGGTCCAGCGCTGTGTCCCGAACAAGGTTCGCGGCCGCCTATTCGGCGCAGCCGAGGCGATCATCTCGCTGTCGTCCGGAATTGGCTCGCTCGTCGCCCCGATTCTGCTCGCTTTCGTGTCACTCGAGCTGGCGTTGGTAATTACCGGCGCGATCCTGCCGATCCTCGCCCTCGTCTCCGGTCCGCTCGTACGCCGGGCCGACGCGAGCGCGATCGTGCCCCACCGCGAGCTCGAGCTATTGCGCGGTGTGCCGATGTTCGCGCCGCTGCCCTTGACGGCACTCGAACAGGTTGCCGGCGGTCTCGTGCCGGAGCGCCACGAGACAGGCACCGAGGTAATTCACCAGGGCGATCCAGGCGACTGCTGGTATCTGATAGCGGCGGGATCCGTCGACGTGGTCCACGACGGCGCATGGCTCAAGACACTCAACGCCGGCGACGCGTTCGGCGAGATCGCCCTGCTGTCCGACCGGCCACGGACCGCGACCATCCTCGTGCGTGACACGACAGACGTGCTGCGATTGCCTCGCGAGACTTTCCTCGAGGCGCTGACAGGTAGCCCGCGTGCTCAGCTCGCGGGTGACTCATACGTGGCCGAACGGCTGGCTGAGCTCGGCCACGTCCATCCCGAGTGGTGATGCAGCCACCGAGGCTCCCTAACAGGCGCTGACGCAGCTCCAGTTCGAGCCGTCGAACTCCCACGTGTCGCCCAGCTCGCCGCCGTCGCGCCCGAAGCCGCCATACAGAACCCAGACTTCACGCCCGTTGTCATAGGCGAGGGCGGCCGAGCCACGCGCGGATGGGCCTTCGACGTCCAGGTTCGTCCAGGCACCGTCGGTCAGCAGCCAGGTCTCGTTGGTCAGGCTGCCGAATGTGGATGTGCTGGTCGCGCCGCCGAAGAGAAGCAGGGCTTCTGGACTAGCGGCCATCGCGGCGTGCGAGCGGGGTCCGGGGCCGTCGAAATCCAACTCTTCCCAGGCCGAGCCGTCCCACGACCAGAAGTCGTCGAATACCTGGGTGCCGTCATATCCGCCGTAGAGCAGGGTCTGTTCGTGGGCCGCGTCGTAGACCAGCTCGTGGTGAGCTCGCGGGCCCGGCCCATCGTCTGCGAGTAGATCCCAGTCCTCGCCATTCCACGCCCACGTCTCGGTCGATAGCTCCTGCAGCTGCCCGCCGCCGAACGTGAGAATTGCCTGGCGCGCGGCATCGTACGCAAGCTTCAAGTGATCGCACGCGGCCGGCGCCGGAGTGTCGATGATGTCAACGCCGCGCCAGCCATCGCTGTCCCAGACCCACGGCTCGGCAACGCAGTCGTTCGAGTCGAGCGGCAGACCGCCGTATCGGAAGATCAGCTGCTGGTCGGTGTCGTAGGCGACGCCGGTCACGACGAGCGGCTCAGGGCCTTCGTCGTCGACGAGCTCCCAGACGGCGCCATCCCACGCCCAGATCTCTTCGGAGTCCTGGCCGTTCAGCTGGTCGACGCACGTGACGAGGAGCATGCGCTGGCCGGCTGAGTCGTAGAAGAGCGAGGCGTCACCGCACTTTGGAGGGGCGACAGCCTCGGCCGACGGAGACGGTGCGTCCGAGGGTGGCGCGGTCGCCGACGGCGGGGGCGTGGGCGTGGCCGTGTGCGAGGCCGTCGCCGCGGGAGCAGTCGCAGGAGTTTGAGTGGGCGCCGTTGTCGGTACCGGTGTCGTCGGCGCAGAGCACGCCCCCATGACGAACACGAGCGCGAGTCCAACCACGATCGGCCGGGCTATGCGCGTCGCCGTTCGTTGTGCCTCGCCGTCTACGTGCATTGCCGTCAGGATACGAGTCGAGACCGCGCGGCCTTGAAATCGAAGCAAACTACTGGTCGCCACCTGGGATGGAGGGAAATGCGTGGAAGAGCAGACGGTCCGTGAGCACAGCGACGCCTTTTGCCAGGCGCTGCTTGCGGGCGACGTTGAACTCGCGGCGAACGATCTGAGTAACGAGCTGCGCGCGAACCTTGGTCAGCTCGTGGCCATGCTGCCGATGCCGCTCAGCGCGGCCACGGTCGAGTCGGTCGAAAGGACCACTTCAGGTTTTCGAGTCGTCGTCCACCTGGTCGGCGAGAGTGATGAGACGCGCCTCGAGACGCGTTGGAAGGCCCGTGATGACCGACCAGTGATCGTGGAAGTCAGTCATCTGACCGACTCGGCGACAGGTCACCGACGTCGCGCCGGAGGAGGAAACCGGGAGCGTCGGAGTCCGCCTGAAGCGCCCTTCTCCGCGCGAACCCGTGCCCTAGGCTCGGCGTGACGATTCTGCCGTCGCGCAGCTCGATGACCTGGTCGGCCAGATCGATCAGGCTCGGATCGTGCGTGGCGACGATGGCGGTGATCCCCTCGTCACGAACGAGGTTCCTGAGCACGGTCATGATGCCGCGACCGGTGTCCGAGTCGAGCTGGCCGGTTGGCTCGTCGGCGATGAGCACGTGCGGCCGATTGGCGAGGGCCCGGGCGATGGCCACGCGCTGCTGTTCGCCACCCGACAGCTCGTACGGCCGATGGTCCATGCGTTCGCCGAGCCCGACCATCGTCAACAGCTCACGAACTCGCGCTTCGCGCGCGGCAGGCTCCGCCTTCACCAGCCGCAGCGGAATCTCGACGTTCTCCGCGGCCGACAGGATCGGCAGCAGGCCCATGGTCTGGAACACGAAGCCGATTCGATGTCGTCGGAACTCGACCAGCTCGTCCTCGTTGAACTCGGAGACCGTCTGGCCGTCGATCACGACGTGACCCTCGGTCGGCCGGTCGAGCCCGCCGATGATCGACAGCAACGTGGTCTTGCCGCTCCCCGATCGGCCGCGGAGTGCGAGCAGCTTGGCACGCGGCACACGCAGGCTGACGTGATCCAGGGCGCGTACCGGCTCGGCACCGGTCTCGTAGACGCGGACTAGCTCGACCGCATCGACCATCGGCGGTTCGACTTCGGCGCGCCGCTCGGGCGGCATGTACTGAACGTCGACGGCGGTCACGTCAGCCTCGGTCATGGTTCCTTACCGTTCTGATCAGGCCCGTTCTGGTCGGCGGCGCCTTGGCCGTCGGGCCAGATCGAGATGTGGTCGCCCTCGAGCACGACACGCACGCGACGCTCGAGACCCAACGCCTCGACCGCCGCACGCGGCAGCTGGAGCCGGCCGACCCGATCGAGCACGGCGTACTCCTCGGCGATCAGCTCGTGCTCGCCGTCGACCGAGATTCCGCGACGGCGGAGTGTCTCAGTGCTGGTCCGGCCGTCGCGAATGGCAATCGTCCGCTGCACCTGGTTGTTCACCAACGGGTCGTGGGTGACTACCACGATCGTTACGCCGAGCTGCTCGTTGGCGCGGCGCATGACCCCGAAGACGTCGTTCGCGGTGACCGTGTCGAGCTCGCCGGTGGGCTCGTCGGCGAACAGGACGGAGGGCCGATTGGCCAGCGCGACCGCGATCGCGACACGCTGCTGCTCACCGCCCGACAGCTCGTGCGGTCGGCGGTCGGCGTGACCCTGGAGCGACATCAGCTCGAGCATCTCGGTCAATCGGGCTTGGCGCTCTCCCCCACCGACACCGTCGAGGACCATCGGCAGCTCGATGTTCTCGCGCACGTTGAGATAGGGAAGCAGGTTGCGCGTCGTCTGCTGGCGCACGAAGCCGATCACCCGACGCCGATAGGCGGTCAGCTCGGCACCGCCCATCTCACCCAGGATGTGCCCGGCAACGACGGCACGCCCGGCCGAGGGGATATCGAGCCCGCCGAGGATGTTCATCAGCGTGCTCTTGCCACTGCCCGAGGCGCCGACGATGGCCACCAGCTCACCAGCGTCGACCGTCAGCTCCAGTCCCTGGAGCGCGACCACTTCGAGGTTCGCGACCTTGTAGATCTTCACCAGGCCGTGGCAGGAGATGAGCGGCACTGTTCGTTGATCCATCAGTCGCTTGATATTCGCAGGGCATTGACGATCGCGGCTCTTCGCGACAGCCACGTGCCGATCAGCACCGCGGCGAGGGCGACGATCGCCAGCGCCGCCGCAACGATGAGCAGCGGAACCCAGTCCACGGTCACCGGTATCGCCCCTCTCGATCCCGCCAGGGCACCGAGGTTCAAGGCGGGTGTCACCGCCAGCGCGACGCCGATGCCGAGCACGAGTCCAACGGGCAGCGCCACGACGATCGGCGGCGCATGCTCGAGCAGCGTCAGGCGTGTCTGCTGGCCGCGGTTCATGCCCAGCGTGCGCAGGATCGCGACATCCCGGGTGCGGCGAGCGGCGGAGAGGATTAGCGCGCCGAGAATGGTGAGCACTGCATAGCTGACCGAAATGGCAAGCGCCAGCACGAACCCGGCACCGACGGCATACACGAGCGGCTCGTCGCGCAGCGACGCGTACTCGTCGAAGCGAGACACAACGCGCAGCTCGCTTTCCTCGTCGTTCGGCACTCTCGACCAGCGCGGCTGCGCCCTCCTCGGTTGCCCGTATCCACATCACCGTCGGCACCATGTCGCGCAGCGCCGCGTTCTCCAGCCACGCGTACGGAATGACCATGAACGCGTCGTCGGTCGCGAGCCCCGGCGCTGCCGGCCGGACGTCGACGATCTCGAAGGTCATTCCGGTCCCCAGGACGCTCGATTCGAACAGATCGCCCTCGCCCAGCGACAGCTGTCCACCGGTCAGCCGATTGGCGATGATCGCCGGTATCGGGCCGTCGTCCGGTGTTGCCGAGAACTCCTCGGGCCAGCTGATCTCGACCGGCGCGCCGGAGTTCACGTCGGCATAGGCGAGGTGATCGACGGCGTGCAGAGTGAGCGTGCCCACGCCGCTCGTGACCGGCGCGCGAACCCGCGGATCGGCGTAGCCGCGCGCGATCCGTTCGACACCCGGAACAGCGGCGATTTCTGACTCGATCGGCAGCTCACCCGAGGTGCGCGCCGGCGTGATGCGCACGTCGGCGCCCGCGGCCATCCACGCCGCTGTGCGCTGTGCCTGATCGATGCTGGCCGAGACGACCGCCGCGAACGCCGCGAACGCGACCGCCAGCAGCAGCACGAGCACGGGCATGCTCGAAGCGGCTCCACGGGCGACTGTCCGCGTTCCGAGCATCGGCACGAGGCCACGCCGCCTGTCCGCCAGCCAGCCGACGGCAGCCATCGCGGGACGGTACAGACGAACCGCCACGATCCCCGTGGCGAGTGCGATCAGCGCCGGCACAGCGGCAAGGAACGGGTCAAACGCCACGACCGCCGTGGAGACGCCGCGCTGGCGGAGCAAGTAAGCGCCGATCAGGGCGAGCACCACGACGACCAGCTCGATGACGAGGCGTCGCGGGTCGGTGCGCGGGGACGGCCTTGTGCCGCTGCTGTCGAGCTCGGCCAGCGGCTGCCGGATCGGCGGCCACGCGGCGGCGATGAGGATCACCACGCCGATCAGGCCAACCACGCTTACGGCGACCAGTGACGGTTGTAGCTGAGCGTCGGGAAGCACGGCGATGGCGAGGGCGAGGCCGGCCAGGCAGGCAATGGCTGAGGCCGCGAGCGCCTCGAACAGGGTCGCGGTGAATAGCAGGCGCGGGGCAGCGCCGCGTCCGCGAGCCAGCACCAGCGCCGGCCGGCGGCGTCGGATCAGCAGCACGGCCGCCATTGCCAGCGCGCCGGCGGCAAGCGCGAGCGGCGCGGTAACGGCGAGGCCGAGCACCGCTTCCGACGCTGCGCGGAAGGCGCGTTGGCGCTCGAGCAGCGGCAGCAACCCGGACTCGGCACTTGCGTCGCCGGCACCATCGGGACCTGCCGATTGCGACTCGAGCAGGCGCAGGCCTTCCTCCGTTTCGGCAATCGCGTCGGCATCGAGCCGGGCGGGATCGATCAGGAAGCGCCAGTCGAACTCGAACGGCAAGCCTGACGCCACGACTCCGGGCATCGCCTCGGCCGGCACGAAGCCGGTGATGTTCGAAACAGGATTGTCCAGGCCGGTGCCGAGATCGTCGAAGGTGAAGCCGCTGTCGCCGAACCACGCGTCCGCCTCTGGATCGGTCACCCGATACAGCCCGGTGACCTCCAGCTCAGTCGGCGCAAGCTCCACCCCGGCGGTGCGCAGGACACTCGAGGTGAATAGCGTGTCGCGCACGTCGATGCCGACTGACAACCTCGAGCCGACCCTCAGGCCGGTCTCGCGAGCCGTCGCTTCCTGGACTGCGATCTCGAACACGCGTGGCTCGTCAGCTGAGTGGTCGGTCGCGATCGGCCGCCCGGGATCACCCGACTCGGTCACCGGAATGTCCGCCACGGGCGGCAGGCGCTGGCCGGTCGACGCAGGCCATTGGCCCTCCACGAGCTCGACCAGGTCCTCGAAGCCGTCGCGATAGCGGAGCGTCATGAACATCGGGTATGCGGGCGGGTTGGTCACTCTCAGCCGCGTCGAACCCAACGCCAGGTTCCCCGCACCGAGCGTCTTGTCGATCGACTCGGGGAAGGTCTCCCGGGCCTGCTCGCCCTCGGCCTGCCAGTCGGGAATGGTTGCCTCGGCGTCCGCTCCGAACAGTGCCCGCGTGGCGGACAGCTGGATCGTGCGCTGGATGACCGGCGCGGCTGTTACAGCACGCCGCAATGCGTCGTCTGCGGCACGCTCGAAGAGACGCACGCCGGCGGCCGAAACGAACGCAGTGAAGGCGATCAGCAGCGTTACCAGTACGACGGCAACGAGATCGGAGCGATCGCGGCGGAGCAGAAGCGCGACGGCAGAGATGGCTTTCATGGCTATTCCTCGCCGACCCGCAGAACGTTGCCGATCCCGACGCGTCGCAGCGAGGCCGCGATTACCGCCACGATCACGGCCACGGCGATCGCCGTGAAGACGGCCAACGCGGCGATCGTGCCCATCGGCAGAGCGACCACGACCGGAGGGGTGGGCGGCACGCCGTCACTCGTCAGGGTGACCGTCGGCAGCACCACCCAGGAGATGACCGCGCCGAGCAGCGTTCCGATGATCACGCTGATCACGGCCAGGCTTCCGTTCTCGAGCCACAGCCACGTGGAAAGCTGCCTGCGTGACAGGCCCAGTGCCCGCATCAGCGCGAACTCGGTCTGGCGCTGACGCGCGGAAACTGCCGCGGCCACGGCGAGACCGATCAGTGCGAACAGCCCGGCAGCGACTGCGCCGATACCGAGCGCACCGATGATGCCTATCGCGACCGGATCACTCAGCAGCGTCCGCAGCCGGCCGGCGGCCGTGGCGACGCTGATGCTCGTGAAGGGTCGTGCGGCGAGCGTGCGCTCGACATCCTCAGCCACGGCCGCTTGCTGGGCGTCGATCTGCGTGCCTCCGGCCAGGTCGAGCCACCACTCGTCCGGCCGCCGCGTGTCGGCCTCATTGCCCGCGTCGGCTCGCGTGCTGTGGCCGGCCTGCATGCGCAGCAGCGCGAGCGTCTGCAGATCAACGACGACGAGCGGCGACGCCGCGTCCGTGGTTGGGAAGGAGTCGACTACGCCGACGATCTTGAGCTGACGCTCGGCGCCTGCGAGACGAGCCCGGAACGTCTGCCCCGGCTCCAATGAAGTCGCCTGGAGCGCGGGCTGATTCATCAACACCGGGATCTCCGCGTCCGGCAGCACGGCGACCGCGTCCGGTTGGAGTGAGTACGTGACCGGATTGAATGGACCGCCGGTGGCGAGCGCGAAAGGTGAGCCGCTGCCAGGCCCGCCTCCGATGGTCATACCCAGACCCTCGGTCGCACTCGGCTGCAGGGTGAGCGGCCCACGCTCCGGATCGAGCCAGGTCATCTGCCACGAATCCGATCCGCCAAGGTCGAGCGGCACGGCCGCAGGGTCGTCCAGCCCGCCGAGCGTGATCGAGTCGATCGTCACCGATCCGTCGGTCACCAGCAGGTCCTGGCGCAGGCCCAGGCTCGGATCGAGTGAGAGGATCTCGAGCGGTCCGTCGGCGTCTGGGTAGTGGGATCTCGATGCCGTCCATCATCTCCGCCGGCGGCCGCGGCGGCATCGCAATGCGGTGGACGACCCCGCGCGCGTCGCGAACGGCCATGCTCATGCGGATCGACGCGTCGGTGTCGAATACCGCCGGGTCCTCAGGCTGCTGGGTGATGTCTCGGGTAGCTGGGTCCGTTACGAGGCGATCGAGAGCGCGCACGTCCAACGCAAGGTGCACGACGACGCTCTCCGTGCCTGCCGGAATGACGGGCACGCTGCCGGCCAGTTGAGGCCGAGCGGCGACCAGCGGCTCGAGCAGGTCTGACGGCGGCGCGGTCGCCGGATCAGCGCTGACTCGGAGCATTTCCGGAAGCTCCTGCGCGTCCACAGCCAGGATGTTCACCTCGGCATTTCGCGTCAGCTGGAGCGGGTAGCGCTCGATCGGCGTCGCGTTCTCAACCCCCGGAAGCGTCGTGTACGACGAAGCGAGCTTCCACGACGGCAGGGCTCTGGCCGACACGGAAGGAACGACGCGGACGTCCGCACCGGATTGGTGGTCGGCCTGGCTGCGCTGCGAGTCGGTCCACGTTGCGGCATACGAGACGGCGAAAACGCCGATCGACATTGCCAGCATCAGCATCAGTGCCGATCGGGTGTAGCGCAGCGGACGACGGGCGAGCTGGTAGCTGCCCATCGCACCGACGAGACTCCGTCCGCGCGAGAGAACCTCCTGCGCTCCCTCGGCCAGCCGCGGCAGCACCCGAGTCGCGACCACCGCTCCGAGCAGCAGGCCCAGTGCAGGGGCGGCGATGAGCAACGGGTCCGGGCCGAGCGAGCCCTGCATCGTGCGCGTCAGCGGGGTTCCGTACAGGCGCAGCTGCCAGAGCGCGATAACGCCGAGGACCACCAGGGCGATGTCGATTCCGAGTCGCTGCGCCAGCGGGCGCGTCTCCTCGCGTGACAGCGATCGCTGCTCCGAGCTGACCCCGCGCGCCGACAAAAGGGCGGGCAAGGTCAGCAGGGCGACGCATGCTGCACCGGCTATGCCCGCTGCGAGATACGCGTCGCTGGTCACCTGGAGCGGCACGCTCAGCCCGACAGCGGCCAGCGGTCCGATGCGATCGAACAGGCTCAGCGCCATGATGGCCAGCCACGGGCCGAGCAGCACGGCCGGAACGGCCAGCATCAGCCCCTCGACGGCGGCGAGGCCGGCCACATGCCCCGGTCCTGCGCCTCGTGAGCGAAGCAATGAAGTCTCGACGCGCCGGTGGTCGATCAACAGGCCGGCGGTCAACAGGATTGCGTAACCGCCCAGCAGCGCGAGCTGGGCCATCACGAGCAGCATTCCGGTTCGGCTGACGAGCAGTGATCGCTCAGCCTGGGCGAGCGTCTGAGCAAGCTCGGTCGTCACCGTTGGCGAGTACTCATCAGCGACCAGTTCCAGCCTTTGCGGAAGGGCGCCGACGCGAGCCCGCAGGCCGGTCAGGTCGTCGACGTTGATCTCGGCAAAGCTCGGCATCAGCCGCCAGGAGAGCGATACGTTGGCGGCACTCGTGGCGTTGAGCATGTCCGCCCGCGTCATCAGGAACGGGCCGTAGGTCCGGTACTGATCGCTCTCGGTCACGCCCTCGAGCGTTCGGGTGTCGGCCCACCAGAAGGGATCGCCCGCGTCGTCGATCCGAAACACGCCGGCGATCGTGACCGGCACGATGAGCTCCTCGTCCAGCCGACTGACCAGCTCGAACTGATCGCCAACGGCCAGCCCGAGCTGCTCCGCGACGGCGTCCGAGATGGCCACCTGGACGGGTGACCCCTCCGGAGCAGCCTCTGGCCACGCGCCGGCAACGAGGGTCGAGTGCCGTTCGGCACCTTCGGCGAAACCTGGCACGGCCAGATCGCGGACATCGTCGCCCTGGCCGGGCAGCGCGAACGACTCGCCGGTTCCGAGACGAGCAATTTCGGCCGGCAGCGTGCCGGCGACGCGGGCGAGCTCGGCCGAGATGGCCTGATCTACGGCGTCGATCTGGTCGAGCGGCACTCCGGCCGAGACACGGATGTTGCCGGCCTCGACCGGAGCCTCGGCCAGGGTCTGGCGCAAGCCGGCAACGGACACGGCCGAGGAATAGATCGGACCGGCGGCGAGGAGCGTCGTTGCGAGCAGCATCGTGAGCAATGCCGCGGCCACGATCGGCCAATCGGCCCGTGTCCTGCGCAAGCTCACCCGCCACCCAGCCAGAAATGACAGCATGGGTAGAGGCAAATCCCCAGCGCCACGTCGTTCCGCCGCACTCCTCACACGGTCCGCGTCGTGGCAGTCGCGGCAGTCTACAACGGCTCGCCGCCGTTCCATGAGTAAGAATCCAGAACGATGTCAAAGACGCCGCTCGCGCTGACCCGCGCCCAGATCCTCGCCCACCGCCGCCGAGTCGGCGCGCTCGATCAGCGACTGCCGGCCGGCCAGGCGTCGCTCGAGCGCGCCGCGTTGGCCGGCCTGCAGGACAGCATGCCCCGTGCGGCGCTGCTCTCGATCCACGCTCGAGTCGATGGCACCGAGCCGTCGACCTGGGAGGATCCGGCGCTCGCCCAGGTTTGGGGCCCGCGCTTCAGTGCGTACGTGATCGCCGCACGGGATCGGGCGTTGTTCACGCTGGGTCGGTTGCCGGACGACGCCAAGGGCCGCCGCCGAGCCGAGGAGACCGCCGCACGACTTCACGAATTCCTGGCCGGCCGGCGGATGAGATACGACGACGCCGGTGTCGCGATGGGCATGAACCCGAACGCGCTCCGCTACGCGGCGCCGACGGGCACCGTCCTGATGCGCTGGGAAGGCGCGCGGCGGCCGGTGATCTGGTCTGTGCCGCGCCCCGAGATGGAGCCCACCGACGCTCGCCACGAGCTGGCGCGGCGGTATGTGCACGTCTTCGGACCGACGACTGCCGCCGCGTTTGCCGAGTGGGCGGGAATTGGCACCGCCGAGGGTCGGAGGGCGTTCGAAGCCCTCGCGTCCGACCTGGCCCCGGCGCAGACGCCGATTGGTGAAGGCTCGATTCTCGTCAGCGATGAACCGAGCTTTCGGGCTCCGCTCTCCCCTGCCGCTCCGGCCCGACTTCTACCGAGCGGCGACCCCTACTTCCTGCTCTGGGGACGCGACCGAGCGCTGCTTGGTGCCCGAAGAAGCGCGGCGCGGCGAGCTGTGGACGTCGCGCGTCTGGCCCGGCGCGCTGCTCGTCGACGGCGAGATCATCGGCGTCTGGCGCCGGGCGAACGCGGTGGTCGACATCGAAACATGGCGAGCCCTGAGCGCCACCGAGCGTCAGGCAGTGGAGGCAGAAGCCGCCTCGCTGCCTCTGCCCGGACTAACCGGCCCGATCGCCGTCCGCTGGGCCGACTGAACCTCCGGCTGGCGCCGATCGGTTTACGAGCGGAACAGCGAGCTGTAAGCGTTGAGGGCCGGCTGACCGCCCAGATGGGCGTACAGGACGTTGGATCCCGGCTCGATCTCCTTCGAGATGACCATGTCGATCATTCCGGCCATCGACTTTCCCTCGTACACCGGGTCGGTGATCATGCCTTCGGTGCGAGCGGCGGTGCGCATGGCGTCCAGCGTCTGATCGTCGGGAATGCCGTAGATCCCGGCGTGGTATCGCTCGTCGAGCACGATCTCGGCGTCGCTCAACTCCCGCTCGAGGCCGACCTTCTGGGCGGTGGCGCGCGCGATCCTGGCCACCTGCTCCCACGTCTCGCGCGGCTTGGCTGAGGCGTCGATCGCCGATCACCCGGCGCGGTCGATCCTGCAGCGCGAAGCCGGCGATCATGCCCGCCTGGGTCGAGCCCGTGACCGAGCAGACGACGATCGTGTCGAAGAACACGCCCAGCGCCTTCTCCTGCTCGGCGACCTCGGCGCCCAGTTGGCGAAGCCGAGCCCGCCGAGCGGATGATCTGACGCACCGGCCGGAATCGGATATGGCTTGCCGCCCGCCGTCTCGATCTCGGCCAGCGCCTGTTCCCAGCTCTCCTTGAAGCCGATTCCGAAGCCGGCCTGAACGAGTCGTACATCGGCCCCGGCCAGCCGGCTGAGCAGGATGTTGCCGACCCGGTCGTACACGCTGTCCGGCCAGTCGACCCAGCTCTCCTGGATCAACACGCATTTCAACCCGACGTGAGCGGCCGTCGCCGCGACCTGACGGGTGTGGTTGGACTGCACGCCGCCGATCGAGACGAGCGTGTCAAAGCCGCCGGCCAGAGCCTCGGCCACGAGGTACTCCAGCTTGCGCGTCTTGTTGCCGCCGTAGGCGATGCCCGAGTTGCAGTCCTCGCGCTTCGCCCACAGATTGACGGCGCCGCCGAGGTGCTTGCTCAGCCGCGGCATCTCGTGCACCGGCGAGGGCCCGAACAGCAGTGGATAGCGGGCGAAGTCCTCGAGCGTCGTCATCCCTCGCAGTCTATGGCGCGCTCTAACCTGCGCGCGTGACCTTCGAATACGAAGAGAAGCAGTCGAGCTCGCGCTTCGTTGACGTGGTTTGGCGCACCCACGACACGACTGACGGCACGTACCTGGCCGCGGCGGACGCGTGTTGGGACATGATCTTCATCCGGAGCGCCAGCGAGACGCGCGTACTGCTCAGCGGTCCATCGTCGAAGATCACGCCGGTTCCCTACCAGGCGGGCAATCGCAACGTCGGCATCCGTTTTGTACGCGGCACTTTCCTGACCCACGTCCCGGCAACGGTCATGGTCGACACGACGGTCGCCCTGCCTCTGGACGACGAAGGCAACTTCCTGCTTGCGGGCCACGGCTGGCCGGTGCCGACATACGAGACGGTCGACGCCTTCATTGCCTCGCTCGAGGATCGCGGCCTGCTGAGCGACGACCCTCTTGTGCTCGCCGCGCTCCACGGTGATGCGCCGACGGCATCGGCGCGGTCCGTTCAGCGCCACTTCCTGCAGGTCACAGGGCTGACCGCGAACCGGATCCGCCAGATCGTCCGGGCTCGCTCGGCGGCGGCGATGCTGCAGGAAGGTCAGTCGATCCTCGACGTGACCCACGAGCTGGGCTACGCCGACCAGGCCCACATGACGCGTGATCTCAAGCGCCTGACGGGCTACACACCGGGCCAGACGAAGGATCGTGACGAGCCGATCTAGCCCGTCGATCTGGCGTGTCGTTTTGGTTCAAGACTCCAGCCCGCCACTCGGCTTTGATGGACCCGACAGCCATCACAGCGAGGTGCGAGACGTGGAAATCAAGCCGTTCACCGTTTCTATCCCGGAGAGCCGAGGTCGAGGATCTCTTCGCCCGCGTGCGGAACACGCGCTGGCCGTCTGATGTCGTGACCGACTGGAGCCGCGGGGTTCCCACCGACTATGCGCGCGAGCTGGCCGCCTACTGGGCCAACGATTTCGACTGGCGCGCCCAGGAGACGGCGCTGAATGCGTTTCCTCAGTTCACGACCGAGGTCGATGGGCAGACGATCCATTTCATGCACATCAAATCGGCCGTCCCGAATGCCACTCCCCTGCTGATCCTGCATGGATATCCGAGCTCCTTTGTCGAGGCGACGCGCATGATCGGGCCGCTCGTCGACCCCGAAGCGCACGGCGGCCGGGCGGAGGATGCCTTTCACGTCGTCGTGCCGTCGCTGCCCGGGTTCGGCTTCTCGACGCCGGTGGCCAAGTCCGGCTGGGCGATCCAGGAGTCGGCCGCCGCTTTCGCCCAGATCATGGAGGCGCTCGGCTACGAGCGATACGGCGTGCATGGCGGCGACATCGGAGCCGGCGTGGCTGAACAGCTGTGCATCCAGGCCGGTGAGCGAGTCATCGGATCGCTTGTCGTCACTGACGCCGGCGCGATCGCGACTGAGTACACGCCACCGACCGACCATCTGACCGAGGCCGAGAAGGAACGTCATCAGCAGCTGAAGGCCGCCCGAACGGAGGATTTCGGCTACATCCAGGTCCAGACGACGCGGCCGCAGTCGATCGCGTACGGGCTGACCGACTCGCCCGTCACCCAGCTGACCTGGATCGTCGAGAAGTTCAAGGAATGGACCGATCCGACCATCGACCTGCCCGAGGACGCGGTCGACATCGACCAGCTGCTCACGCTGGTCAGCGTCTACTGGTTCGGCCGGGGCGGGTCCGGGGCGGCGAACTTCCTGTACGAGGCCGCCCATGCTCACGCGGCGTGGGGCCAGACGCACGATCGCCCACAGGGCTTCGTGGCCTTTGGCGAGGAGCCGCTGATCCGGCGCATCCTCGATCCGGGCAATGATCTGGCGTACTGGAATGAGCACGCGCGCGGCGGCCACTTCCCGGCAATGGAGGCGCCGGATGTGCTGGTCGACGATCTGCGCGCCTTCTTCGCCGGCCTGAGGTCCTAGCCGAGCTCCTCGGTGACGCGTCTCACGCCGGGCAGGTATCCCTTCGCCTGGTAGAGGCGGTGGGCGGTCGTGTACTCGGCGCGGGCGGCAGCGGTGTCGCCCGCGCCGTCGAGCAGGTCACCCAGGAGCTCGCGTGCCCGCGCCTCGAAATAGGGCGAATCGATACCGCTGATCATCTCCACCGCAGCGCGGGCAACAGACAGTGCTCCTGGCACGTCACGGCGAGCAGCGAGCACGCGAGCGCGCGCCTGGTACTGCGCGGAATCAGCGCGAATGCTCCGCGTGGACCCCTGGGACTCGAGCTCAACTAACAGTGCGTCCGCTTCGTCGACGCGCCCCAGGTCGACGAGCGCGTGCACTAATCCCACCGCTGCCGTGCGTCGCCAGCGTCGGTTACCTCCCCGCTCGAAGGTCTCCATTGCACGGCGGTAGAGCGCCTCACCAACCTCGGGGTTGCCCGCCTCGAGCTCGAGAAATCCGCCGAGCGTGTCGCACTCGCCGAGCTGGGCCACGAAGCCGGGTAATCGCGCGAACATGTCACGAACCTCATTGAGCTCGTCGCGCGCGTCATCGATCTGGTCGGCTGCCGACAGCGCATAAGCCAGACCCAACCTTCCGTCCGCCTCGGTGAACACAATCCCGCGTTCACGGGCCCATGAGACCTCACGCTGCATGAACAGCAGCACGGCGTCGTACGGAGTCGGGCCGGCAATCATCGCCCCACCGAGCTCGTCCCACACCTGGATCAATGCCCGTTCGTCTCCGGCGCGCTCGGCGTGCAGTTGCGCAAGCTGGAGCGTTTCGATCATTCCTGTCATGTGCAGGCTCATTGCGGCGGCCTTCTGGAGCAGTGCGTACGAGAGGTTGGCGTCGTCGCTGATGGCGGTGAAGTGCTCGACCGCCGCATCGGACACGGCGCTGACTCGCTCCTGCCAGCCAGGTCTGTCGTTGTGGTATTCGGTCGGCGCCCAGGCGATCTCCGCGCGCATCTCCGTTGACCGGTCATGGAGGACGCGAGACGAGCTGACGGCTGCTTCGTAGACGCGCCTCGCTTCGTCGAGGTCGGGCAAGCCCACCAGTGCCTCGACCAGGTCCGGCAGGATGGCGACGGCAGCGGAAGGTTCGGGCGATAGCAGTTCCTGGGCGCGGTCAAGCAGGTCTATCGCGTGCTGCCATTCCTTGCGCGCCAACGCCGCGCGGCCAGCCGCGTGCAATGCACGCCCGGCGCGCAGGCCAAGCTCCCTCGCTTCTGGATCCGTCGGATCGATTGCCGCACGCTCTATCTGGGCTTGTTCGAGATGGTGCCCGATGACCTCCTGGCGCGAGTTCGCGGTGGCGTTCGATGAGACCAGCTCCGCATAGCGCTCATGAAGCTCCGACCGTCGCCGCCGCGGAATCTGCTCGTAGGCGGCATCTCGAACCAGGGCGTGGCTGAATCGAAAGCCGTCCGGTCCTTCGGCGGTCCTTTCGGGTCGGATGAATTCGCGCCGAACAAGACCAAGCAGCAGAGTTCCGAGCGACGAGCGCATCGAGTCGGGACCGAGCGCCGCAACGGTTGACCTGTCGAACGCCTCGCCCTGGATCGAGGCGATTTCGAGCGCCTTGCGTTCGGCACGTTCCAGCCGATCGATGCGTGCCGCCAGCAGCGCCCGGATCGTCGGTGGCACAAGACCTTCGCCCTCTGATTGGTGGGCCGCCATCTGCTCGACGAAGAGCGGCACACCCGCCGCCGCGTCCACGATCTGACGACGCAGGGTGGGATCCAGCGAGCCGTCGTCGGTGGCGGACAGCAGCCATTCGGTTTCGGACACGGTCAGAGGCTCGAGGCGGACGACGAAGGAGTTGGGTCGCGGTGTCGCCCACTCCGGCCGCGTGTCGAACAGATCGGGCCGGGCAAGGCACAGCAGCAGGATCGGTCGTTCGACGGAGAACGAGGCGACGTAGTCGAGCAAGTCGAGCAGCAGCGGCTCGGCCCAGTGCAGGTCATCAACCACCACCACGACCGGCTGGTGTTCGGCGAGTGACTCGATTAGCTGCTTGAACGCCCACGCGGTTTCCTCTGGTGAAGCGAGCGCGGTGCTGGCGAGAGCGTGTCTGGCTCGATCCGTGGCATCGGCAGCTTCGGAAACTCCGACCTGGCCAACAATCTCGGCCAGCGCCGCGTATGTGACCCCCTCCCCGTAGGGCAGACACCGTCCGATCAGCACGCGAGCGCGATTTGCGAGCAGTTCGACCACCTCTGCCGCCAGGCGCGATTTGCCCATCCCGGGCGGCGCGACCACGGTCACAGTCACGCACATCCGGTTATCGACTGCGTCGCCAAAGGCAGACTCGATCTGCCCGAGCTCACGCTCGCGTCCGACGAACAAGCCGCCGGCCTGCCAGCCGCGGGGTTGCGGCGACGCGCTTCCCAGCACGCGCCACGCCCCGATCTCTTCGCTGGAGCCCTTGACCGCCAGCGGACCAACCGACTTGGTCGTCACCGCGTCGCCGACCAGAGCGAGAGTGTCGGCGCCGATGAGCACCTCGCCAGCCCCGGCCGCCTGCTCCAGCCGTGCCGCCATGTTTATCGCGTGGCCGAGGGCAAGATGGCTGGCGCTCTCGCTGCCCGCGACGGACACGGCGATCTCGCCGGTGTTGATGCCGATGCGCGCCGCCAGTCGGATGCCGTGTCGTCGTTCCAGCTCGTCGTTCGAACCTTCGAGTGCCAGCTGCATCTCGAGCGCGGCGCGAACGGCGCGTAGCGCGTCGTCCTCGTGCGCGGCAGGGACGCCGAACATGCCGACGACGGCATCGCCGATGAATTTCTCGACGGTGCCGCCGTGTCGCTCGATGATCGCGCGCATCGATCGGAAGTAGCCGGCGAGCATCTCGGTCAGCGCTTCAGGATCGACCTTCTCGGCGGTGCTGGTCGACTCGACCAGGTCGGAGAAGAGGATCGTGGCCGTCTTGCGCTGGCTGACGTCATCCGGAGTGGGCAGGCGCGTGCCACACCTCGAGCAGAACCGAGCGTCGTCGCCGTTCTGCGCGCCACAGTTCACGCACTCCACGGCGGCAGCGTAGCGCCCGATTGGTGGCCCTACGATGGCGGCGTGAGCGCGATCAAGAGCAAGAACTTCGACGAGCCCGACGAGGTGCGCCGGTTCGCCGGTATGGAGGCGCAGCTGGCCCGCGTGGGCTCGATAATCGTTGGCCGGGCGGTCATGCAGCCGGGATGGCGTTGGTCGGTGAGCATCGGCGCTGTCACCGGTGGAGGTTCGTGCCAGGTTCACCACGTCAACCTCGTCCTGGCCGGCCGCATGCGATTCGAGATGGACGACGGCGAAACGGCCGAGTTCGGCCCGAACACGATTGTCGACGTTCCGCCGGGACACGACGCGTGGGTGGCCGGCGATGAGCCGGTGGTGATCATCGATCTGTATGGCAATGCCGGTGATGTTGGCGTGCCGGTCGAGCACCAGCGCGTTGTCACGACCATCCTGATGACGGACATCGTCGACTCGACCGTGATTGCAGGCCGCCTTGGCGATGGCAGGTGGCGGCAGCGGCTGGCCGAGCACGACCGCTTGGTACGTGCTCGTTTCGAGCGGTTCGGGGCGCGGGAGGTCAACACCACCGGCGACGGCTTCATCGCCATCGTCCCGAGCGCCGTCAGCGCCCTACGCTGTGCGGCGGCCATTCGCGACGATGTCACCGCGCTCGATCTTGCTGTGCGCATTGGTGTCCACACGGGCGAAGTCGAGTTGATGGCCGACGACCTTCATGGCGTAGCCGTCCATGCCACGGCGCGGATCATGGCGCTCGCCGGCGCGTCGGAGGTGCTGACCTCCGAATTGACGCGCAATCTCGTCGACGGCAGCGACCTGCGCTTCGACGCGCGCGGCAGCCACTCCGTCAAGGGCTTCGATCGGCCGATCACGGTTTTCGCCCTGGCGTGACCGAATCGGCGCCCAAAGCCATAGCTCGCGTCGGGGAGCTGCTGAGTGAGTTCAGGAGCACCTGGTTCCTGATCGGCGGCTGGGCGGTGGACAGCTGGCTGGGTCGTCAGAGTCGGGAGCACCCTGACGTCGACATCGGCCTATTCATCGAAGACCACGCGACCCTGCTCGGCTACCTACCCGACTGGCACCTCGTGGCACACGACCCGCCCGACCAGAGCCACGACGACCCGTGGGATGGGCGCCCGCTGAACGTGCCGGCCCACGTTCACGGCAAGCACCCCGATTGGCCGTTGGAGCTCGATTTCAACTTCAACGAGCGAGCCGGCGACCGATTGTTGCTGATTCACGATCCGCCGCTGTCGGTCGCGATCGAGGACGCCATCAGGGAGTCGCCCTGGGGTGTGCCGACTCTGTCGCCCGAGATCGTTCTGTGGCACAAGGGCCGCGGCGAGATCCGAGAGCGTGACCAGCTCGATTTCGAGTCCCTGCTGCCACGGCTATCGTCCTCACAGCGAGGCTGGCTGTTGGGTGCGATTTCGTACGTCGATCAGGGCCACCCGTGGCTGGTCAAGCTTGCCGTGAGGGAACGATTGACATCTGCCTTTCAGCGTTTGCACATCTGAAACCCGGGCCGTAAATAGCAACTCCGTCACCAGCTCAGGCACGCGCCCGCCGCGCCTCGATCACCCGGAGGTTGCGTCATGTCGCTCGGAGCGGCGAAATGGTTGCCGATTGTCTCGTTGGTAGTCCTCGCAGGATGCTCGGCGGCGCCAGCGCCCCCGCCCGTTGGGCCGGCGTCCGCTCTGCCCACGGCGACCACAACTGCCGAGCCGACGGCGACAGCGACGCAGAGTCCCAGCCCGAGCGAGCAACCTTCGGCCTCGGCTGCCGAGCAGGCTCCGAACGGCACGTGGCAAGGCGAGCTGGGCGACGACACCGCGACGTTTCCAGTCTTTCTCCAGTTCGCGGATTGCGTCGCGATCGGCGAGGTTTGCGGCGAGATCGAGTACAGCGACCCGCAACGCCCCGAATTGGTGTTCTGCGCGCCGACTCTGACCTTCCAGGGCTTCGAAGATGGCCGGTCTGTGTTCGTCGAAGGACCCGGCTATCGGCCGATGGAGTGCTTCCCGAGCACGTTGAAATTCGCGTTCACCGATGCAACAACGATGGAAGTCGAGCAGTACGGAGACGACGGTCCGGCGTTTGGCCACGGCGAGCTGCATCAGCTGACCGCCGACGTGCCGGAACCGACGGCGGTGCCACCACTGGCGGCGATTGAAGGCCTCGGCAGCGCGAAGTTCGCCCTCGATCTCGGCGGCTGGACGACCCAGTACGCGTCGGGCAGCGAATCGCGAGCCTACTTTCCAGTGCCCGGCCGCGTCGTCGATGTCGATCTCGCAAGCGGAGCTGCCACGGACCTCGCGTCTTACGACAACCCGACTGCTGCGGACGACCCACACTCGGTCTGGTGGGACGACGACGGGCTGTGGGTGGCGCGGGCGGAGGATCGGACGCTGGAGCTGCTGGACGCCGCTGGACAGAGCGTGCAGTCGGTAGACCTCGATCAAGCCCCATATGCCATGACGGTTGATGGCGACACGGTTTGGGTAACGTCCTTCTTCGACAGCATGGTGATGCGCGTCAACGCAACCAGCGGCGAGGTCGAGGCCACCATTGAGGTCGAAAATCCGACCGGCATCGCGGTGGGCGGCGGAAGTGTGTGGGTCATCGAGCACCGCCTCAACAACCTTCTGCGCATCGACTCGCAGGCCAACGAAGTGGCCGACACGATCAGCCTCGGCGAGGGCGGCGAAGACCCGGTGTGCGGCATGTGCGTGGAGAACGTGATCTTCGCCCACGGCAGCGTCTGGACGGCCAACAACTGGGGCCGCTCGGTCTCGCGAATTGATCCCGATACCCTCGAAGTGACGACGATCCCGACAGAGCACCGAGCATGGGCCGTGACCGCCGGCGACGACGCCATCTGGGCAAGCCAGATGAGAAGGCGACAACGGAGTGATCGATCCTTCGCAGGGAGGCGTCGTTCGTCTTGATCCGGCCACCAGACGAGGTAGAGCAACTCGCCGCGCCCGGTGTCCAGAGCGTCACCGCTGTGGAGGACACGCTCTTCCTCGTCGTCCCAGGCCGGAGATCCGACCTGCTTTACGGCTACTCGCTCGAGTAGCCGCTCCGCTCAGCTATATCTTGGCGACTGCGGCTTCGCCGAGAGCGATGGTCGGGTCGCGGAAGGAGTCGAGGCCGCCTTCGGTCACGTGCGTGAACTGAAGGCGAACCATGACCGGCCCCTTGAGGAAGTAGCCGCGGTCGTTGTCTTCGAACCACAGCGCGCCGTCGCCGATGTCGAGTGCCTCGGCATCCTCGCCGAACGAGCTCACCAGGGCGTCGAACACGTTCACGCCGTCCGTCGGCGTCACGGCGACCACGATGCCGCCCCACTCATCGTCGTAGCGGCAATCGTTGCTGGCCGGGTCGAGCACTGACGGGTCCGCCTCGTGCTCACCGTCGCCGACGGTTCCTGCCTCGAAGCCGAGAGCGGCCTCGATGTCAGCCGGCGCGACCAGCTCACAAGCGGTGAGCGTGGTGCCTGGAGTCGGCTCGGAGTCCGCGGGCGCCTCGGTCTGGTCAGCCTGGCTCGGCTGATCCGCTGTTTGGGTGGCTGGCTGATCGACGGGAGAACCGCCGGGCGATCCGCCGGGAGCGGTGGACGAACACGCGGCCAGAATGGCCACGAGCACAGAGAAGAAGCGCGATTCGAACGGGCTGCATGACGTGTTCCCTCGTGGAGGCGCGGTTGCGCCGTGTTGCGATCAGGTCCCCTCGGAATCAGCCTACGAGCGCCGTCGCGAGATCAAATCGGTCAAATGTCGCGTCCGCCGATTGGACAACCATCCGACGGAAGGCCACGACCTGAAGGCCGACGGAACGCGCATGCCTGATGCGCGTTTCCGAGTTCGTTCGAACGTCACCGCGTGGCGGCGATCACGACTCCCGATCAAGGAATGCGAGCGCCACGTCGGCCAGCAGCGGTGACGCGAACACGTTGTAGTGCTGTAGGCCGGGCAGGATCGCGAGCGCGTGGCCGCCCTGGGGACGGTTCTCACCCATCCAGCCGCCGTCACGGCCACCTCCGAGCAGATCAAACATCTGGGCATAGTGGCTGGGCGGCGCCTGGTCCATGTCGCCCGCAACAAGGAGCGTCGGGACCTGCAGGCTGCGCACTTCCTCGGTGTAGTCGAACGGCGTCGCCATCATCTCGCCGATCTTGTCGAGCAGACGCCCGAAGTCTTCAGGCCGCGGGGCGACGCGCTGGTACAGCTCGTACATCGGCGTTTCCTTCATGAACTCGGCCGCGGCTGCGTTCACCTGGCCCAGCTGCGCCTGGAGCGCCGGATCGATGGCGTCGGGCCGCAGATAGACCGACACGAGCACGAGTCGGTCGACGAGCTCTGTGTGCCGCGTTGCGGTGAACAGTGCCGTGCCGCCACCGAGCGAATAGCCCATGACGTCGGCCCTCTCAATTCCGAGTGGCGGATAAGCGCGGCGACGTCGTCGGCCATCGATCGGATGTCCAGCGGCCGGTCGATGTCCGCGGTGCGGCCGTGGCCCTGCATGTCGATCGTGATGACCTGGTGGCCCTCGGCGAGCATCGGAATGATCGGGCCGAACATCTCGCCCGAGCCGAGCCCGCCATGCAACAGGATCAGGGGCCTGCCGCTGCCGTGGATCTCGTAGTAGAGATTGATGCCGTTGACGTCCGCATATGCGCCGACGCCCTCGGTCTCGCTGCTCCAGTCACTCATCAGTTGGACTCCTCTCGTCGGCCCTCGGCTCGACCTGCACCGATAGACAAGCGGTCTACAAATCATCCGATCATCGCGGGAGGATGCCCCTCAGGTCCCATGAATGCACTTTCGCGACCGAGAGCCGCACCACGACGCCGGGCTTCGTGCGCTGTTCCACGTATCGGCGACCGTCCTCGGCGCCCAGGTACCGAGCGGCGATCCTCGATCGCGCTTCGGCAACGTCATCCGAGCTCAGGATCGCCTCCGTCTCGATCCGCATGCCCCGAAACGGAGGCGCGGTTTCGAACGCCATGAAGACGCAGCTTGGATTGGAGCGCAGCCGTTCCAGCTTGGCGTCGCCCTCCGCGACCACGACCTCTACCCATTGCTCGTCGGCATGGAACCAGACCGGCGACATGAGAATCGTGCCGTCCGTGCGGTAGGTAGCAAGCACGGCCGCCAGGGGCACATCGGCCAGCAGCGCAGCCGGCAAGGTGTGTGCATCGATCGACATCTCGATTCAAGCGTAGTCGAGCCGATTTGCCGCGCGGCGAAACCTCTGTCAGCGGCGGGCGTTACACCTCTTCGGCGTGTGCCTTGGCCTTGGCGCGCTTGGCGCCCTCTCGGATCTCGTCCGGGAAAGCGCCCATCAGCCGCCGCAGCAGGTCATGCAGCCGCTCCCTCTCCGTTTCGCAGAGCACCGACGCGACGAGTGACTCGCGCTCCGCCTGGGTGTGCACAGCACGATTCCATGCCGCGTGCCCCGCCTCTGTTGGCTCGACCAGGACGCCGCGCCGGTCGTCGGGATCCGGCAAGGCGCCGAACGAGGCCGGCCTGCTCGAGGCGGTCGAGTCGGTTGGTCATCGCCCCACTCGAGAGGCCCATTGACTCGGCGAGCTGGCCGGCCGACAGCTGATAGGGCGCGCCCTGGTAGCGCAATCGCCCGAGAACCCGGAATGTTCGGTGCGACAGCTCGTACTCGGCGAGCGTCGTCTCCATCGTGTGGCCGAAGTAGCGCGAGAGCTTCTCGATGCGCTCGACGATCCCCTCGGTCAGACGGTCGAGTCCCGGGATCTCGCGTACCCAGACGTCCAGTTGCTCGTCGAGATGGTCGGACTGCTTGTCGGCCATGGCCGGCATGTTGATCGCGCGGATGCTTGATGTCAAGTCTCTCCAGGCCAAGTCTCTTGACATGGAAGGAGTCTATCGCCTATTCTGCGCCGACATCAAGAATGTTGAGATCGAGAGTCTTGGCATCGAAGGAACCGGCGGACCTTGACCGTCGAGCGAAAGGGGCAGAGAGATGTTGGAACTGATGAGCCAGTCAGCTCTCGCCGTAGGCGAAGAGCGACGACGCGAGCTGGCATTGCAGACGATGCGCGATGTCAGGTCGTCGAACTCGGGTCCGCGCCTGCGTCAAAGCGCGACTCTGGGCGTCGTGGCGAATGGTGCGGCAATGGCAGGCAACGTACCGGCAGCTGGGGCTGCGCTCAAACCAACCAGCGATTGCGTGTGACCGCTGGTGAAAAGAAGGGCCCGAGCCCACCGCTCGGGCCCTTTTCTATGCCCGGCTAGCCGCTTGGCGACCTTGCCGATGATCTCGGCCAGCTCCTTCGGTCGTGACCACATCGGCCAGTGGCTGGTCGGCAGATCGACCCAGCTGACGTTGCGGACCTCGTTCAGGCCGGCCAGGAAGCCGTACCCCTCCTTGGCGTAGGCCTTGTACTCGTCCGAGGTATAGGCAGTGGCGATGACCGTGCTCGGAACGTCGAGTCGGGCGTCATTGGTCAGCTCGGCTGCCTGGCGCAGGACGCCCCCCGGCTCGGGCACGGCACGGCGTCGGAACGTTTCGAGCTGCTCCTCGCTCAACCCGGTCAGGTTCTCGTTCTGGGCAAGCTCATCGGGATCCGGCAGCGGCTTCTCGACATCGGTGAAGTCGGCATCCATGGCGCCGATGCCTGGTGCCGTATCGACGTAGACCATGTGCGCGATCAGCTCCGGCACTCGATCGCTGGCGGCGTAGCCCGGGTAGCCCGAACCGCTGTGCACGGCGAGCACGACCGGCCTGCCGGCCCCCCTCACGGCATCGACGATGGCGTTGACATGATCGGCATTGGTGATCGTCGATCGGTCCGTATCGACCGAGTCGAGCCCGGGCAGTGTCAGCGCGGTCACTTCATGGCCTTCTGCCCGGAGTGACTCGGCGACTTCGTCCCATGCCCAGCCGCCGAGCCAGAAGCCGGGCACCAGGATGATCGGTGCGGAAGCCATTGCAACCCTCCCCTGTCACTTGCCTTGTTCCAATGATCGAGTATTGTAGTACATACCGGATATGTCGCCTGATACGCAGCCTACCAACCAGATCCCCGACTACGACCTTGTCGACAAGATCGTTTTGACCACGCCGGCCCAGCTCCGAGCGATCGCCAATCCACTGCGCACGACGATTCTTGGCCTGTTGCTCGAGCGCGCGGCGACCGTCAGCGAGCTGGCAGCGACGACTGAGCGGCCGAAAAGCACGGTCGCCCATCATCTCGGCGTGCTGGTCGACGCGGGCATGTTGCGCGTCGTCCGCACCAGGCGCGTGAGGGCGCTCGAGGAGCGCTACTACGGTCGCACGGCGCGACTGTTCATGGTCGGAGTGGTCAATCGCCCGGGTGATGCTCCACTCGCCGTCCACGCCAATGCCCTGGCCGTCGGCGCTGCCGAATCGGTAGCTGCCCACGAGGCCGACACATTGCGATCCCTGGTTCGGCACGCTCGAATCTCACCCGACCGAGCGCGCGCGTTCTGGGCGGGGATCGAGAATGTGGTCAACGACTTCTCCCAGCTGCCGCGCGAGGGCGAGACGGTCTTCGGCTTCGCGGTCGGCCTTTATCCGACCGACCACCCGACCCTCCCCGAGGCCACCGACGACGGCTAGGCGGTGCCGGCCAATGTCGCCACCTCGGACCGACGCGCACGACGGAAGCCGTCAAAGATCTCCCAGGCGGTGACGACCACGACGCCCGCGGCAAGGATGATCATCACCGGGCCATCGCCTTCCGCGAGCGGCGGATAGCCGATGGCTGCCGCAAAGGCGGGGTTGACGAGCATCCCGTTCAGGGCCAGGTACGCAATGGGAAGCGCGAACGCCAGCTCGAGGACGGTGTGCACGATGGCGAGCGGCATCGTCCAGTGTCCGACCATGTAGACCACCAGGTGGAAGACCAGCAGAGCAGCCAGGACGGCGACCAGCGCCGGCAGCCAGAAGTTGACCAGCGCCGGCTCGAGCAGCGGCAGGACCTGCCCGGTTGCGGAGTCGGTCCAGGTCACGTTCTGGAGCACGATCAGTCCACCGATGGTGAACAGCAGCGTGAAGACCTCACCGGCCATCTCGCCGATGGTGATGCGGTTCGAGGGCAGCTTGGGCAGCTGATCGAGCTTCCACGGTCCGCCGGTGGCCTGTTCAGTCGCTTTGCGTGCCGCATCGACTCGCTCTGCGACGGCAAAGACGAGCGTGATCCAGAAGGCGAGGTGGACCGCGACATTCAGCGCCGTTCCACCACCGGTGACGATCGCCTCACCGATCGTGCCCTGGTTCACCAGCTCGAGCACGCCCAGCACGATGCCGACGATCGGCACGACCACGCTGAGCAACAGCGTCAGCAGCTGGCGGTAGGTCGGGAAGAGCTCCGGTCCGATCAGGTACATCGGTTTGCCGGTCATGCTGGCCGCGAGCCGGGAAGGCTCGCCGAAGCCCTCGAGCACGGCTCGCTCTGCTTCGGTCCTGTCCTCCCCTGCGGCGACGCGATCGTCGATCGCGTCGCCGATCGAGGAACGCAGCTCGCGCTCTACATCGGCTCGCTGGCGCTCCGGAATGTGGCGCAGCACGGCGGCGAGATAGCGGGCAGTGAATGAGTTGTCGGTCAATCTGACCCTCCTTTCGGAACTCCTTCGCTCAGCTCGCGCAACGCGGCGTCGAGCTGGTTCATCTCGATCAACAGCTGGGCGGCCAGCGCGGCGCCACGCTCGCTCGTCCGGTAGAACTTCCGCGGTCGGGACTCACTTGTGTCCCACTCGCTCTCGAGCAGCCCACGCTCGTCCAGCCGCCTCAAAAGCGGATAGATCGTGTTCGCATCACTCGGGATGCCGGCTGACTCGAGCGTCTTGAGCAACCCGTACCCGTAGCCGGGCGTGCGCAACGCCAGCAGGCAGGCAAGGACCACGGTCCCCCGCCTGAGCTCCTGGCGATGTGCGTCGAGCAGCTCCGACTCGTTCATGGCTGCGACAATACTGTGCGTGACACACTAATGTCAAGTCACGCTAGTCGAATCTCCGCCGCGCCGGGTTATCGAGTTGACTCGCGTCACGCGCGCAGGGACCATCCACGAGTGGCTGAGAAGGACGTGGTCGTGCCTGCGCTCGATCGCTACCCCAACGGCAACGTTCGATTTCGCGGGGCGCACGTCGATGACGTGATGCACGGCGCCTGGGAGTTCTTCCGCGCCGATGGATCGCTGATGCGCACCGGCACTTTCGACCACGGCCGCCAGGTCGGCACGTGGCGTACCTACGATCGATCCGGCGCGCTCGTCAAGGAAACGAGCTTCGACGAGTCGACATAACCGACGAGGGCGGAAGCCGGCACCGTTCGGGCGATCAAATCACAGACATGGGAGGGTGCGAGCGTGGTCACTTGGGCACGGCAGATGGTGGACAGCGGCCGCTTCCAGACGTTCATCGTCACGGTGATCGTGATCAATGCCGTGCTCGTTGGGCTCGAAACGTCAGAAGATCTCGTAACGCGTTACGCCGACGCCTTCCAGCTGCTGAACATTGCTATCAGCGCCATATTCGTGGTCGAGATCACGCTCCGGCTGATCACCTATTGGCCGCGTCCGCAGAACTTCTTCCGTGACGGCTGGAACGTCTTCGACTTCGTCATCGTCGGCCTGTCGCTGCTGCCGGTCGGCGGCAACTTCGCCACCGTCGCCCGGCTGGCGCGGTTGCTGCGCGTGGTCCGCCTGGTGTCGGTGCTGCCCGAGCTGCGCCTGATCGTCGGCACCATGCTTCGCTCATTCAGCTCAATGCTCAGCGTGGTCCTGCTGCTCGGGTTGGTGATGTACGTCTATGCGATCCTCGGTTTCCACCTGTTCGGGACGATCGATCCGGCGCATTGGGGCGATCTTGGGACGTCGGTGCGCTCGCTATTCGAGATGCTCACGCTCGAGGGCTGGCTCGAGATGCAGGCGGCCGTCATCGACCAGGTGGCGCTCGCTTGGCTGTTCTTCGGGAGCTACATCCTGATTGCCGTGTTCATCGTCGTGAACCTGTTCATCGCGGTCATCCTGAACAACCTCGAGACGGTCAAAGCCGAGCAGGTCGCCGAGGATATGAAGGAGCCCGACGCGAACGAGGAACTGCTGCTCCGCGTGGAGGCGATTCGCTTCGAGCTCGGCGAGCTGGAGACCCGGCTTCGGGCCAAGGCCGAACTGCCGGGGCCGGCACGGCCATGACCTTCCCGACACCGGACATGGCGCTGACCCACATTCTCGTGGTGAATGACGTCGCGCGATCGCGCAACTGGTACGTAGACGTGCTGGGCGCGGAGCTGTATCGCGAGTACGGCGGTGATTCGGCCGTCCTCTCGTTCAACGGTGTCTGGCTGCTGCTCGTGACCGGCTCAGGTCCTACGGACGACAAGCCGACGGTGACTCTGGTGACTCCGCCGGACGCGGATCGAGTGGATCACCTGTTCACGATCCGCGTCCCTGACTGTCGCGCAGCCTACGAGACGCTCCTTGAGCGCGGCGCCGCGTTCCTGACACCGCCGCTGGATCATGGCGCGGAGACGCGCTGCTTCTTTCGCGATCCCGACGGTCACCTGTTCGAGATCAGCGAGTACCGACAGCCGGCCGGCTAGGCGCGGCAGACCATGGAAGCGCTGATCGCCGTTCTGGCAATCCTCGTCGCGATCGCCGTGCTCTACGCGGCTGCCGGGCGGGTGGGCGTGCCCTACCCGACCCTGTTCGTGCTGGGTGGCCTGGCACTCGCCTTTGTTCCCGGCATTCCGCACATCAGCCTCGAACCCGAGCTGGTGCTGCTCGTCTTTCTGCCGCCGCTGCTGTTCATTGCCGCGATCGAGACGCCGATCCGCGAGCTGCGCCAGAACATCGTGCCGATCACCCGGCTTGCGTTCGGCCTCGTGTTCTTCACCATCCTCACCGTTGGCGTGACTGCTCAGCTGTTGGTGCCGTCATTCGGCTGGGCCGCGGCGTTGACCCTCGGAGCGATCGTCGCGCCGACTGACGCACTCGCGGCGACGACAGTGTTCCGTCGCCTCGGCGCACCGCGCATCGTGACCACGCTGATCGAGGGCGAGGCGCTCTTCAACGACGCCACCGCCCTTGTCGCAGTCCGGGCCGGTGTCACTGCGGTCGTGGCCGGCAGCTTCCTGTTGCTCGACACGGCCGCGGGCTTCGTGCTTGCCGTTGTGGCGGGCATCGCCATCGGCGCCGTCGTCGGCTGGGTCGGTGCGCGGTTGCTCGACAGGCTCGACGAGCCGAGCGTCGAAGTGGTCATCTCGTTCGTCATTCCGTTCGCGGCGTACCTGCCGGCCGACGTCGTTGGTGCGTCGGGCGTGCTGGCCGCGGTGACGGCCGGCCTGGTAATCGGCAGCCGGCTGGGCACCATCCTGACCGCGCGCAGCCGGATCCTGTGGCTGGGCAGCTGGAAGATGATCGGCTTCGTTCTCAACGGCTTTGTGTTCGTGCTCGTCGGGCTCGAGCTGCCGACCATCCTCGAATCACTTCAGGATCGTGGTCGGATCGAGATCGCCGTGGTCATCGCCGCCGTATGCGTGGTGGTAGTGGTGACGCGATTCGTATGGACCTACCTCAGCAGCCTGCTGCCGAAGTCGCCCTATCGGGTGATCGCGCGGACCGACCGCGTGCTTGCCGGTAGGGTGCGCTTCATCGTCGCCTGGGCGGGCCTCCGCGGCGCCGTTTCACTGGCCGCGGCGCTGGCGCTGCCACAGGACTTCCCCGAGCGCGATCTGATCCTGCTGACCACCTTCGCCGTCATCCTCGTCACGCTCGTGGGCCAGGGATTGACGCTGCCCTTCCTCGTGCGTCGGGCAACCGCAGATGGCGTCGATCTCGACGGCGACGAGGCGACACTCGCCCGCGAAGTCGCTTATGAGGCCGGCCTGAATGAAGTAGTGCGCCAACGTGAGGTGTGGCCGGACCACCTGCCGCTGATTGACCGGATTGAGTCGGGTCTGCGCGACCGTGTCCAGCATCTGGCGACGGACGACCCTGACGAAACCGCCGAACGCGACCAGGAGCGGATCGAGCACGAGCAGATCCGGTTGGCAATCATTACCTCTGAGCGTGAGGCACTGATCGAATTGCGCGACTCGCGCAGGATCAACGACCAGACGCTGCGCCAAATAGAGCGTGAGCTGGATCTTGAAGAGCTGCGCATGGAAGGCTGAACAGGGACGACACTGACCGGTGAGTTCCGTGCGTGACGCGAGTCAACAGATCGACAGCAGAAACAAGGAGAGATTTATGGACTTCAACAACATCCTCATCGGATCCGAGGATCCGCAGCGCCTGGTCGACTACTACACGAAGCTTTTCGGCAAGCCGGCCATGTCTGAAGGCGGCTACACCGGCTGGCAGATCGGCAGCGGTTTCTTTGCCGTCGGCCCGCACAGCGAGGTGAAGGGCAAGAGCATTCATCCCGGGCGGATCATCTGGAACATCGAGAGCGAAGACGTGAAATCAGACTTCGATCGACTGGTCGCTGCTGGTGCGATCGTCGTGCGCGAGCCATACAGCTTCGAGGAGCTGCCGAACTCCTGGATCGCCACGCTCGCCGATCCCGACGACAACTACTTTCAGCTGATGAGCCCGATGGAGCCGCAGGCCAGCTAGAAGGTGATGATCACCTTGCCCCGGGCGTGGCCATCGTCGAAGTAGCGCAGCGCGTCGACGATCTCGGCCAGCGGGAAGCGGCGGTCGATGATCGTTCGCATCTCGCCCGATTTGATCAAGCCGCTTGAGCTCCTCGACGTCGTCGAGATCGAACGGTTTCCAGTGGAGCATCAGGCCCATGTGCTTGCGCGTCGCGAGCGACACGGCCGGGCCCTGGATGAGCGTCTGGCCGAACCACGCGGCACTTTCGGCGCCGAGCGCTGCGTACACGCCGCCCGGATTGACAAAGTCCCTCCAGCTCAGGACCGACTCGTGAGCGCTCACGTCGACAATCCAGTCGTAGCGTTCGCCGGCCCTGCGGTAATCGGCCGACGCGTAGTCGATCACTTCGTCGGCGCCGAGCGAGCGTACGAAGTCGAGCTTGGCCGCGCTCGCGACGCCGGTCACGTGAGCGCCGCGCGACTTGGCGATCTGGACAGCGAATGGCCCGACACTGCCCGACGCTCCGACGATCAGCACCCGAGCTCCGGCCCTGAACGTCGTCCCGTTGCGCAGCCGCAGGCTCTGCAGACCGAGGATGGCCGAGTGGGGCAGCGTGGCAGCGTCCTCGAATGACATCTCGTCGGGGATGAGCGCCAGGGCCTTCTCCTCCGCGGCCACGAATTCGGAGAACGCGTCCTGCGTCGTCGAGTAGAGGTCGCCGAATACCCGGTCTCCCGGCTTGAAGCGCGTTACGGCCGAGCCCACGGACTCCACGACGCCGGCCACGTCCGCTCCGAGTCGGCGGTTGCGCGGCCGGCGCACGCCGAGGAATAGGCGCAGGAACTTCCAGCGGGCGTAGAGGGTGTCGAGGTCGGCGCGATTGACCGAGGCGGCACGGACCTTGACGAGCACGTCGCCCGGCTTGGGCAGCGGCTTGTCGATCTCCTCGATTCGGACGACGTCGGGCGGCCCGTAATCGTCGTGAAGAGCGGCCTTCATTGCCCGACGACCTTAGCCGAGCAGGGTTTCGCCGACGAAGCCGCCTTGGCTGGCGCCCGGCGGCACCGCGTAGACCGCTGAGCCGATGTGACGGATGTATTCGTTGAGCAGGTCGGTCGAAAGCGCCCGCTGGACGGTCACGAACTGGTCCGGCGAGCGCTGGAACGAGAGGAAGAACAGGCCGGCGTCGAGGCGGCCAACCTCGTTGTTGCCATCGACGTAGTTGTAGCCACGTCGAAGCAGGCGCGTGCCGGCGTTGTTCGAGTGATGCGCGAGCCTGATGTGCGCCGCGCCATCGATGACCGGTGCCCCGTCCGCCGTGGCGGCGAAGTCAGGGTCGGTGAACTCCGTGCCGCCGCTGAGCGGTGCGCCGCGCGCCTTGGTGCGGCCGAAGATCGTCTCCTGCTCGGCGAGCCGGACGCGGTCCCAGGCCTCGATCAGCATCTGGATCTTGCGCGCGACCAGGAAAGTGCCACCGGTGAGCCAGCCCGGACTGGCGCCCGACGGCAACCAGACGTGGTCGTTCACCGCGGCCGTGTCCTCGACAAGGATGTTGTTGGTGCCGTCCTTGAAGCCCATCAGGTTGCGCGGCGTCTGCTGTGTCACTGTCGTCTTGGACGTGCGCCCGAAGCCCATCTGCGACCAGCGAATGACGGCCCGACCGAAAGCGATGCGCGACAGGTTGCGAATTGCGTGCACGGCGACCTGCGGATCGTCGGCACATACCTGCAGGCACAGGTCGCCGTGGCTCCATTCGACCTTGAGCGCGTCACCAACGAACGGTGGCAGGCGCTGCAGCTCGGCCGGACGCTGAGAGGCAATGCCGAAGCGATCCACGCCATCCAGGTCGAACAGGGTCGGCCCAAACCCGATCGTCACCGTCAGGCCGCTGGCGGTCAGGTCGAGCGCCTCGCCGGTGTCGTCGGGCGGCACTTCCGGGTTGCCCCCGGTGGCGCCGGAGGCGCTGACATCGAGACCCTGGGTCATCCGCGCCGACGCGTATGACCAGTCCTGGAGCAGGCTGATCAGCTCAGCGCGTCCGGCGTTGGGCGCCATGTCGAACGCCGCGAAGTGGAGGTGGTCCTGCATCGCGGTCGTCACGCCGGCTTGATGCGCACCGTAGAACGGATACACATTCGAAGTCGGGCTGCCGGCGGGATCTCCGCCGAGCAGCGGCTGAGGCAGGACCAGCGGCCCGCCGATCCCACCGACCACGAGACCGGCCGTACCGGCCGCCGCGTAGCCGAGCAGCTCGCGCCGGGATACACCCCTCCCCCGCTGGGTGGTCTCCTCGGGGCGGCGCTCGGTCACGTCAGAATTGTGCCTGTCAGCTGCGATAGCGGCTCGGCCAGGGCATTGATCAGGTTGGTCAGGTTGCGCTTGTCCTCGGCGGTCAGCTCGCTGTAGAAGACGAAGCCATCCTCGAGGTTGCCGAACTTGGCCAGCTCCGTCTCGAGCGCGGTGTAGCCGCTATCGATCTGCTCGACCAGCTGAACTCCCTCGTCACCCTTGGACGAGGCAAAGTCGCGCACCAGCGTGAAGGCCAGCTTGGACCCTTCGACATTGGCCGCAAAGTCCCACAGGTCGGTGCCCGACCACCAGTCTTCCTCGCCGGTGATCTTGCCGGTGGCGACCTCGTCGAGCAGAGCGATCGAGCCGTTGCTCAGCCAGTCGACGCCCTGATCGGCGAGGTAGGTCGTGAACTCGTCGGAATGGACGAAGTCGTACAGCTCGGTCACGTCATCGATGAGCTGCTGGCCGATCTCGGCGCGCTGCTCGGGCGTCGACGGCTGCCAGTCCTGCCACGCATCCGTCTCGCCGTCCGAGTTGAGGCTACCGGGGGCAGGCTCCCAGAGATCCTTCTCGATGCGGTGGAAGCCGGTCCAGTCGAGGCCTTCGGCCTTGGCGTCAACCTCGCGATAGTCGATCCGCGGGTCGAGATCGCCGAGCGCCTCGGCGACCGGCTCGATCCGCTCGTAGTAGGTGCGGACGTCGGGGAACTGGTCCTTGGCCTGATCGTCGTCGCCGTTGACATACAGCTCGACAAAGCCCTCAGTGGCAGGCACCAGCTGGGCAACCTGATCCTTCACGAATGCCGCGTACAGGTCGACTGCCTGCTGCTTCTGGGCAGCATCCTCGCCGGTGATCGCGACTCGATCGCCGGTCACGCTGAACGGCGCCTTGCCGACGCCGGTGCCGATCATGCCCGGCTTGCACAGGGTGTTGTAGCTGCCCGGCTGAACTGTGACGGTCAGCGTGCGCGACGCGCCCGGAGCGATGTTCTCGACCTCACCGATGATGCGCAGGCCATCTTCGCCGACCAGGTAGAACTCGCTCACCTGGTTGCCGCGGTTGGCGACGTCGAATGCGACCGTGCCGCTCGCGGTGCTGTTGCGCGCGACGTCGCACGCCGTGTCGGTAGACGTCACCGCGATCGCCTGGCCGCTGGCCGGAGTGTTGGCGACACATCCGGACGCTACAAGGGCGAAGGTGGCAACGGAAACACCGAACGCGGATCGCCTGAGCTTCATGTTTCTCCTCTGGTGACGGCAGTTGCTGGGCTCGCGGCAATTGCCGGCCGCGGCGGACGGGACGCGATGAATCGGCGCGCAAAGATCGTGCCGACGACGATGAGGTAGGTGGCCCAGGCGATGACCTCGAGCCACGTCATCTCCGGGGAGAGGCCGAGTGTTCCCTTCAACACGGCGGCGACGGCTCCGGTTGGTGCAATCACGTTGCCAAGCTGGAAAGCCCAGCCAAACGGGAAGCCGGCCAAACCGACGGCGACCTGTCCCGTGGCCGGGTCGATCGGCGCCGCCGCCGAGTATGGGCCGGGCAGCACGCCCGCCTCCTGGAGGTCGTGAACGCCGTAGGCGAGCACGCCCGCGGCGACCACGATCAGGAAGGCGCCGGTGACGGAGAAGAAGATGCGCAGGTTGACGCGGACCATGCCCTTGTAGATGACAAAGCCCAGCGCTGCCGCGACGAGGATGCCGAGCAATGCGCCGATCAGCGCGTCGGAGGCGCCACCGAACGATCGAACCATCGACCACAGGAACAGTGCCGTCTCGACCCCCTCGCGCGCGACGGAGACGAAACCGATGATCACCACGCTCCACAAACCGCCGAATGCGAGCGCGCGGGTGAGGTCGTTCTCGAGGCTGGCCCTGAGGTTGCGCGCCTGGCGCTGCATCCAGAACACCATCCACGTGACCAGCGCCACGGCGAGGATCGACAGCACGCCGCCGATGACCTCCTGTGCCTCGAAGCTGAGCGTGTAGGCGCCGAACGTGAGCACGAATCCGAAGCCGAGCGAAAGCAATATGGCCAGCGCAACGCCGAGCCACAGCCGGGGCAGAACATCGCTGCGACCGGCGCGCACCAAGAAGGCGATCAGGATGCCGACCACCAGGGCGGCCTCGAGGCCCTCGCGCAGGCCGATCACGAATGTCGAGAACAAGCTTGGTCAGTACCTCTGAAGCGCACCTTCGGTGATTCGTAAGGTGGCCTTACCTTTGGAAAACAGGCGTACCTTACACCGACGCGCCAGAGGCGCCAAGCAGAGGCGCGATCAGGTGTGCGCGCCCACACTCAGCTGGCGCACCGCGGCCTCGACCAGCGCGCGCAGCTCAGGGCGTGACGCGTCCTCGACGCGGGCGATCTTGAGGCTGCGCATCGACAGCTTGCCCGAGACCTGGCGGCCGCCGGTCCCGAGCAGCCCAGCGGGATCGGACAGCTCGCCGCCGTAGTAGAAGCCGAGCGTCACGTGCTTCTTGAACGGCATGAAGTAGGCGAACTGCTCGCTGAACTTGCGCGGGCCGATGCCCCAGCCCACAGAACCCTGCCTCGGCCACACGACCTCGACCGTCTCGGGCAGCACCTCGAAGACCAGGTCGCGTACGACGTGAGCGAGCTCGCGGATGTCCGGCGACGAAGACGCCACGACGGCGTCGAAGGCTTCGGAGTCGGCCCGCCCATTGCAGATTCACGATGCCGGCGTCGGCCATCTGACTATCCCTTCGGGTACGCCTTCTTGTCGAGAATCTGCAGCAGCCGATGAGCGGCCAGCTCGATCTCTTTGTGGCGGAACTCCGCCGCGCGGTAGTGGCTGGCGATCAGTCCCGATCGATGGAGTCGCTTGAAGTCGCCAAAGACGAACGCATAGCGCGCCTTGGTCTCATCGTTGGCGCCCTCGGTCAGGCCCAGGTGCCACGGCGCGTAATCCGCCCACGAATGCGACTCGAGGAACCGGTTCTCGTCGTCGGCGCGCGGCTGAGCGTCACCCCAATCGCTCTCGAGAACGTAGCGGCCGGAGTCGATCAGCTTCTTGGCATGGGCGACGGCGCGCCTGTTGAGCTTGTATTCGGCCATCGACGGATTATCGCAGTCGCTCCCTTGACGTGCCGATGAGTACACGTATACTCCTACGTATAGTCACGCCGCGAGGAGCACCGATGCTTATGCCGAACAAGACGATCTATGTCTCCGACGATGACCTCGCGCTCTATGGCCGCGCCCAGGACTTTGCCGGAGGCAACCTCTCGGCTGCGATCGCGGCGGCCCTGCGCCGCTACGTCGATGTCGAGGAGGGCCGCCGCGAGGGCTTCGACGAGATCATCGTCCGCGTCGGCCCGGGCACCGGTCGCAAGGTCCGCTTCACCGGCGTGTTGCTCGGCCAATGGGCATCGACGGGCTGGAGCTCGAGCGGCGAGATCTTCAACGTTTACAAGAGCCGCTCGGGCAAGTTCGTTCTCCACATCCAGCGAATGCCGGGCGAGACGATGCGCGACGCCGAGGGCAAGCCAGCCGGCTGGCGTGGCTATCTGGGTCTTGGCCAATACACCTACGGAATGTCGACCGGCGGGTCGACGATCGAGGTCGTCGACACGCTCGAGGGGTTGCGCGACAAGGTGCCGCCCGAGCTGTTCGAGATGGTCGCTGCGCATGCCGAGCAGCCGCCGGTCGAAGACCTCGACATCTAAGCAATCACCCTGCAACGAAGGAAGCCGCACACCATGCCAAGCACCACTAACGACGCAGTCGCGATCCGGGCGACCGGGCTGCGCAAGTCATTCGGCAAGAAGCTCGTCCTTGACGGCATCGATCTCACGGTCGCCCGAGGAACCGTGTTCGCCCTGCTCGGGCCGAACGGGGCGGGCAAGACGACCACGGTCCAGATCCTGTCCACGCTCATCACGATGGATGCGGGCGATGTCCAGGTCGCAGGTCACGATCTGCGGCAGGATCCGGACGCCGTCCGTGGAGCGATCGGTGTCACCGGCCAGTTCTCGGCGGTCGACGGTCTGCTCACCGGCGAAGAGAACCTGACGCTGATGGCCGACCTGCGCCACCTCGGCAAGGCGGACGGCAAGCGCCGTGTCGTCGAGCTGATGGAACGCTTTGATCTGACCGACGAGGCAAGCAAGCCGGCGTCAACGCTGTCGGGCGGCATGAAACGCCGCCTGGACCTTGCCATGACGCTGGTCGGCGATCCGCGGATCATCTTCCTGGACGAACCAACAGCCGGGCTCGATCCGCGCAGTCGTCGAGCGATGTGGGAGATCATCCGCGAGCTCGTGGCAGGCGGAGTGACCATCCTGCTTACCACTCAGTACCTCGAGGAAGCCGACCAGCTTGCAAGCCGGATCGCGCTCCTCGATCAGGGCAGGATCGTCGCCGAGGGCACGCCTGACCAGCTGAAGCGCCTCGTTCCTGGCGGACACATCCGGCTCGAGTTCTCCGACATCGCCGTACTCGATCGAGCGGCGCTTCTTCTGGCTGACGGAGCGCGCAACGATGACACGCTGACCCTTGAAGTCCCGAGCGATGGCGGCGTTCGTACGCTGCGCGCGCTGCTCGACCGTCTGGAGGTCGAGTCAATCCCGGTCGAAGGGCTGTCGGTGCAGACGCCCGAGCTGGACGACGTCTTCCTGTCCCTCACCGGCCACCACGACTACGAGCAAGGAGCTGCACGATGACCGCCCAAACCGCTTCTCGAAGCGATTCATGGACGATGCTGCGGCGCAACCTGAGGCATATGCGCCGCTACCCGTCGCTGACGATCTTCATCGCCGGCATTCCGGTCATCTTCCTGCTGCTCTTCGTGTACGTCTTCGGCGGCACCCTCGGCGCAGGCCTCGGTGGCGACGCCGGTGTCACGCGCGAGGTCTACCTCGCCTATGTCCTTCCCGGGATTCTGATCGTCACCTTGGCCGGCGCCGCTCAGGGCACCGCGATCGGAGTCGCGATGGACATGTCGGAGGGCATCGTGGCGCGTTTCCGCACCATGGCCATCTCGCGCACCTCGGTGCTGACCGGCCATGTCGTGGGCAGCGTCATCAAGGCGATGCTCGCCGTGGGCATCGTGATGATCGTCGCCCTGATCATCGGCTTTCGGGCCACGACCGGTCCGCTCGAATGGCTCGCGGCGACAGGTCTGGTTGCGCTGGCCGCGTTGGCCATCACCTGGATCGCGGTTGCGCTGGGCATGGTCACCAAGAACGTCGAAACAGCCAGCAATCTGCCCATGTTCCTGCTGCTCCTTCCCTTCCTGAGCAGCGCCTTCGTGCCGACCGAGTCGATGCCGCCGGTCCTCGCCTGGTTCGCGGAGAATCAGCCGTTCACGCCGATCATCGAGACACTTCGCGGCCTGCTGCTCGGCACTCCGATCGGCAACAGCGGCGTGGTGGCGGTCGCCTGGTGTGTCGCCATCTCGCTCGGCGGATTCGTGTGGGCCCGCCGGCTCTACAACCGCGATCCATCAGGCTGAGTGCGGCCATTGCCGGAATCGAACCCGCGCCGCTCCCCTGCGCGACCAGCTCGTCGGCGCCGTATGTTGCCTCGCTGCGGGCGAGCATCGCATCGACCAGAGCGGCGAACTCCTCGCTCGGCGTGTTCACTTAGGTGAGTTTAGGACCACCCGATTGGCTTGCCGGAAGCGCCGAGGGTACGGCTGACAGAATGGCCATTCGATCAGCATCATCGGCCCGTGATCCTGCTCAATCGCCGCGTTCCGGTGGTCAAACGCGACCATGTGTTGAGCGTGGCCGCGGTAGCGGCCGCAATCCTGCTCCTCCTGCTCACCTCATTCCATGTTCCGGTGATGTCCTGAATTTGCGTGGGGCGCGTACGATCGGGACATGAGAGTCGTGTCCGAGATCATCTCGGCGTTCCTGGACGAGATCGGTTGGCGCAGGGACAACGCGCGCGCATCGATCGGCATGCGAGTGTTCTCGGTGACCACATTTGGGCTGGCGATCGGCTTCTTCTTCGCCGCGATCGGCGCGGCCGCGCTGAGGCTGCTCACCCGTCGCGCGTCGACGACTCAGTCCGCCCAGTAGCCTCGCAAGTCCCGGCCCGATGGCAGCCGGTCCGTCGCCGACAACGAACCGGGACACGGCCCCCGTTCCGGCCGGGCCACGCGGCAGCCGGTTGCTGGGCAACATGGGCAGCTACAACGCCGACCCGCTGGCGTTCATGACCGACACGGCGCGCCGCTACGGCGACATCGTTCCACTCAGATTCGGTCCCATCCGGGCCATCCTGCTGAGCGATCCGCGCGACATCGAAAGCGTTCTCGTCGAACACTCGAAGAGCTTCCACAAGTCGCGCGGAACGCATCGCCTGGCGACATTGCTCGGCAATGGCATCTTCCTGAGCGAGGGCGACTACTGGCTACGCCATCGGCGGCTGATGCAGCCCGCGTTCCATCGCGCGGCCGTCGAGCGCTACGGCGAGATCATGATCCGGCGCATAGCCGGTGCGCTCGAGCGTTGGTCGAGCCTGGACGTACTCGATGTCGTGCGGGAGACCCGCCGCCTTGCGCTCGAGATCGCGACCGAGACGCTGTTCGGTAACGACGTCAGTGAGCAGGAGGCACGGGCGATCGGCAGCGCCATCGAGGTCGCGGCGGCTCAGCTCCAGACGCGCGTCAGCAGCCTGAAGATGTACGTGCCCGACTGGGTGCCGACCGCCGGCAATCGGCGCATGAACGCGGCAATCGACGAGATCGACCGGCTCGTGTTTCGAATCATCAACGACCGCCGCGGTCGACCCGGCGAGCGCGGCGATCTCCTGGCATTGTTGCTGTCCGAGTCAGATCAAGAGGACGGCGGCATGACCGACCGCGAACTGCGCGACGAAGTGGTGACTCTGCTCGTAGCTGGCCACGAGACGACGGCCCTCACTCTTGCGTGGGCGATATACGAGATTGCCGTCCACCCGGAAGTCGGCGATGCGCTGCGCACCGAGACGGATGAGGTGCTCGAGGGCCGTGCTCCGACGGCGGGCGACATCCAGCGCCTTCCCGTTGCGGCAAGCTGTCGTGTCCGAGACGCTGCGCCTCTATCCCGCCGCGTACCTCACCGCCCGACAGGCGATCGAGGACGTGGAGATTGGCGGCCGGCTGATCAAGCGGCGGACGCTCGTCCTGCTGTGTCAGTGGGAACAGCATCGCGACCACGAGACGTTCGACGATCCCCAGGAGTTTCGGCCCGACCGATGGCGCGATGGACTGCTCAAGGAGCTCGACCGTGGCGCCTACTTCCCATTCGGGCTCGGCCCACGGATGTGCATCGGGATGTCCTTCGCCAACCTCGAGCTGATGCTGGCACTGCCCATGATCCATCAGCGCTATCGGTTCGAGCTGACGTCAACCGATGAGCCGAAGCCGGTGCCGATCGTCGCGCTCAACCCGGATCGACCGATCCGGCTGCGGTCGTCCCGATCTAGGACGACGCTCCCTTGGCGATCTCGATCACGGTCTGCAGGTCCATGCCCTTCCCTCGCTGCCACGCAGCCGCCACCGCCTCGCTCTCCGGATTCAACTGGGCGATGGCCATCTCTCTGATCTCCACCTCTTCCGGTTCAGCCTCGACGCCCATTTCCTGGCGCACGGCCTCGGTCGCCGCGAGGATGGTTGCAGCGCGCTCATGATCGCCGTGTGCTGCGACCGACGCCGCATAGAGGTCCAGGGCAATCGCCGTCAGCGGGCGATCGTGAATTTGCAGCGCGCGTACAGAGGCCAATAGCGCATCGTCGGCACTGGCCTGTGCGTTGCCCACGTGGAGGTGGGTGTACGCGCGCTCCGACAGCGTGTTTGCCTCACAGCGCGCCTGGCCGCGTGAGCGCACGAAAGGCAGGTTCTCGTCCATCAGAGCCTCGGCCGTTTCGTAATCGCGCCGTTGGTTGGCGATGTAAGCGAGGTTGATCCGGCAGGCGGAGGTTCCGACGCCGTTGTCCATGGCAATGGCGAGCGGAAGCCGCTCCCGAAAGGCGGCCGCAGCCTCGTCGAGGTCGCCGCGGTGAAGTGCGGCGTTTGCGATATCGCGAAGCTGGCTGTATCGGTCGGTTCCCTTGAGCTCGACGGCCAGGGCGGCCGCTTCATCTGACGCGGTCACGGCCCGCTCGTGATCGCCCTGCATGTAGGCAAGCACACCCAGCGACGCGAGCAGGGAGCGCCGCGTGCTGTCGCGAGCGTCATCGAGCGCCAGGGCGCGCTCGAGCCACGCCCGGCCTTCGGCGTACATCCCACGCTCGAACCAGAGTTCCGGCAGGCATGCCGTGATGCGTCGCACGAGCATCGCATCGCCGACCTGGAGCCCATAGTCGACGGCGGCCCGGAGGTCGACGAGCTCGCGCTCGAGCACCGCAACCGGACCTTCCTCGGGCTCACCGCGGCGAAGCAGATCGTGCATTCGCTCGGCGAGCTCGAGGAAATAGTCGGCGTGGCGGCGGCGGATCTCGTCGCTCGTCGGCGGACTCCGCGAACCGCTCCTCGGCGAATACACGGATCGACTCGAGCATCCAGAATCGACCGTCGGCGCGGCGGACGAGGCTCTTGTCGACCAGTGACTGAAGTGTCTCCAGGTCGGCGTCGACCACCGACTCGGCGCTCTCCAGCGAGCATCCACCCCGAAACACCGCCAGGCGAGCGAATAGCTGCGCTTCCTCGGGTGACAGCAGATCGTGACTCCAGGCGATAGTGGCGCGCAGCGTCATTTGTCGCGGGTCGGCGTCCCTGGTGCCCTTCAGCAGGTCGAGTCGCGACGACAGCCGTTCCAGGATCTGACCTGGCGACAGGACGCTCGCGCGCGCTGCGGCGAGCTCGATCGCCAGCGGCAGATCGTCGAGCGCGGCACACAGCTCTGTCACGCTCTCGTCGGGCGCCAGCGCCGATCGCTCGCTGAATAGCTCGACGGCTTCCGTTCTGCCCAGCGGCTGGACCGGATACTCGACCTCGCCGTTCACGCGCAGCCGTTCACGCGTTGTCGCCAGGACTCGAAGCTTCGGGCAGGATTGGACCAGCTCGACGAGGTAGGGGCCGGCGTCCACCACCTGTTCGAGGTTGTCCAGGACGAGCAGCATCTCGCGCTGGCCGATATGAACCGCGAGGGTCTGCTTCGCGCCGATCGTCTGCGAGACCGTCTCGCCGACGAGCGCGGGATCCCGCAGCGGCGCCAGGTTGACCCAGAAGACGCCCGATTTGAAGCTTGGTAACAAGTCCGGCCGCCGCCTCGATCGCGAGCCGCGTCTTGCCACTTCCTCCGGGCCCGGTGAGGCTCATCAGGCGCGCCCCATCGTTGAGCAGTGCCGATATCTCCGTGATCTCGCGCTGCCTGCCGACGAACGAGCTCGTGGGTCGCGGCAGGTTGGTATTGGAGATCGAGTTCAGTGGCGGAAAGTGGTCGGTTCCGAGCTGATAGATCCACGCCGGATCCTCGAAGTCCTTGAGACGGTGTTCGCCCAGGTCGGTGACAGCACTGTCGATCAGGTCTGTGGTCGGTGCCGAAAGCAGAACCTGGCCGCCGTGACCGACACCACAGATGCGAGCCGCCAGGTGGACGTCCGGACCCACGTAGCCCTCATCGGATAACTCGGCAGTTCCGGTGTGGATGCCGATACGCACGCGGATCTCGCCGTTCGCCAGTGCCTGCTGGGCCGCGCCGGCGGCCGAAACGGCGCTCGACGCGTTGTCGAAGGCGATGAAGAACGCGTCACCCTGCGTGTCCACCTCGACGCCGCCATGAGCCGAGAAGGCCTCACGCAAGGCTGTCCTGTGTACGGCCAGCGCGCTCGCGTACCCGACAGGCCCCAGCTCGTGCAGTAGGCGAGTCGAGCCCTCAATGTCCGTGAATAGGAAGGTCACGGTGCCTGTCGGCAGGGCTCGGTTGGCTGGCACGGCTGGCCAATACAGTACCGACGGCGGCAAGCGCCTCAACCTGGGCGGATCGATCCCCTGGCCGGATCAATCGGGAAGTCGGAATTGCGTCTTCTGGCCGGCGACGTCGGTCACCTCGACACCGACCGTCAGGAGCCGGTCGCGGATGTCGTCGGCGGTGGCGTAGTCGCCCGCGTCGCGAGCCTTCTGACGCAGATCGAGCAGTGACTCGATGAGCGGCTCGACCAACCGCGCGCGCTGATCGAGCGTCTCTGAGCGATCCTCGAGCGCGAGCAGGCGTCGGGCGAGGGTCGCCGCGTCGTCAGCGTCGGATGACGCCTGCGAGGCCGGTCGTTCGGTGGACCGGGCGGGACCGCCTGCCAGTCGGCCGAGGGCGAAGGTTTCGCCCGTGCCGATGAGCTCGCTCTCGCCCCTGCGTCGAATGGTGATGCCGCCTCGTCCGTGAACGATTGCCTGGCCGGCATCGATATCGATCAGCAGGGCGGTGTGTTCGTCGATGCCGAGCACAAACATGTCGCTCGGCATCATCGCCTCGAGCTTTTCCAGCCGGCGCTCACCGAGAAAGCAGAAGCGGGTGTCGTGACCGGCGCCTTCGGTGTTGTCGTAGTGCGGAACCACCGCCGCGTTGATGCCGATGGTCGACAGCACGTCGAGGCCATCGAGCCAGTACGGGTCGGCTCCGCCCTTGTAGATCTCGTAGACCGGGACCGTCAGCCGGCCCAGCGTCAGTGCCGCGGCGCTGGCGAATACGAGTGCGCCGCCATCACGCAGCTTGCCTTTGAGCAGCTCGGGAACGGGGCTGCCGATCCACTGGCGCAACGCATATGAGGGGCTGCCAGGGCCGGAGAAGACGAAGTCAGCTTCGCGGACGCGCTCGAACGCGGCCTCGCGCGCGACGACGTCGTCATCCGCTCGCCGAAAGGATGCGAGCGATGCCTCCATGCCGATCCGCCGCCCAAAGTAGTCGAGCAGCGTCGCGCTCAGGGAGTCGGCGTTCGACTGAAATCCGTACGGCGTGTCGATGATCGCCGCCTTTACCTCTGACGCACGCCCACGACCGCCGGTCAGGCGATCGACGAGCATGCGGTGGCCGCGCGTCATCTGTGCGGCGAGCTCGCCCGATCCGATCAGAACCAGCAGGCGTGGCAGCGAACCCATCGTCCAAGTATCCGTTGTGCGCGAAACTTGACCCATGTCCGAAGACAGGGATACCAGCACCCTCCGGCGACTCAAGTCGGACGAGCTCAAACCGGAGGAGCGAGTCGAGCTGCGCACGATGCTCGACGAAGCGTTCCTCGGCGACGACACCGGTGGGTTCGACGACGACGACTGGGAGCACGCGCTCGGCGGCACTCACTTCGTGCTCGACGTGGATGGCGAGATCGTCAGTCACGCGGCGGTCGTCGAGCGGCAGCTCTACGTCGCCGGCCAGCCACTGCGCACCGGTTACATCGAGGCGGTCGCGACACGGCCGGGTCGAGAGCGACAGGGTCACGGATCAGTCGTGATGCGCGACGTCAGCGCGTACGTGAGCGATAACTTCGAGTTCGGCGCGCTGGGCACCGGCAGCCACGGTTTCTACGAGCGCCTCGGCTGGCAGACATGGCGCGGTCCTTCGTTCGTCCGCGTCCGAGGCAGCATTGATCGAACTCCAGAGGACGACGGCTACATCATGGTTCTGCTCACGCCAACGTCCCCTCCCCTGGATCTGGCCGCACCGCTCAGCTGCGAGTGGCGGCCGGGAGACGTGTGGTGAGCACGCGATTCAGACGCGGCCGGTGACCATGTCGATCAGCCGGCCGAGGACGCGCTCGCCGTCTGCCCGAAGCCCGTTGTGTTCGAACTCGTCTGTTACCCACGGCCGCAGCCCGCGAATGGTCGCGGCAGTTTCCTCGGCCAGCTCGCGCTCGACGTACAGGTCGTTGACGTAGATCGTGGCCGCCACGGGGACCTCGTTTACAAGCAGCTGATCGGCGTCGTACAGCCGCGGCCACTCATGCTCGGCGAGCAGATGGGCGGCGTCGCGATGGCCGGCCAGGCCGGCGTAGTCGTCCCACATCGCCGGAAAGACGTGCTCGCCGTAGAGCCAGCCCTCGGCCGCGAACTCGTCAGGCAGCAGTCGCGCGGCCGACCAACGCGTTGCCACCCCGTCCGCGTACGAAGACTCATGCAGCGTCGAATACATCGGGTTGCGCACCCAGCGCCTGGTGCCCGCCTCGGCGTCATACAGGAACGCGGGCGAGGCGAATGGCAGCTCGACCAGCTGGTGGAGGAGCTCGAAGCCGTCGTGCTGGCCGAGCCACATCCCGAGCTGGCGGAAGCGGCCGGCCGTCAGTCGGTCGCCCGTCGGCAAGCGCACATCGTCTGACCCCAGCGCTCCGAGGATGTCGCGAATTCGGGCGCCATCCTCCGGGTAGCGCGCCAGGTACTCGCGATTGCGCTGGGCCGCCCGGTGGTAGGTGGCGCTGTAGATGTCATCCACCGGTCGGCCGATGGGCGCCAGGCCGCCGGTGATCAACGCCTCGCGCAGCCCTTCGGGCGCGATCGACAAATACGTCATCGAGGTGAAACCGCCGAAGCTCTGGCCGAGGACGCTCCAGCGCTCAACGCCGAGCTCGGCCCGGATGAGCTCCGCGTCGCGCACGATCGAGTCGGCGCGGAAGTGGGTCATGTAGTCGGCCTGAGCGCGCGCGTCGTCACCCGGGATCGTGGCGCCGATCGGGGTGGATCGCCCGGTGCCGCGCTGGTCGAGCAGCAACACGCGGTAATCGAGCAGCGCGCGTTTCATCCAGCCGCTCGGTGGGCTGGTCGGACGGGTCGCCTCGTGACCCGGGCCGCCCTGAAGGAAGACCAGGTAGGGCCGATCCTCGCCGCCCAACGCCGCCACTTCGCGGGTGAAGACGGTGATCGTGGCGCCGCCGGGCACGGCGTGGTCGAGCGGAACCGTGTGCTCGCGCTCGGTAAGAGTCGCGCCCTGGATGCGCTGGGTGAAAGCCATGGACGACACCATAAACGAGCCAACAGCGGCAGTAGCATCGCGCCATGACGGAGTCAGACGACGAGGACGCGATCGAGCGCTTCCTGCTCGATTTCCCGGAGGGCATCAGGCGCCAGGCTCACGTCCTACGCGAGCTGGTTCGGCGTGCCCGACCGGATTCGGCCGAGCGCATCCGTCCCGGGTGGCGGCTGATCGGCTACGACCTACCCATCACCAGACATGGCCGCTACTTCGCCTACGTCGCCCCTGAGTCGGAACACGTCCATCTCGGGTTCGAATACGGCACCTTGATGTCAGACCCAGACCGGCTGCTGCACGGCGCCCACCTGGGCCTGAAGAAGGTCCGCTACCTGACCTACCTGCCCGGAGACGCCATCCCTGCTCGAGCGGTGCTCCGCCTCATCAACGACGGAGCCGCTATCGCGGCGATGACGAGATCCGAGCGGTTGGCGCTTGCCGATCAGCGAAGTGCGGTCTAGCTCGAGACGCCCAGCTGACGCATCATGCCTGGCGCGTCGTACTGGTGCCAGTGCTCGACGATCTTGCCCTCGCGGACGCGGAAGATGTGAATCTCGCCGATCTCGTAGCTGCGGCCAGTCGCGTCGACACCCATGAACTCGCCGGTCGACGTGGCGCTGGCGGTCACACGGACGACGACCAGATCCTCCTCGGCGATCATGTCGTCGATCTCGAAGCGCGGATCACGCAGCGTCGCGGCCATGCTTTCGGTTGCCCGTCTGAGGGCGCCCTTGCCGTCACCATCGGACGGCCATGTGTGCGATACGAAGTCGTCCGCCACCAGCTCTTCAACCGCGTCGGGTCGCAGCTGTTCGAAGACCTCGTGCACGAAACGCCTCACCAGCGCCTTGTTGTCGGATGTGCTCATGATTGCGTCACTCCGTAGCCGATAAGGAGGTCACGCTTGGCGACCCTTGATCAACAAGCCGCGAACCAGATTGCGAACATCGAGATGGCAAGTGGGCGCAGCCTTGCCGACTGGATCGCCATCGTGCATCAATCCGGCATCCAAAAGCATTCCGAGGTGATCGCGATGCTCAAGGAGCGCGGCCTGACATACGGCAACGCCAACCTGATCGCGATCAGGGCGCGCGAGGCGGCGACGGGTGGCGCCCCAACCGACGATCAGCTGGTCGATTCGTACTTTTCCGGCAAGAACGCCGCACTGCGACCGATCTATGACGCTGTCGTCGAACGAGTGCGCGGATTCGGCACCGATATCGAGCTCGATCCCAAGAAGACGTACGTCAGCCTTCGGCGCAAGAAGCAGTTCGGTCAGGTCGGCCCAGCGGCAGGTCAGCTCGAGGTGTGCGTCAACCTGCCCGGCAAGGAGCCGACCGACCGCTTGAAGCAGATATCCGGCATGGCCACGCATCGCGTCCGGATCAGCGACATTGCGGCGGTCGATGACGAGCTCACGGGCTGGCTGCGCGAGGCGTACGAACGCGCCTAGCTTTTTGATCGTGTAAGCAGGTCGCAATGTTTCGCCGGCCCGTGTGACCCTGGGGACATGTCCCCTCGATACCGTCGGCGGAGGGGATGCGCTGTCCATCCCACGATGACCGCGTGGGTGCATGAAGGTTCAATTGGTGACCAATCCGACCGGCGATGCGACTTTTCGCATGGCCGCGGAGCGAATTCTTGCGGACGGCGCGATGTCCCCCTCTCAACTCCAGGGGCGGCTCCGTTCGCAGTACCCGAGCGCGACGGTCTTCGGCGGCATCGAGGAGGGCGGATCGGAGCGCTGGTACGTCTATCGCGAGGGTCGCTGGATCAATTCCTCATCGGCAGCTGATCTGACCGCCGGCTAAGCGAACCTTCCGCGCGGGTGATGACCCGCTCGAGCGGGTCGTGCCAGCCTAAATCGCACGGTGTGCGTACGATGCTGCGCTGTTGGAAGAACCGGTCGAGCTGCGCAGCACGCTCATTTCGGCGGCCCCACTCGCGCTCGCGATAGGCGTGTTCGGAGTCATCTTTGGCGCTGCGGCGAGCGTGGCGCTCGATCCGCTGATGACGATCGGCATGTCCGCGCTGGTGTTCTCGGGATCACTCCAGTTCGCGCTGCTCGGCCTGGTCACCAGCGGCGCCGGGCCGATCGCGCTGATTGCCACGGCGATCGCGCTGAACGCGAGACACATCGTCCTGGGTGCCGTGCTGCGACCGCGCTTCAAAGGCTCGTTCCTGACGCGGGCGCTGCAGAGCGCGGTCATCCTTGACGAGAGCTTCGGCCTCGCGGTCGCGTCGGGCCGGCACGCGCCGACCGTGCTCGTCACCAGCGGAGTCCTGTTCTACCTTGCCTGGATCGTCGGCACCGTCCTGGGCGTGCTTGGTGCGAGTGTCGGCGGCCTGGAGAGCTTTGCCTCGGCCATCTTCCCGGTGCTGTTCATCGGTTTGGCGGCAGTCACCGGTCGCGGGCGTGACGCCGCCGTCCGAGCGGCAATCGCCGCCGCCGCGGTGATCGTCGGCTCGATCCTGGTGCCGGGCGCGTACAGCTTCATGCCCATCCTGGCCGCGATCGTCGTCGCGCTTCCCGGCGGACGGACCAAGTGACCTGGGAGCTGGTGCTGGTGCTGGCCGCGATCACCTACGCCAGCCGGGCCGCGGCGATGCTCCTGCTCCCGCCACTCCCCGACCGAGTTCGTGGCGTACTCGATCGGATGCCGCCCGCCCTGTTTGCTGGACTCGCGGCTCAGGCTGTCGTCGTTCCCGGCGTGGGGCTGGGCGATTCGGCGATGATCGCCGGTGCCGTCGGCGCGCTCCTGGTCACACCGCGTCGTTCTCTGCTGGCGTGCCTCATCGCCGGTGTGGTCGCCTACGCGGGCTGGCGGCTGCTCTTCCCGTAGCACGGGCGCCTAGCACAGCAGCACATACGCTGGGAAAGCCGCCGGCCGGGTTGTCGGTGATCCTGACCCTCCCCGCCTCGCCACCAGGCGAACCCAGCTCGACTCTGCCGGAGCAGCCGCCGACGTTCTGCGACGGCTGCTCGGTTGCGCGCCGGATCTCCAACGACAGGTCGTTGACCTGGGCGCTGATCTGCTGCAGATCGTCGGGCGTCAGGCCACGGCGAACCGCTGGATCGGACAGCTGCCGGGACAGGAATTCGCGCCGGAAACGAGCCGCCTCCAGCCACTCACTGTCGAGAACGGCGACGGCGCTGAAGGGACCATCCTCGGTGACAACGACCGACGCGGAGCTCCCGGGCGCCGGCGTGACGGTGCTGACTCCACCGCCAGGCACGCTGAGCATGACCCGCAGCTGCGTGGAGCTCGCGTTCTCGACCTGGATTCGATGGTCCGACTCACAGCCCAGCACAACCACAGCCAGGAACACCGCTACGACCACGCGACGCATGTCAGCTCCGCCGACAGAGTGGCGAGTTGTGGAGGACCAAGTCGTCGCCCCTGGTTGCCGACTGTCCAGCGCTCGAGACCACGACGATGTCGGGCAGGACCATGAACGTGTAGCGGCCGTTGCCGGACACGGTCAGCTGGCAGGTACCCAGATCACTGCCGTCGGCGCCGAGGAAGCGGATGTCCCATGCGCCGTTGGCACGTTCCGGAAACGCGCGCACGTCGGCCGGACCAATCTGATCCTCGTGGATCGGTGCTGACGCGTCACCCTCTCCGCCTGCCTGCTGGATGGTGACCGTGACCAGGTCGTCACGCAGGTTCTGAACGTAGATCTCGCCTGGACCCATACCGATCAGCCGGGCCAGATCGTTATAGCGAAGGATGCCCGTGGCAAGGCCGAAGAACAGCCCGATCAGGCCGATCAGGAGCACGAACAGCACGATCAGGAATAGCTTCAGACCGCGTCCGGTTCCGCCGCGTTCGTTCGACCGATACCCGGGATAGGGCGCGTAGCCTCGGTAGCCGGGATAGGCCTGAGGCGGATAGCCACCGTATCGCTGGTCATAGCCCGGCGGCGGCACGTAGACCGGCGGTGGCGGATAGCCGGACTGCCCGTAGCTCGTACTCGGGTACGCGCTGCCAGGTGGCGCCGGATACGACGATGCCGGGTACTGCGCCGGCGTGGCTGCGCGCACGGGTGGAGCCGGCGGCAGGAAGTCGATCGGATAGACGTCGGTGTCGTCCGAGACCTCGCTGACAGGCAGGGACTCGTCTGTTCGGCCTGTCCCCTTCCGTCACCTGATCCTCCGGCCGATCACCCATGGCCCTGCACGCGGCATGCTCTCGGTCGACCGATTGTTGAGTGCTCGCGGGGCGGTGTCAACGCGCTTGCACCCGTTCTGATCCCCGAACAGGACGGCGCTGTCGGATAATCGGGCGACCTTGCGCATCGCCACCTGGAACGTCAACTCACTCAACGCGCGCATGGACCGCGTGCTCGGCTGGCTGGAGCATGCCCAGCCCGACGTGCTGATGATGCAGGAGACCAAGCTCGGCGACGACGACGCGCCCATCATGCCCTTCAAGATGCGCGGCTACGAGCTGGTACATCACGGCGAGGGCCGCTGGAACGGTGTGGCGATCGCCAGCCGGCTGTCGATCGAGCCCGACAGCATCGTCACCAATTTCGGGGATGGACCGGTCCGCAACAGCGGACCCGGCGCTGCGAAGAACGTCAATGAGGAGGACTTCAACCCGTTCGACGAGGCGCGCATGCTGAGCGCAGTTGTCGGCGGCATCCGGCTGGTCACCCTCTACGCTCCCAACGGCCGAGTGGTGGACTCGCCGTTCTACGTCGGCAAGCTCGCCTGGTACGACCGCCTGCTGCGCTGGCTGCGCGAGAACGCGGCGCCGGACGACTCGCTCGTGATCGGGGGCGACATGAACGTCGCACCGGCCGATATCGACGTGTGGGACGCGAAAAAGGTCCATGGCGGCACCCACGTGTCGCCGGCTGAGCGCGAAGCGTTCGCCGAGCTGCTCGCGTGGGGGCTCGTCGACGGCTATCGCGCGAACCGACCGGAGCCGCAACGCTTCACGTGGTGGGACTACCGTGCGGGCAACTTCCACAAGAACCTGGGTATGCGCATCGATCACCTGCTGCTCAGCCCGTCGGTGGCCGGTCGGGTGGTGTGGGCAGAGATCGATCGAGAGGCACGCAAGGGCGTGCCCATCCCATCCGATCACGCACCATTGCTGATCGATCTCGATGAGCCGGGGCTACCGATCGATGCCGGCTGGGAGGGCGCGCTCGAGCGAATCGCCGCTCGCACACGGCCCGCGAAACCCAGCCCCGGCTGATGGCCTCCTACCGGTTCGAGATCGACATCGCGGCTCCGCGCGAGCGCGTGTTCAGCCTGTGGGTGGATCTCGATCGCGCACCCGAGTGGGTCGAGGGGTTGGCCGGTTACACCGACGTCAGCGGCCCGCCCGACGAGGCCGGGACGACGTACGTGGCCAGGTTTGGCAGCTGGTCGTCGAGCCTTTCGACGGTGCTCGAAGCCGAACGACCACGCTACATTCGAATCGCGTTCGGCAGCTGGCTGTTACGCGGCGAGAACATTGCTGCCTTTGAGGAGGTCGAGGGCGGCACGCGATTGATCCAGGAATTTCGGGTGCGCGGGATCATTCCGAGGATCGCGGGTCGCATCTTCGCCACCGGTTCATATCGGGGCAGCTTTCGTGGCGAGCTCAAAACGTTCAAGCAGCTCTGTGAGAGGGAGGAGTCCAGTTGATCAAGGAGTTCCGCGATTTCCTGCTACGCGGCAACGTCATCGACCTCGCGGTCGCGGTCGTCATCGGCGGCGCGTTCGCGGCGGTCATAGGTTCGTTTGTGTCAAACATCCTGCTGCCGCTCCTGGGAATCTTTGGTCTACCCAACTTCCAGGACCTGATCGTCGTCCTCCCGAGTGGGGCGGTCATTTCCTACGGCTTCTTCCTGAATACGCTGATCACCTTCATTGCCATAGTGGCCGCCATCTTCTTCCTGGTCGTGAAGCCGGTGAATGCGATCCAGGAGCAGCGAAGTCGCGGCGAAGCAGTCGATCCGACGACCAAGGTGTGCACCGAGTGTGCGACCGAGATTCCGCTCGCCGCCAAGCGCTGCCCGCACTGCACCCAGCCGCAGGCCTGACCGCCGCGCGACTGAAGCATCGAGTGGATGCCGTTCCGGGATTCGCGGGTGAGGCGGCTACGTCTGCTGTTGCCCTTGTCCCTGCTCCTCGTCGCCGCATGTGCCGGTGTCGTGGCTCCGACTCGGACCTCAACAGCTTCACTGGCGACACCAGGTCCGACTGAACGCCCGACCGCGACACCGTCGGCCGACCCGACCGGGTCACCACAAAGAGCCTCACCCGTCTCGGGGCCGGCCGACGACCTCGATCTGCTGCTGAGCACGCTTGACGCCGTTCACCCGGACCCGTGGTACGGCATATCGCGCGACGAATTCGTCGCCGAGCTCGACGATCTGCACGCGCGACTCAGTCAACTGCCGCCGGACGAGCAGATGGTCGAGGTCATGAGACTCCTCGCGCTCGTCGGCCGTGGCGGCCGGAACGCGCACATGCTGGCGCTGCCGACATCCGGCCCGGCCGCCGATCGCCTGCCGCTCGCGTTCTACGTCTTCGATGACGGTGTCTTCGTCGTCTCCGCCGACGAGTCCAACAGTGACCTGGTCGGGGCGCGCTTGATCTCGGTCGAGGACATCCCGGCGGACGCCGTTCTCGCCACGCTCGATCCGCTAATCAACCGTGACAACGAGCACACGCCGCGTTGGGTCGTGCCGCTCCTGCTCCAGCATCCGCACGTCCTTGCCGGCGCTGGACTGGCTGGCGATCCGACGGCTGTGGCGGTGAGCTTCCAACTCGATGATGGGACCGAGCTGGAGCGCGTGCTGTCGCCCGAAGAGGTCGAACCGCTCGATTCACAGTTCGCGGCATTCACGTCGCTGCGCCTTCCGCCGCGCGAGGGCCTGCTGTGGCTCGCCCGGCAAGATGAGGAGTTCTGGACAGAGACGCTCGGCGACGTCGTCTACGCCCAGTACAACTCGATCATGCAGCCAAGCGACGGCCACGTGGCGCAGATCGAGCAGCAGCTCACGGACGCAAATGGGGCCAAGGTCGTGCTCGACCTGCGCCTCAATCCTGGTGGCGAGTTCCCGCGCTCTGCCGCGCTGAGCGAAGCAGTCGGGCGCTGGGTCGACGAAGGCGTCGACGTGCGCGTGCTGATCGGCCCCGGAACGTTCTCCGCGGCAACGATGTTCGCGGCGGCAGTCAGCGACCGGACAGCGGCCCGCTTGATGGGCGAGGCCACGGCCGGTTCGCCGACCACCTATTCGGGACCAGATCAGCTGACGCTTGCCAACCTCGGATCGCCGTTGCGCATCTTCATGCCCAACCAGATGTCGAGCGCCGGGCCGGCCGAGCTTACGACCGTCGTGCCGGACCTACGCGTGACCCTCGACGCGGCCGCCTACTTCGCCGGGCTCGACCCGGTGCTCGACGCCGCGCTGGCTGAGTAGTCGGTCAGCCCTGCGCCTTGAGCGCGGCCAGCCGGGCCTCGACCTCCATCTCGTCCTCGGTCTCCTCGAGCGTATCGAACTGATCCTCGAGTGACGAAGCGGAAACCTCGGCCATGCCGCGTGCCATCGCTTCCTGGCGTCGGATGCGCTCCTCGAACCGGTTCAGGTCGCTCGTCGGATCCATCACCGATACGTTCTTGACCGCCGTCTGGACCTGCACCTGGGCCTGCGCCATCTTTGCCCGGGCGACCAGCTCGTCGCGCTTCTGGACCAGCTCCTCGCGCTTGACGCGCAACTTGTTGAGGCCGTCCTTGAGCTGGTTGGTCAGCGACGTTTGCTGCTCGATCTGGCCCTTGAACGCCGACAGCTGGCTTTCGAAGCTGAGCTGCCGGCGAAGCGCGATCTTGGCCAGGTCATCGAAGCGATCGGCCTCGGCCGTGTTGCCCTCGCTGCGCAGTCGCTCGCCCTTGCGCGATGCGGCGGCGGCCTTGCCGCCCCATTCGGCATGTGCCGCCTGGGCCTCGCGCTGATCCTCCTCGAGCAGGCGCAGGTTGCCCACCGTCTGTGCGACTGCCTCCTCGGCCTCGGCGATGTTCGCGGTGAAGTCGCGGATCAGCTGGTCGAGCATCTTCTCGGGGTCTTCCGCCGAGTCGAGCATCGAGTTGACATTGGCGCGCATGAGCTGCCCGATACGCCCCAGGATCGACTGTGCCATGTTGGCTCTCCTTCCTCTACCAGCGGCCGCCGCTGGAGCGGCCGCCTCCAAAACCACCACCAGAGCGGCCACCAAAACCGCCCTTGAAGCCTCCTGATCCGAAGCCGCCGGCTCCGAAGCCACCACCACTCGAGCGGCCGCCGCCGAAGCCTCCGCCTCCGCCGCCTCCGAACACGCCTCCCGGGCGGGAGGCCGAGCCGGTTGGAACGGCAATTCTTCCGCGGCGGCCTCCGCCGCCGCCTCCGAACATGTCACCGAGGATAGCGCCGATCACGAGCGAGCCCAGACCGTCGTCCGGGCGGTACTGGCCGGGATCGAACTGCGGCACGTCAGGCGTCTGCTGTAAGGCGAGCGAGTAGGCGCGATTGGCAAGGCCGTCCGCGCGGCGGGCGACTTCGAGCGCCCGCGCGGTGTCACTCGACAGCAGCGCCTCGGCCTCGCCGACCAGTCGCTCTGCCTCGGCAAGATTGGTCCGTGGCTCGCGGCTGATGTCGTGTGAGCGGCGGTAGCCGTCGATGTACATCCGAGCCCGGGACACGTCAGCCTTGGCCGTCGCGATCGCGGCGATGGCGTTCTGTTCGGTGCGCCGGCGCTGAGCGACTTCGTCCTGGATGCCTTCCAGCAGCTTGTCGGTCAGCGCGTTGGCCTCGGTCGCCTCGCGCGCAGCCGCCAGCACGTCCGGTCGTGGCGCGTCGGCCAGCACGCGCGCCTCGCTGAGTGCCTCTTCGGCGGCCGCGATGGCGGCTGTGGTCGCGGCCGACTTTGGAACATGGGCGCGGGCGGTCTCGAGGTCGCGCGCGGCGTCGACGAGGTGCTCGTCGAGCTTCTGGCGCGTCGCGTCGAGCGAGTCGGCCAAAGCTGGCAGGGCGCCGATCAGCGTCGTCGCGTCGGCCAGAGCCAGTTGTGCGTCACTCGCCGCCACGGCCGCGCCTGAGGCGTTGCCGGCGCTCAGCTCACCACGGCCGGCGGCCATCCTCGCGCGCGCCAGCTGCAGCTTCTGATGCGCGGTCTCGGCATTGGCGGCGATTGATTCGGTGCTCGCTGGTGCATAGCGTTCCAGGCGCGCGCGGACCGGCTCTAACTTGGCCAACTCCCCTTCGACGCGCGCGGCCTCGGCGTCGAGCGCGTCGAGTGCCTGTGGGGCGTTGCGCTCAAGGTCGCGCAGCCGACCCAGCTCGGCTGCCTGCTTCTCAGCCGCTTCGTTGGCCTTGCCGGCATGAGCGAGGACCTGCTCGATCATCTGACGCCGCTGCACCGCCGTCTCGGGCTCGCTGTCGTCGAGCCTCTGGCCAATCGCAAAGGCGGCGTTGAGCTCCTCGCGCGCCGAAGCCAGCGCGGCTTTGAGCGGCTCGGTCTGAGTCGCACCGAATTGCGCCTCGGCGAAGCCAAGCTCCTGCTCGGCGTCGCGCAGCCGGTCGTCCGTCCTGATCAGCAATGCGTTTGCCTCGCGCCCCAGCTGCTCCTGCTGCTTCGCCTCCTCGAACGCCTCGCGTCGCTCGGTGCGCAGACGGCCGACGCGGCTGAATACGATCACGCCGCCGACGATGAGCACGATGCCGCCGACGAGCACCAACAGGAATGACCCGCTGCCGCCACCACCCTGGCCGGGTTCCGTAGGCGGCGGTGTGACCGGCCCGGCCGTTGGAACGGCAGTCGACCCGGCAGTCGGTGCCGTCTGGGGAAATACCTCAGCCAGGGCGTCGGCAGTGTCGACTACCGCGCCGCCGAAATCGCCCGATGCAAGACCAGGCTCGAGCACCTCGGTGCGGACCCGGTCGATGGCCGTCTGCGAGACGCCGTCCTGCAGGTCGGCACCGATGGTGATCGCGTCTGTTCGATCATCGAGCGCCACGACCACCAGCGCGTCTTCTGGTCCGAGACTCTGTTCGCCGACCTGCTCGGCGTAGTCGGTGACTTCGAGGCCGTCTGTCGTATCTACGAACAGAACGTAGAGCTGCACACCGGTCTGGTCGAACAGGCTCTCGAGGGCGTCCTGGATGTCAGAACGGTCGTCGGCGAGCACTCCCGTCTGGTCGGTGATGGCATCGGTAAGCGGCGGGATGTCCTGAGCTGTCGCGGGAGTCGCGAGCGCGGCGACACCGACGAATACCAGGGCAAGCGTCATGAGCGCGCGGCGCAACAGGGCGATCAGCATGGGACTGGCCAAATGTACAGCGATCCAGCCGATGGCCATCTTGCGGCCCGGTGAAGTGCTGCTTCAGCGGTATGTCGTTCGACGGCGGCGATCCAATGCCGATTCGATTAGGCTCCGCGGCCAATGACTGACGCACGACGAGACTTCAACGTCAAGCGGATCTCGCCCGACGAATGGCAACTCCTGCGCGACCTGCGGCTGCGCAGCCTGCTCGACGCACCGGAGGCATTCGGCCAGCGCCACGCCGATGCAGCGCTTCAGTCGGACGAGGAGTGGCAAAGCAACGCCCGCGCCTCGGCATCTGGCTCGCGACGGATCTGGTTTGTCGCGCTGGATACGGCCACGGGAGAGCCAATCGGGCTCGTGCAGGGTCGCCGCCGGCCACCGGCCGACTGCCTGCTGTTCTCGATGTGGGTTGCTCCCGAGGCGCGTCGATCGGGCGCCGGAAGGGCGCTTGTCGACGCCGTAGCGGCCTGGGGAGCCCGTTGGGGCGGGGACAAGGTGATCTTGTGGGTTCTTGCCGCGAACGAGTCAGCTACGCGCTTCTATGACCGCATCGGCTTCCGCGTGCTGTCGGACGGGCCGGACGTCGAATCCGGTGGGTCGTATGGAGCATTCGCCATGCAGCGCGACCTCGTGCCCGAAGTTTCAGCAAGCGGGACCGATGAGGACGATGAGGCAGACGATCCCCACGCCCACGACTCGGACTAGGCGCTGATCGGCGGTTTGTCGGGCGATACCCAGCGCGGATCGAGCTCGAGCTGCAGGAGCGCCGGTCTACCGGCGGCGAGAGCGTCGCGCAGCGCCGGCTCGAACTCGGCATCGCGCGTGACCCGACCACCCTGCGCGCCGCACGCTCGCGCAACCGCAGCGAAGTCGATCGGCCCAAGCTCGGACGCGATTGGTTCGCGGCCCTCCGCCTGCTGGTACATCGCGATCGTCCCGTAGCGCCGGTTGTCGAACACGAGGATGATCGGACGAGCGCCGACGCGGACCGCGGTCTCGAGCTCGTTCATCGTCATCGCCAGGCCGCCGTCGCCGCACAGCGCGACCACGGTCCGATCCCTGTCGATGAGCGACGCCGCGATGGCCGACGGCAGGCCGTAGCCCATCGCGCCCGACGTTGGGCCGAGGAAGGCGGCGTCGCGGCCGAACTTGAAGCCGCGCGCCAGCCACAGGCCGAAGTTGCCGGCGTCGCTGGTGAGCAGCGCATTTGCGGGCAGCACGCGCTGGAGGACGTCCATGACATGTGCGGGCCGAACGCCCGGACCGCGCCACTCGCCGGCCTGGTCGTCGGCCGATGCCGCGAGGTACGCGGCACGGTCCAGGGCAAGCTGCGTGATCCGCTCGCGGGGCGCCTTTGGCAACGACTCGACGGCGAGTGCGGCCTCGAGGAACGCGGCCGCGTCGGCCTCGAGCGCCATGTCGGGCGCGCGCCGTCCGTCTCCGCCGGTCAGCGGCGCGAGGTCGACGTGTGCCCAGCGCGTTGAGTCGGCCGGCAGCTGGTAGTCGAACGTCGAGACCTCGTTGAGCCGAGTGCCGATCACGAGCAGCGCGTCGGCGTCGCGCAGACGCGGCAGGACGGTCCCTGCTGCCCCGTAGCCGGTCGTGCCCAGGAAATGTGGGTGATCGTTGGGAAATGCCGTTGGACGCCGCCACGCGGCGAAAACGGGCACTTCCAGCCGCTCACTGAGGCTCACCAGCGCGTCGCGTGCATGAGCCGCGAAGATGCCGCCACCGGCGAGGATTGCCGGCCGCTCCGCGCTGGCGATGAGCTCGAGCACCTTGTGAACCTCGTTCGGGTCGGGCGGCTCGGGGCGCTCGACCCGGATTACCGCTTTCGCGTCGTCGGCCACGGGCAGGTCGAGGACATCCTCGGGCAGGGCGAAGAGCACCGGGCCTGGACGGCCGCTCAGGGCCGCGCTCAGGCCCTCGCCGACGACCTCGGCCGCGTGTTCAGCATCCTCGATCTGGGCCGCCCATTTGGCGAGGCGGCCGAAGCTGGCAACCAGGTCGACCTCCTGGAATGCCTCGCGGCCGATGAAGTCTCGTCGCACCTGGCCGACCAGCGCGACCATCGGCGTCGAGTTCTGTTTCGCGGTGTGGATGCCGATGCTCATGTTGGCCGCGCCGACAGCGCGTGTGCCCATCACCGCGGCCGGCTTGCCGGTCAGCTGGCCGACGGCTTCGGCCATGAACGAGGCGCCACCCTCGTGCCGCGTGGCCACGACCGCGATGCCGGCCGCGGGCAGCGCGTCGAGAAGTGGCAGGAAGCTCTCGCCGGGCACGGTGAAGGCCCATTTGACGCCTGCCTCGGCCATTGCCTCGGCAATCAGCCGCGCGACGGTATGGCCGGCTGGCGCCTTGGTACGAGCTGCGCCGCGCCGATCGCGACGCTGGCGACCTGCGCGCTGCATCAGAGCGCGAAGCGAACGGAGCTGAACAGCAGACCGATGATCACCACCGCGGCAACCAGGATCATCACCACCCGCACGATGCGGTTGTCGGGAGACACGCGGCCTCAGCGGTAGTTCTGGAACTGCAGCGGCACCGGATAGCCTTCCGACTCCTCGCGCAGCCGCGTGATCACTTTTTGCAGCTCGTCCTTGCTCTTGCCGCTGACCCGGATCGCGTCGCCCTGGATCTGCGACTTGACCTTCGGGTAGTCATCGCGGATGAGCTTGGTGATCTTCTTGGCCAGATCGTCGGGCAGCCCGCGGCGCAGCCCGACCTGCTGGCGGACGGTGTTGCCACCGGCCTCCTCGATCTCACCCCAGTCGAAGATCTTGAGTGACAAATTGCGCCGAATCGCCTTCGACTCGATCAGGTCGCGCATCGACTTGGCGCGCGATTCGCTGTCGGCACGAACGACGATCTCTTCCTTGCCCAGATCGATGTCGGCCTTGGCGCCCTTGAAGTCGTAGCGCGTCCCGATCTCGCGGCGTGCCTGATCGAGAGCGTTGACCAGCTCCTGGCGGTCGAAGTCGCTGACCACGTCGAACGAGATTTCACCGGCCATCGCTCGCACCTCCCTTCGTTGTTCGGTCCCTGCCGACCTCTCTTTCGAGCGGCCATTGTCGAAGCCGCGCCACCTTGCCGTCATCGCCCAGCTCGAGGGTCATGAAGCCGCGCACCCGGACGCGTTCCGCAGTCGCCAGGCGCGTGTATGCCGCGTGCCAGCTGGTGAGCACCGTCGAGCCACTGACCCAGATGCGCTCCGCGTCGAACTCGACGTGTTCCTGGGCGGCGACTGCATCGTTCCACAACGCACGTACCGCGTTGAGGCCGACCAACGGCTCGGCGAATGGGTCCGGCCGGTAGTCGATGTTGCTGTCGAACAGCTCGATGATCATGTCCGGCGCCCGCCGCTCCCAGCCGAGCTTGAACGCGGCCAGCAGGTCCTGGGCATCACCGTGAGTGAGCGTGGGCATGGCCCAAAGTCTAGGGCGCGTCGGCCTCTCTGCCCTTGAGCAGCGCCACCAGCCGCTCGGCGATCACGTACGACCGACCGCCGCCCATGACCAGCACCACATCGCCCGCCTGAACGCGCGACCCGAGAAAGTCGGCGGTGTCCTCGACGGATCCCGGCGCCGACGCCTTGGGGCCGCCGCGTTGGGTGGTGGCGTCGGCCAGCGCCTGCGCGCTGGTGACCGTCGTGTCGGTATCTCGGCCGGCCCAGATGTCGGCGACGGCGACCTCGTCGGAGGTCGACAGCACGTCGGCAAACTGGTCGAGCATCGATGCGGTCCGGTGGTAGGTCAGCGGCTCGTACACCGCCCAGACGCGGCGACTGGGGTATCGCTGGCGGACAGCCTCGAGCGTGCGCGAGATTGCGGTGGGGTGGTGGCCATAGTCATCGAGCACGACGACGCCACCGATGTCGCCCTTGAGCTCGAGCCGCCGACCGACGCCGCTGAATTGGCCCACGCTATTGCGCAACGGCTCGTCGGCCACTCCCAGGGCGCGTGCCGCGCCGATCACCGATCGCGCGTTGGCCGCGTTGGCCGGGCCGGGCAGCCCGATCACCCAGTCGTCGGGCACCTCGCGTGGAGTGGCGACGATCTGGCCCGGCCAATCGGCCAGTCGATCGACGATGCGTGCCACACCGTTATCGGCAATGTCGGCGACCAGCGTCGCATCCGGCGCGCGGCGGATCCAGGCCTCGAACGCATCGAGAACGGCCTCTTCATCGGCGAAGACATCCGGGTGGTCCCACTCGGCGTTGAGCAGCACGATCACGTCTGGCCGATACGGGTCGAAGTTGCCGGCGTACTCGTCAGCCTCGACGACGAAGGTGTCGCCACTCCCCCATCGCGCCGTGCTCGCAACGCCGTTCGTCAGCGCCGGATCGAGCAGGGCGCCGACAAATGCCGACGGGTCGCGTCCGGCGCGTACGAGCATGTCGATCAGCCAACCGGTCGTGGTCGACTTGCCATGCGTTCCGGCGACGGCGATGAGCCGCTGTCGACTGGTCGCGGCAGCGTCGGCCACGATCTGTTGCCACGGCTCGGCAGGTATGCCCAGCTCACGTGCGGCGACGAGCTCGGGATGATCGGGATTGACGGCGGTGAGCGCCTTGGTCACCGCCAGGCGTTCGGGCGCCTGAGCCGGATCGGCCGTCACGTGGCTCGCCGAGTGCTCCCAGGCGAGCGGAATGCCGGACTCCAAGAGCGCGGTGGTGTATGGCGAGCGGCCGCCCGGATCGCAGCCGCTCACCAAGGCGCCGGCGCGGTGTGCCAGCAGCACGGCCGCAGAGGCGCCGGCGCCGGCAGCGCCCAGAACATGGATTCGCTCGCCGGCGCGGATCGGCCGCGCCTCGCGGCTGGGCGCGAGGCCGCGCCCGATATCGGCCGCAGCTCGCGTCAAGCGAGACGCTCGAGCAGCAGCTCCAGCGCGGCGCGCGCGCTGAGCACCTTGTTTGTGTGCCGGTCGGATTGCCAGACATTGCGCCGCACGTCATGTCCGTTCGCGTCGGCGACGCCAACGTAGGTGAGCCCGACCGGCTTGGAGTCGCTGCCGCCGCCGGGCCCGGCAATGCCCGTTACCGAGATGGCGTGGCTAACCCCAAAGCGCTGCCTCGCTCCCTCGGCCATCGCCACGCACGTCTGCGCCGATACCGCGCCGTGAGTGGCCAGGACGTGCGCATCGACGCCGAGACCCGACTGCTTGACGTCGTTGCTGTAGCTGATCAGGCCGCCGGCGTAGTAGTCGCTCACACCGGGTACCTCGGTCAGCACGTGGCCGATCAGGCCACCGGTGCACGACTCGGCCGTGGCGAGCGTCAGTCCACGCTCGATGAAGATGTCCTGGAGCCGACGCGCGAGCGCGACGAGATCGGCCTGCTCGTCAGTCGCGGTCGCGTCCGAGATGGCCGCCGTGGCGTCCGACATTCATGTACAGGGTGCGGACGCCGGGACCGGGTTCTGGCCGAGGACGATCAGCCAGCTGCCGACGTCGCCGTTCGCGCCGAGGAAGCCGATGTCGACCCCGTTGAGCGTCAGGTGCAACGCGCCGGCGTTGCCCGCGCGGAGACACATCTCGTTCAGGGCATTGACCGTGTGCGTCTGTCCCGCGCGCAGCGTCCTGCTGCCGTAGCCCTGCAGGCGCTCGCCGTCGGACACGACGCGTACCCACGACTCGCCCCCTTCGACCGAGATCAGGAGCTCGATCGACGTCGCCGGCGGCGGCTGAACAGTGAGCTCGATCGTGTTCGAGACGGGATCCTGGCCGCTGGCGTACGAGGTGACGACGACGCTCCAGCGTCCCGGGTCGAAGCTGAGTGTCTGGTCGAAGGTGCCCAGCGCGTTGATCGTCACGTCGGCCGCGGGGCCGATTGGCGCCGCGGAAGGACTGGCGCCCGGCTCGGTCGTCGGGCTACCGGATGGCGACGGAGAGGGAGTGGCACCGGGCGCGGCAACGTAGGTCGAGGCTATCGTCAGTCGCGTGCCGGTGGTAGTGCCGCTGAACGTGACGTCCGGCCCGACCACGACCGCGCCATTCGACGGCGCCTCGATCGTCATCGCCAGCGGCGCGGCCGGCGCCGGAGTCGCGGCGTTGCCGGTCGGCGTGGGCGAGGCCTGCGGAAGCGGGACGTTGATTGCCAGCGCGAGCGGCGCTGACTCGCGACCGGTGACCGGATCCTGGGCGGTGATGCTGAAGTTGTTCCGGCCGCGGGCAAGGATGACCTCCCGCGACCAGGCGCCAACGTCGTTGGCGTTGGTGCTGTAGAGCGCGTCACCCGAACCGCGAATGGTGATCACCGCACCCGGGCCGCTGGTGCCCTCGAGCACGACCGACTCGGCGTCGATCTCCGTGAAGCGGTCAGCCGGGTAGGTCAGCTCGATCGGCGTGACTTCCACGAAGCGCAGGAACTGAACGCCGAGATAGCCGACGAAGGCGACGACCACGAGCAGCACCAGGCCGGCCACGAACATCCCGGGCGTGATCGTCACCCGCCGTCCACCGGGCTCGACGAGCGGCATCGGCGGCGGCGCCACGGCCACGCGTGTGGCAGTTCGCATCTGCTCCATCTCGTCGTGCCAGCGATCGAGCACCTCGTCCGGGTCGAGGCCGAGATAGATCGCGTAGTTGCGCAGGAAGCCCTTGACGTAGACCGGCGCCGGCAGCTCGTCGTAGTCGCTGTCCTCGAGCGCCGACAGGTAGCGCAGCCTGATCTTGGTGTCGCGCTCGGCGCGGTAGAGATCGACGCCCTTGCGCTCGCGTGCCGCCTGCAGCGTCTCACCAACGGGCGGGGCGGGCACGGCGTCGATGGGCGTTCTGTCGCGGCCCAATCGGCGGTTGCCGATGCGAAGTTGGTGGCGTGCGGTCATAGGTGGGCTGAATCCCTCGATGTTCGAAGACGGGTAACGCCATCTCTGACGCGCCGGGAAAGTCTAAACGTTATGCCCGATCGGGATGCTCCGAGAGAGGGCCTTTAGTCGTCTCCGTCCACGTCTGATGGCCCGCGCAGCCAGTTCTCCGGGCCGTAAACGGCACGTGGCGCACCGGGGTTGCGCGGGTCGAGCGGACCGATGATGCCGTGCTGCTCGAGCGCGTCCATGATCCTGGTCGCGCGGTTGAAACCAACCTTGAGCTTCGTCTGAAGCATCGACGTGCTTGCCCGGCCGGTCTGCATGACCAGCTCGGCGGCACGCGGCGCCATCTCGTCCTCGGCCGACTTGGCCAGCCAGCTGAATTGGCCGCCATCGGTGCCTTCATCGCTGTCGGCGCCCTTGAGCAGGTCGCGGTTGTAATCCGGCTCGGCCTGGTCGCGCCAGAAGTCGGTCACGCCGTGGACCTCGGCATCGCTGACGAAGACGCCCTGCAGGCGGACCGGTCGCGGCAGGTCGGCCGGCTGATAGAGCATGTCGCCGCGGCCGATCAGGTCCTCGGCGCCGGGTGCGTCGAGCACGGTGCGCGAGTCGACGTTCGAAGCCATTGCGAAGGCGATGCGCGACGGCACGTTGGCCTTGATCAGGCCGGTCACCACGTTGACGCTCGGCCGCTGAGTGGCCAGGACGAGGTGGATGCCGACCGCGCGCGCCTTCTGGGCGAGCTTGACGATCGGATCCTCGACCTTGCGGCCCTCGCGCAGGATCAGGTCGGCCAGCTCGTCGATGACCACCACCAGGTACGGCATCGATGGGCCGGTGCGCCTCGGGCTCGCGTTGTACGAGGCGATGTTGCGCTCCATCGCACCCGCGAGCGCCTCGTAGCGCTGTTCCATCTCGTGGACCATGTTGGTCAGCACCGCACGCGCCTCGTGTGACTCGACGATCACCGGCGTCTCGAGGTGCGGCAGGTCCTTGTACGCGGCGAGCTCGACGCGCTTGAGGTCGATCAGGATCAGTCGCACCTCATCGGGGTTGGCCCGCATCAGCACGCTCGTGATGAGCGCATTGACGCACACGCTCTTGCCCGATCCGGTCGCGCCGGCGATGAGCAGGTGCGGCATGCGCGCCAGGTCCACCGCGTATGCCTTGCCCGACACGTCACGGCCGAGGGCGAACGTCAGCTTGCTGGCCGCCTCGCTCATGCGCGCGTCCTCGAGCAGCTTGCGGAAGCCGACGATCTCGCTGTTGTGGTTGGGGATCTCGACGCCGACGACGTCGCGCCCCGGGATCGGCGCCTCGATCCTGATCGAGCGTGCCGCGAGCGCCATCGCCAGGTCGTCGGCGAGCGCCTCGATGCGCGACAGCTTGACGCGCGCGTCGGGCTTGACCTCGTACTGGGTCACGACCGGGCCGGTGTTGGTCGCGGTCACCGACGCCGGGATCTGGAAGCTGGCCAGCTTCTCCTCGATGATCCTGATGTTGCGCGCGTGATCGAGCCGCTGAGCCGGAGCGGCGGCGACGGCTACGTCGAGCATCGAAATGGCGGGAAGGTTCCAGACGCGGGCCGGGCGCTCCTCCGCCTCAGCGTCGGCGTCAGGCGACGGTGCGCCTGGCGAGCGCGGTCGCGGCCGGCGCCAACGCCACGGCCGTGGCGGCTTCGGCGCCGCGTGCCGGCGCACTTGCCCCGCCGCCACTCCACACCGTCTGGCTGAGCGGCGCGGTTGACCGCTCAGGCACGGGCAGGTCCGGCTGTGGCTGCGCCTCGATCTTGATTCGACCCCGTGGCGCAGTTGTCGCGGCAACCGCAGCGACCGGGTTGGCCGCTGCCTCGGCACGACGCGTGGCGGCACTGTCGGCTATCGCGCGAGCGGGAGTGGCGATGGCCGAGGCGAGAATTCGTCCTCCGCCGGTGACCGGGCTGAACAGGCCGCGCAGGGTGACGTTGAACATCAGCAGCAGGCCGGCAATCAACATCCCGACGAGAACCACGAACGCGCCGATCGGCGAGACCAGGTCCGATGTCGTCGACGAAAGCACGTTGCCCAACGCTCCACCGCCGTTGCTCAGCGCGTTCTGGCCGCCTCCCCTGCCCCAGACGAGGTGGATCAAGCCGAGGCCGGCGACGAATACGATCAGCCCGCCCACGACCGCGAGCGTCGATCCGTACCCAATGCGCGCCGGTCGCTCGATGACGATGCCGGCGACGATCAGCAGCGCGGCGAGCAGCCACGCTCCCTGGCCGAACGCCGGCCGCAGCACGTCGTTGACGTAACGGATCAGGATGCCCTCCTGTGGGAACAGCAGGGCGATGAGCGTGACTGCGCCGAGAATCAGCATCCCGAGGCCGAGTAGCGACCGGGCGACGTGCGGAGGCACGCGGAAGCCTTCGAGCCGTCCCGGTGAGGTGCTCTTCTTGGAGCGTGAGCGCGATGCAGGGGTAGCGCGGCGTGCCCGGGTGGCCATCTAGATCTCGACCACGACGGGAAAGACCATCGGCCGGCGCTTGGTCCGGTCGTACAGGTACTGCGACAGGCTGTCCTTGATCTGTGCCTTGAGCAACGCGACCTCGGTTGTGTGATCACCAGGGTTTTCGATCGCCCTGGCTACACGGTCCGCGGCCGCAGCGATGACCGGATCGTCGAGCGCTGCGACGAAGCCACGGGTCACGATCTCCGGCTTGCCGATCAGGGTGCCGGTCTGCTTGTCGACCGTCACCACCACGAGGAACATGCCGTCCGAGGCCAGCGCGCGGCGATCACGCAACACTACGTCGCCGACCTCGCCCACCGACAGCCCGTCGACGTACACGTAGCCGGCTTCAACGGGCGTCCCCCGACGAGCCGTCCCGTCGGGCGCGAAGTCGATTGGCTGTCCGTTCTCGATGATGAAGATGTTGTCCGGCGCGACACCCAGTTCGGCGGCCAATCGGCCGTGCTGGACGAGCATCCGGAACTCGCCGTGCATCGGGATGAAGTGCTTGGGCCGGGTCAGGTTGAGCATCAGCTTGAGCTCCTCCTGGCTGGCATGACCGGACACGTGGGCGCGCTTGATGTCGTGGTAGAAGACGTTGGCGCCGACCTTGAACAGGTTGTCGATCGTGCGTCCGACGACCTCTTCGTTGCCCGGGATGGGGCTGGCGCTGACGATGACCGTGTCGCCCGGCTGGAGCTCCACCCAGCGGTGGTCGCGATTTGCCATCCGCGCCAGGCCGGCCATCGGCTCGCCCTGTGCCCCGGTCGTGGCGATGACGAGCTTCGAGTCGGGAACGTCCTTGAGTCGATCCTTGGGCACCAGCTGGTCGGCCGGATACTGGAGGTAGCCCAGCTCGGTCGAGATGCGCACGTTCTGTTCCATCGAACGGCCGATGACGGTGACGCGCCGATCGAACGTGCGCGCCGCGTCGAAGACCTGCTGGATGCGGGCGATGTTGCTGGCGAATGTGGCGACGATGATTCGGCCGTCGAGGCCCTCCATGATGCTGCGGAACGCCTCGCCGACGGTGCGCTCGGACGGCGTATAGCCCGGGCTCTCGGCGCGCGTCGAGTCGGACAGCAGGCACAGGACGCCCTGGCGGCCGAACTCGGCGAGAGCGTGGATGTCGGACATCTTGCCGTCGACCGGCGTGTGGTCGAACTTGAAGTCGCCGGTGTGAACGATCAGGCCGAGCGGCGTGCGCAGGGCGATGCCCATCGCGTCGGGAATCGAGTGGCCGATTCGGAAGGCCGTCGCGCTGAATGCGCCGAGCTCGACCGTCTCGCCCGGCTCGAGGGCGAGCAGTGGGTTGTTGTTGAGCTTGTGCTCCTTGATCTTGTTGCCGAGCAGGCCGCGTGCCAGCGTGGAGGCGTAGATCGGCACCCCCGGGAAGTACGGCAGCACGTAGGGCAGCCCGCCCACGTGGTCCTCGTGGGCGTGGGTGATCAGGAACGCCTTGACCTTGTCGGCTCGCTCGCGCAGGTAGGTGACGTCGGGCACGACCAGGTCGATGCCGAACATCTCCTCCTCGGGGAACATCAGCCCGCAATCGATGACGACGATCTCGTCGCCGTACTCGAACACGTACATGTTCTTGCCGATCTCGCCCACGCCACCGAGCGGCAGGATGCGCAGGCCGGGGTTCGCCGGATCGGTCATCCGAACAGTCCCAGCTGCGGCTCGTCCGATCCACCGGCCACTGCCGGCTCGAGCATCGTTTCGTTCTCGAGCATTGCTTCGGTCTCGGGGTCCGGTTCGACGCTGATCGGCACGGCGGCCGGCTCAGCGACTGCCGTCGGTGCGGCGACTGGCTCTGGTGCGGCAAGGGCGTCGGTCGCGGGCACGGCGGCCACGGGCACGGCGCCCACGACGACCGAGCTCGGGTTGGTGCCATCGCGGCGGCCGCGTGACGTCGTCAGCACCTCGGGCAGGTTGCACATGTCGTCGAGCATCGTCTCGCGCAGGCTGTACTGACGCAGCGCCGCGGCGGGGTGGTACATCGCATACGTCTCCGCGTTTGACGCCCCGGTGGCCGGGTCGGTTGGCCGGGAAGTGCCGTGAGCGGCGCTGATGCGCGCCCCGGGCATGAACGTGCCGAGCGAATAACGGCCGAGCGTCACGATGACGGCCGGATCGAGCACCTCGAGCTGACGCTTCAGGTACGGCGCACAGGTCTCGATCTCGAACGGCTCGGGATCCCGATTGCCGGGCGGTCGGCACTTGACGACGTTGGTGATGAATACCTCCTCGCGCTTCCAGCCGATTGCCTTCAGCAGCTCGTTGAGCAGCCCACCCGCGGCGCCGACGAATGGCCGGCCCTCCTGGTCCTCGTTGTAGCCCGGGCCCTCGCCGACGAACACAACTTCCGTCTCGGGATGACCCTCGCCCGGCACGGCCCGAGTGCGCGTCTTGTAGAGCGGGCACTTGGTGCACGAGGCGACCTCGGCGGCGATCTCGTCGAGTGCCTGCCGTCGCTGATCGGGATTCACGCCGACAAACCCCTCGTTTCGGGTTCGGCCGGTAGGTCTTCGTGCCCGCTGCGCCTGGTGAGAGACATGAATTCACTCAAAGCGGTTATCCAATTGGGCACGGACCCAAGGATACCGCCTGCGTCCGGGGCCATGCTGCGCCCACGACAACGCGGCCGGCCAGAGCTGGCGGGCAACCGCGGACTCGACAGCGTGACGTTACGACTGACCGAACCGCCTCAGGGCAGGAATCGAAACGGCCCGGCTATTCAGCCGGGCCGTTCTCTATTGGTCGCTGTGCCAGCGAGGGGGTTAGACCTCGGCTGGTGTCTTGGCGAGATGGCGCGCCATCGCGGCCTTGCGCGACAGGTTGACCCTCCCCTGTCGGTCGACCTCGGTCACCACGACCATGATCTCGTCGCCAATGGAGACGACGTCCTCGACGGTTGGCACGTGGTAGTCGGCCAGCTCGCCGATGCGCACGAGGCCTTCCTTGCCGGGCAGGATCTCGACGAAAGCGCCGAAGCCCATGATCCGGGTCACCTTGCCGAGGTACAGACCACCGACCTCGACCTCCCGGGTGAGGCTCTCGATCCAGGTGATGGCGGCGCGTGAGTTGTCGGCGTTGACCGCCGCGATCTCGACCGTGCCGTCGTCCTCGACGTTGATCTCGGTACCGGTGTCTTCCTGGATCTTGCGGATCGTGGCACCACCCTTGCCGATGATGTCGCGGATCTTCTCCGGGTTGATCTTGATGGTCGTGATGCGCGGCGCGAACGCCGACATTTCCTCACGTGCGCTGGGCATGACGGTGACCATCTTGTCGAGGATCTCGAGCCGGGCCGCGAGGGCCTGCTTGAGACCATCGCGGATGATTGCCTCGTTGATGCCCTGGACCTTGATGTCCATCTGCAGGGCGGTAATGCCGTCCCGCGTGCCGGTCACCTTGAAGTCCATGTCGCCGACCGAGTCCTCCTTGCCGAGAATGTCGGTCAGGACCACGAAGCGACCGTCCGGCTCGCTGATGAGGCCCATCGCCGCACCGGCCACGGGGGCCGAGATCGGCACGCCGGCATCCATCAGGGCCAGCGTCGAGCCACACGTTGAGGCCATCGATGTTGAGCCATTGGACGACATGCACTCCGACACCAGTCGGATCACGTACGGGAAGTCCTCATGCGCAGGCAGCACGGGAATGAGTGCCCGCTCGGCCAGGTTGCCGTGCCCGATGTCGCGCCGACTGGGTCCGCGCATGGGCTTGTTCTCGCCCGTCGAATAGGGCGGGAAGTTGTAGTGGTGGATGTACTTCTTCTCGGTCTTGGGGCTGATCGTGTCGATGCGCTGCACGTCGGACGACGCGCCGAGCGTGGCGATGGTCAGCACCTGCGTCTCACCGCGCGTAAACAGGCCGGATCCATGGGCGCGCGGCAGAATGCCGACGTCGACCGAGATCTGGCGCAGGTCGGTCAGGCCGCGGCCATCCATGCGGATGCCCTCATCGAGCGCCAGCTGGCGCGCAACCTTCTTGTTGACGAGGCTGAACAGGTTCTTGCTGACGCGGGCCTCGCGGCGTGCCGCTTCGGCGATGGCCTTGCTGTCACCATCCGAGCGGTTGGCCCGGATAGAGGCGGCGATCCCTTCGCGGAGCGCCTTCAGGCGCGGCGGCAGGTCGTTGCTGAACCAGATCAGCAGGTTGGCCGTGGCCTCTGCGTCTGGCGCTGCGCGATGAGCCTGGGTGAGGTCGACGCTGAAGAAGCGAGACAGCGTCTCGAGCTTGTAGTTCTCAAGGTCGGGGTAGCCTTCGCGCGCAATCGTCAAGGTGTCGAGATAGGCACTCGACTCGAAGTGGGTTCCGTCGGCCAGAGCCGCCTCGATGAAGGCGAGGTCGAAGCCGACGGAATGGCCGACGACCTTGGACGTGCCGATGAACTTGAGCGCCTCTTTGGCCGCGTCCGCCGGGCTTGGCGCGCCACTTACGTCAGCGTCCTTGATGCCATGCATCTGATTGCCGACGATTGGGCGTCCCGGGTTCACGAAGGTGGACCAGCGATCGGTGATCTTGCCGCCCTGAACCTTGACGGCGGCGATCTCAACCAGATCGGCCATCTTGGGGTCGGTGCCGGTCGTCTCAACGTCGACGATGACGAACTCCTCGCCCGCCTCGACCGCGCGTCCGAACTCGAGCACCGACGCGGGGCTCGGCTCGAGGAACGGCGTGATCTTGGTCTTGCCAACCTGCTTCTGGAGCTCTTCCTGGATGTCGACCAGGGGCTGGAGCGCCTTGTGGCCAAAGAGGATGGCTTCGGCCATCACGTCCTCGGGCAGCAGCTTGGCACCGGCCTCGACCATCATGATCGCGTCACGCGTGCCCGATACGACGAGGTCGAGCTCGGAGTCGGCCAGCTGGGTGAAAGTCGGATTGACGACGAATTCGCCATCGATGCGACCGATTCGGACGGAACCCACGGGGCCCGCAAATGGGATCGGGCTGATGGTCAGCGCGGCTGACGCGGCGACCGTGCCCAGGACATCGGGCTCGTTTTCCTGATCCGTCGAAAGGACGGTGATCACGAGCTGGATGTCGTCCTTGTAGCCCTCGGGAAAGAGCGGTCGAAGCGGCCGATCGGTAAGGCGCGCGGCGAGGGTCGCCGCTTCCGAGGCGCGTGCCTCGCGCTTGATGAACCCGCCGGGGATCTTGCCGGCGGCGTACATGCGCTCTTCGAACTCCACCGTCAACGGGAAGAAGTCGAGACCGGGCCGCGGGTCAGAGCGGTTGGCAGTGCCGAGCACCAGGGTGTCGCCGTAGCGAACGGTGACGGCGCCACCGGCGAGACCGGCGAGCTTGCCCGTCTCGATGGTCAGCGTGCGACCACCGAATTCGGTGGTAAGTGTTGTGACTGGCATCAGTCCTCCATTGGCGGAGGACGGGTATTGCTAGCGGCGCAATCCCAGGCGGCCGATTACGGCGCGATAGCGAGCGTTGTCCTTGCGCATCAAATACGCAAGCAGTCGCCGTCGCTGCCCGACAAGCTTGAGCAAGCCGCGGCGCGAGTGATTGTCCTTGGGGAAGGTACGTAGATGCTCCGTCAGTCCCTTGATTCGCTCGGTGAGGAGCGCGATCTGTACTTCCGGTGAGCCTGTGTCTGATTCTGATCGGGCGTAATCCGCCACGATCCCTTCCTTGGTTTCCCGCGCCAGGGGCACCCGTTCCTCCAACGTTTCCTATATTTCGTGCTGCGGAAGTCTAACAGGCGTTCGGTTTCACCGCTCAACGCCTTCCGGTGGTTAGGTCTGAGGCGCCTCCAGCAGCTGCACCCGTGGTCCGCCGAAGTCGCGTGTCTCGATCACCGTCCACGCTTGGAGCTCCGCGAGGAGCTCGGGCGGCGCAACGCCACCATGAGCGGTGACGAGCCAGATTCGTGGATGACCGGCGGTCGGGTTCGGGCTGCCAGAGGACAGGAAAGGGTCGGACCATGGGGCCGGCGGATAGATCGGGTCCGCCACGCGGCCGTAATAGGCGAACGGAAGTCGGATGTATGAGCTGGCGAGAACGATGCCGTCGCCCGGCTGGACAGCCGTCGCAACCCAATCGGCCGCGCCGCGCCAGTCCGGCTTAGGTCCATTGGTATACCAGCTGGCCACGCCGGCCAGCGACAGGATTACCGCGATCGAAAGCGGCAGCAGCTTGTTGCGGGCGGCGATCAGAGCTGCGCCGGGGAACACGCCGATCAGGTACTTGGCCAGCAGGACCGGCTGGATGAACACCGACACGAGCAGCGTGCCAGCTATCGGTACGAGCAGCCACAGCGTGAAGACGTCGCGTCGCATCCTGTTGGCGATCAGGACGACATAGGCGCCGGCCAGCAGCGCCCCTCCAGCCAAGGTCTGGAGATCGTTGCCGAGGCTGTTGAACGTGGTCGGGGCGATCCACGAGATCTGCTCCCGGTTCGCGAGTACGAACGGGACCATCGGCAGCCACAGCACGGCGATCGGCACGAACAGCAGCAGCAGGTTGCGCCGCCTGGCGCTGGACTCGAAGAGCACTGCAGCCAGGCCGTGGGCGACGATGACAAAAGCGCCCAAGAGGTGGACGTAGACCATCGTCCCCGCGAGCGCAACGTAGATCGCGCTATTGGCGAGCGTCGGCTTGTCGCGAACCCGTAGGTATGCGAGCGTCGCCAGCGCCGCCCAGGCGACGAGCAGTGTGTAGTGGCGCGCCTCCTGCATGTACTGGACGAAGAACGGAGCTACAGCGAGTAGCAATCCCGCGGCGAAGCCGGTGCCGTAGCGACGACCGATGGCATAAGTGGCCAGAACGGCCACGACCCCGAAGCCGACCGACAGGAGACGGAGCTGCGCCTCACTTTCGCCAACAAGCCGCAGCCACGGCCAGAGAGCCAGGAAATACGCAGCGGTCTCGAGGTCGCCGCCCACGTTGGCCACGAATTGTGAGAACGGCTGGCGAGCGACCACCAGTGAGTACGCTTCATCGAGGTTGATGCTCTTGTCGCCCAGACCGTAGACGCCCAGTGCGAGGGTGATGATGGCCAGCGACAGAGGCGGCAGAAAGCGCGACTCTGCGAAGCGTGCAGCGAGGCCGCTCAACGTCGCCCGAAGGGCATCCGACCTCGGGGAGTCGGCGGCGGCAGTGAGGTCGGCCATGGGCGGCCTAGATCTTGGAGGTAGCCAGGACTTCGCGGGCGCGGGCCGCGTCGCGATCCATCTGCCGTACCAGGGCATCGGCGGAATTGAAGCGGCGCTCGCCGCGCAGGCGGCGCACGAACTCGACTCTCAGGCGTTGGCCGTAGAGGTCCTCGTCCGTGTCAAAAAGGTGCACCTCGAGGATCCGTGCGCCGCCGCCGAACGTGGGCCGCACGCCGAGCGACGCAACACCTTCCGCGCGTCGCTCGGGACGAAGCGGATCGCCGCCGCCCCACTCGGCGCGGACGGCATAGATGCCATCCGGGGGGAGTGCCACCTCCTCGTCGAAGGCGAGGTTGGCCGTTGGGTAGCCGAGCTCTCGTCCGCGCCGATCTCCAGTCGCTACCGTGCCTATCACGGCGTAGCGACGGCCAAGCAGTCGCGCCGCGTCCGACAGCCGGCCGCTCTCGACGAGCTTGCGGATGTGCGTGCTGGAGAGGGAGCTGCCGTCGCTCGCCAGGCGCGGCACCTCGATCGTCTTGAAGCCGAGCGGCTTCGACAGGCGCCGGATCTCCGGCAACCCGCCGGTTCGATCACGACCGAAGGCCGACTCGGCGGTCATGACCAGCCCAGCGAGGGTACGCCCCGAGCAGAGTCGGCCCAGGAACTGGTCGGGCGGCTGTGCCGCGAACTGTGCATCGAACGTCTGGACGACGATTGTTCCGACGCCGAGTTGCTCGAGCCGGGCGAAGCGCTCATGCGGGTCGCAAAGCAAGGGCGGGGCACTCCCGCGCAGAGCGCGAGCCGGATGCGGGTCGAAGGTCAGCACCACCGGCTCGGCTGCGTTCTCGCGGGCGGCGCGCACGAGTGAGCCGATGACCCGCTGATGGCCTCGGTGGACGCCGTCGAAGACGCCGATGGCGAGAACGAAACGGAGGCCAACGGGCAGCTCATCAACTGACTCGAGGCGCCTCACTCCGCGTTCGCCGCCAGGAATACCTTTTCGGGGCTGATAACACCACTGCCCGACCTCGCCATGGCCACGAGGCGACCGCTCTCGTCGCGTACCCGTACGAGGCCATCCTCGAGGCCGCTGGCGGTGCGGCGGAGCTGCTGGCCGCGGGCCAGGAAGCCAACCTCGGTCGCCGTGAGGGTCAGCTGTGGAAACGCCTCCAGGCCGGCATCGGGAGGCAGCAGCAGCTCCTCAGCGCGTCCCGCGCCGAGCTCCTCACGGACCATGGCAAGTGGGTGCGCCTGTTCGATGCGAAACGGACCGCTCGCCGTCCGTGTCAACGCGCCGAGGTATGCGCCACAGCCGAGCTGCTCCCCGAGGTCGCGTGCCAGGGAGCGGACGTACGTGCCGGCCGAGCACCGTACCTCGAGCGTTGCTACGGGACGCTGCGCATCATCGCCATTCCACTCCGTCAGCTCGAGCCGATGGATCGTCACCCGGCGCGCCCGAAGCTCCGGTTTCTCGCCGTGACGAGCCAGCTCATACGCCTTGCGTCCCGAAACGCGCACCGCCGAGTAGTCGGGCGGAACCTGCTCGATCGGGCCGCGCATCCCGACGAGCGCGTCCTCGACCTGCGCGCGTGTGGGCGCTGGTTGGTCGGTCGGAGTCAGCTCGCCGTCGAGGTCGTCGGTGGTCGATCGAGCCCCGAAGCAGACCAGGGCGCGGTATTCCTTCTCGTCGGTCAAGTGGTACTCGACCAGACGCGTGGCAAAGCCGATGAAGACGGGCAGGACGCCGGCAGCGAAGGGATCGAGCGTTCCGCCGTGTCCGACGCGCTTGACGCCGGTCAGCCGCCGAACGAGTCCGACGATGTCATGTGATGTCGGGCCGGGCTCCTTGGCAACGACGAGCACGCCGTCGAGGCGCACCATCTCGCGGTCACGAGCCGGCTTGGCGCCGTCCCGACCCGGCTCATTGCCGTCGGTCGGCGTGGGGTCAGTCGCCACTCTCGGACAACATGCGCCGAGCGGCGTTGAGCACCGCCTGGCGTGCCTGCTCGGGCGGCAGGTCGATCGTCGCTCCAGCGGCGCGGGCGTGCCCACCGCCGCCGAACGCGCCCGTCAGCACGGTCGAATCTGGACCGCCCTCGCGGGTACGGACGCTGATCTTGGTGCGTTCGCCGGTCTGGCGGAAGAGGATCATCAGCTCGGCCGTGTCCGACTGGCTGAGCAGGTCGCTCAGTCCCTCGGCGTCCGCCGGACCGGCGCCGGTGACGGCGTAGTCCGCTTCATCGAGGCTGGCCCATACAAGGCGGCCGTCGAGCTCCGAGTCGAGAGTGCCCAGCACCCGGCCGAACAGCTTGAGCTGGCGATTGGGCTTGGTGCGATAGATGAGCCGTGCCGTCTCGCTCAACGGCGCGCCGGCGGCAACCAGCTCGGCCGCGACGCGGAGCGTGCGCGGCGTGACATTGGGGTGCTGGAAGTTGGCCGTGTCGATGACCACGCCGGCCATCAGGTTGGCCGCGATCGCACCGTTCAGCGCATCGAGCGGGACGCCTAGCGCGGGCATCAGCAGGGTGTCCATCTCGCACGTCGCCGCGGCGGTGGCGTCGATCCAATCGACGACGCCGAAGCCAGTGTTCGAGATGTGATGGTCGATGTTGACGATCGGCACGCGGCTGAACAGCTCGGCGTTGCGCGCCAGGACCGGCCCGATTCGCTCGAGGTCGCCGCAGTCGCCGACCACGATCAGGTCGTACTCGAGGCCCGGGTCGGGATCCTGCCGGAAACGGTCGATGTGCGGCATGAAGCCATACATCGGCGGCACCGGATCGGCGCACACCGGCGTTGCCTGCTTGCCCAGGTACTCCACCGCCAGCGCCAGAGCCAGCGCCGATCCGAGCGCATCAGCCTCCGGGTTCTCGTGGCACACGGTGAGCACGTTGCGAGCGGCTTTGAGGCGCGCGATGACCTCGCTGGGGACGACGGCGACGTCCTCAGGCTTGAGCGAGTTCAGAGCGGCTGGCGGTTGGGCCACTGTCATGCCTCTTCCACCTTCTCGCTCTTGTCGCTCGTCTCGCGTGCCGCCTCCTCATGCGCGGCAGTGCCGAGCGGTGTCGGCAGCGTATCGGCGACGGCGTCTATGTCCCCTGCCCCACCGTGCTCGAGCTCGTCCAGGATGTGCAGCAACCGAGTGCCACGCTCGGCTGTCTCGTCCTCCTTTACGTGCAGCGCAGGAATCCGCTTGAGCCGCAGACGGCCGAGGCGCCGACGTACGAAGGGCATCGCGTGCGACAGGGCGCGCAGAGTCAGACGCTTCTCGTCGGGCGTACCGATGACTGACACCCACACGTTTGCGTGGCTCAGGTCGCGTGAGACGTCAACGCTGGTGATCGTCACGAAGCCAATGCGCGGATCATCGACCTCGCGCCGGATGACCTCGTTTATCTCTTCGCGCAGCAGCTCGTCCAGCCGCGCCGTGCGCTCACTCATCGCAAGCCGCAGCTGCGCAGATCGCTCATGTTGCGTTTAACCCGAGGTGACGCGCGAGACCATCTGCTTGCTGAAGCACTCGATGATGTCGCCCTCCTCGATGTCGTTGGAGTCGGCCAGGCCGATACCGCACTCATAGCCGGTCTCGACCTCGCGGACGTCGTCACGGAAGCGGCGCAAAGACTCGATGCGATCGGTGGTGATGAGCTTGCCGCCGCGGTAGACGCGCGCCCCGCCACGGATGATGCGACCGTCGGTCACGTACGAGCCGGCTATCACGTTGCGTCCGGCGCGGAAGATCTGGCGCACCTCGGCGCGCCCTTCGACGACCTCCACCTCTTCCGGCTCGAGCAGGCCGCGCAGCGCGGCGCCCATCTCGTCGGTGAGCTGGTAGATGATGTCATACAGGCGCACGTCGACGCCCTCGGACTCTGCCGTACGCCGTGCTTGCGGGTCGAGCTTGGTGTTGAAGCCGACGACGACGGCATTGGATGCCGACCCGAGCAGGATGTCGTTGTCGGTGATGTCGCCGGTTCCCTCGTGCAGGATGTTGATGCGTACCTCTTCGGTCTGCACCTGCTCGAGCGAGTGGCGGATGGCGCCGAGAGAGCCCTGCACGTCGGCCTTCAGGATGACGCGCAGCTCCTTGGTCTGGCCCGCCTGAATCTGGCGATACAGGTCCTCGAGCGTGGCTCGGCCGGCCTGCTCCGGCGCGTTGCCGTCGCGGCGCTCCTCGATCATCGTCCGCGCGGTCTTCTCGTCGCCCACGACGCGCAGCGTGTCGCCCGCGGCAGGGACCTCGGCCAGGCCAAGAATGACTGCTGGCGAGGAAGGTCCGGCCTTGGTGATCCGCTCGCCGCGGCTGTTCTGCAGCGCACGGACGCGGCCGTACGTGTCGCCTACTACGACGACATCGCCGATATTCAGCGTTCCGGTATTGACGAGGACGGTCGCGACCGGGCCACGGCCCTTGTCCAGCTCGGCCTCGACCACAGTGCCGATCGCCGGGCGATCAGGATTGGCCTTGAGCTCCTGCACGTCGGCCACAATCAGGATCGTGTCGAGCAGGTCCTGGATGCCGGTGCCGTCGCGCGCGCTGACCGCCACGAGCGGCACGTCGCCGCCGTACTCCTCGATCGTCACGCCGTGCTCGGTGAGCTCCGTCTTGACGCGATCAGGGTTGGCGTCGGCCTTGTCGACCTTGTTCACAGCCACGACGATCGGCACCTTGGCCGCGCGCGCGTGGTCGATTGCCTCGAGTGTCTGGGGCATCACGCCGTCGTCGGCAGCCACCACGAGCACAGCGATGTCGGTGACCTTGGCGCCACGGGCACGCATGGCGGTGAACGCCTCGTGACCGGGCGTGTCGAGGAAGACGATGCGCCGGCCGTCCTTCTCGATCTCGCTGGCGCCGATGTGCTGGGTGATGCCACCGCGCTCACCGGCCGCGACCTCAGAGGTGCGGATCGCGTCGAGCAGGCTGGTCTTGCCGTGGTCGACGTGGCCCATCACGGTGACGATCGGCGGTCGCGGCTGGAGCAGGCTCTCGTCGTCCTCCTCGAACAGGACCTCCTTGGTCGCCTGCGGGGTGGGCGCATCGCCGTTGGTTTCGGCCTGTTCGGGCAGCCGCGCCTCGGCGACCTCGAAGCCGAGCTCACCGGTCACCAGGCTCGCCGTGTCCCGGTCAAGCGCCTGGTTGATGCTCGCGAAAATGCCACTCTTGATCAATTCGCGGATGACGTCCGCGGCGTTGACCTTGAGAAGCTCGGCGAGCTCTTTGACGGTTATCGAATTGGGAATGTCGACCTGGCCGCGCGCGCTCGGATCGAGCGTCTGGACCGCTGAATTGGTTGCGTTCTGATCTGCCGGTCGACGTTGCGGCTTGCGCGGTCCGCGCATGTTGCGCGTGCCACTTCTACTGCGGGCCATGGGTACCTCCCCCGTTTGTTGCGGTATGAGTTGTCGGACCAGCCGCGAGCTGAGCGCGCAGCTCGGGCGGGAGCGGCGCCGACAGGGCGCGCTCGAGCGACTTCTTCTTGATGGCCAGCGTCCAGCACGAGCCGTCGGCGCACAGATACGCGCCGCGGCCATGTGCCCGGCCACTGAGGTCGAGACTGATTACCCCGTCCGGGGCACGGACTACGCGCACGAACTCGCGCTTCTGTCGTTCAGTCCGGCACGCGACGCACGTGCGCACCGGAAAGTGGCGCTCGGGGAGCGGCTGGCCGGGCTGGGCGCTGCCGGCCATCGATGACGTCATTCAGCGCCCTCAGCGGCGGCCGCCACAGCGGTCTTGCTCTTGCTCGTCTTGCGCGCGGGACCTGCCGCCACCGCGGCAGCCACCGGCTCCTCTTCGGCAGCCTTTCGCGTGGTGCGCTTCGCAGCCGGCTTCTTGGCAGCCGTGGCTGCCTTCTTGGCGGCAGCCGGCTTCTTGCCGTCTACCGCCGGCTCGACTGCCTCGGCGGCAACCTTCGCTGTCGCCTCCATCGCGCCGGCTACCTCTGCCGCGGCCGGCTCGGCGTCCTTTTTGGTCGTGCGCTTGCGCGTCGTCTTGGCCGGCTTGGCAGCGTCAGGCGCGGCCTCGTCAGCCGTTGCGGCGTCAGCGGCAGAGGGCGCCTCGGCCGCCGGCGCTTCAGCCGCGGCTTCAACAGCAGCTTCCGCGGTCACGGCATCAGCGTCGACCGCTGCATCGTCGGCGGGGCCTGAGGCTGCCGGACGCGCCTGGGCGATGTCAGACCGAATATCGATCCGCCAGCCGGTCAGCTTCGCCGCCAGTCGGGCGTTCTGACCCTCGCGACCGATGGCCAGCGAGAGCATTCGCTCGGGCACGGTCACGCTGGCGATGCGGTTCTCCTCGTCGATGTTGACGCTGACCACCTGCGCCGGGCTGAGGGCATTGGCCACGAAGGCGGCCGGATCCTCGTTCCACGGGATGACGTCGATCTTCTCGCCGCCCAGCTCGGCCACGACCGCCTGAACGCGGCCGCCGCGCTGGCCGACGGTGGCGCCGACCGGATCCAGCCCTTCCTGGCGGCTCGATACGGCAACCTTGGAGCGTGACCCTGCCTCGCGGGCGATGGCCTTGATCTCGACCGTGCCGGCGTGGATCTCGGGCACTTCCAGCTCGAACATGCGACGCAGGAAGTTCTTGTGCGTCCGGCTGACGTAGATCAGCGGGCCCTTTGTCGTGCGTCGGACCTCGAGCACGTAGGCCTTGACGTGCTGGCCGATGCGGTAGTGCTCGGTAACGCTCTGGTCGGTCGTGGGCAAAATCGCCTCTGCGCGGCCGACGTCGAGGATCACGCCGCGTGGCTCAACGCGCGACACCGTGCCGGTGATGATCTCCGACTCGCGCTGCGCGTACTGACCGAAGACCTGCTCGCGCTCGACCTCGCGCAGGCGCTGGCGAACGAGCTGGGTGGCCATCTGGGCGTGGATGCGGCCGAAGCTGTTGGGATCGAGCTGGGCGATCGTGACCAGGTCACCGACCTTGGCATTGGCGCTGTACTTCTGCGCGTCGGCGACCGTGAACTCAGTCTGCTCGTCCTCGACCTCTTCGACGACGTGCATCGCTCGATATGCGTTGAATTTGCCGCTGTCGGGATCGACGTCGACGAAGACGTTCTCGTTGCCCGGGGTGGTGCGGCGGTAGGAGGACTGGATGGCGTCAGCGAGGGTCGCGACCAGCTGCTCGCGCGGGATGTTCTTCTCTGCGTTCAGCTGCAGGAGCGCGCCGATAAAGTCGCGGTTCACGCTGCGCCCTCCTTCCGCTGGACTGTGTTTCCCCCGTCTAAGCGGGCTCAGCCGCATAAATAAACGTGGGGGTCACCCACGTTCAGAGGCGGCCAAAAAGACTTGACCGAAGTATACACCGCTGCCCCGACCCCCTCAACGGTGCTAGCGTCCGACAATGCCTCTGGCAGCGTGGAATCGCGATCCGGAAGACCTGGCAACGGCCGACTGGTTGCTCGCATCCGCCGAGCCTGGGATACGCGTCCAGGTCCGTCGCGACCTGCTCGGCGAGGCGGTTTCAGCCGCTGATCTGAGAGCGATCTCAAGCGGCCCGATTGTCGAAGCACTGCTCTCCGGCCAGCGGCCGGACGGCAGTTTTGGCTCGCACCCCTACCAGAAGTGGTCTGGCGCGCACTGGCGGCTGGTGTCGCTCATCGAGCTCGGTCTGCCAGCGGGGGAAACGCGCGCTCTCGCCGCAACCGACGGGGTGCTCAACTGGCTCGCCAGCGAGTCCCACCACGCATCCATTCGCACCATTGATGGCCGCGTTCGCCGCTGTGCGTCGCAGGAGGGCAACGCCCTGGCCGTCTGCGTCCGACTCGGTTTGGCGGGTGAGCCACGCGTGGCGCAGCTCGCCGACGCGCTGGTTGAGTGGCAATGGCCGGACGGCGGCTGGAACTGCGACAAGACACCCGCTGCGTCTCATTCTTCGTTCCACGAATCGCTGCCACCCGTTTGGGGACTGGCCGAGTACGCGCGCGCGACCGGCTCTACTGATGCCGCCGCGGCGAGCAGGCGCGGGGCGGATCTCTTCCTCGAACACCACCTGTATCGCTCGCATACGACTGGCGATGTCATCAACGCCAAGTGGCTGAGGGCGCATTACCCACCGTACTGGCACTACAACTTCGTCTACGGACTGGATCGACTCGCTCGCGCCGGGGCCCTGCCCGATGAACGGGCGGCAGAGGCCATCGAGCTGCTGCGCAGTCAGCGTAGATCCGATGGGCTGTGGCACGTCGCCGGATCACCGTACTGGCGACGTAGTGGCGACACATACTCCGATCCGGCGCCGTGGGTGCGCTCGGGCCCGAGCGAGATGCTCACCCTGAGTGCGCTGCGCATCATCAAGGCAGCCTCCCAGGAGGTCTGATGTTCCTGACCGGCACGCTGCTCAACGTCGCCACCATCCTGGTTGGCACGACCATCGGCCTGCTCATCGGCTCACGCATGCCCAAGCGGATGCAGGAATCGCTCACCGACGCGCTCGGCCTGTTCGTGCTTGCGCTCGGCTTCGCCCTCACGCTGAGTCTGCTTCTCGACCCGACGGCGCCGGCCGGTACGGACCTGGCCGTGCTCGGGGCGCTGCTTGCCGGGGCAGCGGTCGGCGAGCTCCTGCGCCTGTCGGACCGGCTCGACGGACTGGGCGACGCGTTCCAGCGCCGGCTTGCACGAGGCGGTGAGCCGTCTCGCATCAGCGAGGGGTTCGTCACCGCGAGCCTCGTGTTCTGCGTCGGTCCGCTGACCATCCTCGGCTCGATCCAGAACGGACTCACCGGCGACATCCAGCTGCTGGCGGTGAAGAGCCTGCTCGACGGCGTGGCGAGCATCGCCTTCGCGGCGGCCCTGGGCGCCGGCGTCTACCTGTCGGCCATCGTCGTGCTCATCGTCCAGGGCGGTATCGCGCTCATCGCCTTCATCGTCGGCGGCAATCTCGATCCGACATCGGTCGCGGCGACGAGTGCCGTAGGTGGCCTGCTGTTGCTCGGGGTCGGCTTGCGGCTGCTCGAGGTCAAGCGTGTCCGCGTGGTCAACTTCCTGCCCGCGTTGATCTTTGCGCCACTCTTCGTGTGGCTTGCCGCGGCCGTGCGCCAGGCGCTCGGCGGCTGAGGCTCAGTAGGCGCGGGCGAAAAGAACCCTCTTCGGCGACGGGCGGTCATCGACGATGCACTTGCCGGCTTCATCGGCCGAGTCGAACGGGATGACCCGGATCGTCGCGCCGGTGTCGGCGTTGACCTGCTTCTCGCACGCACTGTCGCCGCACCACGGTGCCATCAGGAAGCCGCCTTCCTTGTCGAGGATGGCCTTGAACTCGTCGTACGTGTCGGCGAGGTGGGTGTTGTCGGCGCGGAAGTCGAGCGCGCGCTGGAGGAGCGACTGCTGGTAGTCGGCCAGTCGCTGAGGAAGCTCGGCCGCCAGTGCGTTCAAGTCGGTCGTCTGCTTCTCCCGATCCACCCGCCGGACCAGCACGCCCTGGTTGGCGGCCACGTCGCGCGGCCCGATCTCGAGCCGGAAGGGCACGCCGCGCAGCTCCCAGTGGTTGAACTTGAAGCCGGGCGACTCCTCGCGCCAGTCGGTCTTCCAGCGCAACGGGCCTGACTTGGTCTGGACGTCCGACAGGCTGCGCTCGACCGATTCGACGGCCTCGGCAACGACGCGTCGGTCGTCCTCGGTCCGAAAGATGGGCACGATGACCAGCTGCGTTGGCGCCACATTCGGTGGCAGAACGAGGCCCGAGTCATCGCCGTGGGCCATGATCGTGGCGCCGACCATGCGCGTCGAGAAGCCCCACGATGTGCCATACGGTGACTTGCGCTGGTTGTCGCGGTCCAGGAACTCGATGCCCGCCGACTTGGCGAAGTTGGTGCCGAGCATGTGGCTGGTGCCCGCCTGGAGAGCCTTGCCATCGCGCATCATGGCCTCGATCGCGTGGCTGTAGACGGCGCCGGGGAACGTCTCGTTACGCGACTTGAGGCCGCGGATGACCGGGATGGCGAGCCATTCCTCGGCCGTCGCGCGATACGCCTCGAGGCCGGTGGCTACTTCCTCGGCCGCCTCTTCCTCGGTCGCATGGAAGGTGTGTGCCTCCTGCCACAGGAACTCTGCCGTGCGCAGGAACAGACGCGTGCGCAGCTCCCAGCGAACGACGTTGTTCCACAGGTTGAGCAGCAGCGGCAGGTCGCGGTAGGACTGGATCCAGTCCTTGACGACCTCGGCGATGAGTGCCTCGCTCGTGGGCCGGATGGCCAGCCACTCGTTGAGCTCCTCGCCGCCGGCGTGCGTGACCCACGCCACCTGGGGATTGAAGCCCTCGACGTGCTCGGCCTCTTTCTCGAGCAGGCTGCGTGGCACGAACAACGGGAAGTAGACGTTGCTGTGGCCGGTGCGCTTGATGTGCCGGTCCAGCTCGTCGCGCATCGATTCCCAGATCGCGAAGCCGTACGGGCGAATGACCATGCAGCCACGCACCGGCGAGTAGCTGGCCATCTCCGTCTTGAGGACCACGTCGTTGTACCAGCCCGGGAAATCCTCGGACTGGGGAGTGATCGATGAGACGAAGCGGCTCTTCTGTTCGGTGGACACGGACTCTCCGACGCGCGGGCTCAGAACGGGTCGGTAATCCTAGCCGACTAGCGTTCGGCGAGCCGCGCCACCAGCGTCTTGGGAGCGATGGTTCGGTACGACTCGTCGATCCACTCGCTCAGCATCTCGAACGGCAGCTCCGGGCCGAAGCGAACGGACACCCAGCCCGACTTGCCCAGGTTGTAGCCACTCGGCTCGACTCCCGGCTGGGCCAACGCGAGCGGCTGCGACTCGACCAGCTTGACGGTCATCCCGGGTGGGTACTCGGATCCCTCGGGCATGCCGAAGAAGACGACGACCTTCTTGCGAACCTTGACCACGTCCTCGCCCCACGGGTGATCGAGGTACGCCTCGGGCAGACCCAGCGCGTACTGGAGGAGCTGCTTACGGAGCGCTGACGGCTGCGCCATAACGCCGTTCGACGTACTCGTCGAGGATCGTGATGAACTCGTCGACGAGCCCCTCCCCGCGCAGCGTGGTGCGCAACGCGCCGTCCACGAACACGGGCGCGACCGGCTCCTCGAATGTGCCCGGCAGCGAGATGCCGATGTCGGCGTGCTTGGACTCGCCCGGGCCGTTGACGACGCAGCCCATCACGGCGACGCGCATCTCCTCGACGCCCGGATGCGAGGCCGACCAGATCGGCATCTGCTCGCGCAGGTAGCGCTGGATCTGCTCGGCCATCTCCTGGAAGAAGGTCGACGTCGTGCGGCCGCATCCGGGGCACGCCGAGACCTGCGGCGTGAACGAGCGCAGCTCGAGCGACTGCAGCACCTGCTGCGCGACGAGCACCTCCTCGGTGCGGTCGCCGCCGGGCGCGGGTGTCAGCGAAACGCGGATCGTGTCGCCGATGCCATCCTCGAGCAGCAGCGACAGACCGGCGGTCGAGGCGACGATGCCCTTCATGCCCATGCCGGCTTCGGTCAGCCCGAGGTGCAACGGGTAGTCGCAGCGCGCCGCCAGCGAGCGATAGACGTCGACCAGGTCGCGCACGCCACTGACCTTGGCGCTGATGATGATCTTGTCGTGGGCCATGCCGGTCTGTTCGGCCAGCTCAGCCGAGCGCAGAGCCGACTGGATCATCGCCTCGATCATCACGTCGCGCGAGTCGGCCGGCATGGGCAGCGCGGCGTTGGCGTCCATCAGCGTCGTCAACAGCGCCTGATCGAGCGATCCCCAGTTGACGCCGATGCGCACCGGTCGGTCGTGTTCGAGCGCGACGCGAATGATCGTCGTGAAGTGCTCGTCGTGGCGCTTGGCGCCGACGTTGCCCGGGTTGATGCGGTACTTGGCCAGCGCCCCGGCCATGAGCGGGAACTCGACCAGCAGCTGATGGCCGTTGTAGTGGAAGTCGCCGATGAGCGGCACGCCCACGCCAAGGTCGTCCAGCTTGCGCCGGATCAGCGGCACGGCCTCCGCCGCGGCATCGTTGTTGACCGTGATCCGGACGAGCTCCGAGCCGGCGTGCGCGAGCGCGGCGACCTGCAGCGCGGTCCCGTCGGCGTCGGCCGTGTCGGTGTTGGTCATCGACTGGACGACCACCGGGTGGCGCGACCCGATCGGCACTCCACCGACGTCGACGGTCGGCGTCTGGCGCCGGCCGGGCAGATGTGCCTCGCCTTCGATTACCGGCAGCTGCCGGGTGGCCGCCATCAGCCGAGGCGTTGTATGTCGAAGTACGTCACCCAGACGAGCAGAGCCATTAACAGGATGAAGCCGGTCAGGTAGGCCAGGCGCTCGGCTGCGACGCTGATTCGACCGCCGGTCGCGGCCTGGATCAGCGACACGGCGACCCGGCCGCCGTCGAGCGGCGGGAACGGCAGCGCATTGACGACGGCGAGGTTGGCCGAAAGGAGGCCGATGAACCAGAGCAGGAACACGGGCGGAAGCTCGGAGCGAACCTGGCCGATGGCGCCGACGATGCCGACCGGGCCGGACACCGGCGGATTGGCAATGTTGGCGATCAAGTCGCCCAGCCCGCGCAGGATGAGCGTGGCTGCGTCGATCGTGCGCCGGAAGCCGATGGCGATCGCGTCGAGGAAGCCGTGCTGGGTGTCCTCGGTGGGCAGGGCCACGAAACGAACCCCGAGCGCGCCCTGCTCGGCCGCCTCGGCTTCGGTTCGCAGGGTGACAACCTTGTCCTCGACCGTGCCATCAAGATGGCGCACGGTGATCGTGACCTGCTCGCCCGCGCGTTCGCGCAGGTAGGCGCTGTGGGGAATGCCCGCCGCGCCGGCGCCGGTCCAGTCGAAGACCGGGAAGGTCTCGCCGTTGATGGCGATGATGAGGTCCCCCGAGTCGTCATAGATGGCGTTGCCTTCGGGGTCGGTGCCGGTCTGTACGCCGCCCTGGAGTCCGGCAACAGCAGCCGGTGAACCGGGCTGGACGAAGCCGACCCTGGCATTCGCGACCGGATCGGCAAACGCGGCGATCAGGGTGAAGATCAGGAACGCGAGCAGGATGTTCATGACCACGCCGGCGAGCAGGATGGTCAGTCGGGTGGGGAGTCGCTGGCGCACGAACGATCGCGGATCGTCCGAATCGCCCTCCTCTCCTTCGAGCTTGACGAAGCCGCCGATCGGCAGCCAGTTGAGCGTGTATGTGGTGCCCTTGCTGTCGGTGCCAAGCACCTTGGCCCGCGGCGGGAAGCCGATCCCGAACTCATGCACCGTCACGCCGGCGCGCCGGGCGACGACGAAGTGGCCGAACTCGTGGATCACGACCAGCGCGACCAGGATCACGAGCAGCAACAGGATGTCGATCAGCCCGTTGCCGATTCCAACGAAATCAAGTCCTAACATCAGTGCGTTGACGCTCCAGCGAGGGTTGCGGTTTCGGCCCAGCGGCGGACGTGGGCGTCAAGGGTGATCAGCTCTTCAAGATCCGGGTCGGCACCGGTGCCGAAGCGGTCCACGGCATGGGCGCAAAGGTCGGCGATGCCGTTGAAGCTCAACGTGCCGCCGAGGAAGCGCTCGACGGCGATGTCGTCGGCGGCGATGAGTGCGGCACTGGCCCGCGTCCCCCGCCGGCCGGCGGCGCGACCGATCTGCAGCGCCGGGAAGCGCCGCTCGTCGACCGGCTCGAAGCCGAGCGTCGGGATGGACGTGGCAGCCAGCCGCGGCGCCGGTGAGGGCAGGTGCTCGGGGAAGGTCAACGCGTATTGAATTGGGATGCGCATGTCGGGAAGTCCAAGCTGAGCCTTGAGCGAACCGTCGGCGAACTCGACCATCGAGTGGACGATGCTCTGCGGATGCACGACGACATCTACCTGATCGTCAACGACATCGTACAGCCAGCACGCCTCGATCACCTCCAGCGCCTTGTTCATGAGCGTGGCCGAGTCGATGGTGACCTTGGCGCCCATCCGCCAGGTCGGGTGCGCCAGAGCCTCCTCGGGGGTGGCGACGGCCAGGCGATCGGCATTCCAGGTCCGGAAGGGACCACCTGAGGCGGTGATGATCAACCGACTGATGTCCGAGCGGCGCTCACCGGCCAGGCACTGCCAGATGGCCGAGTGCTCGGAGTCGATCGGCCGAAGATAGTTGAGCGCCATTGTCTCGGGACCGGCAGCCTGGGCCATCTGCCTGGCGAGCGGCATGACCAGATGGCCGCCGGCAACAAGCGTCTCCTTGTTGGCAGTGGCGACGACCTTGCCGTGCTCGAGCGCGGCAATGACCGGTTTGAGGCTCACCACGCCCGTCGTACCGACCAGCACGAGGTCGACCGAATCGTCGGCGGCGATCTCCTCCAGCGCCTGCTGCCCGCCAATGTGGCGAGCCGCGCCGAGCTCGAGCGCTCCGGCCACGGACTCCTCGGCCAGGGCAACCACCCGCGGTTGATGCCGCGCGATCTGCTGGTTCAGGGTCGTAACGTCGCGCCCGGCGGCCAGGGCCACGACCTCGAAGCGATCTGGGTGGGCGGCGAGCACATCGAGCGACTGGCGGCCGATCGACCCGGTGCTGCCCAGGACCGCGACGCGGGTTCGGCCGCTCACAGCAGCCCGATGGCCGCCAGTCCGGCCACAAGAACAAGCGCTGCGTACATCGACGGTGCGGCGAAGAGGAACGAATCGACGCGGTCGAGGAAGCCGCCGTGGCCGGGAATGAGCGTGCCCGAGTCCTTTGCTCCTGCTGCTCGCTTGAGCATCGACTCGGCCAGGTCGCCGGCCTGCGCGGTGATGGCGATGAGCAGCCCCATCGCAGCGCCGCCAACGACGCTCAGCCCGGCGCTGGCGAAGAGCGCGGCACACACGACGACCGCGGCGATTGCCCCGCCGATTGCCCCGCTCCAGGTCTTGTTGGGCGAGATGTGGTTCATGAAGCGGCCCCGCCCGTGGTACTTGCCGGCAACGTAGGCGCCGCTGTCGAGCGTCCACACAGTGAGCACGAGGATGAGCAGGTAGATGCGGCCTTCGTCGAGGTGAATACCGAGGATCAGTCCATCCTGGGGTTGAGGACCCAGCCCGACGAAGGCGGCCATGAAGGCAAGCAGTGCCGGATACGCGGCGGCGAAGATCGTTCCCATCCAGGCGCGGAATCCATCTGCTGGATCACGCTGACGAAATGCCGCGATCGCGGCGACGACAAGCAGCGCGCCAATGCCCGGCGCGATCAGCGCGAACTGCAACTCGAACGTCGGCTCTACCGACCATGCCATCGTCAGCACGGCCAGCGGCGCCCAGACGACCGGGATCAGGCGCGACGACGGCAAGCCGGCCGCGCGGACCAGGGCAACCGTCTCGTACGCCGCGACGGCGGCCAAGAGGGCGATGCCGAGGGTCAGCCACGGCGGACCAGCGACGAAAAGGATGACGACGACCGGCACCAGCACGGCCGCGCCGATCAGGCGCTGGCGCATGTTTCAGAGGCTAGCGGGTGGAGCTAGCGGCCGAAGCGTCGCGTTCGCCGGCTGAACTCGGCCACTGCCTCATCGAACGCGGCGGGGTCGAAGTCGGGCCACAGGATGTCGCAGAAGTACAGCTCGGCATACGCCGCCTGCCAGATCAGGAAGTTGCTGATGCGCTGCTCTCCGCCGGTGCGAATGAGCAGGTCGAGATCGGGCACGTCCGCGGTGTACAGCCGCGCGCGGATGGCAACCTCGTCGATCTCGTCGGCCGCCAGGCCGTCCGCGACGCAGTGGCGGACGGCGTCGACGATCTCGGATCGGCCCGAGTAGTTGAACGCGACGTTGAGCGTCATGCGCGTGCCCGCCGGCCGTCTCGGAGAGAGCGTCGGCGATCGACAGCCGGGTCCGCTCGGGCAGCTCGTCGAGGCGGCCCAGGATGCGTACTCGAACGCCCTGGCGCACGAGGTCGGGCGTTTCGCGCCGGATGGCCGCCTCGAGCAGGGCGAAGAGCGTCTCGACCTCGTCATTGCCGCGCGCCCAGTTCTCGCGACTGAAGGCGTAGATCGACAGCGCCTCGATGCCCAGGTCGGCTGCGTGCTCGACGATCGGACGGATGGCGTCGACGCCGGCTGAGTGGCCCTCCCCCTCGGACAGGCCGCGCTGGCGCGCCCAGCGCCGGTTGCCGTCCATGACGATCGCAACGTGGCGCGGGAGCGCGGGTCGTTCAGTGTCGGCCGGCTCAGGGTCCGTCGTCGGCTCGCTGGCCGCTTGGTCGGTCGGGCGAATGAGGTCGACGGAGGTCATCCGACCTCGAGGATCTCCTGCTCCTTGTGCTTGCCGACGCGCTCGACCTCGGCCGTCCAGCGATCGGTCACCTTCTGCAGCTGCTCCTGCTCGCGACGACTCTCATCGGCGCCGAGATCGCCATCGCGCTCGGCCTTCTTGATCTCGTCGGCGACCTCGCGGCGATGGTTGCGGATCTCGACCCGTGCCTCTTCCATGCGCTTGTGGACGAGTTTGACGAGGTCCTTGCGACGCTCCTCGGTGAGCGGCGGGATGTTCAGCCGGACGACGGTGCCGTCGACATTCGGCGTCAGGCCGACCTCGCTCTTGAGGATCGCCTTCTCGATGGCGCCCAGGGCGCTGCGGTCCCACGGCTGAATCACGATCGAGTGCGCTTCGGGCACGCTGATGCTCGCCAGCTGGTTGAGCGGCGTGTTCGTGCCGTAGTACTCGACCGGGATGCGCTCGACCAGCGCGGTCGCGGCGCGACCCGTGCGGATCGCCGAAAGGTCGCGCTCGAGCGCCTCGATGGCGCGGCTCATCCGTCCATCGGCGTCGCGCTTGATCTCATCGATCATGGCTGGGCTCCGTCGCTCTTCTGACCAACTTTGACGCCACCACGGCTGTCGGCGCCGTCTCCGTCGTCGATCAGGGTACCGATCCGCTCGCCCAGCGCGGCGGCCTTGATGTGCCCGGGCTGGTTCAGATCGAAGACGACGATCGGCAGATCGTTCTCCATGCACAGCGTCACGGCGGTCGAATCGATCACCTGCAGCCGATCGGTCAGCATCTGCGCATAGTCGACTCGCTCGTGGCGGATCGCAGCCGGGTTGAGCATCGGATCCTGGTCGTACACGCCGTCGACCTTGGTCGCCTTGAGCAGGACCTCCGCGTGGATCTCGACGGCGCGCAGCGCAGCCGCCGTGTCGGTCGTGAAGTACGGGTTGCCGGTGCCGGCCACGAGGATGATCACGCGACCCTTCTCGAGGTGGCGCACGGCACGGCGGCGGATGTACGGCTCGCAGACCTCGTTCATCGCGATGGCCGACATGACCCGCGTCGGCACATCCGACTTCTCGAGCGCATCCTGCAGGGCCAGGCCATTCATCACCGTCGCCAGCATGCCGATGTAGTCGCCCGTGGCGCGATCCATGCCACTCGCCGACGCGGCCAGGCCGCGAAAGATGTTGCCACCGCCGACGACCACTGCGACGTCGACGCCCAGCTGGGTCACCTCACGCACCTGCTCGGCGATGAACATGCACATCTCCGGATCGACGCCGTAGTTGCGCCGACCCATCAGCGCTTCGCCGCTGATCTTGAGCAGGATGCGGCCATAGCGAACTGCGTCCCGGTCCCCGACCGGGACGGCCGTGCTCACTGGTTGAGCGACGGCTTCGCTCAAATGTCCTCTCCCAGCTGATAGCGCGCGAAGCGGCGCACGCGGATGTTCTCACCGATGCGCGCGATTGCGTCGGTGATCAGGTCGCCTACCTTCTGGTCGGTGTCGCGGAAGACCTGCTCGTAGAGCACGGTCGACTGGAACCACTTGCGCAGCTGGCCTTCGACGATCTGCTCGCGGATGTTCTCGGGCTTGCCCTGGACCGAGTCGTCGGCGAGCAGCTCGGCACGCTTGGCCGCAAGGACGTCCTCGGGGATGGACTCGATCGTCGTGTACTTCGGATCGAGGCCGGCAATCTGCATGGCGATGTCGCGGACGAGCTTCTGGAACTCCTCGTTGCGGGCAACGAAGTCGGTCTCGCTGTTGACCTCGACGAGCACGCCGATGCGGCCGCCGGTGTGGATGTAGCTGGCGATCGTGCCTTCACGGGCGTCGCGGCCGGCCTTCTTGGCGGCGGTCGCCTGGCCGCGCTCGCGCAGCAGCGCGACGGCCTTGTCGACGTCGCCCGCCGCCTCTTCGAGGGCGCGCTTGCAGTCCATCATGCCGGCGCCGGTGCGCTCGCGGAGTTCCTTGACCTTGCTTGGGGAGATATCAGCCATCGGTTCCTTCGTCGTAGTCATGTGTCTACCTGTGTCTCAGAGTGATTGTCTGGTCGTGATTGCTTGCGTCGCCGACCCTGGAGGGCCGGCTCCGCGAGGCCGGCTCAGGTGGCCGGCTCTTCCTCTTCCTCAGGAGCGGCCGCCGGACGACGCGCAGCCGCCGCGCGGGGAGTGGCGGCACGGGCCGGAGCGGGTGGAGTCTCCTCCTCCTCGGTCTCCTCGGCCTCTGCCGTGGCCTCCACGGGCAACAGGACCTCGTCCTCGTCCGGCTCCGGCTCGAAGCTGAACGTGCCGCCGGCTGCGAGGGCGGCAACCATCTCGTCGCTCGCCTCTTCCTGCTCCTCGACAACCGCGATCGGCTCGTCGACGGGTCGCGCGGCGCGCTCCTGCGCACCTTCGATGGCCGCGTCAGAGACCAGCGTGCAGAGCAGCCGGATGGCGCGGATCGCGTCGTCGTTGGCCGGGATGACGTAGTCGAGCAGATCCGGATCGACGTTCGTGTCGCCGGTGCCGATAACCGGGATCTCCAGCTTGCGCGCCTCGACCACGGCGATCTTCTCGCGCTGCGGATCGATGACGAACAGCGCGCCGGGCAGGCGGCGCAGCTTGCGGATGCCGCCGAGCGTGCGCTGCAGCTTGGCCTGCTCCTCCATCAGCCCGCTGGCTTCCTTCTTGGACATGCGCTCGAACTCGCCGTTCGCCTGCCGCGCGTCGAGCTGATCGAGCAGTCCGATGCGCTTGCGGATGGTCACGAAGTTGGTCAGCATGCCGCCCAACCAGCGCTGGTTGACGTACGGCATCTCGGCCCGCGTCGCCTCTTCGGCGATTGGCTCCTGGGCCTGCTTCTTGGTACCCACGAAGAGCACCGTGTCGCCGCGCGCGACCGTCTCACTCACAAACTGGAGCGCCTCCTCCAGGCCGCGCACGGTCTGGGCGAGGTCGATGATGTGGATCCCGTTGCGCTCGGCAAAGATGTACTTGCGCATCTTGGGATTCCAGCGCCGCGTCTGGTGGCCGAAGTGGACTCCAGCCTCGAGCAACTGGCGCATGGACACGTTGGGCATGGGAACGGGGACCTCCTGATTCGGTTATTCCTCCGCGTGCTTCCTGATCCACGGACCTTCGCGCCTGGCGCGTCGGGCACCTTCGTGGGGAGTGGCACGCGTGTGTGATGACGCCACTTTCGTGGTGCCGACCGCATTCATGCGGTTGCTGGGAGTTTACACCGAGTGGCGCTTTGACCCTCGTGGCCACTCTGACCCTCGACAGCCAGGGGCGTCGGCCTACGGTGGCTCGAGCTGCCGGAGATGCCGGATCTGAGGTGAGCCGGATCGTCGATCGACGATGACGAGGTCGATCCGTCGCGGGATCCGGCGTAGCTCCGCAGGCACCAGGTCTGCCGCGGTGACGGCTGACATTGCGCGGTACAGATGGCCGACCTTGACTCGGTCGACACGTTCCTCGGGTTCACCGAAGAGTCGACTTGTGGCGCTGCGCACCTCCACGCAGACGAGCTCCGTTGGCGGGCCGGGATCGACAACCAGCAGGTCGATCTCGTCGCGGCCGACACGCACGTTTCGCGCCACGACGTTCCAACCCAGGTCGCGCAGGTGCTCGAGGGCAGTGTCCTCGGCCGCTGCTCCTCGCCGCTGCCTTTCCGTAGCCACAACCCGCGACGCTAGCGGCGGGCGCTTACCAACGACTTATCGCCGGTCCGCGGTGACTCAGGCCGGGAGGGCGATGAGGCCCGGCAGGGAGACAGGGCGCTCGGCGTCAGTCTCCGCCTCCGCGATGGCGTCAAGATCGGCCTCGGCCTCGAACAGGGGCAGCGCCTGCTGCTCGCCGGCAAGAACCCGTTGCGTGGTGATGAACGAGCGCCGGTGGTGGGGAGTGACTCCAAGCTCGGCCATGCCCGCGCGATGGTCGGCCGTGGCATAGCCCGCGTTGTGCTCCCAGCCGTAGCCCGGATATCGGGCGGCCAGTCGGCGCATCAGCCGATCGCGCGTGACCTTGGCCACGATCGATGCACAGGCCACGGCATAGCACAGCGCGTCGCCGTCGATGACAGCCTTGTACGGGCCGGCGTGTTCCTCGAAGCCGCGGATGTGCCGGCCGTCGACGATCACGAAGTCGTGCGGCCCGGCTCGCTTCACGGCGCGCTTCATGGCCAGCACGGTCGCGTAGTAGATGTTGATCGTGTCGATCTCGCGCACCGACGCAGCTCCCAGGCCAATCGTCACGGCCTGGCGCAGGATCGACTTGGCCAGTCGCTCGCGCTGTGCCGCGGAAAGGGTCTTGGAATCGCGCACGCCCTTGATCGGGCGACGGTCAAGGGGCATGGCCAGTGCGCAGGCGACAACAGGACCGCACGAGGGTGCCACGCCGACCTCGTCGAGTCCGAGGATCAGGCGATAGCCGTGCTCACGCGATAGTCGCTTCTCGAGGCGCCTTGTCGGAACGATCACGGCCACTGCGCGACAAGGCTAGTACATGAGCCGCCGCCGCGGGGTGGCGTCGGACCGATGCTGCGGTCGGAGATGAGCCGCCACTGCGGGGCGGCTCGGGGATCAGCTGGGACGGCGCTCGCGCAGTGAGGCGGCCTTGCCGACGCGCTTGCGGAGGAAGTACAGCTGCGCACGACGGGCGACGCCGTGGCGGACTACCTCGATCTTGTCGATGCGCGGCGAGTTGACCTTGAAGGTTCGCTCGACGCCGACGCCACTGCGGATGCTGCGTACGGTGATCGAGCGGTTGATGCCGCCGCCACGCAGCCGCATGACGGTGCCCTCGAAGACCTGGATGCGCTCGCGGGTGCCCTCGCGTACCCGGGCCAAAACGCGCACGGTGTCGCCGGAGGCAAGCTCGGGAAGGTCGGTGCGCAGCTGTTCGGCGCTGATCTCGTCGATGACGCTCATGGTTGACTCTCTGATCTCAGGGCGGCACGCAACAGCGGACGCCACGGGTAATGGTCGGGTGGCGGAGTATACAGCCAGTGCGAGGTTGAGGCTCAGCCGTCTTCACGCAGCCGCGCCGGCGGCCGCAGCCCGAGCCGGCTGATCTCGGCGACGAAACGTCCGCGACCCGGATGGGCGAGGAAGTCGTCCGTTCTGACTGTGGTGCAGCCGGGATCATCGTGGAGCTGGAATGCGATCAAGCCATCGTCTGATGTGGGCAGGCCGACAACGGTCTGCTGCTTGGCATCCTCTCCGTAGGGCGTCTTCATCATCAGCCAACCGGTCGACGTATCGAAGAGCGAATAGCACCACTCGTCGGTGACATCGGCCAAGAGGCGGTCGCGGGGCAGCTCTGCGCCGAGCAGATCGACGTCGTAGATCGATCCACCCAGATTCGGGAGGCCGAGCATGCGACACAACGTCGGCTTCATGTCCATGACCGACACGAATGCATCACGACGATCCGGCTTTATGCCAGGTCCGGCGAGGACGACGAACGAACCACTGACATTCGGATGGAAGTTGAACGCGGCGTGGTCGACGTTGGCGCGCGTGATCTGCTTCATCAACGGCAGCCACGAGTCGATCGAGGTCCCATGTGAGCTGAACGCGACGATCACCGTGTCGTCCAGCTTTCCGTTCTGCTCCAGGTGGCGCAGGGTGCCGCCGAACCAGCGGTCCTGGAGGCGGAGCGAATAGCGCTGCTGGTCTCTGATGAACCGTGGATTCTCGTTCGCGACCTCGATCAGCAGCCCGCCTTCGTCCTCGAACGCGAGCGCGAAGTTGTAGAAGTGTCGATGAGTGGCGCGCTCGCGATACCAGTACAGCCAGCGCTCCGGTGCCAGGTCAGGCAGGAACTCGATTCTGGGCCTGCCAATATTCGGCAATGGCGGCCGATCGATCAGCCGTGGATAGACCTCGTCGATCGTGCCGATCCTGGCTTTTGCGACCAGGAAGCGCGCGCCCTCGGTGATGATGAAATCGTTCACCACTCCGACGTGGACGCCCGCCTCGGCGGCCGCGTTGAGGATGTTCTCGCGCGGATGGACCTCCGACGTAAAGGGTCGGCCGGTTATCTCCGTCAGGTTGCTTGTTCGCTGGAAGTGACCACCGACTCTCGCATTGGGAAAGTACGTGCCACGTTCGACGAGCGCGGCGTAGTTGGGCAGGTTTCCGGCCGCGAGCTCCTCCTCGAACACGTCCGGTCGGCACGAGTGGCTCGTCCACACGAGCAGGTTGTGCTTCATGTGGCGTCTTTGGTCGTCCGACCCAGCAGGTCGGGCCTTCGCTCGGCTGTGCGCGCGCGCGACTGCTCGTGCCGCCAGCGGTCGACTGCACCGTGGTCGCCGCTGAGCAGGATCTCGGGCACCGCGCGGCCGGCGAACTCGGCCGGACGCGTGTACTGCGGGTACTCGAGCAGGCCGTCGGCGAACGACTCGTCGGTCGTCGATTGCTCGTCGATCGCTCCCGGCAACAGCCGCAGGATCGAATCGATCACGATCATCGCCGGCAGGTCGCCGCCCGAGACGACGTAGTCGCCGACTGACAGCTCGAGGTCGGTCATCTCACGGACGCGCTGGTCCACACCCTCGTAGCGCGGACACACGAACAGCAGATGGGCGCGCTGCGCCAGATCGTGGGCGATCGACTGGTTGAATACCGTGCCGCCAGGGTCGAGCAGGATGCGCGTCGTGTCGGGACCGGCCAGGTCGGCGAGAGCGCCGGCGATGGGCTCAACGCGCAGGATCATGCCGGCGCCACCGCCATACGGATAGTCGTCCACGCTGCGATGGCGGCCGAGACCCCAGCGACGCAGGTCGTGCGCGCTCAGTTCGGCCAGCCCACGCTCGAGGGCGCGACCGCTGATGCTCAGCCCGAGCGGCCCGGGATAGATCTCCGGAAACAGCGTCACCACGTCGATCCGCAATGCGGTCATTTGGCGTCCTCTTCCGCCGTTTCCTCCGCCTGTTGCCTCCTCGGCGTTCAGGCCGAGGGCAGCTGCATCGACGACGATGCGCTTCTCGGCCGGCACTAGCTCGCGCACGACCGCCTGGACGGCCGGCACAAGAACTTCACCGCGCGCTCCGCGCACGACGTAGACCTCAGATTCACCGATCCGAAAGATGTCGGCGACGGTGCCCAGGTCCTCGCCCTCGGTCGAGAGAACCCGACTGCCCACGATCTCGTGCCAGTAGAAGGTGTCCTCCGGGAGCTCGTCGCCGACCTCGGCTTCGAGGTACAGCTCGCGCAAACCGTCGGCCGCGTTCCGATCGCGGACCTCGTTGAACTTGACCAGCAGGCCGGGGCCGTCGCGCTGGGCGCTGGCGATGGTCAGCCGGCGATCGTCACCCTCGGGATGGAGCACGCTGCCCACGGCGAAGCGATCCTCATTGTCGGAAAGGATCTCGACGCGGACCATGCCGCGCAGCCCATGGACACCGCGCACCAGCCCCACCACCAGGCGCTCCGTGGACACGAAACTAGAGGATCTCGAGCGAGATCGACTCCCCTTCGCGCGCCGCGACCACCTTGAGCAGCGTGCGCATCGCCTTGGCGACGCTGCCGTTTCGTCCGATGACCTTGCCCATGTCCGATTCGGCGACATGGAGCTCGATCACCCGCCCGTCCTGATCCTCGACGGCCTTGACGCTGACTGAGTCGGGTTCGTCGACGAGCGCCTTGGCGACGTACTCGACGAGGGATTCGGCCGACATCTGCCTAGGACTGCTTGGCCGGCAGGACGCCGACCTGACGGAAGAGGCGCTCGACGGTGTCCGACGGCTTCGCGCCGCGGCTGAGCCAGTCATGCGCCTTGGCCTCGTCGACCTTGATCTCGACGGGATCGGTGCGCGGGTTGTAATGGCCGATCGTGTCGAGCGAGCGCCCATCGCGGGCGTTGCGACTGTCGGCCACGACGAAACGATAGCTCGGTTGCTTCTTTGCGCCGACGCGCGTCAAACGAATGCGTACTGCCACTTGGTCTTAGAGGCCTCCCTGGAAAGTGACCACAAGGTTACTCGACATACAGAAAGCCGTTGCTGACCACAATCGAACCGTCCGTTTGGTTGACGACCATGAAGTGGCTGAGCGGCTCGAGGAACGGTTGAGCATCGGCAACGTACTCGGCCCGCTCTGCGTCCGACATCGTCGCTTCGGCCATGGACCGAAGCGCGGTGATGTCCCCGAAGACGATGCCCGAGTTGCTCGCGCCACCTGCCTCCAGGGCGGTGCCGTAGTCGTCGGTCGACGCGAGCGAATCAGCGGCTGCTCTGTCGAGAGCGGCTGCGACGGATCCGTTGGTGCCCAGGTACAGGCGACCACCGTCGACCGCGATCGACACCGACTGCGACGCGTCGCCGGACTCGCTTTCGCCGACGTTGATGACATGGATCGTCGTGGCGCCGTGCTGCTCCTCGGTCACGCTCAGATCGCCGGCCATCGGGCCAAGTGATCGAGCCATGCCGACGAGCCGGTCGATTCGTTGATTTGCGATCACCTCGTCGGTCACCGTGGCGACCATTCCAACCTGCGGCGCCTCGCTCGTTCCTGCGAAGGACAGCGAAGCGTCATCGATGAAGTCGAAGTACTCGTCGAGCGGCGTTCCAAGCAGCTGCTCGAACAGCCGCGGATCCATGGCATTGGGATCCGTGCCCGGGCTCGGCGAGCGGCGTCATGGCGGTGTCGAGCAGAAATCCGATCGTCGTTCCAACGTCGCGCATCTCGAGGTAGAGCATCGCGTCACTCGGCGCCTTTTCGGACAGGTTGGTGGTCGCATTGCCCGGCAGCGGGGGCAGATCGGCGTCCGATGAGCGCTCGCTGCGGGCCACGATCTCGAGGTGGTCGCCCTCGGCGCGCAGCTCGCCGACGACACGCGCGGAAGAGGCGGCGATCAGCGGTTGAAGCGCGCCGATGTCGGGCATGCCCTCCATTGCCTGTTCCGGCAATGGCATTCCAGCCGAGACGCCGTCGTAGTAGAACGAGCCGAGCCGATTGGCACTCAGCTGGCCCAGCTGCTGCAGGTAGAACTGGTCGTCGGCGAGACCTGGCGCCCGATCGTCGTGGGCGTCAAGCGCGGCCTTGATCTGGTCCGCGTCAGATCCGATCAGGAGCACCTCATCGGTCGCCGCGAGGACTATGCGGTCCATCACTCCTGAGTGGAAGTCCACAAGCTGGTGACCCTGGTAGTCCTCCGACTGGGCGTCGGTCAATTTTGTTGCCAGGACCTGGTCGAGCGCGGCTCTGTCATTGACCGACAGGGCGATCGTGAAGTCGCCTTCCGATTCCTGCGCGTCCGATTGCTTCGCGCCGAAACAGGCCACGAGACCACCGAACCATGGCTCGACGTCCGTCGCCCAATTCAAATCGCCACCGACACCCGTGAACGCCTGCTCGAGCATCTCGTCCATCTTCTGGTCGAACGCGGCGGGGTCGGCAAAGCCCGGGAAATGGCTCATGAACTCAGCGAGGTTGTCCTGTTGATCGCCGGGCAGGTCGAGCTGCGCCTCGACGAACATGGTCGTGTCGGCGGGCGCGTAGCGGGCCGCGACCGATGGCGCGCCGGCACGCGGACCGAGGGACAGGAACACGCCGCCGATCACTGCCACGACGGCGATCGTCGCCAGCAGCGCGATCAGCCAGCGTGATCGAGTGCTTCCCGTGGCAGTTGCGGGTGTGCCGGGTCCATCAGTCTGGGCGACGGGCTGTGTCGGAGTGGGCTTGCTGAAAATCGAACCGGTCGACGTTTCTGGAGGCCGGGTCGCGTCGTCCGAGGGGCCTGAGACGCGTGGAAAGACGGGCGGAAGAGGATCGGATGTCATCGCCTTCATGGTCCCACTAAGCCCGGGAACTGTCGAACGCCTCGCCAGTCCCTATCGTCGATCGCCGAACGGCAGCATCGCCCGTTTGGCGCCCGCACCGCTGAACTGTTTCATCATCTTTTTCATCTCGACGAACTGCTTGAGCAGCCGGTTCACGTCCTGGAGTGACGTGCCCGAGCCGCGCGCCACTCGTCGGCGGCGGCTGCCGCTGAGCAGGTCCGGATCGCGCCGCTCGGCGATGGTCATCGACTGGATGATCGCCTCGATTCGCGTCAGGTCACCCCGATCGACGGCCTGTTGCGCCTCCTTGGCCGCGCCGCCCATGCCCGGCATGAGCTCGAGCAGCTGGCCGATCGGGCCCATCTTCTTGAGCTGCTGCATCTGCGACAGGAAGTCTTCGAGCGTGAACGCGTTCTTCTGCAGCTTGCGCGCCAGCTCCTCGGCGTCCTTCTGGTCGACGTTCTCCTGGGCGCGCTCGATGAGCGTCATCACGTCGCCCATGCCCAGGATGCGGCCGGCGAGGCGGTCGGGATGGAACGGCTCGAGCGCGTCTGTCCGCTCGCCCGTGCCGAGGAACTTCACCGGCAGGCCGGTCACGGCGCCAATCGACAGAGCCGCGCCGCCGCGGGCGTCGCCGTCCACCTTGGTCAGCACGAGGCCGGTCACCGGGGTCGCCTCGGCGAACGCCTGGGCCACGGCGACCGATTCCTGGCCGACCATCGCGTCGACGACGAGCATCGTCTCGGACGGGCTGAGGGCCGCTGAGAGGTTGCGGATCTCGTCCATCAAGGGCACGTCGATCGAGGTTCGGCCGGCGGTGTCGATGATGACCACGTCGCGCGCCTGCTGACGCGCCGCTCCGATGGCGCCGCGGCCGATGTCGAGCACGCTCGTGCCCTGCGGCGCGCGGTAGACCGGGATGTCGAGCTGCTTGCCCAGCGTCTGGAGCTGGTCGGCGGCGGCGGGGCGATAGGGATCGGCGGCAACGAGCATCGGCCGCCGGCCCTGCTTGGTGATGTGCCGGGCGAGCTTCGCCGCGGACGTGGTCTTGCCCGAGCCCTGCAGGCCGACGAGCATCACGACCGCGGGCGAGCCGGTCAGGTGGAATGTGCGATCGCCCGCCCCGAGGATGGCGGTGAGCTCCTCGTGAACGATCTTGATCACCTGCTGGCCGGCGTTGAGGCTGTCGAGCACCTCAGAGCCGACGGCACGCTCACGCACGCGGGCCATGAAGTCCTTGACCACGCGGAAGTTGACGTCGGCCTCGAGCAGGGCGAGGCGAACCTCGCGCAGCGCGGCGTCGACATCAGCCTCGGTGACCCGGCCACGGCCGCTCAGGCGGCCGAGGACGCCACGAAGTCGGTCGGAGAGATCGTCAAACACGGGTTATGAGTCTACCCGTGGTGGGCCGCGGACCGACAGAATGGTGCTCGATGACCGACGCCCCGGCTCCGCCAGACCACGACCGATCGCCCGAGGACCTGCGGGCGGTGAGCTACTCGGCGCAGGCTGCCTTGCGCCGACAGCGCCTGTCGTGGGTGTTCGTCATCACCCTCGTCGTGTTCGTCGTCCAGGTCATCGGCGGCGTTGCGGCAAACAGCCTCGCGCTGATTGCCGACGCCGGCCACGTACTGGCCGACGTTGGCGGCGTGGGACTGGCGCTCGCCGCGATGTGGATCGCAGCTCGGCCGCCGTCCGACAAGCGCACCTTCGGCTACTACCGCGCCGAGATCCTCGCCGCGGTGATCAACGCGGTCGTCCTCATGGGCATTGCCCTGTTCGTCCTCTACGAAGCGTGGCAGCGGTTGATCAATCCGCCCGAGGTTGCCGGCACGCTGATGCTCGGCTTCGCGCTGGTTGGCCTGGTCGGCAACGGCATCTCGCTCTATCTGCTGCGCGGCGCCGACCGGCAGGGGCTGAACATGCGCGCGGCCTATCTCGAGGTGCTGACCGATCTGCTCGGCTCGGTGCTCGTCGTCATCGCCGCGGTGACGATCGCGGCGACCGGTGTGACTGCCGTCGACGCACTGGCGTCCGCCATCATCGGCCTGCTGATCCTGCCGCGAACGTGGAGCCTCCTCTCAGAGGCCGTTGGGGTGCTGCTCGAGGCGACGCCCAAGGGGATGAAGCTGGCCGAAGTCCGCGACCACCTGATGCGTGCCGAGGGCGTGGTCGATATCCACGACCTGCACGTTTGGACGATCACGAGTGGCATGCTCGTCGCGTCGGCCCACGTCGTGGTGCGCAACGATGCCAAGCCGGCAAGCGTGCTGGCCGAGCTGAACGAGTGCCTCGCCTCGGACTTCGACGTCGAGCACAGCACGCTCCAGCTCGAGACCGAGGATCGGCGGCGCTACGAAGAGGCGCATCACGCCTGATGGGGGTAGACCCGACAACCGACCCGCACTTCCCGCCGCCCGAAGAGCTGCCCGACAGCTCGCTGTGGCGAAATTCGGCGTTCCGCCGCGTCTGGGCGGCGGCGACGATCTCGATCTTCGGCAGCCTGGTCACCCGTGTTGCGCTGCCATTCGTGGCGATCGTGACCTTGAACGCCGATGCGGTCGGCGTCTCGCTGGTGCGCAGCATGGATCTCGTCGCCGGGTTGGTCGTCGGCCTCGTCGCCGGCGCGTGGGTCGACCGCCTGCGCCGTCGGCCGGTGATGATCTGGGCCGATCTCGGGCGAGCCGTCCTGCTGCTCATCATCCCTGCCGCGGCCTTCGGCGGCTGGCTATCCCTGCCGCTGCTGCTCATCGTCGCGCTATTGGTCGCGGTCCTGACGACGTTCTTCGATGCGGCCGACAACGCGTTCCTGCCAACGATCGTGCCGCGCCGCGATCTCGTCCGCGCAAACGGCGCCCTGGCTGCGTCCGGATCGGTGTCCGAGTTCGCGGCCTTTGGAGCGGCAGGCTTCCTGGTGCAGATCCTGACCGCTCCGATCGCGGTGCTCGTCGACGCGTTCACCTTCCTCGCGTCGGCGCTGTTCCTGGGCACCATTCGGGCCAAGGAGCCTCCGCCGCCGGCCAAGGCTGATCGCGAGCCGGTGCTGCGCGAGATTGCGATCGGACTGCGCATCGTCGGTCACAGCAAGATCCTGCGCGCACTGACGATGGCCTCGATGGCGAGCGCCGCGATGTGGGGCGTCTACGGCGCGCTGTGGTTCCTCTTCGCGATCGAGGAGCTCCACCTCGATGCCGCTGCGATCGGCATCATCGCGGCGGTCGGCGGCCTGACCTCACTCGCCGGGGCACTTGTGACGACCAGGCTGACGACACGTTTCGGTGTTGGCCGCATCGTCGTCGCGACCGCTCTGATCAGCGCACTGGGTGCCTTCTTCGTGCCGCTGGCGCCGATCGGCATGCCGCTCCTCGCGATGGCCTTCCTGATCGGCAACCAGCTGGTGACCGATCCGGCCATGACCGCCTACGACATCACCGACACGTCGATCCGCCAGTCGATCGTCGACAACCGCCAGCTCGGTCGAGTCAACTCGACGGTGCACGTCGCCACGCTCCTGGCACAGCTCATCGCAACGCTCGGCGCAGGCTTCCTGGCCATTCAGATTGGCCTGCGCGAGACGCTCTTCCTCGGACCGTTGGTGGGTCTTCTGGCCGTCGTCTTCGTGTGGTTCTCGCCCGTGCGCCGGATCACCACGATCGATGAGCTGCGAGTGGCCGAGGAGCCGGTGAGCTAGGCGAACAGCGCCTCGACAAAGGCGTTCGGCTGGAAGTCGAGCAGGTCTTCCATCTTCTCGCCGACGCCCACGAACAGGACCGGCACCTTGAGCGCATCCTCGATGGCGAAGGCGATGCCGCCGCGCGACGTCGAGTCGAGCTTGGTCAGCGCGATGCCGGTCAGACCGGACGATTCGTGGAAGGCCCTGGCCTGGCTGAGGCCGTTCTGGCCGGTCGTCGCATCGAGCACGAAGAGCACCTCCGGCGTCGAGTCGGGCAGTCGCTTGGCGATCGTGCGCCGGATCTTGGCCAGCTCATCCATCAGGTTGCTCTTGGTGTGCAGTCGTCCGGCGGTATCGACGATGACAACGTCCGTGCCGCGCGCGGCGGCGGCATCGAGCGCGTCGTAGACGACGGCCGACGGATCGGCTCCCGGCTGGTGTGAGACGAGGGGCAGGTTCGCCCGCCGCGCCCAGGTTTCGAGCTGCTCGGTCGCGGCGGCGCGAAACGTGTCCGCGGCCGCGAGGAGCACCTTTGCGCCGCGGCTCTCGAAGCGGTGACCGAGCTTGGCCACCGTCGTCGTCTTGCCGGTGCCGTTGACGCCGACGACGAGCACGACGGCGGGCACGCCCGGCGCCGGGATGCGCGGCCACGGGGTTGGGTCACGCGGCGCGAACAGGCCGAGCAGCTCTGCCTCGACCGCTGCCTCGGCATCCTTCACGTCACGCCGCTCGCGAGCACGTTCGACGACTTCGCCGGCCAAGGTAGCACCGAGGTCGGCCGAGATCAGCGCCTCTTCCACTTCCTCCCACGCATCGTCGTCGAGCGGGCCGCGCAGGATCCCGCGCAGTCGGCCGATGACGCCCTGGCGCGTCTTCGCGACGCCCTCTTCGTAGCCGCTGAGATCGCTCACGTGGCGGCGGCCTCGGCTTCCTCGAGCAGCTCGTCGGTGCTGTCGCCCTTGCGCCCGGCGCCGTTGCGCGGCAGTCGGAGCGAGATGACGCGGCTGACCGCGTCGTCGCCGATCGTCACGCCGTACAGCGCGTCGGCGCCCTCGATCGTGCCGCGGTTGTGAGTGATGACGATGAACTGGGTCTGCTCGGCAAGGCCACGGAGCGCCTTCGAGAAGCGCGTCACGTTCGCCTCGTCGAGCGCCGCGTCGACCTCGTCGAGCACGCAGAAGGGCACCGGCCGGACCTCGAGCATGGCCAACAGCAGGCTCACCGCGGTCAGGGCGCGCTCGCCGCCTGACAGCATCGACAGCGGCTGGCGCTTCTTGCCGGGCGGTCGGGCGTGGATCTCGATGCCGGTGGCCGACAGGTCGTCGGGCGCGGTCAGGCTGAGCTGGGCCTCGCCGCCGCCGAACAGCTCGTGGAAGCGCCGCGCAAAGGCGTCCTCGAGCGCCGCGAATGTGCTCCGGAACTGGTCGTTGATGAGCGTGCTCAACGAGCTGATCAGATCGCGCGTCGCGACAATCGCCGCTTCCATGTCGGTTCGCTGCGCCTCGAGCGTCGTCAGCCGCTCGTTGAGCTCGGCGTATTCCTCCGCCGCGAATGGGTTGCCGGCGCCGAGATCGTGGAAGCGGCGTCGAAGCGAGGCGATCCTGCCGGGACTTGGCGCGACCTCATCGGTTGCCTCGGCGCGCCACCTGGCGACGACCGTGTCGAGGAGCTCCTCCAGCTGCCCGACTTCACCATCGTCATCGCTGTCGGACTCACCCGTCGCTTTGGCCTCGGTCGAGTCCGTCGATGTGGTCGTCTCTGTTGTCGTGGACTCGCCGGCCGCTTGCCTCAGCGTCGCAAGGCCGTCGGCGCCGATCGAGGCCAGCTCGACGAGCAGCTGCTCGCGCAGCTGGTCGCTCTGCAGCCGTGCCTCCATCGCTCGCATCTCGGCCTCGCGCCGCGCGGTCTCGGAGGCGCGAAGGCGTTCGCGCGCATCGACAGCCGTTCGCTCGGCGCTCATCAGTCGTGCCCGATCGTCCGCCCCGGCGCGAACCAGCACGTCGAGCGCGGCGGCGAGCTTGAGCTCCTCATCGACGCGGGTGGCGAGAGCCTCGGTCAGCTCGCTCCGCTTCGCACCCAGATCGATATCGCGCTCACCGACGCGCCGGACCTCCGCGTCCAGATCACGTACCCGGGCCTCGTCGAGTGCCAGCGAGATCTCTGCTCGCCGGCGCGCTTCGTCGTGTTCGGCAGCGCGGGTGGCATGTTCGTGGGCTCGCGTTTGAAGCTCGTCGCGTCTCGCGCGAAGCCTGGCGACCGACTGACGGCGCTCGTCCTCCTGGGCGGCGTTCGGTGCGCCCTCGACCAACCGGCTCTCCAGATCGACGACCTGTTCGTCGAGTCGACCGAGGAGGTCGCTGATCGCGGCCACTTCCGCCTCGAGTCGCTCCACCTGTGAATGCAGCCAGGCGTGCTCGCGCACGAGCTGTTCCGCCCGGCGCTGGGCGACTCGCTCTGCGTCGGCTGCGCGGCGGTGCTCCGTACGGGCAATATCTGCGGTGCGCGTCGCTTCGCGGAGAGCGTCGGCGGCAGTCGAGCCTGCGCTGGCCTGGCGTTCAGCCGCCGACCGCGCTGCCTCCAGCCGAGGCTCGAGCTCGGCCAGACCGGCCTCCTCGGCTGTGCGTCGGCTGGCGACGTCGAGCTCGGATCGCTCTCGGGCGAGGCTGACCAGCCCGTCCTCGGCCACGACTTCGCCGGCCAGGGTGACCGCACGCCAGCCAGCCGCAAGGGATGGCCGCAGCGCCAACGCGGTGGCGATGTCGGGCAGCCACACGACACGCTCCAGCAGCTCGGTGATCTTGCCGTTCGGGTCACGCCTGATCGCGTCGACGAGATGTCCGCCGCCGGCGGCTGTCGCCGCGTCGAGCGCGTCCGCCGCAGTCTGGGCCGCCTTCGATGCATCACGGCGAGCGGCCTTCCTGCCGAGCGCGAGCACGCCGCGCCGCTCCGACAGCGGCACGACCTCGCTCTCGGCCACCAGCCATGCGGTGCCGGCGTCGCCGAGCGCGGCGGCAACCGCAGTTCGGAAGCGCGGCTCTACCTCCAGCCCCTCCCCGATCAGCTGCCCGCCGCGCGCGCGTGCCGCTCGAGCAAGGCCACGTTCTCCATCGGGGTCGATCGCCGCGTCCAGCGCGGCCAGCCTGGCGCGCGCGGCCGTCGCCTCGGCCTCAAGCTCGGCCGCGAGCTGAGCTGCGGCACTCCGCTCCGCGTGTCCCCTGTCGACCGACGCGCGCGCTGCCTCCAGCGTGGCGGCTGCCGCGCCCTCTGCAGTGACGGCGGCCTCGAGCCGCGCAACCGCATCTGTGCGGGCACGCTCGGCCTCGGCCAGATCAGCGGCGAGCCGATCGAGACGGCCCTGCTGGTCGCTCAGCGAGCGCGAGACGGTGATCGAGCGTGCCTCGTGCTGTCGTCGCTCGGCGGTACGTGCGGCGAGCTCCCGGCGCGCCTGCTCGACGCTCGCCTGCGGGCTGCCATCGCCTGCCGCCAGCGCCGTGTCGTGATCCGCGAGCTGGCGCTCGACAAGCTCGAGCTCGGTGGCCGCGGCCTCATCGCGTTCGAGGCCGGGTTGGCCGAGCGTCGCTGAAGCTGCGGCGATACGTCGTTCCGCCTCAGCCATCTCGGACGTGACGCGCTGCCGATCGCGATCCATGGCGTTCGTTTCAGACTCGATCCGCGCCAGACCGACGCGCAGCTCGACGATCTCGGTCCGCTTGCCATCGAGAACCTCGCGCTCCTTGCGCTCGAGGTCGGCATGGGCGCCGATCTGACCCGAAACCGTCGTGGCCAGCTCCTCGGCTCGGTTCAGCTCGGCCAGTGCCGCATCAGCGGCCGTACGGGCCTGATCGACAACTGCCTGTTCGCGTGTCGCCGTCTCGGAGGCCCCGACCCATCGCGCCCGCGCCGCCGCTAGCAGCGCCTCGGCGAGCTCGACGCCGGCCGTCTGGCGTGCCTGGAGCTGCTCGGCCTGGGCGGACAGTCGGCGCGCCTGTGGGCGCAGCTCACCGAGCAGGTCGCGCAATCGCTCGAGATTGGCCTCCGCCTCGCTCAGCTCAGCCTCAGCATGCCGGCGTCGGCGCTCGTGGCGTCGCACGCCGGCCGCCTCCTCGAACAATGGCCGGCGTTCCTCCGGGCGCAACGCCAGCGCCTGGTCGACCATGCCCTGGCCGATGAACAGGAACGCGTTGTCGGCCAGGTTGCCGGCGTCGAGCAGCTCGACCAGGTCGCGCAGCCTGATCTTCTGGCGGTTGAGCAGGTACTCGTTCTCGCCCGATCGATATAGCCGGCGGCCGATCTCGACCTCGCCGTAGTCGACCGGCAGCAGGCGGTCGTGGTTGTCGATGACCAGCGTCACGTCGGCCATGCCGATCGCCCGGCGCGTCGATGAGCCGGCAAAGATGACGTCCTCGGAACGACGAGTGCGCAGGCCACGGCCCTGTTCGCCGAGCGTCCAGCGGAGAGCATCGGCAAGGTTGCTCTTGCCGCTGCCATTCGGGCCCACGACGGCGCTGATCCCCGGCCCGAACTCGACCGTGGTGCGCTCCGCAAACGATTTGAAGCCGACGAGGCGCAGCGCGGTCAGGCGGGCGACGCTCATCTGGTTGAACCCTGGGGCAGCTGCTCCAGCGCCTGGCGCGCGGCCTCGGTTTCCGCTTCGCGCCGGCTGCGGCCCTCTCCCCGGCCGAGGCTCTCGCCACCGACGACGGCTTCGACGACGTAGTACTTGGCGTGCGGCGGCCCCTCTTCGCTCACCAGGCGGTATTGCGGCGCCTTGCCCGTGCGCGCGTAGCTGCGCTCCTGGAGCAGGCTCTTGGGCGCCTTCAGGTCATCGAGCGTGTACTGGTCATCGAGCGCCGGCGCGCAGACGTCGAGCAACCAGGCACGCGTCAGGTCGAGACCGAGATCGAGATAGATCGCGCCGGTCACGGCTTCGAAGGTGGCCGCGAGAACCGAGTTGCGGGCCCCCTCCCCGGCGGCGGCAGCCCCAAGGCCGAGCGACAGGAAGTCGGCCAGACCCAACCGCTGCGCGATGCGCGACAGGCCACGGGCGGAAACGATCGCCGCGCGGCGCGTCGTGAGCGAGCCCTCGTCCTCGTCGGGATAGCGTGACCAGAGCGCCTCGGAGACAACGAGCGAAATGACCGAATCGCCCAGAAACTCGAGGCGTTCATTCGATTTGCCGGCGGCCGGCTGCTCGTGCAGATAGCTGCTGTGGATGAGCGCCTGCGAAAGAAGCGTCAGGTCGCCAAGACGCAGACCCAGATGCTCGGCCAGTCGCGAAGCCGGCGTCATGCCGGCGTGTGCCGGCGCGTCTATGCGGGTGACTTGTCCTCGACGTAGTCGACGGCGTCCTGGACGGTTCGGATCTTCTCGGCATCCTCGTCGGAGATCTCGGCGCCGAACTCCTCTTCCAGGCTCATGATCAGCTCGACCAGGTCGAGTGAATCGGCGTTCAGGTCGTCGACGAACGAGGCTTCGGGGGTTACCTGGTCCTCGTCCACGCCAAGCTGCTCTACAACGATCTTCTTCAGCCGCTCATACGTCGATGCGGTCACCCAGTGCTCCCTCCTGTGTGGCGGTCGTCTCCGCCTCCGTTTTTGATGGTTGAGGCCGGCATATCCCGCCCACGGTCCGTCGCGTCTCTGGCGACACGCCCGAGCACACCATTCACAAGACGTCGAGCCGGTTCGCCACTGTATTCGCGGGCCATTTCGACCCACTCCGCGATGGCCACCCGGGCCGGCGTCGTGCGGGAGTGTAGCAGTTCAGCCATCGCCGAACGCAACAAAGCACGGTCGATTCGGGCCAGCTGGACGACCGGATAGCGAGGCGCTGCATCCTCTATCTGGGCGTCGATGACGTCGCGTTTATCGACCACCGCGGTCACGATCTCGCGCGCCAGCTCGGCCGCCTCGGGGCTCGCGCCCTCCTCGGTCAGCCGGCGCTCGAGCACCTTGATCGGCGTGCGCTGGCCGAAATCGGCCTCGAATACCGCGCCGAGCGCCAGGCGACGCGCCTCGCGCTGATCCTCATGCGAGTGCATCGGCAATCCGATCGGGGATATTGGCCCGAGCGGCCGCCGCCCCGACCTCCACGGCAAAGCCGATCATCCGCCGCTTGGCGCGGCCATGGGTGATCAGCACGGTCCCCTTGACGCCGAGTAGTGGCGCGCCGCCCAGACGTTCGTAGTCGAAGCGGCGGCGGATGCGTCCGATGCCCGGCTTCATGAAGGCATAGCCGACCGGCCCCAATGGCCAACGTTGGAATTCGGTGCGCAGCATGTCGAAGATGAAGCTCGACAGTCCCTCGAAGAACTTGATCGTCACGTTGCCCACGGTCGCGTCGCACACGACGACGTCGGCCGGGTGGTGAGGCAGATCCTTGCCCTCGGCGTTGCCGACGAAGCGCAGGTTGCTGGCGGCAAGCAACCCGGTCGCCTCCTGCACGCGCTGCTCGCCCTTGCCGCCCTCTTCACCGATCGACAGCAGCGCGACGGACGGGTTGCTGACACCCAGCACGCTCTCGGCAAAGATCGTGCCCATGTGGGCGTACTGGTAGAGGTTGGTGCCGCTGGCGTCGGTCGTGGCGCCAATGTCGAGCAAGACCATCGGACCCTTGTCGGTCACCATCTGGACCGCAAGAGCCGGCCGATCGACGCTCTTCAGACGGCCCAGGTTGAGGATGGCCGAAGCAACGCCGGCGCCAGTGTGGCCAGCGGTGACGACCGCGTCGGCCTTGCCTTCCTTCACCAGGCGCATGCAAACGTTGATGCTCGCGTCGCGCTTGCGGCGCACGGCGGCGGCAGCATGCTCATCCATGCCGATCGATTCGCTTGCCTGGACCAGGTTCACATTGGCCGGCAGCGGACCATCGAGCAGCGCCCGGATGCGTGCCTCGTCGCCGACCAGCAGGACATCCGTATCGGGGTTGAGGCGCGCCCAATCGACGCTGCCGGCTACGACCTCTTCTGGCGCATGGTCGCCGCCCATCGCGTCAACCGCGACGCGAACGCGACCGGCCGACGACCGGTCATCGGCGCGCAACAGATCAGCGTCCAACGCCGAACCTCATTTACGACTGGAGCGGCCCGGACGGACCGGTCAGGAAGAGGCGCCCTCGGACTTGCGCGTCTTGAGTCGCACTGCTTCGCGACCGTTGTACCAGCCGCAGTGCGGGCAGGCGTGATGTGACCGCTTCTGCTGATGGCAGTGCGGACACTCCTCGAGCTGAGGCAGGGTCAGCGCGTGGTGCGAGCGCCTCTCCCCCTGTCGCGCGTGCGAGACGCGTCTCTTGGGAACTCCCATTTCCTATCGATCTCCTTGGTTGGTGACTAGTTGGTGTCCGACCGTTCGCGCCACTCGGCCAGGCTGGCGAGTCGCGGATCGATTGCGTCTTCGTTGTGAGCGTGATCGGTGACCGAGTTGAGGTCAACGCCACAAACCAGGCACAGACCGCGACAGTCTGGCCGGCAGAGCAGCGCGATCGGCTCGGCGAGGGCGATTGCCTCGCGGATCGGCTCACCCAGGTCAAGCTCGTGATGCGCGTCGAGTCGGAGCGCATCAGGCTCTTCGTCGCGCGGCAGGGGATGGCCCGTGTCGATGTCGATCGACGGCAACGCCTCTTCCTCGATCTCGACGTCGATCGGCGCCACCAGCGGCTGCACGCAGCGGCTGCAGTAGGCGTCGATCGCCGTCCTGATGTTGGCCCGCGCAATGATGCTCCGGCCGGTGTGCGACAGGCGCACCTCGCCCTCGATCGGAGCCGCCAGCTGCAGGTCGTCGGCGATGTCGAGGCGCACCCCGTCAACGGGATAGCGGCGCTCAGTGCCCGGTGCGGAGCGAAGCAGCGTGGCCACGTTATAGCTGAGCATGAGTCGCCTCTGACTCGGGCACCTCGGCGCCGTCGCCTGTGCCATTGCCCTCGTCGGGGACGTAGCGCTCGTCGAGCAGGGCCAGCCCGCGCTTGATGCTCTGGAGCGCCTTGAGGCACTCCCCTTCGAGTCGCACCAGGACGCTCTGTGCGTATTCGTCGGCGCCGCGACGGATCTCGTCCGCCTCACGCTGGCCGTCGGCGATGATCTCGGCCGACCGGATCTCCGCAGCACGGGTCAGCTCGCGCTCCTCGATCAGGAACGCGGCCTGCTCCTGGGCGCGGGCAAGGATTCGCTCGGCCTCTTCCTGGGCACGCTCGACGATCCGCTCGGTCTCGTCGTTGATGCGCTTGGCAGTGCGGACTTCTTCGGGCACGGCAACACGAAGCTGATCGAGCAGGTCGAGGGCTCTCGCCTGGTCGATGATCACGTTGCTTGTCAGCGGCATGTTCCGCCCGCCGGCAACGAGACGTTCGAGCTGTTCGATGAGGAAGATGATGTCGATTGGACTGGTCTCCGATGCGCCCCGGATTGGGGGCGGGCGCCGTCAACGCGCCATTGTAGGGCTTAGGCTCGGAGGCGGCGAACGGCCGCCGCCGGCAGCATCCGACTCACGTCACCTCCGAAGGCCGCGATCTCCTTGACCAGGCTCGAGCTGAGGTAGGCATGCTCGAGGGCGGTCATGAAGAAGACGGTGTCGACATCAGGCGCCAATTTGCGATTGGTGTGCGCCATCTGCAGCTCGATCTCGAAGTCGCTCACGGCGCGCAGGCCACGGACGATGAAGGCAGCCCCGATCTGGCGTGCGTAGTTGACCGTCAACCCGTCGAAGCCGGCGACCTCGATCCGTTGGGCGGTCTCGCCGAGCTCGTCCGAGATCGCGTGGCGGATGGTGTCGATGCGGTCCTCAAGGTTGAGCATCGGGTTCTTGCGTGGGTTGATGAGGACGCCCACCGTGACTCGCTCGAAGACGCCCGCGGCACGGCCGATCACGTCCAGGTGGCCAAAGGTGATCGGGTCGAATGAGCCCGGATAGAGGGCGCTTGTCATGGCTCGCGAGTGTAGAAGGTAAGAACGGTCTCTCCGAACCGTTTCTGTCGCTGACGACGCAGCTTCCCGAACTCGGTGCCGGGCTCGTCGCGCCAGAAATGCTTGGCGACAACTACGGCTTCGGGCTCCAGCCACGCATCCGCGCCCACGCCGAGAAGTCGCACAGCGGTCTCCAGGATCTGTTCCCCATACGGTGGGTCCAGCAGCGCAGCCCGAAAAGGCGCCTCCAGTGGCGGTTTCTCGCGGCGCAGAAACGCGCCCACGTCGGCGCGGACAATATGGCCGCCCTCGAGGTGAGCGCGACGCAGGTTAACGCCAATGACCTCGCACGCCCGTCCATCGTGCTCGACGAACGTTGCCCGGGACGCTCCCCTGCTGAGCGCCTCGATCCCTGCCGCGCCGCTGCCGGCGAAGAGGTCCAGGAACGGCCCGTCGAGCGCGCCGTCGGCCTCGAGCGCGGCGAAGAGCGATTGCTTGACTCGATCGGCGAGCGGCCGCGTGCCGGCCGGCGGCGCCTCCAGGCGCAAGCCGCGTGCCGTGCCGGCGATCACTCGTCCCTGATCAGGCATCGCTGACCCCAGCGCCGGCATCGCTGCCCGCGGCGACCACCTCGCCGGCGCCGATGCGGCGCAGCCAGCCGACCGTGATCTCTCGCTCGAGCGCGGCACTCGACGCGGGCAGCCGGCCACGTTCGTCGAGCAGCTGCTCGGCCAGCACGCGGGCGCGCTGCGACATCGCGCGGTCCTCGGCACGACCGAGTGACGCGACGCGCAACGGCGGCAGGCCACTCTGCGTAACCCCCAGCAGCTCGCCCTCGCGCCGCTGCTCGAGGTCCATCTCGGCCAGCTCGAATCCGTCATGGGTCGCGGCGAGCGCGTCGAGGCGCGCCTTGACGGTGGCCTGCTCGATGTCCGGCTCGTCGTTCTTGGCGGGATACCGATCGGTGACGAGAACGCAGTACGACCTGGCCTCGCCACGACCAACGCGGCCGCGCAACTGGTGCAGCTGGGCAAGGCCAAACCGGTCGGCATCGAGGATCAACATCACGGTCGCCTCGGGCACGTCGACGCCGACCTCGAGCACGGTCGTGCCGACGACTATGTGTGCCTCGCCAGAGCGGAAGCGCTCCATGCGCTCGTCCCGCTCGGATGCCTTCATCTGGCCGTGGACGATCTCGATGCCCGGCAATGTGACCTCGAGGCCTGCCACCTCGTTCGCCTCGGCCCAGCCGTTGCGCACCATATCGGCGCCCTGCTCGACCGACCGCGCCGCCGGCTTCCGGATCCTCTTCGACGAGCGGCACGACGACGAAGGCACGGTGGCCCGCCGCCACTTCCTTGACGATCAGCGGCAGCGCGCCCTGATTTGCCGTCGCCACGGCGAATGAGCTCCGTCGTCGCACGGATGGCCGTGCCGATCTCCAGTCGCCCAGCCGGCGGCGTGCGCAGGTCCGAGACGTCGAGATCGGCATGCACGATCTGGCCCAGTGTGCGCGGGATGGGCGTCGCCGTCATGAGCAGCACGTGCGGCGCGCCACCCTTGCTGGTCAGCGCCTCTCGCTCGGCAACCCCAAATCGATGCTGCTCGTCGACTACCGCCAGGCGCAGGTCCTGGAACGCGACGGCTTCCTGGACGAGCGCGTGCGTGCCGACGACGACTGCGGCCGCGCGTCCGGCCGTCAAGCGTCTTCTCGACAGGCGCTCCGAGCAGGTCGAGCACTTCCCGACGCGCGGCCGCGTTGAGCGAGCCGGTCAGCAGCGTCACGTCGTGGCCGAGTGGCTCGAGCAGCCGGCCGAGTGTCTGGGCGTGCTGTCGGGCGAGAAGGTCGGTCGGGGCCAGGAGTGCGCCCTGGTGCCCGGCATCGGCGGCAAAAGCCAATGCGAGCGCGGCGACCGCGGTCTTGCCCGAGCCGACGTCGCCCTGGAGCAGGCGCATCATCGGCCGGCCCGTCGCGAGATCTGAGCGAATGTCGTCTACCGCGCTGAGCTGGTCGATGGTGAGGTGCACGACCGCGTCATCGGCTGAGGCATCGCCTGCCAGCGCGCGGCGGCGAGCAACCTGTTCGCCGATCACTCGCTCGACCGCGGCTATTCCGGTGGCCAGCTGCTCGTCCGTGATCGGAATGCTGATCGCCGCTTCGGTCCGACGCTGGCGCTGACGGGCGACCATTCCCAGCTGTAGGGCGAACAGCTCGTCGAATGCCAATCTGCGGAGTGCGCGGTCGCGCTCGGCGAAATCCGGCGGAAAGTGAACCGCCTCGACCGCCTTTGTGATCTCGGGCAGGTTGTCCCCGGCCTCGCGCCTGATGTCTGGTGGCAAGTAGTCGGTCAGCACAGGAAGGGCGAGATCGAGCGCGGCGCGGATCTTCGTCCGCAGCGTCGGCCCCAGCACGCCGGCCGTGAGCCGATATACCGGCACGATGCGGCCGGCGTGGAGCGCGTCGTCGCCGGCCGGTCCGAACTCGGGATTCTTGAAGCTCGGCAGCCAACCGCGCAGCTCGACCTTCCCTGACAGCGCCACGGTCTGACCGGCCGCGAGCCGTCGCTCGATGTAGCGTCGCCCGAACCAGACCGCCTCGCCTTCACCGGTGTCGTCCTTCAGGCGCGCCACCGTCCGCTGCACCCGTCGGCGAAACCCCTGCTCGACGCGCAGGTCGACGATCTCGACGGTCGCGCTGACCGGTCCCTCGGGCGGCTTGTCGCGCAGCTCGCGCAGCGTCATCGGGTGGCTGAAGTCGTCGTATCGACGCGGCAGGTGGAAGAGCAGGTCGCGGACAGTGCCGATCCCGAGCCGAGCCAGGTTGCGCGCCATCGGCTTCGTGACGACGAGTGGAGCGACGGGCTGATCAAGGAGGCCGTCAGCCGGCGGCGCCTCGCTCGACTGGACCGGAGCTGCCAATTACTCGGCCGAGATCAGGAAGTCGTAGTGAGGTTGGCCGCCGTCGACGAGCTCGATCTCGACGCCGTTGAGCTCGGACTTGAGCGCCTCACCGAGTTGCTCGGCCTCCGGCTGGGGAACGTTCTGACCGCGGTACACGGTCATCAGTTCGATAGCCCGGCTTGAGTCGGCGCGTGGCCGCCATGACGGCTGCGGTCCGATCAGAATCGGCGGCCAGCAGGCCGTCGCTCGGTCCGAGGACGATGAAGTCGCCATGCTTGACTCGCCGTCGGCCAACCCGTGCGTGGCGCACCGCAACAGCGACCTGCATCGATTGGATGCGCCCTGCCGCGGCGGACATCTTCGCGGCCGCGCCCTTTGCGTCGTCCGAGGAATCGAGGGCGAGCATCGCGGCTATGCCCTCGGCCGCGTTGCGAGTGGGCACGACCTCGACCCGAACGTTGGGGCACAGGTCGGCCGCCTGGCGGGCGGCCATGCGCACGTTGGGATTGTTGGGCAGGACGATCACTTCGGACGCGCCGCAGCCGACGACCGCCTCGGCCAGCTCGCCGGCCGACGGATTGGCGCTCTGGCCGCCGAGCACGACGGCCCGCGCGCCCAGCGTCCGAAAGATGCGCGCCAGCCCGTCACCGCTGACGACGGCAATGACCTGCGGGCCCTCCGGCGACGCGAGTGAGGCCGTCGGCGGCGGAACGACGGTCGCGGCAGCCTCGCGCACGCGATCGCGAACGCCGTGCGCCTGCCGGTCGAGGTTCTCGACCGCTATGCGGCTCAGCCCTCCGAGCGTCAGGCCGTACGAAATGATCTCGTCGGGCCGGTCGTTGTGGACGTGGATCTTGACCGCTCGTTCGTCGCCGGCGACGAGCACCGATGCCCCGAGCTTGCTCAGCCGGTTGGTTATTGCGACCGTGTTGAGCAGCGTGCCGGTGTGCGGCGTGATCAGGAAGACAGTCTCATAGCCATAGCCGTCTGCCTCGATCGCCTCGAGCGAAGGCAGGACGATGTCGTGAAACTCAGCCGGAGCGCGCACCTCCTCGCCTCGAGCGAAGGCGAGTGCGCCGCGAAGCAGCAGCTCGAGCCCACGTCCGCCCGCGTCGACCACGCCGGCGTGCGCGAGGACCGGCAACAGCTGCGGCGTGCGCTCGACGGACGCCGCAGCGGCAGCGACCGCGGTCGCAAGGATCCGTTCGATGTTGCCATGCTCCCTGGCAACCGGCTCGGCGGCGTTCGAAACGTCGCGTGCGACGGTCAGGATCGTTCCCTCGACTGGCTGCGCGACGGCGGCAAAAGCTGCCCGGCAGCCGCGGTCGAACGCGCGAGCGAGATCCACGCCGGTCACGCGCTCGACGCTCGTCACGACCTCGGCCATGCCGCGAAAGATCTGCGACAGGATCACGCCGCTGTTGCCGCGCGCACCCATCAGCGCGCCGAGGCGCATTGCGGCGCCGACATTGGGCACGGTCCGCTCGGCCAGCGGAATCAGCTCCGCCTCGGCGACCGCGGCCTGGACGGTGGCGACCATGTTCGATCCGGTGTCACCGTCGGGCACCGGGAAGACGTTCAGCGCGTTGACCTCTTCCTGGTGATTTGCCAGCACGCGCGTCGCGTGGCGCATGGCCGACAGCAGCTCCTCACCGTCCCAGCTTTCGCCGATCACGCCCCTGATCCGCCGGCGTGGACGGCCACCGGCCGCCCGTCGACCCTGATAGTCAGCTCGTCGATCCGCCGACCGATGTCGCGTGCCACGATGTAGCTGATGCTCTCGGCCACATTCGACGCGACCTTGTCGGCGGGCACGCCACTGGCGACGACGATGTCCAGGGTCACCGCCAGGCGCGGTTCGGTGTTGACGGCGACACCCTGGTCGCCCACCTTTAACCGCCGAGCCAGGCGGTTGTGCCAGCCCGGGCCGACCACGTCGCTGACGCCATAGATCGACTGGGCTGCGGAGCGAACTACCTGCCTGATTCGCTCGGCATCGAGGGCGCTGCCGCCGTGCCTTGCCTCGGGCGAATCTGTCGGCCTGGGCATTTTGTTATAGTAGCCAGACCGCGAGCCCGTTCGGAGCGCTCGCTTCCCATGACCGGAGTCGCATCACACCATGTCTCGCATCTGCGCAATCTGCGGCAAGACCTCGATGGGCGGTTTCAACCCGCAGTCGGTCGGCATGAACCGCGTCCGCGCGCACCGTCGCATGGAGCCGAACCTGCAGCCGATGCGTCTCCCCAAGGGCGGCACCACCAAGCGCGCCCTGGTCTGCACTCGCTGTCGGCGGACTCTCCAGAAGACCGCCTGACCGCGCTGATGGCAGCGGCTAGGTAGCCGCGCTGTCGAGCCAGATGGTCATCGGACCATCGTTGACGAGATCGACCTCCATCTCGGCACCGAACACGCCCCGCGCCACGCGCACGCCCCGCTCCTCCACCGCTTTCGCGAACCGTTCGTAGAGTGATTCGCCGAGCTCCGCCGGTGCCGCGTCCAGGAATGACGGCCGGCGACCCTTGCGCGTATCCGCGTACAGCGTGAACTGGCTGATCACGAGCATCTCCCCGCCGACATCGGCGAGCGAGCGATTGGTTCGACCCTCCTCATCGCGAAAGATGCGCAGCTCGACCACCTTGGCGGCCAGCGTGTCGGCGATCTGCTCGGTGTCGGCGTGACCAACGCCGACCAGCACGACCAGACCCGGCGCCGATGCTTCCCTTCACCTCGCCCGCCACGCGCACCTCGGCCCGAGCGGCGCGCTGGACGAGAACCCTCAAGCGTCGACCGCCGCGGCCGCTCTGACCGCGGAAACCTCGCGCGCGGCATCGCGTCCGCGCTGGAACAACGCCGAGCCGACGACACACACGTCGACCCCGTAGCCGCCGACGATCTGCGCCGTGTCGGCGCTCACTCCGCCATCGACGTGAACCTGCGCCCCCGGTCGACCGGCGAGCATCCGCTTGGCGTCGGCGATCTTGACCGCCGGCTCAGGCATGAAGCGCTGGCCGCCGAAGCCGGGCTCGACGGTCATGACCAGGATCACCGACAGATCGTCGAGGTAGGGCGCGACCGTTTCGACAGGCGTTCCCGGGCTGACGGCAAGTCCGGCCTGGCGCCGCGCCGTCTGGATCTCGGCCAGTGCCGCACGCTTCGTCTCCGGACTCTCGTGCGTCTCGACATGGAACGTGAGGCTGTCCGAGCCTGCCTCGATGAAGCGGCCGACGTAGCGCGACGGCTCGGAGATCATCAGGTGCACGTCGAGTGGCAGGTGGGTCAGGCGGCGAAAGGCCGCGACCACGTCCGGGCCGAAGGTGATGTTGGGCACGAAGTTGCCGTCCATCACATCGAGGTGAAGGCGGTCGACGCCGGCCCGCTCGAGCTTGCGGACGACTCGATAGAGGTTGCCGAAGTCGGCCGTCAGGATGCTCGCCGCGACCGCAACGCGGCGGGTCACTGTGTGTTGGTTCGGGCGCCGAGCGCGGCCGCGCTCTGGACGACGAGCAGCTGCTGTCGACGCGCGACTGCCGCCGGTGCCGGTGCGCCTGCCTGATCGGCGGCCAGCTGGCCACACGCGGCGCCGATGTCCACTCCCCTGTTGCGGCGAACAGTGGTCTCCAATCCCGACTCGCGCAGCAACGAGGCGAAGGCTTCGGTGCGCTGGATGGAGCTCGGTTGCCACGGCGTATGCGCCACGGGGTTCATCGGGATCAGGTTGATGTGAGCGAGATGGCCGCGAAGCAGCCGCGCCAGGGCATTGCCGTCGTCGATGCGTGTCGTTGATGCCGTCGATCATCACGTACTCGTAGGTCACGCGGCGGCCCGTGTCGCGCCGAGTAGCGCGCGGCGGCGTCGACAACCTGATCGACCGGGTAGCGCCGATTGAGCGGCACCAGGACGTCGCGCAGCGCCGGCCGCGCCGCGTGCAGCGAGACCGCGAGCGTGTACTGCGGCGCTTCATCAATCAGTCGCTCGATGCCGGGCACGACCCCGCTGGTCGAGATGGTCACGTGGCGGGCGCCGAGTCCGAAGCGATTGCGGTCGGTGATCGCGGCGGCGGCCTCCAGGACACGCTCGGTATTGAGCAGCGGCTCGCCCATGCCCATGAAGACGACGTTCGTCAGGCGCTGGCCCACGCCGGCGAGCCAGTGACGCCAGAAGCGTGTCTGGTCGACGATCTCGGCCACTTCGAGGTCGCGCCAGAAGCCGAGCTCACCAGTCGCGCAGAACGGGCAGCCGACGGCGCAGCCGGCCTGGCTGGAGATGCACGCGGTCGTGCGCGGACGGCGCGATCCGCGCCCGGGATAGCGCATCAGGACGGACTCGATCAGCCGGCCGTCGTCGAGATGGTGGAGCGCCTTCTGGGTAAGCCCCTGATCGGCCGCGAGGACCTCGGTCTCGACCGAGCGTGTTGACCCGAAATGACTCGTCGATCGTCTGGCGCATCGGCTGCGGGAGCGTATGCAGCTCCGCGGCGCATTGCGCAGCGGCGGACCAGACGTGGTCGGCAACCTGGCGCGCCCTGTAGGCCGGCTGCTGGCGATCCTCGAACCACGACTCGATGTCGGTTGCGCTCAGCCCCGAAAGACCAGGGCGCAGGTCACGTGCGCCGGCCGGTGGAACGCTGATCAGGGGTGGGACCGCTAGCCCGGGTCCGGGTTCGGAGCCCATCGCGGCATCCTACCGGCAACCCGCCGGATCGGCTCACGACGGCCGGTCGACGCGAGCTCCGGCGAGCGCCGGACGGCCACGCAGAAGCTCGGCGCCGCTCATGCGCCGGCCACCCGCCGGCTGCACCTCGACCAGCTCGAGGGCGCCGTCGCTCGTCGTGAGCGCCGGTGTTCCTGCGTCGATGACGACGATCGTTCCCGGGTCGCCGCCGCACTACGCAGTCGAGCCGCGCCCGCCAGACGATGACCCGCTCGCCGTCGACGTCGAAGAACGAGCCCGGCCAGGGCTGGTAGGCGCGCACCTGGCGCTCGAGCCGGTCGGCGCCGAGCGTTGGATCGAGGCGACCGTCTTCGCGGCGCAGCGGCCGGGTCAGCGTCGCGTCACCGTCCGACTGGGCGCGCGGCTCACCTCGCCGGCCAGCCAGCGCGGGAGCTCCGCGGCAGCAGGTCGGCGGCCATGCCTGCGAGCACCGGCTCGAGCATGTGGCGTCGTCTCGTTGCCGGTCAACGTGTGGTGGCGCTGAGCGATGATCGGGCCGCTGTCGAGTCCGGCGTCCATGCAGCATCAGCGTCACTCCGGTCTCCGGATCACCGGCCAGGATTGCTGCCGGGATCGGCGTCGCACCCCGATGGCGCGGCAACAACGATGGGTGGAGGTTCAGTGCTCCGTGGCGGGGCAGGTCGAGAATCGCCTGCGGGACGATCTGGCCGTAGTCGGCGAGCACGAGCAGCTCGGGTCTCAGCTCGGCCAGCTGGACGACCGACTCCGCTGCCCGCAGGCGCTCGGGCCGCAGCATCGGGATCTGATGCTCGTCGGCCCACGCAGCGAGCGGCGGATCGACCGATCGCCCGCGCGATCCGCGCCTCGGCGGCGCGGTCACGAGCGCGACGAGGTCGACCGCGGGGTGTCCGGCCAGCGAGCGCGCAATCGGGACGGCGAAGTCGCCCGTGCCCAGGAAGATCGTCCGGGCCGGGTTCGTCACGCCAGCGGCGCCAGCTCCTCTTCCTCGGCGCCGACCTCTTCGGAGAGCCGCGCGACCGGGATCAGATCGTCCATCGACTCGAGGTAGTCGATGTACAGCTTGCCGTCGAGATGATCGAGCTCATGCTGAACGGCGCGCGACAGCAGTCCACTGCCTGAAAGCTTGATCTTGCGGCCGTGGCGATTCTGGGCCACGACCCAGACCTGCTCGCGGCGCGTGACGTAGGCGACATAGCCCGGGATCGACAGGCAGCCCTCGAGGTCGTTGTCGTCGCCGCTCGCCTTGACGATGCGCGGATTGACCAGCTCGTGGAGCTGGCTCTCGACCTCGACCACGCACGCCTGCAGTGCGATGCCGACCTGCGGAGCGGCAAGGCCCACGCCGGGAGCCTCGCGCATCGTGTGGGTCAGGTCATCGAGCAGCTCATGGAGGTACTTGCCGAAGCTGTCGACAGGCTCGCCCTTCAGCCTGAGCCGCGGGTCGCCGAGAGTGATGATGGGTCGCAGAGTCACGGGGCGGAGTATAAGTTGGACGCGGCCTCTTTCCAGCGAAGCGTCGCTACAGGAGGGTCTCGGGGTCCACGTCGATCGACCACGGCACGCCGGGATCGCCATCGAGGACGCGCCGTGGGTCGTCACCGCGGATGACGACATGGAAGCGCCACCGACCTGCCCGCCGGGCGACGTAGGCGGGCACCGGGCCGAGCACGTCGACCTTCGAGTTGCGCTCGGCCGCGAAGGCGCGCAGACGATCGGCCATCTCGGTCGCCTTCGACTGGGCCGCAGATCGATCCTCGAGCGCGATGGTCAGCTTGATCACGCGACCGAACGGCGGTGAGTTGAACGATCTGCGCTGCTCGAGCTCGGCGTCGTAGAAGGCGGCGGCGTCGTTGTTGGCGACGGCCTGGATAACAGGGTGATCGGGCAGGTAGCTCTGGATCAATGCCGTGGCCGGCCGGTCGCCGCGCCCGGCACGCCCGATGGCCTGGCTGAGCAGCTGGAAAGTTCGCTCCGCGGCGCGCTCGTCGGGCAGATTGAGCGCGACGTCGGCCGACACCACGCCCACGAGAGTCACCTGGGGCACGTCCAGACCCTTGGCAACGAGCGCCGTGCCGACGAGCACGTCAACCCGGCCGGCGCTGAAGTCGTCGACGACGCGTACGGCCGCGCCCTTGCGCTCGACCACGTCGCGGTCGAGCCGGGCGACGCGGAGGTCCGGGAAGCGCAGCCCGACCTCGCGCTCGACGCGCTCGGTGCCGCCGCCCAGATAGCGGATGCGCGGCGAGTCGCACGCCGGGCAGCGCCGCGCGACCGGTGCGCTCGCGCCGCAGTGGTGGCAGCGCAGGGTCAGCGCGGCGGCGTGAAAGACGAGCGGCCGCTGGCACTCGGGGCAGACCTGCACGTAGCCGCAGTCGCGGCAGACGACGACCGACGCGCTGCCGCGCCGGTTGATGAGCAGGATGGCCTGATCGCCGGCCGATCGGTCGAGTGCGCCGATGGCGTCGGCCAGCCGACGCGACAGCAAACCGCGGTTGCCCGCAGCGAGCTCGGCGCGCAGGTCAACGACCTCGACTCGCGGCAGCGTCCCGCTGACGCGCTCGGGCAACCGGTGCAGCTCGTACTCGCCGCTTCGCGCGCGACCGACACTGGCCACCTCCGGCGTCGCGCTGCCCAGACACGACGGGGGCGTCGGCCAGTTGACCGAGCACGACAGCGAGGTCGCGCGCCTGGATGCGCGGCGTGCGCTCCGACTTGTAGGCGGCATCGTGCTCCTCGTCGACGACGATCACGCCGACGTCGCCGAGTGGCGCGAGCACGGCGCTGCGCGTGCCGACCACGACACTCACCTCGCCCGTCCTGATGCGCCGCCACTCGTCGGCACGCTCGCCGTCGGAGAGCGAGCTGTGGAGCACGGCGACCTCGACCCCGAGATCGTGCTGCAGACGTTCGAGCAGCGGCATTGCCAGGGCCACCTCGGGCACGAGCACGAGCGCGCCACGGCCAGCCTTGATCGCGGCGGCGATGGCAGCGGCATAGACCGCGGTCTTGCCGCTCGCGGTCGCTCCCTCCAGCAGCAGCGTCCGATGGCCGCGCGTCTCGACCAGCGCGGCAAGTCGATCGGCGATGACCTGCTGCTCGGCCGTCAGCGATGCGGCGGCCGGCAGAGTGCCGCGGACCGGCGCGGCACGACCTTCGCGCGGCCGCCGATCGACGCGCGCGGTCTCGAGCTGCACCAGGCCGCGGCGAACCAGCCCCGGCAGTGGGCTCGAGCCGTACCGCTCGGCCAGCCGGGCGGTCGCGACCGGCTCAGGCTGCCTGGCGAAGCTCGAGCAGCACGGATCGCTGCCGCGGACCCAACGGCCGCTTGCCAGTCGTTGTGCTCTCCGCGCCGTCGGCCAGCTCATCCGCGAGTCCGACACCCTCGGTGGTCAGCGACGCCTGGCGCTCGTATCGTTCGCCGACGGCCGCCGGCTGCACCTGCCAATCGACCTCGAAGGCGTCGCCTGCCCGGCGCACAGTTCGCTCGACGCTCTCCAGTACCCCGGGAGCGAGCATCTGGCGAATGACCACCGCCGGCGGTGCCAGGTAGTGGCTCCAGATGTGCCGCGCCAGTGCCAGCTGGACGGGCGGCAGCAGCGGACCGTCGCTGCGCACGAGCGCCTCGATCGGCTTCGTCTCGAAATCGGGCTCCTCGTCGGTGAGTGCCAGGACGATGCCCAGCGCGCGACGCCGCCCGTACTCGACCAGCACTGCCTCGCCGGCGGCCAGATCGGGCATGGTGGCAGGAACGCGGTACGTGAATGTCTGGCCGCCCTGCGGACCGACGGCGTCAACAGCCACATCGGCCCACGGGCCGTTCACGGACGGGCTCTGCTGGTGAACCTCAGTCGTCCTTGAATGCCCCGCGCTCGACGAGCCAATCGTGAACGTAGTCGGCGCATGCGTCGGGCATGCCCATCCGGCTGTCGACGACGAGGTCGTATACCGGCTTGCCCGCTTCGTCGGTCAAGTCCGGATCGAAGATGTTCTTGTCGTCCAGCTCGGGATGGACGGCCTTCCACAGCGCCCGATCACCGGCCTCCCGCTCGCGTTCGCCGGCGAGAACTTCTTCGAAGGTGATGGTCGTCCCGGGCTGATCGCGTCTCATCTTGCGCAGCTGGCGCTCCATCCTGACGTGCTCGGGCGCCCAGAAGAGCACCGTGACGACGGGCAGCGGTCGCTCGCGCCGTTCCTTGCTGGCCAGGAACGCTGCCAGTCGCGCCTCGAGGATGAATGGCTCGTCGGCCGTCGCGGACCGGATGAGCTCCGACTGGAAGTCGTCCATCTCCTTGTCGATCGCCTGGCTCCGGCCGACGAACTTCGAGGTGTCGATCTTCGTCCGAGCGCGGAATATCTCGCCGATCTTGATGTTCCGGATTCCGTATCGCTCAGCGAGGATGTTGGCGGCCGACGTCTTGCCTGTGCGAGACGGCCCCGAGATCAGGATCGAGACGTTTGGCCTGGGGCAATCACTGGACGGCTCGCTCACCGACGCGGCTCGCGCAGTCGATCGACGACATCAGTTAGCTCGGGTGGCAGAGGCGCCTCGGCGCGGATCAGGCGGTCCGCCGAAGGCGACGCGAACTCGATTCGCCATGAATGGAGGAACAGCCGCTCGAGGCCGTCGGGACCGGTTCGTGCCGGGCCGGTCGCGTACACACGGTCGCCGGCGACGGCGTGGCCGATCGACGCCAGGTGGACGCGGATCTGGTGCGTTCGGCCGGTCATCAGGTCGACTTCGAGCATTGTCCAGCCCTTGAAGCGCTCCCGGACCCGATAGCCCGTGACGGACGGCCGACCGGACGCAATGACGGCCATGCGTCCGAAGTGCCGCGGATCACGCCCGATCGGCGCCTCGATCCGACCCCGCTCGGCCGGAACGGGGCCGTGAACGAGGGCGAGGTAGGTCTTCTTGACGCGGCGCGCCTTGAGCTGTGCCATCAGTGCGTTCTGGGCACGGTCATTGCGGGCAACGACGATCAGCCCACTGGTGTCTCGATCGAGGCGGTGGACGATGCCCGGCCGCTCGTAGCCGGCAACCGAGCCGTATGCCTCGGCCCCGCCACGCCCGAGCAGGGCGTTGACGAGGGTGCCGCTCGAGTGACCGGGCGATGGGTGCGTCACGAGCCCGGTCGGCTTGTCGATGATCAGCACGTCGTCGTCCTCGTAGACGACGTCGAGGGCCACGTCCTCGGCCTCAAGTAGCGTCGCCTCGCGAATCGGGAATGTCGAGTTCGACGCTGCTGCCCGGCTCGAGCAGCGAGTTGCTCTTCACCGGACGGCCGGCCTGGGTGAGCCGGCCATCGGCGATGAGGCGCTGGACGTACGAGCGCGACAGCCCGACCGCATCGGCAACGACCCTGTCCGCGCGCTTCTCAGTGCCGGCCGGCACGGTCACCGTCACGCGGTCGCTCATCAGCCGGCCGGCCGGTGCTCGAGCCTGCGCGTGATGCGGTCACCAAACACGGCCATGACGAAGAGCAGCACGAGAGCGATGAAGATCGCCGAGTCGGCCACGTTGAACGTGTACCAGCGGAAGTCGCCGATGCCGGTGTCGACCCAGTCGATCACCGCGCCGAGCCGGATGCGATCGAGGAAGTTGCCGATCGCGCCGCCGAGCAGCAGGCCCAGCGCGAGCGACAGCGGCCAGGCCTCGCGTGTGCCCTCGCGCGCCTGGTAGACGACGATCAGCCCGATCACGACCGTGCTCGACAGGGCCAGGATCAACGCCGAGTCGCCGAACAGGCCGAAGATGCCGCCCGTGTTGTAGTTCTTGGCGATGCGCACGAGGTCGCCGATGATCGGCGTCGGCTGATTGGCGCCGGCCTGAGCGTGAACTGAGGCGGGCAGGAAGTTGGCGTCGACCCACAGCTTGGTCAGCTGGTCGAGGAGAACGACAAGCGCCGCCGCGCCGACGAAGATCAGCCATCGACGCCGGGTTGACGGGCTCATCGGTTCACGGCTTCCCGGCGGCGCAGCGCGACCGTCACCGTGCCGCCGGTGATCTCCTGGGTCGTCGACGGTGCGTCGTCGGGCGCGTCGGCGCGATGGAGGTCGTCGGCGAGCGTGTCATGTGCAAGTCGGGCGAGATGCTCCTCGACGGGCGCCAGAACATCCGGTTCCGCGACGAGCCACAGATCGATCCGCTCATCCGGCTCGAGCCCGACCTGCTTGCGCAGATCCTGGATCGCGCGCTGGAGCTCGCGCGAGTCTCCTTCGGCGCGCAGCGCATCGTCGATCTCCGTGTCGATCACGACGACGATGCCGAAGTCGTGCGCGACCGCGGTCCCAGGGCGCGGAGTGGCGATGATCTCGACCTCGTCGGCGCTGAGCTCGACGCCGGCCAGTCGGACGCTGCCGTCGGTCAGGTACTCGACCTCGTTCGCTCGCGCGGCTGCGAGCACGGCCTGCGTCTGCGCACCGAGGCGCTTGCCGATCTTGGGCAGCAACGGCCTGACGCGCCGCTCAACGAGCTCCAATTCGTCACCGATGACGACTACCTGCTTGACGTTCGTCTCGTCGGTGAGCAGCTCGAGCAGGTCCGCCTCGTCCTGAGTTCGATCGCCGGCCAGCCGCCCGCCGGGCACGGCCAGCCAGAGCTGCCGAAGCGGCTGGCGAAGACGCAACCCGGCCTGGCCACGCAGCGTGCGCGCCAGGTCGACGGCGCGCCTGACGGTGACCATCGCCTCCTCGAGCGCCTCGTCGCGGAACGCCTCGACGTCCTGCGCCGGCCACGCCGTGAGGTGGACGCTGTCGGGCACCGAGGGGACCGCCGTCACCATCAGGTTCTGGTACATCTCCTCGGTCACGAAGGGCAGGATCGGCGCCGAAGTCCGGGCCAGCGCGACGAGCGCCGCGTGCAGCGTGCCGAAGGCTGCGTTTTGATCGGCCGCATCGGCACCCGGGCGCATCCGGTCGCGCGATCGGCGCAGATACCAGGTCGACAGGTCATCGATGTACGTGCCGATGAGCCGGCTGGCGCCGAGCGCATCGAACTCGGCCAGCCGCGCGCCGACGTCGTGAGTCAACGCGGCGGTGCGCGACAGGATCCAGCGATCGAGCGTCGGCCACGACCCGCCGGTCACCGCCTGTTCGTCGATCCCGGCCAACGGCCGCCAGCCGGCAAGCCGGGCGAAGGTGACGAAGAAGGCGTACACGTTCCACAACACGAGCAGCTCACGCCGCGCCTCGTCGGCGGTGCGGTAGCCGAACAGGATGTTGTCCTCCGGGCGCTGCCGGGCATACATCCAGCGCATCACGTCGACGCCCATCCGCTCGGCCGCCTCGTTGAATTCGATCGCGTTGCCCCAGCTCTTGTGCATCGGCCGGCCGTCCTCGCCGAACAGCGTGGCGTAACCGAGGATCGTCTTGAACGGCGGCTCGCGGCGCAGGACCGTGCTCATCGCGAGCATCGAGTAGAACCAGTTGCGGAACTGGCCGGGGAAGGACTCGGTGATGAAGTCGCCCGGGAACCAGTCGCGCCAGTAGTCCGGCTCGGTGCGGTAGTGGAGCGTCGAGAAGGGCACGATGCCCGCGTCCAGCCATGGATTGCCGACGTCGGCGATGCGCGAGATCAGCGCGCCGCAGCTCGAGCAGGCGATCTTGACCGCGTCGACGTGCGGCCGATGCGGCGTGTGTCCCTCGAATTCATCCCAGCCCTTCGACCGCTCGATCACGCAGGTCCGATTCGCTGCTGACCACCTCGAACGCGCCGCACTGATCGCAATCCCAGATCGGCAGTGCCAGGCCCCAGTAGCGCTTCTTGCTGATCATCCAGTCGGACATCGTGCGCAGCCAGTCCAGCTCGCGCTCGTAGCCGAAGCCCGGGATCCAGCGGATCTGGTCGACGACATCCATGATCTGGTAGCGCAGCGAGCGGTCCTTCTCGTCGGCGGTCACCTGGTCGCGCGGCTTGTCGTAGACCTCGCCCATTCGGATGTACCACTCATCGACGACCCGGAAGAGCAACGCCGTTCCGCACCGCCAGCAGTGCGGGTAGCGGTGGCTGTACGGCTCGAGGTGGTAGAAGAGGCCCTTCTCGATCAGGTCGTCCTTGACCCGCTCGGCCACGCCGTGGGCGTCGAGGCCCGACAGCCAGCCAAAGTCGGCCAGATAGTGGCCGTCCTCGGTCAGCGGCGCGATGACCGGCAGGTTGAGCGACTTGCCGAGCTGGAAGTCCTCCGCGCCGGCACCCGGCGCGATGTGGACGATGCCCGTCCCCTCCTCCTCGCTGACCTCGGTCCACGGCACGATCTGGTGCTCGTAGCCCGATCCACCGTCGTCGCCCGAGCCGCCGGCGAATGCGGCGTTTACCGCGGGCAGCTCGTCGTATGGACCGCGGTAGCGCCAGCCGACGAGGTCGCGGCCGGGCCGCTCCTCGAGCACCTCGAACCGGTCGCGCAACGCGGTCTTGAGCGTGCCCTTGCCGAGCCAGTACTGATCCTCGCCCTGGCGGACGCGCACGTAGGCAAGGTCGGGCCCGACGGCCGCGGCGACGTTTGCGCTCAGCGTCCAGGGCGTCGTGGTCCAGACCAGCAGCCACTCCCCGGGCCGATCGACGAGCGGCAGTCGAACGGTCAGGCCGGGATCCTCGCGGTCCTGGTAGCCCTCGTTCATCTCCATCTGGCTGATGCCCGTTCCGCAGCGCGTGCACCACGGCATCGAGTCGTGGCCCTTGAACAGCCAGCCGCGCCGGTTGCACTCGGCGAGGAACTCCCAGATCAGATAGTTGTTCTCGTTCGAGAATGTGAAGTACGAGCCGCCGATCTCGGGCATGCCCAGGCGGCCGACGATCATCTCGACGCTGTCGGTGACCGGGCCGTTGGGTCCCTCGACCGTCACCTGCTGCGCCGGATCCTCGGCAAGCAGGTCGCGCAGCCGGCGCAGCTCGGCAGGATCGTTCCAGTCCATCCACATGCCGAGCCGGATCGACTGCTCGCTCTGCATCGCGGCGTAGGTCAGGACGCGTTGCTTGCACAGGCTGACGAACTCGGCGATGCCGAACTGCTCGATGTCGCGCTTGCTGGTGAAGCCGAGCTCGCGCTCGACATTCACCTCGACCCACAGACCCTGGCAGTCGAAGCCATTCTGGAAGCGCTGGTCGTGGCCGAGCATGGCGTGGAAGCGCTGATAGAGGTCCTTGTACGTCCGGCCCCACGCGTGGTGAACGCCCATCGGGTTGTTTGCCGTGATCGGCCCATCGATGAACGACCAGCGCTCGTTGCCCGCGTTCTGCGCGCGCAGCCGCGCGAACGTGGCGCGCTCGCGCCACTGCTCGAGCACGGCGTGCTCGAGCGCGGGCAGGTCGGGTTGGCGCGCGACAGGGCGAAACGGGCTGTCCACGCGTTGATCTACTGACATTGGGCCGACAAGTCTATGCGCTACCAAACCAGCTGAGTGCAGGCGGCCAACCCCCGGCCCGGCGCGATCTGCGCAGCGACCAAATCATCGCGCCCATGCGAGTCACGCGACCTCGGAAAGCGAAGCCGGACTTTGAACGCGGTTCGCTAAGCGTTCTTGTGAAAACCGACCAGCTCGAACACCTCTGTCGGTAGCGATTTCCCCTTGAGAGTCGGCGTGCCGAGCGAACGGACATCGACGCCGTCGCGGACCAGGTCGTACGTCTTCTGGCCAAGTACCACGCTGCCGGGTGGCGCGAGCGATTGCAATCGAGCAGCGACGTTTGTCGTGTCGCCAATGGCAAGGAAGTTGTGCATCTCCTCGCTCCCGACGTTGCCCACCAGTGCCGGGCCGGTGTTGATCGCGACCCGGAATCGCGGAGTCCCATCGGCTCCGTCTCCTCCCATGGCCTGCTGGAGGGCCAACCCGGCGCGACAGGCACGGAGGGCGTGATCGGCCTGGCGAATGGGCGCATTGAAGACCGCCATCAGTGCATCGCCCATGAACTGGACCACCGTCCCGCCCTCCGCAAACACCGCTGGCACCGCCACTCCGAATGCGTCGTTGAGCATGGCCACAGTCTGCGGTGCCGGTGTGCGCTCGGAGAATGAAGTGAAGCCCTCCAGGTCGGCGAACAGAATGCTGACCTCCGCCACCTCTCCGCCGAGGTTGGCGCGGGATGGGTCGTCGACCAGCGCCTGGGCAACGTCTGGCGAGAGGTACTGGCGGAAGAGCCGATCGATCCGCCGGTGGAGATCGGCGACGAGATTGGCCTGGGCGAAGGCGGTGCGCTCGCCCGCTTCGAGGTACCGGGCGCCGATGGTGACGCCCGCGGCCAGGCCCCCCAGCAAGTACGTCTGAAATGCGCCCACGCCAGTCAGGTCGACAGCACAACGGTCGCGAACAGCGCAACGGTCATGGCGCTCTGTACGGCCGCCGTCCAGGCTGCGGGGCGGACCAGCGCAACTCCAAAGGCAAGACCGGTCATGAGTGCAGGCGCGCCAATGCTGACAAACAGCGGACCCGTCCCGAAGGCGATGACGACGTTTAATGTGCTCAACGCCTGCGTGATGACGACAAGTGTCCAAACCCACGCGAGACTGATGCCGCGGAGCGTCAGGAAGATCACGAACGTGTTCCACGCCGTCATTACCGCGGCCGCCGCGTAGAACGGCGGCGCCGGGATATTGAGGAGAGGCGGCCCAATGATGGCCGGCCGTGATCCAGATCCCAATGCCGACCGCCATCGCGATCCGGAGGCGCTGGCGGCCCGGCTCCGCCATTGCCGCCCTGTACCGGAGCTCGAGCTCTGGCTCGACAAACCGCAGCGTCCACAGATTGCGTCGATCCCAACCGGGAAGGAGCGTCGGAAGGCGGTCCGCTCGGTCGAGCAATGTCACGAGGTTCGTATCCCGAGCAGCGCCTCGAGGTGGGAGGCGGCAGCCTCCGGACCTCCCGCCGCACGATAGCCTTCGGCGACAGCCAAAGCCCCCCGACGACGATTCCATCGCGTTGGCGACGGCGGCTCGCAACGTGTCCGGCCGAAGCCGAGCACGAGGCAGACGCACGCCGGCCCCGGCTACCTCGACCCGTCTCGCAACCTCGGGCTGGTCGCGCCCAAACGGCACCGCGACGACGGGCACGCCGGCGGCGAGGGCCTTCTGCGTGACCCCCATGCCACCATGGGTGATCGCCACGCTGGCCCGGGCGAGGATCGGGCCGTGCGGCACGAACCTCTCGGCGCGCCCATTCGTCGGAACCCGCAGCGTGGTCGGATCGTTCGACGGCAGGGTGGCGATGACTGACATCTCCGTGCCGGCCAGGGCATCGAACGCGGTCTGCGCCAGGATCGCATCGGCCTGGTACTCCGACGACGTTGCGACGAGCACGATCGGTGGCTCGAGCGTATCCAGCCAGGCTGGCGGAGATAGTTCGGGCTCCCATGGCGCAGGGCCCGACCATCCGCACGTTGCCCGGCCATGAGCGGCGGTGGTACTCCAATGGCTCGGCGGTCAGGTACAGCAAGAGCGGCGGTCGAGCGTAGAGATCGTCGGCGCTTCGGATCGCCGGCAAGCGCGCATCGATCACAGCTCTGACGGCGTTCAATCGGGGGAGGATCGTCCGCTCCACCGCTCCGATCACGAGCGGTCGGGCTATGGCGTCGCGCAGCCGCCCGAGGGGACCGCGCGCCGGAGCAAGACCGGGGCCGTACGGTGGCACGTCCGGAGAGCTGATCGGGCAGTAGGTACGGCGCCACGGCGGCCCATGGGCGCCCCGACCCCTCCGCGACCGCCATTCGCACCCCAGGCGTTGATGTCGAGGACGAGGAGGTCCGGGTCCACGTCGTCAATGGCCGCGCGTAGATCGTCGGCGTCATGCGGAGCGCGAGAGACGAACACCGCCGTCGAGGCGGCCAGCGACGCCCGGGCGCCCTTGGATTTCCAATCGTCATGCTCGAGGGCCTCGATCCTGGCGTCGATGGGGTGCGCGTCGAAGCCGCGGGCTGCTAGTCGCTCCACCTCGGCCGCCAGCGTGCGGACATGGATCTCATGGCCGCGCCCGCGCAGCACGTCGAGGATCGGAACGATCGGATAAAGGTGGCCGCGCGCCGGCGAGGTGTAGGCGAGGACCCGGGGCATCACGAAACCTCCAGCAGTGGGGTGAGCATTTCGAGCATCGCGAACTCAGTTGACTTCCTGTCCAATCGGGCGTCACGACGCAGCAGCTTCCACGTGTACACGTCGCAGACGGCGACGAGCTGGGCGAGCCGACGGCGCCTCGAGCTGCCGCTCAGTCGCGACAGGGTCGTCTCGAACACCTGCTCGCACCATGACCGATGCCAGGCGCGGCCCTGGGCGGTGAGGCTCGCGACCGTCGGGGAGCGATGCTCCTCGGCTAGCAGCCGGATCGCCTTGTCGCCCATCCGCTCGTAGTGGGCGACGACTTGACGGACCGCCTGGTCCGGAGTGGACACCGCTCCCGGGTCGCGCTCGTCGCTCACGCGACTCATCTCGCTCTCGACGGCCGCCTCGAAGACGCCGTCGCGACCGCCGAAGTGGCGAATGACGGTCTGGACAGTCACGCCGGCGTTGCGCGCAATCCCGTCCAGGGTCAGGCTCTCGAGCGGGCTCATCCCAGAAGATCCGAGTCGCCGCGTCGACGATCGCCGTTCGCGTCCGCTCGGTGGACTGAGCGCGGCGGCCCATCTGGTAGCGTCGATTGGCAATATTCACGTTAGGGAGACTAACACGAATATGCGCCCTGCGAATAGGCCGTAAGCCGTCAGTCTCGACGAATTGTTACCGCCTCGGACGCAGCGCGAGCTGAAGCGCGACCAGTGGATGCAGCAGAGCCAGCGCGGGCTTCACCTGCCGGGACCACCGTTGGAAAGAACCTTGGAAGCTTGGTCGATCGAGCCGGCCGCATCGAACCCAGGGGCCTCCTGGGTGAGCGGGCTAGTAGATCGGCGTAAGCCAGTCGCTGTAAGCCGGCATGCGGCCGCGAACGGTGTCGAAGTAGAGCTGGGTCAGGCGCCGCGTGATCGGCCCGACCTCGCCGTTGCCGATCGCCCGGTGGTCGATCTCGACGACCGGCGACAGCTGGGCGCCGGTGCCGCACAGGAAGGCCTCGTCGGCGACGTACAGCTCGGTCCGGTCGATCGTGCGCTGAACGACCTCCACGCCCATCTCTTCGCGTGCGAGCTGGATCAGCCCGGTGCGAGTGATGCCCTCGAGGATGTCGTCGGTGATCGAGGGCGTGATCAGCTTGCCGTCGCGGACCATGAAGAAGTTCTCGGCGCTGCCCTCCGACACGTGTCCGTCGATGGTCAGCACGATCGCCTCGTCGTAGCCGTTGAGCACCGCCTCCGTCTTGGAGAAGGCGCTGTTGGCGTAGGCACCGGTGATCTTGGCTCGCGCCGGCAGCGACTGGTCGCTGTTGCGCCGCCAGGACACGACCTGGGCACGGATGCCGCGATCGATGGCGATGTACTCGCCGAACGGCACGCTGAAGATGAGCAGCTTCTCTTCGAGGTTGTGCAGCCGGACGCCGATCGCCTCGGTCGACTTGTACATCGTCGGCCGGATGTAGGCGTCCTGGCGGAAGCCGTTGCGGCGCAGGAGCTCGACGGTCAGGTCGACCATCTCCTCGGGCGACATGGGCGTCTTCATCAGCAGCACCTTGGCCGAGTTGGCCATGCGCCGGTAATGCTCGAGCAGCTTGAGCCCGTAGAGCTGCTCCTGCTCCTCGTTCCAGTAGGCGCGAATGCCCTCGAAAGTGGCCGTGCCATACAGGAAGCCGTGGGTCATGACCGGGATCTTGGCTTCCGAGAGCGGAACGAACTCGCCCTCGAAGTAGGCGACGATCGTGTCGTCAGCTGGACGGGCGCCGGTCGCGGGAAGCGGTGACCTGGCCGCCTTGTGCGTCAGCATCGGCCGGAGTATACGCCGGGCAAAGCCGCCCGCGATGAGCCTGTCGTCATTACATCTGGGACTGACTGGCTCACCAGACGCCGCCGAGCTTGGTCAATACGAGCACCAGGTACGCCACGTAGAACAGACCTCCGATCAAAAGATGATTGCCGGTCAACGATCCGCGGCGGACCATCGGGATGAAGATCGCCGCAGTCGACGCGAACGCGATGCCGGCCGAGGCAAAGGTGAGCAGCGTGTCCTGCGAGATGGACCACGCCTCGGCCGCGAGGACGACGCCGATCGCCGTCGGGATGCACGACTGGAAGACCATCGCGCCGGTGATGTTGCCCATCGCCAGCGTGTCCTTGCTCTGGCGGACCCAGATCAGGCTGTTGAACTTCTCGGGCAGCTCGGTCGCGATGGGGGCGATGACCAGCGCCAGCAGTGCCGGGTCGAGCCCTGCGCCTGATGCGAGATGCTCAACTGCGTCGACGAAGACGACGGCGCCGCCGATGATCATGCCGAGCGCGACGAGCACCTGGAAGTTGACCACCCGCAGGCGCGGTACCTCGGGGTCGGTTCGATGGGCGCGGCGGTCCATGCGGTGGAAGCGAAGCGGCGCGAGGTCCATCCCCTCCCCGCCCGATGACTCGCCCTCGAAGTGCTTCTTGACGTACCAGGCGTAGATGCCGATCAGGAACACCACCGCGACGTAGCGCAGCACGACGAGATCCGCGGGCACGAAGGCTGCGCCCACGGCCAGGCCGTAGGCGACGAAGAAGTAGCGGATGTCCATGCCCAGCACTCTTGTATCGACGGGCATGACCCTGCCGGTGGGGCGCCGACGCCGGGCCAGTATCACGCCGAGGCCGGTCACGAACATGGCCAGCGTGGCGAGCATGAACGGCGCGCCGAGGATGGCGCCGACGCCGATCTCGTGCGCGGCACTGCCCTCGTCGCCGGGCGCGGCGAAGAGGATCGCCACGAGCGGGATCATCGTCTCGGGCAGGGCCGTGCCAACGGCCGCGAGGACGCTTCCAACCGCACCCTCGGCGAGGTTCAGCTTGTGGCCGAACCACTCGATGCCGTTGGTGAACAGCTCGGCGGCAATCAGGATTACCGCGAGGGCGATGAGAAGCTCGAGGATCTGCACTTTGCTCCGCTCAGTCAGCGGGGTTGATGGGCCGCTTGACTAGGCGCGCAGGTGCTCTGGCGCGTAGGGCAGCAGGGCAACGTGCCGTGCACGCTTGAGCGCGACGGCCAGCTGGCGCTGGTGCTCCGCGCACGTGCCGGTCTTGCGACGCGGCTCGATCTTGGCCCGCTCCGACAGGTAGCGGCGCAGGCGGTTGATCTCCTTGTAGTCGATCTGCGCGGTCTTGTCGGCGCAGAAGGCGCACACCTTGCGGCGGCGGCGATCGCGATACATGTCATCGCGTTTCTTGCTTCGGCTGGGGGAGGCATGTGGGTAAAGGTTCCTTTCTGTCGTCAGTCAGTGGTCGTCAGGATCAGAACGGCAGGTCGTCGTAGTCCTCGGCCGGAGCAGCCTGCTCCTGGTCGGCCGGGCGCGACGGCCGCTGCGGTCGTGACGCGGGCTCGAGCTGGCTGCCGCCAGCGTCGCCCATGTCCTCACGCGGACGACGCTCGAGGTTCTGGATCGTGTTAGCGACGAGCTCGGTGGTGTAGCGCTTCTGGCCGTCCTGGCCTTCCCACTGGCGCGTCTGGATGCGGCCTTCGACGTACACCTTGGCGCCCTTGCGCAGGTACTCGGCAGCGAACTCCGCCTGCTGGCCCCAGGCCACCACGCGGAACCACTCGGTCTCTTCCTGGCGTTCGCCCTGGGAGTCCTTGTAGGTGCGGTTGACGGCGACCGAGAACTGGGTCACCGCCTGGCCGCTCGGCGTGTAGCGCATCTCCGGGTCCTTACCCAGATTGCCGATGATCATGCATCTGTTCAGCGACACAGCAACGTCTCCTGCGGTCAGCGATCGGCGGCGGCGGGAGCGGCCTCGCTCTCCGACTCGTCGATGAACTCGGTGTCGGGAATTTCCAGGTCGTCCTCGGGCGGCGGCCCGGCAACGCCGTCATCCTCGAGCTCGAGATCGTCGAGGCCGGCCTGCGGTCGGCGCGACAGCGGTCGGTCGACGCGCGTCACGAGGTGGCGCATGACCTCCTCGGTGATGTTCAGGCCTCGCTCGAGCTCGAGCACGGCCGGCGCCGGTGCGTCGAAGAGGACGATGAAGTACGAGCCCTCGCGGTACTGGCCGATCGGATACGCCAGCCGTCGACGGCCCCACGGGCTGACCTTGACGATCTGGCCCTCGGCGCCCGTGACGGAGCGCGTTGCCTTGTCGATGACTGTTTGGACCTGGTCGTCCGGCGTGTCCGGACGCACGACGAGCATCAGCTCATAGCGTCGCAAGATTGGGTTCTCCTTCCCATGGGGTGTGCCCCTCAACTCGACCGGGCGGTCTGCTGTGGAGCAGAAAGGTCAATCGGAAGTATAGCCGAGCCGGTACGTTGACTCGCCGAGGCGTGCCGGGAACCCTGAGGCTGTGGAGCGGATGTCGCAGATGCCATCGCGTGTTCTGTTGCTGAGCGTGAACGGCCAATCCGCCGAAGAGGTGGTCGCGCCGGGTTGGCCGGACCACAACCTCCTTAATACAGGGCGCGCAGCCCCAGGACGTCGCCGCGGCCGAGCGTGGCCTCCTGGTTCTCGCACAGCCCGTCGATGAAGGTGCTCATCGTCTGGCGGCCGTGGCTCGCTTCGCCAACGTGGCCGAGGCCGTACGCGTGGCCGACTTCGTGGGTGACGAGCGCTTCCAGCATCAGCTCGCCGCTGCAGCTGCCAAGCGTCAGCGCCCATGGCGTGTTGGTGTCCAGGCGTATGTCGGCCTCGACAATCTCATCGCCGACCCACCAGATGCAGGTGAAGCCGCTGAAGCCACCGTTGAGCTCACCAAAGCCGACGACGTTGCGACCGTCCCTCGCCGTGCACGCGCCGTTGGCGCTGACGTTGGGACGCCGCGAGGTGGTGCCGAGATAGCTCTGGGTGGCGCCGACCTGATCGCTCAGCCCGCAGTCGTTGCGCGAGTTGACGACGTTGCGGAACGACTTCTTGATCACGTCGCGCGTGTTCCCCGCGTTGAGACCGCCGGGCACGGATGACATCCTGAAGCGCCAATCAAGGCGCGACTGCCAGTGGGCACCACCGCCGAGGAACTTGAAGCGGCTGTCGCCGCAGGCACTCGGTGAGCCGCCGGCGCCGGTCGACGTGGCTACCTGCCCCGCCTCGCCCGTCAGTGGCCGCGCCGCGGCCGCAGGTGCCGCTATCAGACCTATGACGATGACCGCCAGGATGGATGCGATACGCAACATCTCCGCCCCTTTTCTGATCTGCGTGCCACCTGGCGCTGGTGCCGAAGGTGAGATTCGAACTCACACGCCCTTGCGGGCAGCCGGATTTTAAGTCCGCCGCGTCTCCCATTCCGCCACTTCGGCAGGTGACTGTAACCTTCGTCGAGTCTACCGCCGATGGACGGACCCGCCCTGGCGGCGACCATCCGAAGCACCGACGTCACTCTCTGCCGGTGGCCGAACATGAACCGGCAGCCGAACATGAACTGGAGACAAACTGATGACGACTGCACTGCGCCGGGCGACCGGCCTGGTCCTTGCCGGACTCTTCGCGCTCGCCTGCGGCGGCAGCCCGAGTGTCACGGCCGTGCCAACCGCTCCGCCCGTTGAAGTTCCCTCGATCGCCATCCCGAGTGGCAGCTTCCAGATCCCCAGCTTCGCTCCGGATCCGGCTGTCGAAGCAGGCTTTCCAGCCCAGATCGACGGCCAGCCGCTCAGCGACCTCGAATCGGCCAACTTCATGGCCGTTCTGCAGTCGTTCAACTTTGACCCGGAGTTGATCAACAGGTTTGTCGCTGCGATGCAGGGCCTCGGCATAGATCCGGCCACGGTTGGGTTCGGCTCCGCGACGGCCACGGTGGACGATGAACCGGTCAACGTTCAGGCGGTTCGCTTCCCGGGTGGCAACGCCGGGGCTGCCCTTGATGCCCTGGTGCGCATCGACGAGCCCGATGATCCGCCCACGCTGTCGACGCAGACGATCGGTGGCAAGAACGTGACCGTGGCGACGGACAGCGACGGCGACGTCGAGTACTACTACGTCACCGGTGACTGGGCCTGGTTCCTGGCCGACGCTACGCCTGAGCAGGCCGAGGTGGTTTTCGCCGGCCTTTCCTAACCCCTCCTCGCGTGGTGCGACTTGCAGTTCTGGCGCTGGCACTGTGTGTGTCAGCGCTCGCCTGCAGTGCGGCGCCCTGCATCGCCGCCGACATCCGGCCCGACCGCCGCGCCCGATACCGAGCTGGAGAGCCTGTTTCCGGAGCGCGTCGGCGGCTTCGAGATGACGGTTTCGAGCGCCCGCGGCGAGGCCGGGCTGTCGGTCTTCGGCGACGGCAACCCGGCTGGGCTGGACCAGTTCCTGCTGGATCTCGGTGCGACGCGCGAACAGCTCAGCGTCGCCACCGGCTCGCTCATCTCGGCGGATGGCGCCCTGGAATCCGGATTGGGCATGATTGCGATTCGGGTTGCGGGCGTCGAAGCGGCGACGACGCAGGATCGGCTCGCCCAGCTGGTCAGCTCCGACGTGCCCAACACGGTCGTCGCCGAGCAGGAGCGCGCCGGCAAGACGGTGACGGCAATCAGCAATGCGCAGGACGCGACGGACTCTGTGTATCTCTATCCGTCCGGTGACGCGGTCTTCCTGGTCAGCGGCGCTCCGAACCTGGTCGACGAGGCGCTCGCCCAGCTGCCGTAGTCGGCTGCGGCAGCCGCATGGCTATCGACGGATGCGACACCGTTAGTAGGCCGCGCCGGTGAGCGACGCGGCGCCCGGTCCGAAGGTGATCAGCGCCCAGTAGGCGGCGAAGGCCAGGCCCACGACGAGCACGATGACGACGGCGATCCTGGCTGCGTCTCGCAAGTCAGCCTCCTTCAGGCGCTTCTAATCGGAGCTCTTGATCCCAAAGCGCTCTATCAGGATGCCATGCCTCAGCCCGCGATCGCTCACCTTGAGCGAATCCTGCCCGAGCTTCTCGAGAACGGTGCGCACGATGCACGCTCCGGCGAGGATCACCTCGGCCCGCTTGAGCTGGAGGCCCACGATCGCTCGCCGCTCATCGGCCGAGCGGGTCCGGTAGAGCTCGATCTGGCGATCGATCTCGGCCAGGTCGAGTCTCGCGCCATGGATCGCGTCCGGGTCATATGCGGGCATCGTCAGGCTGACCGCGGTCATGTTGGTGATCGCGCCGCCCATGCCCACCACGGCGTCTGGTCGGGGCCGGTCGTCGAGCTCCGGCAGGGCCGCCGAGATCGCTGCCAGGGCCTCGGCGACCACCTCGGCTGACACCTTCTGGTCGAGTCCGAACTGCTCGGTGAAGCGCGCCGCGCCGACATTGACGCTGAAACGCTCGTCGAGCGTCGCGCCGTGACCGAAGGTGAACTGCGAGCTGCCGCCGCCAGTGTCGAAGACGAGGGTGGTGCCCTCCCCCACCCGGCGTCGCCGACGGCGCCGATGTAGGCGAGGCGGCTTTCGTCGTCACCGGAGATCGGCTCGATGGTCACGCCGGTGCGGGTTCGCACCCGGGCGACTGCCTCGTCACTGTTCTCGGCGATGCGGAAGGCCGCCGTGGCAACCGCCGCGATGGCGCGTGCTCCGGCCTGCTTCGCCTCGCCGACCATGTCGGCGATCGCATCTGCCGTTCGGTCCAGCGGCTCCGGCGCGATCCGTCCCGACTCGTCCAGCCCTTCGCCGATGCGCGTGATCTCGGCTCGATCCCGCACCCTCGAGAACGTCCCGTCGTCCCTGCGTTCGGCGATGTGGAACTTCACCGAGTTAGTGCCCACGTCGATGATCGCGTAGCGCTCGGTCTGCCCGGCGAGCGTCGCGAGCAGGCCGATGCCGTAGCTGGTGTTCAGATAGTCCTTGAGGCCAACCGATACGACAGCAGCCCGGACCGCATCAGCATCCTCGGACTCGATCGCGATGGTCCGTGTGCGTCGTCCGTCGACTTCGACGTCACTGACCTCGGACGTGCAACCGCCTACGACGTATCGAACGCGGCGCTTGTGGACACTTGCCGACCGCAGATCAGCAAGCGAGGCGACTCGCATCTGTGAATTCCTCGAGGGTGTAGCTGTCGCTGCTCCGGCACGCGGTCGATGCCGAGTGCCTTGAGGATCTCGGCGGCGGTATTCCCGGTCGATCGGAAAGTTCGCCTTGAGGATCGGATGCCACTGCTCCAGACCGTCTTCGTTGACCGCATCCAGGGTCTTGACGTCCAGCAGGTCGAAGCGGACCTTGATGTTGATGTCCGGGCTGTGGCGGACGGACAGGAAGTACTGCTCGTCACTCTCCTGGATGCCGGTGGGCGTCAGGGCCGCGAACGCCTCATCGGCCCGGCCGAAGAAGTCGCCGAATGTGCGCCACTCCCAGCGCCAGTGAGTCTCCTCGGTCACGCTGCCACCGGCGCGGCTGCCTGAACCGGTGCTTCCGCCGGCTTCGGCTGCGATCGCCGACGAATGAACTTCCGGATCTCCTCGACGACGATGATCGTGGCCCCAGCGCCGATGCAGATCGCCCACTGCTCAAGTGACAGATCGACCGTGTCCAGCAGACGCTGGAGCGGCGCGAAGGACGCAGCCAGGAAGATCGTCAGTGCAGAGAGCAACGTCGTCTTGACCAACGTCGGATTCTCCAGCAATTCGCTGCTGAACAGGGTGCGTTCGGCATTGGACGTCTCGAGTGAATAGAACAGGTGGAAGAGCGAGAACGTGACCAGGCCCATCGTGTGGGCGACCGCTTCACCATGGTTGTTGCCGGCCCAGACGATGACTCCGAGCGTCCACGCGGCCATGTATATGCCGACGGCAGCCAGCCAGAGGAACAACGGTCTCGGCAGGATCTGGCGATCCTTGGGCCGAGGGGCCTCCTCCATCAGGCCCTCACGCGGTTTGCCGTAGCCAAGGCCGATGGCCTGGAAGATGTCGACCGTGAAGTTGATCCACAGCGTCTGCAACGGCAGGAACGGGACGCCGCCCAGGATGTTGAAGATGCTTGCCCCCAGGAATGTCCCGATGAACCCGAAGAGGCAGGTCATCTGGAAGCGGATGTAGCGCAACAGGTTGTCGTACAGGGCCCGGCCAAGTTCGACGGCCTTGACGATCGTGGCGAAGTTGTCGTCGGTCAGGATCATCACCGCGGCCTCCTTGGAGACCTCGGTGCCGGTGATGCCCATCGCCACGCCGATGTCGGCGCGCTTGAGTGCCGGCGCGTCGTTAACACCGTCGCCGGTCATGGCGATGATGTGACCCTTGCGCCGAAGGATCTCGACCAGGTGGACCTTGTCCTCCGGAGCGACGCGGGCGATGACGCCAATGTCATCGATCTGGCGATCGGCTTCTTCCTCTGACATCGCCGAGAACTCGGCACCGGTGATCGCGCGGCCGGTGATTCCGAGTTGGCGGGCGATCGCCTCCGCGGTGATGGCGTGATCGCCGGTGATCATCCGCACCTGGATACCGGCCGCATGCGCGCGCGCAATCGCGTCACGAGCTTCGACACGCGGTGGATCGACGATGCCGACGAGCGCCAGCAGCTTGAGGTCCGAGATCAACGGCAGCAAGTCAGCATCCGCGTTGAATGTCTGTGGGTCGAAATCTCGCTGGGCCGTGGCCAGGACACGCAGGCCCTGGGCGCCAAGACGCTCGTTCTCGGCCAGGTAAGTAGCTCGACCGTTGTCGTCGACCGTTACATCTGTGCCATCCGGACCGTGGGCCGTCGTGGCGCGTGCCAGCAGCTGGTCGGGCGCTCCCTTGACATAGCAGCGGATGACGTCCTTGCCCGCGTCGTCCTTCATTCGATGGAACGTGGCCATCATCTTGTAGGCGGCGTCGAATGGCAGGGTCGCCACGCGCGGGTAGGTTTGTCGAGTGAGCGTCGGATCGACGCCGCCCTTGGCGGCCAGGACGACCAGGGCGCCCTCAGTCGGATCGCCGATCATCGCGCCGTCCTTGATCTCGGCGTCGGCGCACAACGCCATGGGCAACAGCAGATTATCGAGCGGGACATCCGGCGCGCCACCAACGTGCGTTATCTGTCCTTCGGTGGAGTAACCCTCACCCGTGATCGCGTATCTGCGACCCACGACGGCCATCTGCACGGCGGTCATCTGGTTAAGTGTCAGCGTGCCCGTCTTGTCGGAGTTGATGGCGCTCGTAGATCCGAGCGTCTCCACGGAACGGAGGCGCTTCACGATGGCGCCTGCTGCGGCCAGCGTCTGGGTGCCGCTCGCAAGGACGGCGGTAACAACGGCCGGTAGACCGGTCGGAATCGCGGACACCGAGAATGCCACTGCCGTCAGGAACAGCTCTGAGAATGGTGTGTTGCGCCACAGCCCGAGACCGATCGATGCCAGGAGGGAGACACCGGCAATGATCAGGATCTGGTTGGTGAGGCTGTTCAGCTGCTTGGTGAGAGGGGTCACCTCGTCCTTGGCGACCTGCAGCATGCCGCTGATGTGTCCGACCTCGGTTTCCATCCCGGTCTTGACGACCAGAATCGTTCCCGCGCCGCGCGTCACCTGGGTGTTCATGAAAGCGAGGTCTACACGGTCGCCGAGGGCAGAGTCCGCAGCTACAGGGGCGACCTGCTTGGGCACAGGCACGCTTTCGCCGGTCAGCGCCGATTCGTCGATCTCCAGCGTGGCCGACGTAAGGACCCGCGAATCCGCAGGAACAAGGTCACCGGCCTCGATGTTGACGATGTCGCCTGGCACCAACTGTTCCATCGGCACTTCGACGAGCGATCCGTCGCGGCGAGCCTTTGACTTGACGACCATCATCGTCTGGAGCGCGGCGACGCTGGCCGATGCCTTGCCTTCCTGGCTCAGGCCCAACGCAGCGTTGAACAGCGTCAGTCCGATGAGCAGGACGCCAGTCGCGAACTGACTGGGAATGAATAGGCTGACGATGCCAGCGATCAGCAGAACGATCTGCATCGGGTCCGTGTACTGACGCAGGAATGCACGCCAGCGTGGCTCCTTAGGCGCGTCGTCGAACCTGTTCAGCCCGTACTCCGACTGGCGTCGGGTGACCTCGGTTGCGCTCAGGCCGGCGTCGACCGCCACCTTCTGGCGTTCGAGCGCCTCGTCGGTGGTCAGCGCGTGCCAGGCAGTCGGCGCGGCCGGCGTTCGTTCCTCGGTCAAGTCGCTCACCTCTCGTCGCCAGTGCCCGTCTCCCGGGCGTGAATAGGAAGGCCGCCGTGACATGCGGTCGACGTGACTACGAATTCAACATTGCGCGAGGTCACGATTCATCACCCCGCGTGGGTGACTCCGCCTGCTCTCGGTACGCCGTGACCGCCGCTCCGAGGGTCGGGTAGAAACGGTCGCGACGCTGGAGCCAGCGCATGCCGTAGTCGTCGACGTTGTCGCGCACCGCGTCCTTGAGCTCCGCGAAGACGAGGGCTATGCCCGCCGCCTCAAGCTCGGCGTCCAGCTCGTCGAGCATGTCCGAGGCGGTGATATCGATGTCGGTAATGGGCTCGGCGGCAATGACGATCCAGGTCGGGGGCGGATCTGCCTTGGCAAACTCGCGGATCTCGTCGCGGAAGGTCGGCGCGTTGGCGAAGATCAATGGCGCCCCGAAGCGATAGATGACCAGCCCAGGCAGCTGTTCGGCCTGCGGATAGGAGCGCACGTCGTGGTAGCCCCGAACTCCGGGCACGTCGCCGAGAACCGTGCGGTACGGGTTCCACGCGCGCTGGAAGACGGCCATGATCGAGATGCCGACCGCGATTGCGACGCCGGGTAGAACGCCGAACAGGGCCACGCCCAGGAAGGCCGCGAGGGAGATGGCGAACTCGGCCGGTCGCTGTCGGAACAGGCGCATTGTTCCCGGCACGTCGGCCAGGCTGATCGAGGCGATGATGACCACCGCGGCGAGCGTCGGCTGGGGCAGGAACTGGAACAGTCCGGGCAGGAAGATGAGCATCGCGGCGATCACTGCTGCGCCGACCAGACCGGTCAGCTGCGATCGCGCGCCGGCTCGTTCGGCAACCGCCGTGCGCGAGCCGCTCGTGCTGACCGGGAAGCCCTGGAAGAAACCGGCGGCGATGTTGGCCGCTCCAATGCCGACCATCTCACGGTCGGCATGGACCTCCTGCTTGGTGCGTGCCGCAAAGGCGGACGAGGTCGAGATCGTGTCGGCCAGCGACACGACGGCGATACCCAACGCGCCGGCGATCAGCAAACCTATGTCGGCCAAAGGAACGAGCGGGATGGTCAGCGGCGGGAGTCCGGCCGGCAGTGTGCCGACCAGCGAGACGCCGGCGGCGCCGAGATCGAACGCGACAACGATGGCCATCGCCGCGACGACCGCAACCAGCACGGCCGGGATCTTGGGCAACCAGCGGCCCAAGACGACCATGATCGCGATGCTGATCAGGCCGACAGCAAGCGCGGCTGGCACCGTCTGGCCCTCGGCCACCCCGCGCACAAAGGCGATCGTCTCGTCGATCAGACCGTTCGCGTCGCTCGAGAAGCCGAACAGCTTGGGCAGCTGGCCGACGAAGATCGTCAGCGCGAGGCCGTTCATGTAGCCGATCTGGGTCGGCTTGGAGAGCAGGTCGGCTATAAAGCCCAGACCTGCCCGCGCGCCGACGAGCATCACCACGCCGACCATGAGCGCCAGCGCCGATGCGTACATGACCGCCTTCTGCGGATCGCCGCCGGCGACCATCAGCGGCAGGATCGTCGCCGCGATCATCGGCCCAAGTGACGAGTCGGGGCCGAGGACCAGGATCCGCGACGGGCCAACGAGCGCGTAGGCGACGAGGCACAGGATCGAGGTGTACAGGCCGGTGATCGGCGGCAGGCCGGCAAGCTCGGCGTAGGCCATGCCCTGCGGCACCAGCAGGCTGGCCAGCACGAGCCCAGCCACTACGTCGCGGCCGATCCATTCGCGTCGGAAACGCGTGCTGTAGTAGCCCTTGACGCTGGCGACGGCTGATGTGGCGTTCATCGTTGGCCGACATCGGACCACGCGTCGCTCCGCGCGGCATCACCCCATCCGGTGGGTCAGCGGGCCGGGTACGTTTCCTTGTCGACCTCGGTTACGACCTCAGTTCGGTCGGGCCTAGTGCGGCGCATCTTGTGCGCGATCCCGACCCCGACGCCAACTGTCGCGGCCACAGCACCGGCCCCGATCGCCACGGGACCAGCGGCGATTACGAGCGGCAGGCAACACGCGACGCAGGCCACGGCAACGACGGCTGCTCCCGTCCGGTCAATCTCGGGCATGTGTCTTCCTCTGCTTGCTCAGCTCGACGAATGGCAGCGGACAGCCCAGTCCGCAAGAGCAGTCGGTCAACGAGTCGCAATCGGCAGCGATAACTGCCGACAAATCGGCGCGCATCGACTTGAGACGATCGATTCGTCCGTCGATCTCGGCGACCTTGGCGGCGGCGCGTGTCCGAAGCTCGCCAGTGCTGTGACGGTGAGCGGAGAGGTCGAACATCTCATGGATCTCAGCCAAGGTGAAACCGAGGCGTTGTGCGGCCTTGATCACCTTGACTCGGCTCACGTCAGATTCGTCGTACTCGCGCTGGCCGGAGTGCCGCCGAAAGCTCGGTACAACGAGGCCGCGGCGCTCGTAATAGCGGAGTGTCTGGACGTTGACCCCGGCAGATCGGGCGACGTCGCCGATGCGAAGCCCGTCGGTCACGCGGGCATCTGCCCGGCTGCCTGGAAGATCCACTCGATACCCTCAAGCGTCGCGGTTGCCTCTGTGGGCGCGGCGATCTCCAGCGTCACAACGTCCAAATCCGACTCGATGGCGAAGCCGAGGAATGCGCAGCAGCCCTTCTCGACCTCAGCCCAGGCGACGACCTTGCGGTCGAGATCCTCGTCGCCGTCTCGATCCATGCGGATCCGAAGTTTGTCGCCAACGAGGATCGCACTCTCGAGGCGATCGCCAACAAGTCCCTGTAGCTCCCTGAGACGATCACGCATCTCGTTGACCGGAAGAGTGCAGGCGATGTCTGCTGATGTGTCGACGACGCTGAGGGTTCTCATCGGGGCTCCAGCTAAGCGTTTCGAATGGTCGCTGGAGGCAACTTACACCTGCACCAAGGTATCGATGTCAAGACAGCGGCGCCTGCACGCCGTGAGCTTGCCGCGGCCCGTTGAGAACAAGAACGCGTCACATGGGCAGCGAGAGGGATTCGAGGATCCCCTGCAACTCCGCTCGATCTTCGGCTGTGGTGCCCGCGAAATACCAGGTGTGCAGAACGATCGACTCACGGTCTGGGTCGACGATCCATACTTCATCGATCTGGCCGGCGCGATGCTCGAACGTGCGACGGCCGTCAGGGGCGTTCCATCTGCGGAACTCTTCATTGTCACAGTCGGAAATAGTTGCCGGCACGGCAAGGGTTAGGTGATAGGCCAAGTCCGACCCCAGCCGCGCCCGTGATAGCGTCGTCTCATCGCCGGCGAGCGCGGTGGCCACGTCAAAGGACCCGGACCGAGTCGAGCCTGGCTGGATCTCGACAGCACCTGCCGACCAGCTGCACGGATCGGCGTACACGTCCTTGATCGTGCCGAACTGCAGACCGATACCGCTCGGGCCGTTCTCGCTTCCCTTGAATACCCGGCCGCGGCTGTCTGTCGACCAGCCTGCGGGGAGCGTGAACCGGGCCTGCCCAGTCATCGGTGGGAACCGGCCCAGAGAAGTCCAGGTGCCCTGGGCAATAGTGTGCGTGCCCGGCTCCAACAAGACGGACTCAGCCGGTATTGACGGAATGACCACTGCTGGTTGAACACCCCAAATCTGGATCGGAATGGAGAAGCCTCCCTCATGGACCGACATGTCGTCGTGTTGCGCAAGAACCACGGCGGTCTGATCACCCGAGACGGGAACCGCAACGAGCGTCCCGAAAAAGGTTGCGTATAGGAGGCTGTCGCCATCGGGTGACCAGGTCACGCGAGATGGCAAAGGCCCGAATTCCTTGTGGCCATCCGGCACGAACGGGGGCATGAGCCGCTCCGTCACCTCGGTCGGTCGCCAGCTCGAACCCGCACCCGCCTCTAGCAGAACCACGTCGCTCTGCTCGCGACACGGCTTGGTCGTTCCGTCCTCGGTGATGTAGGAATTGCAGACCCGCTGGTACACGATCTGATCTCCGGCTGGCGACCAAACTGGTCCGATGCCATGGACGATCGAGAATCCGCTCGCCAATACGTGGTTCTCACCCGTGACGATGTCGTGCACCACCAGCTGGTCCTGCTCCCCGCGCTGGTAGGCGATGAACTGGCCATCAGGCGACCAGCTGATTTGGGTTGCGCCTTGCGTGCCCGATAGGGTTTCGTGCGGTTCTGGCATCGCCACCGGGTAGATGCTTATCTCTACACCGCTTGCGACCGCGAGCTGCGAGCTGTCCGGCGACCACTCGAGATCGGTGGCGGACACGGGGAGTGAGGTCATCGACTGTCCCCCGACGGGGATTATCCGGACTTCGCTCGTGTTGATCGCCACTTCGCCGTCCGGTCTCTCCTTCCAGACGGCCACGCCGAACGCCAGCCACTGACCGTCGGGCGACCAGATCGCGCACGGCGGTGCCGCGGATTCATCAACTCCGGAGCCGCTTAACCCGAATCCGCGCGTGGCGATGACGTTTCCCAAGTCATCGAGATCCGCGATGACCAGGGCGGCGTCTGTATGTCCGTCCTGATCGGTGCCGCGTGCCTGGCCGTAGGCCAGCTGTGTGCCATCCGCTGACAGCGCTGGGCAGCGTTCGTTGAGGGAGTCGGCATCCGAGCCGACGATTCTGCGTACCTGTCCACGCGTCACGAGGTAGATGTCGCCTTCCTTCGCCGGGTCGGTTCCATTCGTGCTGAACGCGATTCGCCCGCCGCCTGGCGGCGCAATTGAAAGGGGCGACCCCGTCGGCTGCGGTGATGCTGTCGCCTCGGGGGACGGTGACGCTGGTGGCGAAGTCGTTGGCAAGGATGACTCCGACGGTCCAATCAGGATGTTCATCCCGCCGACCACTCCGAGGCCGCCCACAACACTGATCGCAAGGATCGCCCCAACTAGCGCAAGCAGCGATCGTGACTTGCCGCGGTGCGCCGCAGCCAAGGGTCGTCTCCACAGGACGCGCTCCTGAGGTACGGCGGCGATACGGTCAATCGTCTCGCCGATCAGGCCCGCCGGAGCGTGGGTGGGAGCCTGGGCGTTCAGCCAGTCGGTGACGGTTCGCTCGGCGTTCATGCCTGTGCCCCTTCTGCAGCAGCAAGTCGGATTTCAGCATCTAGGGCGGCCCTCAGCGACGCCATCGCGTAGTGGTACCGGGACTTGGCCGTGCCCTCTCGGATTCCGAGCGCCGCGGCCACCTCGACAAGCGGCAGGTCCGCGAAGTGATGCAGCACGACCACTGCCCGATGATCCAGTGACAGCCGTTCGAAACCCTGATCGAGTTGCTCTCTGTCGGCCACGGCTCGCGTCTCGTCGGGTGCTGCAGGCTCGAATCGGACGTTCTGGACGCTGCCCGCGAAACGCCGGCGACGTTTGTGCTCGTCCGTTGCGGCGTGGACCAGGATGCGATACAGCCAGCCGTCGAAGCTCGCTGGATCGCGCAACTTGGGCAACTGGCGCCAACACCTGATCAGTGCTTCCTGAACGGCATCCTCAGCGAGGTGGGAATCGCGCAGGATCAAATGCGCTACGGCATGAAGACGGTCGACATCGTGCGCGGCGAGTTGCCCGAAGGCATCCCGATCGCCGGCCATCGCCCGTTCGATTAATTCCTGCCGCATGCCATAGCCGCCGTGGTGCGTGCCGGTCATTCAACCGGCCTCTAACCCTATGACTTGGGACAGGCCCTCAGCGGTTCAATCTTCGCGCTGCATTGGATAATGCTTCGGAATTGGAAACCGACTGGGCGACGCAGGGTGAACGCTTCGCCATTGAAACGTTCCCATGCGGCGCCGTGACAGCCAGTTGATGTCCGCGCCATAATTTCAACCAGATGCGCAAGATAGAAGAGTCCCTCGCAGACTGGCGCGATGCTCAGCGGCGCCTGGACGGCACGACGGACGGCGAGCTCGAGGCTCTAAAGGCCGAGGTCGAGGAACACCGCCAGCGCTTCCAACAGCTGTCGGCCGAGTACATGATGGACCGCATCGACGCACTCCGAGATGCAGAAGGGCGACGGAAGACCGAGACGCCATCCACAGCGCCGTACCATCGAGCGGCACGCGAGGAGATGGAGATAGCGTCCGAGATCTGGGGCATGGCGCGGGTGAGTGACGAAGACGTGCCCGGGGCGAGAACCAACGAGCCCGACGAAGGAGAGCGCGGGTCGGTCTAGACCGCAATGTCTGGCTCAGGATGGCGCCCAGAAGCGTGCTCGGAGCGCGCCCGATATAAGTCTCCATCGTCTGCCAGGCTCGAACAAGGTTCTGATCGCTCGCTCCTGGCGACGTAGATCGTCGTTTCAGGAGAGCACCGACGTCTGAGCCGACGACAGTCAGAACGGCGATCAGGTTTCGACCGCTTGGAGCGCCTGCGCCTCGAGATTGCCAGGCGCTATTACTTGGCCTTGACCACGGCTGAGCGGCTCATGCCGAGCGACTCGTTCGCCGTGTACAGCTTTACGCCAAGGCGCTGGCCCAGTCGACGACGCGCCCAACTGGGCCTTTTGGGAATCCAGCGGGGCCGGAACACCGACCCCTTGGCGAGGCCTGCTCGTCGCTTACACGTAGCCGGTCTCGCACACCCGTTCGTGAGGAGCGTTGGAATCCTCAGCGGTGATGCGGGTGTAGTGATCGATCCGGTGCTTGGCCATACCCTCGATAGCCCCGCCTGTCTCGTACCAGAACATTCGAACTACCACCTTGAAAGGACCGGGGTAGTCAGGGACGAAGGCGGTAGACATCCTTGCGAACGGGGCAGCGGCCGTGTCCGTGGCGGTTGCGATCTGCGTGGAGCTCGCATACACGGTCACCTGGCGGCCGTCCTCGAAGCGACGCTTGATCGAGAACTGCCACCCGACATTCTGCGAGTCCTCGCTCGAACTCACGTCACGAGCCAGAACGCGCGGCGCCCGGACCTCGATCGACTGAAGCTGCCCCCACGAATTGTCGTAGGTACAGATTGCACCCGGGTTGCTCCACCGGTCGCGCAGCCTGTGTTCGCCGAACAGTCCTTGGTCCCGAATTTTGGTGTCTGCGAGCGCCAGACCAGGCAACAGTAAGGTCATGGCGAGAGCGAGTGCGACTGCGACGCGGAGCTTCATAGGACAACCCCCTCTGTGCTGTGCGCCGATGTGCTCCCTCTCGACCCAGGTCGCGCGATACCTCTTGTCTGCACCCTACACTCCCATTTCGTGCTGCGATCCCGAGCCGCCACTGCATCCATTACGTTCGGGCCAAGGTCCCACCACTTCCGACTTCCGGCCGTAGCAGGGCTTTCCTCTCCGGAGCACGCTGTATGCCACGGACGAGTGTTTCCCGGAGTGAGTTGACCGCGTCTACAAAGAACCGGCCCTTTCGGTCCGGTTCTGAGAGTCCACTCACTCTGGATAGATCTCGATCGATTCGAAGATTTCGTTGAGCTCCGCAACGTCTTGCGGTGGCGAGTCGGGGTGCGAGAGCCTGCTTATCGTGAGCCGCTTCCCCTCGACATCGAGTATCCAGAGCTCCTCCGTTTGGCCCGGTTCCGCGTAGCCGTAGTACGCGTACGACAGCGGTGGCCCGATCCAGGATTTGAGGAGGCCGCCTGTGTCGCACTCGGCAAATGAAGGCTGTCCGTTGCGGACGCTGAACGGCACATCCGGGACCTCCAGGATGAGGTGTTTGCCGGAGTAGCCGAATACCGTTACGTCGGTGGGCGCGGATTTGACGACAAATGGTGAGAGCGAGGACGCAGCCTCCGCCAAGTCGTCCACCGACGGACCTACCGCGGGATCGCGGTATTTGTGATCGGTGCATGCGTCCTTGACGGTGTTTCGGATGTCGAAGAAGTTCAGGGTCATGATCCGGTGGGTCTTGCCCTCGGCCGTCTCCTGTTTGAACGGTCCCAGGAACGCGCTCCACCCGGAAGAGCGGACGCTGAATTGCACGCGCCAGGTGTTGTCCGGTTCACCAGCAACCCAATAGGTGCCGGGAGGGAGTTCTCCGAAGGCATTCATTTCCTCGATGTTCTGCGCCGCCGGTGCCGATGAGGCGTCGTCTGGAGACGCCGTGGGCGCGTTTGTCGGCGGAGGCGTTGGCGATGAGGTGACTATGTCGACAGGCGTTGGTGACGGCTGAGCGAGCGTGGCTGTCGCCAACGGCGCACCGCTGGTGCATCCGATCATCAAGCAGCTCGCGACGACGATGTGCGCTGTCGCGGCGAGACTGAAGCGCGTACGGGACATCGCTTACCTCCTGCTCTGATTCGAGCGTCCATTGGTGGGGTGGATTTCGTCCCTTGGCGAGAAGTAGTTCGGTCGCGTCCGTCAGTCGCGCCTGGGCCGTGTCATCCGGTGTCCCAACCGGCAGGCAGCGTGAAGTTGATGCGAATACCGTTCCCCCCGAAGGGCTGGCCGCGGATGGAACCCACCACCGCGTGCGCTGCGCTCAGTTCTTCCGGTGTCGTCGCCGCGTCCCATGTGACGTAGGCGCACAGCGTTCGGTCGCCGATAGGCAGGGCATACGCTCCGGTCGTCTTGCCGCCTTTGGAGAACAACAGCACGCTCGGATCGTGGTAGGGCACGAGGTATAGGCCGTCGAGCCCGGCTACTCTCAACGACGTCGGCTCTGCACCTGCTGCCCGAGGGAAGCAATCGTCCTGGATGGCAAAGGTGAGCTGGGTCTGTCGGTAGCCATCACCATAAGTGGGATCGGTTATCACGCTGTGCATCCAACTTCTGGAACCCAGTGCGCCAGTCCATCCGTATTCGCCGGCCTTGTTGCTGCCCATTCCGGGTAGTGGCCGGTCATGGAGCGTCCAGCCGGGCGGCACGGTCTCCTCGGAAGCCCGAGGCAAAGCTTGGCAGGTGGGCAGTTGCAGCCAGCCGAAGTTGGGCGCGTAATCCCATGCCACGACAGAACCGTTCTCGGAGTACGAAGACCAAGCGTAGTAGCGGTACTCGCGACCGAGCGCGAGGGGTGTGGGGACGCCGGTTAGCAACACGAACGACATGGATGGAGACTCGCCCGCGTCCTGCTCGTCCGGATGCCTGAACTCAACCGGCGCGCCGTACGGGGGGCCGATTTGTTCCACCGTTCCACCACGGGCCAGATCGGTTACCCAGACGCGATATGAGGCGCCGTCCGGGGAGTTGTTGATACCTAATTCATAGTCCGGTGTGCCGTCAAGATTCTCATCGAACACCAGCCCGTACTCGATCAGCGCGAGGCTTGGGTCCAGCTCCAAAGCAGGCGGCGGCTTCGAGGAGAGCATGAGGACCGGGAGACTGGTACCCGGGCCTGGTGACCAACGTGTCTCGATGATGTCGACAAATCCCGTCGGGGACTCGAGCTCATCCTCCCAACTGATTGGGTTCTCGGCGGAACATACAGCGGGACCGTCCATGGTTAACAGCGGCATCGTGTCTGCGTCGGCGCGTACTGCGCCGGTCCATGACACGCCGGCAGTTGCCATGGCGCTCGCAGTAGGTGTCGACGTAGGGGCCGACGCGGTCGGTGCGATGATGACGGTGCGGACGTTCGGGTCGCGAAACGGACCGCTGCCGAACACAGCCGCACCGGCGATGGAGGCCACCAGCAGCGCCGCGGCGGCCATGAACAGGAACGTGGGGCGCCGGCGCGCGGCTTTCTCGCGGAGGACGACCTGGAACAGACGGTCCGCGAACTCGGGCCGCGGCTGCAGGTCTTGGTCGATGCCGCGCAGCGCACTGATCAGCTCCTGATCGCTCCACTGTTCGCGCGTATTCATCGCGGCTCCTCCGAAAGTGAATCGCGTAGCGAGGCGCGTGCGCGGCCAAGAAGTGATTCAACGGACGAGTCCGTGCGATGCAACAGCGCGGCGGCATCACGGACGGCCAGCCCGTCCACATAGCACAGCACCACGGCCGCCCGTTGAGCCGCTGGTAGCCGCCCGAGTGCGTCCTGGATGTGACCCAGCGGGTCCGGGTCGTCCATCCAGACGCTCTGCGGCCGACGACTGGCAACGAGCCGCACGAAGCGCCGCTCGCGCCGCTCGACGCTGCGGAAGTGATCGAGCAGCCGGTGGCGCGCAATTCCGATCAGCCAATTGAGCGATTGCTCCGCAGTAGCGGTCGGGCGTGATCTGACCGCCTCCACAAACGTTTCCTGCGTCAGCTCCTCGGCGAGATCCGTATTGCGGCCGCAGCGCGTGAACAGGTACGAATACACGCGCGGCAGCGAGGTGTCGTACCAAGCGCGAAATGCGGCGTCGTCAGCGGCGAGCGGCTTCGCGAACGCCACAACGCGTTGAGGGCTCTCTGCTTGCTCGCGGCTCCGCATCTCATGACAGTAGTCGTCCAACAACTGGTGGAATCCTTCGGTCAAGCGTGAAAATCGTCGTGACCATGGTCGCAACCGAGGGCCGTGACCCGGAGCGACAAGCACTACTTCGGGACGCCGCCTTCGGCGATGATCCGTTGACAACGCGCCATCTCGAGCAGCAGTCGACCGCTGTCTCGCCGATCGCCAAGTCGGCTGCGTGTAGAGTCGGCCAACGCTTTGTGCGTCGACCCGCCTCAGGCGAGCCCGCCCAACACCGTCGAGGGGCGGTGCCGCGCCGGAGGGTCACATGTCTGATTCAGCACTGGAGCTTAGATCGCGCAGGGCGCTACTGACCGGAGGTTTCGCGGGACTGGCGGCGTTGGTCGCCAGCGCGGTCCTGCGTCCACTGCCGACTGCGGCCGCCGCAGGCAATCCGGTGATACTCGGCACGCCAAACGATGCTGGGACCTCGGGCACGTCCATCTCGTCCACTAGCTCCGGCCAGACGCTGCTCGCCCGCAACACGGGGAATGGTATGGGCCTGGTCGCGATATCGGACAACGACATCGGAGCCATCGTCCAGGGCCCCCAAGGCTTGCAGGGCCTCGCCGTCTCTGACGAAGGCATCAGCGTGCACGGCCTGAAGTTCGCCAACACCGGGCCTGCGGTCAAGGGTGAAGAATCTCCATGCAAGCAACGGCTTCGCCGCTGTGTACGGGATCACGAACGGGTCGGGGCCGGCTGTCTTCGGCGAGGGCCTGGCCGCTGGCAATGGCACGTCAGGCGTTGCCCGTGGCACGGGCTCGGGTGTCTATGGCCAGTCTGACAACGGCCGTGGCGGTCGCTTCAAGGGCAAGGCCGCTCAGATCCGGCTCGAGCCCGCCACGACGACCACACATCCGGCGTCGGGCGAGGCCGGCGACATCTACCTCGACAAGTCCAAGCGCCTTTGGTTATGCAAGGGCGGAACAAGCTGGGTGAAGATCGTCGTCAAGGCGTAGGCCGGTCAGCGAAAGCTTTTCCGGCTTGCCCTGGAGCCCGGCCCTCATTGATCTCCCGAAATACTGCGCCATCTCGTGGACGCACTCGAGCTCTGATGAAGCCTCAGCCGTCCGCTCACGGCTGCGCTTGCCGACCTGCTTCTCGGTCGTGTCGTAGGCGTACTGCTCCCAGGTGCTCAGACCACCTTGGAACGCAGCACCGTAAGAATGCGGTCCTTGAGGATGAAGATGTTGCCGTCGCTGTCACCCACCCAGTACTGAATCTTCACGGTGTACTCGCCGGGATTGAGCACCGCTGACACCCATTGCCGACTCATCGGCACATGGCGATCCGGGGAATCGACGATCGCTAGGTCGGGCGTCAGTGTCGTGCTTCCCACCACGGCGCGAACGAAACAGCCGCCATCGCATACGCTCGTCGCCGAGAACGTGGCCACCAGGAGCGCGCGTTCCCCGGCGGGAACCTTAACCGTGACCGACATGCCGACCACGTCAGTGGGCGTTGCCGACTGCGTCCAGTTGTCGTAGCCGGGGTTGACTGCGGTGCGAACGGCCGTCACTGCTCCGCCGTTGCGCTTCACGGCGGCGGCAAGAACAACGGTCTCAGCGGTCAGGGCCAGGCATAACCCGATCACGAGCAGGGCAAGCGCGCGCCGCGTGACGCTATGCGTCATATGTAAGCGGCCTAGCTTGAAGTTCGCCATCTCTCACCTCTCGCGTGTGACATACAGGTCCCCTCGTACCCGTGACCATCCCCTCAGATACGGGGAGCATCGGGCGTTCGTCAATGAGAAGCCTGTGGACCCAGGCGACGGTCACTTCTAGATCGGTCACGCCCAGAAAGGCCACTGATACAGTCGGCCGAATTGGGGGCTAGGAGGGAACGATGTCTAGCCCCGAGATGACGCAACGTTCGCGTCGAGGAATCCTCGCCGCCGCGGTCGGCGGAGCTGCCGCACTGGCAGCGAATGCGTTGGGTCGCCCAACTCCATCCTCGGCCGCCAATGGCGAAGCGGTGACAGTCGGCCAGACGAAGACCGGCACCTCGCCGACTGCCCTCGTCGTGACCCAGAATCAGAGTCCCGGCATCTACGGCTTCGCGGTGACCGACAAGGGCGTTAATGCTCTTCCGGATAGCGCTGCGATCGCCGGGCACGCCAAGGACACATACGGCTCGGCGGTGTTGGGATTTGGCCAGGCGGGGCGCAACGGCGTGTTGGGTTATGTCGACGGCAGCGGTATCGGCGTCGCAGGGATCGCCGAGAACGCCGGATACGGTCTTTACGGCTCCTCGAGCGAGGGCGTCGCAGTCACGGCCCTTGGCCCCATTGCCCTGCGTGCCAACGGCAGGCTGGAATTCAGTGCGAGCGGAGTGGCGACCATTGGTGCCGGCAAGACGTCCGTCGTCGTCACGTCAAATGTGATCAACGCCAACACATTCGTGCTGCTCACACCGAAGGTGAACCTCAGCGGTCGCAGCCTGTGGTTCCAGACCGTCAATGGAACGACGCACCAGTTCACGATCAAGATCAGCTCGTCGCGTAGCAGCGCCACAGCCATCGCTTGGTTGGCTTTGGGCTAGATTCTCGAATCCCCGACATCTCCGTGCAAGCGTCACCCCTGCCGTATCGGGCGGTTGCTATCGCGTTGCTACCACGCGATACAAAGAACCGGCCCTTTCAGGCCGGTTCTGAGTGTGATTTCTGGAGGCGACGACCGGATTCGAACCGGTGAATAGAGGTTTTGCAGACCTCCCCCTTAACCGCTTGGGTACGTCGCCCGGAAGCTTGTGTTGGCTGGCCCTCGAGGATTCGAACCTCGGTTCACGGATCCAAAGTCCGCTGTCCTACCACTAGACGAAGGGCCAGCGGTGCTCATGGGCCGGCCATGCCGGCTGGTTCGGTTGGAAGAATGGAGCGGGAGACGGGGTTCGAACCCGCGACCTTCACCTTGGCAAGGTGACGCTCTACCAGCTGAGCCACTCCCGCTCGGAGCACATCTGCCCGACCGGCCAGATGTGGTGGTGCCGAGAGCCAGAATTGAACTGGCGACACCGCGATTTTCAGTCGCGTGCTCTACCAACTGAGCTATCTCGGCGCGTCCAGACCTTTACCGGTCGCGGCAACGACCGGTCTTATTGAACCACAACACCGGAAGCCCTTCCATCGAGCTCACCGGTCAGTCGAGGCCGGCCAGCGCGCCCATCGCCTGCGGGTCCACCGGCGCCTCGCCGGTCAACGACCGCAGTCGGTTGATTCGATCGATGATCGGTGGGTGGGTCGACGTCAAGCCCGGCGGCGCGCTTCTCGAACTTCTTGATCGGGTTAACGATGTACAGGTGCTGGGTGGCGCGGTTGGCGACCTCGAGAACCTCGCTGTCGGAGCTGATCTTGGCCAGCGCCCGCTGGAGGCCGTACGGGTTACGGGTCAGCTCGACGCTCGAGGCATCGGCCAGGTACTCGCGCTGGCGGCTGACCGCAAGCTGGACCATGCGGGCAATGATCGGGGCGATGATCGCCAGCACGATCCCGACCACGAGCATGATGATCTGCAGTCCGCCGCCGCCGCTGTCACGACTGCTCCGCGATCGGCTGCCGCCGGTCACGCTGCTCCAGAACGTGAAGCGCAGGAAGAAGTCGGCCAGCAGCGCGATCGAGCCGACCAGCGTCGCCACGAGCAGCGTGAAGCGGATGTCGAGGTTGCGCACGTGCGCGAGCTCGTGGCCGATCACGCCCTGCAGCTCCTCGCGGTCCAGCTTCTGGAGCAGGCCGGTGGTGATCGCCACGCTGGCGTGCTGCGGATCGCGGCCGGTTGCAAAGGCGTTCGGCGCGCGTGTCCTCGATCAGGTGGACGCGCGGCATCGGGATGTTGGCCGCGATCGCCATCTCGCGCACGACGTTCATCAGCTGCGGCGCGGTCTGATCAGTCTGACCTCGCGCGCGCTCGACGCGGCGAGGACGATGCTGTCACCGCTGTAGTACGAGATGGCCGACAGCAGCATCGCAATCACGACCGCGATGAACACCGCCAGCAGGCCACCCTGCCACGCCCCGCTCAGGGCAAAGCCGACGACAAAGCCGAACACGCCCAACAGGGCGGTCAGGATCACGACAAGCACGACCGAGTTGCGCCGGTTGGCGCCGATCTGCGCGTAGAAGCTCTGGACTGGCTGGGTGCTCATGCTCGATCAGCCCGCCGGTCGAGCCGGCGGGCGCTCAGGACGGGTGGGACTGTCGTCAGCCGACCGGCGGGGGGCTGTTTAAGTTGCCCAGGTCGACCTGCGGAACCTGCGCCGCCTCGGGCTCGGCGTCGAAGAACTCGCGCTTGCTGAAGCCGAGTGGGCCGGCGATCAGCACATTCGGGACGGTAGCGATCGAGGTGTTGTAGTCGAGCACGACGGCGTTGTAGTGCTGGCGTGCGAAACCGATCTGGTTCTCCGTCGTGGTCAGCTGCTCCTGCAGCTCGAGCACGTTCTGGTTGGCCTTCAGCTCGGGATAGTTCTCGACCGTGGCGAACAGTGAGCGCAGCGTTCCCGTCAGCGCGTTCTCGGCGGCAGCCTGCTCGGCCGGGCCGCGAGCGCCGGCGGTGACCGCGTTGGCGCGCGCCTGGGTCACGTTCTCGAGCACTGACTGCTCGAATCCCATGTAGCCCTTCACGGCGTTGACCAGGTTCGGGATGAGGTCCCAGCGGCGCTTGAGCTGGACCTCGATTTGGGCAAACGCTTCATCGATGCGCAGCCGGCGCTGGACGAGGCCGTTGTAGATCAGGATGCCGCCGACAACGATTACGGCGATGACGACGAGGAGGATGATCAGGGCTGTTTCCATTTGGTCTCCGGCGTAATGCGGCGCGGGTGACGATCGGCCTGCCTCAAAAGTCTAGCAGCGTGTCCGTGACTACCATGACCCCAGCATGGTTGGCATCGGGCAGCGGCTTACACGCCGGCGGGTGCTCGGCCTGGGTGCCGCGGCGGCCGTCGCGGGCAGCCTCGGACCTGGTGCGCTTCGTGTCGCGGCCGAATCGCTGGTCGGCGAAGGTGAGGGTCCGTCCGGCGGCACGACGACTGTCGCGACGGCGGTGTCGAAGCGCGTCCTCTACCGTGGCTGCGCAATCGCGGACGGCCGCTCGGCAACGCGACGAGTGGCCCAGAGCATCCTGGTTGAGAACGGAAGAGTCACCTGGATCCGGCCGACCGATGCAGAGGAGAATCCCGGACCCACCGACGGCCTGCAGATCGTCGATTCGCGCGCCCTGACAGCCGTTCCGGGCATGGTCGACGCACACTGCCACCTCACCTCCCCCGGCGGGAAGCGGTACATCGAGCGATTCTCGGATCCGCCGCGTCAGCTGCTCGAGACGGCCGAGCGCAACGGCACGCTCGCGCGCCAGTCAGGCGCGGCGTGGCTACGTGACGCGGGCAGCCCAACGGTTGTCGACCCGATCGACGGCCGGCGCCGCGCGCTCGCGCTGGGCATCCGCGATCGGTGGGCGAGTCGCGCTGACCGGCCCAAGGTCGCCGCTGCCGGTACGTGGATCGCCGCGCCAGGCGGCCTCGAGTCGGGCCTCGGGATCGTCGTCCGCGACGCCGACGAGATGGTCGCGGCAGCCAATCTGCAGCTCGACCAGGGCGCCGACCTCGTCAAGCTCTACGTGGAGAGCCGCCAGGGCCGCGAGTCGCCGTGGACGGCGGCGGACATCCGCCGCGTCGTCGATGCCGTCCACGGCCGCGGCGCAAGGGTCACGGCGCATGCGATGTGGCTCAAGACCGCCCGTGCCGCGATCTTCGGTGGCGTCGACGCGATTGAGCACGGCTTTCACCTCGATGCCGACGCGTGCGCCGAGATGGCCCGCCGCGGCACCTACCTCGTATCGACGCTGATCGTGCCGCGCAACTGGCTGCGCCTCGGGACGACGACGTCGGGCACTTTCTGGTCGACCCGCGCCGGCAAGCGCTACGCACGCAACATGCTCGCGGCGGGCGAGGACTCCGTGGCGATCGCGCGCCAGAAGGGCGTCAAGATCGCGGCCGGAACGGACTTCGGCGGTGGCTCGCCGCGCGCCGGTCAGCTGGCGTGGGAGGTCGAGTCGCTCGTCGCCGCCGGCATGCAGCCGTGGCAGGCGCTCGGCGCCGCCACCTGGCGCGGCGGCGACCTGCTCGGCAATGCCGACGCAGGCAGGATCCGTGAAGGCGGTCCGGCCGACTTCTTCCTGGTCGACGGCGACCCGCTCAGCGATCCCGCCGCGCTATGGAACGTCGCCCGTCTGGCCTGAGCGGCGGAGCCGGGATTAGCCCTGGTTCTCGGACGGGTCGCGTATTCCGTACGAAAGCTCGTGGGTCAGGTCCTTGGCATTCGGGTCGACGGGCGCGAGGCCGAAGTCGGCCAGCCTGTCGGGCTCGGCCACGACACGCTGAACCAGGCTCGCTCGGAGTCTGTTGATGATGACCACGTCGACGTCGCGCATGCGGGCCTTGCCGTTGAGCGTGAACGCGACAGTCGCCTCGGTGATCGGGATCATCGGCTTGCGACGCGTGATCGCCGCAAACGGGTCGCCGCTGGTTGGTCCATGTAGATGGCCGAGAACGCGGTACGGTCCGAGCTCTACCTCCACGCGCGAGGTTCGGGTGCGGATCCGTTGAGTCGTCGGCAAGCTTGCCGCCGGCGCCTCGACGGCGAAGATGTCGTACACGTCCAGCGCAAGCGACTCCTGGCGGACGAGGTGGCCGTCCTCCAGGGCGAGGAGCTGGACGTCGGTCAACGCGACCTTGTCCAGCTCGTTGAGATGGTCGGTCAGACGGGCCCCTTCGGGCAGGTCGAGGTGCGCGTGGAAGAGACAGTCGTCAGCGTAGGCCGTGAACTCAATATCGGCCATTCGTCCGTCTCTCCCTGTTGCCCCGTTCAGAGCGTCGGCGAGGCCATCACGACGTAGTCAGCAACGGCCGCTTCATCGAGCGGGTTCGACGGCCTCGTCTCGAAGGCCCCCGACTCGCCGACGGCGACATGCTCGAGCAGGTCCGTCGTGCTGGCGCCGATTATCTCGCCTGCGGCATCGAAGAACACAGCGCCAACATGACCGCTGGCGATATCCGCTTCACCCACGTTCTCGGCCTCGCCGGTCACATATAGCCCGCCGGGCAGATCGTCGCTGCGCAAGGTGAGGTTTTTCGTGTTCAGGCGGCGCTCGGGACGTTGTTCGAGATCACGAAACCGGGGACTGACGGTCAGCGTGGTGATGTTCTCGATCGGCACTGAACCCTCCAGGTACTGGTCGACGAGATAGCCGACGTCGCCTGGGCCGAGATAGGTGGGGTAGGCATGCCTGAAGTTGTTCGCTGCCACGACGTTGCCGTTGGGCGCCTTGATCTCGTACGTGCTGTCGCGCGCCGCGATCTGGACCCAGTCCTCACCGACGTTGTGGACCTGCTGGATGACCATCACGCCTACGACGCCGCCCTCGGTTATGGGCCACGTGATCAGCTTTGACGCTTCGATCACGACGGGCGGCTGAGTCGGCGATGTGCCGGGTGAAGTGGCTGCCGGGGCGGCCGAGCAGGCGACAAGAAACAGGGCGCCGAAGATCGCGGTAATCCTGCTCGAGTGATGCAGAACGCTCTGCAGATTCATGAGCCCTCCCAGGCAGTGACGGTTAGCGCCTCATCTAAGGGCGCAACTGGTCGGGCACGCAATGACAGGATAGTCGCGTGACCGGGCAGTCGTAGGTCGTGTCCCGAGTCGCGGCAAACCGTTCAGCGGCTGCGCTCTTTTTCGAAGGCAACCGCGAACTTGCAGGCCCGGTTGAACGTGTCCTCGTCGACTGAGCGCCACAGCTGGCCCAGGTTCCGGTCCCCGGATTCAGGCTCCCAATACGCCTGGCTCGCGCCATGCTCGGCGAGTGTTTCGCCAATGAGCCCTGTGGGCCGCGGGCTGACTTGCATGGCCGCCACGGCGACCTGGCTCATGTGTTGGTCGCACCACGCGCGTTCCGCCGCTGACAGGGTCTGTGAGTTGAACAACAAATAGATCGCCGCCAGGGACCCGACGATGGTGGCGATGAGCACCGAGACACTGGTCGGTATGGACCGACGACCGAAGACGGTTCGACGAGGGCTCTTTGCGGCGCCTGGCTCGGACCGATCGTCATCGGCCGTGATTGGAGACACGCTCAGCGCGGTCGTACCTCAGCGATTGTTCTTGATCTTGAGTGGCGCCAGGACCGTGCCATTGAGGTAGTTCTGATCGACGGTGCTCCGGATTCCTGGCATCGGAGCCTGTGGCATCGAGCGTTACCCCTCCGGAGCCATAGACCGGCATGATGCCCGTTCGTCGGGCGCGTACTGCTGGGACGATATCAGGGGCCAGTTGCCGAAGCGCGAGCGCACGCCCGTCAGCACCACGGCTACCGGCTACGTTGACGTGGCTCGTTCCAGGCTTCAGCTAGATCGGGATCCGCCACTGTCGCGAATCTAGGCACCGTCCCCTTGTCAGCTCGCTGCTAGGCCTCCTGTTTAGGACTGGCCAACACGTCGTCCCGCCAGTCCGCCGGCGTGATGGCCTCCAGCGGATCAAACCTTTCCGCCCACTCCGCACGCCAGGGCGCAGCCTCGAAGCCCTCGATCACATAGAGCCGTTCGTGAGCGACCTTGTCGCCGCGAAACCGGAGAATGTTGACCGCAAACATCCAAGGCCCGCCGTCGTATGAGATGAGGTTCTCGGCGACCCACAGGTCGCCGCCATGGCTGATCAGCCGGATCCGGAAGTCGAGTTTCGCGGGGTACTGTCTGCGCCAGGCCAAGAAGGTCTGTTTGCCCACGAACCGCTCGCCCGATTGGGGGAACTCCAGGATGGAATCGTCGTGGTAGATCTCGTGCGCCTTGTCTTCGTCAATGCCGCCATAGCGCCAGTGGCGGATCAACCCTTCTCGAATTGCAGATTCGTCCATCAGCAAACCTATGTGGCGGCGGCAGCGCGCCGTGGCCCTGATTCTCCGCCTGCTGTCCATCCCGAAGCTCCTGATTGCCGCGGCAGGGAGCCCGATCACTCGATCCGTGCGATTCAGCCGCCAGTTCGGATGGCGATGATCGAAAGGTCGGATCCACCCAGGTCCCCGACGTCATTGTCCCTGCAGTCGAGGTAGGCGCCCAGGTCGCCGCCTTGCGCTATGGTCGCCAGAATCTGAAGGTGCAGCGTCGCCTGACTGTCGTCTTCCAGCCAGAACGACGCCCTGTCGATTGCACCGGAGGCGTGAAGCTGGCAGTCGACTTCGATCTCGTCCTCCTGCAACTGGCCCCAGTTGTAGACAACGATCTTGGCGCTTACCGCCCATGTGCCGGGACTGAGGGTAACCCTCCCCTCTTCGCACCAGTCGTTGCAGATGATCCCGGTGCTGGCGCTCGTTTTTGAGACCCCCTGCGAGACCAGCGCGCACGCCGCCGTGCCGTCCTGCCTGATCGACTTGATCGCCTGCCCCGCAGGGCATGCCGTGGTGACGCGCTTCTGAACCTCCTCGGGGTCGACCCAGAACGCACTGAGGACCTTGTTCAGGCCGAAGCCGGCCACCGTGACGCCGTCGTCGACGCCGTCGGCCAGCCCGGCGGGCACGCCCTTGAGCTTCGTCCAGTCGACGGGATTGGTGTCGGCATTGATCGTCCCGGCGACCTTTAAGCCCTTGAAGTGCTCCCACAGGTGACTGGTCGTGCCCGAGTCGTGCGCAGCGGCCTGACCGACCACGGAGACGACGACGAGCAGGGTCGCAACCAGGACGCCGGTGAAGACACTCGAGCGACGGCCCGAAGCTCTCTGACCCGAGATCCCCGGCCCCACTATCCGTGGACATGATGCCCTCCGTTCGGGGCGCACGAACGGATCGGCGGGAACGATGCTGACCGGCGTCGCACGTCCTGCCAGTCATGATCCACCTGCTGCCTAGCCGGACTTTTGTCTATCGACAGCCGGCGCATGATTGCGCCCACGCGGCGCGACGAGCGCAGAAATGCTGCGAGGCGGCGCGGGAGGGCTCATGTCCGCACGGCTCAGGCATCCACGCTCGTTCATCGTTCTCATCGCGTTGCTCGGCGCGCTGCTGCTCACGGGCGGCGTCGTACTCGGGGCCACGGTCACCAAGAGCGGCCGCGGGATAACGGCGTTGAGGGCGGTCACTCGCGACACGTCCGTCAACACCACGGCATTCAGCTATGTCGACGTGCCGGACATGTCCTTGTCGGTCAACGTCCCGAGCAACACAACCGCCCTGTTCATGATCCAGTTCTCGGCCAATGCGGCGTGCGTCGCGTCCGGGGCAGTGTCGGAGCATGTCTGCCCGGTTCGCGCCCTGGTCGACGGTGTGAACGTCGGCCCGGGGATTAGCTCTTTCAGACCGGCCCTCAGTAAGACCTATGAGACACGTAGCACGCACTGGGTTGCAGGCCCGTTTGGGGCCGGATCACATGTCGTCAAAATTCAGTACGCAGCAAGTGCGCCCGGCTACACGTTCCGGATGGACGACATGACGTTGAGCGTGCTTCGCTCGAAGGTCTAGGAGGTCACTCACGGCGAACGGTCACCCGGCGCAACTTTTCAGCGCGACACAGTAGCCCGGCGTACCGGCTGGCCTATTCGGGATCGGATCGACCGTGGAGCGCTCGCTACGTGTCCAGGCGCGCCCACGTGGAGCCGCCCTTGCACAGCCAGAGGCGTCTAGAGCTGTCCAGGAAGAGGTCGCCCGCCAGTCCGGCCGGGGGATGCGATTGCGAGTCTGATGGCTTGAGCCGCAGCTGGGCGACGTTCCCGATGAAGTACCCGCCCCGACCGGTGCCCGACTCCCCGCGGACACCGACCGCGGCCGTGCCTCCGACGGCACGTCCGTACACGCCGGTCTTGTCGGGGGTCGTGCGCGGGACCTCGCCGTTGCCCTTGCTGAGGCCGTACACGCCGGTCTTGTTCCCTGCCGAATAGCCGAGGGAGCCGGCCCTTGCCCCGGACGGCGCGAAACCGATCACTCCGTAGTCGAACGTGCTCTGCCCCCAGACTCCCGTGAAGTCGTCGCTGAAGCCCTGGGTCCCGTGGTGGTCCCTGCTCCTCCCGGTCACACCCGGGCCGGTGGTCCCGACACCTCGGATCGCGGTCAGGCTATCGCCGGTGTTCCGGATCTCTGTCGCCGTGGGAGCGGTGTTCGCGGCGCCCAACGTGACGTCGTCGGGGTCATCGGCGTGCACTGGCGATGGGCGCGCGAGCGTGGCGCCGACGGCTGCGCCCAGCGCTCCGAGCCCCGCGAACAGGAGCGAGCGTCGCGAACGTGTCGCGGTGCTGTCGATCGACATCGGATCCCTCCTCGTGGCTGTCTGTTCCGACGACACGAAGATACTCCCGCAGTCGAATCCTTAGCCCTCACTGATCTTCCGCAGACAGCGCGCCATCTCGTAAACGCACTCGAGCTCTGACGGGGCTTCGGTGGTCCATTCGCGTCTTCGCCGGCCGATGTGCGCCTTCTCTGTCTGATCGAACGCATACATCGTCCAGGTGCCGCCATGTCGCGGACCGGGGCTACCGACCCACCAACCGGGCGGCGTCGAGGCGTGCAGCTCAGCCCAAGCTTGGGCCAGTTCGGGATCGGTCACGCCGGGCACGGTAGGCACCTCTCGTGCCAGGTAACCCGGCGCGACTTACCGGCGGCTTATCGACCGGCTTTCACACAGTGGCCGCCTGATGGCGCGTCAGCCGTTCGCCGCCGTGATCTTGTAGGTCACTACAGCGCCGAAGATGCCCAAGGCCTCCCCGTAGAAGGAAACTTCGCTGAGCTGGCACTGCAGGTGATATCCAAAGTTGGCGTTGTCGACCTTCGCGAACTCGATGGTTGTATCGGTGAGTCGCACGGTGAGCGGAACCCCATCTGTCGCCGGGACCTCGGCCATGAGATTTTGCAGCGTATCCGCCGTAACCGGGTTGAGGCTTTTGCGGTACAGCGAGCAATAGCGCACGTCACCCTGCGGATGGGCATCCTCGACGGTGCGTCGGGACTTGCATGGTCCGCGCCGTGGTCGACGGCCACGTAATCCCCCCGCTCGAGATCGTCTTTGACCGAGACAACCTTCAGGGAGGAGCGCACAGCATGCAGTTCGTCGCCAGCGTTCCGGCCGGGCAGCACACCGTCAAGATCCAGTACAAGGTCGGGTCAGCATCGGGCTCCTTGTTCGGGCTGTCCGACCGGACCCTCACTGGTTCTGCGCTCGAAGGTCTAGTCGAGGGAGGCCCGGCAGGCTACCCAATCGAACTGGACCGCCGGCTCGGCCAGGCTGCGGCCAGTTCGGGATCGGTCGCGTCGGGCACCGCAAGCACGTCGCTTGCCAGGGGTATCGGTTCTGCATATCGCGCAGCGGTTTCCTGTGCTTCGAGCATCGAGGCGTACTGCTCGGGCGTCAGGCCGAACAAGTATTGGCGCATATATGCGTGAACTGACTTCGATGGTTGGGACGCTCATTTGCAGTAGCCGGAGCAGAACCCGAACGGGTATAACGGTGCAAACGCCACCGGGGTCAAGCTGCCGGACGTGGTGGTCACGCCCCTTGAGTACTTTGATTGAACTAGGCAATTAAGGCCGCCGATTTGGATGCCCCAGCGGCCTCACCACTCAGGAAGGGGACCGATGCTCTACCAATTCGCGATCCACCGTCCGAAGCCGGAGCACGAGCAGGACGTGATCGACTCGATGCACCGGTTCGGCGTCGCGGCGCGCGGCCTGGGCGCGATCGAGGCGCACACGTTCAAGGACGAGCGGTCCGACGCGCTCGTCGGTCTCGCGATCTGGCGGTCGAACGACGACCTCGCCGCGGCGCGGCCCGCGCTGGCGGCCGCCACCGAGGACGACGACTTCGACGCGTGGGAGAGCGGCCCGGTCGAGCTGTTCATGCTCCACGACGTCTAGCGGACGCGGCGTGTCGGACCTCTGCGCCTCGCGCAAGGCCTCGTCGTTCACCGAGTCCGCCTGATGGCGACAGCGCGACCATCCTGAAGGTTGCTGAACGGCTTGGCCACGCCAGCGTCTCGATCACGCTCGACACGTACAGCCACGTTCTGCCGGGCCTCCAAGAAGCGCCAGCGGCGCACCTCGACTCCGTCCTGGACGTGGTGCCGCACGAGGCGATCGCCGACCGCGTGTGAGCAATCTGTAATCAGAACGACCAACGGCCCGTCCGGCGAAGTGCCAGGCGGGCCGTTTTCACGCTCAAATGAGTGGTGGGCGGTGAGGGACTCGAACCCCCGACATTCTCGGTGTAAACGAGACGCTCTGACCAACTGAGCTAACCGCCCGGAGGTGTGCCGCAAAGTCTAAACGGCGGCCTTTCGGCCGCCGTCTCGTTCAGGGAATTGGTGCCCAGGCCGGGACTTGAACCCGGATGACTTTCGTCATACGCCCCTCAAACGTACGCGTATACCAATTCCGCCACCTGGGCACTGGTACCGAGGGAGGGACTTGAACCCACACGACCTTGCGGCCACTAGGTCCTGAACCTAGCGCGTCTACCTATTCCGCCACCTCGGCGCGCAGCCTTTCACGGCCTTTTGGACCCTTCAGGCGAAGGCCAAGTCTAGCACGGCCGCTGAGCGCGGCCGCGGAGCCTAGAGGGGCTCGGCTGAGCTTGAAGGCCGCGATCGAGAAAATGACGAACAGGACGGTCAGGACGACCGTGAACTGGAACAGCCGCTTCTCGATTCCACGACGGCTGCGGAAGACCGATGAGTCGCCACCGAATGTCGCGCCGAGACCGGCGCCGCGTGACTGGAGAAGGATCGACGCGATCAACGCGATGCTGACCAGGACCTGGCCGACGAGAAGGATGTTCTGCACGGCCGGGAGGATAGCAGGGAAGTCAGGTTCAGCCGATGAGCAGGCTCGTCGCCGGTCATGCCCTCCGCCGGCGGCAGGCCCGCGAGCTCGAGCAGCGTCGGCGCCGACGTCGGCCAGAACGCCATCGCGCAACACTCGGCCGCGGACGGTGTCGCCGATCAGCACGACCGGCACCGGATTGAGCGAATGCGCGGTCATCGGGTTGCCGTTCACGTCGCGCATCTCGTCGGCATTGCCGTGGTCGGCGGTGATGCACAGCAGACCGTCCGGCGGGCATCGCGGCGGTGATCCGGGCGATGCATCCGTCCACGAACTCGACAGCCGAAACCGCCGCGTCCCACATACCGCTGTGGCCGACCATGTCGGGATTGGCGAAGTTGGCGACGATGAAGTCGTAGCGGTCGCTGGTGATGGCGTCGATCAGCCCGCCTGTCACTCCATCCGCGCTCATCTCTGGCTGGAGGTCGTAGGTCGCCACACTCGGGCTCGGACACCAGGAGCCGCTCCTCGTGCGGGAAGGGCGGTTCGATGCCGCCGTTGAAGAAATAGGTGACGTGGGCGTACTTCTCTGTCTCGGCCACGTGGAATTGGCGCCAGCCCAGGCCGGCGAAGATCTCGGCCAGGCTGGTCACCGTCAGCGGCGGAAATGCGACCGCAACGGGCAAACCGGCCTCGTAATCGGCCATCGTCACGACGTGCAGATCTCGGGGCCGCTTGCCGCGGTCGAATGCCTGGCCGTCGAACTCGTCGCCGTCGACCAGGGCGTGGGTCAGCTGGCGCGCGCGATCGGCGCGGAAGTTGAAGTGGATCACCACGTCGCCGTCGCGGACCGTTCCGTCGACGCCGTCGATCACGGTCGGCTGGACGAACTCGTCGTTCTCGCCGCGGGCGTAGCCGTCGGCGACGGCTGCCGCGGCACTCGACGCGCTGAAGGCCACGGCCGAGCACGATCGCGTCGTACGCGCGCTGGACACGCTCCCAGCGCCGATCGCGGTCCATGCCGTAGTAGCGCCCGCCGATGGTGGCGATGCGTGCACCCGGATGCGCTTCGTCCAATCGGGTCTCGAAATCAGGAACGAAGACGTCCGCCGAGCGCGGCGGCGTGTCGCGGCCGTCGAGCAGTCCGTGGACCACGACGTCAGCGGCCCCGGCCAGCCGGGCCATGCGCGCGATCTCGACGGCGTGCCGGTCGACCGAGTGGACGCCACCGGGTCCGAGCAGGCCGACGAGGTGGAGTCGATGTCCCGCTGCTGCCCGTGCGACCGCCTTGTTGCAGGGCCGGATTGACGGCAAACGATCCGTCGGCGATCGCGGCGTCGATGCGCGGCAGGTCCTGCACGACCGGCCGCCCGGCGCCGAGGTTGAGGTGGCCGACCTCGCTGTTGCCCATCTGACCTGGCGGCAACCCGACGGCTGCGCCTGAAGCCTCGAGAAGCGAGTGGGGCCACTCGTTGAGCAGCGCGCGCCAGGCGGGCATCCTGGCGTTGGCTATGGCGTCGTCGAGCGGTCGAGTCCCGACGCCGAAGCCATCGAGAACGACGAGGACGATCGGGCGCGGGCGACTCACGCCGCTTGGCGGGCGGCCGCGGTCAGACCGGCGCGAGCGACGATGCCGGCCATCTCGTCGACCTTCAGGCTCGCCCCGCCGACGAGAGCGCCGTCAATGTCGGGCTCGGCCAGGAACTCGTCGATAGCGGCCGATGTGACGCTGCCGCCGTACAGGATCGGCACGTCGTCTGCCGCTGCTCCGGCAGTCGTCAGCGTCATCCGGATGTGCTGGGCCATCGCGGCCGCGTCGCTGCCACGCGCCGTCAGGCCGGTGCCGATCGCCCAGACAGGCTCATAGGCGATGACGAGGTCGGCCGGCAGCTCGGAGCCGAGGCGCTTGACCTCCGCGATAGTCGCCTCGAGCTGGCCTCGCACGGTGGACTCGGCGCGTCCCGACTCGCGTTCGGCGAGCTGCTCGCCGACACACAGGATGGGCCGAATGCCGACTCTCGATGCAGCGCACGAGCTTGCGCCCGATCTGCACGTCGTCCTCGGCCTGATCGCGGCGCCGCTCCGAGTGGCCGACGATCGCCCAGGTCGCCAGCCCGACCAGCATCTGGGCCGAGATCTCGCCGGTGTAGGCGCCGGCCGCCTCCCAATGGACGTTCTGGGCGCCGATCTCCACGTCCGTGCCGGCCAGCGCGTCGCGCACCGTTGCCAGGCACACGAAAGGCGGGCAGAGCACGCGCGTGACGCCGCTGACCTCCGTGGCCTGCGCGATCGCGGCGGCCAGCGAAGCGGCGCGTCGGGCGTGCTGTTCATCTTCCAATTTCCGGCGACGATCACCGGTCGCGAGATGGCCATCAGCTCCTCATGTCGGGCGAGCCGTGCTGTCCGGGCCGGCGTCATCCTCGCCGCCATGGAGCGCCGCGCTCTCGATCGTCTGGAATGCGCGCTGCACCTGGCTGCGCGACAGATCGAGGTCAGCGGCAAGCTCGGCGAGCGTCGCTTCGGGAGCGCGGCGCCGCGCCTCGGCCACGCGGCGGACGCGGCTTGGGTAGCCGCGCCAGCTCGCCACGTCCGTCGAGCGCGTCGATATCGTTCAGCTGTCGATGGGCCGCGGCGACCGCACGGCGCAGGTTTGCGTGCTCGGCGTTGACGACCCGGTTGAGATGGCCGTGCACGGCGCGACCAACGAGCCGCGACTCGAGCTCCAGCGTGGATGCCGACGCCCCAAGGCGGCGCAGCAGGCCGACGATCGACTCGGAGTTCTTCCACGTCAGCACGCCGCGGCCGCGACGGATGCGCAGGCCGGCCGGATGACCGACGGCCACGGCCAGCTCAGCGTGCGATTCGAGCTCGTCGACCGGCACGACGAGCTCGAGATGCGAGCCGGCCGCGGCGACGCTCAGCGAGCCATGGGCCAGCACGGCGCCGCGCAGGTAGGCGATCCGGCAGTGGGCCGCCGCCGGGCGCCAGTCGAACGCCTCGACTTCGTCCGGAGCGGCGGCATCGTCGAGTCGCACCGCGAGCCGGCCGACGGTCGGCGTTCGAGCCCTGCCCTTCCCTGCCGCGCCCAAGCCCGGCGCGCTCGGCGATGCGGCAGCACTGGCGCGCCGGCTCGATCGCGGCCAGCTCGGCGCGGACTGCCGCGACCAGATCGCGCTGCGCAGCTCCGAGCGGTGTTCGCCGGCTGGGCGCCTCTGTCAGCTGACCGCCACCTGCTCGCGCCGGCTGAGCACCCGTTCGTCGTGCAGCGCGAAGATCGCGCTCGCCAGCTTGCGTGGGTCGTGGTGGTGGGCGTTGTCATCGTCGACGACGTCGCGCGCGAAGATCGGCGGCCCGTCGGCGCTGCTCAGCGACACGTCGACGACGACCGGCGCGGCCGGGTAGTTCGCCGGCTCGCGCGCCTTGAAGTTGTCGTTGACCAGCACACCGTCGATCACGTCGCCCAGACCGTGCGCCGACAGAGCGGCAAGGTGGTCGGACACGCTGAACCCCTCGGACTCGCCGACCTGCGTGGCAACGTTGCACACGAACAGGCGCGCGCGCGCCCGTCCTGCGCAGCGCATCGCGCATGCCGGGCACGAGCAGCGGTGGCAGCAGGCTGGTGTACACGCTGCCCGGGCCGATCACGACGAGATCGGCGTTGGCGATGGCGTCGAGTGCCTCCTCCGAGGGCGCGATGCCGTCGGGCGTGATCCACACCCTCCGAATTGGCCGCGCGCCTGGCGATGCGCGACTGGCCCTCGAGGATGCTGCCATCGCCGAGCTCGGCGTGCAGGGTGATCGGCTGGCCGGCCACGGGAACGACGCTGCCGCGTACGGCGAGAACGCGGTTGGATTGGCGGACGCCCTCCTCGAAGTCGCCCGTGACGCTCGGTCGAGCGCGGCGATCAGCAGATTGCCGAAGGCGTGGCCGGCGAAGCTCGAATTCTGGACCGTCCGAGGCTGGAAATCGGTATTGCAGCAGGCTGTTCATCGCCGGCTCGGCGTCGGCCAGGGCAGCGATGCAGTTGCGGATGTCGCCCATCGGCGGCATGCCCATCTCGTCGCGCAGCTTGCCCGACGATCCGCCATCGTCGGCCACGGTGACGACCGCGGTGATGTTGCTGGTCTGCTCCTTGAGGCCGCGCAGCAGGACCGACAGCCCGGTGCCGCCGCCGATGGCCACGACGCGCGGGCCGCGCGCGCGCAACCGACGCTGGTAGAGCAGCTCGCCCAGCGGCTCCTGGCGGACCTGGTAGGGCTCGACGAGCGCGCGCAGGAGGCGCCACGCTCCGTAGGCGAAGATCGCCAGACCGACTGTGAACAGGATGAAGACGAGCAGCTCGAGCTGCAGCGTCGGCGCTGTGACCGACGGTAGGCGCATCCACGGCAGGAGCACTGCCGAACGTGGCCTGGAGCAGAAGCGCCACGGCCAGCGCGATCAGAAGCTGGCCGAAGAAGGCGACCACCAGCCAGCGCTTGATCCCGATCCCCGGGCGCAGCCATAGGCGCAGGGCACGGTTGCGCTCGCTCCGGCGCAGCTGGGCATCGACACGCGAGGCATCGCCGCCTCCGTTCGCGGCTCCGTAGCCGGTCGCCGTTCCCGTTACCGGTCCCGTTCACGCCTGTTCCAGCTCGCGATGCCAGACGCTGACCGCGCCGCGATTCTCGGCTCGCCAGCGCGCGGCGACCTCCTCGGCGATGGCGATCGAGCGATGCTGCCCGCCGGTGCAGCCGAAAGCGACCGTCAAGCGGCCGCGACCCTCGGACTCATAGCCGGGAAGCGCCAGGACGAGCATGTCGTGGACCTGGTCCAGGAACTGGCTGGTGATCGGCTGCCCAAGGACGAACTCGCGGACGTCGGCATCCATGCCGTTCAGCGGCCTGAGTCGGTCGATGTAGAACGGGTTCTCCATGAAGCGGCACGTCGAACACGACGTCGGCCTCGAGCGGGATGCCGTTCTTGAAGCCAAAGCTGACCAGCTGCAGCGCAATCCCACTGCCCGTGGGCGGCGTGTTGATGGCGCCGTACAGGCGCTCGCGCAGCTCGCCGCCCGGACAGCTCGGAGGTGTCGATGATCACGTCCGCCTGGGCGCGGATCTCGGCCAGCAGCTCTCGCTCGCGGGCGATGGACGCCGCCACGCCCTGGTCGTCGCTGTCGAGCGGGTGGCGGTGACGCGTCTCGCTGAAGCGGCGGATGAGCACGTCGTCGCGCGCCTCGAGGTAGAACACCTGCGGGCTGATGCCGCGGCTCTCGAGCGACGACAGCGCTTCGCGGAAGGCCACCGGCGCATCACCGGCACGCGCGTCGAGCACGAGCGCCACTCGCTCGATAGCGGCTCGGGTCGCGCACGACGAGCTGGCCAGGTCGCGCAGCAGCTCTGCCGGCAGGTTGTCGACGACGCGGTAGCCGAGGTCCTCGAGCAGCTTGCTGGCCGCCGTCTTGCCGGCTCCCGACAGGCCGCTGATGATCGCTACGTGGGGTCGTGGCGGAGGCGTGGTCGACATCAGCTGTCAGGATGCCGTAATCGAGCGGCCAGAGCGACGCTCTGATCGGCTCACCAGCCAGATCGTGAACTCGTACAGCGGGTACATGACGACTGCCAATGATCACCGGACTGAACGGGTCGCCGCCGGGTGTAACCACGACGGCAACCGCGAATATGGCCACGATGACGTAACGCCGGCCGCGGCGCAGCCGGTCGGCGTTGACCAGTCCGACCTTGCTCAGCAGCACGATCACGATCGGAAACTGCATCACGAGGCCGAAGGCGATGAACATCGTGGTCACGAAACCGAAGTAGGCGTCGACCGTGATCAGCGGCTCGACGACTCCGGGGATCGCGAAGCCGAGCAGGAATCCGACGGTCGCCGGCAGGATCAGGTACGCCACGCCGATGCCGAGGACCAGGAACACGAGCGCCATCGGCACCCAGGGTCGCGCCACGCGGCGTTCGTGCGGTGTCAGACCGGGCGACACGAACGCCCACAGCTCGTACAGCACGACCGGCGACGCGAGCGCGACGCCGATCATCAACGCCAGCTTGAGCTGCAGGAAGAATGCGCCGCTCGGCGCGGTGAAGACGAGCGGACCGGCGATCGGCGCCTTGAGCAGGTTGATCGCGGCCGGCGCGAGAATCCAGCCAACGGCAGTTCCGATGCCGATCGCGAGCAGTCCGATGAAGATGCGCAGCCGCAGCTCGCTCAGGTGCTCGGTCAACGTCATCACCGGATCGACAGCGAGCGGGGTCTCGGGCTCGGCGCTCATCGGTGGGTCGGGCAGGCAGCGCGGACGGCCTGTCCACGCCGAGAGTGTCAGTCAGGAGGCTGCGCGGTCCTCGGTGGCGTCGGCCGTGTCGGCCGCAGAAGTCACCGGGCGGGCGGCTGTGGCCGCATCGGCCTTGGTCGGCGTCGCATCGACGCGCAGCGAGTCCTCAACGTCGGTCGAGGCCTTGCGGAACTCACGGATCGTGCGGCCGAGAGCGCTACCGACCTCCGGCAGCTTGCCCGGGCCGAGGATCAGCAGGGCCAGGATCAACACCAGCAGAAGCTCGAACGGCCCGATGTTGAAAGGCATGCGGCCATCCTAGCACCGGAGCACGTCTGCCCAGTGAGCGACGGACTGGCGCAGGGCCACCTCAGGATCGTCGGATAGGGCGGCAGCGCCGGCGACTCCTCGTGAAACGTTGACCAGCAGCGCGCCACCTTTTCTGTCACGGGCGATGCCCGCCGTGACCGGGCCGCTTGTCAGCACGGCCTGCACGTCGCCACCCTGGGCACCGATGCCGGGCACAAGGAAGGGCAGATCCGGCGCCGACTCGCGAATGCGGACGAGCTCGTCCGGCGCCGTTGCGCCGACGACGAGTCCGGCATTGGCCGTCTCGCCGGCCCACTCGCGGACCCTGCGCGCGACGTGCACATAAAGCGGCTCGCCGCTCAGGTCGAGGTTCTGGACCTCGGCCGCGCCAGGGTTCGACGTGCGGCACAGGACGTACACGAATCGGTCGTCACGCTCGAGGAACGGCGCCACGGCGTCGCGGCCGAGGTAGGGATTGACCGTAACTGCGTCCGCGCCGAGCGCGTCGAAGAGCGCCACTACCTGTCGCACGGCGGTGGTGCCGATGTCGCCGCGCTTGGCATCGGCGATGAAGGGGACGCTTGCCGGGATGCGTGCCCGGAGCCGCTCGAGCGCGCCGATACCGGCACTTCCGAACGCCTCGAAGAAGGCGATATTGGCCTTGATTGCGGCGGCGCGCTCGAGCGCCGCGTCGATGATCAGGCCGCCGAAACGCTCGATCCCGGCCACGTCCGCTGTGTAGCCGGCCGGCAACGACCCGGGTTCAGGATCAAGGCCAACGCAAAGGCAATTGCCGACTTCCTCGACGCGGGCGGTGAGCCGCTCGAGGTAGGTCACTGGTTGCTAGCGACTCCGAGCCGGGACGAGGTCGCGCTCGTGGCGCCGCCGCTCATCCCATTCGTGCCACGTCACGAGCAGCGCGCTGGCGTTGAAGATCGACGAGTACGTGCCCGACACGATGCCGATGACCATAGCGAACACGAACGCGCGCGTCGCCTCGCTGCCGAACAGCAGCAGGGCTGTGAGCACCATGACCGTCGTCAACGAGGTGTTCAACGACCGGCCGAGAGTCTGAAGCAGGCTGTGGTTGACGATTGCCGAGAACGGCTCGCCGGCGTGTCGGATGCGGTTTTCTCGCACGCGGTCGAACACCACGATCGTGTCGTGGACCGAGAAGCCGATGACGGTCAGCATGGCGGTGACGAACAGGGCATCGATCTGCAGGCCGAAGAAGGTGCCGCCGATGGCGAAGATGCCGATTACGACGACGACGTCGTGGAGCAGCGCGGCGATGGCGGTCATGCCCATCCGGAAATCGTTGAACCGGAACGTCATCCAGCCCAGGATGCCGAGCGAGCCAACGATGATGAGCACCAGCGCCTGCTGCGCCAGCTCACCGCTGATGACCGGGCCGATGTTGGCCTCCTGGCGGACCTCGTCGATCGGGCCGAACTCTTCCTCGAGCGCGAAACGCAAGTCGGCCAGTCGGCCCTCGGTCGGCAGCACGATTGCCGGCCCCGGCGACGAGGACGGACTCGGGCTCGGCGATGCGCCGGCGCCGGCCGATGTCGTCGGGCTCGGTGACGTCGCTGGAGAGCCCGATGGATCGGCCGAGCCGCTCGGCGATGGGCTGGTACTCGGCGAGCCGCTGGGCGACGGGCTGGGCGACGGACGCTCGGCCAGGCCGATCTGCTCCGTCCGGATGAGAACGTACTCCCGGTCGCCGGCAGTGGTGATGGCGACAGATCCCGGCAGTCCGAGCTCTGTCATCAGCTCGTGAACTTCCGCCGTAGTCGGCGTCCCGTCGGCGAAGTGGACCTCCCAGACGGTGCCGCCGGTGAAGTCGATCGAGAACTGCAGGCCGGATCGGCCACCGGTGAGCGGCGTGAGCAGGATGAAGATGATCCCCGGGATCATGATCAGCAGGCTGAAGGCGTAGAACCAGCGCCGCTTGCCGATGATGTCAAACATGGGTTGGCTCGGAGACTCGCTCCGCCTCACGCCCTCTCGTTCGCGGCGCGGCAATGGTGAACTCGTCCTCGTGGACGCCGAAGTACGACGCCTTCCGTGCCCATTGCTGGCGGACGATGAAGCGCATCATCTCGCGACTGACGGTGATCGCGGTGAACATCGAAACCAGCACGCCGATGATCAGCACGAGCGCGAAACCGCGGATGACCGCCGAGCCGAAGTAGAACAGGATCGCGGCGGTGATGATGCTCGACATGTTCGAGTCGAAGATCGAGTTCCAGGCGCGATTGAAGCCGGCCTCGACCGCCGACACCAGGGTCTTACCGGCGCGAAGCTCTTCCTTGGTGCGCTCGAAGATGAGGATGTTGGCGTCGACCGCCATGCCGATCGAGAGCACGAACGCGGCGATACCGGCCAGCGTCAGGGTGACCGGAATGATCCTGAAGATCGCCAGCACGAGGATCGAGTAGAAGATCAGCGCGATGCAGGCGATCACGCCGGGCAGTCGGTAGAGCATGAGCATGAACGCGAAGACGAGGGCGATGCCGATCGCCGCCGCGACGAGGCTCTGCTGCAGGAAGTCGAAGCCGAGCGTCGCGCTGATCTTGCTGAAGCTCACCTCTTCGATGGCGTTCGGCAGCGCGCCGTAGCGCAGCACCGTGACGAGGGCGTTGACCTCTTCCTGGGTGAACGTACCCGAGATCTGGCCCTGTCCGCTTGGGATTGCGCTCTGGATCTCGGGGGCCGACTGGACGATGCCATCGAGCACGATTGCGAACTGCTCGCCGACGTGATTCCGGGTGTAGTCGGCAAAGATTCGGGCGCCTTCCTCGGTCAGCACGAAGTCGACCGCGCGTCGATTCTGCGGATCGAAGCCTGCGCTGGCCGAGGCGATCTTGTCGCCCGAGAAGACGACCTCCAGATCGGCCGGGATGCGACCGCCGGGGATGACCTCGTTGGCTCGCGCCGGCGGTACCTCGACGAAGTCGAGCCGGCCGGTCGAGCCGATCAGGCCGCGCACGTCCTGCTCATTCGTGACGCCGGGGATCTCGACCACGATCCGGTCGCCGCCCTGGGTCTGCACGATCGGCTCGGCCACGCCGTACTGGTTGATGCGGTTCTCGATGATCGTCCGGATCGTCGCCAGCTCCTCGGCGTTCACCGCCACGCCGTTGTCCGGAAGTGCGCGGTACTCACCCCGAAGACCGCCCTGCAGGTCGAGCCCGAGCCGCGTTTCGATGGGCTGCGGGGGATCGCTCAGAGGCCGATCAAGGGGCAGAAAATCGATGGCGAGCGCGGCAAGGCCGACCACCACGATGAGAATGGGAAGGAAACGACGCATTCGGCCGGGACTATAGCAAGCGGACCCGGAATCGGTCGGTTGTGAGTTCCCTGAGCGGCGCCGTCGATTGCGCTAGCCGTTCAGGTCGGCGTGGATCTTCTCGGCCAGCGATCGGCTGATGCCTGGCACCGCGGCGATCTGATCGACCGTCGCGCCTTTCATCTGGCGCGTCGATCCGAACACGCGCAGCAGCGCGCGCTTGCGTGTCGGGCCGACCCCGGCGACCTCGTCGAGCGCCGATCGCACGGCGCTCTTGGCGCGCAGCTTGCGGTGATACGTGATCGCGAACCGGTGGGCCTCGTCGCGCAGTCGCTGCAGCAGGTAGAGCGCCTGGCTCGTCGCCGGCAGCACGAGTGGCTGTGGCAAGCCCGGCAGCAAACACCTCCTCGCGCTCCTTGGCCAGGCCGATCGCCGGCATGTCGGCCAATCCGAGCGAGTCGAGGACGCCGCGCGCGGCGTTGACCTGGCCGAGGCCGCCATCGATCACCACGAGATCGGGCAGGCGCCAGCGGAGCTCCTCGGCGACCCCCTCCTCCGCCTCGAGCGCGCGGTGGAAGCGGCGGCGCAGCACCTCGCGGTGGCTGGCGTAGTCGTCGGTGCCCTGGACGGTCTTGATCCGGAAGCGGCGGTACTCCCCGCTGCGCGGCCGGCCCTCCTCGAAGACGACCATGCTGCCGACCGTGTTCGTGCCCTGGATGGTGGAGATGTCGTAGCACTCGATGCGCATCGGCAGCGCCGTCAGCCCGAGCGCTCCGGCCAGCTCCTCGAGCGCGGCGAGCGTCTTGCCCTCGTCGGCCAGCCAGCGCGCCTGCTCGCGCGCCAGCGTCTCGGCCGCGTTGCGCGCCGCGAGCGACATCAGCGCGCGACCCTCGCCGCGCTGCGGCACGGACAGCGTGACGCGGCGACCGCGGCGCGATTCGAGGAACAACGTCAGCTCGTCGGCATCACCGAGCAGTGTGCGGAATGAGGATGCGCGGCGGGATCGACGCGGTCGCCGCGTAGTACTGCTTGATGAATGCCGACAGCGCCTCCTCATCCGGGCTGTCGCCGACGTTCTCGAGCAGGAAGATGTCGCGCGCCACGGTCGTGCCGTCGCGGATGGCGAAGAGCTGCACGGCCGCACCGTTGCCCTGCCGCGCGTAGCCGAGCACGTCCAGCTCGGTCTTGGCGAAGGCGGCCATCTTCTGGCTCTCCATCGTCCGCTCGACCGCACGCAGCTTGTCGCGCAGGTCGGCGGCGCGTTCGTAGTCGAGCCGCTCGGAGGCGAGGCTCATCTCCTGGCGCAGGTGGCGCGCGACGAGCTCCTGGCGGCCCTCCAGGAAGAGCATCACCTGTTCGATGTCGGCGCGGTAGTCGTCCTTCGAGATCGCCTCGATGCACGGGCCCTGGCAGCGCTTGATGTGGTACAGCAGGCACGGCCGGGCAAGGGCGCGCTTGCCGTCCTTGATGTCGATCGTGCAGGTCCGGAAGGGAAACAGCCGGCGGATGAGGTTCATCGCCTCGTCCACGCTCGACGCCGACGCGTACGGCCCGAAGTAGCGCGAGCCGTCGTTGGGCAGCTTGCGAGTTCGCTCGATGCGCGGGAAGTCGTCGGCCAGGGTGATCTTGATGTACGGGTAGCTCTTGTCGTCCTTGAGGCGGACGTTGAAGCGCGGCTGATGGCGCTTGATGAGCGTCCCTTCGAGCAGCAGCGCCTCGCTGACCGTGTCGGTCAGCGTGTACTCGACGTCGCTGACGCGGTCCATCGCCTGCTCGATGCGCAGCGGCTGCTGGGTCGAGCCGCGACTGTGCTGCCAGTACTGGCGGACGCGGCTGCGCAGGCTCTGCGCCTTGCCGACGTACAGGACGCGACCGCGTGCGTCCTTGAGCAGGTACACGCCGGGCTTGTTGGGCAGCTTGGCCAGCGTCGCCTGGAGTTGAGGATTCATTCGAGGTTCGATGCTAGCGCTGTGCCTGTCGGAGCAATAAGAGTGGCCCCGCCGTTGTCGGCGGGGCCACTGCGCTAGGGCTGTATGGCGGATGCGGCACTAGCCGCCGCAAATTGTGGCGTCAGCTCAGCCGCCCGGGATCTGGACCAGTAACAGCTGGCCGCCCTCCCGCTTATACGTCCAATCGTTGCCGGCCGGCGGATTGGCGAGGTCGGGACCAGGCTCCACGTCAATCCACAGGCTGTGCGCCTGAACATCAAGCAGGAACGAGCCTGGGCCGTAGATCGACGATACGTCGACGATGCCGCTCGCTTCCCAGGCGCCCATGTTGCCGATGCTTCCCGGCAGAGCGTCGGTCGGGCCGCCGTCGGCTGATTGGTCGACCTCGATGACCGGCGCCAGCACGCCACCCACGAACTTGTACTGCCACACACGTGCGTTCTTGCCTGCCGGATCGCCGGGAGCGAACTGCTGACTGCTGCCCGGATCCTCGGTGATGTACAGGCCGTTCGGGGTGGTCTCAAGATTGTCTGGCTGACGCACCTCGGTCAGGGTCTTGACTGGCGCGTCGTCGCCGTCGATCAAGATCGACAGGGACGTGACGATGGTTGGATCGTTGGGGTCGAAAATCATCTTCCAGATGCGCCCGTTGGTCGACACGCCAGGTCCCGGAGCGCCCACAAGGCCGCGACCCGAATCGGCGAGGTAGACGACGTTCGACATTCCCGGCCGCTTGTCGTACGCCATGTCCTCGACGCGCAGGAACTGGAAAACGCCACCGCCCGGCTGAGTATCTCCCCAGTGCTCGAGCACCCATTGCGGACCATCGACCGGAGTCGTCGTTCCCGGGTGAACGGCCCACGGCCCAAACGGTGCCGGATAGCCGACATCGGAGGAAATCAGGTCTGTCCCGTTGGGATTTCGTCCGGTTGCGATGTTCTTCGGCACCGGGACGAACTTGCCACTGACGCTCATGGGTGAGTTGGCGGGGAAGTCGTAGTAGTCGTTGACCGCGGGGTTGTCCGAAACAAAGGCGTACAGCGTCCCGGTGTCGTTCCAGACTGCGTCGCTGTCATCGGCATATGTACGAATACACCTGCGACTGAGCCGACGTCGTCGTGAAGGTATCGTCGCCCGAGATCACGACCGGCTTGCCGAAGCCTTTCAGGGCGACGGAGTTCTCGTGGTTGTGGCGTCCCATGCCCCAAATCGGCTTGGTCTTGCCGTTGTTGATGTCATGGGCGACGACAACGCCGATCTCGCGGGAGGTCGCCGCGTACGGCGTGGTTGGCCACTGCATGCCCGTGCGGTTGACCCAATCGGTTCCTTCCTCATTGGTGAGCAAAAGCGATCGCTTGAAGCCGTGCTCACTCGTTGCCAGGAAGTTGGAGCAGAAACGGTGGTAGTTCTCATCGTCGCCAATGACGATTGAGGCGCTCATCACGGCCGCGGTCTGCTGGTGCAGCTTCAGCTTGCTGACCAGAGAGTCGGTCATGTCGTTGGCGTTGTTCGCCGGCGACGAGACGCTATAGGGGAACGGAACCGTCGACGTTTCGTGGTTGACGAAAACATCTGCTGTGCCATTTCCGTTGGCGGACACGGCGATGCCGTCGGGGATCGCCTCGAACATGTAGTCGCCGATCGTGTCGCCGACGGTGATTATCGGTTTAACGCTTCCACCACTCAGATTGGTGACCATCGATGGCTGACTGGTCGTGAAGCCTGGCTTCGTCGGCTTGCCAGAGACAGGACCAGCGATCAAGGTGACCGCTAACAGCGCCACGATCGATAGCGCCACGAGTCTTGCCGGGCCGGACCGCGAGCGTGCAAATGAGACCATGCTGCCTTCGCCCTCCTTGAACTGCACCCCGACGCCAAGTTGCTGGGTGGTCAAGATCCGCGGGGCGCGTCATTGATTTTCTCGCCACGTGCAATACCCGCGGGCCGACATATCTACGTGGACTATCCGTGCGTGCGCCGGCCGCGCTTGGATGGCACTCGCCGAGCGGCGACGGTCGTCGGGCTCGCCGCGGGTCGGCGACGGAGGAGCATGTACCCGATGGCGCCGACCGAGCCGGCGAGCAGGACGCCGAGGACGATCAGCGACGGGTCGATCGGGAAGCCTGCCTGGGTCGCAGCCGGTGGCGTTCCTTCCTGTCCGGTCCGCTGTCCAACGTGGATCCACGCGGATGCGCTGGTCCCGTCCGGGCTCGACGCAATCAGCTCGACGTAGCCGCGCGGGGCCTCGGCGGGCATGGTCAGCAGCGTCTCGAAGTGACCATCTGAACCCGACCGCAGGGTCCCGAGGGTCGCCGCGTACTCTTCCAGGCGAACATTGACCTCGACCATCGAGTCGGGCGCGAGATCCGATCCGACGAGCGTGAACTGCTCGCCCGGATCGATCGCATCGTCGGTCACGAAGACGAACGACTGGGCCCCGAAGTGAGCCGCCGCCGCTCCCGCAGAAATGGCAAGCAACAGCAGAGAAGCGGCAAAGATCCGTCCGACCCTGTGCATTTCAGGACAGACGATAGCGACGCAGGGGCCGGACCGGAATCAACGAGGCCGGCCCTTGCGGGCCGGCCTCGCGGTGTCTCTCTTGGTTGAGAGGACTAGGGCAGTCGCGTGATCCGCTGATTCGCCGGAATGGTCAGATCAAGCGGGGTGTACGGGTCGTGAGCTGCGAGATATGCCTCGAGCGCGACCAGGTCGTCGAGACCGGTCTGCTCGGCGGTGCCGACCGTGAAGCCCGGGAAGTCATCGCCGCCGCCAGCAAGGAAGTTGTTGGCGGTGACGCGATAGCTATCCGTCGTAACGATCGGATTGCCGTTCAGCATCATGTTGCTGACCTTGCTACCGATCGGCGCCGAAGCCGTCCACGTGTACGAGAAGCCGTCCGACACGGGCAGGACCAAAGTCCGCGCGTTGCCTGCCTGCGAGCCTGTGCTTACGACGAACTGCTGCTCGAGGATCGTCTTGATCTGAGCACCGGTGTAGGTCTTGGTCGTCACGATGTTGCTGAACGGCTGCACCGAGAACGCCTCGCCGTGGGTAATCGGCTCGGGTCCCGGCGGGGTGAACGCGATATCGGCGCGCATCCCGCCCGGATTCATGAACGCGATCACGCCGGGTTGAGCGTCAGTCTGGGTAGACGCCAGTTGAGCATCGGCGATGAGACTTCCCATCGTCGACTCCCCGGCAGCGTTGGCGGAACGCGTCAGCGCACCGGTGGTGTGACCGACCACTTCGTCACGAATTGGTGCGATTACCGCGTTGTACTTGGCGATCAGCGACGTCAGCGCCGGGTCGGCAGCGACGCCGTCGCGGGTAACCATCACGTTGTTGACGTTGATCGGCCCGGTCACGTCGCCAGTGGCCCGGTTGACCGTCAAGTCGATGTCCGTGATCAGCCGGCCCTGGGACGCGGCGCCGGTGACGACCTTGCCGTCAATGAGGCAGTTGACCGCCCAGTTCGTGTGGCCGGTGATGACCACGTCGACCTCGTCGTCCATCGCATTGACGATCGGCGGCAGGGCACCGCTGGGGTTCACGCAGCTATTGATGGAGGTCGCCGGGGTTGAGGTGCCTGTGTTCGAGGGGCTTCCGCCCTCGTGCAGCAGGACCACGATCGTCTCCACGCCCTGCGCCTTGATCTCCGGGACCAGCGCGTTGACCGTCGCCGCCTCGTCGAGGAAGTTGACGTTGCTGATGCCGTCTGGCGAGACGATGAGCGGCGTGCCCTCAAGGGTCATGCCGATGAATGCAACTTTCACGCCGTGCTGGAAGGTGTGGATCTTGTACGGCTGGAAGATCGGCTTGTCGTTCTTCTTGTAGACGACGTTAGCGGCCAGGAACTTGAAGTCAGCTCCGGCAAAACCGTCGCCATCGCCACAGCCGTCGACGGGGTGGCAGCCGCCTTCCTGCATGCGCTTGAGCTCGGCGATGCCCTCGTCGAACTCGTGGTTGCCGACGCCGTTGTAGTCGAGCTCCATGATGTTGAACGCCTCGATGGTCGGCTCGTCATGGAAGGCTGCCGAGAGCAGCGGCGTGGCGCCAATGAGGTCGCCCGCGGACACGAACACGCTGTTGGGGTTCGTTGCGCGCAGGTTGTCGACGTGGGTCGAGAGGTACTCGACGCCGCCCACCGCATAGCAGCTCGGGGCGAGACACGATTGTTGGTAACGGTCGGACTCGGATCGATATCGGTCAGGGTGCCGAGCCGGAAGCCCGAGCTGGCCGTGGGATTACCCCACTCGAGCTGGCCGTGGAAGTCGTTCAGACCAAGAATCTGGATCGGTAGAGAAGTCGGGGGCTTGGCCGCTGCTCCGGGCACGAGCAGTGCGACGAGCACAGCGCCAGCAATGAGCGCTCCGAAACGGCCGCGTGGCGCGGCGACGGGTCTACGGGTCACGTAGAGAATCCCTCCTATTGCGCGCCCCATGAGAGCTGGGGGCGGGGCGCGGACGGGTCGGATGTTACCGGGATTCGGCGGCAACGGAGCATCGAAGTTCTTGCCAATTGGCGGCAAATCCGGATCAACTCACAGGCAATCCGCAGCCAACTGACAGACGCCATCGTGAGTGGGTGATCGCACCCCGCCGTTGAAGAGCGACTCGGCAAGCTGGCACCCGACCAGCGCGCTGCGGCCACGGCGCCGCCCGGGCCTGTGCTATGCGTAGCGCCGGCCGGCTCGGGCAAGACGACGACCCTGGTCGCGCGCATTTGCTGGCTTGTAGCTACCGGTGCCGATCCGGGCCGCGTCACCGCGGTCACGTTCAACAAGCGCGCCGCAGACGAGCTGGGCGAGCGCCTGGCAACTGCCCTCGAGCCGCTCGGCGTCGTCGAGCCGGCAGTCAGAGTGCGGACGTTCCATGCTCTCGGTCGCGAGATCCTCGCCGACGCCGGGGTGAGTGTGCGCAACCTGGTCGACAGGTCCGAGGCGCTGGCGGCGATCAATGGCCGGCCACTTTCGGGAGCGCAACTGCGCCGGCTCGACGACGGGTTCTCGCGCCTCAAGCTCGACCTCGGCGTCGACGTGGCGCGGGCGCGGCAGATGCTCGACGAGCCGGAGGCGACACATAACTTGCCGGCGGACGTGATCGGCCGCTTCATCCACTACGAAGAGTGGCTGGCTGAGAACGACGCGCTCGACTTCGACGATCTCGTTCGGCGAGCACTGGCCGCTCTTCAGTCCGACGCTGCCCTGCTCGATCGCTGGCGCGAGCGTTGCTCGACGCTGCTCGTCGACGAGGTTCAGGACGTCGATCGGAGTCAGCTCGAGCTTGCCGTGCTGCTGTGCGGCGAGCGGCGCGACATCTTCCTCGTCGGGGACGACGACCAGACGATCTACGCGTGGCGCCTTGCAGATGTGCGCCGCGTGCTCGACCTCGCCGGCCGACTGCCGGGCCTGCGCCGCGTCGACCTCGTCACCAATTACCGCTGTCCGCGGCCCGTGGTCGAGCGCGCCGTGCGCCTCATCGAGATCAACGGCGAGCGATTCGCAAAGGAGATCAGGGCCGGACCGACGGCGGCCGGTCAGCTGATCCTGGCGCCCGATCCCGGTGACGAGCTCGCTCGCGCCCGGCGCCTGCTCAATCGTTGGTACGGCCGGGCGCCGGGCGTCCACGCTGTGCTGGCCCGAACCAATGCCCAGCTCGCGCCGTTCGCGGCGGTCGCACTGGAAAGTGGCATTGCCTATCGCGCGGCGGAGGACGGGCTGATGCTCGACCACCCCGGGCTCGACGCGCTGATCGCCGAGCTTGAGGCACGCGCCGACGACCGGCCCCCGGCACTTGCTCGTCGCCCGGCACGCCGGCCGCGACCCGCTGGCACGGGCGTTATGCAGCTGGGCGCTGGGCGTACGCACCGTTGCCGAGCTGCGCGCGTCAATTGAACAGGCGAGAGCGCTTCGGGCCAGTCTGCGTTCCGACGACGCCCAGCTGGTGCTGGCCACGAGCCATGGCACGAAAGGATTGGAGTTCGACCACGTGGCGTGCATCGGCTTTGACGAGGGTGTGTTCCCGAGCCGGCGAACGCTGGAGGAGGCCGATGACCCGCGACGTGCGCTGGAGGAGGAACGCCGACTGGCGTATGTCGCCTGGACGCGAGCGAGACGCTCGCTGACGATCGTCTACGACCCTGTCCGCCCCGTCTGTCTTCGTGCGCGAGGCGTTTCTCGGACGCGGAGCTTGGCCTGCCAAGCCGGACGCTACAGCGTGTCCGCTTAGGCAGGAAGTTTCGCCAATCTTCGTGGCGCGTCGGGCCCATTTGGCCGCGATAGGCGAACAGTGCCAACCGCCAACGGAGTCCCGACCTCGCCTCCGGCGCCGAATTCTCTACTTCGTTTTCGACCCACGACAAGTTCTTTGGCTCGGGTGTCGGCTCGGTGGCAAGCTCTGGCTCGGCCTTTACTTGCTCGACCAGCAATTCATTTCCGTACATGGCAGGTTGCTCCGCTTGGGAATCAACTGACTCTTTGCGACTCACCTTATGTCCAACCTGCTGCCCGGCACATCGTCGAGTCGTCGCATGCCGGCGTACGTCATGTGGACGGCCCGTGCGGCGTCGGGAGGGCGGCTGCATGAAGCCACGATTTAGCGCTCGCGACCGGCGGTCTGCGGCGGACTCGGGTTTCGGCCACGCAAATCGACCGAGAAATCGATCAGCGCCCGAAGTGTGGCCAGCGCCTTTTCCCAGCCCGCCAGACACTCGGCGTAGGCGTCGAGCAGGCCCGGCCGGGTCAGGTCGAACGGTCCGTCCTCGAGCGTGAGCAGGCTGCCGTAGCCGCGGGGAGTGATGGTCACCGTGACCGTGGTGACCCAGGCGTCGTCGGCCAGCCACGGCCAGCGGAACTGGAAGCGACTGTTCGGATCGGCTTCGATGACGTCCCACCACACGCGCTGGTCCGGGAAGACGAGAGTGCTGCGCGTGCCAGGCGTCAGTGATCCCTCGACGCGGTCGGGAAACCACTCGCTCAACGCCTCGGGCGCCGACCACGCGCGGTAGACGCGGTACGGCTCGGCGTCGAGCCGGCGCTGGGCGCGGACGGTGCGTACGGGATCACTGAGCGGGATGAGGGTTTCGGCGTCGCTGGCGGCCTTCGGGTCGGTCAAAGCCCAAGATCTCCGCGAACCGCCTTGAGACCTTCGATCACATTGGCCACGTGCTCCTCCAATGGCACTCCGATCTCCTCGGCCCCCTTCTCGAGCTGGTCGCGCGGCACCTGGCGAGCGAAGCCCTTGTCCTTCATCTTCTTGGTCACCGAGCGTACGTCAACCTCGTCAAGGCTCCGATTTGGACGAACGAGCGCAACCGCGATCACGAAGCCACTCATCTCGTCGCACGCGTAGACGGCATGGGCCAGGTCCGTCGTGCGCGGAATGCCCGTGTGATCACCGTGACCGAGAACGGCCTGGACCAGCTCCTCGGGGTAGCCGCGGCTGCGCAGCTCGTCGGCGCCCTGGAGTGGGTGCGTGTCGGGAAAGCGTTCGTAGTCGAAGTCGTGCAGCAACCCGGCGGAGCGCCACGTCTCGAGCTCGGCGCCGCTCTTGCCGAACCGATTCTCGGCGTACCAGCCGACTGCCCCCTCGACCGCGCGGCCATGCTTGCGCAGCGCGTCCGATTGGGTCCACTCACACAGCAGCGCCCACGCTTCGTCGCGGGTTGGTTGGCGCCCGTCGGTCACGACGGAGGCTCCTCCGATAAAGGGCGAACTGCTCCCTGCCGGCCCCGCGATCGGACGCGAGCATGGATCTCCTCGCGATTGCTGCGGTAGCCGTGGATGAAGGTGGGCAGCAGGGAGAGGGCCACCACGATGGCGAGGATGACGATCAGCCAGCGGTCGAGAATCTCGGGCGGGATGATGCTGCCCAACGCATAGCCGGCGACGGGCAGGCCGACGGCCCACAGCGCGGCCCCAGTGAAGTTGAAGACGGCGAACCGGCGATATGGCATCGACGCCGCACCGGCGACGATCGGCGCGAACGTCCGGACGAAGGGCATGAAACGGGCGATGACGATGGTCTTGCCGCCGTGCTTCTCGTAGAACGCCTCGGCGGCGCGAAGGTGGCTCTGCTTGAAGAAGCGCGAGTCGGGCCGGGCATACAGCCGCCGGCCATATCGATGACCGAAGCCATAGCCGACCGCGTCACCCAGCACGGCCGCGATGAAGCAGACGACGCAGATTGCCCACAGCGGAAACGCTTCAGGATTTGCGGCCGAGATGACGCCGGCCGCCAGCAGCAGGCTGTCGCCGGGCAGGAAGAAGCCGAAGAACAGGCCAGACTCGGCGAAGATGATGAGGAACAGGGCGAACAGGGCAAGCATCGCGCCGCCACTGAGCAGGATCTGTTCGAGGTCGAAACCGGGCAGCATCGCCTAGGCCTGGCCGGTCGGCGGTGGGAACGGCGGCTCGCTGGGCGCCTTTCGTGTGCCCTGCCCCTGACCCTGGGCGGGCTCGCGCTGCTCGACTACGAGCGACAGCCGTTTGCGCTCCGAGCCGTCGACGAGGATGCGGATCGAATAGTCGCCCGGCGCGGGGAAGCTCAGGTTCCACATGTCGAGGCTGAAGGTCAGCACGCTGTCCCGGCCGTCCTGAGGGCCGTTTGCCAGGACCTTGGCAGTCGCATTGCTGAGCTGCTTGCCCTCCGGCGTCAGGAGCACGAACTGGAGCTCGTGCTCGGCGCCGAATTCGGGCGTCGTAACGTTCAGTCCGCAGATCAAAGCCAGGTGTGGGTGACGCAACGGGAACCGCGGTCCGCCAAGGCGCGAGACCCCTCCGCCGATCACGGCAAACTTCTGCCCCGGCCGCGCCTCCGCGGCGTCGGCCAGGAACGCGTACTCAATGTCCGGCACTCCGACAGTCTAGGGCGCGCGCCTGTGGCCGAGGTATTTGCTTGCGAGTCCCGGCGCCGGTGCGTTCGCCACGGACGGCGCAGACTGGCGACGGCATGACTCACGAGCTGACGCTTCTCTACGACGGCGACTGCGGGGTCTGCACGCAGACGGCGCGCTTGTTGACGCGGCTCGACTCGCGGCGCCGATTGCGGCTCGTTTCGCTTCAGGAAGCGGCGCTCCCCGGAATGCCGCCACGCGACGACCTGGTGGGTGCGCTGCACGCAGTGGACACTGACGGCAACTGGTTCGTGGGTGCCGCAGCCGCCGTTGAAGTGGCACGAAACGTCCCGTTCCTGTGGCCGATCAGCGTGTTCGCCAGGCTACCGCTGGCGATGTCCATCCTGGACTTCCTGTATCGCGCCGTCGCCAACAACCGACAGGGCATCAGTCGATTGCTGCGGCTCGACGTCTGCCAGGTGCGCAGCCCGCAGACCTGAGCCGCGCGCCGCCGGTGGAGCGGCGCGCTCGACTGTGACGCCAGGCTAGGTTCGCCGCGCCCGGGGCGCTACTTGCGCTTGCCGGTGAAGCGGACCACGTCCACCTTGGATGGGTCGGCAACCGACGTCAGGGACACCAGCCGCGTTACCGACGATCCGACCGTGGCGCCGGCGAGCACCTTGACCTTGGCCTGGATCGCGAACGTCGCGCCGGGGTTCAGGTACGGCGTCCGGTACGTGCCGGTCACGACCTGCCCGGTGATGTTGGTCGTGCCCTGCCAATACGTGACCTCGAAATTGGCAGCGAATGCACCGGTCGAATAGACCGAGAGCTGTTCCTCGTCGGTGCCGTCGTTCTGAACGGAGATCGTGAAGGTGATTGTCCCGCCAACGCCCTTGCCGCCCGAACGCGCCTGGTTGTCGCCAGTCTGGTTATAGATGTTGTTGCCGACCAGTGAGCCGGTGCCCTTCTTGATCCGACCGTCGGGCTGGTAAGCCATCACTGGGCCGAAACGGGCAACGCGGTCCGCGGTTGCGACACCTGCTGCGTTCGCGAAGTTTCCGCCTGCGTAGATATGAGGACCGTCGGCGGTGATCGCGTATACGCCGGCTGAAAGCGCCCCGTCCGTTCCGGCAGCGTTCGAGCCCAGACCGGCCCACGTACTCCCGTTCCAGACACCGAGGTAGTCGGCTGTCGTATCACCTCCGGCGCCCGTGAAATGCCCACCGGCGTACAGGAGTCCGTCGGCGAAGGTCAGCGCGTAAACGATGGTGCTGAGGGCCTGCGCCGCGCCGTTCGATCCAACTCGTGACCAGGTGCTCCCGTTCCAGCCCACCAGGTAGTCGGCTATCGGGTCGCCGCCTATGTTGACGAAGTTCCCGCCGACGTACACGTTGCTGCCGTCGACCGCGATGGCGTATCCGACATTTGAAAACGGCGAGCCAAGAATGCCGTGCCCGCTGCCGTCCGAACCAACCCCGGACCATGTGCTGCCATTCCAGCGAGCGACGACGTCTGCCGTGTCAACACCACCTACGTTGGAAAACGCACCAACCACGTAGAGACTCGAGCCCTCGACCTCCATGTCCCAGACCGTGTTCGCAACCGGTCCGTTCCCGGCCAACGATCCGACGCCAGACCAGGCGCTGCCATTCCATCGCGCAAAGTAATCAGCGGTTGCGACGTTTCCAGCATTGGTGAACTGCCCACCGACGTACAGGTTGCTGCCCGACACATCAAGCGCATTCACCGAGAAGTTGAGCGCGCCGTTGCCACTGCCATTGGAGCCAACTGAAGACCAGGTGCTGCCGTTCCACTTCGCGATGTAGTCGGCAGTGGCAATGCCGGCCGCGTCGACGAATGTCCCACCCACATACAGGTCGTTGCCGATGACGGCCATCGCGTTCACTTGCGAGTTCAGCGCCCCGTTGCCACCGCCGTTGGTCCCGAGGGCCGACCAGGAGTTCCCATTCCAGCGAGCGATGTAGTCCGCCGTGGCGATTCCTGCCGCATTGACGAAGCTGCCGGCTACGAACACGTTGTTGCCAATTACCGCAATCGCCTTGACTGATTCAGTTAGCGCGCCGCCTCCAGCGCCGTTCGACCCCAACGCATGCCATTCATCGTTGACGGCCGACGCACTCAGCGGCGCCGACAGAGCGGCAAGGATCAATGCCGTGAGGAAACCCACGGTTCGAATGGAACGGTGCAACATCGCGACGGTCTCCCACGGCCCCACTTGCCCCCGGGCGACCACCTTGGCAGCGACGCAACCTGGTCGCATCGCGCGTCTGTCGCAAACCGGCGTAAGTCATTTGTCGGATGGGCACCTCGAGGCCGAAGCCCGTTCGAGGCGAATCAGGAACGAGCAGCCGTCGCGGCGCGCTCGACCTTGACGGCTGTCTTGGGCCGCTTACCGTTCCCGTTGCCGCGACCGGCGGCCTCGGCGAAGGAAACATTGCTCAACGGGATGAGCGGCTCGCCGCGCAGGACGCGCGACAGGTACTGACCGGTCGCCGACGCCTCGGTCGCCGCGACCTTCTCGGGCGTTCCCGCGACGACTACCTCGCCTCCCCTCGCGCCACCCTCGGGACCGAGGTCGATGATCCAGTCGGCGGTCTTGATGACGTCCAGGTTGTGCTCGATGACGATCACCGTGTTGCCGGTGTCGACCAATCGGTGAAGCACCTCGAGCAGCTTCTCGACGTCGGCGAAGTGCAGCCCGGTGGTCGGCTCGTCGAGCAGGTAGACCGTCTTGCCTGTCGCGCGGCGCGACAGCTCGGTGGCCAGCTTGACGCGCTGCGCCTCGCCGCCCGACAGCGTCGTCGCCGGCTGGCCGAGGCGCATGTAGCCGAGGCCGACGTCGACCAGCGTCGCGAGCTTGGTTCGGATCGTGGGCACCGGCGAGAAGAACTCGTTCGCCTCCTCGATCGTCATGTCGAGCACGTCGGCGATCGAGCGCCCCTTGTAGTGGATCTCCAGCGCCTCACGGTTGTAGCGCTTGCCGCCGCACACCTCGCACGGGACGTAGACGTCGGGCAGGAACTGCATCTCGATCTTGATGATCCCGTCGCCCTTGCAGTTCTCGCAGCGGCCGCCCTTGACGTTGAACGAGAAGCGGCCCGGCGAGTAGCCGCGCATGCGCGCCTCGGGCACGCCGGCGAAGAGCTGGCGAATGGGCGTGAAGAGGCCGACGTACGTCGCCGGGTTGGAACGCGGCGTTCGGCCGATGGGCGACTGGTCGATCTCGATCACCTTGTCGATCGAAGCCACGCCCTCCACCGTGTCGTGCGCACCGGGCAGGTCGCGTGCGCCGTTGAGCGTGCGCGCCAGCGACCGGTACAGGATCTCCGTCACGAGCGTGCTCTTGCCACTGCCCGACACACCGGTCACGGCCGTCATCGTGCCCAGCGGGAACGTCGCGTCGATGTTCTTGAGGTTGTGCTCGCGCGCGCCGCGAACCTTGAGCGCCTTGCCCGAGCCCTTGCGCCGCTTCTCGGGGATCGGCACGGCCAGCTCGCCACGCAGGTAGGCGCCGGTGATCGAGCGTGGCTCGTGCCAGCACGGCCGACAACGGCCCGGAGGCGATCACCTCGCCGCCGTGCTCGCCCGCGCGTGGCCCGATATCGAGCACCCAGTCGGCCGTCCGAATCGTCTCCTCGTCGTGCTCGACGACGATCAGCGTGTTGCCCAGATCGCGCAGCCGGGTGAGGGTCGCGATCAGCTTGGCGTTGTCCTTCTGGTGCAGGCCGATCGTCGGCTCGTCGAGGATGTACAGCACGCCCATCAGCGACGATCCGATCTGGGTCGCCAGCCGGATGCGCTGCGCCTCTCCGCCGGACAACGTCGACGACGTCCGATCGATGGTCAGGTAATCGAGCCCGACGTCGACCAGGAAGCCAATCCGGGCACGGATCTCCTTGAGCACCTGGCGCGCGATCTGGCGCTCACGCTCAGACAGGCGATTGGGCAGCACCTCGGCCCACTTGAGCGACTCGGTAACCGACAGTTGAGCGACCTCGGCGATGTTTCGGCCGTCGATGGTCACGCTGAGCGCCTCGGGCTTCAGGCGCGCGCCGGCGCACGTCGGGCACGGCCGGGCAACCATGTAGCGCTCGAGCTCGTTCTTGACCCATTCCGAGTCCGTCTCGCGGTAGCGCCGCTCGAGATTGGGCAGCAGCCCTTCGAAGGTCGCGTCGTAGTAGTTGGTGTGGCGGCTGTGCTTGTAGCCGATGCGCACCTTCTCGCCGCGCGGCGCGTGGAGCAGGTAGTCGAGGTCCTTCTCGGCCAGCTTGCCGAGCGGCACGTTCGTCTTGAAGCCGCGCGATCGAGCGACGGTCTCGACCACCTTGCCGTACCACGAGTCGCTCATCGGCATGCGCGACCAGGGCAGCAATCCGCCCTCGGAGATCGACAGCTTGAGGTTGACGACGCGCTGCTCGTCGAACTCCATGCGCATGCCCAGGCCGGTGCAGGACGGGCACGCGCCGTGCGGCGAGTTGAACGAGAACGAGCGCGGCTCGAGCTCGTCGAGCGTGGTGCCGTCGAACGGGCACGAGTAACGCTCGCTGTAGCGCTGCTCATCGAACGCGCCTTCGTCGGCCGGCGCGACGACCATCACCCCCTCGCCGAGCCGCAGTGAGGTCTCGACCGAGTCGGCGAAGCGGGCCGCCTCAGGGTTGGGATAGTCCGGGCCATAGGCTCGGCCGTCGTCGTCGGCGTGGCGCACGACCAGCCGGTCGACGACGACCTCGATCGTGTGCCGCTTGTACTTGTCGAGGCTCTTGACCTCGTCGAGGTCGAGCTGCTCCCCGTCCACGCGGACGCGCACGAAGCCCTGCCGGCGAATGGCCTCGAAGACGCGCTCGCCCTCCGTCTTGCGATCCCTGACCAGCGGGCCGAGGATCAGCAGCCGCGCGCCGTCGGGCAGCGTCAGGATGCGGTCGACGATCTGCTGCACGCTCTGCCGGGTGATCTCGCGGCCGCACACCGGGCAATGCGGGTGGCCGATGCGCGCGAAGAGCAGACGCAGGTGGTCGTAGACCTCGGTCACCGTGCCGACCGTCGAGCGCGGGTTCCGCGAAGCGCCCTTCTGGTCGATGCTGATCGCCGGCGACAGGCCGTCGATCTGGTCGACGTCCGGCTTTTCCATCTGGCCCAGGAACTGGCGCGCGTAGGCGGACAGGCTCTCGACGTAGCGCCGCTGGCCCTCGGCATAGATGGTGTCGAAGGCGAGGCTCGACTTGCCGCTTCCCGAAAGGCCGGTGATCACCACCAACCGGTCGCGCGGAAGCTCAACGGTGATGTTCTTGAGGTTGTGTTCGCGGGCGCCGCGAACAACGAGCGAATCCTGGGTCATCCTTGATCCGGCGGGCACAGACCGATTATAGAACGGATGGTCGCTTTCCGATCATGTCTCCGGTCAGCGTATCGGACCTGCGTCCATCAAGCCGGGGCAGGCTCCTCCGTCGCGGCGACAGCTTCGTCCGATGTCGCCGGGGTTTCGGCTTCGAGCTCCGGCTCGGATGCAACGGTGGGCTCCGCCTCGAGCTCCGGATCGGATGCAACTGTGGGCTCCAACTCGAGCTCCAGGTCGGGCGCGGCCCCCAATTCTGGCTCGGCTTCAGGTGCAGGAGTCGTCGATACAGCCTCGGGCTCGACCGTCGGCTCGCTTTCGGCCACAACCTCCGGTTCCGATGGCGGCGTCGGCAACTCTGCGTCCTTTGGCGGAGGCGACGCCTCAGGGGCGGCGGCCTGAGCAGGCGCTTGCCGCGGCGGCGGTGGCTGACGTCGTTCGGTCGGACGGGAGGGCGCCGGAGTCGGCGCAACCGTCGCTGCCACCTGGTGAACCTCGAGGCGATTGATTCCGTTTGCTTGCCTGGATGTCGTGACCAGCAGCACGCGCTCGTGGTGCGCCGCTCCACGCTGGGCTCGCCACGCCGCCGACATGCGCTCGATCAGGGAGATTGGCGCCGACTGCCGATTGCCGGTGGGTAGAACGAGTGGGATGACCCCGCGCCGGATCGCCAGCCGGCGCGCGACTACCGGGCTGAGCGTGAAGGCGACGATCGGCACGCCCGGTCGAGTCATCGACAGCATCTCGGCCGTTCGGCCACTGCGCGTGAAGCACCAGATGGCGTCCGCGTCCATGAAGCCGCTGATCGATGCCGCCGCGAGCACCATGGCACGAGCCGGATCCACGGCGCCCGACTCGTCGCGTTCCTCGCTGACGTAGTCGGCACCGTCCTCGACCCGGGCGCAGATGCGTTCCATCGCCTGCAGCGTCTCGACCGGGAACGCGCCGATAGCCGTCTCGGCCGACAGCATCACCGCGTCCGCGCCGTCGAGCACGGCGTTGGCGACGTCGCTGACCTCGGCCCTCGTCGGTCGCGGCGCCGCGGTCATGCTCTCGAGCATCTGCGTCGCGACGATGGTGAACTTGTCGGCATTCGCTGCGCGCTCGAGCAGGTCCTTCTGGATGAGCGGCACGTCCTCGAAAGGCACATCGACCCCGAGGTCGCCGCGCGCGACCATGATTCCGTCCGCCTCGGCCAGGATGTCATCGAAGTTGTCGATCGCGGCGCGCGTCTCGATCTTGGCGATCAGCCGCGGCCCGTCTGCGGGAAGCAGCCTGCGCAGCGCGCGGACATCGTCGGCGCTGCGCACGAACGACTGGGCGATGAGGTCGGCGCGCAGCTCGAGAGCGCGCGGCAGCGCGGCACGGTCATCGTCGGTCAGCCCGTCACCGGCCAGCCGTTCGCTTGGAACGTTCACGCCCGAATGCGAGCGAACGACGCCGCCGTTGACGACCTCGGTCCGGACGTCCGCCGCCTCGACTGCGGTCACGCGGAGCTCGGCCGCGCCGTCGGCCAGCAGCACGCGATCGCCTACCTGAAGCTGAGTGGCGAGAGAAGACGAAGGGACCGATGCGCCGTCAGTCGACGCGTCCGCCGACTCGTCGCCGAGCAGGCTGAACGAGGCGCCGGTCGCGAGCCTGAGCTCTCCGCCGGGCAGATCACCGAGGCGAAGCTTGGGCCCGGGCAGGTCGACCATCACGGCCACGCTGCGGCGTGCCGCGTGGGCCGCCGACCGAACTGTGTGGACGTAATTTCGGTGGTCGTCGGGCGAGCCGTGAGAGAAGTTGACGCGCGCAACATCCATGCCCGCAGCAACCAGATCCGCGATCCGGTCGACGCTCGCGGGCCCGATCGTGCACACCTGCTTTGTTCGAGATCGGTCCATCGCGCGGACTTTACCAGCGGCTCGCCGCGGACCTTTGCCACGCAGCCTTAACCCCTCGCGGGACGCTCGAATCGCTCGTTCGAGGGCCTCCGGCGGAGCATCGGCATGCCAAAGGAGGACATCATGGCCGAGCTCAAGACATCTGACCGCGAGAAGCTTCGATCGAACCAGTTCGCCTACGTCGACTCGAAGGGCGGCGAGCACCTACCGATCAACGACGAATCCCACGTTCGGAATGCGATCGCCCGCTTCAACCAGACCGACTTCGAAAGCGCTGCCGCCAAGGAGCGGGCACGCAAGAAGATCGTCTCAGCCGCAAAGCGCTACGGCATCGAGATCGACGAGGACGACAACGTGGCCAAGCCGGCCCGCTCGCAGCGCAAGAAGGCCGCCTGACCGGACGCAAGTCGCGAATCGATACAGGAGGTGACGCAATGGATACGTCCGTAAACCTTGCCCAGCCGGGCTGGGCAGTCGTCGATGCGAACGGCGCCGAGGTCGGTACCGTGATCGAGAACAATGGAACAGAGATCAAGGTCAAGACCGGTGGCCTGATGAGCAAGGTCCTCACCGTGCCGCTGACGAATGTCGGCGATGTCGAGACCGGCCGGGTCGAGCTGACGGTCGCGAAGGGCGATCTCTAGGAAGCCCTGGAGCGCTTCGGGGGCTGCTGATCCGATCAGCGGTGGCGGCGGCCACCCGTTCGGCGGGTGGGCCGTTCGCCGGTGCGCTTGACGACGTTGGGCGTGACGCGCCGGTCCCAGGTGGGGCGGTCGAGCCAGCGCGCCATCCAGCCCGCGTCGTCGCCTTCGTGCTCGTCGCGGATGCCGGGCAGCCAGTCCGCGGCGGTGCCTTCCTGGCCAAGGTCGGGCTGTCCGTCCATGTTGTCGAGCGGCTCCTCGTCGGCCGGCAGAACCGTCACCGAGGTGACCTCGAGGCCGCTCGCCCGCGCGCAATCGCGCGGCGGCCGCGGCGACTGCCTGAGCGCATCGCCGCCGCACGCTCCGTCGGCTTCGCCGTCGGCGCTTCTGCGAGCTGATCGGCGCTGACTGCCGCATTCTCTGCGGCTCGCCCGACGGTGACTGACGCATCCTGTTCGAGTACGCGCAGCCGGATCTGCTGGATCTCGTCGCGCAGGGCGGCCGCGCGCTCGAACTCCAGCTCGCGCGCCGCGGCACGCATCTCCGCCTCCATCTGGGCGACCAGCTTTGGCAATCTCCTGGCGCGACATGTCGGTCAGCTCGCGCGCACGGCCGCCGGTTCCGTACGCGCCCGAGGCCTCGGCGACTGCGCGCAGCCGGTCGTTGATGTCGCGGATGCCCTTGACGATCGTCTGCGGCACGATGCCGTGCTCGACGTTGTACGCCGTCCTGGGCGGCACGCCGGCGGGCTGTCTCGTCGATCGCGACCTGCATCGACTCCGTGATGCGGTCGGCGTACATCACGACCTCGCCGCTCCACGTTGCGCGCCGCGCGGCCGGAGACCTGGATCAGAGCCCACGCCGAGCGCAGGAAGCCCTCCTTGTCGGCGTCGAGGATCGCCACCAGCGTCACCTCGGGCAGGTCGATCCCCTCGCGCAGCAGGTTGATGCCGACGACCACGTCGTAAACGCCCAGGCGAAGGTCGCGCAGGATCTGGACGCGCTCGAGCGTGTCGACCTCGCAGTGCAGGTAGGCGACCTTGACGCCCATCTCGTGCAGGTAGTCGGCCAGGTCCTCGGCCATCTTCTTGGTCAGCGTGGTGACCAGCACCCGCTCGCCGCGCTCGACCCGATCGCGGATGCGGTCGATCAGGTCGTCGATCTGGCCCTCGGTGGGGTGGATGGTGATCTCCGGGTCGATGATGCCCGGTCGGCCGGATCAGCTGCTCGGACGATCTGCTCGGCGCGCTGCAGCTCGTACGGCCCGGGCGTGGCCGACATGTAGATGACCTGGTTGAGGTGGTCCTCGAACTCCTCGAAGGTGAGCGGCCGGTTGTCGAGCGCCGACGGCAGCCGGAAGCCGAAGTCGACCAGGATCTCCTTGCGCGTGCGGTCGTTCTTGTACATGCCCACGATCTGCGGGATGGTCATGTGCGACTCGTCGACGACGAGCAGCCAGTCGGGCGGGAAGTAGTCGAGCAGCGTCCACGGCCGCGAGCCGGCCTCGCGCCGGGAAAGATGGCGCGAGTAGTTCTCGATGCCCGAGCAGAAGCCGAGCTCGCGCATCATCTCGAGGTCGAACGTGGTTCGCTGGCGGAGCCGCTCCGCTTCGAGCTCCATGCCGCGCTGGCGAAGCTCCTCGACGCGGACCTCCATCTCCTTCTCGATGTCGACGATGGCCGCCTTGAGCTTCTCGGCCGGCGTGACGTAGTGCGACGCGGGATAGACGTTGAGCTCGTTGCGCTCGGCGAGGACCTCGCCGGTCAGCGGGTCGACCTCGGTGATCTTCTCGACCTCGTCGCCGAAGAACTGGACGCGCACCACGAAGTCGTCGTAGGCCGGCTGCAGCTCGAGCGTGTCGCCGCGCACGCGGAAGCGCGCGCGCGACAGGGCGGCGTCGTTGCGCTGGTACTGGAGGTCGACGAGCTGGCGCAGCACGCCGTCGCGCCGATAGCGGCCGCCGACGCGCAGCCGCGTGACGGTGGCGCCGTAGTCGACCGGCGCGCCGAGGCCGTAGATGCACGACACGCTGGCGACGATGATCGTGTCGCGCCGCTCGAACAGCGCCCGCGTCGCCGCGTGGCGGAGCTTGTCGATCTCGTCGTTGCGTGACGAGTCCTTCTCGATGTACGTGTCCGAGCGCGGCAGGTACGCCTCGGGCTGGTAGTAGTCGAAGTACGAGACGAAGTACTCGACCGCGTTGTCGGGGAAGAACTCGCGCAACTCGCTGTACAGCTGCGCGGCGAGGGTCTTGTTGTGGGCCATGACCAGCGTCGGCCGGTTATGGCGCGCGATGACCTGGCTGATCGTGTAGCTCTTGCCGCTGCCGGTGACGCCGAGCAGGACCTGGTCCTTCAGGCCCGCGACCCAGACCGTCGACCAGCTTCTCGATCGCCTGGGGCTGGTCGCCGGTCGGCTGGAAGGGCGCTTCGAGCCGAAAGTCGGGCATGGTGCAAGCGTAGCGCGGGTCACGCGCCGACGGCGCGAGAGCCGCGTGAAGCGCGCAGCAGCGGCCCGAAGGCCGACTGCGAAGGCAATCAGGATCGAGCGAACGCCAGAGCGGTGACAGGCTCGCGGCGGCGAGGCGTGCGCAACAAAGAAGCGGGCGGGTCCCGAAGGACCCGCCCGCAACGTAACTCCCTGACAACGAGACCTAGCTCGGCGACGCCTCCGGAGAGGCTGCGGGCGACTCGTCCGGACCCGGCGTGGCGTTGGGATCTGGCGTCGCGTTCGGATCCGGGGTCGGTGTCGGCTGGACAGAGCCGCCCGGCACCGGTGAGGCACCCGGCTGGACTGGCTAGGCCGAGCAGCTGTGAAAGGTCCATCAGCTGCGGCACCGGGTATAGGTACTGCATTACGAGGCGATCCGTCGTCTCGCCGAACTCGAAGGAATCCGCGATCCGAGTGTCTTCGGCCGGTCGCAGGGCCATGCCGAAGGAGTCGGGCGCGACCTGGATGATGTGGGCGATCTCCTCGGCCTGGTGCAGATCGACCTTGAGGATGTACATCCCGCCGTCAATGTCGGTCTTCAGGACCTCGACGTCCTGGAAGGTGATCTTGGTCGACTTGCCGCCCGTGAGTCCGTCCTCGGTGGCCGTCTCGACCGTCTGGTAATTGCCTTCAGGATCGACTGCCAGCACTTCGATGTCGACGCTGACGAACAGGTCCACGTGGTCGCCGGCGGCGATCTCGCCACCGACTGCGCGGTCGGGCGGCACCGAGACGGCAACTGCGCGCCAGTAGGGCGACAGCTCGTCGACCACTTCGTCCGGCCCGAGGATGCTGAAATCGGCATCCGCCGTCGTCGTGGCGAAGAGGTTCGGGGTTACCTGCTGGTCGGCGTAGACCGGAACCGCAGTCACGCGGCCGACTACCTGGCCCGACTCTCGATACGCCTGGGTGAGTGCCTCGTCGATCGGCACTGAACGCACGGTCACGTCGTCGAGCGTGATCGGGGTACGAGCCGGAATGTCACGGGCCGCGACGAGCACGCTTTCCATGATCACATCGGCCTGAGCGGCATTGCCGTTCGTGGCCAGCGTGTACGCGCCCCAGCCCGCGCCGACGGCAAGCGCCAGTCCCAGCACGATCAACAGCACGCGGCGCCGACGGCCGGTGTCCTTGAACTCCATCTCCATACCCGGAACGAGCCTCCAAAACGATGTGACGGGGAGTTGTTCGGGCGCACCGTACGGGCGGTAGGGGTGTCCGGTAAGTGACCCGGCTGGAAGGTCGGTTCAGTACCAAGTGCCTACGAACGGGACGGTCTGGGGCACCTACTGGACGAGCTGGATGCCGAAGCTCGGCTCCTCCACGCAGTCCGTATCGGTGTCTTCGTCACACGGCTCCCACTCACCAACACGCCCCTCGGTGATGTAGCGCACGAAGTGACCCTTGAAGCAGCTGGTGCCGCCGTTGCCGCCGACGTAGGGCTTCCCGGGCGCCTCATTGCAGCTGTCGGTGTTGCTGCCCGAGATGTAGGCGCGGTCGAGCAGGAAATGGGCGAAGCGGGGTATGTGGTACCAGATGTTGTCACCGTCGCCGGCGTCGGTGCAGTCGGCCGGCAAACCGGTAGACGGCACTTCGCGGCACGTCGCGTCGAACATTGGCACCACGATGACGGTGCCGGCGTAGGTGTTCATCTCATTTTCGACCGCGTTCACGTTGCCAGACTCCGTGTGCAGCCAGGTGGGGATGTCGAACGCGCCGTGGCAAGGGTGAAGGATCACCTCGGCCAGGTTGGCGCCGCATTCGAAGTCGAGCCAACCCACTCCGCCCGGGCCGTTCTTGCACAGCGGCACGATCGACATGTGCTGCCCGCTGGTATCGGCGAGGGCTGTCTCCAGGCTGACGAGCGGCCAGTCGACGGTCAACCGCAGAGGTTGGCCGCTGCCGTCACACGTGGTGATGGGGATCGAGAAGGTGACCGGCATGACGCCGCAGCCGTCGTTGGCGGCACAAGCGCTCCGCAAACCGCCGGCGATGGCCGTGGCCTGAGCGCCTGCCGTCCAGGTGTTCTGACCGGCTATTCCAGCCAGGAATGTGTCGAACGTTCGTTGTCCCGTGGCCCGAACGCCGTCGGCCTCGCTGGGAATGCTTCCACCCCGGCCGACCGTGCCGACGACGGCCTGGCCGAAGGACACGTAATAGGAGGTCCCCATCGTCGTATACCCGTTGTCGGAGAAGGACCTCGACATGGCGCTGACGACATCGGCATCAACGCGCGAATCGCCACTCATCTTCTCGGCGATTACGAGGGCGCCGGCGAGCGCGGCCGCGTCCGTCGCGTTCTGTGTGTGGCGCTGCTGAGCCATGGCGTTGCCGCCATCGATGACCATCGCAGCCCCGGCCAGAACAACGGTCAGGCTGATGGCCATGATCACGAGTGCCTGGCCACGCTCGCCATCGTGCCGCTTCATGGACATGTTGTTTTGGTCCCTTCTGGGCATACGTACTCGATCGGCTCGATGCTGGTCGAGGAAAGCGAGATGGAGCTCATGAAGACGCTCAGGATCGGAGTCATCGGTGCGTAGCTGAGGTGCGCTCGGACGATCGCAATACAGCCGATTACGCGCGTCGCCTCTGGGCAGTCGTCCGTGCTGCTGGCGCAACTGGTCTGCGCTCGAGTCGGCCCTCTTGAAGCACACGTCGACATTGCTCGTGGACAGGCCGAGAGTCGCCGCAGATTGGATCGCCCTCGTTCTCACCCGCGATATGTCCTGATCGACGATGGCAACTCGGTTGCCCGATCGCGCCGCCTGGGACAACGTGTTGTAGCTGAAGACTGCACGGCCAAGATCGAGCAGGCCGAGCACCACGACGAGGATGATCGGCATGATCATCGCGAACTCGACCAGGGACTGGCCCCGAGTTCTTCCTGCCCGTCCGAAACGGCGGCCCGTCATGGGCCGACCTGGACCGTGGCGCCGGAGCAGCCACCGGGCGGATTGACCAACCCGCCGGCAAGCGACTGGTAACCGATCTTGTAATTGCCAGAGCCAGGCAGATAGCTGAGGTTGCCCGACGCGAAGCCGGCGTTGGACCATGACGTTGCCGCGGAGTCCTTACGCACTCCTGAGAAGGCGGGCACCTTGCAGCCCACCAGGACATAGCTGGTGCGACTTGCCGAGCTTGAGTCGACGGCGAGCGTCACGCTGTAGAGACCTCGGGTCGTGTAGGTATGACTGACCGTGCCGGCGCAGGCGTTGGCGGTGTCGCCATCGCCGAAGCTCCACAGGCAGTTGCCCTGGTCGCCAGTTGTCGTGTTCTGGAATTGGACGACGAGCCCCGGGATGCCGACGATCAGGTTCTCGTCAACCGAACCCGGCGGGCCTCCGCCCGAGCCATCCTGGCTGGTCGTTTCGCCATAGAAGCTGACGACCGGTGGTTGAGGCGTCGGTGCCGCGGTGGGTGCCACGGGCGTCGGGGTCGCCGCAGGATCGGGCGTAATTGCAGGATCCGGGGTTGGTGTTGGAGCGGCCGTCGGCGCCGGTGTCGGTGTGGGCGTCGGCGCCGCGGTTGGAATCGGTGTATCAGTCGGAAAAGGCGTAGGGACGTCTCCGCCAACGGTCGCGTCACCGATGGACCCGGCACGGATGGCGAAGGTCGCCGACGACGTGACGGCGAGGTTGCCCGCGCCGTCGCCGATGACATTCGAAACGAGTGGAGTGAGCAGCCTGAAGCTGCACGTCAGGTCGACGCGCACGCGCTTGCCAATGCCATAGCGGTCGGTCGTGTCTGGAAAAGTCGGTGCCGGCAGCGTGCTCGGCAGTGTGCAGTTGATTCCGCGCGCGTCCTTGGCCATCAGCTCGCGATATCGAGCCTGGAGCGAGGTGATGCCGCTCCCCTCCCACGCATCCGGATTTTGGGCCGCGAAGTTGGCGCCGATTCGGACGACGTTGTTGAGGCTGACCCAGCCCAGATAGACCCGTCCCAGGTCGACGGCCATGACCAGGATCATCAGGATGATCGGGATGAAAATGGCGAACTCAACCAGGCTCTGGCCACGCGCTCTACGGACGGCGCGGACCAAGAGCCCCCTGCGTTTGGCCGAGGATCTCCTGAGGGTCAATCCAGTTCCTGCGTTTGGGGCTGCGCGAATCACCGGTCTGGGCCGGTCTGCTCCGCTCAGTGAAGCGTGGCGAGGCCCGCCTGACGGTTCATCGAAAGTCGCGGGTCACGGGCACGAAAGTCCCGCCGCGCTCAGTCGAGATCGAGCAGCAGCGGAGCGAGCGCGTCAGCCAGGGCGTCCTCGACGCGCGATCGGGTCTCGTCCACGGAGCCATCAGTCGTGAGCCGGCGCACCGGCGGTCCGCCTACCAGGGCTTCGGCCAGCCGGTCACCCAATCTGGCGCCCTGCGCGGTGACGCGGCGCTCGATGTCATCGTCGGTTGCGCCTCGGCCGGCGAGTCGCTGGCGCTGTGTCGAGGGATCACACTCGACGAGCCACACCTCGTCACAGCGCTGCGCCAGCCCGCCCTCGACGAGCTTGATCGCTTCAACGATCACCAGCGGCGCCTCGGCGGCCTGAGCCGCGGAAAGCTCGGCTTCGACCAGCCGTCGAACCTCGGGGTGGACGATCGCCTCCAGGTCGCGCAGCGCGGCCTCGTCCTCGAAGACGACCGCAGCGAGGGCCGCGCGGTCGAGCGTTCCCTCCGGCGCAAATACTGCATTCCCGAACCGCTCGCGGATGGCGGGCAGCGTCGGGCGCCCCGGCTCCGTGGCCTTCCGAGCGAGGACATCGGCGTCGATGACCGTGCCACCGAGCTCGCCGAGCATCCGAGCCACGGTCGACTTGCCACAGCCGATCGGCCCGGTCAGCCCGATCATGAACGGCCGCGGCACGGTTCGGGGCGCGGCGGCGGACGCAGCAGGACCGTCCATCAACGCGGCGCCTGCTCGGCCAGCGTAAGCCACGCATCCTCGGCCTGGGCGAGTGCGGCGTCGACGTCGGCCAGCTCGCTCGAGACGCGACGCAGCTCGACGAAATTGGCCTGGATCGTCGAGTCACCGAGGGCCAGCTCGAGCTGGGTCTTGCGCAATCCGAGACGCGTCAGGTCATCCTCGACCACCTGACGACGACGGCGATACGCGTCCTTCGACAGCATTTGGACGGCGGGACGGCGCGCCTTCCTCGGTGTGGCCGATGGCGCGGCAGGCTTGTTGGGTGCCCGGTTCACAGCCGGCTGCGAGGTGTCGAGCGCGGACGCGACCGACCAGCCCGCCGCCTGGGCCGCGCGCCACGCTCCAAAGCCGCCGTCGAAGCGAGCGACCCGCGCCGGACTCCCGACGGCAGCCGCTTCCACGACCCACAGCTCGGTGCACACCGCGTCGAGCAACCGCCGGTCGTGTGACACGACGATCACGGTACCTGCCGCTTCTCGCAGGAACGACTCGAGCGCCTCGCGCGCCGGGATGTCGAGGTGGTTCGTGGGTTCGTCGAGCAACAGCAGGTTGGCCGCCTGTAGCCCAACCAGGGCAAGTTCGAGGCGCGACCGCTCGCCGCCCGACAGGTTGGCAACTGGCTTGAACGCGTCGTCGCCGCGGAACAGAAAGCGTGCCAGGTAGGAACGCGCCGGCCCCTCGTCGAGACCACTTCCCGCTGTGAGCGCCTCGAGCACGGTCGTGCCCGGCATCGGCATCCGCCGAATCTGGGCCAGGTAGCCAACCTGCACCTTCTGGCCGAGGACCAGCCGACCATCGATCGCGGGAAGGTCACCGGCGATCGTGCGCATGAGCGTCGTCTTGCCCGAGCCGTTAGGCCCGACCAGCCCAATTCGCGATCCGCGACGCGCCTCGAGGCGCTCGACGCGCACGATGGGCTTCGCGTCGTAGCCGGCCGCCAGCTCCTCCAGCCCGATAACCACCTCGCCCGAGCGTGCCGGTGCGCCGTTTAGCAGGCCGCCGAGGGCCATCACTCCGGAACGGTGCTTGGTCGGGGTCTCGCTGGCCTGCACCTGGAGGGCCTCCAGCCTTCGCTCGTGCTCGTGCATCTTGGAGTATTTGCGGTGGCTGCGGTAACGCTGGACGAGCTCCTTCTCGCGCTCGATCTGGTCCTTGAGCGTGTCGGAATCCTTGCGTGCCCGCGCATCGCGCTCCTCGCGCTGGCTGAGGAAAGCGGCGTAGTTGCCTCGAAACGCGGTCAGACGACGATCGCGCAGCTCCCAGACGCGGCCAACGACCGCGTCGAGGAAGGCGCGGTCGTGCGAGGCAACGAGGAGCGCCCCGTCGCGTTCGGCGAGTGAGGCTTCGAGCCATTCGATGGCGCCAACGTCGAGGTGGTTGGTCGGCTCGTCGAGCATGAGCAGGTCCAGCTCGGCAACGAGCAGCCGCGCCAGAGCCGCTCGTGTCTGCTGGCCGCCCGACAGCTCGCTAACCGGACGGCCCCAGTCGGCGCGGTCGAACCCGAGGCCGGACAGCGCTGAGTCCACGCGAACGTCGAGCGAGTAGCCGCCGCGAGCGTCGAACGATTCGCGGAGCGATGAGTATTCGTCGGTCTCGACGCCCGTCGCGCCGGCATGCTCGAGCTCGGCGAGCCGACGCTCGATCTGCTCCAGCGGTCCGGCTCCGGAACGAACGGCCGAGCGCAGATCAGGTGCCAGGGCAAATGCCGGATCGAGATTCGCCTCCTGGGCCAGCAACCCGACCGCGAGGTCCCTTCGTCGCGTAACGTGGCCCGAGTCGGGCTGCTCCTGGCCAATTGCGATGCGCAACAGCGTGGTCTTGCCTGCCCCGTTGGCGCCGACCAGGCCGACCTTCTCGCCGTGCGCGATCGCAGCGGTGACCGAATCGAGAATCACCAGCGTGCCGATCTCGCGACGCACCGCCGACAGCCTGAGGATTGCCATGTCTCTTCTCTGACTCGCCGCTAGCGGACGCCGGCGAGCAGCGACTGCACCGATGCGTTGCGCTCGCGCTGCGGCAGGCGTTGGCACCACGAGCAGAAATGGGTGCTGCGCGCGCCGATGACCATCCGTCTCGTCGGCCTGCCGCAGCGCGGACACGGCTTTCCGGTTCGGCCATAGACGTTCAGGAAGTTCTGCATGTCGCCGCGTCCTTCAGGGGCGCGATAGTCGTCGACCGACGAGCCGCGGCGCTCGATGGCCTCGCCGAGCACGTCGCGCAGCGAGGTGTACAGCGCCCGCTCCTGGTACGGCTGCAGACCGGCCGCGCTGCGCAACGGGTGGAGGCGGGCGCGCCAGAGGGCCTCGTCGGCGTAGATGTTGCCGACGCCGGCGAGAAAGCCCTGGTCCATCAGCAGCGTCTTTAGGCGCGCCCGCCGCGCGCGCAGGCGCCGGCGAAAGTCGGCCAGTGAGAACTCGTCGTCGAGTGGCTCCGGGCCGAATGCGTCGAACAGGCTTCCGACGTCGTCGGCTCCGAGCACGGAACCCGCCTCGTTCCGGCGATACAGCCCGACACGACCGAACTTGCGCGTGTCGCGCATGCGCAGCTCTTTCCCATCGTCGAGCCAGAAGCGAACGTGGACGTGCTTGTCGCGCGGGGTGTCGGGGTCGACGACGTCGAGCTGACCGGTCATCTTGACCTGGATCGCCAGCACGGCATCGTCGCCAGCGGAGTCGGCGCCCTGGCGTCCGGTGAGCGACACGACGAGCCACTTGGCGCGCCGGTCGATGGCCAGCATCAGGCGCCCGCGGACCTGCTCGACGAATTCGTCTGGAGCGGGGTACTTGACCTGGCGCGGCCAGTCGAGCCAGGCAGCGGTGATGGTTCGGCCGACGATGAGCGGGCGCAGCTCGCGCGCGATCGTCTCGACTTCGGGTAACTCGGGCATGGAACGTGAGTCTATTTGCCCTCAGCCTTCGACGAACGTACCGTGGCCGGGTGAGCGTCAGCGGACCCGACACGAGCACGACGATTCGCAAAGTCGAGTCCTGGTTCGTAGCCCAGGGCGTGCCGCATTTCGTCGCCAACCACTCTCCGACGCGCGTCGTGCTGCGCCGCGCGGCGCCCGTGCTCGTCCTCTACGTCGCCGTCACGTTGCTGATGACGGCCAGCTTCGCCTGGTCGTTCGAGATCAATTTGCTCGCGATCCTCGCTGCGGCCGCGCTGGTGATCGGCGGCTGGGCGCTGGTCAACATCGTGCGCGGCAGGCCGTGGCTGTCGCTGCCCGACCGCGTCGGCTACGTCGAGGTGGCCGCTTTCCTGATCATCCCTGCCCTGCCGCCGCTGTTGATCGGCTTCCAGGTGACCGACGCGCTGGTGGCGGTAATCGAGAGCGCCGTCTTCCTGGCCATCGTCTACGTCGCCACGTCGTATGGCCTGGTCGGCTCGCTGCTCTGGGCGCTGCGTCGGGCGCGGGTCCAGCTCGGCAGCCTCGGCCGGCTGCTCACGCGCGCGCTGCCTCTGCTGATGGTCTTCATCGCCTTCACGTTCCTGTCGAGCACCACGTGGCAGGTCACCGCGGCGCTCAGCTGGCAGTCGATCGTGACCGTGCTGCTGTTCTTCCTCGGCCTCTCGCTTGCGTTCCTGATCGGCCGGCTGGTACCGGAGATCCGGCGGTCGGTCGAATCCGATCGGCCATGGGACGAGACGCTCTCGTCGGTCGGCGGCACTCCCGCGGAGCCGCTCGTGCCGCTTGTCCGGGATGCGCATCCGCCGGCGGTTCCGCTGCGCTGGCACGAGTGGGTCAACATCGGAACGCTGATCGCCTTCGGCCAGGGCATCCAGATCGTGCTCGTCACATTCGCCGTCCAGATAGCGCTGATCGTGTTCGGGCTGTTGCTCGTCCCAGCCTCGATCCAGGCCGATTGGATCGGCCGGCCGGTAACGCCGCTGTACAGCACGGCCGTGGCCGGCGAGACGATTGCCCTGACCGGGGAGCTGCTGATCGTGTCGCTCATCCTGGGCGCGTTCTCCGGCCTCTACTTCACTGTCTCGGCACTCTCCGACGCGGCATACCGGACCGAGTTCTTCAGCGACGCCGATCGCGAGCTGAACGAGCTATTCGCCGCCCGTGCCGTGTATCACGCGGCCCTCTCGATGGCGCCGGCCGAGCGTGAAGTGGGCGCGACCGTCGAGCAGGTCGCGACCTGAAAGCGACGCCTCAGGCGCCAAGCATCATGTCAGGGGATGCTCAGCATCGGAGTCAGCGACTCCCAGTCGTCGCCGCTCTTGAGGTCGACGGTGAGTGGCACATCGAGCGTGACGGCACCTTCCATCTCCTCGCGCACGATCGGCGCGATCTGATCGACCTCGGCGCGAGGTACCTCGAGCAACAGCTCGTCATGGACCTGGAGCAGCATGCGCGTCCGCGACACCCTCGCGGATGAGCCGGTCGTAGAGCCGGATCATGGCGATCTTGACGATGTCCGCGGCCGTGCCCTGGATGGGCATGTTGATCGCCATCCGCTCCCCTGCCCCGCGCAGTGCCGAGTTGCGCGCCGACAGCTCGGGGATCCAGCGCCGACGGCCGAATAGCGTCGAGACGTAACCCTGCTCTCGGGCGACCTCCTTGATGTGCATCATGTAATAGGAGATCCCCGAGTAGGCCGCGAAGTAGCTGTTGATGAACTCCTGCGCCTCGGCGCGCGGGATGTTGGCCCGGCTCGACAGCCCGAAGTCGCTCATGCCGTAGGCCAGCCCGAAGTTGACCATCTTGGCCATCGATCGCTCGTCGGCGGTCACATCGGCCGGTTCCTTCTTGAGCACCCGAGCGGCCGTCTCGCGGTGGATGTCGGCGCGCCGCTCGAAGGCCTCCTTGAGGTGGATGTCGCCCGACACGTGGGCCAGGATGCGCAGCTCGATCTGGCTGTAATCCGCGGCCAGCAGCACGAGCTCGGGATCGCCGGCCACGAACGCGTGCCTGATCCGCCGGCCGAGCTCGGAGCGAATCGGGATGTTCTGAAGGTTCGGGTCGGTCGAGCTCAGCCGGCCGGTCGTCGCCACGGCCTGGTGGAAGGTGGTGTGCAGCCGGCCGGTCGTCGGGTCGAGCAGCAGCGGCAGCGCCTCGACGTACGTGCTGCGCAGCTTGGTGTACATCCGCCAGTCGAGGATCTTGTCGATCGCGGGATGCGCCGGCCGGAGCTCCTCGAGCACCGTCGCGTCGGTTGAGAAGCCGGTCTTGGTGCGCCGGCCACGGGGCAGGTTCAGCTCGTAGAACAGAACCTGCTCGAGCTGCTTGGGACTGCCGATCGTGAACTGGTGGCCGACGTCGTCGTAGATCTCCTGCTCGAGGCGGGCGATCTCGGTGCTGAACGTGGACGACAGCTGACCAAGCGCCTCGCGGTCGATCGCGACGCCGGCCGCCTCCATCGCCGCCAGGACCGGGATGAGCGGCAGCTCGACTTCGCGCAACAGGCGCGCGAGCCCGGCGTTCTCGGTCAGGTCGCTGTCGATCGGCTCGCGCGCAGCGGCCACGGCAGCGGCCTGGACGGCGGCGTGTTCGGCACCGCCCAGCGCCCCGTCGGGCGGCAGCTCGATCTCGAGCCGCTCGGACGCGATGCTCGCCAGCGTCTGGCTGCGCAGCGCGGCGTTCAGGATGTAAGCGGCAATCTGGGTGTCCAGCGCGACCGGCGGCAGGCTGCGGGCTTCGCCCAGGACGTTGCCGGTCGCGCTCGGATCGCGGCGCGACAGCTCCCACACGAGCAGCTGCTTGACCTCGTGGCCGACGAGCGGCTTGCCCGCTGACAGAATTGCCGCCGCGTACTCGATTGCGTGTTCCGCGTCGGCCGTGACCACGCGGCCGGCTGAGTCGATCACCGCCAGTCCGAGCAGGTCACCGCGCCTGGGACGTTGGTCGGTAAGTGCCACGCCGAGCATCAGCTCGTCCTGCGCCGCGAGCCACGCGGCCACGTCCGGCACGGTCTCGAAGCGCTCACCGCGGCCCGGGTCTGCGAGCAGTGCGGCCAGGTTCTCGCGAGCGGTGCGGGTCGACGGCTCGGCTCGCTCGAGAACGGCCACCGCACCCGAGCCGTCGGCGACTGTCGAGTCCGCAGCCGCTGATGCCGAGGCGGCCGTCGGCCCCGCCTGCCATGCGCCTGCGCCTGCGCCCGCGGCGAAGTCGAGGCTGAGCTGCATGCCGCCGCCCTCGGCCGCCATTCGTTCAGCAGCCGACGGCCGCCCGGCGACCTGGACGGCCGGTATCGGAGCGCCGCGATCGGCCTCGCGGAGCAGGTCGCCCGGGGCACGCTCGTCCTCGCCGGTCATTCCCGGCAGCCGCTCGACGAGCGACCGGAACTCGTACTCGCGGAAGAGCCGCAGCACCTCCTGGCGGTCGTAGTCGGCCAGCAGCGCGGGCTCGAGATCGAGCTCGATCGGCAGGTCGGCGCGAACGGTAACCAGCTCGCGCCACTGGAACACATCGTCGCGGTGCTCGGCGAGCTTGAGTCGAAGCTTCTCGGGCATGACCGCGTCGAGGTCGGCATAGATGCCGTCGACCGAGCCGTGATCGATGACCAGCTTGGCGGCGGTCTTTTCACCGACGCCGGGGATGCCCGGAATGTTGTCGGTCGTGTCGCCCTTGAGTGCCTTGAAGTCGATCATCTGCTCGGGACGCAGGCCGTAGCGCTCCATCACCTTGGCCGGGTCGTAGTACGCCGTCTGCTGCACGCCGCCGCGCGTGGTCATCAGCGTCGTGCGGTCGCTGACGAGTTGAAGCAGGTCGAGATCGCCGGACACGATGGTCGTGCTCACGTCGCGTTCTTCGGCCTGGCGCACCAGCGCGGCGATGAGGTCGTCCGCCTCGAAGCCCTGCATCTGGTAGATCGGGATTCCGAAGGCGCCGATGATCTCGCGCACGATGGGGAACTGGTCGCGCAGGTCATCGGGCATCTCGCGCCGGGTGGCCTTGTAGCCGGAGTACTGCTCGTGCCGAAAGGTCGGCCCGGCGAGGTCGAAGGCGGCGATGACGAAGTCGGGCTTCACATCCTGGAAGCCGCGCAACACGATGCTCCAGAAGCCGAACACCGCATTCACGAGTTGGCCCTTGCTCGTCGTGAGCGGCGTGTTCATGAGCGCGAAATAGGCGCGGTAGATCAGGCTGTTGGAGTCCAGGAGCATCAACCGCTGCACGGTTGGGAGTGTACCGGCGATGCTCGTCTCAGCGGCCGGCGATGGGCGTCATCACCTGCCCGGCCGGGTCAGCCGAGATAGGGGTCGGCGTACCTGCGGCGGGCGTAGACGATCAGGACGAGGAAGGCGAGCGCGAAGGCTCCGATCAACACGCCCGTGTAGAAGAGCATCTCGCGCGACACGGTGAACTGCTGTGTCGAGGCGTTGCTTCCAGCTGACCCCACGTCGGCCTCGCCACCGGCGTACAGATAGGCGTTGTCGAGCGTGTCTGTCAGTGGCTCCGGCGACGCGTTGGCAGCGTTCGAATCCTCGCCCTGCAACGACCGGCCATCGCCCGAGGCGGTCATGTCCATCGTCGGGAAGCCCTCGATCGGCGGCGCAGCCTGGATATCGGTGGCCTGAGGAGCGTTGACCGATGCGGTGCCCTCCGGCTGAGGCATCTCAGAGGGTGCTGCGGCGAACACCTCCTGCGTTGACTCCGCGTCCTGCAGCGGAGCTCCAGCGGAGAGGCCTGCGGGCATGGCGCCGACGACGGCGAGCACGAGGCCGATCGACATGGCCACGCCGGCAACCGGCCGAAGCATTGCCGAGCTCGGCGCGGCGAGCCTGCGCATCAGTCGTTCGAGCCACGATCCGCGCAACCGATCGGCCTGCTCGGCCGTCAGTCGGAAATCGCGCGGTCGTCGGGGTGTCGGAATTGCCGCGACGGCGGTCGACAGCAGACGGATGTCCCCGACCAGCGCGGCGCACTCGGTGCAGCTGGCGACGAGCGCCTTTGCAGACTCGATCTCGCCGGGGTAGGAGTCGTCCGCCGCAAATCGAGCGACCAGCAGTCGGTCGTGGCGGCGATGTTCCGAGTTCATGGACCTTCGGGTGTGCACGGGGCCTTTGACGCCACTACTCACGTAACAGTTCCACGTCGTCGGCGAGAAGCTCGCGCAGCGCGAGCCGCCCGCGGTGGATGCGCGACTTGACCGTGCCGAGTGACACGCCGGTCATGTCTGCGATCTCCTGGTAATCGAAGCCCTCGACGTCGTACAGAACGATCGCCTTGCGCTGGTCATCGGTTATCTCGGCCAGTGCCTTGGACAGCACGCGCGAGGTGTTGCGACGCATCGCCTGGCGCTCGGGAGAGGCTTCCTCGCCGGCCGGTGGCTGCCACGAGTCGTCCTCCCATTCGGGGAAGGGATCCGCCGGCCGGCGCTTTCGATAGCGCAGCACGTCCGTGGCGGCGTTCAGCGCGATGCGCGTCAGCCAGCTGCGAAAGGAGTCGCCACGAAATCGGTCGAGGTTGCGGTAGCAGCTGAAGAATGCTTCCTGGACGGCGTCGGCCGCCGAATCGCGATCGTTGACGACGCGCACGACCAGGGCGAAGAGGTAGTCCTGGTAGAGCGTCACGATCTCGTTGAATGCGTCGAGGTCGCCGGCGATGGCGCGTTCGACGAGCGCCCGATCGCGCGCGTGCTGCAGCTCGTCGCCGGGCTTGCGGAATCGGCCCTGCTGCGGGCCGGCGCCATCCTCAGGCTTGGGCTCCGACGCCTGGTCCGACGCGGACTCAGCCGCTGTGTCCGACGCGGACTCAGCCGCTGTCGGCTCGCCAGGCAGGGATGCCTTGATGGTCTCCTCCACTTGTCAAGTATCCCCGCAACAGGCGTCGAGCCGTGGACGGCCCCGCACGACGCTCATCAAATTGAGGGTCGGTCTCGCCTGCTTTCGCTAGGCATAGACGTGCGGCGAAGTACGAGTCGTAACGGAAAGCGGGCCTGACCGCCGATCTGACGCTTGGTGCGGCGGGTGGGATTCGAACCCACAAGCCCTTGCGGGCAGCAGTGTTTGAGACTGCAGCGTATACCGTTCCGCCACCGCCGCTCAGCTCGACTATAGCCGCTGATCGAGTCCGATCGGTTCGCCCTTCGCGATACGTGTTGTGGCCGATTACGCTTCGAAAATCTCAGCGACCGACGATGGAGGTGATTCGTGTTCCAGCTACAGGGATTGATAACGCCGCGCTTCGAGCATTCCCATGGCGGCGACAGTTGGCACGCCATGGAGGAAGTCAGCGCGGGACACGACACGGCCGAGCACGATCCCGAGCGCCAGTGGTCGAAGGGTCGCGTCTTCAAGTGCTCAACGTGCGAGGACTCGATCCGAGTCGTTCTGCCCGAGGAGGGCGAGGCGACCGGGAAGTCGTAGCCGGGTTGGCTTCAGTTCAGGGTCAACTCGATCGCATCGCCGACTCGGCGCTTGATCCCGGCCACCAGCTCGGCGTCATAGGCGACGCCCACGCGCAGCTCCATCCGCTGGCTGCGGCCAGGTCCGGCAGGGATATGGAGCACCACGGACGTGTCCCCCGGCCGCTCGTGGATGATCTCGCGCAACGCCTGGAAGGCCGCGACCACTGACTCCTGGTCGGATGCGGTGAATCGGACGTGAAGCACCCGACCGGCTGAGGCTTCTGTAGGGAGTGTCGCGGCCTGTTCCTCGGCGACCAGGCGCTCGACCGCCTCGTCGGGCAGCGGCGGTTCCTCATCCGTTTCAGGCAGCGCCGTCGCCACGCTGGCCGATGGGAATGGTTCCGCGGCCGACGCGGCGGCGGCACTGAAGCTGCCGTCCCTGGGCGTGGATGCGGCTACTGCGGCGGGGCGCTCCGACTGGCGTTTCGGAGCGCCGCCGATGCGCACCTCGATCGAGCCACTGACGTCGATGCCACGAAGCGGCGACACGAGCGGGATCGTCCTGATTCGCTCGACTGACGCGCCGGGCGCAGCATCGTTGCCAGGGCCGACGGCGGTCGGCGGTCGGTCGTACGAGCTGCCGTTGCGAAAGTTGTTGCCGTTGCCGTTCCGTCGTCCGCGATCGGTGCGCGCAAGAGCGCGCCCGAACTCGGGCGAGCCGAGCGCCTGGGCGTCTTCCCAGGTCCACACGGCATCGGCGAGGAGGACCGTCTCCTCCCCCTTGTGATCGACGCGGCCGGCGACGAGCAGGATCGCGTCCTCGGCCCACGTGCTCTCGGTCTGCTCGAACACCTTGGGGAAGACGATCACCTCCATCGTTCCCTGGAGGTCCTCGAGCGTCGCGACGCCCATCGTCGCGCGCGCCTTGGTGATCACGCGGCGGACCTCGGTGACCACGCCGCCGACGCAGATGCGCTGCTGGTCGAGCTCTTCGCCCAGCTCACCGCTGTACGCGGTCACGTACTCGCCGATCACGCCGGCCAGCTCGCCCAGCGGGTGATCGGACAGGTACAGGCCGAGCAGCTCCTTCTCCCAGCGCAGCCGCTCGCGCGGCGGTGCCTCGGTGATGTTGTCGGGCAGCGGCCGCTCGAGCGGCGCCGAGTCCGGGCTCGAGTCGAACAGCGAAACCTGGCCCGTCAGCCGATCGCGCTGCGCCGCCTGGCCGGCCGCGAGCGCATCGTCGAGCGCCATCAGCAGCTGCGCCGGGTGGCCGAGCGAGTTCAGCGCGCCAACCCGGATGAGCGACTCGAGCACGCGTCGGTTGGCAAGGCGCAGGTCCACTCGCGCGCAGAAATCGGCCAGCGATCGGAAGCGTCCGTCCTCGGTGCGCGACGCGACGATCGACTCGATCGCACCGTGGCCGACGTTCTTGATCGCCAGCAGGCCGAAGCGAATGGCATCGCCCTCGACGGTGAAGTCGAGCCCGCTCGAATGGACGTCGGGCGGCCTGACCTCGATGCCCAGTCGACGACATTCGGCGATCGCCGCCGCGACCTTCTCGGTCGAGTCGCGCATCGCGGTGAGCACGCTGGTCATGTACTCGACCGTGTAGTTGGCCTTCAGATAGGCGGTCTGATAGGCGATCAGCCCGTAGCAGGTGGCATGGGCCTTGTTGAAGCCGTAGCGCTCGAACGGCTCGAACGCCTTGAACACGGCGTCGATGACCTGGGGTGGCACTCCCCTCTCGGCGGCCTGCTGGACGAACTTGTCCTTCTGCGCTCGGAGGACACTCGACTTCTTCTTGCGGATCGCGTAGCCAAGCGTGTCCGCCTCGGGTCCGGTGAAGCCGCCCAGCGCCATCGCCGCGGCCATGATGTCCTCCTGGTACACGAAGATTCCGTACGTCTTCTTGAGGTACGGCTCGAGCAGCGGGTGAAGGTAGGTGACCTTCTCCTGGCCGTGCTTGCGGCGGATGTAGGCCGGGATGTTGTCCATCGGTCCGGGCCGGAAGAGAGCGACCATCGCCGCGAGGTCGAGGACTGAGGTCGGGCGCAGCTCGCGCACGTAGCGGCGCATGCCCGGCGACTCAAGCTGGAACACGCCCGTCGTCTCACCGGAAGCCAGCAGCTCGAACGTCTTGGCGTCCTCGAGCGGGAGGTGGTCGAGGTCGATCTCGACGCCCTGCTCCTGGCGGATGAGGTCGACCGCCTGACGCAGGATGGTCAGGTTCGACAGTCCCAGGAAGTCGAACTTGAGCAGGCCGAGAGCCTCGACGCCGTGCATCTCGTACTGGGTCATCAGCCCGTCCGAGTTGGTCGCGTGCTGGAGCGGCATCAGCTCGGTCAGTGGCTCGCGGCTGATGACCACGCCGGCCGCATGGGTCGACGCGTTGCGGGAGACGCCCTCGAGCTGTCCGGCCAGGTCGAGCAGCCGCTTGACCTTGGGATCGCCGTCGCGCATCTCGCGCAGCGCCGGCGTCATCGCGAGCGCCTCCTCGAGCTTGATGCCGAGCTGGTTGGGGATCGCCTTGGCGATCCGATCCACCTCGCCGTAGCCGAGGCCGAGCACGCGGCCGACGTCGCGGATGGCCGCCCGGGCGAGCATCGTGCCGAAGGTGATGATCTGGGCGACGTGGTCGGTGCCGTACTTGTGCGTCACGTAGCGGATGACTTCGTCGCGCCGCGCATCTTCGAAGTCGACGTCGATGTCCGGCATCGTCACCCGGTCGGGATTGAGGAAGCGCTCGAATGGCAGCTCGTAGTGGATTGGGTCGACCGGAGTGATGCCCAGCGTGTAGGTGACGATCGAACCGGGCGCCGATCCGCGACAGGTGGTCGCGATGCGCTGTTCGCGCGCGAAGCGCACAAAGTCGGCAACGATCAGGAAGTAGCCCGCGTAGCCCATCGAGATGATCACGCCAAGCTCGTAGTCGAGCCGCTGCTTGAGCTCGGTCGTCGGCTCGCCGTAGCGCTCGCGCAGGCCGCGCTCGCACTCGGCGCGCAGCCAGCTCTCCACCGTGTGGCCGGCCGGAACCGGGAAATCGGGCAAGCGCAGCTGGCCGAAGGGCAGCTTCAGGTCGACCATCTCCGAGATCCGCCGCGTGTTGGCGATCGCCTCCGGCACGTCCCCAAACAGGGTCGCCATCTCCTGCGCGCTCTTGAGATAGAAGTCGCTCGATTCGAAGCGCATCCGCCCGGGCGTGTCGAGGTTCGAGGCGGTGCCGACGCACAGCAGCACGTCGTGTGCCTCCGACTGCTCGCGGCGGACGTAGTGCAGATCGTTGGTCGCCACCAGCGGGATGCCCATCTGCGGGCCGAGCCGGAGCAGCTGCTCGTTCAACCGGCGCTGGTCCGGAATGCCGTGGTCCTGCAGCTCGAAGAAGAAGTTGCCGTCGCCGAGGATGTCGCGGTAGCTGCCGGCGATGCGCATCGCCTCGTCCTCTTGGCCGGTCTCGAGGGCGCGCGCCACTTCGCCGTTCAGGCACGCCGACAGCCCGACCAGCCCCTCGGCATGCTGGGCGAGGTACTCGCGATCGATGCGCGGCTTGTAGTAGTAGCCGTCCAGGTGCGCGTCGGTGACGATTCGGCACAGGTTCTGGTAGCCGGTCCAGTCGCGCGCGAGCAGGATCAGGTGGTACGGCTGAGCGTCTGCCTTGCCCTCACGATCGGCCATCGAACGGCGTGCCACGTACGTCTCGACACCGATGATCGGCTTGATCTCGGCCTTGAGGCACGCCTGGTAGAAGGCCACCGCGCCGTACAGCGCGCCGTGGTCGGTCAAACCGAGCGAATCGAAGCCGAGCGTCTTCGCCTGGTCGACCATCTCGGTGATCCGGCCCAGGCCGTCGAGCAGGCTGTATTCGGAATGGACGTGGAGATGGGTGAAATCGTTCGGCGCGATGCTCAAGGTGTCCCCGTTCTAGACCTTGATCGAAGTTACCGGCCCTTCGCGTTTCGAACCAGCGCCTTATCCCCGAAGTTGATCCACGAAGCGCGGCGGCCGGTGTGGAAATCGACTACTCGGCTACGCCGATAATAGAACACATGTTCTCCATCCATCAGACCTTGGTCCGTAGCGGAGCGGGCGTATAACTGAAGGTACCGGCGCAGACAACCGTGTCAGCAGTGGCGCCGTGATGACGGAGGTGCCCATGTCCCGTCAATCCCTTGCCCGCCCATTTATGGCGCTGGCACTCCTTGTCCTGGTAGTCGGCCCGGCGGCCGCGGCCGGGCCCGACAACAACTTCGCAGCGCCGCTGCGCGGCGATGAGGAGGTGCCGGCGGTCGATACGCTCGCCGTCGGAGTAGCCACCTTCAAGCTGAACAGCGACGAGACCGAGCTGCTGTTCAAGCTCAACGTGGCCAACGGCGAAGGCGTCACCCAGGCACACATCCATTGCGGCCCGCCGGGCGTGAACGGACCGGTTGTGGTGTTCCTGTTCGGATTCGTTCCGACTGGCGTCGACAACAACGGGACGCTCAACGAAGGCGTCATCACCAACGCCAATGTGATCGCGCGCCCTGACTCGGCGGCATGTCCGGGCGGCGTGGCCACCCTGGCCGATGTGGTCGCGAAGATGCGCACCGGTGGGGCCTATGCCAATGTGCACACGCTCGACTTCCCGGGCGGTGAGATTCGCGGCGGCATCTGAGGTCCGAGAGGTTCAAATCGGGGGAACTGCGGCCGGCTCCGCCACGGAGCCGGCCGCACCATCTCACCCCGGCATCCAGTCGCGTTCAGGTGGCTCACAGCAAATGGTGGGATGCTGACCACATGACAATCTCAGCGACCGCGGGCAGCAGACATCCGAGTCCACTACAGATCGACGAGTCGTCCTACGTCCCCGGTGTGTGCAACATCGGCCCCGAAGAGATCGAAGCGCGTCGTCGAAGCGGCCACTTTGGTGTGCTCGCGAGCGTCGTCCTGTTCGCTGTGCTGGTGGTGATCGACGCTCCGTCGATGGCGCGCTGGCTGCTTGTAATCCCGGTCGCCGTCGCGACATCCGGCTACCTGCAGGCGTATCTCCACTTCTGCGCCGGCTTCGGCGCTCTCGGCGAGTTCAACTTCGGGTCGCGCGGCGAGGCCAAGCGGGTCGTCGACCGCGACGCTCTGCGGCGTGACCGGATCAAGGCCCTGCAGATCGGGCTGGCCGGCTTCGCGGTCGGTGTCGCCGTGGCCGCAGTGGCGGTCGCGCTGCCGATCTAGGCGACGCTCAACGCCCGATCGGGCGCGAGCAGGAACGGCGGCAGGTACGCCGGGATGTTCGAGAACGGCAGCACGTCCGGGTGAAGCTCGATACCGAGCGCCTCGGCCATGAACGACCGCCTCGCCTGGATCCTCTGCCACGCGCCTGGATACCGATCTCGCCAGCTCGGCACGCAGCGTCTCGTCGGCGAACGCGATGCCGTCCTCGATGTTGCTCGTGAAGTAGTCCGTACCTGTCGCCGGGATGATGTCGACCTGCATCGCCATGCCCGACCGCAGCTCGACGCGTGACCCCGGCCAGACCGGCGAGTTGACCCACTCGTCGAGGTGGATCTGGTGGCCCGGGTTGAGGAAGATGCCGAAGAACGGGTCACCCAGCCGGCGGTCGATGATCTCCTGCAACGCGCCGCCGGTCTGGCCGATGTGGAGCGCCGCGTACCACTCGACGACCGCATCGAAGTACGGACCGGCGAGGCGCTCGACGTAGTCCCGTATGCCGACCTGCAGCTCGCCGGCGTCCTCGACCACCCAGCCGGCGCGACAGTTGAGCGCTCCCCAGATTCCGAACGCGGTCGTGAACGGGTCGCCGCGCTCGATCGGTCGATCAGATGGGCTGAGCAGGCCGTAACGAGCGCGCGGGCCGGCGGTGAGCATCAGGTGACACGACAGCGGCGTCCCGTTCCAACCGAGCAATGCGACGGCCTCCTGCTCGGTCATGCCCGGCTTCAGGCTGAACAGCAGGTTACGAACTCCCTGCGAGGTCTGGCACGCGGCCCACTCGATCATCGCCAGCTGGTCGACGTCGTTGATCACGCGCATGCCATCGGCAGCGTCGATGAGCAGCCCGGTGGCGTTGACGACGTTCTCGGCACCAGCCACGTCGCGCACGACGTCGACGATGTACGACGGGACGTCCGATGCCCGCTCGTTCGCATACTCCTTCCAGCCAACCAGGCCGACAGCGGTCCCGGCGGTGATCCCCTCCTCGGCCAGGATGTCGGCCAGCGGCCGTGACTTGTCGCGCGGCTGGCTGGGCAGGCTGAAGTCCTGGAACATATGCCGTCTCATCGGCAGCGGTGCGGCACCGGCCGTACCCCAGTTCTCATTGCCGACCAGGACAGCCGGCTCACCATCGCGGCCGACTATCAGCAGCGCCTCCTCGAAGCGCGGATCGAAGCCGGTCAGGAACGAGATGTTTGCGCTGTGCTCGCGATCGGCGTAGACCACCAGTCGTTCGCAGCCGCGTTCATCCATGCGCTCGCGTAGCCGCTCCAGACGCTGTGCGTAGAGCGAGTCGGGAAGCTGCGGCATCTCTTCGGGCATGCCGAAGTCGGGCAGGTCCATCCGCTCGAGCCTGGCGGTCATGGCAGCGGCACCGGTGCCGACGCTCCCCGCTCGACCAGCACGCGCTGGTTGGCGCTGACCGACTGCCATGGACCGACCTCGCCGTCGGGCCAGGTGACACGAACCTCGGCGCCGGCGGTCGTGCCCAGCCCGAAGTGGATCGGGCCCAGCTGGCCGCTGACGTGTCCGCCGCCTACCGTCAGCTCACGCAGCTGAGTCTTGCCTGCCGCACGCACCTCGATCCAGCCACCGATCGCATCGCGGTTGGCGCCCGCCTGCTGCGCCTTGACCTGCAGCCAGGTGCCGAGCCGCCCGGGTTGAGCGGCACTGCCGGTTCCGACGTTGCGATACAGCCGCACGTTCTCGACCCTGTTGACGACGACCAGGTCGAGCATCCCATCGAGGTTCAGGTCTACCAGCGCTGCGCCGCGTGCACGGGCAAAGTCGACGATGCCGGCATCGGGCGCGCCCTCCACGAACGTCCCGTCCGGCTGGCCGATGAGCAAGTTGCTCGGGTCGCGCATCGCGTAGTCGGGCATCGCCTCGATGTTTCCCTTGGCGATGAACAGGTCGATGATGCTGTCGTTGTTGACGTCCTCGAACTGGTCATGCCATGCCGTCGACGGCAGCTTCGTATCGCCCTCGTACGGCCGGTATGCGAGTGCTCCCCGGCTCAGGGCGATGTCCTCGTAGGTCGGCCGCCCCGGCCCTTCGGCTAGCACCTGGAGCTTGTTGTCTGCCTGGCTGGTCAAGAAGTAGTCCGGATAGCCGTCGCCAGTGACGTCGTGGCTGGCGATGCCCATGCCCCAAACCCGAAGGCGACGCCAGCCGTCAGCTTCCGAGTAGAGGCGCGGATCCGCGCCCTGCTCCATGCGCCACAGCTGCTCCGCCCCGTCGCCGGTCTCGCGGTAGTAGTGGCGGTCGTTACTGACCCGCAGATCGATGTCGGCCCGAGCGATCCCAGTCGGAGAACAGCATCGACAAAGCGCACCAACCCGGCGATAGGCGGCTGGCCCGTGCGAACCCGGCGCCGCCCGCATCGGGCAGGACGAGTTCATTGTCGAAGCACAGCCGATCGACGTTGTCGCTCGACTCGTCGTGATAGTTGCCGATGGCAAGCGTTGGCCAGTCAGCGCCACGATCCCACTTTGCCGAGAACGCCGTGGACCAGGCGTCACCGCCGTCGAAGCCCCACTGGTTGTTGGCCGTCTCGAAAGCGCAATCACCCAACCCACGCAACAGCTCGTTGCCTCCCGTGGCGGAGCACTGCCAGGTCGGTGATGCCGTCGCTGTCGATGTCGATGGGATAGGCGCCGGTGACCGCGCTCAGGTCTGTAGATGCGGATGCGCGGCGCTCAAACGCGAGCGCGCCACTGGCGGTGCTGCCGTTGACGAACAGCGCCGCCGGCTGGCTGCCACCGGCGAAGTAGAGGTCGATCAGGCCGTCGGCGCTGCAGTCGAACGCGGCCACGCCACCACCGACGAAGTACTCGAAGTCACCCGTGTATGCATGAGTGACGCCAGCCGCCTGAGCTTCTTCAACATAGTGCGGCGCAACCGGTCGCTGGACCGAGCCTCCGCTGTCGCCCGAGCCGGCAACGACGGCCCACACTCCGATCACCGCCAGCGCCGCCACGACGACGAGCGTCACGAGAACAAGAATGCGGCGGTCCCTCACGTTGTCATTAGAGCAAACACCCGGCCGTTGAGCCCGTCTCGGTGGTGCGGACCTATCCCTGACCGAAGATCTGGTCGATCACGCGCATGTTGGCCACCGCGTCGCGCGCCGGGTACGGCGACGGCGCGCCGTCGAGCACCACCGCCTCAAGCGCCTCGGCCTCGGCCGTATACGCGTCGCTCACGGGAAGCGTGATGACTTCAGTGCGCGGCGCGACCGGGGGGTCGCCGCCGGCCGTGACGAAGATCTCGGTCGGCCGGTCGGGTGGAATGTTGAACGGGATGCCGATCGAGATTCGGCCGTTCGTGCCGTAAACGTGGACGCGCTGGTCGGTCTCAGTTCGCGTTGAGCAGGTGAACGTGGCCTGGCCACCGGGGAAGTCGAGCATCGCGCTGGTCAGGATGTCGACGCCCATCAATGGGTCGCGGACGACCGAGGACTGGACTCGCGTCGGCTCTCCGCCGAACAGCGTGCGCGACAGGTTGACGTTGTAGCAGCCGATGTCATACAGCGCGCCGCCGCCGACCGCGGCGATGTTGCGGATGTTGTCGGGGTCGTCGTTGTAGTACGAGAACCAGCTCTGGACCGCCGTCAGCCGGCCGATGCGGCCACTGGCGACGAGGTCGATGACGGCAACCCATGAAGGATGGAGGCGGTACATGAATGCCTCCATGAGGGTCATACCTGTGCGCTCAGCAACCGCGACCATCTCCTCGGCATCGCCCGCGGTCATCGCCAGCGGCTTCTCGCACAGCACGTGCTTGCCCGCCTCGAGCGCACGGATCGTCCATTCACGGTGGAGATGGTTGGGCAGCGGGACGTAGATCGCATCCACCTCGTTGTCGGCCAACAGCGCCTCGTACGAGCCGTGCGCTCGCTCGATGCCGAGCTCCGCGGCCACCGTCCGGCCGCGTTCGGCGTCGCGCGAGGCGATCGCCACCACCCGGCTGCGACGCGCGCGCTGGATTGCCGGGATGACCTTCGCGCGGCCGATGTCGGCGGTCGACAGCACTCCCCAGCGGAGCTGGCTCCCGTCGACAGCGCGGCTCAACCCCGCTGCGCCGCTCAACCCCACGAGGTTTCGGTGACCGGTCGAAACGCGACTTCCAGGATGCGGTGGTTGCGCGGCCGGGTGACCACGAACAGGATCGCCTCGGCGACATCCTCGGGGCGCATCATGCCCGCCAGCTGGGGCATGTCGGGCGTGCGGCCGCGGCCCATCGCGAAATCGGTCGAGACGCCACCCGGACACACGTTGGTGCACCGGACGCCCTGCTCGCGCAGCTCATGGTCGAGCGCGGCGGTCAGGCCGACCTGGGCGAACTTCGACGAGCAGTAAACGGCTTCGTTGGGCAGACCGCGACGGCCGGCCTCGCTGGCCACTGTGACCAGGTCGGCCGCGTCACTCTTTAGCAGGTGCGGCAGGGCGGCCCGAACGGAATAGATCAGGCCCTTGACGTTGATGTCGATCATCTCCTCGATCTGATCGTCGGGGGTCTCGAGGAAGGGGCCGTAGCCGCCCACCCCTGCATTGCCAATCAGGATGTCGAGCTGCCCGAAGCGATCGACCGTGGCATCGACCATCGCCTGGATCGACGCAGGATCGCGCACGTCGCACTGCTGGACCAATGCGCCGTCGATACCGGGGTTCTCGCCCCGGCGCGACGCCAGTCCGAGCTTGACGCCATTGCCCGCCAACAGCCGCGCGGTGGCCGCGCCGATGCCTCGGCCGGCGCCGGTGATGAGCGCCACTCGACCTTCTAGCGATTCCACGGCCACCCTCCCGGATTCGTCGGTCAGTCAGTAACCGATTGTTCCACTTGACACCCCGCCGAGGATTGTAGGACCGTACGACAATCCACCCGCCTTGAGGGGTTCGAAAAGCCGTTGGATCCGCGTCGTGATGAACCGGGGCTGCGCAGCGAATCCGTCCGTCGCGCAAACCTGAGCTCGATCGCTCGCGAGCTGCACAACACCGGTCCCCTGTCACGCTCGGAGCTTGGTACGCGCACCGGCCTGACGCGAAGCACGATTCGTGCCCTGATCGGCGAGTTTGCTGCGGCCGGCCTGGTCTCCGAGGTTGGCTCGACATCGCTGGGTACGCCCGGCCGACCCTCGGTTGTCGTGTCTCCCAACAGCGCCCGGCCGACGGCGCTGGCACTCGAGATCGCGGTCGACTCGATCGCCGGTGCGGTCGTCGGCTTCGGTGGCGAGATTCGTCAGCTGCGACGCATCGAACGGCCGCGCGGAGAGCTCTCGCTCGAGCAGACGGTCAAGGACCTCGCCGCGCTCGCTCGCCAGCTCGACGGCTTCCACACACGCCGCGGCGACGTGCTGGGCGTCGGCGTGGCGATCGTCGGCGTCGTCCGCCACTCCGATGGGTTGGTGTCCCTCGCACCCAACCTGGGCTGGCACGACGTGGCGCTGGGCAAGGCGCTGCGCCACGCACTCGGCGCCTTCGTGCCGCTGTCGGTCGCCAACGAGGCCGATCTCGGCGCGCTGGCCGAGACCCGCCGCGGCGGCGCACGCGGTTGCGCGAACGTGATCTTCATCTCGGGCGAGGTGGGCGTCGGCGGCGGGCTGATCGTCGACGGCCGGCCGGTGGCCGGCGCCGCGGGCTACGGCGGCGAGGTCGGCCACATGCCCATCAATCCTGACGGTGCGACGTGCCACTGTGGCTCGACGGGCTGCTGGGAGACTGAGATCGGCGAGGATGCGCTGCTCGCGAAGGCCGGGCGCCAGCGCGGCGGCGGACGTTCAGCAATGGACTCAGTTCTGCGTGACGCGCGCGCCGGCGACCCGACGGCCCTGGCGGCGCTCGATCACGTCGGGCGCTGGCTCGGTCTCGGTCTGGCCGGCCTCGTGAACCTGCTCAACCCGCAGCGCATCGTGCTCGGCGGCCGGTTCGGGCGGCTGTTCCCGTTCGTTGTTGATGACGTCGGCCGTCAGCTCGACCGTTATGCGCTGGACGCGCCGCGCCGATTGGTAGACGTCGTGCCCGCCGAGCTGGGCGAGGATGCCGGCTTGCTCGGCGCCGCCGAGTTGGCGTTCGAGCCTTTTCTGAGCGATCCGGCGACGTGGCTAAAGCCACGATCGAGTACGCTCCCGACCCTTGCGTCCGCATAGCCCGTGGCTGAGTTGACGGAAGTACGATGCAACGCGCTGGGCACGAGGTCACCCCCTTGCCATCGGTCGCGTCACAACCGGGGGCCAGATTGGATTGCGTCGCGCGCTCACCCAAGAGGAACGAGACCGGCACAAAGGCTCCCGGGTAGGGGCAGATCGGAGGTGGACTGACGGGGATAATCTGCGCAGGTCCGTCATGGCAGGCATTCTTGGAGGAGGATCAGTGCGAATGTCTTTCGCGCAACGAGCGGCGGTAATGATCGTCGTTCTTCTCGTCATTGCCGCGTGTTCAAGCGGCACACCAACGACAGCACCGACCACGGCTCCATCCGGAGCACCGTCAGGAGCGCCAACCGGGAGCCCGGGAGCTGACGACGAGTTGGTCGTCGGTATCTCGTGGAACAACTATGACCAGCCTCGCTGGGCGTGCTGCGATGCACCCGGCATCAAAGAGGTAGTCGAGGCCGCTGGCGGACGCGTCATCGAGACGGTCGCTGCGAACTCGACCGAGATCCAGCTGTCGAACATCGACGGCCTGATCGCACAGGGCATGGACGTCCTGATCCTGCTTGCGAAGGACCCTGACGCGATGGCAAGCAAGCTCACCGAGGTCAAGGACCTGGGAATCCCGATCATCGGCTACGACCGACTGGTCGAGGACGAGGACGTCTTCTACATCACGTTCGACAACCAGGGCGTCGGCACGCTCATGGCCGAGGTGATCACAGGCCTTGTCACCGAGGGCAACTACGCGATCATCAAGGGCCACTCAGCTGACCCGAACGCCGACTTCCTGCGCGCTGGCATGCAAACCGTTCTCGACGACTTCCCAGACATCGTCATTCCCGACGCATGCGAGGCCTACAGCGACGATTGGAAGACCGAGAACGCAAATGCCAACATGGTGGCCTGCCTAGGGGCAACCGATAACAACATCCAGGCCGTCCTGTCCGAGAACGACAGCATGGCCGGTGGCGTGATCGCCGCCCTAGAGGATGTCGGTCTCGACATTCCGGTCTCCGGACAGGACGGCGACATCGCTGCCCTCCACCGGGTAGCCACCGGGCAGCAGACCGTTTCTGTCTGGAAGGACTCCCTGCAGCTTGGCAGAGTTGCTGGAGCCGTCGCGGTACAGCTGTACAACGGCACAGCGATGGACGCCATCGACGTCGCCGACGTCGACATCGCTGACTATGCCGCGCCGCCGGCTGGCACTGAGGCCGTCCAGTTCACGACGCCGGGTGGCAACTCGGTGTGGTCCATCACGCTCAATCCGAACCCGGTCCAGATCGACAACCTGAACGAGCCGATCGACTCGGGCTGGGCGGATGCCGCTCAGCCGGGTGACGTGGCCGGCGACGGCAAGGCCTTCATCTGCGAAGGCGTCGATGCCGCCACCGTCCCCGCCTGCCAGTGACCTAGCCCACAGCATGCCTGCGCCCGCTGACCAGCGGGCGCAGGCACATCACCTTCGGGACCAAAGGAGATCTCGTGGCTGATGCGGCTGACGCGATCACAGCCGAGCCCACCTCCAGCACGAGGGAGCTACGCGGCTTCCGTGCCCTAGAAATCGACCTCCGCGTTGTCGGAATGGTCGTCGCGCTCGTCCTGATCATCCTCGGGTTCGGCGTGATGACGAACGGCCGTTTCCTGTCGCCCGTCAACTTAATCAACCTAACGGTCCAGGCGGTGTCGGTCGCGATCATTGCGACGGGCATGACGCTCATCATCGTGTCGCGCAACATCGACCTGTCGGTGGGGTCGATCGTGGGCATCGTCGCGATGTTCGAAGTACTGCTGATGACCCAGATCATTCCCAACGCAATCGGACGCGACAATCCGGCCACCTGGATCATTGCGCTTGTCGCCGGCCTCGTGTTCGGAGGCCTGATTGGCGCCTTTCAGGGCAGCATCATCGCTTACATCGGCGTGCCATCGTTCATCGTGACTTTGGGGGGACTGCTCGCGTGGCGCGGCGTGACGTTCGCCATCACAGGTGGTGTGACTATCGCGCCCGTCGAATCGACGTTCCGACTCCTAGGTGGTGGACCGCGCGGCTCGATCGGAGGGACTGCCAGCTGGGTCGTAGGAATAGTCATCTCCATCGCTGTCATCGCGCTGCTGATCTACAACCGGAGGCGACGCAGGCAATTCGGTTTCCCGATGCGTCCAGTGTGGGCAGAGGTAACGCTCGGTTTGATTGGCGTGTTGGTTGTGCTCGGCCTGGTCTTCCTGGCCAATAGCTACATCTGGCCCGACGCACTCGCCCGCCAGTGGTCGCAACAGACGGGTCAACCCATCCCACCAGGCGGTATCCCAGTAGGCATCCCGTGGCCAGTCCTGGTTCTGCTCCTCGTCACGCTCGTGGTCACGTACCTGGCCACCAGAGTCCGATTCGGCCGCTACGTGTTCGCCATAGGCGGCAATCCCGAGGCAGCGGAGCTGGGCGGCATCAACACGCGTTGGACCATCATGCGGACCTTCATCGTCATCGGCGTCCTGTGCGGCCTGGCCGCAGCAATCACGGCCGCCCGGATCGACGGTGCGACACTCGACCTTGGCGAGGGATACGAGCTTTACGTGATCGCGGCATGCGTTATCGGCGGGACGTCCTTCGCCGGCGGCGTCGGGTCGGTCCCAAGCGCTGTGCTTGGAGCAATCGTCCTTGCCGCCCTCGCATACGGTCTCAGCTTCATCGGGCTGGTGGGGCCGATCCAGGACGTCGTCGCCGGCATCGTCCTGGTTGCAGCCGTGGGATTCGACACGTGGAATCGTCGACGAGCCGGGTAACGAGGAGGGTCTGACCGTGACCGACGCCCCGCGCGTGCCGCTCGTGGAGATGCGCGACATCAACGTCGCCTTCGGTGGCCTCCACGCCGTGCGCGAACTGACGATCGACCTCAACGAAGGCGAATGCGTTGGCCTCGTCGGTGGCAACGGCGCCGGCAAGTCGACCCTGATGCGCGCCCTATCGGGCGCCCACAAGCCGGACTCGGGCGAGATCCGGATCAACGGCGAACTTGTCTCGATCTCAAATCCACGCGATGCGAAGGCCTACAAAATCGAGACCATCTATCAGACGCTGGCCCTCGCCGACAACATCGACGCGCCGGCCAATTTGTTCCTCGGACGTGAGCCGATGACGCGCTGGGGCACCCTCGACGACTCCACGATGGAGGACCAGACGAGAAGGGTGATGGCGAGGATCAACCCGAATTTCACGAATTTCACCAGTCCGGTGAAGTCCTTGTCAGGTGGCCAGCGTCAGGCCATCGCAATCGCTCGGGCGATCCACTTCAAAGCGAAGATCCTGATCATGGATGAGCCTACTGCTGCGCTCGGCCCGGCTGAGACGGCGCAGGTCCGCGAGCAGATCAAGCGTCTCAAGAACGAGGGTGTCGGGATTTTTCTCATCAGCCACGACATCCATGACGTGTACGACATCTCTGACCGGATCAGTGTCATGTACCACGGGCGACTAGTGGGGACGGTGAACAAGACCGAGACCACGACCGATGAGCTTCTCGGCATGATCATCATCGGCAAGCGACCCGAGCAGCTGACGCGCCAGGAGATCGCCGAGCTTCGCGTTTAGTGCCGAGTCCGGGTACACCGTCCGTCGCAATGGATCGCTTACAAGGGGACGGGCTGGAGGTAGAGGTCCTGCCTGAGCTGGGCGCCCGCATTCACAGACTGCGCGTGTTCGGTCACGATCTGATGCGCACTCCCGACGATCCGGCGACACATCTCGCCGACCCGTTCTATTGGGGCGGCTATCACATGCTGCCGTGGACCAATCGGATTACTCCCGGTCCGACCCGGGTCGGCTCGCGGACCGTCGACCTCGCCGTGAACTTCAAGGACGGCACGGCGATCCATGGTCGCCACTACGTGACGCCGTGGGAGGTCGACGACCTCGGCTCGTACTCGGTCTCGGGAGGCGGCGATGAAACCGGCTGGCCGTGGCCGTACGCCGGCAGCGTCGAGATCCGCGTAGATGGCTCATCGATCCACCTCCGGCACAGCGTGACGAACCTCGGCGACGATCCGATGCCGGCCGGGGTGGGCATCCATCCCTGGTTCCGGACGCCGGTCGATGTGCGCATCCCGGCCCGGGTCGCCATCGCCTCGAATACCGACGCTCAGGCGGCGCACGAACCGCTGAGCCCCGAACTTCGACTTCCGTGACGCCCGTGTGCTGCCGACCGGGCTCGATGCAGCGTGGACGGACGTCGACCAGCCCTGCGTCGTTTTGCACTGGCGGCACCTCGACATCAGTGCCGAGCTCCGAGCCACTGCGCCGACCGTGTACGTCGTCGCGGCGAGCCCGGAGAATGTCGACGCCGTGGCGGTTGAGCCTCAGACACATGCCCCCTGGGGGTTGAGGCGCTTGCTCGACAACGAGCGCGGCGGCCTCGACTGGTTGTCGCCGAGCTCGACCTTGACCCTCGATTCCGAGCTTACGTTTCGTCGCGCCGAAAAGGAGCCAACGTGACCGCCCCGTTCTTCGACCTGGTCCCGGATCGAATCCCGTTCGGCGGCCTCGATTCGAGCGACCCCCTTGCCTACAAGGTCTACCAGCCCGACCGAATCGTCCTCGGCAAGCGGATGGAGGACCACCTCCGGCCAGGCGTCTGCTTCTGGCACTCGTTCGCCTGGCCCGGCGTGGACATGTTCGGAATGGGCACGCTCGATCGGCCGTGGCTGGAGCCAACAGACGATGAGATGGCCGCGGCGCGGACGCGGATGGCCGCGGCGTTCGAGTTCTTCGCCAAGCTCGGCACGCCCTACTACTGCTTCCACGACCGCGACGTTGCACCCGAGGGCAACAGCTTCGCCGACTTCCGAGCGAACATTGATGCGCTGGCGGACGACGCAGCCGGTCACCAGGAGCGGACTGGCGCACGCCTGCTGTGGGGCACGGCCAACCTCTTCGCGCATCCGCGCTATCAGGCTGGAGCGGCCACGAACCCCGACCCAGAGGTCTTTGCCTACGCCGCGGCGCAGGTCAAGCACATGCTCGAGGTCACCCAGCGGCTGGGCGGCGAGAACTACGTGCTGTGGGGCGGCCGCGAGGGCTACGACACGTTGCTCAATACGGACCTGCGTCGTGAAGGTGCCCAGCTGGGGCGCTTCCTGACGATGGTCGCCGAGCACAAGGCGAAGATCGGTTTTACCGGCCAGCTGCTGATCGAGCCGAAGCCGATGGAGCCGACCAAGCACCAGTACGACTACGACGTACAGACCGTGTACGGCTTCCTGCTCAAGCACGGCCTCGAGAAGGAGTACAAGGTCAACATCGAGGCCAATCACGCGACGCTGGCCGGCCACAGCTTCCACCACGAGGTTGCCTTCGCCGTCGCCAACGGGATCCTCGGCAGCATCGACGCCAACCGCGGCGATCCGCAGAACGGCTGGGACACCGACCAGTTCCCGAACTCGGTCGAGGATCTCGCGCTGCCGCTGTACGAGATCCTGCGTGCCGGCGGGCTGGCACCGGGCGGCTTCAACTTCGATGCCAAGCTGCGTCGGCAGAGCATCGATCGCGCGGACCTCTTTCATGCCCACATCGGCGGGCTCGACACGCTCGCCCGAGCCCTGCTCGTTGCCGCCGATCTGGTCGAGAGTGGCGACCTGGCCGCGAACATGGACGGCCGCTACGCCGGCTGGGACGGATCGCTTGGGTCGTCGATCCTGGGCGGCGACGTCTCGCTCGCCGAGCTCGAGCAGCGCGTCGCCGCCGGCGAGATCAACCCAGCTCGCGTCTCCGGCAGCCAGGAGCTGCTCGAAAACCTTGTCAATCAGCGCATCTGGGCCGCTGACCGCTGATCTCGTCGCCCTGATATCGCTGATCGCAACGTGGCCCTCGTCCTCGGCATAGACGTCTCGACGACCGCGACCAAGGCCGTCCTCGTCGACGAGGACGGCCGCGTGGCTGCCATTGGCGTCGCGGAGTACGGCTTCGACATGCCGCGGCCGATGTGGAGCGAGCAGGACCCGGCGCTGTGGTGGACGGGTGCCACGACCGCCATTCGCGCCGCGCTGGAGGCTGCCGGCGTATCGGGAGCGGATGTCGCCGCCGTCGGGCTGACGGGGCAGATGCACGGCCTCGTCGTGCTCGACGAGCGCGACGAGGTACTGCGGCCGGCGATCCTGTGGAACGACCAGCGCACGGCGGCAGAGTGCGACTTCATTCGCGCGGTTGTCGGCCCTCAGCGGCTGGTCGAGATCACCGGCAACGACGCGCTGACCGGCCTGACCGCGCCCAAGCTGGTGTGGGTGCGCGACCACGAGCCAGACGTCTGGCGCCGGATCGCTCACGTGCTGCTGCCCAAGGACTATCTCCGGCTGCGCCTCACCGGTGAGCACGCGATGGACAAGGCGGACGGCTCGGGCACGCTGCTGTTCGATCTCGCCGCACGCGACTGGTCGATGGAAGTGGTCGACGCGCTCGGCATCGACCCGCCGTGGCTGCCGCCCACGCTCGAGGGGCCGCAGGTGACCGGCGCCGTCACGGCCGCCGCTGCCGAGGCGACCGGCCTCGCCGCGGGAACTCCCGTCGTCGCCGGCGGCGGCGACCAGTCGGCCAACGCCGTCGGCGTCGGCGCCGTCGCGCCCGGAGCGATGGCCTCTCGGTCGGCACGTCGGGCGTGGTCTTCGCGAGCACCGAGCGTCCGCTGTTCGAGCCACGAGGCCGCGTGCATGCCTTCTGCCATGCCCTGCCCGATCGCTGGCACATGATGTCGGTCATGCTCTCGGCGGCCGGCAGCCTGCGCTGGCTGCGCGACGCCATTGCGCCGGGCACGTCCTTCGGTGAGCTCGTCGAGCCGGCCGCCGACGTGCCACCGGGCAGCGACGGGCTGTACTTCCTGCCCTACCTGTCGGGCGAGCGCAGCCCGCACCCGGATCCGCAGGCACGCGGCGCCTTCGTTGGTCTGACGCTCGGCCACGATCGGCGGCACATGACGCGGGCCGTGCTCGAGGGAGTTGCCTACGGCCTGCGCGACGGCCTCGAGCTGATGATCGCGGCGGGGACGCCGCCGGCGACCCAGATGCGCGGCTCGGGCGGCGGCCTGGTCAGCCCGTTGTGGCGCCAGATACTGGCCGACGTGCTCGACGCCGAGATCGCCACGCCGTCGACGAGCGAGGGCGCGGCTTACGGCGCGGCCGTGCTCGCCAGCGTCGGCGCCGGCTGGTTCGAGTCAGCCGATCGCGGCTTGCGCCCACCTGGTCAGTGCCACGCCAGCGGCCGAGCCGGGGCCAGACGCCGCGCGGTACGCGGAGGGCTACGAGACCTACCGAACGCTGTATCCGACGCTTGCCGACGCGATGCATCGCATCAGCACAGAGTCCACCTCGAGCTAGAGGATCTCGAGCGCTCCCGGCTCGATGCCGATCTCGACCGAACCTTCGAGCTCGTCATGGATGGTGTCGTCCATGCGCAGTCGCGTTCCCGGCGGGTCGAGACGGATCTCCCGCCCGCGCTCGACCGGAAGATCGGGAACGTGCGCCGACGCATCCTCGAGCCGCCCGGTCAGGTATTTCAGCAGCAGCGGCCGATCCTCCTCGCGCAGCAGCACCACGTCGAGTCGGCCGTCGCCGGGATTGGCATGGGCTGCCAGCGGAATGCTCGGCCCGACGAAGCGGATGTTGAGGACCTCGACGGCGAGGTAGTCACCAGAATGGTCCTGGCCGTCGATCTTCACGCCCCAACGCGCGGGCCGGCTCTCCTCGAGGAGCTGACGGACGAGGGTCAATGCCCGATCGGTGACGTGGCCCACGAGCGTGGACGGGTCGTCGACCACCTTCTCGCCGTGACGAACCGCGTCGGCGAACACCCCTCCCCCGACGCCCTCCACGAACCGCTCGGTCAGCCCGGCCGCCTTGATCGTGCCCAGGTCGAACGGCCGCGGCGCCTCGTTCTGCCAGCGATCGATGATCTCGCGCGCGTCGCCGACGATGCCCAGCGTTCGAGCGATGTTGTTGGCAGTCCCGATCGGAAGCGGCGCAACCGGCACGCCGGTGCCCGCCGCAGCGTGGATCACCTCGGCAACCGTGCCGTCGCCGCCCGCGGCAATGAACAGGTCGGCCGGCAGCTGAATTGCTTTCTTCCAACTCTTCTTGGTCGATCGGTAGCGCACCTGAAAGCCCGCTCCCTTGAGCATGCGCGTGAGCCCTGCGGCCGAGCGCGGCTCGTCGCCCGATCCTGGGTTGTGGAACAACGTGACTCGCATGGAGTCGTGAATGCGCTTTCTCATCGCCAATGACGATGGCATCTACAGCCCCGGTCTGGCCATACTCGCGACCGTTGCCAAAGGTTTCGGCGACGTACAGGTCGTGGCTCCCGACGTTGAGCAGTCATCGGCCAGCTCGTCCATTTCGGCCAATCGGCCGCTGACCTTCCGGCCCACGCAGGTGATCGAGGGAGTGGAGGCGTACAGGGTCAACGGCACGCCGGCCGACTGCGTGGCTCTCGGCCTCTTCCACCGCGACGACGTCGATGTCGTCCTGTCCGGCGTGAACCTCGGCCCGAACCTGGGCAACGGCATGTGGCACTCCGGAACGCTCGCCGCGGCGCGCCAGGCGGCTCTGCTCGGCGTGCGTGGCATCGCCTTCTCCACGCCCGCCGTGCACGAATACCCCGACTTGAGCGATCTCGCGCCATACATCGGGCAGGTGCTGCAGATGCTGCTGCCACGCGACGACCTGCGGCTGGTGAACGTCAACCTGCCGGCTCGGCCGCGTGGCATCCGCTGGACGCGCCAGGCGGTCGAGCAGTACGACGGCGAGGTCGTACCGGCCAAGGATCCATACGACCGGCCCGTGTTCTGGCTCGCCGTGACGCAGCTCCAGGAGCACAGCCCGGAAACGGACCTGTGGGCGTTCGAGCGGGGTTACGTGACGATCACGCCGATCCTGCTCGACGCGACCGATCATGCCGCCCTGGCGGCCGTCACGCCAGCCGAGCGATCGGTCGAGTTCGACCAGCCCGACCCGCAGCTCCTGCCCGACAGCGAGGAGGCCGCCAGCCGCGCCCAGCACGAGCCGGTGGCCGTCGAACGTTCGTCCGATGGTGAGAGGCGTTAGCCGCAGGGTGACGACCTGACCGGAGACTTACTGCGGTCGGCCGCGATTCATCCAGTCCGGGTCATCGAGCCATGGACGGTCGGCGAAGAGGTCGGTCAGCCAGCGACCGAACGGTCCTGGAGGCGGCTCCTCCGGGACATCGGCGAGCAGCGCCTCCATCGACTCTCGGACGCGCTCGGTCAGCGTTTCCACCCCCGCGCGGTCGGCACGCAGCCCGTCGATAGCCAGCAGCTTGCCGGCGCTGAGCCTCACCGTTCCACCGAAGCGCAGCCAGCGCGTGCCGATCACCGCAACGGGCAGCACCGGCACCCTCGCACGCAGCGCGAAATAGGCGGCACCGTTGTAGAGCGGCACGATCTCGCCCTCGCGATCGCTGAGGCGGCCCTCGGCGGCGATGATCAGCACGTTACCGGCCTTGAGCACTCCAACCGCGCGACGCGTCGTGTCGAGCAGATCGGTGCGGTGCGGCTTGAACGGCACGCCCATCTCAGACCAGGTGAGCAACCGGTTGCGCCAGCCGACCGACATGTCCTCTTCCCGCGGGCCGAAGACGAACAGCGGCGGATGCTCCGGCCAGAAGGCGACGAACAGAAATGGGTCGACCCAGTTCGGATGGCTGAAGCACAGGACGTAGGGCTTGTCGGTCGGGACGTTCTCGATGCCCGCCAGCCGGACGCGCAGGTAACAACGAATCAGTACGCCGACGCCGTGGCGGATGAAGAGGTGCTTGAGCCTGCCGGGCGGTTCAGGCGCCAGCGGCCATCTCCGGGGTCAGGCTGGCCACCGGCGGCAGCGCCACGAGCGGCGGCACGCCCTGAGTGTCGCGCTCGAGCTCGTCGAGGAAAACGGGCACGAGCTCCGGGTCGAACTGGACGCCGCGCAGCCGCTTCAGCTCATCTGCCGCACGCTCGTGCGACCGCGCGGGCTGGTACGGCCGGCCGTGGACCATCGCCTCGTACGCGTCGGCAATAGACACGATCCGGGCACCGAGCGGAATGCCCTCGGCACGCAGACCGTCCGGATAGCCACTGCCGTCGAAGAACTCGTGGTGGTGACGGATGATCGGCGCGAATGCCCGCGACGCCTGGAGCGGCTTGCAGATCTTCTCGCCGATCTCGGGATGGCGGCGCATGAGCGTCCACTCGTCGGCGCTGAGCGGGCCCTCCTTGCGCAGCAGGTGCTCGGGCACGCCGATCTTGCCCACATCGTGCAGCAGCGCGCCGTAGGCGACCGCCTCGAGCTCCTCGCCGCGCAGCCCGACGTTCGCGCCGACGCGCGCGGCGTGGTGAGCCAGCCAGCGGCAGTGGTGGACGAGACCGACGTCCTTTGCCTCGACAGCGTTGGCCAGCGCGGCAACGATCTGATTGGCTCGCTCGAGGCTGGTGATCGCGCGCCGCAGCCGCATCGCGCTGCGCATGCGTGCCAGCAGCTCGGCCTGCTGAACCGGCTTGGCCAGGAAGTCATCGGCGCCCGCGTCGAGCGCCATGACCATGTCATCGACTGACGTATGCGCGGTGATGACGATCACCGGCAGCGTCGCGGTCAGTGGGTCGGCGCGCAATCGGCGGCAGATCTCGAATCCGTCGATGCGCGGCAGGTTCAGGTCGAGCAGCACCAACTGCGGCGCATGCTCGACGATCGCGCGCAGGCCGACCTCCCCGTCGCCGTAGCCGCGCACCTGGTAGCCCTCTCGCTCGAGCACGCGAGTGAGCAGGCCGCGCTGCGTCGGCTCATCCTCGATGACCATTACGAGCGCATCCGACGCATCCCGAGAACCGCTGATCGCGGAGTCCATCCACGCCCTCCTGCTGGGTCGCATGCTGAGTTCAAAGAACCGGCAGACGACCGGGCAGTTCCTGCGGGCACGGCGGGAACCGTTGGCCGCGAGTATGCCACGCGCCGCGTCGGCAAACGTGGCGATTCACGCTACGCGCCGACAGGCGCGATCATGTTGCGGCCCGACTGGCGCCCGCGTACGATGCGCGGCGAGGTAGGGGATCAAAGATCACGTCCCTTAAGGAAAGAGGAGGAACTGCTTGATGCAAGGAAGATGGTCGCTGCCCATCGCGGTAGCGACTGTGCTGATGGTGCTGGTCGCGTGTACCAGCCCAGCGGCAACACCGACCGTGGCGCCGGCTTCGCCAACGGCCGCGGCCACCACGGCTGCGCCGACCGACGCCGCGACGGACGCCCCCAGCGACGCACCGAGCTGATGCGCCCAGCGACGCACCGAGCGATGCACCCAGCGATGCACCGAGCGACGCACCGAGCGACGCACCGAGCGACGCACCGTCAGAGTCACCGTCCGGTGAGGGGCTGCGCATTGGCGTCGTAACCGACGTAGGCCAGCTCGACGACCGGTCGTTCAACCAGTTCTCGAACGAGGGCGCGCTCCAGGCCGCGACCGATCTCGGTGGCGAGCATCGCGTGATCGTGACCGAGGAAGTCGCCGACTACGCGGCGAACATCCAGTCGCTCGTCGACGAGGAGTTCGACGTGATCGTCACGATCGGCTTCCTGATCGGCTCTGACACCCTGACCGCGGCCAAGGCCAACCCCGAAACCAGCTTCATCGGCGTCGACCAGGGCATCTGCGTCGACGAAGAAGGCAACAACGACACGACGTTCGCCTGTGCAGGCGACGCCGCGACTCTCATCCCTAACTATCAGGGCATCACGTTCCGCGAGGCCCAGCCGGGCTACCTCGCCGGCATCGTTGCCGCAACGCTCAGCGAGTCAGGCGTCATCGGCGCCGTCGGCGGCACGAACGTGCCGGCGGTGGTTGCCTTCCGTGACGGCTACTTCAACGGCGCACGGTCGGTCAATCCGGACATCGAGGTTCTGTACGTCGAGTCCAACCCCGACCCGGTCATCGGCTTCAACGATCCTGAGCGCGGCGCTGAGATCGCCACGCAGATGCTCGACGAAGGCGCCGACGTGATCTTCCAGGTCGCGGGCGGCACCGGCGTCGGTGTCCTCGAGACGGCTTGCGCCGAGGAAGGCGTCTACGGCATCGGCGTCGACGTCGACCAGGCGCTCTCTCTGCCGCCGCAGGCGGCCACATGCGTCGTAACGAGCGCCGAGAAGAAGCTCCAGGACACGGTCCACACCGTGATCCTGAGCGTCGATGACGGCTCGTTCCAGGCCGGCACGGTCGTTTATGACCTGAGCTCGGACCCGCAAGGCGTCGGCCTCTCCGACTTCCACGATTTCGCCGATCTCCTCACTCCTGAGCTGCAGGCCCTGCTCGACGCGGCCGAAGCCGGGATTTTGGACGGCTCGATCGATCCCGCAGTGCCCAGCGGCCTGTAAGGCTGGCCCTGGCAAACTCGTAGACAAGACGGCGGTCCGGGGAATGTCCCGGGCCGCCGTTTTTTACAACCCGGAGGCGGCTATGCTGCGCGCCAACGATGACTGAGGCAACGTCACCTCCCCGTCTGGAGATGCGCGGCATCACCAAGCGCTATCCGGGCGTAGTCGCGAACAAGGACATCAGCTTTGACATCCGGCCGGGTGAGATCCACGCCCTGCTCGGAGAGAACGGCGCCGGCAAGTCGACGTTGATGAACGTGCTGTACGGCCTGGCGCAACCCGACGCGGGTCAGATCCTGATCGACGGTGAGCCGGTCAACATCACCGGTCCGAACGATGCGATCGCGCGCGGCATCAGCATGGTCCACCAGCACTTCATGCTCGTGCCGGTGCTGTCCGTAGCGGACAACATCCTGCTCGGCGCCGAGATCATGTCCAACCCGATATTCCTCGACCGCAAAAATGCCAACAAGCGCATTCGTGAGCTCGGCGAGCAGTTCGGCTTCGACATCGATCCGGACGCCAAGATCGAATCGTTGTCGGTCGGATCCCAGCAGCGTGTCGAGATCTTGAAGGCGCTCTATCGGAACGCGCGAGTCCTGGTGCTTGACGAGCCGACCGCCGTCCTGACGCCCCAGGAGACGACCGAGGTATTCGGCGTGTTGCGCAAGCTCGCCGCCGACGGCCTGAGCATCATCTTCATCAGCCACAAGCTGTACGAGGTGCTCGAGATCGCGGACCGCATCACCGTCATCCGGCGCGGCGAGGTGGTCGGCTCTCGAATTCCAGACCAGACCAGCGAGGAGGATCTCGCCGAGCTGATGGTGGGGCGCGGCGTTCAACTCGTCGTCGATCGTGGCGAATCGCACGTCGCCGGGGCACGGCTCAACGTGTCCGACCTGCATGTCAAGGATGACCGCGGCCACGAGACCGTCCGCGGGGTGTCGTTCGACGTCAGGCAGGGCGAGATCCTGGGCATTGCCGGCGTCGCCGGCAACGGCCAGGAGGAGATGGTCGAGGCCCTCACCGGGCTGCGCAAGCCGTCGGCCGGGTCGATGAGGTTGGACGACAAGGACATCACCGGATCGGGTCCGCGCAAGCTGCAGAAGGTCGGCATGTCGTTCGTGCCCGGGGACCGCCATCGCTTCGGGCTGGTGCTCAGCTTCTCGGTCGAGGAAAACCTCGTTCTGACCCAGTACGACGAACCGCCCTATGCACGCGGCATCCTGCGCAACGATCACGCCTGCGAGGTGTGGGCCAGCGAGGCGATCGCCCAGTACGACATCCGAACGCCGTCGGCGCACGTCCCGGCCGGCACTCTGTCTGGCGGCAACCAGCAGAAGACGGTCGTGGCTCGTGAGTTCAGTCGCAAGCTGAGTGTGCTCGTGCTCGATCAACCAACGCGCGGTCTGGACGTCGGCAGCATCGAGTTCATCCATCGCCAGGTGATCGCCAAGCGTGACGAGGGCGCAGCGATCCTGCTCGTCTCCGCCGAGCTGGACGAAGTGCTGGAGCTATCCGATCGCATCGCGGTCATGTATCGAGGAGAGATCGTCGAGATGATGGACGCCCGGGTCGCCGACCGCGAGACGGTCGGTTTGCTGATGGCGACCGGCCGGCGATCCGCCGACAGCACGGCGCCTGAGGCAGCCTGATGACAGAGCCGCTCGAAGACGAGGTAGCCCCTGCCAGCGGTCCCGGCTCGATGCCGGCCACGCCCCAAGAGGCGTTGCGATCTGAAGGACTGCCGATGACGCGGCGCATCTGGGAGCTGATCGCCGTGCCGCTCGCCGCGATCCTGCTCGCGCTGCTTGTCGGAGCGGTGGTGATCGCCGCGTCGTCGATCGCCATCAAGGGCTACTTCGACCCGTTCCTGCCCCTGGTCGCCTATGCGGCGCTGCTCGAAGGCGGCCTGGGCATCGGCTCACCGAACCCAATCAATGCCATCACGAGCTCAATAGTCAATGCCGCGCCACTGCTGCTCGCCGGATTGTCGGTCGCGCTCGGTTTCAAGGCCGGCCTGTTCAACATCGGTGCCACCGGCCAGTTCATCATCGGCGGCCTGTTCGCGTGCATCGTCGGCGCCATGTTCGCCACGTCGCCGCCGTACGTGGCCATTCCCATGGCTATCGCCGCAGGCGCGATTGCAGGGGCGATCTACGGCTTCATACCCGGCGTGCTCAAAGCCTTCACCGGTGCCCACGAAGTGGTCACCACGATCATGCTCAACTACATCGCCATCTACACGGCGACAGCGCTGGTCATCGGGCCGTTCCGCGCGCCCGGCTTCACCTTTGATCGAACGGCCGACATTGGCAACGCAGCGCTGCCGGTGGTGCTCGGCCGCGACCTCAACGCGGGTGTCTTCATCGCCCTCGCGTTCGTGCCGATCGTCACCTGGCTGATCTGGCGGACGACGATCGGCTTCGAGATTCGAACCGTCGGTGCCAATCCGAGCGCGGCGCGCTATGCGGGAATGAGCCCAAGGCGGCTGATCGTGCTGACGATGTCGCTGTGCGGCATGCTCGCCGGCCTGGCCGGCACGATCCTGTTCCTGGGCGAGATCGGCTTCTACCCGGCAACCTTCGGTACCGCGATCGGCTTCGACGCAATCGCCATCGCCCTGCTCGGTCGCGCCCACCCCGTCGGGGTGCTGTTTGGCGCGCTCCTGTTCGGGGTGATGCGCGCCGGAGCGCCGTTGATGCAGATCCGCGCCGAGGTGCCGATCGAGATCATCGACGTGCTTCAGGCGATCATCCTGTTCTTCCTCGCCGCCGACATCATTGTCAGGCGCCTGTTCAGGTTCCGTGCCGAGCGCGCCGGCGTCGATGAGCTGCGCACCGTCACCCGCACCTACGGCGAGCAAGCGGTGCGCTGATGGACTTCCTGTTCGACATCCCGTTCCTGGGCATCGTCTTTCAGCTCATCGCGTACCTGATCGAGGCGATCCCTCGTATTGCCCCCGGCATCCTGGCCGGGGCCACGCCGATCGCCCTCGGCGCCCTGTGCGGCATCCTGTGCGAGCGAAGCGGCATTGTGAACATCGGCATCGAAGGCATGATGCTGACGGCGGCGTTCGTCGCCTTTGCCGTTGGCTCGGGCGTGGCCATCGCCTTTCCGCCCGGCGAGGGCACCTCAATCTTCGGCATCACGCTGCCGCTGATAATCGGTCTGATCGCCGGGATCCTGAGTGCCGTTGTCCTGGCCGCAGTGCATGCCTGGTTGTCGATCACCGTACGCGCCGATCAGATCATCAGTGGCACGATCATCAACATCGCCGCGATTGGATTGACCAGCTATCTCAACCGGCTGCTCGGCGGAAGCCTTGAATGGCGCGGGCCGCTTCGACTCCTTCGAACCGCCTGCCTTCCTGGTCGATCTCCCGTTCGTCGGCTGGATCTTCGAGATGTTTCTGGATCAGGGACCGATTGCCATGTCGGTCATCGTGCTGATCATCGTCACCCAGATTCTGCTCTACAAGTCGCGCTGGGGCCTCCGCACGCGCGCCGTGGGCGAGCATCCCAAGGCCGCCGATACGGTCGGCATCAACGTTCTCAGATTGCGCTACCAGAACGTGATCATTGGCGGCGCGTTGGCCGGTCTAGGCGGCGCGTACCTGACTCTCGAGGCGACGGGCACGTTCCAGAACGGCATGACTGCCGGCCGTGGCTTCATCGCCCTCGCCGCGGTCATCTTCGGCCGCTGGAATCCCGTCGGGGCGTTCGTTGCCGCGCTCCTTTTCGCCGGCACCGACCGACTCGGCGTCGCGATCAGCATCCGGCCGCCGCCTGACGAGCTGGGTGACCTGCTCGGCATGTTGCCTGAGCAATTCTTCGCCGCTCTCCCATACATCATCACGATCATCATCCTCGCCGGCGTGGTCGGCCGGAGCATCCCGCCGGCGGCCGTGGGGAAGCCGTACCAGAAGGAAAGCTCGGCCTGAGTTTCGGGCCGATAATCGGCGCTCAATGGACGACCGCCGCATCGCGATGGAGATCCTCGACGCCCAGGAAGGGCACGGGACCGGTGCCGATCCTCGGCTCCGAGGCATCTGCCGAGCTGCTGGCACGAACGCGACGGATCGCCATGGTCGGCGCATCGGGCAATCCGGCGCGTCCCTCGCACGGCGTGATGCGCTATCTGATCGAGCAGGGCTACGAGGTCGTGCCGGTAAACCCCAACGCTGACCTGGTCCTGGGCCGGGTCGCCTATGCGACGCTCGAGGAAGCGACCGAGGCAACCGGGCCCTTCGATGTCGTCGACGTCTTCCGGCGACCGGAGCACACGCCCGATATCGCACGGTCCGCCGTCGCCACCGGTGCCGGCGCGCTCTGGCTTCAGCTCGGCGTGGTCAATTGGGAGGCGGCCCAGATCGCCCACGACGCCGGCCTGGCGGTCGTGATGGACCGCTGCACGGCGATCGAGCACCGCCGCCTGCTCTTCGAGTAGCCGCGGGAGGCCGTCAGCGAATGACGAAGCCGGCGACGATGAGCACGATGCCGGCGATCCCCACGGCTGCCCAGACCAGCACCTGGCGGCGCAGCATCTGGCGCATCACGTCGGCGCCTGTGGTCTCTCCCGGCACCGGACCGCGTCCGCCGCGCCACGAGTCGTAGCGGCGCGCGTTCTCGGCCAGACGATCGAGCTCGGACATGCGCGAGTACGGCGCGCGAACGCGCCAGATCGCGAGCGCCAGCATCGCCACGCCGGCAACCCACAGAACGACGTTGATCACCCGCGCAGCCGCTCCTCGAGCAACTGCTGGACGAGCGCCGCGTTGGCCTGACCACGCGTCTCCTTCATGACCTGCCCGGTCAGGAAGCGAATTGCCTGGTCCTTGCCGGCGCGGAAGTCGGCCACGGCCGATGGGTTTGCTGCGATCACACCATCGACCGCATCGCCCAGCGCACCCGAATCGCTGATCTGGCGCAGGCCGAGCTCGGCGACGATGTCGGCGGCGGGCTCGCCGCTCGCCGCGTGGCGCTCGAAGACCTGCTTCGCGTTGTTGTTCGAGAGAGCGCCGGACTCGACCTCGCCGATCAGCCACGCCAGCTGGCCCGCGTCCACGCCGGCGCCCGATCCGTCGCCCGACTTGATCACGCGCAGGTACTCACCGGTGACCCAGTTCGCGACGCGCTTGGCCGGCAGCGCTGGCATCGGCCGCCAGCACGCCCTCGAACAGCGCCGTTGCGCGCGCGTCGCCGACGAGCACACCGGCGTCGTACGGCGACAGGCCGAGCGCGTCGATGTAGCGCGCGCGCCGCGCGGCGGGCAGCTCGGGCATGCGCGCCCGGATCTCGCGGATCATCGCCGCGTCCGTGCGCAGCGGCGGCAGGTCGGGCTCGGGGAAGTAGCGGTAGTCCTCCGACTCTTCCTTGAGGCGCATCGTGTACGTCTCGCCGCGCGTGTCGTCCCAGCCGCGCGTCTCCTGGACCAGCCGCTCCCCTGCATCGAGGGCGCGCGCCTGGCGCTCGACCTCGAAGGCGATCGCCCGCTCCACCGAGCGGAACGAGTTCATGTTCTTGACCTCGACCCGCGTGCCGAGCGTCTCGGTGCCCGCCGGCCGCAGCGACACGTTCGCCTCGACCCGCATCTGGCCCTCCTCCATCTGCGCGTCAGAGGCGCCGATGGTGAGCAGCAGCAGGCGCAGCTCCTCGGCGTAGCGCCGCGCGGCCTCGGCCGATCGGATGACCGGATCGGTGACGATCTCCATCAGCGGAATGCCCGAGCGGTTGAAGTCGACCATCGACACCCGGCCGCCACCGTCGGCGTCCTGGTGAAGCAGGCGAGCGGTGTCCTCCTCGAGGTGGGCGCGAGTGATGCCGACCGAGAACGGCCCGTCGGACGTCTCGACCTCGAGCGAGCCACCGGACGTCAGCGGCAGGTCGTACTGGCTGATCTGGTAGCCCTTGGGCAGATCGGGGTAGAAGTAGTTCTTGCGGTCCCAGCGGGTGAACTCGGGTATCTGGCCGCCGATCGCGAGGCCGGTGGCGAGCACGTGCTCGACGGCGCGGCGGTTGATGACCGGCAACGCGCCGGGCAGGCCCAGGCACACCGGGCAGGTGAGCGTGTTCGGGGCGGCGCCGCGAACCTCCGTCGAGCAGGCGCAGAACATCTTCGAGGCCGTCTTCAGCTGAACGTGGATCTCGACGCCGATGACGACCTCGTAACGAGTCGCCGGCGCCACCGTGGCGGTCATCTAGCCGCGCGTGGACTCGACGAAGCGGCGGATGCGGACGAGTGCCTCCTCGAGGTCCTCGTAGCTGGTCGCCAGCGTGGCCCGCACGTGGCCCTCACCCGACGGTCCGAACGCGCTGCCCGGAACGACCGCGACCTCTTGCTCGAACAGCAGCCGCTCGCTGAATTGCTCGCTGGTCAGTCCGGTCGAGCTGATGTTCGGGAAGGCGTAGAAGGCTCCGAGCGGCTCGGGCGTCGGCAGGCCGATGTCGTTAAGCCCCTCGACGAACATCCGCCGCCGCCGGTCGTACTCGCGCCGCATGCGCTCGACGTCCACCTCGGCCGTGGTCAGCGCGACGACGGCCGCGTCCTGGGCGATCGTCGGCGCCGACATGATCTCGTACTGGTGGACCTTGACGATGCCCTCGAGCAGGTCGGCCGGCGCGCAGACGTAGCCCACTCGCCAGCCGGTCATCGCGTAGGCCTTCGAGAAGCCACCCATCAGCACCGTCCGGTCGCGCATGCCGGGCAGGCTGCTGATCGCGATGTGGCGATGCCCGCCGTAGACGAGGCGGTCGTAGATCTCGTCGCTGACGACGATCAGGTCGTGGCGGACGGCGATGTCGGCAATCGCGCGCAGCTTGGCCTCGTCGAGCACGGCCCCGGTCGGGTTGCACGGGTAGCCAAGGAAGATGACCTTGGTCCGCGGCGTGATCGCCGCCTCGAGCCGTCCCGGATCGAGCGCAAAGGCATCAGCGGCCGAGGTCGGCACGAACACCGGCACACCGCCGTTGAAGAGGACCGACGGCAGGTAGGCGACGTACGAAGGCTCGTGGAGCACGACCTCGTCGCCCGGGTCGACGAGCGCCGCCATCGTGGACGCGACGGCCTCGGACGCTCCGACGGTGATGCAGATCTCGTTGTCCGGGTTGTAGCCGACGCCGTACAGCCGCTCGAGGTGCGTGGCCAGCGCGCGGCGCAGCTCGATCGTGCCGTAGTTGCTCGTGTAGTGGGTGCGTCCGGCGCGGAGCGACCGGACGCCCTCCTCGACGACCTGCGGAGGCGTGGCGAAGTCAGGCTCGCCGACGCCGAGGCTGATGACGTCGGGCATCGTTGCGATGACGTCGAAGAACTTGCGGATGCCCGACGGCGGCACCGCGCGGACGCGTTCGGACAGCCGCCCTTTCACGATCGTTTCATTCGACACCAGGCCACCTCCCCTGAGATGGCCCGAGTATAGGGTCGGGCGCCGCTTTGGCCCGGCGTGCGCTCCAGCACACGGGGCCTATCCGATTGGGCCACACTCTATGCCGGTCGGCAAGAGGCTCACCACGCCGAAGCTCGGGGACAAGATAAGTTGGCCAGGCTGCAACGCAAGCGCTTCGAACAGCCAGTCGAGGTCCGGCATTTTCCGCATGGCCAGCTCGACATCGTCGAGCTGGACGACGTGGTCGTAGGGCGGATGACGCACGAGCCCGGCTGGCGCTGGTCGGTCCACGTGCGGCCCATCGCGGGCACTGATCGCTGCCAGTACCACCACGTCGGCTACACGATCCAGGGCCGGCTGCACACCCAGCTCGAGGACGGCGCCGAGTTGATCCTCGAGGCAGGCGACGTCTTCGAGCTGCCGCCCGGTCATGACGCCTGGGTCGAGGGCGACGAGAACTGGGTCGCGCTCGACTTCGCCGGCGTGCGCTCCTACGCCCAGCCCGCCGACCAGCGCGGCCAGCGCGTGCTCGCGTCGCTGCTGTTCAGCGACATCGTCGGCTCTACGGCACTCGCCGAGCGCCTAGGTTCCGCAGCCTGGCATGAGCGAGTCGGACAGCACAACGAGCGGGCGCAGGCGGTCGTCGACCGCTATCAGGGCCGCATCCTCGACTTCACCGGTGACGGGTTCGCCGCGGTTTTCGATGGTGCCGAGCGTGCGATTCGGGCGGCGCTCACGTTCCGGCCGTGGGTCAACGAGCTGGATCTGCACGTCCGCATGGCGGTTCACACCGGCGAGGTCGAGAGCCAGGGCGCACGCGTGCGCGGGCTGCCGCTGCACATCGCGTCGCGGATCATGAATCTCGCCGGGCCGGACGAGATCCTCGTCTCGGGCACGGTGCACGATCTTCTCGACGGAGCCGAGCTGTCCTTCACCGACCGTGGCCGGCACGAGCTTAAGGGCGTCTCCGGAGAGCGCCAGGTGTTCCTGGTCGACAGCTAGCCGGCCGCCACCTCGCGCCGCTCGCCGGGCGCCGGCGTCGCCGGGTCCTCGAGCGCGGCCAGGTCGCGCGGCTCGATGGTGCGCCATTCGGCATCGCGCGTGATCGCCTCGTACGCCCGGCCGAGCTTGAACAGGCGCGACTCGTCCCACGCCCGACCGATCAGCTGCAGCCCGACCGGCAGCCCGTCGGACAGTCCGCAGGGCACCGAGATGCCGGGCAGGCCGGCCATGTTGACAGGCAATGTGCAGGCGTCCGAGAGGTACATCGACACCGGATCCTGGAGGCGTGCCCCGAAGCGGAACGCGACGGTCGGGCTGGTCGGCGCAACGAGCGCGTCGACCTGCTCGAATGCCTGGTCGAAATCGCCCTTGATCAGCGTGCGCACCTTCTGCGCCTTGAGGTAGTACGCGTCGTAGTAGCCGGCCGAGAGCGCGTACGTGCCGAGCATGATCCGGCGCTTGACCTCGGCCCCGAAGCCCGAGCCGCGCGTCTCCTTGTAGTCGGCGATGTAGTCGGCGCCGGGCAGCCGGACCGAGTGGCCGTAGCGCACGCCGTCGTAGCGCGCCAGGTTCGCCGAGGCCTCCGCCGGCGCGATGATGTAGTACGTGGCCAGGCCGTAGTCGGTGTGCGGCAGGTCGATGTCGACGATCTCCGCGCCGGCGTCGGCGAGCTGCGCGACCGCCTCCCGAATGCGCGCCTCGACGCCGGGCTCCATGCCCTTCACGAAGTACTGCCGCGGCAGGCCGAGGCGCATGCCGCGCAGGCTTGCGGCGGCCTCGTCGTCGCTCTCCGGCAGCTCCGCGGCATAGTCGGGGACGTCGATGCGGCGCCGAGGTCGAGTCGCGATCGTCGCGTCCGGCGACCGCGCCGAGAAGCAGCGCCGCGTCGCGCACGTCGCGCCCGAACGGACCGATCTGGTCGAGCGACGATGCGAAGGCGACGATGCCGTAGCGGCTCACCCGGCCGTAGGTTGGCTTCATGCCGACGATGCCGGTCAGTGCCGCGGGCTGGCGGATCGAGCCGCCGGTGTCGGTCCCGATCGAGACCGGCACGTGGTAGGCCGCAACCGACGCCGCCGAGCCGCCGCTGCTGCCGCCCGGGACGCGCTCGAGATCCCACGGGTTTGCCGTCGGGCCCCAGGCCGAGTGCTCGGTCGACGAGCCCATCGCGAACTCGTCCATGTTCGTCTTGCCCGGCAGCACCGCGCCGGCGCGCTTGAGCAGCTCTGCGATATGCGCGTCGTACGGGCTGATGTAGCCCTCGAGGATGCGGCTGCCGGCGGTCGCCGGGTCGCCCTCGGTCAGGACGAGGTCCTTGAGCCCGACCGGAACCCCGAGCAGGGCGGGCAGACCGTCGACCGAGGCGTCACGCCGCCCCTCGGCGAGGCGCTCGTCCGCGCGCGGCGGCCTGGGTCAGCGCACCGCCGCGGTCGCGCCAGTGCCAGGCATGCAGCGCACGATCGGTCCTCTCGATTCGATCGAGGTGGGCCGTGGCCAGCTCGCGAGCGCTGAAATCGCCGCGGCGCAGGCCGGCGGCCATCTCGTGGGCGTGGAGACGCGTCAGGTCGGTCATTGGTCGAACGCCAGGTCGGTGGTCAGTTGCCGTGCTCGCCCAGGATCGGCGGCACGACGAAGTACGGCCGGTTGGCCTCCGGCGCAAGGTCGAGGATCTTGTCCGCGGGCAGGCTCGGCCGGACCTCGTCGTCGCGCAGGATGTTCTCCAGCTCGATGGTCTGCGCCGTCGGCGCTATGTGATCGGTGTCGAGCTCCGCCAGGACGGCGTACTGGTCGAGGATGTGGTTGAGCTGACCCTCGAGTCGGGCCATCTCGTCGTCGGTCAGGCCGAGGCGAGCGAGGTGCGCGACGTGCTCGACATCCTTGCGTGAAAGCGTGGCCATGAGCCAAGAATAGCCGCGCTACCGCTGGCGCCTCTTGCCGTCGGGCACTGGCTCATGCACCGGGTGACTGATGCGTCGGACGGGGCGCCTACGACGGGCCCTCAGGAGCCGCTCAGCGGACGGTTCATGCACCGGGTGACTGCGAGCCGGTCTCCGGCGGCGCAAAGACCACGATCAGCTCCAGGTTCTCCATGATGTCGTGGAACCGGTGTTCCTCGTGCGCAGGGACGAAGATCGTGTCGCCCGGGGAAACGTCGATCTGCTGGCCGCCGGATGTGAATCTCGAGCGCCCGGCCATCACGACGTAGATCTCGTCCTCGGCGTGCGGCGACTGGCCGTCGACTGCCGCCGGCGGGCAGGACGTACAGCCCGAGCCGACAGTGCCGTCGGAGCGCAGGAACTCGTCGTACGGCCTCGCGCGATTGACGCTGCGCGCTGGTCAGCGACTCGCGAGCGCCGAAGCGCTCTCACTCCCGGCTCGCTCCCGGCCAGCAGCGCGCGGAAGCCGTCCTCGTCGAGCACGGGCACGCCGAGCTCCTGCGCCTTGGCCAGCTTCGAGCCCGCGTTCTCGCCGGCCACCAGGTAGTCGCGTCTTCCTGCTCACCGAGCCGGCAGACTTGCCGCCGGCGGCGCGGATGGCCTCCTCTGCGCTCTGCCGGTCAAAACCCTCCAGCGTGCCGGTCACGACCACCGTCTTGCCCGTCAGCGGCCCGTCGCCGCTGGCCAGCACCTGCGCCGCCGGTCGCTCTGGCTCGACTCCGGCCGCGACCAGGTCGTCGAGCACGCCGGCCGTGGCTGGATCGGAGAACCAGCCGCCCAGGCTGGCCGCGACCGTCGGCCCGACGCCGGGGATCCGCTTCGAACTCGCCCGCCGGCGTGTTGCGCAGCTCGCCGGCGATGCGTGCGAACCAGCCGCCCTCGCCCGCCCATCGGCTCGTCATCTGCCGGCGGCCACGACTGGGCGATCCAGGTCGACATGTCGATCGCCGTCTGGCCGCCCACCTGCGGGATGCCCAGCCCGTTGATGATCCGGAACAGGGGCCGCACGCGCGCGCGCTCGATCGAGGCGTGCAGGTTCTCGGCGCTCTTGCGCGCGAATCGGTCGAGCGACTCGAGATCCTCGACGCTCAGCCGGAAGAAGTCGCCGCGCTGCTTGACCAGGCCGCGATCGAGCAGCTGAGACAGCACCTTCCAGCCGGCTCCCTCGATGTCCATCCCGCCGCGGCCGACGAAGTGCTCGAACTCCTGGCCGACCCGCGCCGGACAGGACGAGGTTGGGGCAGTAGTGGCGGACGGCGTCCGGATCGCGCACGATCGGCGTCCCGCACACCGGGCACTTGTCGGGCATCTCGTACTCGCGCTCGGCGCCCGTTCGCTTCTCGACGATCGGCGCGGACGATCTCGGGGATCACGTCGCCCGCCTTGTGGAGCACGATGTGGTCGCCGATGCGCACGTCCTTGCGGCGCACCTCGTCGAGGTTGTGCAGCGTCGCGCGGGCGACGGTCGAGCCGGCGACCACGACGGGTCGTGAGGTGCGCCACGGGCGTCAGCGTCCCGGTGCGACCGACGTACGGGACGATGTCCTCGATCACGGTCTCGACCTGCTCGGGCGGGTACTTGTAGGCGATCGCCCAGCGCGGCGCGCGCGAGACCATGCCCAGCCGACGCTGCAGCTCGAACGAGTCGACCTTGAGGACGACGCCGTCCGTCCCGTACGGCAGGTCGTGGCGCGGCTCGTTCCAGCGCTCGATGAACGCGTTCACGCCTTCGACGTTCGAGATCGCCGACGTGGTTGGGCTCGACCGGAAAGCCGAGCGCCTCCATGCGGGCGAGCGCCTCCGACTGGCTGCGTCGCGGCGTCCCGTCCTCGACCAGAACGTAGAACCACGCGGCGAGGCGCCGGCTGGCGGTCACCTGCGGGTCGATCTGGCGCAGCGAGCCGGCGCCGCTGTTGCGCGGATTGGCGTACAGCGGCAGGCCGGCCTCCTCGCGCTCGGCGTTGATGCGCGCGAACTCGGCCTTGGGCATGTAACACCTCGCCGCGCACCTCGAGGTCCACCGGCTCGGCCAGCTTCTTGGGAATCGACTCGATCGTGCGCAGGTTGGCCGTAACGTCCTCGCCGGTGGTGCCGTCGCCGCGCGTCGCGCCCTGGACGAACCGGCCACCGCGATAACGAAGGCTGATCGCCAGGCCGTCGATCTTCAGCTCGGTGACGTAGCGCACGTCGCCCGGCTGTTCGTCGGTAAATCCCAGCAGGCGTCGCACGCGGGCGTCGAACGCGGCCACCTCCTCGAAAGAGAAGGCGTTGTTGAGCGACCCCATCGGCGACGAGTGGCGAACCTCCGCCAGCTGGACGTTCGGCGCACCGCCTACCCGCAGCGTGGGCGAGTCGGGGGTGCGCAGCTCGGGGTGATCCTCCTCGAGCTGGACGAGCTCGTGGAACATCGCGTCCCACTCGGCATCGGGAATCTCCGGTGCGTCCTGCTCGTAATAGGCGTGATTGGCGCGCTCGATCTTCTCGCGCAGCTCTGCTACGCGCGCCGCGGCCTGTTTCGGTCGTCACTCGCCGAGCATTAAACCGATTCGGCAACCTGTGCCGAGGCTGTGAGCCGAACCGACCGTTTCGCCCAAAGTGGGCGGCGCAAGGGCCAGTCCTTCGGTAGACAGTACGGTCGGCACGCTGGTCGCTGTGAGCGCTGGCGGCTAGATTGAGGCCCCGGGGGGATGCCGTGGTCGTTACTGGAGGTCAACTCGTGCGTCGTTCCGGAGCTCGTGGGGTCGCCGTGCTGGCGATCAGCGTCGTCAGCTTGATGGTCCTGCTCGTGGGACCGACCCGCGCCGAGGTCCAATCGGTGTCAGGCGTCCTGACGTTCAGGGACAACGTCGCCCTGTCGCCAACTGCCGTTGCCGTTATCACGCTCACCGACCGGTCGCCCGATGGCGCCGGCACGATCATCGGCCAGCAGCGCATCGATGCTCCGGTGGGTGGCGCGAGTGGCGAGATCTCGTTCTCGGTTCCGTTCGAGGACGGCCAGATCGACCAGACTCACGCCTACTCGATCCACGCATCAGTCGTCGATGGGACGAGTGAATGGCAGAACAAGGCACCTGTGCCGACCATCACCGGCGGTCCGACCGAGGGCCTGAGCGTCGAGCTGCATCGCCCCCAATCACAGCAACCCGGCCCAGGTGACGGGCACGATCGCCATGCCGGCCAATGCGCCGCAGCTGTCTGCCTCCGCAGTTGCCTATGCAGCGATCCTCAACGCCGACTCGGGCCGCGTCGTGATTCGCCAGACGCTGACCACCCTCGCCGCGGCGCCCTACGCGTTCTCCATCACGTACGACGCCGACCTCGTCGATCCAGAGGCCACGTACATGGCCGTTGGGGCAGTCATCGACGGCGAGAAGCTGTGGCAGTCGCCACCGTCGCCGATCGAGCCCGGCGCGACAGTTGCGTTGTCGGTCGTCAAGACCAGCCAGGACATCCCGCCGGCAGGCAGCCCTGCCCCCTCGGAGAGCCCGAGCGAGGAGCCGACCGAAGAGCCGACGGAGGGACCGACCGAGGCTCCGACCGAGGCTCCGACCGCCGGACCGACGGAAGAACCCACAGCGGCGCCGACCGAGGAGCCGACCGCGGCGCCGACCGAGGAGCCGACCGCTGCACCGACGGAAGAGCCCACGGCGGCGCCGACGGAGGAGCCCACGGCGGCGCCGACCGATGCGCCAACTGCTTCACCGTCGCCCAGCCCGAGCCCCTCGCCGAGTCCGAGCCCATCGGCATCGCCATCACCGAGCCCGACTCCGTCGGGGTCGCCGTCGATAACTCCGGTGCCGACCTCCGTTTCAGGCACTCTCCTGTACCGCGAAAGCGTCGAGCTCACCGACGAGGCTGATGCAACCATTGCTCTCGTACAGGTGCAGGGCGGCACGCTGACGGTCGTCGGCGTACAGGACATCTCCAACCCCGGCCAGGTGCCGATCGCTTTCGATGTGCCGCTCGACCTGGGCAACTTCGATCCGACGCTCGACACCGAGCTGTGGGCGACGCTGGTCGATGGTGACAACGCCTGGGCTACCGGCGAAGGCGTCGCCGTGGCCACCAACGGTGCGCCGAGTGTCGGCGTCGTCGTTGAGCTGACCTATCGACCCGACCTGCTCGAGGGCGAGGTCAGCGGCTTTATCGTCGGCACCGGCGCTGAGCTGTCCGAGGACGGCTACTACATGACCTGGGTGATCAGTGCCGCCGGCGAGGTGCTCGGCGTTGACAACCAGAAGGCCGGCACAGGCGAACCGATCCCGTGGGCCGTTCCGTTCCAGGTTGCAGATGTGCAGGCCACCGAGATCTACATCGCACGCGCCTACGTCAAGGACGGCGACGACGTCTGGACCACTCAGCAGGACACTCCGGTGATCACGGAGGGAAACCCCTTCGCCGACGTCGAGCTGACAGTGGCCCAGGTCGCGCCGACGCCAACGCCGACGGCCAGCCCGACGGCAACTGCCGCCCCGGCTCCGCCGGCGAGCGGTGGAATTGACCCGTTGGTCATTGCCCTCGTTGCCGGACTGGCGATCATCGGCGTAGTGGCCGTCGTCGTGCTCATGCGTCGCGAGTAGGAGCAGGTCAGCCCTCGAGCAGCTCCAGCTTGGCCAGGCTCGCCAGCAGCTTCTTCACGCCGCGCGACGGAAAGGCGACCGTGACCTCCTCGTCGTCGCGCGTCAGCTTCGAGGTGACAACGGCGCCCTCGCCGAACGCGGCGTGGCGCACTCGGTCGCCGTCGCGGTAGCGGCGCTCGCCGGGCACGACCGGCCGCGGCGGCACCACGCTGCGCTCGGGCACGGCCGGTTGGGCCTCGTCCTCGTCGCCTTGCGCGCCGTAGTACGCCGAGCGCCGCGCGGCGAGATCGCGCGAGGTGCGGAACGTCTCGCCCTCGCGCGGCGCTCCAACGGGCGGGTTGTAGCCACCGCCGGGCGGCAGGATGCGCCGCTCGCGGCCGCTGCCCTGTCCGTTGGCGGCCCATGACGGGCGCCTCCCGACCAGCCGCGAAGCCGCGCGCGGCCCGAGGATGTAGCTCAGGTCGTAGCCGGAGGCACCGCGCTCGTCGGCCGGCCGCTGGTCCTCGTCGTCGTCATCCTGGGTCACGAGACGCGGCCCGTGCATCAACTCGGCCGGGATCTCGAGCAGGAAGCGCGACGGAACGCTGAAGCCGCCCCTCCCCCACGTCGCGCGCATCGAGGCATGGGTCAGGTAAAGCCGATCGCGAGCACGGGTCAGACCGACGTACGCCAGGCGACGCTCCTCTTCCATCTGGCGTGAGTCCTCGAGGGCTCGGGCGTGCGGGAAGACGCCCTCCTCGAGCCCGGTGATGAACACGATGTCGAACTCGAGGCCCTTTGCCGCGTGCAGCGTGATCAGCGTCACCGCATCGGCGTCCTTCTCGTACGAGTCCTGGTCGGCCACCAGCGCGGTCTCCTCGAGCAGCCGATCGACCGCGTCCTCCGGCTCCAGATCGGCGTAGCGGCTGACCACCTCGCGCAGCTCGAGCAGGTTCGCCCAGCGATCCTCGCCCTCCTGCGAGCCGTCGAGCAGCATGGCGCGGTAGCCGCTCTGCTCGAGGACGCTGTCGAGCAGCTCGGGCAGGGCCAGCACGCCCACCCGCCGGCGAAGCGATTCGATCAGCTCGACGAACGAGGTGATGGCCGAGCGGGTGCGCGTTGCGAGCTCGGGCGACGCCGCCAGCGCCACCAGCGCCTGCCAGACATTCATCTCGCGGCGCGCCGCTTCGGCGCGGATGGCGGCGATCGTCTTCTCGCCGATGCCGCGCGTGGGCACGTTGATGATGCGCTCGAACGCGGCGCCGTCGAAGTCGCTCCGCAGCACGCGCAGGTAGGCGAGCGCGTCCTTGACCTCGCGTCGCTGATAGAAGCGCGTGCCGCCGACGAGCTGATAGCGCAGGCCGTAGCGCAGGAACGCCTCCTCGATCGCCCGGCTCTGGGCGTTCGTCCGGTACATGACGGCGATGTCCCGCAAGCGATGGGTCTTTTCGTCGCCCTCGTCGGCGCGCCGGGCGAGGAACGAGCCTCCGGCGCCGCGACCGGCGGCGAGCGCCTCGACCTGGCGCGCGACCCACTCGGCCTCCTCGTCCTCCGAGTCCGCCTCGAAGCGCTCGATCGGCACGCCGCGCGCGTTCTCGGTCCACAGCTTCTTGTCCTTGCGCGCCTCGTTGCGCGACACGACCGCGTGAGCGGCGTCGAGGATGAGCTGCGTCGAGCGGTAGTTCTGCTCGAGCTTGACGACCGTCGCGTCGGGGTAGTCGCGCTCGAAGTCGAGGATGTTGCGCAGGTCGGCGCCGCGCCACGAGTAGATGCTCTGGTCGTCGTCACCGACGACGGCCACGTTCTTGCGCTTGCCGGCGAGATGGCGGATCCACAGGTATTGGGCGCGGTTCGTGTCCTGGTACTCGTCGACGTGCAGGTAGCGCCAGCGATCGTGGTAGTGGCGCAGCACGCCGGGTGCCTCGTCGAACAGGCGCACCGCCTCGTTGAGCAGGTCGTCGAAGTCGAGCGCCCCGTTGGCACGCAGCCGGGCCTGGTAGGCGCTGTACGCGCGCGCCGCGATCTCCTCCATGTAGCCACGCGCGGCGGTCATCGCCTGCTCCGGCCCGAACAGGTCGTTCTTCCAGCGCCCGATCTGGCCCAGGATGGCCTGCGGTCGCATCTCGGTGCCGGCCAGGTCGAGGTCGCGCAGCACCAGCTTGAGGGTCGAGAGCTGGTCGTCGGTGTCGTAGACGGCGAAACGGGGATTGATGCCGATCGCCGCCCCGTCGCGGCGCAAGCACGCGCGCGCAGAGCGAGTGGAACGTGCCCATCGCGACGTCGCGCGCCTGGTCGCCGACGAGGGCGATGATCCGCGCGCGCATCTCCGCCGCGGCCTTGTTGGTGAACGTGACGGCGAGGATCTGCCACGGCTTGACGCCCTGGACGCCGATCAGATACGCGACGCGATGGGCGAGCACTCGTGTCTTGCCGGATCCCGCGCCGGCGAGGATGAGCAGCGGCCCCTCGGTCGTGATCACCGCCCGCGCTTGCTCGGGGTTCAGCCGCGCGACCATCTTCTCGGCGAGCGCCTCGCGATCGGCCTGCGTCTGCTCGTCGACCGGTGGCTTCTCGCGCGGAACACTGCGTCGTGACGAGAACCAATCCGCGAAGTGCGGCGCCTCGTCGTCCGCCGGCGATCCCTCGGTACCGCTTGCGGCGCCGGCGCCCTTCTTGCGTCGCGCTACGGGTCGCGGATCGGGCGAATCCTCGGCCGGCTCGAGGTCCGTGCCCGGTGGCGCGTCGGGAGGTGGCGCGGGCTCCGAATCGGGAGCTATCGCGAACCCCAAATCGCCCTGGTCCAAGTCCCTGTCAGTCGCCCGAGTCACCCGGCCGATGCTAGCAGTGACGGCGGCCGGCCAGCCGACACGATGGGGTCGCCACGGACCGGACTTGGACTGTAGGCTCAGCTAACAATGGCCACTCTGCCGACCGGCACTGTCTCCATCCTGTTCACAGACATCGAGGGGTCGACGCGCCTCCTCCAGCGACTCGGGCCGGATCAATACGGCAGGCTGCTGGCTGAGCACCACCAGGTGATGCGCGCGGCGATCTCAGCCTGCCGCGGGGTGGAGATCAAGACCGAGGGCGACTCGTTCTTCGCCATCTTCCTCAGCGCCCATGACGCGGTCATCGGAGCCGTCCAGGCGCAGCGCGAGCTGGCACAGCGAGAGTGGCCGGACGGCGTCCGAGTTGCGGTGCGAATGGGCATTCACACCGGCGACGTGCAGATCAGCTCTGGTGAGTACGTCGGCATGGATGTCCATCGCGCGGCGCGTATCTCGGCGGCCGCCCATGGTGGCCAGGTGCTGCTGTCGGCGACCACGGCTTCGGTCATCTCATCGTCGCTGCCCGATGGCGTCGCTCTGCGCGAGGTCGGTGAGCACCTGCTCAAGGACATCGAGGCGCCAGAGCGGCTGTGCCAGCTGGTGATCGACGGGCTGCCGGCCGACTTTCCGCCGCCGCACGCGGTCGCCACACGGTTCGAGCTGCTGCCGGCCGAGATGACCAGCTTTGTAGGCCGCGAGGAGGTCCTGGCACAAGCCCACGAGCTGCTCGTCGGGACGAGGCTGCTCACCCTGACCGGCCCCGGTGGGACGGGCAAGACGCGGCTCTCCATTCGCCTCGCGCGGGACGCGGCGCACGCGTACGAGGACGGTGTCGCGTTCGTCGCGCTGGCCTCGATCAGCGATCCGACGCTGGTCATGCCCACGGTCCGTCACGCGTTGGGGCTCGTCGAGCAGCCCGGCCGTACGGCGCTGGAGACGCTGTCCGAGAGGCTCGCCGGCCGTGACGTCCTGCTCGTGCTGGACAACTTCGAGCAGATCACCGACGCGGCATCATCGATCGCTGCGCTGCTCGAGGCGGCCCAGGAGCTGACGCTCATCATCACCAGCCGAGTTGCCTTGCACATTACCGGCGAGCAGGAGCTCCCCGTCCCACCGCTCGAGCTACCGACTGATGCCGACGAAGCCGATCTCGACCGACTCGCCCGATCCGAAGCCGTCGCCCTGTTCATGCAGCGAGCGCGCGCCGTTCAACCCGACTTCAGCCTTGGACCCGACAACGCGGCGACGATCAGCGAGATCTGCACCAGGCTCGACGGCTTGCCGCTCGCAATCGAGCTCGCCGCCTCGCGGGTCAAGCTCCTGCCGCCCGGGGCACTGCTGGCCCGGCTGAGTCAGAGCCTCGACGTGCTCCAGTCCTCCGCGGCAGACCGAACGGACCGACAGCGCACCCTGCGCGGCGCGATCGACTGGAGCTACGGACTTCTGCCACCAAACGATCAGGCCGTGTTCAGGCGCTGCGCGATCTTCGTCGGTGGCTGGCGGCTCGACGACGCCGAGTCGGTCGTCGGCGCTGCCGGCGCGCTTGAGCTCGATCTGCTCGACGGCGTCGGCGCGCTGGTCGATCACAGCCTCGTGCGCCAGATCGAGCGTGACAGCGAGCCGCGCTTCACGATGCTCGAGACAATTCGCGAGTTCGGCCGCGAGCGGCTGGCCGAGTCGGGCGAGCTCGACGCTACTGCGACCGCCCATGCCGACCAATTCGCGGCGCTCGCCGAGCAGGCCGAGCCGGCGCTGACCGCCGGCCGCGAGTGGCCCGACCGGCTGCAGGCCGACCACGCCAACATTCGCGCAGCGTTGCGCTGGCTCTCCGAACGTGAGGTCCAGCGCGCGCTGCTGATGGGCGGCCGGCTGTGGCGCTTCTGGCATCTGCGTGGCCACCTTCGCGAGGGATCGGGCATTCTGACGGCGCTGCTCGATCAGCCAACCGCGGCAGAGCCAACCTCGGCGCGCGCGAAGGCCCTTGTCGGACTTGCCGGGCTTGTCTACTGGCAGACGGACTTCGATGCCGCGCGGCGCCACTACGAGGAGGCGCTGGCCATCGCGCGCTCCGTAGGCGATGAGGCGCTCGAGGTCGAAACCCTGTACAGCCTCGCCTACGTCCGCGCGATCGAACGCGACTATGTCGATGCCAATCGCGAGCTGGAGTCGGCTGCCGAGCTGTACGAGGGCCAGGGCAATAGCGTGATGGCAACCTGGGCGCTGGCCACGATCGGCATGAACATGTCCCTTGCCGGGAACCACGAGGCAGCCATCCCGATACTCGAGCGAGGCATCGGGCGCTTCGAGGCGCTCGGGGAGGCGTACGGGCAGCGCAACGCCACGTCCGTTCTGACCAGGGCGTTGATGAACATCGATCGGCTCGACGAGGCGGGCGAGGCCAATCGCCGCGTGCTCGAGCTGTCGCTCGCCGAGCAGGACATAACTTCCCTGTCCGCCGCTCTCCACGACGCCGCATCGCTCGCGGCCCTGCGCGGCGACCTCACCACCGCCGCGACGCTGACGGGTGCGGCCGAACGGATCGTGGACGAATCCGGCGGCCAGCCGCCGCCCAGCCTGGTCAACCGGATCGATGCGATGCCCACTCTGTCGGCCAGCCTGTCAGCCGACGATCTGTCGGTCCTGCTCGCCCGCGGCCGGACGCTGTCGACCGAGGAAGCGGTCAACCTGGCGGTCTCGAGCCGCTAACGAGACCGTCCGGACATCGGACGCCTCCCGGCGTCGGCGTCCCTTGTTGTCTTGCGCGCTGGCGTATCGTGAGTCCCTGGCGCCGGTGTCCGCCAGCACAGACCGTGTGAAAGCCGTGATCCCTGGCGATAACGACTGAGACGCCGATACCAAGCTGGGCGACGATGCCAACCAGGCAGTGCTTGGCCCGGACGCTGCGCCGCACCGCTACCGAAGGACGGCGCTAAGGGGAGGACGATCCGTGAATTGGCACAGCCACCGAACCTTTCGCTTGCCTTCGATCGCGCTCGCGATGGCGACGGCGTTGATGGCGGCACTGGTGCTTGTCGCGCCGGCAGCCGCGGGTATACCGACGACACGCTTCGTCGATGACGACGGAAAGGCCGGCGCCAGCGGATGCAACGGCCAACTGACGGTGCCGAAGCAGATCCAGGGCGCCATCAACAACAGCGCCAATGGCGACACAGTCCTGGTCTGCCCTGGCGACTACTCAGGTTTCGGCATCGATGATGAGGACGACAACGCAAGTGGATTGACGGTTCGTGCCGTTGTTCCATGGACGGCGAGGGTGATCTCAACTCTGGGCCAAGAGGACTTCACCGTCATTGCGATCGTCAACGTCCAGGACACGACCCTCCAGTGGCTGACAGTGCTGGCTCGGACGAGCAATTGCGGCGACGAACGGGTCAGAAACCTCATCGCCGTCCACGGCGGAGAAGGTACCCAGCTCCGTGCGAATCATCTCGGAACGCTCGGCACTGACACGCTTGGAAGCTGCGGTTACGAAACCGGCATAGAGCTAGACGAGTCTGACGACGTTGAGCTGGCCTGGAACAGGGTCGTGGATTTCAGGGAAACAGGAATTTCCAGCAATACGTTTGGAAACCTCACGACCGGCTTGGACATCCACGGCAACACGCTGCGCTACTTCCACGCCGGATCCGCCCCTGTGCCGGACGATGAATCAGTCGGCATCAGCGTGTTCAGTGCCGAAGGCGCAAAGATTGCACGCAACTGGATCCGGTCATTGCCAAGCGCGGGCATAAGCACGCCACAGCTCAACACCGGCATCTCGTGTGGCACCTGCTCGCTCTCCGAACCCGGCAAGGTGCTCCGCAACCGCGTGCTGCACGTCAACCGGGGCATATCGCTGGGCGCATTGGGAGACTCCTCCCTGGTCAGGGACAATCGCGTCCGCTCGTCAGGGGATGTGGGCATCCGTGTCTTCAACATGGACAACTCAACGATCGAAGACAACATCGTCACCGGCGGCACCGGCGACGGGATCATCCTTGACGACGGGGGGTCCGGTTTCCCCGGCGTCGGCCCTGAAGGCAACACAATTCAGAACAACGACTTCAGCGGCAATGCGGGCACCGACTGCATCGAAACGACGGTGCCGGCCGATAACAACTGGGACGACGAGACCAACCTGGGCGACGACGCCAACCAGGAGGATCTATGCAATCCCGGAGTCGTGACACCTTGAGCCGAGGCTCTTGGACTTGCCATTGACACCCCTCGGTGTGGTGGTATCCTCATCCTAGTTGGATGCATGTCACGGCCCAAGGAGCGGTCCGGCGAAAGCCGGGCCGCTTCCGCGTCTGGTGGGTCAGCCGAATAGCTTCTGCCGAGTACACGGGCCGGGCTTAGGCGTGCGGACCAACCGGCGCTTCCAGGCCACGACTATGCCCAGTCGGGAACCGCGTCCTCGGCAATGATCTGGTCAGTGGCCAACGGACTGTGCGGGTGGCCGGTCAGGGCGGAAAGGAAGGCCGAGCTCGGCAGCCGATAGACAATCACCTCGGTGGTTGCGCGGACGGTCGCCGGGCGCGGAATGCCTCGGATCAGCGCGATCTCGCCGAACGACGCACCTGGGCCAAGTTCCGCCTGGTGCTGTCCCCCCTCGATCACTTCGGTCGTGCCAACGACCACCATGAAGAAGGCGTCGCCGGGATCGCCCTCGCGGATGATGTCGCTGCCCGCCTGGTGTGTGGTCTCGACGATGCCAGCGGCAAGGTGCTCCAGGGCTGCCAGCGAAAGCGGCGCGAATATCGGCACGCCGCGTAGAACCCGCAGCTCCACCTCGGGAACGATGAATTCTCGGTCGAGGCGGGAGGCCCGTGGCCACAGCAGCAGCGCGACGACGGGCAGGATCGCGCCGCTGACGATGAAGGCTACCTGGACGTCTGTCCGCTCGACCAACAAGGAACCGAGCACGCCGCCGAGGGCGTAGCCGAGGCCTACCAAACCCTCCATCGCTCCGAGGACCCCGGCGCGGATATCGTCCGGCACGGTCCTCTGGAGCAGCGTGAAGCCAGACACCTCGACGAGCGCACTACTGACCCCGACCACCGCAAGCAGCACCATCGCCACGACCGGGTTTGGCACGAGACCGATGAGCATGATTGAAATGCCATAGCCGACCAGGGCCAACACCCACGCCGGGGCGAGCCTATGGTGGCCGACCAGCCCAATCGCGAAGACCGCGGCAATGAGTCCGCCCGCGCCGATTGCGGCATGTAGCGTGCCGACCCCGGGCGCGCCCAATCTGAGCGTCGAGACCGCAAGCACAACCAGCAGCACCGTTAGCATGCCGTGGACCACGCTCTGCATCATGAATCCGGTGGAGATTGCTCTAGGGCCCGAGAGCCGAGCAACGGTGCGCAAGCCTCTGGTGGCATTCGACAGGAAACCGGACAGCCCGTGCGGCGCGTGCTCGGCCAATGGCGGCACGGTCCGCGCGACGTGGACACGTACGATCGCCAACATCGATAGAGCAAAGCCCCCCGCCGCCGCGACTGCGACGAGCGCCGGCCCACCGGCCACCAGGATTGCCGCGCCCAGCGCCGGACCCGCGAGCGCTCCGAATGCCTCGGACGTACTCACCGCCACGTTCGCCGCGACCAGCTCGCCCGGCGCCCGAGCCAGCGCTGGGAGCAGCGCTGCCTGGATCGGCCGCACAACCTGGCCGAGCACCTCTACGGCCGCTGCCAGAACGAAGAAGAAAATGATGTCAAACCCTGCGCTCAACACGTAGGCAAGCGCCACGGATCCGACAGCGCAGAGACCATAGGTCACGCCAATAACCCGTTCGCGTGGGAATCGGTCGCCGAGCCCGCTTGCGAAGGGAACGCCGACTATCGAGGGCACCAGCTGAATGAGCCCCAGCGTCGCGATGCCGAACGGCCCGGCGACCTCGTAGAGGTAGACGTATTTGCCGATCCGCAACGCCCACTTCGACACGGTGAACACGACGTAGGCGAGCAAGACGACGCGGATGTTCGGGTTGCCGCTCGCCTCGCGGATCGCAGCGAACGACCTTGATGCGTATCTGCTCATCGCGTCGAACACGAGCCGAGAGTACGGCCTCCGGCCGCCACGCGCGGACCCTTCAGCCCGAATTGCTGCCTCGCCTAATTACGGAGACACGCACCGACACGACAGGCACTGGCTGGGTCCTCACGACGATCAAGACGCCAGGGCTGCGCCGATCAGCCGGCTGCGGTCGGCTCCACGACAGCGGGTGGTGGGTTCCTGCGGCCATGGATGATCAGCCAGGCCACCGCGGCGAAGGTGACGGCGATGACCGTGACTCTCACGATGAAGCCGACCTGCGGATCGATACCAATCAGATGCAGGAAGGCATCGACGCTGAGGACAATCACCAGGCCGCCGACCGCGGTACCCAGGGCCGGTCCGTGAGCGCGCTGCACAATCGTTGCCGCGAGTGGAGCGGCAATGACACCGCCGACCATGAGCGCCAATCACGATGTCCCACTGGACATCTTCCGGTCCGATCGAGATCAGAAAGCCCACGACCGCGGCGACCGAGACGAAGAACTCCGCTGTGCTGACACTGCCGATGATCTTCCGAGGCGTAGCCGACCCCGCCGCCATGAGCGTCGAGGTCGTCACCGGACCCCAGCCGCCGCCGCCGCTCGCATCGAGGAATCCGCCCACGAAACCCAGCGGAGGCAGGAACCAGCGATGTCGCGCTGCGAACGGGAGATGGTGCTGGTTGGACGTCTGCGCGTGGCGGTCCCTGACGTGACGAACGATGATCGTCACGCCCAAGAGCAGCAGCACGCCCGAAACCCATGGGCCCGCTGCCTCCACCGACAGGTTGGACAGCACCACGGCACCGAGGAACGCGCCGACGGCGCCGGGAGCCGCGAGCAGAATGAGCATCTTGGTGTCCAGGTTGCCAAGACGCCAGTGTGAGAGTCCGGAGGCTCCCGAGGTCGCGATCTCGGCGACGTGGGATGTAGCCGAAGCGAGCGCCGGCGTCAGGCCCAGGGTCAACAGCAGGCTGGTCGAGATGTTTCCGAAGCCCATCCCGAGTGCGCCGTCCACGAGCTGCGCGACGAAGCCCGCGATGGCGATACCGAGCAGGAGAAGCATCGTGCCTCCATCCTCCACATCACCGTGGCCGTGGCGAATGTGGATGCTGAGTCGTGGAGCGACGTGGACTGGCCGTCAAGTCCGATGGCTGGGCTCGGCGGCAAGCGAGTCAGCTAGGGATCTGCCAGCTCCCCCTCTGCGACTAGTGGCTGCCGGGTGAGTTCATGAGGCGCGATCTCACGTCGAGACCGGAACGTCGCTGGAGCTCACGCGCCGACAGGCTGGCTGCGCTGCCGCCGGCGGAGAATTCGTGAACGACCTCGTCGCCGCCCGCCGAGTAACAGATGATCTCGACCAGGTCGCCACTCCGCACGTTGAAGAACGACGAGAAATCCACGGACACTGAGCCATTGGCGGACGCGACGCCGAGCACCTCTGCTCCATCGAAAGTCGTAAAGGAGATCGCAAACACCACGAACCTGCCGTTCGGGAAGCAGTCACCCGAGATCACATCGGAAGATAGGTTGACATTGCCGTTGATCGCAGGAATGTCGTAGCTCGATTGTGCGAGCAGCGCCGGCGCGCTCAAATGCTCGCCACCCTTGAGGCGATACATCGACCCATTGGCGTCGGTGAAACGTCCATCGACGAATCCGTCTTGCATGTCGCCAATGCCTCTGCCCACTGCAACCTGGGCCGGGTCGGTGAGTGTCACTTTCAGTAGGCCGCCGGGCCTCGTGGCACCGAAAAACCTCGACTCGTGCAGGATCAGTTCGACGAAGGGCACATCCCCTCGACGAGTGGCGCGAACATGGCCGTCGCCACTCTCCCAATCCAGCTCGTAGAACGCGCCACCGTAAAGGTTGATTCCCACGCTGTCGAAGTCGAACGAGTAGCTGCCGGAACTGACCGTGAGATGCCGCGAGAGCTCGAAGTTGTCGCTCGGCTCAAAACGGCCTTCGAACGCCTCGAGCGTTAGTGAACCCGTTGATGGGGCCTTGCCGGAGACGACGTTCGTGCCTCGATTGGCGTGCACCGTGAGCAACGGCACGGTCACTGTCTTCTTTTGGCCCGTTTCGAAGACGGCGACCTTGATTGAGTCGCCGGGCGTGACGAGGTTCGTGCCGCATGCCTCCCAGAAGCCGATCTCGTCAGAAACGGCTGCGCGCTTCGCCCTGAGAACACCGCCCGAATCGCGTATCACGACCTTGATAACGGAGTTTGGCCTGGCATAGCCAAGCACACAGTCCGAGCCTAGAAACAGATCGAGTTCAATGGGCCGGGGAGCGGCGCTGACACCTGACGCGAGGCTTCCAACGAGCAGACATGCCACTGCCGCCGCCGCGCCCAGTTGGCGCGTCCAGCCCGTTCCTCGAAATCGCTTGGCGATAGTCGGCTGGCTCATCGTCATTGCTCCCCACCTCGGACGGCGGCCGGCATGGGCACGGCTGTCGATCGTGGCCGCCGGACCAATCATCGCAGCGGGCAGCCGCAAGTCAACAGTCAATTGACCGGGTGACCGAAGTCGCGTGGTAGCAGTCTCGGCAGCAAAGAGCCGGGCCTCCGCGAACGGATGACCCGGCTCTAGCCTGTCTGAGTTGGAGTCGATCGGCGCAAACGCCGTCGGACCCTCCTGGATGCTTAGAAGTCCATGTCGCCGCCGTGGCCGTGACCGGCTCCGGCAGCAGCGCCTTCCTTGGGCTCAGGCTTGTCGGTGACCAGGGTCTCGGTCGTGAGCACCATGCCCGCGATCGAAGCCGCGTGCTGGAGCGCCGAACGAGTCACCTTGGCCGCGTCGACTATGCCCTTCTCGAACATGTCCACGTACTCGCCGCGCAGGGCGTCGTAGCCCTGGCCGACGGGCAGCTTCTTGACCGCGGCAACGACGACCGAGCCTTCCTGACCCGCATTCTCGGCAATCTGACGAGCAGGAGCCTCGAGTGCGCGACGCAGGATGTTGATGCCGACCGCCTCGTCGCCGTCGAGCTTGAGCTCGTCGAGCGCCGGGATGGCCTGCAGCAGCGCGGTGCCGCCGCCGGCGACGATGCCTTCCTCGACCGCCGCGCGGGTGGTCGAGAGTGCATCCTCGATGCGGTGCTTCTTCTCCTTGAGCTCGACCTCGGTCGCAGCGCCGACCTTGATCACCGCAACACCACCGGCCAGCTTGGCCAGGCGCTCCTGCAGCTTCTCCTTGTCGTAGTCCGACGTGGTCTCCTCGACCTGCGCCTTGATCTGGGCCATGCGCGCCTTGATCGCCTCGGCATCGCCACCACCATCGACGAGAGTGGTGTCGTCCTTGGTCGCCACAACGCGGCGGGCCGAGCCGAAGTCCTCGGCGGTGACCGAGTCCAGCTTGCGGCCGAGCTCTTCGCTGATGACGTTTGCACCGCTCAGGATGGCCATGTCACGCAGCATTTCCTTGCGCCGATCGCCAAAGCCGGGCGCCTTGACGGCGAGCACGCTGATCGTGCCCTTGAGCTTGTTGACGACCAGCGTCGCGAGCGCCTCACCGTCGACGTCCTCGGCGACGAAGAACAGCGGCTTGCCCAGCTGAACAGCCTTCTCGAGCGCCGGCAGGAGCTCCTGGATGCTCGAGATCTTCTTGTCGGTGATCAGGATGGCCGGGTTCTCGAGAACGGCCTCCATGCGATCGGGGTTGGTCACGAAGTAGGCCGAGATGTAGCCCCGGTCGAACTGCATGCCCTCGGTGTACTCGGTCTCGAGGCCCAGTGACTGGCCCTCCTCGACCGTGATGACGCCGTCCTTGCCGACCTTGTCCATCACCTCGGCGATGATGTTGCCGACCTCGGGATCGGCGGCGCTGATCGCGGCCACGGCCGAGATCTGCTCGCGGCTGTCCACCGGACGCGCGTTCTTCTTGAGCTCCTCGACGAGGCGCTCAACGCCCTTGTCCGTGCCGCGCTTGACGATCATCGGGTTGGCACCGGCGGTCACGTTCTTGAGACCTTCGGTGACCATCGCCTGGCCGAGCACGACCGCGGTGGTGGTGCCGTCGCCGGCGACGTCGTCGGTCTTGGTCGCGACTTCCTTGAGCAGTTGCGCGCCCATGTTCTCGAACGGATCTTCGAGCTCGATGTCGCGCGCGATCGTCACGCCGTCATTGGTGATCGTCGGTGAACCGAACTTCTTGTCGAGGACGACGTTGCGGCCCTTGGGACCGAGCGTCACCTTGACCGCGTCGGCGAGCTTGTCCACGCCGCGCTTGAGCGAGCGACGAGCGGTCTCGTCAAAGATGAGTTGCTTTGCCACGATTGGTATTGCCTCCTAGAGATCAGAAGTGACGTGGTTGCCTGGTCGTGCGCGATGGCGCGACGCGCAGATCGCGCGTCAGGCGGCCTCGACGATGGCCAGGATGTCCTTCTGGCTGACGATGAGCAGCTCATCGCCCTCGATCTTGAACTCGGTCCCGGCGTACTTCGCGTACAGCACGGTGTCGCCTTCCTTGACGTCCATCGGCTCGCGCGTGCCTTCGTCGGTCAGACGGCCCGGACCGGCGGAGATGATCTTGCCCTCTTGCGGCTTCTCCTTTGCCGTATCGGGCAGCACGATGCCGCTCTTGGTCATCTCCTCGCGGGGAGTGGGCTGAATGACGACTCGGTCGCCGAGCGGCCGAAGCTTCGTCGCAGTGGCAGTCGCCAACGCGTTACCCTCCTGATTACTGGTCGTTGCGCGGCCATCGCGCCCGCCTCGGAAGGTTCCGCGGGGCGCGTCTGAAGGCCGCTTGCTCTGTTAGCACTCTCAGATCGAGAGTGCTAGAAGGTTAGGGCAATGCCTCCGATCGTGTCAAGGGCGAAGCGGAGGATTTCGATGACATTCTCGATCGTGGCCCGTGACGCGACGACGGGCGATCTTGGGATCGCCGTGGCGTCCAAGTTCCTCGCCGTCGGGGCGGTCGTCGCCCATGCTCGGGCCGGCGCAGGTGCGGTTGCCACCCAGGCGCTGGCCAATGTCCGTTACGGCGCGGACGGGCTCGCGATGCTTGATGCCGGCGCCAGCGCCACAGCGGCTCTGACGCGCCTTACCGGTGCCGATGAAGGCCGCGAGAAGCGCCAGGCCGGCATGGTTGACGCGCTCGGCGGATCGGCAACATTTACCGGTTCGGAATGCATCCCGTGGGCCGGCGGCCGCACGGCCGATGGCCTGGCGGTACAGGGCAATCTCCTCGCAGGCGCGTCCGTGGTCGACGACGCGTTCGAGACCTTCGCGGGCGGCGGCCTGCCCTTCCCCGAGCTGCTGCTGCGGGCGCTGAAGGCCGGCGACGACGCTGGAGGTGATCGGCGCGGCCGCCAGTCGGCTGCTCTGCTCGTGGTGCGCGAGAACGGCGGCTACGGCGGCAACAACGACCGCTGGATCGACCTGCGGGTGGACGACCACGTCGCACCGATCGACGAGCTCGGCCGGTTGCTCGAGCTCAACCATCTGTATCTCGACCGCCCGGACCCGGCCGACCTGCTGGCGATCGACGATGCGCTGGCCGGCGAGCTGCGCTCGATGCTGGCGGCGATCGACTATTCGCCCGAACGTCTGCAGCGCGGCGGTGGGCTGGCCGCGGTCATCGAGGCCATGGGCGTGCCACGCACGGGCGAACCGCGCGCTCTGCCGGCAAACTGGGACGCTTCGTGGGAAGCAGCGCTGGCCGAGTGGATGTCGATCGAGAACCTCGAGGAGCGCACCGCAGCGAGCGGCTGGATCGACCCACGCGTTCTTCAGACGCTTCGACGGTTGTCGGCTAGTCGACCCTGATCCTGTCCGCGATCTGATGCTGATTGAACACGGCACACGCCCAGAATTCGTCCACCAATCTGCAAGCAGGAGAAGTTTGAGATGGATCAGCCAATCAGCACATTGACCTTCGAGATCGAGGGCCGGACGATCGTCGCACTACCGCGTCCGGAGGATCAGGGCCAACTCGAGGGCCTCGCCATAGACGGATCGAGTCTCTCCGTCAGTCAGTCGACAGTCGACACCGAAGGCCACAGCCTCAATGATGAGATCGCGGTCGACGTCGAAGGCCACGCCATGACGCTGCGCCTGCCCAACTCGGGCGACGCAGTTGCTGTGCGCCGAGCGCTTGCCGCCGGCGCCCTGACGGCGTCATTCGTGATCGGCGTCGGTGTCGCCTCAACGTTCAACCAGATGGACGCGCCGGCTGCTGCAATCCCGGCCGCCGCACCGGTGCCGGTGACGCAGCTCGACGTCCTGCGCGAGGAGCGCCTGGCGCCGATCGAGGCACCCGCCGGGCCGATCACGGCACCTGCGGAGATCACCGTCCCAGTCGCTCCGGCAATGCCGGTTACGGTGCCTGCCGCCAACCAGCCGGCCGATCTCGACACGTTGCGTGAGCAGCGGCTGGCGCCGATCGAGGCTCCAGCTGGATCGGTCGACGCATCCGGTCCTGCCGCAGCGCCATCGACGACCGGCGCGCAGCAGGACAACAGCGGACCGCTCGAGTTCGACCGCTGATCGTCCGGGCCGTCCATATGTGAGGGCCCATACACTCCGGGCGTGGAAGTCGCTCGACGCATCGAGAGGCCGTATCGGGTCCGCTTCGACGAGGCGGGCCCGGACGGCCTCTTACCTGCCTCCGGCTACCTGCGCTTCGCCCAGGACGTTGCGTGGCTGCACTCCGAGAGCGGCGGCTTCGATCGTGACTGGTACTCAGAACGCGGCCTGACCTGGCTCGTGCGCGCCATCGAGCTCGACATTATTGGTGAGGTCGACTACGGCGCTGAGCTCACCGTGTCGACCGAGGTGATCGGCTTTCGGCGTGTCTGGGCGCGCCGTCGCAGCGAGTTCGTGGAGCATGGCTCGGAACGCAAGCTCGCGACTGCCATCACAGATTGGGTGCTGCTCAACGATCGCGCGCGACCGGTGCGCCCGCCGGCTGAGATCCTCGACGCGTTCACGCCGGTCGAGGCTGATTTCACGCCAATTCGGATCCGCGCGAGCGACCCAGCGACTGACGCGGCGTGCATCAAGTTCGGTGCACGTCGGAGCGAGCTCGATCCGATGGCACACGTCAACAACGCCGCTTACCTCGACTACCTCGATGAGCTGTTCAGCGCGACGAGCGGCAGCCTTAGCCTGCCCGCTCCGCGTCGCTACCGGGCCGAGTTTCTTGCCTCAGCCGAGCATGGCGCCACTCTCGTCGGCCGCGGCTGGCCGTTCGATCGCGGCTGGTCGTATCTGCTCGAGGAGGATGAGCGATCGCTACTTCGGGCGCAGCTCGAGACGGACCCGGCTACGTGGGTTGGCGGCTGAAGATCCGGTCGTAGTTGGCGACGAGCTGCGCGCCCAGCGCGTCCGCATCGTCGCCGCGCTGCTCGGATAGCCAGTGCGCGGTGATTTCCACCCAGCGTGGCTCGTTGCGCCGCCGGTCTCGCGCCCGGCGGCGACAGATACGGCGAGTCCGTCTCGATCAGGAGCCGATCGGCGGGCGCCAGACGCGCCACCTCCGCGGTGGCCTCCTCCCCCGCCCGAAACGCCAATCCCGAGAAGCTGATCGCCAGGCCCAGCTCGAGCGCGCGCTCCGCGTAGTCGAGCGGGCCGGAGAAGGAATGGAGCAACGCGGGCGGTCTTCCTGCCGCTTCGAGCTCGCGAATGAGGTCGTCCTGCGCGTCACGCCGGCCGGGCTTTGATCGGCAGTGGAGGATGGCCGGTTTGCCCGTGTCGAGGGCCAGCCCGAGATGGCGGCGCAAATTGGCGAGTTGAGCTTCGCGTGGCGAGAAGCCACGGTCGTAGTCGAGGCCGGTCTCGCCGACAGCCACGACCTCTCGACGAGCGGCCAGATCGGTGATCGCCGCCCACGTCTCATCGTCCGCGTCGGCGGCGACGTGGGGGTGAATGCCGGCCGAGGCATCGACCGGCTCCTGGCCGGCCAGCTCGACCGCCGAGATCGATGATCCGAGGTCGTAGCCGGGGACGAGGATCCGCTCGACACCAGCGGCGCGGGCCGCGTCGAGCACCGCCGAACGGTCCGAGTTGAACCGGTCGGCCTGCACGTGGCAGTGCGAGTCGACTAGCCGCAACGGGACACCCTCAGGCTGATGGCGCGTCCTCGTCGGCGGGCGCCAGCTCGACGCGCGGGAACAGGATCTGCTGAGTCCCGAGGCGACCTTCCGCTCGGGCAGTTCCCCACGCCGCTGCGTCGGCGAGCGGCGGTCCCCCGCTGCCGTCGGCCGCGTACGGCCAATCGTCCAGGCCGAGCTGCTCGAACACGCGCCGGCCGGTGTCGGGCATGAACGGGGCCACGGTCAGCGCCACGAGCCTCAGCGCCTCGAGCAGGTCGCCGAGCGCCCCGCGCAGTCGTTCGGCGGCATTGGCGTCACCCTCGCGCGCCTGCTTCGCAAGCGCCCACGGCTGCTCGCGATCGACGAGGCGGTTTGCCTCGCCCACGAAGTCCCACAGCGCGGCGAGCGCGTCGTGGAGCAGGAAGCGGTCGAGTCGTTCGGAGTACGTCGCCCACGTCCCCTGCCATGCGTGCGCAAGTGCCGACCCTTGAGTCGCGGCCGGACGCTCACCGTCGAGGAAGCGAGTGGTCATGGTCAACGTGCGGTTGAGCAGGTTGCCGAAGTCATTGGCAAGGTCGGCGTTGTAGCGGCGCACGAACGATTCGCACGACACGTCGGCGTCGCGGTCGAAGGGCACCTCGCGCAGCACCATGTAGCGCACGCCGTCGATCCCGAACTGCTCGGCCATCGTGTCCGGATCGAGAACGTTGCCGCGCGTCTTGCTCATCTTTTCGCCGCGTGTCGAGCATGAAGCCGTGGGCGAAGACCTGGCGCGGCAGCGGCAGGCCGGCGCTCATCAGCATCGCCGGCCAGTACAGGCAGTGGAAGCGGGTGATGTTCTTGCCGATGATGTGCACGTCGGCCGGCCACCAGCGCGCGAAGGCGTCCATGTCGTCCGGGAAACCCGGCGCCGGTGATGTAGTTCGTCAGCGCATCGAACCAGACGTAGATGCGATGCTCGGGATCATCCGGGAAAGGGATGCCCCATTGAGCTCCGGCACGGCTGATCGAGAAGTCGCGCAATCCCTCGCGCAGCCAGCCGAGAACCTCGTTGCGGAAGTGCTCCGGCTCGCAGAAGGACGGATTGTCGCGGTACAGCTGCTCGAGCTTCTCCTGGTACCTGCTCAGGGCAAAGAACCAGTTCTCCTCCTCCAGCCACTGAATCTCCAGCGATGGGTGTTCGGGACAGTGTCCGTCGACCAGCTGGGCCTCGGTCTTGAACTCGTTGTCGCCCGGGCAGTACCAGCCGGCGTACACGCCCTTGTAGATGTCGCCCGCCGCCATCGCCCGCCGAACCATCTCCACCGACGCGCGCGCGTGGTCGGGATCGGTCGTCCGGATGAAGCGGTCATAGCTGATCGCGAAGTGGTCGAACGCCGTGCGCCAGTTCTCCGACCAGGGATCGACAAGGTCGTGCGGCTGCACTCCCTTCTCATTTGCGGCTCGCTCGACGTTCGCCGAGTGCTCGTCCATGCCCGTCAGGAACCGCGTCTCGTGGCCCAGCATGCGGCGGTGACGCACGATCGCGTCGGATCCGATCGCCTCGAAGAGCGAGTGCAGGGCAGGCTGGGGGCTGGGATAGAAGATGGCCGTGGTGAGGTAAAAACGGCTTCGATCGGTCATCGGGGCGGCGATGGTAGCAGCGTCATGGGGCGGGCCCGGCTCGTGTCGAATAGGCGACATCCCGCCCGCGCTGTGCACGACCGGCGACCGGATGCGAGGTAGACCGGACCGCGGTCGTGCATTTGATCGCTCAGCCCATCGGCCAGGTCCAACATGGCCTCACCGAACTCGACGGACACGCCGAGCCGAGTGAAGGAGCAAGAACGATGAACCACCTCGAGTACGCAGCGCAATACCACCAGCAGGACCTCCTGCACGAAGCTCGACAGGCGCGCCTGGCACGCGAGGCCACCGGAGGCGCATCCCACGCCGGCCACCATCATCGGCTGACGGCGGGCGCCCTGGCCATGCTGATGCTCATCGCCCTCGTCTTGATCTGAACCGTCAGCAGCTCACCGAGACGCCGGCCCGGACGGGCCGGCGTTTTAATTCCTGTCCGCTTCCCGACACCGGCCCGGCGCCCCATCCGACGATTGGGCGGTCCGACGAATTACCGCTGGCGAGTCCGCCCGGTGATCACGGGGGACCATCTATCGGGACCAATATCTGCATTGTCAACAGTCACACATCACCGAACTCGACCCGCACTGCGGGAAGGAGAAATCGAGATGTATCAGCACCCACAGGCTCTCTCGATGAACGCCAGCTATCAGCAGCAGGAAGCCCTGCGCGACGCAGACCACCGACGGCTGGTCGAGCAGGCTCATGAGGCCGAGGAAGCACACCACACGAGCAACCCGGCGTCACTTCAGCGCCGGATGGTGGCCATGGCGGTCGCCCTCGTGACCGTTCTGGGTCTCGTTCTTCTGGCGATCTGAACCGCGACGGCCCACCGTACTGGGGCTCGGTCGGGTCGTTCCTCCTAAGAAAAGCGCCGGTCCTCTCCCACGGACCGGCGCTCTTCTGTGTCCGCTAGCCGGTTGTGGCCGCGGGATCGTTGGCGATGGCTGCCAGGACGGCCTTGACCTCGAACGGCGTCAGCCCAGGGTGCTTGGACAGGATCCGCGCCACCAGGCCGCACATGTGCGGCGCGGCAAAGCTGTTGCCCGTGGCGACCGTCCGGCCGCCATCCTTCCAGCCGATCGGCACGTCGACGCCCCACGCGCCCCACTCGACCGGCGGCGCTGGGTTGTAGAAGAACGTCTCCGGCTCGGGAATGGCGTGAGCCGCGACCGAGAAGACCGACGAGAACGTCGATGGGTAGCTCAGCCCGGGCACGTTGTTGACGGCACACACGAGCGCCACGTGGCGGTAGTAGGCCTGGTCGACGATCTCGTGGAAGTACGGGAACAGGCGCTCGCTCTTGGATGACAGGCTCAGGTTCATCGCCTGCACGCCGTGTTCTACGGCCCACTCCAGGCCGGCCAGGAAAGCGGCGCCCTTGCCGCGCAGGTCGGATCCCAGGACGCGGACCGAATAGATCTCGACCTCGGGCGCCAGGCCGACGACGATCCCGGCACACGCGGTCGCGTGCCCGTACATGTCGATTGGCTCGTCGGGAACGACCGTCGCCTCGTCGTCGACGAATTCGATCGTCACCGACTCGACCAGCCTGCCCGCGACGACCGGGTGCGAGCCCTCCACGCCGCTGTCGATGATCGCCACCTTGACGCCTGCGCCGGTGGCTCCGCCCCAGGCCCAGTCACGGTCGATCTGGCGCAGGCCGGTGCTGCGGATCAGCCGCTCGCGCGCGTCCTCGGCGAAGGGCTCCGACCACGCCGGCAGGTCGAGATCGGCCACGGCCTAGGCCGAGCGGCGGCCGCGCGAGGCATGGTCGGCCACGACCTCGAGGATCGCCGAGACGAGACGCTGCTCACGATCGGAGAGGTCGCGCAGGCGCGCAACGCGATCGACGAGCTGCCAGAAGGGAGAGTCCTCGTCCGTGTCGAGCTCTTCGCTGGCGGCCGACACCAGCGCGTCGACCTGTTCGGGCGTCAGCTGCTCGTCGCCCACTCCCGCGAGCGCGGCGCGCAAGAGGCGCGTGCTGTCGCGCTGAACGCGCGCGGCGCGGATTGCCGCGGCCGCCTGGCGGGCAAAGACTGCCAGCAGCTCCATGTCACGCAACGAGAAGGTCGGCGAGGTGTGCTTGTCGAGCACCTGCAGCACGCCGACGGTCTGCTCCTGGTCGACGAGCGGAACGGCAGCGATCGAGCGCGGCACGTAGCCCGTTCGCTCCGCCGCCGCGCGGTCGAAGCGCGGATCGGACGTTACGTCGCTCAGCGCCAGCGGCTGGCCGGTCGAGAAGACAAAGCCGACGATCCCGCGCGACGGCGGTACTGAAAGGCCGATGGCGCCGGCGCCCTGGGCACCGGCGGCGACCCTGAACTCGAGCCGGTCGGGATCGCGCTCGAACAGGGCGATCGACGATGCCTCGGCCTCGAACAGAGTGACGGTTGCCTCGACGATCGTCTGGAGCAGTGCCTGTTCGGCGTCCGCGTCCAGGCGGCGGGCAACAGAAGACCGCCGCGCTGACAGGCGCAAGGCCTGCAACGCGGCGGCGGTTTGCTCGTCGGTCACGCCGACGTGTGCATCAGCGAACGGTCAAGCCGTCTTCGCGTCAGCGCTGCTTGGCGTGGCCCTCGACATCGTCGTCATCGGGCGTTGCACGCTGCTTGGCATGGCCCTCGACATCGTCGTCGTCAGGGGTCGCACGCTGCTTCGCGTGGCCCTCGACATCGTCGTCGCCATCAGGCGTCGCACGCTGCTTGGCATGACCCTCGACATCGTCGTCGCCGTCGGGCGTCGCACGCTGCTTGGCGTGGCCCTGGACGTCGTCGTCGTCCGGCTGAACGCGCTGCTTCGCATGACCCTCGACATCGTCGTCGTCGGTCGCACGCTGCTTGACGCCTTCGCCGCCCATTCGCTGGTAGACGGAGTCACCAGCGCCCGGTCGGTCCTGTCCCATTGGGTTACCTCCCTGTATTCGTTGAGGCGATCTATCGAAACCGCTGATCGGAGACTAGTCCGGCCGACCAGGAACTCAAGCGAGGATACGACACCGGAATTGTCCGATTGACGACAATTTCGTTCGCTTCAGCGCTCTGCCCGGCGCGCGAGCTGGTCAAGATCGGTGATCACGAGGGCGTCGTGCTCGATCGAGATGAGCCCTTCGTCGACCAGCTCGCTCAGCAATCGGTTCACGCTCTGCCGTGTGCCACCGATCATCGCCGCCAGATCGGACTGGGTGTAGGGCCAGGAAAGCCGAATCTCGCCTCGTGCGTCTGGCTGTGCCTCGCGCGCGAGCCTGGTGAGGCGCATCGCCAACCGTCCGGCGAGATCGAGGAAGTGCAGCTCCTCCACGTGCCCGGTCAGGCGGCGCAGCTCGCGCGCCAGTCCGGCCAGCAGCGCGTCGCGCAGGCCGGGCAGCGTGTCGAGCAGCTCGACGAAGACCTGGCGCGGCAGCACGAGCGTGTCTGACGCCTCGAGCGCCGACGCCGTCGCCGAACGCGGCGAGTCATCGAGCAGCGCCAGCTCGCCGAAGAAGTCGCCCGGCCTCAGGGTGGCGATGATCGCCTCGTCGCCCTCGGCCGACGGCAGCACGATCTTGACCGCGCCGGCGGCCACGATGTGCAGCGAGTCGCCGGGGTCGCCCTGGTGAAAGATGACCTCATTGCGTCTGAACCGTCTGCGGCGCAGCCCGGTCGCGAGTGACTCGAGAATGCGCGCGTCCGCACGCTCGAACAGGGGGCAGCGCGCGAGTGCCTCGACGGCGAACCTGTCGTCCACTGTGCTACCTCGTCAGCCCCCTGTGTCGGTGGTCAGCTCGGCAGCGCCGGCGCCGCCGATCGTGCCACGATGAAAGTTGAGCAGCCCATAAGTCAAGCCGGACCCGGCGCTGACGAGTTGCAGGAAGTCGTCCTTGCCGAGCACTACCAATGATCCGCCACTGACGGCGGTCACGGTGGCCGTTCTCGGCACGCGCGAAAGCAGGCCGATTTCGCCGAAGAACTGGCCCCGGCCGAGCCGGCGCAGCACCCTGGCCTTGCCGTCGTCAGGTGTCACGCCCTCCGTCGGCACGTCCGGCGTCTGGGTGACCTCGACCTCGCCCTCGACGATCACGTAGAAGTTGTCGGCCGGGTCGCCCTGGCGAATGATCACCTCGCCCGGTTGCATGGCAACAATCCTGGCGGCACGCAGAGCCGCCTCGATGCGCGCCGGCTGGAGGCCGGCGAACATCTCCACCTCAGCGAGCACCCTTGCCCGTGGATCGAGGACCGGCTCCACGATTGCGTAGCGGCCGAGCAACGCGACAGCGCCCACGCCGGCGACGGCCATCACCACGCCGGATGCCACGAGCACGAACCCCGGCTGGCCGGCGCCGAGCACGGGCACGATGAACGAGCCGGCGGCGTACGCCGTGACCGACACGGTCTCAACGATGCCCAGCGCCCGCCCACGGACATCGTCGGGCACGATCCGCTGGAGCAAGGTCGTGGCCACGATCTCGAGCACCAGCGCGCCAGCCGAGGCCACCGCGATCGCCAGTAGTGCAATCGGGAAGCTCATCACGAGACCGATCACCGCCGTGCCGGCCGCCAGGACCACCGCGCCAATCAACAGCGGCGGACCGAGCCGGCGGCGAAGCACGAGAGCGCCGGCCACGAGCGCGCCGACGATGCCGCCGATGCCGATCGCGGCGTTGAGCAGGCCCGTCCCCGCCTCACCGACGCGGAACACGTCGACGGCGAGCACGACGGTGATCACGCCGAGACCGCCAAACACGAAGCCATCGGCGGCGTTGATCAGGGCCAGCCCGGCAACCGGGCGGGCGATCGGCCCCAGTGCCTGGCGAACGCCGGACTTGGCCTGAAGCGTCCCTTCGTCACTTGACGCAGTGGCTGTAGCCGCCTTGGGACGGTTCGAGGGCAGTCGGAGCAGGACGATGGCAACGAAGCCGAATGTGAGCGCATTGAGCACGAACGCGAGCTCGAGCGAGCCAAGACCAAGCAGCACTGCAGCGAAGGCCGGCCCGATGAAGAAGGCCAGGTTGTCGAGGCTCGACCAGGCGCTGTTGGCCGGTCCGAGCTCCGCCTCGTCATCGACGAGCGCCGGCAGGTAGGCGCCGATGGTCGGCGAGAAGAAGGCCGAGAAGCAGGTCGCCAGGATGGCCAGCGCGACGATGGCCATGACCGGTGCGCCGATGACGACCAGGCCGGCCATCGCGAGCATGATCAGTCCGCGCGCGATGTCTGTTACCAGCAGGATCAGCCGGCGATCGAAGCGATCGGCGACTATGCCCGCCGGCACCGACAGCAGGATGTAGGGCACGATCCGCGCCGCGCCGATGATTCCGAGTGTTAGCGGGTCGCCCGATTCGTTCCAGACCAGCACGAGCAACGCGACGAGGTACAGCCAGTCGCCAATCGACGACACGAACTCACCGACCAGCAGCCGCGTCAGCGGTCCGTTGCGGAAAACGCGTCGATACGCGGCGATCACACCCATCAGCACCCTTCCTGGTGGCGCGCGGGCGTGACGCCCGGTGTCGGCCACTTTACAGTCGGCCTGTCAGGCTGCGCATTGACCCGGCGTGACCCAGCCGCGATGCTGGCCCTCAGATCAACCGCGGTCTGCACATGGAGAGCGAAAACAATGAGCGACAAGGACGAGGGTCAGGACCGTACGCAGGAGCCCGAGGACGACACCGAGGGCCATAGCCTGCTGCTCGACACCGACTACTACATCCAGCACAAGGCCGGCCGCGATGCCGAGCTCGAGCGAGAGGCGCGTGAACGCCGCAAGGAAAAGGAAGCGCGCACGAACAAGCCCGAGCGTCGTTAGACAACTCGGGCTCTATCGATCGGTAGACCGGCCTGCCTCGCAGGCCGGTCTATTCATTTGTCAGCGCGATTGTCAGTCGTTGCCGTCCGCGCTCGACTCGCCCGTCTCGGGACCTGATTCGGTCGTCTCGCTGCCCTCGCCCGTCGTACGGCGCATGTCAGCGGCGTACTCCTTGGAGCGAGTCGCCACGCGCTGACCGACGGACTGAGTGACCTCGGCCGCCTTGTAGGCCAGCGGTCCGGCCTTCTCGGCCGCGATTGCGGCCAGCTCGGCCGACTTTGCGGCGACTTCGCGCATCACTGGACCGGCCTGCGTGGCAAGGGTGTCGATCATCTGCTGGAGCTGGACCAGCATCTCGCGCCCTGCGGGTTGCTTTGACTTGTCGCCGTCGCCTGAAGCGGCGCCGTTTGCGCCGTTCTGGTCTGTGTCGCCGGCCGACGCGTTGGCGTGGCGGTGCGGCATCGGTTGGGTTTTGACTGTCATCGAACTCGGAACGGGTATCCATGGTCTGATTCTAATGCCGGAAGTGGCGCACCCCGGTTATCAGCATGGCCGCGCCCGCTGCGTCGGCCGCCGCGACGACCTCGCCGTCACGTTGCGAGCCGCCCGGTTGGACGAACGCCGTGACGCCGGCCGCGGCACATACCTCGAGCGCATCCGGGAACGGGTAGAAGGCGTCCGACGCGCACACGGCGCCCTGGGACCGGTCGCCGGCCTTGGCGACGGCGAGACGGGCGCTGTCGACGCGACTCATCTGCCCAGCGCCCACGCCGACCACCGAGCCGTCGCGAACAAGCACTATCGCGTTCGACTTCACGTGGCGGCACACGCGCCAGGCGAGGTCGAGACCTGCGCGTTCCTCGAGCGTGGGCGAACGGTGGGTCGCCGCCTGCCAGGCTTCCGGATCGTCTGCCGTCACGTCGGCATCGGCCAGCAGCAGCGCGCCGCCGGCACTGCGCAGCTCGATGCCCGGCCGTGGCGGCGCGCCGAGCCCACCGTCGAGCAGCACGCGCAGGTTGGGTTTGCGGCCCAGGATCTCGAGCGCGTCGGGCAGAACGTCGGGCGCGGCCACGACCTCGAGGAAGATGGTCGTCAGCCGCTCGGCCAGCTGCGCGTCGATCGCGCGCGTCACCGCGACGACGCCGCCGAAGGCGCTCACAGGATCGCCGGCCAGCGCCGCCTCCCACGCGCCGGCCAGGTCGTCCGACTCGGCCACGCCGCAGGGATTGGCGTGCTTCACGATCACGCATGCCGCGCCGCGCAGGTCCCGGGCAAGCCCGGTCGCCGCAGCCGCATCGAGGATGTTGTTGTAGCTCATCGGCTTGCCCTGGAGCAGCACAACGCCGCTGCTGAACGCTCCGGGCGCGAGATCGACTCCGGTCGCGTGATAGAGCGCTGCCGATTGGTGCGGATTCTCGCCGTAGCGCAGCTCCTCGAGCCGGGTCAGCTCCAACGTCACCCGGCCGGGCATCTCGAGCCGGTGCCACCAGCGGCGCGTCAGCTGCTCGGCGATGAGTGCGTCGTAGCCGGCGGTCAGCCGGAAGGCCGCCGCGGCCAGCTCGCGGCGCATGTCCTCGGTCAGACCGCCGCCGTGACCGAGCTCGAGCAGCACGGCGTCGTACTGCGCCGGATCGGTGACGATGCCGACACTGGCGTGGTTCTTGGCCGCCGCACGCACGAGCGTCGGGCCGCCGATGTCGATCTCCTCGATCAGCTCGTCGTCGGTCGTGCCCTCGCGCGCGGCGGCCTCGGCGAACGGATACAGATTGACCACCACGAGCTCGAACGGCTCGATCTGGGCGGCGGCGAGCTGCTCGCGGTGGTCGGCCAGCCGCTGATCGGCCAGCACGCCAGCCGCGATCCGCGGATGGAGCGTCTTGACCCGGCCGTCGAGCATCTCCGGAAAGCCGGTCACGTCGGCGACGTCGGTCACCTCGAGTCCCGCTTCGCGCATGGCGCGGGCCGTGCCGCCGGTCGAGACGAGCTCGAAGCCGAGCCCGACCAGGCGTGTCGCGAATGCCGCGAGACCACCCTTGTCGGACACCGAGACGAGTGCCCGCCGGGGACGCGGCACGCCCGCTGCGAGGGTCCGGTCGATCGTGACCCGACCGTCGGCCACGCTCAGAGCGCCCGCCAGGGCCACCGCGACGACGCGCGGCAGGAGTTGGTGCTCGATGGCATGAACGCGGCGCAACAGCGTCGCCTCGTCGTCCTCGGTCAGCACCGCAACGGGCTGCTGGGCGACGATCGGACCGCCGTCGAGCGACTCGTCGACGATGTGGACAGTCACCCCCGTCACGCGCGCGCCCCCGGCCAGCGTGTCGGCAATCGGGCGTGCGCCCGCGAACGCCGGCAACAGGCTCGGGTGAACGTTCAGGATCCGTCCCGGGAATGCCGCAAGTGTTCGCGGCCCGAGGACACGCATGAAGCCGGCCAGCACGACCCAGTCGGCGCCGGCCGCAGTCAGTGCCTCGGCTACCGCGGCGTCCCAGTGGTCGCGGTCGGTATGAACACCGGGATCGATCAGCGTTGTCGGGATGCCCTCGTCGGTGGCGAAGCCGAGGGCGTTACACGGGCGGTCGGCGAGGACGAGCGCGATCGTGCCGCCCAGCAGGCCGCGCTGCTCGTAGCGCCGCAGCGCACGAAGGTTCGTCCCCTCCCCCGAGACAAGAACCGCGATCGTGCCGCTCACGCCTCCTCGTAACGCCTGCCGCCCGGCTCGTCGAGGCTGCGGACCTCGCCGATCTGCCACGCCTCGATGTCGTGCGCGGCCAGCAGGTCGATCGCTGGTTGAACGGCCTCTTCCTCGAGGACCACGGCGAATCCGACGCCGCAGTTGAATGTCGCCCTCATCTCTGTGCCGCCGATGCCCGCCAGGCGGCCGATGCTGTCGAAGATGTCGGGCTGGCTCCACGAGCTGACCCGAACGCGAACGCCGAGGTCGTCGCCTACCGCACGCGGCAGGTTCGCGGCCAGGCCGCCGCCGGTGATGTGGGCCAGGCCGCCCGATCGCAGCCCCTGCACGCGGAGCATGCCGAGCAGGGCCAGGATCGCCGGCGTGTAGAGCCGCGTCGGGGTGAGCAGCGCCTCGCCGTACGACTGGCCGCCGGGGCCGATGTCGGAGAGCCTGATCGAGCCCTGATCGATCAGCCTGCGCACCAGCGAGTAGCCGTTGGCGTGAAGCCCGCTGCTCGCCAGCCCGATGATCGCGTCGCCGGCCTGCGCCTCGGTGCGGTCGATCAGCTCGTTGCGTTCGACGAAGCCGATGCAGAAGCCGGCCAGGTCGAACGCATCGGCGGGCATCACGCCCGGATGCTCGGCCGTCTCGCCGCCGACGAGCGTGCAGCCGATGTCGTCGCACGCCTGCGCCATGCCCGAAACGAGCGCCGCGACGCGCGCCGGATCGACCCTGCCGACGGCCACGTAATCGAGGAAGAAGGCGGCCTGGGCGCCGTGGCACACGACGTCGTCGGCGCACATCGCGACGAGATCGATGCCGATCGTGTCGAGCCTGCCCAGCGCGCGCGCGATCTCGGTCTTGGTCCCCACGCCGTCGGTGGCCGTGACGAGGACCGGCTCCTTCATGCCCGGCGGTATCTGCAGCGCGGATCCGAAGCCGCCGATGCCGCCGAGCAGGTCGAGCTCGGCGATCTTCAGCTGGCTGCGCAGCAGGTCGACGGCACGCTCGCCGGCCTCGATGTCGACGCCTGCCTGCTGGTACGCCGCGCGGAGGCTCAACCGACGACCGCCAGCGGCTCACGCTCGAGCAGGAACTTGTGGTTCTCGACGTCGTACGGCACGGGCACCGGGTAATTGCCGTCGAAGCACGCGAAACAGAACCGCTCGCGCGGCAGCTCGATCGCGTCGAGCACGCCGCCGATCGACAGGTACGAGAGCGAATCGGCGCCGATGAACTCGCGGATCTCCTCGGTCGAGCGCGTCGAGGCGATCAGCTCGGTCTCGATCTGGGTGTCGATGCCGTAGAAGCACGGGTGGAAGATGGGCGGCGCCGAGATTCGGACGTGGACCTCGAGCGCGCCCGCCTTGCGCAGCAGGCCGACGATCTGGCGCGTGGTCGTGCCGCGCACGATCGAGTCGTCGACGACGATCAGCCGTCGGCCACGCACCTGCTCGCGCAGCGCCGACAGCTTGACCGTCACGCCGCGCTGGCGCATGCCGGTGCTGGGCTGGATGAACGTCCGGCCGGCGTATCGGTTGCGGACCATTCCCTCGCGGTACGGGATGCCGCTCGCCTCGGCATAGCCGGCCGCCGCGGCCGCGCCGGTATCGGGCACGGGCATGACCAGATCCGCCTCGGCCGGCGCCTCGCGAGCGAGCATCTCGCCCATCCGGCGGCGGACCTCGTACAGATTGCGGCCGAGCATGTACGAGTCGGGCCGCGCGAAGTAGATCAGCTCGAACACGCACAGCTGCTCTTTGCCCTCGGCGAATCGAACCGACCGCGGGCCGGACGCGCTCGCCGAGCACGACCATCTCGCCCGGCTCGACGTCGCGCACGAAGTCGGCGCCCATGACGTCCAGCGCGGCCGTCTCGGAGGCGAGGATCCACGCCGTCTCGGCGCCTTCGGCACTCAACGCGCCGAGCACGAGCGGCCTGAAGCCGTACGGGTCGCGGATGCCGACGACGCGCGTCTCGTCGCTGACGATCAGCGAATAGGCGCCCGAGACGCGCGGCAACACGGCGAGCAGTGCCTCGACGAGGTCCGCGGCCGGCTCGATGGCGATGAGCGCGGTCAGCAGCTCGGTGTCGGTCGTGCCGACAAGCCGTGCCCGCCCGCCGGGGAGTGCCTCGAGCAGCGCCTGGGTGTTGACGAGATTGCCGTTGTGGCTGACCGCGACGGTGCGCGTCGGACCCATGCGCAACGCCGGCTGGCTGTTCTCCCAGATCGTCGAGCCGGTTGTCGAGTAGCGGCAATGCGCGCTGGCCAGCTCGCCGCGGAGCGACTGGAGGCGCCGCTCGTCGAGGACCTGGTCGACCAGCCCGAGGTCCTTGTAGACCATCACGTCACTGCCGTCGCTGACCGCCAGGCCGGCCGATTCCTGGCCGCGATGCTGCAGCGCGAAGAGCCCCAGCGCGGCGAGGCGCGCCGCGTCCTGTCCCGGTGCGTGGACGCCGACGACGCCGCACATCGCGCTAGCCCTCGCCCAGCGCGCGCGGCAGGCCGTGCTGCCACGCCCGGCGCAGCTCGGAGACCGGGACGTCGAGCGCGTCGGCCACGCCGGCGCCACGCTCCTCGGCCGCGCCCGTCGCACCGACGCCGCTCAACCTGATCTGCAGCCGATCGCCGCCGACAATGCCCAATCGGCGGCACGCGATGCGCTGTTGGGCGGCCAGACGTGACAGCTCCGGCCAGCGAGCCTGCTTGATCGTCACGACGACCCGACTCGGACTCTCCCCGAACAGCGCCACGGCCGGCGCCTGGGCGACGGCCAGCTGCAGATCGGCGCCGACTTCGCCCCAGATCGCGCTCTCGGCAAGGCAGACCGCCAGACCCCCGCCGCTGACGTCGTGCGCCGAGACGAGCATCGCGTCGGCTGCGGCGCCGATGAGGACCTGCTGGAGTGCCGCTTCACGGCGCAGGTCGAGCGCCGGCGGACCATCGTCGGGCGCCATGCCGGCCAGGCGTTCGTACGCCGAGCCGGCCAAGCCCGGCGTAGTTTCGCCGAGCAGCACCACCACATCGCCCTCGTCGGCGAACGCCGGCCCGACGAGCAGATCGAGATCGTCGATCAGCCCAACGACGCCGATTTGGGCGGTCGGCGCGATCCGACCGAGAGGTGATTCGTTGAACAGGCTGACGTTGCCGCCCGTGATCGGGATGCCCAGCGCCCGGCACGCCTCGGCCATGCCACGGACCGACTCCGAAAGCTGCCAGTAGGCCTCCGGGATGCCCGGATCACCGAAGTTGAGGCAGTTGGTCAGCCCGAGGGGCCGGGCGCCAGTTACCGAGACGTTGCGCGCGCATTCGGCGACGGCCAGCGCAGCCCCGAGAGCCGGGTCGTGGAATGCCACGAATGGCTGCGAATCGGTCGCGATGACGAGCGCCTTGCGCGTGCCCTTGACGCGCAGCACGCCGGCCGCACGGTCGCAACCAGAAACGGTGTCGGCGCCGACGGTCTGGTCGTACTGGGTCGTGACCCACGCTCGGCTGCCCACGTTCGGGTGGCCGAGCAGCGCGTCGAGCACGGCGCCCGGGTCCATGCCGCGCTCCGGCAGGCCGTCGTGTGGCAGCGGCGTCTCGCCCGGCGCCGGCGCCGCGCGCCGGCGCTGCGGCGGTGCGGCCAGATGCTCGAGCTCGATCGAGTCACTCGCCAGGGCGCGGGCTGGAACGCGGGCAAGCTCCTTGTCGCCAGAGGCGATAACGAGGTCACCGTCGTCGGTGACGGTGCCGATCAGCGCGGCCGGGAGAGCCCAGCGGCGGCAGACCTCGAGCACCGCGTCGAGCTGCTCCGGTCGCACCACGGCCAGCATCCGCTCCTGCGACTCGCTGATCATCACCTCGAACGGGGCCATGCCATCCTCGCGTCGCGGAACGGCGTCGAGGTCGACGCGCATGCCGGTGCCGCCACGGTCGGCCATCTCAGACGTAGCGCAGGTCAGCCCAGCCGCGCCCAGGTCCTGCAGTCCCTCCACCAGACCGCGCTCGACGAGCTCGAGGCTTGCCTCGATGAGCAGCTTGCCGGCGAACGGGTCGCCGATCTGGACCGATGGACGCATTGCCGCCGAGCCCTCGTCGAAGCTGGCACTGGCCAGCACGGAGGCACCGCCGATGCCGTCTCGTCCGGTGGGCGAGCCGTACAGCACGGCGAGCGAGCCCGGTGTGGGCGCCGTCGCATGAGCGATGCGGTTCTCGGGCAGCAAACCGACGCACATCACGTTGACCAGCGGGTTGCCGGTGTAGGACGGGTCGAAGGTCAGCTCGCCGCCCACCGTCGGGACCCCGACGCAGTTGCCGTAGCCGCCGACGCCGCGGACGACGCCACGCACCAGCCGGCGCGTCGCCTCGTCATCGGGCCAGCCGAATTTGAGCGCATCGAGCAGCGCAACGGGACGCGCGCCCATGGCCACGATGTCGCGCAGGATCCCGCCAACGCCGGTCGCCGCGCCCTGGTACGGCTCGACAGCGGATGGGTGATTGTGCGACTCGAGCTTGAACGCGACTGCCAGGCCATCGCCGATGCGCACCACGCCGGCGTTCTCGCCAGGGCCGGCGAGCACGTCGTCGCCCGTCGTCGGCAGCTGGCGCAGCAACGCGCGCGAGCTCTTGTAAGAGCAGTGCTCGCTCCACATGACGCTGAACATGGCCAGCTCGAGGTCGTTCGGGGCGCGGCCCAGCCGATCGTTGATCGCCGCCAGCTCGTCGTCGGTCAGCCCGAGCCGGCGATGCAGATCGCCGTCGCGCTGCTCGGCCGGCCGATCGATCAACTCGATCACGCGGCAGTCTCGACGCGGGCCATGCTCTCGACCAGGGACCGGATGAGGTGCATGCCGTCGTCCGAGCCAAGCAGCGCCTCCGATGCGCGCTCGGGATGTGGCATCAGCCCGCACACGCGCCCGGTCGCGTCGAGCACGCCGGCGATATCGCGCAACGAGCCGTTCGGGTTGCCCTCTGGCGCGGCGTAGCGGAAGACCACCTGGCCGGCGGCCTCGAGTGCATCGAGGTCCTCGTCGGGCAACCAGTAGCTGCCTTCCCCATGGGCGATCGGCATGCGCAGCGTCGCGCCCTCGGGAACGGCGTGTGTGAACGGCGTGTCCAGTCGCTCGACTGAGAGCCGCACCCAGCGATGCTCGAAGCGAAGCGTCGTGTTGCGACGCAGGACGCCGGGCAGCAGGCCCGCCTCGGTCAGCACCTGGAAGCCATTGCAGATGCCGAGCAGCAGCCCGCCTCGCGCGGCGTGCTCGCGAACGGCGCCCATGATCGGGCTGAAGCGTGCGATCGCTCCCGCGCGCAGGTAGTCGCCGTGGGCAAATCCGCCGGGCAGGATCACCGCGTCGGCGCCATGCAGGTCAGTCCGCTCATGCCACAGCAACTCGGCTTCGGCGCCGGCCAGTCGCACGGCGTGGGCCGCGTCCCGATCACAGTTCGAGCCGGGAAAGACGACGACGCCGACCTTCACAGGGCGTCGATCTCCCAGCTCTCGACCAAAGGGTTGGACAGGAAGTCCGCCGCCAGCTTCTCGACCACGATGCGCGCCTCCGCTGGATCCGCGGCCTCGACCGTGAGCTCGACACGACGTCCGACGCGCACCTCGTGCACGCTCGACGCGCCGAGCTGGGGCAACGCCGCCTCGACCGCCCTCCCCTGCGGATCGAGGATGCCATCGCGCGGCATCACGTCGACCGCGAACCGATATGCGCTCATTCGTCGCCTGCCAGCCGGTCGTTGGCGAGGTAATCGGCGAACGACCCGCCGGTTATCCGCTCGAACGCCTCGACGTAGCGGCTGCGCGTCCCATCGACCACGTCGGCCGGCAGCTCCGGCCCGGGCGGCGTCTTGTCCCACGGCTGTGCCTCGAGCCAGTCGCGCACGAACTGCTTGTCGTATGAGTCCTGGCTCCGGCCCGGCTCATAGGACGAGGCGTCCCAGAAGCGCGACGAATCGGGCGTCAGCACCTCGTCGATGAGGATCAGGTCGCCACCCGGCAGCGTGCCGAACTCGAACTTGGTGTCGGCCAGGATGATTCCGGCCGGCTCGGCGCGCGCGGCCGCGAAACGGTAGAGCGAAAGCGCCAGATCTCGCGCGCGCTCGGCGAGCGTGCCGCCAACGAGCGCGGCCATCTGGTCGAACGAGATGTTCTCGTCGTGGCCGACCTCGGCCTTGGTCGACGGCGTGAACAGCGGCTCGGGCAGGCGCTCGCTCTCGCGCATGCCGTCCGGCAGCGGAATGCCGCACACCGCGCCGGTGCGCTGGTAGTCCTTCCAGCCACTCCCCGCCAGGTAGCCGCGCACGATCAGCTCGACCGGCATCACCTGCGCGCGGCGGCAGATCATCGACCGGCCGCGCAGGTCGTCGGCGGCATGCGGCGTAGTCGTCCGGCAGGTCCCCGACCTCGGTCGAGAGCAGGTGATTGGGCATGATCTGGGCGCGCTCGGTCTCGCGGAACCAGTAACGAGCGAGGCCGGTCAGGACGCGGCCCTTGTCGGTGATCGGCGTCGGCAGGACGACGTCGAAGGCGCTGATTCGGTCCGATGCGACGAGCAACAGGCGCGCGTCGTCGAGCGCGAAGATGTCGCGCACCTTGCCCGAGCGAACGAAACCGGGCACGAGCTCAGCGAGTGGCATGGGCAGGGTCCTCCAGGCGGTCGAGCCGGGCGATCAGCTCATCGACGTGACGGAGCAGGTGGCGCTCGTCGAAACAGGCGGCAATCTGGTCGGGTCGCAGAACGCGCGTGACATCGGGATCGTCCTCGATCAGCTCGCGCAGCTGGCGCCGCTCGTCGGCAGCTCGCAGCGCGGCGCGCTGGACGATCGAATAGGCATCCTCGCGCGACTGGCCGGCCTCCTCGACGAGCATCGTCAGCAGCCGGCTCGAGGCGTACAGGCCGAGGCCACGCTCGAGGTTCTCGCGCATCCGCTCGGGACGCACGACGAGCCCGTCGACGAGGCCGCGGAAGCGGACGAGCATGTAGTGCAGCAGCGTCGTCGCGCCGGGCAGCACGATCCGCTCGACCGACGAGTGGCTGATGTCGCGCTCGTGCCACAGCGCCTGATCCTCGAACGCCGCCGAAGCAAAGCCGCGCAGCACCCTGGCCAGGCCGCTGATCCGCTCGGCGGTGATCGGGTTGCGCTTGTGCGGCATCGCGCTCGAGCCCTTCTGGCCGCCGCGGAACGGCTCCTGCAGCTCGCCGATCTCGGTGTGCTGCAGGTTGCGCACCTCTGTCGCGAAGCGCTCCAGCGATCCGCCACAGACCGCGATCGCGCCGAGGAACGCGGCATGGCGGTCGCGCTGCACGATCTGGGTGCTGATCGGGTCGACGGCGAGGCCGAGCTCGGTCATCACGTCGGCCTCGATCTCCGGCCCGAGCTGGCTGTACGTGCCTACAGCGCCGGACAGCTTGCCCGTGGCGAGGTCGTCGGCCGCCTCGGCCAGCCGGCGCCGGTCGCGTGCCAGCTCGAACGTCCACGACGCGAGCTTGAGCCCGAAGGTGATCGGCTCGGCATGGACCGAGTGAGTGCGGCCGATCATCACCGTCCCGGCGTGCTCGCGCGACTTGCGCGCGAGCAACGCAACGAGGGCGTCGGTCTCGGCCAGCAGAAGGTCGGCCGCCGCGCGGCACTGCAGCGCCAGCGCCGTGTCGACGACGTCGCTCGAGGTGAGGCCGAAATGGATGTAGCGCCCTTCCGGGCCGACCGACTCGGCGACCTGGCTGACGAAGGCGATCACGTCGTGGTCGGTCGTCCGCTCGAGCTCGGCGATGCGCGGCACGTCGACCTTGGCCCGCTCCTCGATGACCTGGACCGACGGCACGGGCACCTGGCCGCGCCGGGCGAGCGCGTGGAGCGCCGCGATCTCGACGCGCAGCATGAATTCGAATCGCGCCTCGTCGGTCCACAGCGCGCCCATCTCGGGCAGCGTGTAGCGCGGGATCATGCGCTCACCGCCGCTGCGCCGCGGCCGATGTCGCGGCGCACGACCTTGCCCTCGAAATCGATCGCTGCCGCCGCGGCATAAGCGGTAGCCGCTGCCTCCGGCAAGTCGCGACCCCGTCCGACCACCGTCAGCACACGTCCACCGGCCGTAACCGGTCCGCCACGCTCATCAGACGCGACACCGGCGCCGAAGACGAGAGCACCGGCTTCGACGTGCCTCGGCCAGCCCGCTGATCGGATCTCCCGAACGCGGCGCGTCCGGGTAGCCGGCGGCAGCGAGAGTCAGGCCGACGGCTGCCTCGTCTGTCGCGGGCAGCGGCGCGAGCCCATCGAGCCTGCCGCGAGCCGCCGCGAGGAGCAGTGGCGCAAGGGGTATGGCGAGTCGGGGCAGGATGGCCTGCGTCTCGGGATCGCCAAACCGAACGTTGAACTCGAGCACCCGTGGCCCGTCGGCGGTGAGCATCAGGCCGCAGAACAGGGCGCCACGGAAGGGAGTGCCGCGCGCCGCCATCTCCGCCAGCACCGGCTCGAAGATCATCCGGCGCAGCTCGGCCATGGCCGAAGCGTCCAGCTCGGCAACCGGCGAGTACGCGCCCATTCCGCCGGTGTTGGGGCCGGTGTCGTCCTCGCCGAGACGCTTGTGGTCGCGCGCCGCCGGCAGCAGCACGGCGCGTTCGCCATCGCACAGCGCGATGACGCTCGCCTCGACTCCGGGCAGAAACCGCTCGACGATCACGACACGGCCGGCGTCCCCGAAGCGTCCGCCCTCGAGCGCATCTCGGATCGCCTCAGTCGCCTCGACCAACGATTCGCAGACTGTCACGCCCTTGCCGGCAGCGAGCCCGTCGGCCTTGATCACGACCGGCCCGTCGAGATCCTCGGCAAACGAGATCGCGGCACCCGGGTTGGTGAAGGAGCGGCCATCGGCCATCGGCACGTTCGCGGCGCGGCAGATCTCGCGTGCGAAGGCCTTGCTGCCCTCGAGCTGCGCCGCCGCCGCGCTCGGCCCGAAGCAGGTGATGCCCGCGGCGCGGAGGTCGTCGGCCAGGCCGGCCACGAGTGGCGCCTCGGGTCCGATCACGACCAGGTCGACTCGCTCGTCGACGGCCAGCCTGGTGATCGCTTCGTGATCGGCGAGCGCAACGTCACCGCGCACGTCCGCCACATCGGCCATCAGTGGATTGCCGGGCGCCGCGATCACGCGCTCGACGCCTTCCTCGCCGCTCAGCCGCCAACACAGTGCGTGCTCACGCGCGCCGGCGCCGACCACCAGGATGCGCATGCCGCTCAGCGGGCCGACGTCACTCATCGGGCCGACGTCGCTCATCTGGCCCCTGCCACCATTGCCAGCTCGAGGCTCCCCGCGTGACGCGCGATCGTCTGCGTTCGCTCCGGGCCGAGGCTGACGATCGAGATAGGCACACCCGCTTGCCGTTCGATCGCGTCGAGATAATCGAGGGCCTCGGTGGGCAGCTCGTCGATTGAGCGACACGAGCCGATGTCCGCTTCCCAGCCGCGATATGTCTCGTACACCGGCACTGCCCGTTCGAGCTGCGCCGCGCTGAGCGGCCACTCGTCGACGAGGCGGCCGTCGACGCGGTACGCGACGCAGACCTTGAGCTCGGGCAGGCCGCTCAGGATGTCGAGCTTGTTGAGCATGATGCTGCTGACGCTGTTGATCTGGACCGAGTAGCGCAGCGGCATGAAGTCGAGCCAGCCGCAGCGCCGCCGCCGGCCGGTGGTCGTGCCGAACTCGCGGCCCACCTCGACGAGGTGCGTGCCGACCTCGTCATCGAGCTCTGTCGGCAGCGGACCTGAGCCGACGCGTGTCGAATACGCCTTGAGGATGCCGAGCACCTCGTCGATCTGGCGCGGGCCGACGCCGCCGCCGGTGCACGCGCCGCCGGCGATCGGGTTGCTGCTCGTGACGTACGGATACGTGCCGTGATCGAGGTCGAGCAGGGTGCCCTGGGCGCCTTCGAGCAACACGTGGTCGCCGGCCGCGAGCGCGCCCTGAACGATCGACGTCGTGTCGGTGATATGCGACGCGCAGCCGGCTTCGCCCCATTCGAGGGCATCGGCGACCAGCGTCTCGAGATCGAGCGGGCTCGACGCCATAGGCACGCTCGAGCAGCGCGTTCTTCTCGGCCAGCGCCGGCTCGAGGCGCGAGCGCAGCAGCTCCGGTTCGAGCAGGTCGCCCATACGCAGCCCGATTCGCAAGGACCGGTCGCCGTACGCCGGACCGATACCACGCTTGGTCGTTCCGATTCCGCCGTCCGTGGCGGACGCCTCGCGGGCACCGTCGAGGGCGACGTGGTACGGCATGATCACGTGCGCGGCGCTGCTGACGCGCAGCTTCTCGGTCGGGATACCGCGCTTGGCGAGCATCTCCATCTCGGCGAGCAGCGTGCGTGGATTGACGACCACGCCGGGTCCGATGATCGGCGTGATGTGCGGGTGAAGCACACCGCTCGGCACGAGGTGGAGCTTGAAGACCTCTTCGCCGATGACGACCGTGTGGCCGGCGTTGTCGCCGCCCTGGTAGCGCACGACGATCGACACCGTCTCGGACAACAGGTCGGTCGCCTTGCCTTTGCCCTCGTCGCCCCACTGCAGGCCGCAGATGACCGTCGCCGGCATCTAGTTCGTGCCTCGGTGGAGGGGAATCGCCCTTGCGCTGGGTAGACTCGCGCGCTGCCCGGTGCCTCCAGTCATCGGAGGCCCCATCTTGCTGCGTGTCGGCCTCACAGGACCGACGCCGCCTCGGGCAACAGCTCCTCCCAGCGATCGCGTTTGCAGGCTCACGGCGCCCGCCCAGCGCCTAAGGCCGAAGTCTAGCAGCGGGCCCGGCCGTCATTCTGCCATTGCGACTCGGTCATTTGCCTTATTCACTTTGCGCTCGAACTGGGCAAATCTGGGACCGTGCACTATTCGATCACCGCCCGATTCCGTGCCGCTCTCCGTTTCGGCGGGATTGCACTTGCCGTCGCGGGTGTCCTGCTCCTCACGCCGCGCTCGGGCACAGACGTATCGCTGGCCGGCCACGTTCGATGTCTGCCCTTCACGATCACGTCACCAACCTCGACGACGTACACCAACGGCAGCGGCTTCAGTGTGGTGGTCGAGATCCAACGTGAGATCGACGTTCGCTTTAGCGCTGCGTCGCGACCCGTCGCCCACTTGATCGGTATCGACATCGCCGGCCTGAGTCAGAACTTCGAGTTCGACCCGCCGGTCAACGGCGTCGCCGACGGGTTGCGGCCGACCGGCAACAAGATCGCCGAGCTGCGTTTCTGCTACGTGCCGGCGACACCAGCGACTCCCTCACCGACGCCTCCCGCCACACCGTCGCCCACGCCACCGCCGACACCAAAGCCGACGAAGGCGCCGACGCCGGAGCCGGAGCCGACTTCCAGCCCGACGCCCAATCCGACGAAGACACCGAGCCCGACGCCACAGTCAACGCCTACTCCCACACCGCCGGCCAGCGCGATCCCCGGGCCGGTATCAGAGCCGACCCCAAGTCCGACTCCGACTCCGAGCACGACAGCCAGTGCTAGCGCCGAGCGCGACGCCATCCGCCATCCCGAGCGCGACAGCGGCGCCAACGTCGACCCCGACTCCGAGCCCCGCGCCCAGCGCGAGCCCGATCCCTGCACCGACGGCCACTCCGAGCCCATCCCCCGCCGCCACGCCCACGGAGGCGCCGATCCCGCCTGGCGCCATCGGCGGCGGACTGCCGCCCGGTTCCTTCCCGGGCTCCGTGCCGCGGCCGGACGAGGTCGGCTTCAACGTTGCCGCGATCGGCCCGAGCCTGCTCCTGGCGCTGCTCTTCCTGCTGCTTGCTGCGTTCCCCGGTCAGCTCGTCAACAAGACATGGGAAGAGAACCAGAACGAGATCTCCTCTTGGTTCGCGCGTGGCGGCGCGATCGCAGCCGCCGGGCGCGAGCGGCTTTCCCGCTTCTGGCGCCGACCGATCGGCGTCGCCGCATTCGTGCTCGTCACCGCCCTGCTGTACAGCTTCCTGAGCCCTGAGTTCGGCCTGAGCGCCGAATCGGCAGCCGCGCTGCTGGGCATCTTCCTCGGCCTCGGCGTGGTGATCCTGATCTTCGAGCTGCCGCTGATGATCACTCACCGGCGCGTGCGGCGCGATCGCGGCCGCCTGCAGGTTGTGCCGCTGACCATCTTCCTCGGCGTCGTCTGCGTGGTCATCTCGCGCGTCGCCGAGTTCCAGCCTGGCTACCTGTACGGGTTGGTGGCCACGTTCGCCTTTGCCGGCTCGCTCCAGCTGCGTGACGAAGCACGAGCTCATGCCTCGACCGCTGTCTGGATGCTCGTTGTCGCGCTCGCAGCGTGGCTGGCACTGCCGTTCATCGAGGACGGCCTGGCTGCTTATCCACTGCTCAGCATGGCCGTCGCTGCCGGGCTGGCGACAATCTTCGTCGGCGGCCTGGAGGGCCTGCTGTTCGAGCTCGTGCCGCTGCGCTTCCTCCGTGGCGAGTCGGTCTTCGAGTGGCGGCGTGGCGTGTGGGCACTGCTCTTCCTCGCCGCGGCCTTCGTGTTCGCCTACATCCTGCTCGATCCGACCAGCAGCTACCTCGGCTCGACCCGCGTCTCGCCGCTCATTCCGGCCGTGATCCTGTTCGTTGGCTTCGGTCTGGCGTCGGTCATTTTCTGGGGCTACTTCCGCTTCCGACCGGAACGCGGCCCGATCACCGAATCAGACGCAGGTGCGGCGCCAGGCGTTCAGCGTTAGCCGCTTTCGCATCGCGAACATCCCCGGCTCACTCGCCCTGAGACTCCCTGCCGGATGGTCCCGGGTTGCGTTTAGACCACATTGCACGTTAACCTGCGTCGAGCAAATCGCCGACCGGGGTGCCCCAGCATCCCGGATTTTGTGCGAAGCCAACTCGGCAAAATCGAAGAGAGCCGTGCCCCAGCACGGATCGTGGGAGGAAAGCCGTGGCCCTTGCGCGTGCATTTGCGCGTTTGACGCTGCCTATTGCGTTTGTTCTAGGAATCATCCTCACTACCGCCGTCCCGGTCGCCGCCAGCGCGGGCGCCACCGAGTATGAGCAGGTCCTCCAGACCGCCAAGTCGAAGCTCGGCGCGAACTGGGTCCATTACGCCAGGGGCCCGAACACGTTCGATTGCGTCGGCTTCGTTTGGTACATCTACAAGGCCAACGAACTCGCGGAGCGCATCGGTGGCTACCGCAGTCCTGGCGGGTACCTCACCTGGTTCAAGGAGCGAGGTCTCGTCTCACAGACCAACCCAAAGCTGGGCGACCTGATCATCTGGGGCGCCAATAAGCACGTCGGCATGTACATCGGCGACGGCAAGGCGATCAGTGCACTTTCCCAGCCCTACGGCGTCAAGATCCATCCTGTGAAGGGATACCTGAACGTGAAGTTCAAGGCGTACCTGCACGTAAACATCCAGCGCTGATCCAGGATGACATCAGTTTCGCGGGCGTCGCGACGCCCCCTTCTACTGCTCTGCCTCTCGTTGGTCGCCCTGATCGGCGCGGCGTCGCCGATCGCGGCCGCGGAGACCCTCACCGAGGCCGAACGGGTGGTCGCGATCGCCCGGTCGCAGGTGGGCGACAACTACGCCTATGCCGCGATTGGGCCCGATCGTTTCGACTGCTCAGGACTCGTCTGGTTTGCTTTCAAGGAGGCCGGCCTGCGCGAGCGGATCGGCGACAAGCGCAGGACGGTTGCCGGCTACTACAAGTACTTCAACTCACGCGGTAAGGCCGACAAGCTGAACCCACGGATCGGCGACCTCGTGGTCTGGGGCAACAACAAGCACCTCGGCATCTACATCGGTGACGGCATGGCCGTGAGCGCGCTGGTCAATCCCTACGGAGTCAAGATCCACCCGGTCAAGGGCTACCTGAACGTCCGCTTCAAGGCGTACCTGCACGTCAACCTGGAGCGGTAGACCCGCCCACCAGTGCCTCGGCCACGAGCGCCGCGACGGCCGCGCCCGCATAGCTTCACCAACGCATGTGGCGCGCGGCCGTAAGGAGCCAGGTCGCCTCCGACACACTTCTTCTTGCCCCTTGCGCCGGATACTCGTTGTCGTTGAGACCAGTCAAGTGGGAGACGTCCATGGCAACAAAGGTCGACTTCAGTGACGCGGAGTGGACAGACCTCCACAAGGGCGCAGCCGGCAGCGCAATGCTCGTGTCGCTCAGTGATCGAGACTTCACCGACACATTCGGCGAAGCGGGAGCGATGTCGAAGTATTCGGCAGGCCAGCAGGTAGACGCGCCCAGCGAACTCGTCCGGGAGCTGGCGCGCGTCAGAGGAACAGGGTTCGGGCTGACCACGAGGCCCGATGTGTTGAAGACTGAGACGATGGCATCGCTACGCGCGGCCGTCACGACGCTTCAGGCGAAAACTCCCACCGACCTGGAGCCCTACCGCGCCTACGTTCTTGGCATGGCTCAGGCAGTTGCGGACGCAAAAGGTGGCGGGATGGGCCAGACCGAAGCCGCCACGATCGCAGAAATAAAGCAGGCGCTGGACGCCGGGTAGCATCGTCCGCCAGCTGTACACCACCGTCACGTTCAGAGGTGACTAGTGCGCGCACGCTCGATGGTTCGGCGCCATGCACTCTCGGCCTTCTTTGCGGGATCCGTCGGGTTGGGTTCGATCGTGACCGCAGGTGTGTCACTGCTACCTAAGGGCGCGGCCATGCTGCCGCTCGTTGCGATCCCGGTCAGCTACGTGCCAGCCGTCCTCGCGGTCGCCATCAACCGCGCCGCCGGTAGGCAGCAGGAGCGAGCCGCCTTTCGCCAACGAATGACAACCTTCCGCGTCGGAGCGCCTTCGTACGGCACCGCGCTGGTCGCCCTGCCGCTGGTCCACGTCGGCGGCGTCGCGCTCGCCAAGCTGGCGGGCGGCAAGTTCCCGGCTCACCCCACAAAGCTTGGCCTCTTCCCTCTGTTCCTGATCACGAGCGTGGGTGAGGAGATCGGCTGGCGCGGATACGCCTTGCCCAAGTTGCAGGAGCGGTTCGGCCCCTTCACGGCGGCCGTCGTCGTCGGCCTCGGCTGGGCGGCCTTCCATTGGGTCGCGCTGCTCGCGAACTCAGAGTCGCGGCTGACCTACGTTGTGTTGAGCACCGTCCTCTTCACGGCATTGAGCGTGATCATCACGTACGCCTTCAATGACGCAATGCAGGCTGTACCCATCGCAGTGCTGATGCACGCGACGTACAACACGGTTTCGGTCGGCGTTGTTCCTCTGGCCGAGACGGGTGTCCCGCTCGTAGCGTTCGGACTGTCGGCCATCGTTGCATGGGCAGTGGCGCTCGCCGTGGCCGCCGCCCGCCGAGGCGACGGCCTCCCCAGCGCCGTCCTGGATCCGCAACGAGCCACGGACTGCCCAGTGAGTCCGGACGAGAGGAGTCAGTCCGCCTATCAATACGTGAACAACACCTGGCCCTGGGCGTAACAATCTGTCTGGCGGTGCCTCGAGTACACCTCGAAGCTCGCCGCGCCCGAGGCGCCGTAGACCTGGATGGACAGATGCTCTGTTGCCGCGAGTGTCCCGATGCTGTACTGCTGCCCGTCGCCTGGCAGCTGCACGAACGTTGGCTCTGTCAACCCGTTGTCGAAGAACATGCTGAGTGCCTCGGCGCCATCGTTCCTGATCACCACAGCCCCGTTGTTGGCCAAGTTGGCCGGGCACAGGTAGTACAGACCCACCCACGGGCTGGGCGCGAACCAGTCGAACGGGTATCCAAGGAAGAAGTGTGAGGCAGCGCCTGACGGCGGCAAAGCGATCGCGCCGCGCAAGGTAATTCCGTTTCCGCGCACGAAACCTGACGAGTCGATTCCGTCGAGAGCGTCCGCATCGGATGCCTTTCCGCCAGTCGGCAGGAAGGCGGAGGCATCGAGGCCGTCGACCATGTCGGCGTTCAGATTCGTTGCCTTGCCCGCGTTCGCGTTGACCGTTATGGGTGGTCGCCCTGCGGGCACGGTGATGCCGAGTCCTTTCACGCTGGTGCCGCCATTGGCGTTCGTGTTCGTCAGCTGAAGGACTGCGGCGTTCTTTCCTGTCTTGAGCGTCGTCGTGTTGGTGGCCGTGTTGATTCCGCCCAGGACGAGCGACGCGGCGACCGTGGTGCCGGCAGAGGTCAGCGCAACGACAACTGCTATTGCGACGACCGCCCTGTTGCGTGAGGCAAAAGCCCGCAGTTCTGTTTCGATCGAACGCATCAAACGCCTCCCTCGGCGGGCTCCACGGCTCGGAGACGCCACCTGATTCGCGGTAGCTGGTCTGACCGCACGTTAGGCGGGCCGACACCACGCCAGCAATCAGGGAAATCCCCACAAATGCCGAAGGCGCACCCGAGTGTCGATGCGTGGCAGCGTCCAGTTCTGGCCCGGTTTCGGCAGCTCCGGATGAGTGACCCACCGCCCTCGTCCGACGCGCAACGCAGACGCAGTCTTGCCGACTCCGGAGTCGTCCCTCTGCGATCCGAACGGCGAGCGGAGGCTACTCCCCCAGCGCCCCCAGCGATCTGAAGTGTCGCATCGCCCGTTTCCTCTTGGTGGCGGGGCGTATCGTGCGCGCCACAGGCGTCGGCGAGAACGTCAGGACGCCGGTCATAGAGGGGTACCGACCGATGGCTCTGCCGACACGCGCCCGCATCGCGGGCATCCTCGCAATCTTCCTGCTCATGATCAGCGCGCCTGGGGCCTTGGCCGGGACCAACTACCAACCCGACGCGAGCATCCGCTTGGGCAGCGGTTCCTACGTCGGCGAAAACATGTTCTTGCCGCAGGAACAGGCCGTCAGCGGAACCGGCGACATGGGCGACAGACTGACTTTCTGGGTCAAGATCAAGAACGTCGGCGCACTCGCGGACAGCTTCAGGGTCGGGCGCTCTGCGGGTTATAACGACGGCTACAAAGTGCGCTACAAGGACGCCAATGGCGTCGACGTGACAGGCAAGGTAAATGTGGGCGGCTTCACCACGCCGAGCCTGTTCAGCGGCCAGGAGTACGTGATGCGGGCGACGGTCAAGGTCCGGTCTCTGGCAACCGTGGGATCGAGCACCTCGCGTCTGCTTACGGTGAGTTCGGTGAACGTCCCGGCCGCCCAGGACGCGGTGCGCTTCACGGGCGGGCTCGAGGAGCCATTGCTGAGCCTTAACTGGACCGGGTCGGACGACAACCAGGCGTATGCGACGATCACCGGCAGCGGCCTTAAGCCCAACGCCACCGTGTACATGACGACGTACCCATACTCTCCTGGACCTTTTCCTCCTTCTCCGTTCTCCGTCGGGACAGTGTCGGGTGCAGGCGACGTGGACATCACCGGCCTCAGTTTTGCCTGCGACTTCTTGTTTTCTATCGACGTGAGCACGTTGGCCCCGGACCTGTCCCTCGTCGAGGACACGGGCTCTCCTCCGTGTTGACCGCCGACTGATCGCCGACTAAGCCGCCGATAAGCCGCGCCACCTAACGTGGCGCGGCACCTGGTCTAGACAACCGGGTGGAAGATCGACGGAGCGGCGCGTGGAATCCGCGCAGGTGCTGCGGGGCGCCGCGTGGGAGGATGCCGTGTCCAGTTTCAGAAATCGGCCGCGCCTGCTGTTGGCGGTTGCCATGGCACTCGCCGCGGTGCTGGTCGCCGGATCCGTCGTCTTGTCGGCAACCACGAAGTCGGGGGGTGCCGTCAGAGCTGTCAAGGTCGTGACGGAGTCGGGGATCACAAACCCTGCCTACACGACCTTCAGGGACGTGGAGGGCATGTCCCTACTGATGACGATACCCAGCGGCGAGCAGGCGCTACTGCTGATCACCTTCTCGGCGTCGACGTCCTGCGTTGACGGTACGGGAACAACCACGGGCTGTCGCGTGCGTGTCCTTGTCGACGGCGCCGTGGCACCTCCCGGCGAGGTGGAGTTCGATAGTGCACTAGATGGCGACGACAATCTCGGGCGCGAAGCGAACAGCATGCAGTTCGTCGCCGGGCCACTCTCGCCGGGACTCATAACGGTCAGGGTCCAGGCGCGGGTGACAAAGGATCTGTCGTATGTCGCATTCACGGCCCGCACTCTGACCGTGCTGCGCTCGAAGGTCTAGGAGATCACCTGCGGCTCTCCCGACCAAAGGATGCGCTGCTGATGGATCCTCGCACCGCGAGACGTCTCCCCGAGTCGACACTCCCCGATCCGACCAACGGTCACGCGGTCCGTGTGCCACGGCGTCAGGGGATGTTTGAGCGCCGCGACAGCCGTGCAGAGTCAAGAGCGGCGTTGAGCTCTTCCGAGGCTTCGGGAACTCGGGATCGGTCACAGTCCGTTGTCTTCGCTTGGTCGCCAGACCGTGTGCCCGGCCGGCAGACCATCCTCCGCGGCTGTCAGCGTCAAAAGACACCGCTCAAGCTCGAACTCGAACAGGACCTGGGATTCGAAGCCCGGCCATCTATGGTCGATTTCACGCTCGGTGAGGAACTGCGTGGCCGCGCGCTCCCACGTGACAGGATCGGTTATCTCATTGGCCGTGCCAACGACATAGAAGGCATGGTCTTGGCGCGGAGGCGCGAACGTCGAACTGTGAAGGGCGTACCGATGATCGCGTCGCAGGTCGTTCAGTTTGGGGCCGGGAATTATCAGGCCGAGCAGTGCACCGTCTGTGAGCAGCGGCGAAATTGGGTGCACGCGGGGACCGCCGTCATGGCGAACGGTCGCTAGAAAGCCGATCCCGACACCGTACTCATAGAACAGTTGGTGGCCCTTGGTGGCGATGTCGGGACGAGCACGGTAGAAATCTCTCCACGTCGCCACGGACTGATCATAGTGCCGACAATGCGGGGTCGACCAAGCAGTTCCTGACTCACTTAGTGCAGCGGGACTCGGCATCTCCGACAGCACCTCCTCGGCGGCGGCTTACGTGGTGGCGGACTAGACATGCGGCGCATGATTGCGCCCACGCGGAGCGAACACCCTGCGGACGTCCCGACGGGCGCTGCGCGAGGAGGTTCCAATGTCCCGCGTCACACGTCGCGAGCGTTTGCTGCTGTCCATCACCATCGGGCTCGCACTGTTGCTCGTCGCCTCGACAGCCGCTCTCGCGGTCGTAACCACGAAGTCGGGCGGTGCCGTCAAGGGCGTCAAGGTCGTGACCGAGACGGCGGGCACAAACATGGCGGTCATTTCCTTCACAGACATCCCCGGCATGTCCCTATCGATGACGGTTCCGAGCGGCGAGAAGGCACACCTTCTGATCACCTTCTCGGCGTCGACGTCATGCATTGATAGTTCGGGAATAAACACGATCTGTTTCGTGCGTGTCCTTGTCGACGGGACCGAGGCACTTCCCGGCCAGGTGCTGTTCGATACTGCGGCCGATGGCGACTCCTTGCTCGCGCGGGAAGCGAGCAGCATGCAGTTCGTCGCCGGGCCACTTTTGGCGGGATCTCATACGGTCAGGGTCCAGACTCGGGTGAATGAGGCTCTGTCGTATGTCCAATTCAACGCCCGCACTCTGAGCGTGCTTCGGTCAAAGGTCTAGGAGATCACCTGCGGCGAAGGTGGCGGCGCGATCGGCTGCTCGTTGGTCAGCGGCAGCGGCAAGACGACGCCGAGTGCGGGGCCTCGACTCCTCACCGTTTCGGATGACTTCGCGGATCAACTTGCGCGGCGGACGGGAGGAGATCCGTCCGCCGCGCGATGCTGGGGCGTGCGAAGCCCGCGTCACCTGAGAGGGGGTCAGGCGGCGACGAGCTCCTCCTCTTCCGTTTCGGCTGCGTCATCGTCGGCGGAGGCACTGAAGGCCGGCTCGTCGGGCTCGACGCCGAGCGCCGCGGCCTGGGCGGCGAGCGCCTCGGCCGCTGATTCGGCGGCGTAGTCCTTCTTGCGCTTGCCGGACAGCATCTCGACCGAGTTGGCGACGATCTCCGTCTTCCAGTGGCGGATCTTGCTGTCATCCTCCCACTGGCGCGTCTGGAGCCGGCCGATGATGCTCACCAGCTGGCCCTTGCCGAGGTACAAGCGTCTTAGATGTTTTGTGCGTGGAAGTACACGACGCGAGGGCGAGACCGCTGCCTAGCACACCAACGAAGGCACAATTGTGGGATGGGCCGCACCTTCCGACCCCCTTGACGCCGCGTCGATCATGGAGCCCTTAATTGCGGCGGGAGGCCCGCGGATGTGCCACGGGGGGAGCCGCTCAGGAGGTGGTCATGTCTCCACTTATGCGCCGATCGCGGCCCGTGCTCGCTGTTGTCTTCCTGCTCGGTGCGATGCTCGCCGGAACCGTGGCCAGTCCGGCGCTGGCGGGTGAACCGTCTGTCCCGACGTACCGACCCGACGGGTGGGTTCGCTACTACTCGGCCCACTGGGATGGCGGCAAATCCGTCGATCCTTCGCCGTGGAAGGGCGACGGCATCTACAACACGACAGGCAGGTACCAGACGGCCAAGCGGGTCATCGGGGGGTCGTCGTTGCCGCCGGGCTTCTACCTCGTCTTCCAGGTCATGATCGAGAACGATGGCTCAACCGACCGCTTCCGGATTGGCGCGTCGGGCAGCGACGACAACTGGGCCGTGAAGTACTTCCGCGGCACCACGAATATCACATCGGCAGTGGAGGACGGGACCTACCAGACACGATCTCTCGGGCACGGCGAGAGGGTGATGTTGAAGGTAAAGGTTCGGATAGGGTCGGTCTCACCGATGGTCAGGCTTCTAACCATCACGTCGGTGGGCAACCCGAACCGAGTGGACGCTGTGCGTATCAAAGGCAGCCTCGAAGGCTGCGGCTGTTGACGTGAGGTCGCCCGCGTCTGGGAACCCACGCGGCCTTCACAGTGGTCCCCGATCGAACACCTCTGGGTGTCAGTCCGATCGTCGAGGAGCATGTGTAGATCGAACTTCACGAGGTTGGCTACGGACACGACGGTCCATTCGCCGACGAGTCGGGTGTAGTCGAACTGCGCGATCTGACCCATCACGATACGCGGCGCGACTTATCGGCGGCTTACGCGCCGCCTTCCTGTCAGTTGACGATAAAGAACCCAACCACGACACCGCCTGATGGCGCGGCCTTGTTCAGACGGATCGTGAAGGTGTCGGCGGCGTCGTTGACCGATACGTTCCTCATCCACACTCCTGCCGGGTTTCCCTGGACCGTGGCGACGACGATCGTCTGCGCGGTCATGGTGTGTCCGCTGATCGTCTTTGATGCGTTGCCGGCCGCGATCGTCGTCTTGCCGCTGCGATTGAACACCGCGCGGCCGACCACCTGCAGAGCGTGGCCACCGGTCGCCTCGCCGTAGAGCCCGATGCCGTTCTTCGTCCGGCCCCGGACGCCTATTCCTTCGCCATTGCCGGCCGTGGTGTCTCCGTCGACAGCGACTTGCGTCCAGTGTCCGCCTGTTTTGCCGAGGACGGCGGTGGCACCGGTCGTAGCGGCCGGCACTTCGCCAAACATGGCGCGTCCGTTCTGAGTAGAGGCATAACCATGTACCCCCGTGGGGCCGATTCCCATGACGCCTTTTCCGCTCGAATTAGTGGCATAGCCATGTACCCCCGTGGAGCCGCCAGCGAAGACGCCCATTATCTCGCTCGCCAGGGTCGCGCTTCCGCCTCCGTTGATACGGCTGAAGGACGTCAAGGTGGTGTGTTGGTTGTCGTGGTCGAGCTGGACGTAGCCTTGATGCGTGGCCTGCGCGGGCGTCGGCCGGCCGAGCGCATGCGCGGCAAGTGCCGCAACTCCGCCCACCGCGCCAGCCAGCAACGCTCGTCGAGGGCGCGGGCTTGTCGTGTCGATCGCCATCTGGTGGGCCTCCTTGTGACGTTTCGATGGAGAGCTGCCCCCGCGTCAGCATCCTCCACCGGTCAAGCAAGTCGTGCCATCGGACATGATCCTCCCACTGGCGCGTCTGGATCCGGCCGATGATGCTCACCAGCTGGCCCTTGCCGAGGTGCAAGCGTCCAGTTAGCGCTGACGCAAACACTTAGAGGTGCGCCCGCCCAGACCCGCGCCCGCAAGGCAAAACGAAGAGGCCGGCTTTCGCCGGCCCCTTCCGAATATCCAGCTTCAGCTGGCGTTGATCAGCTATAACTGACGTCGGAATCGGACCTCGATGAAGCCCTTCTGGAAGGCGTCCGCGAGCTTTCGATTGCCGCTGACGGTTACGTAGCCAATGAGCTCCACGATGTGGAATGGGCTGCCAAGCCCGTCATCGGTGAAGGAAGCGAAGTCGTTGTTCGTCCTGATCAGGTGGTTTTCACCGCCACCGAACGCGCTCGCAATGCCGTAGGAAACGGCTATGCGGCCATCCCTGATCGCCACGCTGTCCTGACCTGCCGCAGCGTCCGCTTCACATGAGTTGAACTCGTTGAATAGGGTCCGGACCGGGCCCCAGGAGGCACCGTGGTCATTGCTCACGCGACCGAAGATGCCCTGGCAACGCGACCACACGACCGCAACCTTGGAGCCGTTGGCCGCGATCAGCGCGCCGGAGGTCTGGTTGTTGTGGGAGCCATTGCCGATAACCTGCGTACCGAGTGGGATGAGTGTCGGTGTGGCTCCGCCGCTGACGCTCCAGCGACGGATCCGCAGATCGCCATCTGACTTCGTGAACGCAACGTAGGCGAGGCCGTCTGCAGCAGCAGTTGCCAGGCTTCCGCCGAAGAGCGTGTTGTTGTTCGTCCCCAGGAACCTTGGGGCCCCGAAGGGTCCGCTTATCCTCGATGCAAAGCCCACGTACATGTTGTCGTTCCCTTCGGAGACCGCTTCGTACCAGGCCACCGCCGCGACGCCGTCGACGCACGCGACGTCCGGGTCATGCTGTGAAATTGACGAACCGCCGACCGGACGAGACACGAAAGACCCCGCACCGAAGCCTATCGGCGCGTAATAGACCTTCCAGACCGAGGGCGTTACCTCGCGCTGATATGCGACGTCTGAAGATGTGCTGCTGCAGATGTCGACCTCCGGATTGATCGAATCCGCTATGAAGATGCTGGCGTCGAAGGAATCCCCACTGTCGGTGCTGGTTCGGAGCCCAACCCGCTGACCGCCAGACACCGGTTCGTCCCAGACGATCGCGACTCGGGAGCCAGAGAAGTCCGCGGAGCCCAGGAACAGGTTGCTCTTGGTTCGAACGGTGGTCGGGGCCGTCCAGCTGGGTGGCGCGGCCGACACATTGGTGGCCAGCACCAGCAACGCAACCGTGGCAACTACGACCGAGTAGATCGGGCGGCGGCGAGTCATGGCGTCCTCCCTGCGAAACGTGGGACCGTCCGCGCAATTGTCCGCTGGCTGCCAATACCAAATTCGGTCGATCCCTGTCCGACGGGGAACGCCAGTGTCGCTACGCGCTGAAGCTGACACCGGAATTAGTGCTTCGCGCGTACATCACCTTGTTGCCGCGGACCCATACGACGTTCCTGAGGCGGTCGACACACAAAGCGTTGGCGGACCCTACACGACGCTGAGTCACCGGCGCCTTGGCAGTTGCGCGGCATCAGCAGGCGTTCTGGGAGCCGAACGGTTGACCGCCGTCAGTCCGGCTCGGGCGTATCGGTGGCCATAAATGCTCTCGCGCGCCGTGAAGTCTTGGCGCGGCGCACCATCGGGCGACCTGACGTAAGACAGCACGCCATCTCGTCCGCCGTCGTGGCGAAAGGGCGGACCTAGGTTGCGATTTCGATCAACGTGCGCGGCTAGGTGGGCGACCCCGGGTTGCTCGATTAGGCCCTGTGGGTTTCAGATGCTCGAAGGTGCGACCTTCGAAACGAGGACCGACATCGTCCGCCTGCTGACGACGAACGTCATGTTCTCCTCCGAGACACTCCAGCAAATCCTCACGATGTGCGCACCGGGCCTAAGCGGCCCTGCCACGAACTGCATCGACTGCGTCTGGAAATGGAAAGACGGATCTGGAGCGCTGGCGAACTCGACGAAGCCAGGACTGGCCACCTGTCCATCAACGGTCGCCCGGATTTCGCACCCGGCGTTTCCCCCGGGGAAGTCGGACTCGCAATTGGTCTCGGCCGAAAACGTGATGAGAAACGTCGCGAACGACCTCGCTGGGACATTGACCGTCAGCGACATACCAGCACGGTGGGCGCAATGCCGAATGTGCTGAACACGGCACCGTCGCTCGATGTCGTCGTGTACAGCGCATTGACCGGCCCGCTACTGCTTTTAGAGTCGCGGCCAGCACAGCCGACTCGGCCGCCAACAGCACGCCGAGCAGGATTGCGACCACTAAGGCAACGCGCCGCGCCAAATTCAAGACCCCGGACATGACCAGCCCTCCGAGACGGGCACATCTGGTCGGCGGTCACGGCACCGGCGTCGGTGCGCGTCCTCAGTTAAATCATCTGGCCCGAGTCAACATGCACCAGGGCGAAAAATCTCAGGGGGTCGAGTTCCCCAACCCTGGCTCTCGGACAGATACGCATACAGCCAGAAATGGAGCGTCTCGATGGCACGTCCAACTGAACACCTACCCGAGGGCAAGGCTCGTTGCCACACCTGTTGGCTCGTGAAGGAGACGTCGGCGCGTTTCACCGCGACTCTGCCAACCGAGGCGGCGTCAGGTCGTCGTGCAAGGCCTGCGTCAACGCAACCCAGCGCGAGCGCGAGCCCTGCGCCGGCTGACCCGGCAGGGCCACGCTGTGTGACTCACCGAAGTTTCTCTCGCGAAACCCAGGGTCAGGGTGGAGAGCAGCTCACAGTGAGATTTTTCCGTTGCCCCTCGGCCTTCGACGCCAGAAAGGACGCAACTCCGATGACCCTCAACCAGATCTTCGACGCCCATCCCAACGCCAAGTACCGCCTGCTTCGCGCCGCCGTGGCGAGTCTCTACGCCCAGGGAGGCAACCTGCGCGACTTCGAGACGTCTGTCTGCACGTAAATCCCACTGCGAGATCCAGTCGAGCGTCGGCTTTACGGCGGCAGGAGTTCCTTGACAGCCGGCCACCAAATCAGCCCCAGCAGCGCCCACATCACACGCGAGGTCCCCATCGTCACGCCCATAGTGGCCGCCTGAGGACCGCTTAGACGCCCCTCGTCACCATCAGGTAGAGCGAGCACGCGCCGGCGTTTCGGGCATCGGTGAGGAGATGGACGTCGATCTCGAGGAGTGTGGCTCGGGATGAGATCCGTGTTGTTCGCCCGAGGCACGCTCGTAGTCCTGGGAGAAAGCCCCGCCAAAGAGGATTTCCTCATCGGTCGAACCCCCAATGCGATCTCCACTCGAACGGGTGCGTGCGTTGTTGCTCGAGTCGTTGACGACCACGGTCATGAGCTTCCCGGTAGCCACCAGCCGGTCCGTTGACGTACAGCCTCGTGAAAAGCATCGGGGTGAAGGAGCACGATGCCTTGAACGTGTAGCCGCCCACCGTTCCGATTGTGGTCTTGGGAGCGAGAGGGTTGCGGGTCGCGTTGTAGATGAACTTGCGGCCCACGCCGGTTAAGGTCGCCTCGTCAACGTCTGCGCCGGCCACGGTCCCATTCACGATATCAACGCCCTTGACGGCCGCGCCATCGCGCAGATCGACGGACTGCAGGCTGTTGTCGATCACCTCGGGACTGCCGATGGTGGCTGCTGCGTAGACCGCCGTGCTCGAGGCGAGTAGCAACGCCAGGTAAGCGGCCACCGTCGTGTGGCGAGGGAGCACTCGACGAAGGAGGGCAATTGGTCGGCGGAACATCGAGGACCTCCGGATGGCTAACCGGCGTCAGCCCGCCGGTGGTTGCCTGGAAGTCTAAGGGCGCGCGTCGAACCAGCCCAGTGACTCGTTGGCGTGCACGTCCTCCCACGCCGCCGCTAGTTCAGGATCGGTCACGTCTGGGCGCCCTAGGCAGTCGCGTGCCACGTTACCCGGCGCGCCTTATCGGCGGCTTATCAGCCGTTGGCGGAGCTGATGGTGTAGGTCACGCACAAAGAACGGCCCTCGCCATGGGGCGGCGAAGTTTATCGTCTCAACCTTATCGGCTGTGATAGCCGGATCAGGGACTCAGCTTGATCTCGAGGTTGACCTGAGTGAAATCGCAGCCAGCGTGATCAGGCCCGTCACCGACGCGCAACTCGACTTCGAGCCCTGCTCGACGTGATACCAACCGGCCCGCACTCTTGCTGATCCGCCGTTGGCAATGTTGCCCCTGGCAATGTGCGGCCGGCTCCCGATCTGGATCGCGTAGTTGACGCCTTCGCCGCAATTCGAGTCACGGTCGATTACGGCGGCCCGGACGTGGATAGCGCCAGCCATCGGGCTGGTCCATCTGATCACCACTGCGCTTTCGGTCGGGTGTACGGTGCGCGCCAGCCGGCCAATTGACGCCAACGGGTGCTGATCTGTGCCGCTCGTGTTGACACCAACCATGGGCAGCTTGTCCTGCTCGTTTGAGACGACTTGTTGTCCGTGCCAGGTCTCCAATCCGGGCACAAATCATGGTCAGCCCAGAACTCGTCGAGCAACACTTGCCCGGCCCCGCCAACTGTCGGTAGCTCCATGGACCGCTCGGATTGGCCTCGCTCGGAGAGACTCTGAAGTCTTCGCGGGCGTTGTAAACGAGGACGGTCGGCGTGCCCGCTGCAACGGTGGCCGGAAGCAGTAAGAAGAGCTCGTCGCAATTACAACGACGACGCGGGTCGCAGCGCGACACAAGGTAAATCGGCTCATGACAGGTGCATCCCTCGTACCGTGACCAGGGCGGGCTCGCCTACGGCGGGTCAATTCCCAGTCTCTGAAGGCTACTGCATCGACCAGCTCGACTCGGCAAGGTCCCAGGGTCTGTCACCGGGCGATCTAGCCGCAGTAGTGGCATGGCAAGTCCCGTTGTGGTGACCTCCCGCCGACGCTTTACAAAGCCCCGCACCCGTCGGGGAATCCGAGGGCGTCTGATTGGGCCTCAGGGCTCGTTACTTGCACTTGCCCGCCGGGCCAGCCAGAACGATCTTCTTGATCTGGCGGTGGGTGAGGGCGGTGTTGAAGATGTCGACCTCTCGATGAGGCCGGCGAAGTAATTGCCGCCCTCTGCGGAGCCAATTTCGAGCGGTTCGGCGGCATTAGGAATTCCGGTCGAAATCAGAGTTCTCGGCCACCTTGACGCCGTTTATGAACGTGCGGTACGCGCTAGTAGGCCGGACGTTGAGGTCATCCGGGCGTCCGACTGATGGCGCAGCCCTAACGTCGCGGAGTTGCTTAACGTCAGCGCGGCACCCGACCCTCGCTGATCTCCCGCAGGCACCGGGCCAACTCGCGCACCACCGCAACCTCAGTCGATGCCATGACTTCCCAGCTGTGCGTCCGCTTGCCAACCTTCGCACGCTCCGATTGCAGGAAGGCGAACTGACTCCAGCTGTGAGCTTCGGTATGTAGATCGGACGGCCACAGGCCCAGCCGTCAGATCGCAGCGAACAGCTCATCCCAGGCGTCGGCTAGTTCACGATCGGTCACGCCGGGCACCGTAGGCACGTAACGTGTCCACGTTAGGCGGCGCGAATTATCGGCCGCTTATGGCGGGTTTTGCCAGGGGCCTCCCTCACTAGACAGCCGGCGGGATCGATCGGCGGAGCGGCGCAGAACTCCGCGGAGGTGCTGCGAGTGCGCCGCGTAGGAGGGCGCCGTGTCCCGTTTCACTAGTCGCCCGCGGCTGCTGCTGGCTGTTGCCATCGGACTCGCCACGCTGCTCGTCGCCGAGACCGCGGTCCTGGCAGTCACCACGATCAAGACGGGCGGTCCCGTCAGGGGTGTCAAGGTCGGTGACCGAGACAGCCCAACAACCCTCCACCTTCGTCTTCTGGACGGACGTCCAGGGCATGTCCCTTTCGATGACGGTTCCGAGCGGCGAGAAGGCACTCCTTCTGATCACCTTCTCGAGCGCCGCGTTCTGCCACGACGGCGTGAATGCGACGGCGTTTTGCCGCGTCTGCGCGTCTTGGTCGATGGGGTCCACCGGCCCTGCCGAACCAGGTGACCTTCGACTCAGCACGACAGATGGCAACGTCGACAGCTCGACTGAAGTACACAGCATGCAGTTCGTCGCCGGTCCACTGAACGCAGGCCAGCACACGATCAAGGTCCAGGGCGCGGTCAGCGAGGATACCGTCGTACTTTGGCATCTCGTCCCGCACTCTGAGCGTGCTTCGATCGAGGGTCTAGGAGAGCACCTGCGGCCAAGGGTAGGCGGCGGGACCTATTGGCGGCTTACCTCACCCTAGACGGCCGGCGGAAGTCTCTGCCAGCCGATCCCACGTGACCACGGTGTGGTACTCGCTCTCCTCCGAGCCGCCGCGGTAGTCGTTCGTGGCCACGTTGAACTGGGTTTAGCGCGGATATTGCCTACAGCGACGTTAGTCTGCAATTCGTCCTTGCAACACGGAATCCTGCCGATGCTCGTGCTCCAGGGGTCTGGCTACGTTTTTGGTGGACTCATCGTTGGCTTGTCTATCCGCCGGAGCGGGCCGGAGCCGGTCTTAGGGTTGAGCGGAGGCGGTTCGGTCGGTACTCGGTCAACGCGAGTTTGACCGAGGAGTTGGCTGGACCTCGATCGTACGATGGCAAGAGATCCGCGCTCGCGGAACCTCGGGAGGACCATGTCATGGTCGATCGATCCATTCTCAGCTTGCGCTCCTGGCAGACGTTCGCCGCCGCTGTCGTAGCGGTTGCGGCCCTCGTCGCAGGGCCCTTCCTTATCGGCGCGTGGCACAACCGAGTGGATGCGGCCGGCGGTGGCGCGGCCAGCTTCTCGGGCTTGGGGTTCTTTCCCTCGTACTACGACGACGTCTTCTACGGCTCGGTCGGCGTGACTCGCCACGCCAGCAACGCCTATTCTCTTCTGCGCGCTGTCGAGTGCCCCACGGCAAGACGGTGACGTCGGTCAGGTTCCAGCTTACGACACGTCGCCCGCCGGTGGCATCCTCGCGTGCTATTTCTCACGCGTGAAGCTCGCTCCACCCGATGGCTCCTTCCAGCGACTCGCCGGCCCTCTCGAATCGGGCGCAGCCTTCTCGGACGGATACGTTGTACGCACTGACACGACGATCACGAACGCCGTGATTGACAACAAGAAATACGCGTACTTCGCCGAATGCCAGGCGCCGACATTTCAGGAAATGGGCGTCGTCGGGGTGACCGTTCTTTACGGGTAATTACTCCGCTCCCGCACCGACCGTCGCGTTCTCAAGATCTGGTCGCCTGCGCCGCGAATCTCGAGCTGTTCGCCCGTCAGCGACCAGGTTTCGGCCTGGTCCAGCGCTGCTCGCAATTCAATGTGCGCGGCGGACGGGAGGAGGTCCGTCCGCCGCGCGATGCTGGGGCTGACGAAGCCCGCGTCACCTGAGAGGGGGTCAGGCGGCGACGAGCTCCTCCTCGTCGGTTTCGGCTGCGTCATCGTCGGCGGAGGCGCTGAAGGCTGGTTCGTCGGGCTCGACGCCGAGGGCAGCGGCCTGGGCGGCGAGCGCCTCGGCCGCCGATTCAGCGGCGTAGTCCTTCTTGCGCCTGCCCGACAGCATCTCGACCGAGTTGGCGACGATCTCCGTCTTCCAGTGGCGGATCTTGCTGTCGTCCTCCCACTGGCGCGTCTGGAGCCGGCCGATGATGCTCACCAGCTGGCCCTTGCCGAGGTACTGGCCGCAGATCTCGGCCAACCGGTCCCACGTCACCACGGTGTGGTATTCGGACTTCTCCGAGCCACCGCGGTAGTCGTTGGTGGCCACGTTGAACTGGGTTAGTGTGGCAAATTACCCAATGCGCGAGAAGCGCCCCGTCGCTGCCGCTTAGGCTGGCCAGCCGCAGGGGCCGGGATCGCGAGTCGGCAAGCGGAGCGGGGCCCTCCTTAGGGGCCACGTGTCGCCGCTTATCGGCGACTTATCGGGCGGTTGCCGTCTCCTGGACGCGCCGGATCACGGCGTCCCGTACATCGGCCGCTAACAGGGTCTCCAGGTCGTGGCCGCTAAACAAGCCGTTGTCGTCCTGCCCGGTGCGAGTGACGCCGGTGAGCAGCTCGCGAACGACTCTGCGCAGGCGTTCCTGCAGCTTGGACGGATCCAACCCGTCGGCGACGAGTCCCTCTCCGCACGGATCTATGCTGTGCCCGACATGTCGATGGATCAGCCGACTGCGCCCCGGGATCGACCCGCGCATTCGCCGCCCGACGAAACGTCGGCATCGCCGCCATCGCAGCCTCCTAGCAATGATTCACGCCGAAACCTGATCATCGCGGCGGTCGTCGGCATCATCGTCCTTCTGTTTCTGTTCTTCTTCCTGCGAAGCGGAGGAGGCCCCGTCGCGAGCTCGTCGCCTGGCGCGACTCCTCGTGCCAGCGCAACCTCCGCACCATCGCCGACCTTCGTGCCCAGTGAGACGCCAAACGCTCCGATGGCGGCGGTCACGCCGTCGCCTACCGCCGACGTTACTGCACCGCCTTCCTCCCCAAGCCCGGAGGCGATGCTAGTGCCGGTTGGTGCGGTCGAGCAGGACAGCTCGCTGAAGGCGATGGTCGGTGATCTCAATCGACTGCTCGGAAATCGGCTTGGAGAGCAGGTCGAGGTAATCCTCCAGCCAGCCGCAGCGATGCCGAAGCGCCCAGACGGCGGCCGAGCTTTCGGATTGACGAAGCCCGGGCGACGAGAGATCTGGCTTTGGGATGCGGTTGATCGTTACCCAGCCGCGGAGACGCTCGCCCATGAGGCCATGCACGTGCTCGACGTGTTCTGGCTCACCCGATACCCAGCGGAACGAAATCATGGAGCTCATGACTCCTTCTCCGTCGCATTGGGAAGACAGGACTATTGGTCAAGCGACTTTCCGGTACGCCGCAATGCCGCACGAAGTCTTCGCCGTCTACGCGAGCGCTGCGATCGTCGGCTTCGATAGGCCCGCTTTTCGATCGCTCTACGAGAGGCGAATAGATGAAGCCAAATGGGACAGCCTCGCACGTGTAGTTCTTCGCGACACAGATGATGGCCCGCGCGGACTGTATCCGTGGTCCGAGGGAGTACCGGCCCCGCCCGAGTAGATGGACGACGCCGCGACGCAGCTGGCCCGCATAGGACGAGAGCGTCGTTCACGGCGTGCAGCCACCCTGCGATCCGGCGGGCCATTTTCAGCCATCCTCAAACACCTCGGGAGTACGCTTTTGCTTCCCAGAGCGAAACGAGAGGAGGCGAGAAACACCAGGGTCCGGGGCTTATCTGCCTCGAGCTGCGGCACGACGACGCTTTGCAGCTCTTTGACGGCATCGAGCTTCCCTTTCCGAGCGCCGCTTCCCGTGCTCGTTGACACGCCATTAGCAACGGCGCACCGTGGCGTCGAGGGGTTCGGAAAACAACGAGGGAGATCTACTCATTGCGCAATCGAATTCGACAAGCGGCCGTCGTCGCCGCCGTCATGGTGCTTCTCGGCGGAGTAGCCATATACCGCCAGCCGTCGGCGGTCATCGCCGCGAACGGCGGAAACGCCATCATCGGCGTCAATAACTTCTCAACCAGTAACACGCAGTTCTGGAATACGGCGGATTCGGCGACTTGTGCCGCAACCAACGCGGCTCTGGTCGGCTGCGGCGCTACCGGAGTGACGGGCTACAGCCCGACCGGCGTCGGCGTCCAGGGCCAGAGCGGCGGGACGGCGGTGTATGGGTTGAACACCGGCGCAACGGGTATCGGTGTCCGAGGCGAGACGTCGGGCTCGGGGTCGGGTGTGTACGGTCTGTCGAACGACGCGGGCGTAGGTGTCTTCGGTGACGCACCGAATGGCACCGGAGTTCTCGCGCACAGCACCAACGGCACGGCGCTGAGCGTTACGGGCAAGGCCAAGTTCAGCCGCAGCGGGGTCGTCACCTTCGCCGCGGGAACGAGCAGCAAGACGGTGACGCTGGCCGGCGTGACCACCTCGAGCATGGTCCTTGCGACTGCGCAGCAGAACACGACGCGCATGGTCAAGGCCGCTGTCCCCGGCACCGGTTCATTCGTCATCAAGCTCAACGGGACCGCACCCACGGGCGGGCTCAGGGTTGCGTACTTCGTGCTGAACTGAAATAGCGGACGGACGACCCACGAACCAGGCCGTCAGGAATAGCCGCGGACAGCCTCGTCTCGGGGCGGCGACTAGTTCCAGGATCCGTCACGCCGGGCACGTAGACACAGCGCCACGTTACGCGGCGCGACTTACGGTCGGCTTACGGGATCCCCGGCGGTGGTGTCGATGAAGGGAACTGAACGACTAGGGCCGTTCGGCGGGCAAGTCCTCGGCCCTTTCCCCCGCAGCGAATTTTGGTTCGTGTCGTGCGCGTTAACCGCCAACGCGGATGGCGATGATCGATAGGTGGTCACCGGTGGTGTCACCCATGTCGCCATCTCTGCAGTCGAGATAGGCACCCAGGTCGCCGCCCGCCGCGACGGTCGCCATGATCTGCATCGGCAGGGTCACCTGGGCCGTGGCCCCCACGACGGACTGTTTCGCCTCGTCAACGACCCCACCCGCGTGCAGACGGCACCACGCCCATACCCTGTCCTCGTCCAAGTCGCCTTGAACGACGACGATCTTGGCTGTGATGACCCACGTGCCCGGACTGAGCATCAGGCTGCCTTCTTGACACCAAGCGTTGCAGATGATGCCCGTATCGGCGTCCGTTGCGGACAATGCCTGCGTAGACCGGCGTGCAGACGGCCGTCCCCTCTTGGCTGATCGACCTGAGCGCTTGGCCCGACGGACACGCCGTGGTGACCCGCTTCTGAACCTCGGTCGGGTCGACCCAGAGGCGCTCAAGACTTTGTTCAGGCCGAACCCGGCGACGGTTACGCCGTCATCCACTCCGTCGGCCAGTCCGCCAGGGAATACCCTTGAGCTTCGTCCAGTCCACCGGTTGGGATCGGCGTTGATCGTTCCCGCGACCTTCAAGGCTTTGAAGTGATCCCAGAGATGACTCGTGGTGCCCGAGTCGTGGGCCGAAACCTGGCTAACCACGGAGATGACGACGAGCAGGGTCGCAACAAGGACACCGGTCAATATGCTCGAGCGTCGGCCCGAAGTCGGCGACCTGAGATCCCCGGCGCGCTATCGCTGGACATGATGCCCTCCGTTCGGGCGCACAACGGATCGGCGGAGAACGACGCTGACCGGCGTCGCACGTCCTGCGCTTCATCATCCACCGGCTGCCTAGCCGGACTTTCGTCTACAACAGTCGACGGCCCGTGACTCAAGCCGGTCGATACCACAAGCCGGCGGTTACACCTGAAGACTACGCATCGCCGCTAGCGCGGCACCCTCCCGTCGCTGATCTCCCGCAGCTACCGCGCCAACCCGCGAACGCAGTTGAGCTCAGTCTCGCCGATCGCGGTCCGCGAGAGCGGCGCTGGTCGATCTAGGCGACGCGATCGCCGAGGACCGTCTGTCCGAGGATGCGGCTGAGAGAGCCAAGGCGATCGTGCTTGTCGACGAGGCGCTGGTCGAACTGTGCAAGCCTCTTGAGTGCGACCCGACGATCTGACCAGGGCTGCGTCCCAGGCTGCGGCGAGTTCGGGATCGGTCACGCGTTGGGCGTAACAACATGATCAATGGCGGTGACGTAGACGATCTCGTCAGAGGGGGTCCAGGAGGCGACCAGCTACCGCGGCAATGGCTCAACCGACTTCGTCATCTTCGCAACATCGCCAGCCGCCGTAACCTTTCGCCGACTGATAGACGGCATTTGGCAACGGATCGGACGATCTAATCGACTTCGAGGGCGTCCTCGATTTCGGAGTTCTCAGACACGATTATCGGCGATGCCGCGATCGAATCTCCCTGTGGGATTCTTTGGTGCGGAGCATTTCAGTGGCGGCGGTAACGTCGACTCTGTTTGGTACCCATACGCGTCATCGGTCGACCTAGCTGCCGGAGATCAAATGGTGCCTTCGCGAAGGCCCGTGATCGCCTCGTGGTTTCCCGCCCGGGCTCGAAGGACGATGTCTCGCTGAGCCGACGTCTCGATCGAGTTGCGCGGCGGACGGGAGGAGGTCCGTCCGCCGCGCGATGCTGGGGCTTGCGCAGCCCGCGTCACCTGAGAGGGGTCAGGCGGCGACGAGCTCCTCCTCTTCGGTTTCGGCTGCGTCATCGTCGGCGGAGGCGCTGAAGGCCGGCTCGTCGGGCTCGACGCCGAGGGCCGCGGCCTGGGCGGCGAGCGCCTCGGCCGCCGATTCGGCGGCGTAGTCCTTCTTGCGCTTGCCGGACAGCATCTCGACCGAGTTGGCGACGATCTCCGTCTTCCAGTGGCGGATCTTGCTGTCATCCTCCCACTGGCGCGTCTGGAGCCGGCCGATGATGCTCACCAGCTGGCCCTTGCCGAGGTACTGGCCGCAGATCTCGGCCAACCGGTCCCACGTGACCACGGTGTGGTACTCGGACTTCTCCGAGCCACCGCGGTAGTCGTTGGTGGCCACGTTGAACTGGGTGACCGTTTTTCCGGAGGCCAGCTTGCGCATCTCTGGATCGCGCGTAAGTCTGCCCGTGAGTACGACATGGTTCATGTCGATCGAACCTCCTGACCGGCCTCGGAGAGAGGCTCGGCCTGCGTATCGGCGGACGGCGGGATCTGGACGTGCTCAACATAGCCACGGACGGATTGCCTGACCGTTACTCGCCGCTTAATTCCTGCTTGGCGTTGTGTAGTTGCTAGAGTCCGGCCCAATGCCCGAGCTGACCATCAGACCCCTCGATGGGCCGGCCGAACTCGACCTGTTCTGCCGCCTCCCCTACGTGCTCAACGACGAACTGGAGCGCGACGTCGTCGATGGGCGGCGGCGCCCCGAATGGATGTGGGTCGCCCTGCGCGACGACCAGCTGGTCGCGCGGGTGGCCTGGTGGACCTACCATCGCGACGAAGATCCGGCCGTTCTCGATGTGTTCGACATCGCCGACGACGCCGATCCGGACGGACGGCGAACTCCTTCTTCGCGCCGCGCTCGCGGCCGTGGTACCTGCCGGTGCCACACCGCCGGAGGCGATCCGATTCGTGCCGCCCGACTGGCGCGACGACGAGGCGGTCCGCCGCGGCGTCGAGGCACGCATGGCGGCGTTGGAGGCAACCGGCGCGCGGCTCTTCGTGGAACGGTTGCGGCTGCAATGGGACGCCGGCACACCGATCGCGCTGCCCACCGACCGGTTGTCGTTCCGCGAGCCCGCCTCGCGAGAGGAGCTGGTCGAGCTGATGACGACCGTGCTGGAGGGCACTCTCGACGCTCACAGCCGCGCCGAGCTCGAAGACAAGCCACCCGCACAGGTAGCGGCGGAGCAGCATGACGGCGAGTTCCTCGGCTACTCAAGCCCCCGCTCGTGGTGGCGAGTCGCGACCCTGCCGGACGGCACGCCGGTCGGCTTCGTTATCCCGGCTCGCAACGCGTACAACCCGATCCTCGCCTACGTCGGCGTGCTGCCGGTCCATCGGGGCAAGGGCTACATCGACGACGTGCTGGCCGAGGGCACTCGGATCCTGGCCGCAGACGGCGCACCCAGGATCCGGGCCTCGACCGATGTTGGCAACGTGCCGATGGCCAAAGCGTTTGCGAGGGCCGGTTACCGCACTTTCGAACGGCAGCTCAATCTGACCTGGACGTAGCATGATTCGTGCGAATCAAGACTCAAATCAGGAGGAGGCCTGCCATGCCTGACACGAAGAGCTCCACGAAGGGCGCCACGAAGGGCGCCACGAAGACCGCGACGAAGACCGCCGCCGCCAAGTCGACCAAGGTGTGGACCGACGAGGAAAAGCAGGCGATGAAGGACCACGCCAAGGAGATGAAGGCGCAGGCGAAGGCGGGCAAAAACAAAGAGGCCGGCCTGAAGGACGTGCTGGAGAAGATCGCCGAGATGCCGCCCTCGGATCGATCAATGGCCGAGAAGCTCCACGAGATCGTCAAAGCCACCGCGCCCGAGCTGTCGCCGAAGACCTGGTACGGGATGCCCGCCTATGCCAACAGCGACGGCAAGGTCGTCTGCTTCTTCACCCCCGCGGCGAAGTTCAAGGAGCGCTTTGCGACGCTTGGCTTCAACGCCGACGCGCACCTCGACGAAGGCTCCATGTGGCCGACTTCGTGGGCACTGACGAAGATCAGCGCGGCCGACGAGGCACGAATCACCGAGCTGGTGAAGAAGGCGGTGGGCTAACCAGCCTCGAACACCCCGCGGCGGGCTAAGTCAGGTCGGACGCGTCCGTCGCGTGCCACCAGGTTCGCAGGGAGTTGCACCGGCCGTGGTCGTCGAGCGCGGCGAGCAGGATTCCGTCGATCGCCCGCTCACTCGACGCGGCACGCCAGTGGGCAACTCCGTAGGTGTCGCCGACGCCCAGCACCTGCGCCGTGAACGACGCGTTCGGCCACTCCCCGAACTGGGCCGCAAAGTGATCCACGATCGCGTTGCTGCCGCGGATGAGCTCGCCGAATGGATCTGACTGGAACGTGGCCCCGACCACGAAGAGCGGGCTCAGCTGGTTCGCGTCACTCGCCTCCCAGGCGTCGCCGTAGCGCGTCAGCCATTCCGTGAAGCGGGCGAGGGCCGTGACGGCCACTGCGGTCAGAAGGTGATGCTCTGGACGACGCGCTCGGACGACGTCCAGGAACTGTTCGAGCTCGAACGGCACAGTCCCCGTCCCGCCGGCGGTCGAGTCGACGCTCTGCAGAAACGAAACCGTCTCATCGCCGACATCGATCGCGACCAGCCGGAAGCGATCACCCGGATTGCGCCTGCCAGTCCTCGTCGCCGATCGTCATCACCGTGATCCCGGACCCGCTCAGGGAACCGCACGCCGCGAGCGCGCCATCGATCACGTCGACGTCCATGCTGAAACCAGACCGGTCGCCGATCGTGACCGGCTCGGCCGCGCCGACCTCGAGGAACGAGATCGAGCGCAACGCGCCGACCAGGTCGAAGGCCGACTCGCCGGCCGGGATGCTCGGGCCCTCGGCGCCGCTGCAAGCGTCGGTGTAGAGGCGATCGATACTGGCGATATCGAGCCAGCCACGTGGATCGGCGTCGTGGTACAGGCCGACCGCGCCGGGATCATTCTGGTAGAGCGCCCATCCCGGGTCGCCGATCGCGAGCTTGAACGGCGGCGTGAACTCGTGCGCCGCGTACTCGCCGATGCCGAGCGGGCCGATGGCGTTCGGCAGCAGCGGCACGGATGGCGAGGCACTGGCGCTCGGTCCGCCGGTCCGCCGGGCTGATTGGACAGAACGATCGCCGCTCCACCCAGGACGCCGAGCGCGATGACGGCCGCGGCCGCACCGGCCGCCAGCCAGCGTGACGATGGGCGCCTTCGCGCAACGGGCGTATCCAGCGGGACAGCGGCGAACAGGTCGACCGGCTCGGCAATGCCCTTCAGCCGCCGCGAGCCGCGCTTCTCGAAACGGACCGGGATGCTCGCCTGGGCAACGCCGCGCACCGTGCTCGTGACGAGCACCTCGCCGGCGGCGGCAGTAGCGCAGACGCGCGCGGCGATGTTGACCGCCGAGCCGATGAAGCCGTCGGCCGTCTCGACCGCCTCGCCGGCGTGGATGCCGATGCCGACCCTGATCGGCCGGTCGGGTTGCGTTGCGCTCGCCTCCTCGGCCGCGTGACAGATCTCCAGGCCGCACATGACCGCGCTCGACGCGGACGGGAACACGGCGTGGAAGCCGTCACCCTCGACCTTGATCTCGGCTCCGTTGTGGCCGGCCACGGCCCGGCGCATGATGGCCAGGTAGTCATCGAGCAGCGCGACGCCAGACGCGTTGCCGGCACGCTCGATGTACGCGGTGTAGCCACGCAGGTCGGCGAACAGGAAACAGCGGTAGATCGACGCCGGCGCGGCCGGATTCGAAGGTGCCCCCTCGATCTCGGTCAGGTGCGCACTCCCTCTGGTACTTGAAGCTCGTGAATCTCGCGCGCCGCCCGAATACCCGACTCGAGCGCGCCCTGGATCCACGCGTGATATAGCGAGCAATGCTCGCCCGCGAAATACACCCTACCCTCAGGCTGAAGGATGGCGGATTGCAGCGCAGTCTGCTGCTCAGGCGCAAATAGGGCGAAAGCACCGCGTGCCCATCGGTCGCCGTACCAGGCGTGCGATGCCCCGACCTCGAACACCTCGCGGATCCGCGGATGTATCTGGGCGACGTCGTCGAGCGCCTCCTCGACGCGCGATTCCTCGTCCATCGCGCCCCACTGGAGCGCGTCCTGGCCCCACGTGTACGACGCGAGCAGGATGCCGCGCGAGGTCGTCGGGTCGCTCGGCGGGTAGTTCAGCCGGCGTGCCGGCAGATCGGTCACTGAGGCGCCACCGTCGAAGATGCCGTCGTCCGTCTCCCAGATCCGCTCACGCACCTGGAGCAGGATCTTGGTCGAGGCGTGGTAGTTGAGCTGCCGGATGGCGCGCTCCTTCTCGCGCGAGAAGCGGTGCTCGATCGGCCGCAGCACTGAGAACGGCACGGTGCAGATCGCGTAGTCGCCGGTGAAGCTGACCGTGTCGGGCCCGATCCGGCAGCGCAGGGTGACCGAATCGCCGTCCTGCTCGATCGCGCGCACCTCGGCGCCCAGTCGGACCACGTCCTGCAGCTCGCGGAAGAACGCGTTGGGCAGGGCGTCCATGCCGCCGGCGATGGTGCTCATGTTCTCGTACGCGCCACCGAGCTCCTCGCGCAGCACCTCGACGAACGAGTTGTGCAGGTCGCTCTCGACGAAGTTCATGACCGCGTAGAACTCGATCGCGCCCTCGCTGAAGCCGCGCGACTTCAGGAACTCGTAGAGCGAGTACTCGTCGTAGCGGCGCACGATCTCCGGCCACGCCTGGTCGCCGTCGTTGTCGACCATCGCCTTGATGTCGGCGATAGCGTCCTGCCACAGGGAATCGGCCGATCGGCCGTGCTCCGTTGGAGCGAGATTGAACGGCAGCCGCTCGGGATGCTCGTTCGCCTCTGCCGCGGTCATGCGCTCGCCGCCGACGTAGACGATGCCCTTCGGATTGCCCATCACGAACGGGCGCATGGGCAGGTCGAACAGTCGGCAGTACTCCATCGTCAGGTCGTGCGCGCTGGGAATGCGCATCGCGCCCGCCTCGGCGTACAAATCCGGTCCGAACGGCGCGCGCAGCGTGTAGATCCGACCACCGACGCGACCCTGCGCCTCGAAGACGACCGGATCGTGGCCCTGGCGGCGCAGCTCGTACGCGGCCACGAGGCCGGCCATGCCGCCGCCGATGATCAGCACCCGCTTGCGCTCACCACCGCTGCTCTCGAGGCCCTCGCGCGGCACGCTGAGCACGTCGGCCGGCACCGGCGGCGCTTCGCCGGGCGGCGGCTGGCCGGACGGATCCGCCTTGGCCTGCTCGGAGGCCAGCGATTCGATCTTGTCGCCAGAAGTCCACTTCGGGTCGCTCATTAACAAATCCTATTCGGCCGGCGGTGCTCGGGAACACCCGAAAGCCCTAGCCTGCGGCGATGAAAGCACGACCCGCCGCCGGCTGGAGTCGCTCGTGATGGTGGTGCTGGCCGCCTGCACCGCCGCTCCCGTCCATGCCGACACCGACCTCGTCGCCGCCGCCGAGCGCGTCGCCTCGTCACCCAGCCCGACGGTCGCGCCAACCGCCACTGTCCGCGCCGACCGACACGCCTGCGCCCACCCCAACGGCCACCGCCAGACGCCCAATCGCCGCCTGCCACGGCGAGCGAGTGCCACGCCAGCGCCCCGCCGCCCCCGGCATCTCCCGGCCCGCTACAGCTCGACGAAGCGGAGATCGCCCGCCACCTGGATGCGTTCGCCGAGATCGCCACGAACAACGACGGCCGCCGCGCGGCGGGCACGTCGGGCTACGACGCGTCTGCCGATTACGTCGCCGAGCAGCTCGAGATGCTCGGCTGGCAGGTCGAGCGCAACGCCTTCGACTTCACCTTCTTCGACGAAGCCGCGCCCGTTGAGCTGACCGTCGGCGCCGAATCCTGGTCAGGGCCTGAGTGGCTGCACGCGATGATCTACTCGGCGCCCGGCGACGTCAGCGGCACGCTGCAGACGGTCGGCATCGCCGGCGGCCAGCCGACCGACAACGGGGGTTGCTACCCCGTCGACTGGATCGGGTTCGAGGCCGGCAACGTGGCGCTGGTCATGTCCGGGCCGTGCCTGAAACGCGACCAGGTGCTGCTCGCCCAGGATGCCGGCGCGGCCGCGATCATCGGGCTGTACCCGACCTGGGGCGCGAACGAGATCCGCCGTCCGACGCTCATCGTGCCGGGCGGGATCCAGATCCCGGCAATCGTGGCCGGACTGGAGCCGACCACGGCGCTGCTGGCCGCGGCCGAGTCCGGCGGCAGTGCCGAGATCCACGTCGAGGTCGAGATGTCGCCGGCAAACGACGACAACATCGTTGCCGAGCTGCCCGGTGCCTCGCCCGAGGTGGTCATGCTCGGCGCCCACCTCGACTCGGTGCTCGACGGGCCTGGGCTGAACGACAACGCGTCGGGTTCGGCCGCGCTGCTGGCGATGGCCGCGGCACTCTCAGCAACAGGCACAGCCGGCGCAGACGATCAGGATGGCGTTCTGGGGTGCCGAGGAGCTCGGCACGCACGGCTCGCGCGCCTATGTCGACGGCCTCTCCGCCGCCGATCGGGAGGCGATCCAGGCCTACCTCAACCTCGACATGGTCGCGCTCGGTCAATCCGGCCCGGTACGTGTACGACAACGAGCTTGCGCCGGCCGGCTCCGACGACATCACCCAGGCACTGCTCGACGCGCTCGACGAGCTCGGCGTCACCGGGCCTGCCGGTCGACCTGGGCGGCGGATCGGATCACGCGGCATTCGAGGTCGCCGGCATTCCCAGCGGTGGCGTCTTCTCGGGCATTGCGCCGCTCGCCGACGACGAGGCCGCGTTGTTCGGCAGCCAGCCGGGCGTGCTGGCCGATCCGTGCTATCACCTGTCGTGCGACGACCGGACCAACACCGACACCGCGTCGGCGCTGATTCTGGGCAGCGCCATCCTGTCCGTCGTCGAGGGACTCGCCTTCTAGGCCTGCCCTTCAGGACTCGCGGGTCGGGGCGAGCGCCTCGGGCGCCTCGTGGATCTCCTTCGCGGCGCGGATGCCCGACTCGAGCGCGCCCTGGATCCAGGCGTGGTACAGCGACGTGTGCTCGCCGGCGAAGTGGATGCGGCCCTCGGGCTGCACGATCGACGCCTGCAAGCGCGTCTGCTGCTCGGGCTCGAACAGCGCGAAGGCACCCCGCGCGTAGGGATCGCCGTACCAATCCTTGACGGCTCCGACCTCGAAGTCGGCCATCACCGACGGGTGGATCTTGGCCACGTCCTCGAGCGCCTGCTCGATCTGCGACTCGGCGTCCATCGCGCCCCAGCGCAGGGCGTCCTGGCCCCACGTGTACGAGGCGAGCAACGTGCCGCGCTCAGTGTCCGGATCGCTGAACGATGGGTAGCAGATGCGCCGGATCGGGAGGTCGGTGACGGTCGTGCCGCCGACGATGCCGTCCTCCTCCTCCCAGAAGCGGTGTCGAACCTGGAACAGGATCTTGCCCGACGCGTTGTAGTTCAGCTCCCTGATCGCCTTCTGCTTCTCGCGTGAGAAGCCCTGGCCAACGACCTCGATCTCGCGCAGCACGCTGAACGGCAGGGCGCAGATGGCGTAGTCGCCCTTGGCCGAGTAGCGGCCCGAATGGGTCCGGTAGTGAACTGTGACGTCGTCGGGGCTCTGCTCGATGGACGTGATCTCGGCGCCAAAGCGCACGTTGTCGCCGATCTCGGCATAGAAGGCGCGCGGCAGCATGTCCATGCCGCCCACGATCTCCTGCATGTCCTCGAAGGAACGTCCGACGATCTCGCGCAGCTGCTCGACCACCGCCGCGTTCATGTTCGACTCGCGGAAGCTCATCACGCCGTACAGCTCGAGCGCGCCCTCGCTGAAGCCGCGCATGACCAGGAATTCGCGGATCGAGTACTGGTCGTAGGTGTGCAGCAGCGAGTCGAGCGACTCCTGGCCGCCGACCTCGTACTGCTCGCGGAACTCGGACGTGGCCTCGTTCCAGAGCTGCGACCAGGTCTTGCCCTTCTCGTGGTCGGCCAGGTCGAACGGCAGCCGATCCGGTTGGCGATCGGCGTCCTCGACGGTCATGCGCTGGCCGTCGATGTACACGAGCGTATTCGGATTGCCCATCACGAACGGCCGCAGCTCGAGCCCGAACAGGTCGCAATAGGCCAGCGTCAGGTCGTGCACGCGCGGGATGCGCATCGCGCCGGCCTCGGCGTACAGCCCCGGCGCGAAGTCGCGGATCGTCTGGACGCGGCCGCCGACGCGATGCTGAGCCTCGAGCACGAGCGGCTCGTGACCCTGGCGCTTGAGCTCGAACGCGGCGACCAGGCCGGCGATGCCGCCGCCCAGAATGAGCACCCGCTTACCCGGCTGTGTCCGTGGCTCGAGTCCCTCGGCTGCCGTGGCGACGATCTCGTCGCCGATCGGCGGGGTCGAATCCGGGTCAGGCGCACCCGGTATGGGCTGGTCGCTCACGTTCCCTCCACGGCTCTACCTTGGCTGCGGCGCGAGTCTAACGTCGGAACAGGGTCGCAGCGGGACCGCAGGCGCGGCTAGGCGTCCTCCTCCATGAAAACCTCATCTCGTCGCCGCCGAATCGAGGGCAGGACGGCGGCGACGAGCAGCACCACCGCAAGGATCAGCAGAACGGCCGAGATCGGGCGCTCGAAGAAGATCATCGGATCCCCGCGCGAGATGGTCAGCGAGCGACGCAGAATTCTGCTCGAGTAGCGAGCCCAAAACGAACCCCAGGAGCAGCGGTGCCGGTTCTGCGCCGAACTTCACCAGGAAGTAGCCGACGACGCCGAAGAACGCGATCGCGAATATGTCCAGGGCGTTGAGGCCTATCGAGAAGGTGCCGATGCAGGCGAAGGCGACGATTGCCGGAAACAGAACCTTGTAGGGAATGGCAAGCATTCGCACCCACAGCCCGATCAGCGGCAGATTGAGCAGCAGCAGCAGGAAATTGCCCACCCAGAACGAGACGATCAGGCCCCAGAACAGCGCCGGCTGCTCGTTGATCACGTTCGGGCCGGGTGAGATGCCGTGGATGATGAATGCGCCGACCATCAGCGCCATTACCGGATGCGCGGGCAACCCGAGAGTCAGCAACGGTATGAACGAGGTCTGGGCGGCGGCGTTGTTTGCCGATTTCGGGTCCGGCCACTCCCTCGATGGCGCCGTGTCCGAACTCCTTCTTGCGCTTCGAAACCCTCTTTTCGATCGCATAGGAACCGAACGATGCCAGGATGTGGCCGCCTCCCGGCAGGATGCCCAGCGCCGATCCGACCGCTGTACCGCGCAGGATCGGCGCGAACATGCGGCGCATGTCCTCGCGTGTTGGCCACAGGTTCGAAACCTTGTCGACAATTACGCGCCGGGTCGTCTCACTTTCGAGGTTGCGCAGGATCTCGGCGACGCCGAAGATGCCCACCGCCACCGACACGAAGTTGATGCCGCCGAACAGCTCTCTGGCGCCAAAGGTGAAGCGCGGCACGCCGGTGGCAATGTCCTGACCGACCGACGCGAACAGCAATCCCAGGACGATCATCGCCAGCGCCTTCAGCGTCGAGCCCCGTGCCAGGGCGATCGAGGCGATCAGCCCGAGGACTACGAGCGCGAAGTACTCGGGTGGACCAAAGCGGAGCGCAATACGTGCCAACGGCGGTGCAAAGAGCGCGACAAGCAAAGTGGCTGTGGTCCCGGCGAAGAATGAGCCCAGCGCCGCCGTCGCCAGCGCAACCCCGGCCCTGCCCTTGAGCGCCATCTCGTGACCGTCAATGGCAGTCACGGCCGCCGACGATTTGCCCGGCAGGTTGATCAGGATCGCTGTTGTCGAGCCGCCGTATTGGGCGCCGTAATAGATCCCGGCAAGCATGATCAGAGCCGAAACCGGTTCGAGGGTGAACGTGATCGGCATGAGCAGTGCGATCGTGGCCGTCGGACCGATGCCCGGTAGGACGCCCACGGCCGTACCGAGCACAACCCCGACAAAGCAGTACACGACGTTCTCGAGAGTCAGTGCCGTCTCGATCCCGAGACCAAGATTGCTCAGGAGGTCCACTTGTCGGCCGCCTACAGGCCGAGTACGTCGAGCCAGGGACCGAACAGCGGCAAGTTGAGCTGGAGCCCAAAGATGAAGATCACGACCGACACGGCGGTCAATCCGGCGGCGATGAGCAGCGCATTCACGACGCCCATGCGCTCACTTCCGAATGCCGTGAGCAGCGTCGTGATGAACAGCGAGGGCACTACGCCCAGGCCGCGAACGGTGAGGCCAAAGAATAGGAAAGCGAGCGTGACAAGGACGATCCCGCGCCATGGCACGGGTCCGATGATTCCCTCTTTATCGGCCGCGAAACCGCTGCCCACGATCAGCAGCCCGAGTACTACCAGGACGCTACCGAGGGTGAGCGGGAAGAAGCCCGGACCCATCGCGAAAGGCGTCCCGACTTCATAGGTCAGTGCGCCAACAGCAAAGAAGAGGCCAAAGCCAATGAACATTGCACCGACCAGAACGTCGGGCAGCGCCTTTCGGAGCGTTGCGCGGCTAGGCACTTCCAACGCTCACCTCCTCGCGGAGGCCAGGTGAGGCGGCCGCCGCCTCACCTGTGTTCGACAGCTCGACCTCTATGAGCTCGTGGGCGTTGCCGACGCCGGCGCTGGCGCCGGCTCGAGGATCGGTGCCCACAGATCGATCTGCTCCTGCAGCTTCTGCGAGAGGGCTTCCGGCGTTGCCTGGTCCTGCGCCATTGGCGCGGCGCCAAGCTCGGCCAGGCGGTCGATCACGGTCTGGTCCTCGAGCGCCGTCTGAAGCGCTGCGGTCAGCCGAGTGACGACGTCCTCGGGAGTGCCGGCCGGGACGTACAGGCCGTGCCAGACACCGACTTCGATGCCTTCGAAGCCGGCTTCTGCGGTCGTCGGCAGGTCGGGCAGCGAGGCAACACGCTCCGCCGTTGTCGCAGCGTAGGCCTTCACCTCACCGGATTGGATGTACTCCGTCGTATTCGTTGTCTGATCGCACATGAAGTCCACGTGGCCGCCCAGAAGGTCGGTCAGGGCCGGCTCAGTGCCGTCGTAGGAAACCTCCGTCAGCTCGACGCCGGTAGCGTCCTCGAAGAGTCGTCCACACAGGTGCGAAGCAGCACCGATGCCGGCATTGGCATAGCTGACAGTGTCGGCATTGGCTTCGACGTACGCGACCAGCTCCTCGAGAGTGGTCGGCTCGAAGTCCGCACGACCGATGATCGTCATCGGCACCTCGGTCACGAGGCCGATCGTCTCGAAGCCGGTAAGCGGGTCATACGGCAGATCGGGGTACAGCGTCGGCGCGGTCGACATGCCGATGTGATGCATCAGCACGTTGTAGCCGTCCGGGGCCGCCGCAGCCACCTGACCGGCCGCAACTGTGCCGCCTGCACCGACAACGTTCTGGATGACGATCTGGACGCCGAGCTCCTCGCTCATCGGCTCGGCCACGAGCCGAGTGACCGTGTCGGTCGGCCCACCAGCGGCGAACGGGACGATGAACGTGATCGCCGAGGTTGGATAGTCGCCGGCCGCTGGCGTGCCGCCAGCAGGTGAGCCGGTCGCCGGAGTGCCTCCACCGGGCGACGCGCCACCTGACGGCTGGCAGGCCACGACAAGAACAGCCATGGCAACCAACATCGGAAGAAGTGCCCGTCCCAGCCGCTTCTGGGAGCTCGGGTGATCCGGAGCGAACGTCCAGCCGTGAGTCATGGCTGACCTCCTCGTATTCGTGATCACTGGCGCCGATCACCGAGGCTAGCTTCACCCGCCTCCCTGTCGAAAGCGGCTGTTCGGAAACTAGGTTTCAGCTTCGAGACAGCTCGCGGCAACTAAGATCGCTGCGAGGCAATCTCATGGGCGGCCGGCAAACGGCTCATGCCCTTCCAGGCACCGGACTCAATCCATGTTCGCGGCGGCCGCCTGGGCGATGCCGATCGCGAGCTCCCTGGTGTTGTCGGCTGGATCCAGCTCGAGGGTGACCTGAACGGCATTGCCTCCACTGAGCACCGACAGCGTCGAGTTGCTGGGCCACCAGCGTGCGTCCCGACCGAGGTCGGCCACGGACTCGGACTCGCCCAGGGCGCTGATCGCCTGGTGGTGAGCCGCCTCGAGGGCGATCGAGAGCGTCACGTAGCGCGATGGGTCGAGGCCGTACGTCCACAGGCAGCGATCGACGTCGTTGAGCGTGTAGCCGGCAGGCGGCCCGACCGATTCCATGCCGACGATGTCGTCCATGTCCGGCACGAGCTGGCACGCGCCGATCAGCCCGGGACTGCCTGGCGGGCCGTTCGATGGCGCGATCGTTGGTGCTGGAGCACTGGTACACGCTCCAACCGTGGCTCCCACGACGAGCGTCGCGAGCAGGCCCAGGCGGAAGAGACTCATCCGATCCGAGTGCACCCTACTGCGGCAGCCCGCGGCCGAGCTGCCAATACACCTCGGTCGTGGCGACGTTGGGCGGCGGCAGGGAATCGGGTATCTCGAATTGCACGGTGGCCCCGGACGGAAGGGATTCCACGCCGGAGTTGGTGCCACCGAGGATGTTCCCTGCCGCGTCGCGATACACCGCGATGATCGGCATGAAAGTTTGGTCCGTCGTCAAGGTGCTCGTAAGCGACCCCGTCGTCAGCCGTCCGATATCGGTCGTCACCGACTCGACATCGGTGATCTCGACCGTGCCCGAGGAAACGAGCGGAATGTACGGCGTCGGATCATCGGCAGGCGTTACGACGAAGCGCGTGGTCGCCGCCGTACCGCCTTGTCCGGCGAGCGCCGTTGTCTGCCCGGGCAGGATCGTCACAGAAAGTTCATCGCCGCCGAGGAACAGGTCGTCCGCTCCATAGAACTCGATCTGAACCGGCATCCGGAAGACCACCCATTCGGTGTTCGGGTTGGTGAAGACCGCGGCCCAGCTCGAGAAGTCGTTGCCGTCCGTATCGATCGGCGTATAACCAAATGAGTCGACCACGACGGGCTGATACGAGCCTTCGTCAGGCGTCGGCACGGGCTCGAGGGTGGGACGAGGAGTTCCGGGATCCGTGGAGCCCGGTGTAGGGCTGCCGGCTGAAGGCTGCACAGTCGACGCGCCCGGCGTCGCACTGGTCGGCGACGGTGCGGGATCGTCGCTTGGCTCGCCAGACCGAAGAACGGGAGATGGCTGGAGTGGAGCGGACAGGCTCGGACCTACGGGACTCTGAGTGGGAGCGGGCGATGCGCAGGCGGCCACGATCAGGCCGATCGCAAGCCAGATCTGCATTCTTGATGTCAACGTTCACCTCCGCAGGTGTGGATCGTGCCAGAAAAGGTCGAGCCCCGGCGGATTGATCGACCGCCGGGGCTCGGTTCTCGTACGCGTGCCCGCGGTCAGCCGCGGGACACGGGCAGAGCTGTGACTACTTGATGAAGGTGAACAGAGCCGTATGCGTGGTGTTGTCGATCAGACTCACCGTGAACTCACGACACGTGTTCTTCCAGCTGGCGCTGGTCCTCCAGTTGTAGTGGTAGGCGCCGTCGCTGTACGTGATGCCCGAGCCGCCGGGGCGAGGTCGTTGACTGCGCAGCTCCTATCGGCGCCAGCGTCGTGCAGTCGACCTGCTGCGAGGTTGGCGTGCCGGCCATGAAGATGGCCAGCCCGAAGTCGCCGCCGAGGCTGAAGTTGACTGGGACGATGCTCCCGGCTTGTCGGGTGTTTAAGCCATCGACGATGGGCGGCAGGAAGCCACTGAACTGATCCCAGTAGACGTTGTACTGGTGCGTCACGCTCGACTCGTTGCCCGCCACGTCCTCGGCGGTGACCGTGAACTGATGGAAGCCAACTGAGCTGGTGTCGAACGCGGCGCCGTCAGCGACGGTCCCGACGCAGGTGCCGTCGACCACTCCCGAGACCGCGTCCGTGCACTCGTAGTCAGCGAGCTGGACGGAGTCGAGCGGATATTGGCCGCCATCGGCGGGTTCGGTGATCGTGATCTCCGGTCCCGTCGCGTCGATCGTGAACTCCAGCGTGGTGGTCGCTTCGACGTTGCCCGCGTTATCGGTCGAGCGATACGCCAGCGTATGCGGACCATCGCCGGTGACCTGGAACGGTGCGGTGTAGGCAACGAAGCCGGCGCCGTCGAGTTCGTACTCGGTCGAGGCGATGCCCGAGCCGATGTCGTCGCTCGCGGTCAGGGTGACCGTGGTCGGATCGTCGTAGTAGGTGTTCGTCGCCGGCGGCTGAAGGTCAGCCGTCGTGACCGGTGCAACCTGGTCGAGCGAGCAGGTCGCCGTCGAGGTCTTGGTCGGATCGCTGACCGACGTCGCGGTCAGGCTGATCGTCGCATTTTCGTCGGCCGCTTCGGTGCGCGTGATGTACACGGGCACGTTGGTTGAGGCACCGAAGGCCGCGTAGGCAAGCTCGTTGGGCAGTTGGGCCGCCCATCCGGTGCCTGACGTGACTGAGGTGCTCAGCCGGTAGACGTCGTTGCTCACCGCCGAGGTGAGGTCGCTCGTCTCCGGGTGGCCGTTGGTGAAGCTCGAGAACGTACCCGTGTTGTTCAGGTTGAAGTTGCAGTGACCGTAGTTTTCGGTCAGGAACGAGGGCGTCGGGTTGTCGACCGTGACACCACGCGCGTGCGGACCGTTGCCGGCCAGATTCTGGACCGCGATCTGGTAGTGGACGATGCCACTCACCTCTGAGCGATTCAGGATGAAGAAGCGCAGGTTGTTGCGCGTGTCGGTCCACTCATAGAACGAACCTGAGCTCGTGCCCGCGTGGAACGTGGCGTCAGCGAGCTGGCGCGGATCGCCCGTCGTCACCCACTGAATGGTCGAGTCTGGCCGCGTGAAGTCCTGAATATTGATGTCGGTCGGGTGGGCGTCAACGACCCACGCGAAGCAGTTGAACCCGTTGGGGCCGCAGCTGCTGGCAGCGGTCTTGTTCTTCTCGATCAGCACGCCCGTGCTGGCCTGGAACGAGTCCGCGCCGATCTGCTGGTTGACTTCCACGATGTAGTTGTTGAAGCCGCCCGGACCTGAGCAGGACAGGCGGTTTGAGATGATCTCGTTCAATGGGTGGGCCTTGGTCAGCGGTGCGGAGAGCGTGATGCCCGTGCCCCCGGCGCCGGCTGTGCCGACTGCGGTCACGCGGGCGATCTCGTCATTGCCACGGTCACCGACGATCACGTCGCTGTTGACGGTGAAGTTGGTGATGCTGTCGACCTTGATGTTGGTGTCGCCGATGCTCGCCGCGGCGGCGAGGACACGCGGGGTGGACATCACGGTGCACGCCGGGTTGGCGTCGCCACCGTCGAGGTTGATGCGGACACCCATTTGATCGCCTGACCCGGGCGCCGCCTCGCGAGCCTGGACATCGACGACGGCCAGGCCGGAGGTGGCCAGGTCGCCGCGATCCAGGTCGATGAAGTTGGCTGCGGTGACGAAGTTCTCCTGGATCTTGTCGCGCAGGACGTGCTGCGAGCCCAGCGCGGTGCCCATCGTTGACGGAATTCGCCAGCGCTGATGGGTGCCGCCCGGTCCGTTGAATGAGCCGCGGCTCATCATGCTCCAGTAGCCGGTCGCGGCTCGCTGGAACGGCGCGATGTACGGATTGTTGTAGTTGTCGCCAAGACCGAGGTTGTGGCTCAGCTCGTGGGCGTAGACGGCCATGCCGGAGCCTTCGCCCTCGGTCGAGCTGTTCCCCGACGCGCTCGGCCACACGGTCGCCGCGGAGCGCCATGACGTCCACGGGATGTAGCGGGTGGCCGCCCAGTTCTGGGTGATCTCAGGGTTTGGCGGGCCAAAGGCATCCGGGACGGTATCGACCGCCGGCGAAGGGCCGCCGGTGAACTGCATCTCTCCGAATTCCTGCCAGGTACCGCTTTCGTCCTGGCCGGCGCTGACGACGAAGAAGTTGTCGAGCGCGTTGCGCTCTGCTGCAGAGACATGATCAGCCCAGGCCACAGCGGCGTCCGTGCGGAAGTTGCGGTTGCAGGTGTGGAGGTATGTATTCGCGGCAACAGTGAACGCCGTCGTGTTCATGTCGCGGACGATTGTGTTGTTGGCGTGACCGTGGGTCAGCGGAGACGTGACGCTCAACCAGGTGGCCGTGAAGTTGCCGCCTGAGGCGTGCGCAATGGTGGTGGGGGCGGTGAGATCGAGGCCCGTCCCACCGGAACCGGTCGTGCCGACCGATGCCACGGTGACCAGCTCGTCGTTGACGCCGCCTTCGAGGAGAAGCGTTTCACCAACGGTGACGTTCGTGACGCTTGAGACCTTGATGTTCGTAGCGCCGGCCGCAGCAGCAGCCGACAAGGTGCCGTTGCCGGTGCCGTCGCCGATGGCCGCAACCGTGCGGTTCTCCAGGCGATCGTCCCAGCCGATGTTGAGCACGTGACCGGCCGCGATGCCGGCGACGGAGGCTGGACGGAACGTTGACGATCCAGCAAGAGAGGTGGTACCGACAGTCGTAGCCGGGCCGGTCTCGAGGTGGGTCGCATCGGGGATGGCCGTAACGGTTCGAGTGGCGCTGAGCGTGCCGCCGCCGCCGATATCGGGCGCGACGTTCATGAGGATCTTGCCAACCGAGAAGCTGGCGCTCGAGACGACCTCGATGCTGGTGACGCTGGTCTGGGCCGAGTTGATCGACCTGGTCTGGACGTTGCAGGTCGAGTTGTTCGACCCCGCGATGTCGTCGATGAAGTACTCGCCCTGGTCACCGAACAGCTGGTACGGCCCGTAGCCGGTCAAGTTCACGCCGTATCGGCCGAATGAGTCTTCCATCCAGTACCGGTTCATCGTCTGGTAGTTGTTCGCGGCGCTGGCGGTGCCCAGCCAATCGACGTAGAACGCGGGCACATTGGCGCGCGGGATATTCGCGCCGAGGGGACCCGGGTTGCCGAACACGTCCGACCCGGCGGGCTGCGTGACCGTGAACGGCGTGTCCGGGAAGTCGTTCAGGAGGAGACCTACGTCCCACTCTTCCACGGTCGGTTGAATGCCGTTGTCGGCATAGTTCGGGCCATTCGGAATCGGGTGATAGTCATCCCAATCCTGGTTGTTGGGCTGAGTGACCACTTGAGGGTCGATCGGCGTCATCGGCGGCGGCGGATCATCCGCCAGCACGACCGCAGGCGCGACGATCATCGAGCTCAGAAGCAGGACCAGACCAAGGACAACGGACAGCGACCGTCGTCCAGCCACTTTGGTTGGCATCAATCCCCTCTCCCAGTCATCCGCTTCGGCGGCCGCCTAAGTGCCCGGTCGAGTCACGAGCGGATTTAGGTCAGGTTACCTGACAAGTCTGCTTTCGCATCACGAATTTTCGTCGTGTGCACACCCGAATTTTCAGTAGAGATCCCGACGTCGAAGGTTGCGCTCCTGCGCAACCTGGCGGGCGGCGGACGACCGGCTGGACCCCTCGCCTACCAGTCGATCGACCTCGGCCCGAGCCTCGTCCACGGACTGGGCGGAGGCAGTGGCGGCGACGCTCGGGTCCGCGCCCTCGACCACGATCGTCACCTCGCCTCGTGGCGGTGACGCCGGCGGCCCTGGTGGCGAGCTCGGCGACCGTCCCGCGCCAGGTCTCCTCGTGGATCTTGGTCAGCTCGCGGGTCAATGCGGCGCGCCGGTCTGTGGCACAGACCTCGGCCAGGTCGGTCAAGGTGGCGCCCGCCCGGCGCGCCGATTCGAACAGGACCGTGGCCCGCTCGTCGGACGCGATGCGCGCCAGTCGGACACGCCTCTCACCGCCTGACCGGGGCAGAAATCCCTCGAACGCCCAACGCGGCGCAGCAAAGCCGCTGACCACGAGCGCGGCGAGAACGGCGGAGGCACCGGGAATGGGCACCGTTGCGCCACCAAGCGCGAGCCAGTCGGCAACCAGCTCCCCTCCCGGATCGCTCACCAGTGGCGTTCCCGCGTCACTCACCAGCGCGAGGTCGTTGCCGGAACGAAGGTGTTCGATCAGCTCGCCGTGGCGTCTCGTTCCCGACCTCGCGTGGTAGGAGACAAGGCGAGTGGCGATGTCGTATCGCGCCCAGAGCCGGCGGGCGATGCGAGTGTCCTCGGCGGCCGCCAGCGGCACTGTGCGCAGGATCTCCAGGGCGCGCAGGCTGATATCGCCGAGATTTCCGATGGGCGTTGCCACGACGTAGAGAGTGCCGCCAACGCCGGGCGCTTCGACCACGCCCCGGCTAGTCCCTGGGCCGCGGACGGCGACGCGGATACAGGTAGTCGACCCCTGGCGTGCGCGTCGTCAGCTTTGCCACAGGCGGCGTCTGGCGCTTGAACTCGGATCCGGCCACGAGATCCCGCACTCGATCGATCGTCGAGCCGTCGAAGCCAAGCTCAAGTAGCTGGTCACGTGAGTGCCGCCGATCGACCATCCAGTACAGCAGCCGGTCCGCCTCGGCATAGGTGATGCCCAGCTCGTCCTCGTCGGTCTGTCCCGGCCACAGATCCGCTGTTGGGGGCTTGGCCAGGATCTGGGACGGTACGTCCATCGCCCGGGCGAGCTGCCTGACCTGGGTCTTGTACAGGTCGCCGATGGGCAGGATGGCGGCGGCGTTGTCGCCAAAGATGGTCGTGTAGCCGAGCAGGGCCTCCGTCTTGTTGCCGGTTCCGATCACCAGCCCGCGCCACTCCACCGAAAGGTCGTAGAGCGTAGCCATTCGCGCCCGCGCCGCGAAGTTGCCGCGCCGGCCACGATCGACCGAGGCGCCGTCCAGGGCGCCGTCGAAGTAGCCGTCAACGATCGGCGAGATGTCAACGAGCCGACTCTCGCAGCCCAGCGTACTGATGATCTCCTCCGCATCTGAACGCGACTCGGGCGCCGACGTGCGGTAGGGCATCAGCACGCACAGCAGGTTCCGGGCGCCGATCGCCTCGACCGCCAGATACGCGACGAGCGCCGAGTCGAGGCCACCCGACAACCCGACAAGGAGCCGCTCGAAGCCCGTCTGGCGCAGGTGGCCGCGGATGAACTCGCCAATCAGCCGCCTGGCAATGTCGGTGTCGATGAGCAGCTCCGCCGGCGCCGCCGAGTCATCGAGTTCGGGCGTCGAGCTCATTGTCCGCCGGTCTCCGTTGCGCGCTTGCCTATCGAGGTCTCGTCCCGCTCGTCGGGCTGACCGGCGCGCTCGCGGACGATGCGCTCGAGCTGCCGGAGCACATAGTCGGGTCGTTCATCGCGCAACAGCGGTAGTGCCATTCGCTCGCGTCGAACCGCGTCGAGGTCGACCTCCGTCGTGTACAGCCCCGCGTCGAGAAGAGGCGCCACGAAGGCAACCTCGCCACTCGGATCGATGACGCGCGAGCCGCCCCAGAAGGTGACCGATTCCTCGACGCCGACCCGGTTCACGAAAACCACGTAGCTGGTCGTCAGCTGGGCGTAGGCGCGCATCAGGGTGTTCCACGATTCGGCACTACCCAGCCCGCCCTCGACCGGAGCGGCGATGTCCCTGCCCGGCGACGATGAGATGTTGACCAACACCTGGGCGCCGTCGAGCGCGAGCAGGTAGGCCGATGGCAGGTGCCAGAAGTCTTCGCAGATGCACAGCCCAAGGCGCACGCCGAGCTGTGAGTCGACCGCGCCGATCTGGTCGCCGGCGCCGAAGAAGCGGCGCTCGTCGAACAGTCCGTAGTTGGGCAGGTACGACTTGCGGTAGACGTGACGCACCTCGCCCTGCTCGAGCAACGCGGCGGAGATGTAGAGCTGCGCGCTAGCCGATTCCTCGACGAAGCCGACGACCACGCTCATATCGGGAGCGACCCGGGCGAGGTCGGTCAGCCGCTGGTCGTCAGCGCGCATGGCGACCTCGGAGTTGAGGTCCTGGAGCAGGTAGCCGGTCAGGCCGAGCTCGGGAAATGCCAGCAGGTTGACCCCCTCGTCGGCGGCCGCCTCGATTGTGCGCCGGTGTTCGGCGAGGTTCGCCTCGAGCAGCCCCAGGCTGGGCGCCAGCTGTCCGAGGCCGATGCGCAATCTCGTCACGTCTGGATGGTAGCCACGACCTCGGCCCGAGTGGCGTCGGCCGACGTCAGCCCGGCGTGGCCTGCCCTCGCGACGCGACCGGAGCAGCGCGATCGTCATCGTCGATCTCGTCGAGGCGCAGGTTGGCCGTCCACGAAAGATGCTCGCGCATCTGTTGGCGCGACGCAGCGGCGTCGCCGGAACGTATCGCGTCGAGGATCGCCTGATGCCCGCGCAGCGACTCGGCGGGACCGTCCGGCCGGCGCTCGAGGCTCATCCGCCGGCCAACCCGGAGCAGCGGGCCGATCAGCTCGATCAGCCTGATGAGCAGATGGTTGCGCGTGGCGTTCAGAACGAGGCCGTGAAATCGGATGTCGGCGTCGGTGAAGCGGTCGATGTCCTCCGCCTCGAAGCTGTCGACCGAAGCCAGCATCTCCACCATTGCCCCGATCTCGGACTCCATCTGGGCCAACTCGGCGCTGGTGCGCCGCCCGGCGGCCAACCCGGCCGCGCCCGACTCGATCACGCGACGAAGCTCGAGCAACTCGAGCAGCACGGTGTCGAAGGCGCCGGTATCGATGCGTGCGGCGATGAGCCGTGGATCGAAGTCGTTCCATTCACCTTCGGGCGCGACGCGCGTCGAGCGACCCTGGCGACTCTCGACGAGGCCGATCACGGTCAGCTCCTTGACCGCCTCGCGCACAACCGGCCGGCTCACGTCGAACTGGGTCGCGAGCTCCTCTTCGGATGGCATCGCCTCGCCGGGCTGGATCTCGCCGCGGACGATGCGTCGGACGAGAGCGTCGCTGATCCGTTCCGACAAGGTCGGGGAGCGCAACGTGACGGTGGATTCGTCGTTTGCCACGGTGAAACGAAGCCCTTCCTTCCCCTCCCCCGAGTGGTCGTCATGGTACCAAACAGGCTGTCCACGACGACCCTTCCACGCTCATCGGTTAAATGCCCTAAACCATCTGGCTATCCGGCTGGACAAGGTGCTAGGCTTCGGCAACTTGTCTGACACGAGGGCCGTAGCACCGTGCGCGGCTACACCGGGCAGTGGGCCAAAAAACCCCAGGGAGTGCCGCGGCAGACAGGGAATAGAGGAGGATTGCACTAGATGGTCCATCAACCAAAATGGCTGAGCCTTTTTGCCATCGCGGTGGTCGGAATGCTTGTGCTGGTGGCATGTACACCGGCCGCTGGTCCTACGGCCAGCCCAGCTCCGTCAGCCACGACAGCAGCAAGCGCGACGGCCGCCCCTACCGACGCGCCCAGCGACGCACCGAGCGACGCACCGAGCGACGCGCCCAGCGACGCACCGAGCGACGCGCCCAGCGACGCACCGAGCGACGCACCCAGCGAAACGCCCGCCGTCGAAGGCCTCCAGTACCCGCCCGAGGGCGGCGTGGTGTGCCGCGAAGGCGATGTGCCCGGCGAGTTCAACGGTGAGGCTTACACCGGCAACATCGAGTCGATCCAGGCACCAGACGACTTGACCGTCGTCTTCAACCTGTGCTCGCCCGATGTCGCGTTCCTGCAGAAGGTCGCCTTCACTGTCTTCGCGGTCAACGACTCGGGCTGGCTCGAGACGAACGTCCCGAGCGGCGCGATGCTGACCGACATGAACGGCACCGGAGCGCTCCAGCTGGACGAGTGGCGTGCAGGCAGCGAGATCCTGTACAGCCGCTACGACGGCTACCACGGTGACACGCCGGCAGCAGTTGCCAGCGCAGTCCTGCGTTGGTCGGCCGAGTCGGCTGCCCGTTTGACGGAGCTCCAGTCGGGCGCCGTCCAGGGCATCACCAACGTCGGTCCCGAAGATTTCGAGACCGTGGAAAACGATCCCGCGCTTGAGCTCGCGATTCCCGAAGGCGGCGCGAACCTGAACACCCTGTACCTCGGCATGAACCACAACGTCGAGCCGTGGAGTGATCCGCTCGTGCGTCAGGCGATCGCCGTTGGTATCGACAAGCAGCGCCTGGTCGACAACTTCTATCCGGTCGGATCAGAGGTCGCGACGCACTTCACGCCGTGCGCAATCGAGTTCGGCTGCGAAGGCGACGAGTTCCCAGGCTTCGATACGGCCGAAGCGATCGACCTGCTCGATCAGGCCGGCTTCAACGATGCCAATCCGCTGACGACCACCATCCAGTACCGCAACGTGATCCGCGGCTACCAGCCTCTGGCACCGCAGATCGCTCAGGACCTGCAGCTCCAGCTCGCCGACATCGGCATCGATGCCACGATCGAGGAGCAGGAGTCGGCAACCTTCATCGAGAACTCGAACCAGGGCCTGCTTGAAGGCCTGTTCATGCTCGGCTGGGGTGCGGACTATCCGGAAGTGACCAACTTCCTGGACTTCCACTTCGGCCCGGGCGCGACGAGTGCCTTCGGTGACTTCTATCCGTCGATTGCCGATCCTCTGGCGGTCGGAAACTCGACGGCAGACCCGGCAGCCCGCGCAGCGGCCTACGCCGAGGCGAACACGGCCATCGTGACCGAGGTGCCAATGGTGCCGGTCGCCCACGGCGCGTTCGGAAACGCGTACGTGGCCGGCGTGGACATCGCACAGGCTTCACCGATCAGCAACGAGCAGCTTGCCTGGATGGCGCCGCCTGAGGGAGACACCATCGTCTTCATGCAGAACGCCGAACCCGGCACCCTGTACTGCGCTGACGAGACTGACGGCGAGGCGCTCCGTGCCTGCGAGCAGAGCATGGAAGGCCTCTACGGCTACGCGACCAACACCTCGGAAGTCGAGCCCGTTCTCGCGACGGGTTGCGAGCCGAACGAAGATGCTTCGCAGTGGACCTGCACGCTCAAGGAGGGCGTCACGTTCCACGACGGTGCAACCTTCGAGGCACAGGACGTCATCACGTCCTACGCCCTGCAGTGGGATGCCGCGCATCCGCTGCACGTTGGCAGCACCAGCCAGTTCGAGTACTTCCCCGGTCTGTGGGGAGGCTTCCTGAACGCGTCGGCTCAGCCGGCACCGCCGGAAGAGTAAGCTCGAAACCCGGTTAGATCCGTCAAGGGGCGTCGGCCAAAAGCCGGCGCCCCTTGCGTTTATCCTCCTGACTTGAGACTGGACCCGACAAACACTTGATCCGGTTCATCATTCGCAGGCTCCTGGTCAGCATTCCCGTCCTTTTCGGGATCATCTTTCTGACTTTCCTGCTGGCGCGCGTGATCCCCGGCGATCCGTGCCTGGTGGCACTTGACCAGCGCGCCAACCCCGAGAGCTGCGCCCTGTTCAACGCCCGATTCGGCCTGGACAAGGCGGTCATACCTGGCGTGTTCCGCGAGGAAGGCCAGCTCGTGGTCCACATCGAACAGCTCCCCGCGACACTGGTCGACAATCAATTCACGGCATATCTCGGTCAGTTGGCACGCGGCGACCTGGGCGACTCGGTAGCCAACCGAAAGCCGGTCACGCAGGTGCTCCTCGAGCGCATGCCAACGACGATCGAGCTGACGGTCTACGCGCTCATCTTCGCCATCACCGTTGGCATGACGCTCGGCATCGCGTCCGCCTACCGGCGTAACTCGAGCGCTGACGTCGGAACAATGATGGTTGCCAACCTGGGCGTGTCGATCCCGGTCTTCGTGCTCGGGCTGTTCCTGGCCTACCTGTTCGCGGTGATCCTCAAGGACTCGCCGATCGCGCTGCCGCCGTCCGGCCGTCTAACGGCCGGCTTCCGCTTCGACACCATTCCGGAGGCCTGGGGGCTGACTGAGCTGAGCGGTCCGCCGCGTTCGATCCTGGATTTCCTGTCCAACATGTACACCGTCAATGGTGTCGTCACCGGACAGTTCAATCTCGCCTTCGATGCCTTCCGGCACCTGATCCTGCCGGCCATCGCGCTGGGCACGATCCCGATGGCGATCATCGCCCGCATGACCCGCTCGAGCCTGCTCGAGGTTCTGGGACGCGACTACATCCGAACCGCCCAGGCCAAGGGCCTGCAGCCGAGGCTCGTCCTGTTCCGCCATGGCCTGCGCAACGCGATGCTGCCGGTCGTGACCGTCATCGGCCTGTCCGTCGGCGGGCTGCTGAGCGGCGCTGTGCTGACCGAGACGATCTTCGGCCTGGGCGGAATCGGCCTGGTCGTCTATGAATCGATTGCCGGACGCGACTACGTCGTCATCCAGGGCATGGCGATCATGGTCGCCATCATCTATGTCGTGGTTAACCTCATCGTCGATATCAGCTACGGCTTCCTGGACCCGCGAGTGCGGGTGTCATGAGCGATACACCGATCGGGGCAGACGACTCCCTTCGCCCAGCCATGTCAGCCAACACGGTGGCAGTCGCCACGAAGACGACCGGTACGCGCCGCGCGTCCCTGCGGCGCATCCTGTCCCAGCGCTCGGCGGTCATAGGGCTCGTCATCATCGGCTTCCTATTCAGTATCGCGATCGGCGCCGACTTCATCGCCACCCATCATCCGAACGACACGATGCTCACGGTCGAAGAAGGAGCCCGCCCACGCCAGGCGCCGTGCGTGCACCTCCTGGGCTGCCCCGCCGATCAGCCCCAGCACCTTCTCGGCCTCGACGGCAACGCGCGCGACGTGTTCAGCCGTCTCGTGCACGGATCACGCACGTCGTTGGTCATTGGCTTCGTCACCGTCGCCGCGGCGATCGTCATCGGCACGCTCATAGGGGCGGTGGCGGGCTTCCTGAGCAACCGCACGGACGGGCTGCTGATGCGCTCGATGGATGTGCTGCTCGCCTTCCCTGCCCTGCTGCTTGCGCTCGTCATCGTGACCGTGCTCCGCCCAACGCTCCAGAACGCCATGATCGCTGTGGCGATCGTGTCGATACCCATCTATGCCCGTGTCATGCGTGCCTCGGTGCTGTCGGTGCGCGAGCAGGACTACGTCACCGCCGCCAGGGCGCTGGGTGACTCGTCGATCAACATCCTCCGCCGTCGGGTGATGCCCAACGCGATCACGCCGCTGATCGTCACCGGCACGCTCGGCATCGGCACGGCCGTGCTGGAGGTCGCCGCTCTCTCCTTCCTCGGGCTGGCGGCTCAGCCGCCGCTCGCCGAATGGGGCACGATGATCGGCAACGAGCGCAACCAGCTCTTCTCGGCGCCGTGGCTGATCATCGCGCCCGGCGTGATGCTGACGCTGACCGTGCTCGGCTTCAACCTCCTCGGCGACGGCCTGCGCGACGCCCTCGATCCGCGCCTCTCGCGATGACCGACGACGGAGCCGCACAGACCATCATCGTCCCGTCCCTCGACGAGACGCTCATCGAGGACGTTTCGTCAGTTGCGTCAGCGCAGCATCAAACAGGCGAGGTGCTGCTCGACGTGCGCGGCCTTCGTACGTCATTCAAGCTTCGCGAAGGCTCGGTCCGAGCGGTCACAGGCGTGGACTTCTCCGTCCGTCGCGGCGAGATCCTCGGCCTGGTCGGCGAATCCGGCTGTGGCAAGAGCGTCAGCTCGCTGTCGATCATGCGGCTCATCGCGCCGCCCGGCCTGATCGAGGGTGGCGAGGTCATCTTCGATGGCCAGGACCTGCTGAAGCTGCCGATCGACGACATGCGCAAGATCCGTGGCAATCGAATCTCGATGATCTTCCAGCAACCATCCTCGGCCCTCAACCCGGTAATGCAGACGGGCCGACAGGTCGGCGAGGTGCTCGAGATCCACAGGGGAATGAAGAAGAAGGCCGCCCGCGCTCGCTCGCTCGAGCTGATGCAGATGGTCGGCATTCCCGACCCGAAGCGCCGGCTCGACGCCTACCCGCATGAGATGTCGGGCGGCATGGCCCAGCGCGTGATGATCGCCATGGCGCTCGCGTGCGAGCCCGAGCTGCTCATTGCCGACGAGCCGACGACCGCCCTCGACGTGACCATCCAGGCCCAGATCCTCGACCTGATGCGGCGCCTGCAACGCGAGACGGGCACGGCCATCATCCTGATCACCCACGATCTCGGCGTGGTGGCCGAGATGTGCGACCGCGTCGCGGTGATGTATGCCGGCGAGATCATCGAGCAGACCGACACGCGGACGCTGTTCCGCAAGCCGCTCCATCCGTACACCAAGGGCCTGATCGGTTCAGTGCCTATCCTGGGCCAGCCCAAGGACGAGCTGACGACGATCAGCGGCATGGTGCCCAACCTGATCGATCTACCGGAAGGCTGCCGCTTCGCTCCCCGATGCACCAGCCGCGAGGAGTTCGACGTCTCACCGGCAAGCGAGCATCATCCCGAGCTGCGCACAGTGAGTGGCGACCATCGCGTGCGCTGCTGGCTCTACCACACGTCCGACGAGACGCCCGACTGGCGACCGCCGCTGGCAGCTGAGGTCACCCAGGCATGACGGTCGCCAGCGTCCAGGGTGAGGTCGGCCCGATCGGAGTCGCGGCAAGCGACAGGCCGCTGGTCGAGGTGCGCGGCCTTGCCAAGTTCTTCCCGGTCAAGGGCGGCATTCTTCAGCGCACCGTTGCCCAGGTGAAGGCAGTCGATGGCGTCGACCTTCAGATCCGGCGCGGCGAGAGCCTGGGCCTCGTCGGCGAGTCGGGCTGCGGCAAGACAACCGTCGGCCGGCTGATCCTGCGCCTGATCGAGCCGACCGCAGGCAACATCCTGTTCGACGGCACCGACATCAGCAAGCTTGACGGCGCCAAGCTGAAGCCATTCCGGCGCCGCATGCAGATAATTTTCCAGGACCCTTACGCGTCGCTCGACCCGCGCGCCACGATCGGCGACAGCATCGGCGATGGCCTGCGTATCCACGACATCGGCACGTCGGCTGAGCGACGCGAGAGTGTCAAGAAGATCATGGACCTGGTCGGGTTGGCGCCATATCACGCGCGGCGTTATCCGCACGAGTTTTCGGGCGGCCAGCGGCAGCGCATCGGCATCGCCCGCGCGCTGATCCTCGAACCGGACCTGATCGTCTGCGACGAGCCGGTCAGCGCGCTCGACGTGTCGATCCAGGCGCAGGTGCTCAACCTGCTCAAGGAGCTTCAGCGCGAGCTCGGCCTGACGCTGCTGTTCATCGCCCACAACATGGCCGTCGTTGAACACATCAGCGACCGCGTGGCGGTGATGTATCTCGGCCGAGTGGTGGAGCAATCGGAGCGACACGACGTGTACGCCGATCCGCGCCATCCCTACACGCAGGCGTTGATGTCGGCGATCCCGATGCCCGACCCGGATTCACGCCGGCAGCGAATCATCCTGCGCGGAGACGTTCCCAGCCCGATCAACATTCCGCCCGGCTGCCGCTTCAGCCCCCGCTGCTGGCTGTTCGAGCAGCTCGGCCGGCCGGCCAACTGCCAGACGGATGATCCCGAGCTGCGCCGGATCGGCCAGCTTGCCGAGCACACCATTGCGTGCCACTACGGCGAGCAGAGCCGCGAGGTGCTCGACGCGAGCGCGAAGGAGAAGGTCAGCTAGGAGTCGATCGTTGCCTGAAAGGGCTGATCGCGTCGCTCTAGTTGCTTATCTCGCCCGGCGGTGTCGGCGTTCCGGCGGTGTCGGTCGCGGACTCGGCGGCGCCCGCCTCAGGCGAATGGTCGATTGGCGCGAGATCGGCGGCACCTTCGGTCAGCGGCACGTCGAGGCCGCTCTCCGCCTCTGCCTTGCCGGCAACCTTGAGCGCTGACAGCGGCGTCCCGCGGCGAACCGGGGTGTCGCCAACGTGCGCCACGCCGACGTCCGTCTTGAGCGCGTCCTCCGCGTAGTGGCACGCCGCCAGGTGGTCGCTGTGCTGGAGGACGCGCAGCTGCGGATCGTCGGTCCGGCAGTTCTCGGGCTTGCCGAGACGCTCGTATAGCCAGCAGCGAGTGTGGAAGCGGCAGCCTGAAGGCGGATTGACCGGCGACGGCACGTCGCCCTTGAGGATGACGCGCTTGCGCCGCCGCTCAGTGAGCGGGTCGGGCACCGGCACGGCCGAGAGCAGCGCGCGGGTATAGGGGTGGCCGGGACCGGCGTACAGGATGTCCGGTGGGCCGATCTCGACGATCTTGCCGAGGTACATCACCGCCACGCGGTCGCTGATGTGCTTGACCACCGACAGGTCGTGGGCGATGAACAGGTAGGTCAGACCGAGACGGTTCTTCAGGTCGGTCAGCAGGTTCAGCACCTGCGCCTGGATCGACACGTCGAGCGCGCTGATCGGCTCATCGCAGACGATGAACTCGGGCTCGACCGCGAGAGCGCGGGCAACGCCGATGCGCTGGCGCTGGCCGCCGGAGAACTCGTGCGGGTAGCGGTTCACGTAGCGCGGGTCGAGGCCGACCATCTCGAGCAGCTCGGCTACCCGATCGCGCTTGGCAGAGCCCTTCTTGAGGCTGTGCGTCTCGAGCGGCTCGCTGATGATCGAGCTGACCGTCATGCGCGGGTCGAGCGAGCTGTACGGGTCCTGGAAGATGATCTGCATCCGCCGTCGCAGGCGGCGAAGGTCGTTGTTGTTGAGCTTGTACACGTCGACGCCGTCGAACAGCACCTGGCCGGCGGTCGGCTGGTTGAGCCGGATCACGGCCCGGCCGGTTGTGCTCTTGCCGCAGCCTGACTCGCCTACCAGGCCGAGCGTCTCGCCGCGGCGGACCTCGAAGCTGATCTCGTCGACCGCCCGGACGTGGCCGATCGTGCGCTGCAGGAAGCCAGCGCGGATCGGGAAGTAGACCTTGAGGTTGTCAACCTCGACCAACCTCCCGGCGTCCGGCCCGACCGCCGGCGCCGGCGTCTGGTCGATCGCTGGAGCGGTCACTGCGGGATCCACCCATCTGCCTGGGTGCCCCAGCAGCGGGCCTCGTGGCTTTCCTCTCGCACGGTCAGGACGGGCTCCTTTTCGCGACATACGTCGCGTGCGTACGCGCAGCGCGGGTTGAACCGGCACGCGTCTGGCACGTTGATGAGCAACGGTGGCAGCCCTTCGATCGTCCGCAGCCGGCTGCCGCGGATGTCGTCGAGCCGCGGCAATGAGTCGAGCAGGCCCCATGTGTACGGCATGCGCGGGTTCTCGAACATCGTGTCGACATTCCCGGTCTCGACGATCCGGCCGGCGTACATGACGTTGATCCGCTGGCACATGCCGGCGGCAATGCCCAGGTCGTGGGTGATCAGCAGAACGGAGGTACGGAACTCCTCCGACAGGCGCTGGATGAGCTCGAGGATCTGGGCCTGGATGGTCACGTCGAGGGCGGTCGTCGGCTCGTCGGCGAGCAGCAGCTTGGGATCGCACGACAGCGCGATCGCGATCATCACGCGCTGGCGCATGCCGCCCGAGAACTGATGGGGATAGTCCGTGTAGCGGTCCTTGGGTCGCGGGATGCCAACCTTGGCCAGCAGCTCGATGACGCGATCCTTGGCCGCCTTGGCAGGCAGTCCCATGTGCTGCCGGATCGACTCGGCGATCTGGTAGCCGATCGTGAGCGTTGGATTGAGGCTCGTGACCGGGTCCTGGAAGATGAAGCCGATGTCCTTGCCGCGCAGCTTGCGCATCGCCTCGGGCGAGAGCTTGAGCAGGTCGACGCCCTCGAACAGGATCTCGCCGCTGACGATCTTGCCCGGCGGATCCGCAACCAGCCGCGAGATCGACAGCGCCGTGACGCTCTTTCCACAGCCGGACTCACCGACCAGCCCGAGCGTCTCGCCGTAGCCAAGCTCGAAGCTGACCTCGTCCACGGCGCGGACGACGCCGTCAGGCGTATAGAAGTGTGTCGACAGGTTGCGCACCTCGAGCAGGTTCTCTGCCTTGGCGCGCTTCGCCTCGCGCTCGCGAACCTCCGTCGCGAGCTGATCGCCGAGGGTTATCTCGACGGTGTTCTGCTCCTCAACCGAAACGTTTGACGGCGAGGTCAACCTACTGCTTCCCCTTCAGCTTCGGATCGAGGGCGTCACGGAGACCGTCGCCCAGGAACGTGAAGCTGATCAGAGAAGTGGCAATCGCGATCGCCGGCAGCAGGACGAGATGCGGATCTGAGCGGATGTAGCGGACTCCTTCGTTGATCAGGCTGCCCCACGACGCGCGCGGCGGTTGAACGCCGACGCCCAGGAAGGCGAGCGTCGCCTCGGCCAGGATCGCGCCCGGGATGCCGAGCGTGATGGCCACGATCACCGGACCGATCGAGTTCGGCAGCAGGTGCTTGGTGACGATGTTGCGGTCGCGAACGCCGATCGCGCGCGCCGCCTCGACGAACTCGATCTCCTTGAGCGACAGGAGCTGGCCGCGCACGAGGCGCGCCACGGTCACCCACGAGGTAAGTCCGATGGCAATGAACACGAGCAAGCAGGCCGTTGAACTGCTGCCCCAGCCATGTGTTGCGGAAGGTGACCGACATCAGGATGATCAGCAGCAGGTCCGGGAAGGCATACATGACGTCCGTGAAGCGCATCAGGATGTTGTCGATGCGACCGCCGAACCAGCCGGCAATGGCGCCGATCGGCATGCCGATGACGAGCACTACGACCTGGACCACCAACGCGACGGCCAGGCTGATCTGGGCTCCATCAAGCAGTCGGCTCAGTGAGTCTCGACCGAGCTCGTCGGTGCCCAGCCAGTGGCCGGTCTGCATCGAAAGTGGCTCGAACGGGTGGAGCGGCCGGAAGCCATTGGCGGTGATCGCCGCGATGTCCTGATTCGTAGTACGGGAACGGGCGCAATGATCGGCCCGAGCACACCCATGAAGACCAGCAGGATGACGAGGGCCAGCCCCACCATGGCCAGCTTGTTGCGGCGAAGCCGGCCGAATGCGTCGCGCCATACGCCGGAGCTTCGGCGGGCAACGACAGACGCACCCGACTGGGCAAGCGTTCCGGAGGCCATCGCTATGTCGCCTTTCTAGCTGTAGCGGATGCGCGGATCGATGTAGGCGTAGAGCACGTCGACGACGATGTTCAGCGCAGCCACTGTGAAGGCGTAGAGCATGGTCATGGCCATCAGCAGGCTGTAGTCGCGTGTGCCGATCGACTGCACGTAGAAGCGGCCGATGCCCGGCACGCCGAAGAAGTACTCGACCACGAACGATCCGGTGACGAGGAAGGCGAGGATCGGGCCGAGGATTGTCACCACCGGAATCAGGGCGTTGCGAATCATGTGCCGTACGACGACGGCCCTCTGCCGGATGCCCTTGCGACTGGGCGGTGCGCACGTAGTCCTTGCGCGTCACCTCGAGCATCGAGGCTCTTGTATAGCGCGCGATCTGGGCGATCGGATAGCCGGCCAGGGCGATCGTCGGCAGCACCCAGGCATGCCAATCGCCCCATCTACTGGAAGTCGCCGGGAACCAGTTCAAACCTAAGCTGAAGACCAGCACCAGGATGATCGCGAGCACGAAACTGGGCGTGGCGATGCCAATGATGGATAAGCCGGTCGACGCGTAGTCGGGTGCTTTGTTGTGGCCCAGGGCGGCAAAGATGCCGAGCGGGATACCAACGATGACCGAGACCGCGAAGGCCATCAGGCCAAGCTGGATTGTCGTGCCCAGACCGTCGCTGATGATCGCGTTGACGTCGCGGTCGACGTAGCGGTAAGACGGGCCGAAATCGAGAACGAGGAAGTCGGCGACCCAGTCGACGTACTGCTCGTGCCACGGCTTATCGAGGCCGTACTCGGCGTTGAGCCGCGCCTCGGTGTCCGGATGGAGGCGCTTCTCCCGCGCCCACGGACCGCCGGGGGTCAGGTGCATCAAGGTGAAGGTAATCACCGACACCGCGAACAAGACCGGGATGATCCAAAGGATGCGGCGGATCAAGTAGCTGGCCATCACCTGCTCCGTTCAGCCGTTGCCAGGATGCGAACCACGAGTGTTCCTGGCGACTTGAGGCGAGATGTTACACGTGTGGGCCGGCCAAAGGCCGGCCCACACGAAGTCTGTCCGTTTCAGCGGACCGACAAGTTCACGATGCCTCTCAGTGAGCGGCGATCGAGACCGTCTCGTAGAACACGTCACCGATGTTCTGGTGGTCAGACGCGGTGGGCTGAAGGCCCTGAACCCACGGCTGGACCAGGTAGGTGACATTGCCGAAGCGCAGCGGCAGCATTGCCGCGGCGTCGAGCAGGATCCTCTCGGCCTCGCCGTAGAGCTCAGCCTGCTCGATCCTGATCGGTCGTCTGAGCGCCCTGGTTGATCAGGTCGTCGAACGACTTCGTCGCACCACTGCTCGTCGTTGTTCGTGCCATTGCACGTGAACAGACCCGACAGCTGGTTGTGCGGGTGCGGGAAGTCAGCGCCCCAGCCGTTGCGGCTGATTGCGTACTCGCCCGCCTGGCGCTGCTGGAGGAAGGTTGCGAAGTCAGTACCAATCAGCTGGAACTGATCCTCGGTGAAGCCAAGGTTGGTGCGCCACTGCTCGGCCAGGTTGACGACGCGCGGCAGGTGGCCGGCGTTGCTGTTGTAGCCGAAGGTGAGTGCACCCAGCTTGTTGACGCGCGCTGCCGCCTGGCAAGCGTCATCACAGTCGGCCGTGGCGGGATCGGCTTCAATGCCCATCTCGTCGAGAGCCAGCTGCATGGCGGTGTTGGCGGCTACCGGATCGAACGGATAGGGGCTCTGGAAGTCGTCGCCCTGGTATCCGAGCAGGCCCGGCATGACGAAGCTGTTCGCGATCTGGCCGGTACCACCGAACGTCAGATCGATGAACTGCTGCTTGTCAATGGCGTGAGTAAGGGCAATGCGGAAGTTCTGGTTCGAGGTCGGGCTGCGTCCATCGGACGTACCGTCGCTCGTGGGGCAGGAATCAGCGGGCTGAACGCACGTGGCAAAGCCGTAGTACGTGATCGCCTGCTGGGCCTGCTGGATGAGCGTGTAGTTCTCGGCGTATGAAGGATCGTCGAGAACGCGGCGAAGCTGGGTGCCGGGCACCGGGACGGAGTCCAGGAGGCCCTGCTCGAAGCTCGCGAAGGCGGCGTCAGGATCGCCACCGATGTTCATCTCGATCGTCGAGAGCGCTGCGGTGCCGACCCAGTTCGGATTCGGCTCCATGATCATCAGGCTGTTGTGCTGCCAGTCGGTCAGCATGTAGGGACCTGACGAGATGTAACCGGCGGCCTCACCGAACGGAGCGCTCTCAACCCAAGCCTGGTTGAGCGGCACCGTCGGCCACATCGAGGCGATGCTCAGGAAGAACGTCGCCGGGGTGTTGAGGGTGACGACGAACGTGCTGTCGTCGGGCGCCGCAACGCCGATGTTGGCGGCATCCTCGTCGGGACCGTCAGCCTCTGCGCCGCACGAGGCGAGCAGGGTGTCGACGCCCTCGACGATGCACAGCAGGTAGCCGTACGGGTGGGCGAGGCTCGGGGTGACCAGTCGCTGCCAGCTATAGACGAAGTCCTGGGCAGTGATCGGGGTCCCGTCGCTGTAGGTGATGTCCGGCTTCAGCGTGAACGTGAACTCGGTGAAGTCCTCGTTGTTGGTGACCGTCTCGGCCAGTGCCGGCTCGGTGCCCAACTCAGGCGTGAAGTACATCAGGCCGCGATGCAGCGCCGACAGGAGCGAGATCGACTGAGAGTCCTCAGCCGCGTTCGGGTCCATGGACGGCGGGTCGAGGTCGCCAAGGTACATACGGAAAACGCCACCCGGCTCGCCGCCCGGGGTCGCGCTTGGCGCGTCCGACGGGGCTTTCGCTGGCGGCGCGCTCCGCATCGGGGCTCTCGCCCGGGGCGTCCGCGCGGCGTCGAGGGCTTTCGCTGGGGGCGTCCGACGGGGCGTCGCTGGGGTGCCAGTCGCGGACGGAGTGCCGGTCGCAGCCGGGGTAGCCTGTGGCTGGGGCCGTGGTTGGTGTAGTGCCGCCTGTACAGGCGACCACCAGGAGCATGAGCGTTGCCGGCAGAACCAGCAATCGGCGAGTCCGAAGACTCATCGGCGTCGTTCCTCCTCTTCGAGTCTGGGCCGCCGTCCGGCGGCCTCCGATCTCATTTTGCCCCGACCGCGTCACGTTTCGCGCGTGCACGAACGTCTCCCACGCAGTGTCTGGGCGCCGGGATTATAGGTCGGCGCTTTAACCGGGTGTCAACAAGTTGCGCGTTCTTAAGCAATCCGCGCAGCGGGATGAGCGGCGCCCTACTGCGGGCAGACGGGCTCCGCACCGGTCATCGGCCGCCAGCGCAGGTCCGGTTGACGAGCCGCGGTCGCCTCGTCGAGCCGCCGAACGGGCGAGTCATACGGAGCGCCACGCACCAGTTCCGGGTCGTGCTGGGCCTCGGCCGCGATCGCGATCAGCGCGTCGGCGAAGGCATCGAGCGTTTCGCGCGACTCGGTTTCGGTCGGCTCGACGAGCATCCCCTCCTCGACCGTCAACGGGAAGTAGATCGTCGGCGGGTGGAAGCCGTAGTCGATCAGCCGCTTGGCGATGTCGAGCATGCGCACGCCGGTCTGGGCTCGGATCTCCTGTGCGGACGCGACGAACTCGTGCTTCGAGACCTGGGCGTAGGGCACGTGATATGCGCCGCCGACACGCTGCTTGAGGTAATTGGCGGCAAGAACCGCGTCCTCGCTGACCTGCTCGAGCCCATCGCCACCATGCGCAAGCATGTACGCGTACGCGCGTACGAGCACCCCGACGCTGCCCTGGTATGAGCGTACGCGGCCGATCGACTCCGGCCGATCGCCACGCCGCTCCAGTCTGAAGCGCGCGTCGCCGTTGCCGCCTTCTGTCGGTGAGCGCAGCACGCGCGGCCAGGGCAGGTACGGGATCAGCTTCTCGTTGACCGCGACCGGACCGGCGCCCGGCCCTCCCCCGCCGTGCGGCGTCGAGAAGGTCTTGTGCGTGTTGAAGTGCATCACGTCGAAGCCGGCCCGGCCGGGCTTGAACTTGCCCAGCACGGCGTTCATGTTCGCGCCGTCCATGTAGGCCAGCGCACCGGCGCCGTGGACCGCGTCGAGCAAAGCCTCGATGCCCTTCTCGAACAGGCCGAGCGTCGATGGGTTGGTGAGCATCACGGCGGCGGTGCGCGGGCCGAGCGCCGAGCGCAGCGCGTCGAGATCGACCTGGCCCGCCTCATCCGACTTGATCGTCACCGTCTTGAAGCCGGCCATCGATGCCGTGGCCGGGTTCGTGCCGTGTGACGAGTCGGGCACGATGACCTCGTTGCGCTCGGTATCGCCGCGCGCGTGGTGGTAGGCACGGATCATCAGGATGCCGGTCAGCTCGCCGTGCGCCCCGGCCGCCGGCTGGAGGGTGACCGCGGCCATGCCGCTGATCTCGGCCAGCCACTGCTCGAGCTCCCACAGCATCTCGAGCGTGCCCTGCGCGGTGTCGTCCGGCGCGAGGGGGTGGAGCGCGGCGAAGCCGCGCAGCCGCGCCGCCCACTCGTTGATCTTGGGGTTGTACTTCATCGTGCACGAGCCGAGCGGGTAGAAGCCGGTATCGACGCTGTAATTGAGCTGCGACAGGTTCACGAAGTGGCGGATTACCTCGGGCTCGTTCAGCTCGGGCAGGCCGAGCGGCCGGGCGCGTCGGTGGGACGACGAGATCCGGTCAAGCGCGTCGGGCGGTGGATGAGGAACCTTCGAGCTGCCGCGTCCCGGACGGGAGAGCTCGGCCAGCGTTGGTTGCAGACCAGGCCCGACTACCTGTCGGACGCCCGATTCACCACCGGTCGCGCCGGCGGCCGGCTCGGCAGCTTCCACAGGCACATCGGGCTCGCCGACGGCGGTCATCCGATCACCTCGCGCAGCGCGGCGGCGAAACGGCTGATCTCGTCTGCGGTGGTCACCTCGGTCGCGCAGACCAGCAGCGCGTCGCGCAGTGCCGGGTCGTCCGGATACCACTCGCCGAGCGGCAGGCCAGCGACGATGTCGCGCTCGAGCAACGCCGCGTGAACGCGCTGGGCGTCTGGAACGCGGATGGCGAATTCGTTGAGGTACTCCCCGTCGTGGAGGCGCGACGCGCCCGCGGCGGCCACAGCCAGTTCCAGCTCGCGGGCGCGCGCAGCGCCCAGCGCAGCCACATCGCGCAGCCCATGCGGTCCGAGAGTGGCGAGATAAACGGTCGCGGCCAGCGCGCACAGCGCCTGGTTGGTGCAGATGTTGCTCGCCGCCTTGTCGCGCCGGATGTCCTGCTCGCGCGCGCGCAGGGTCATTACATATGCGCGCCGCCCGTCGATGTCCGTGGTTCGGCCGACCAGCCGGCCGGGCACCTGGCGAACCAGGTCGGCTCGCGACGCGAGCAGGCCGAGGTACGGGCCGCCGTATTGGAGCGCGATGCCGAGTGGCTGACCCTCGCCGACGGCGATGTCGGCCTCGTATTCGGCGGGCGGCGCCAGGACGGCGAGCGAGACCGGCTCGACGACCGCGACGAACAACGCGCCGGCGGCGTGGGCGAGGCGGGCCGCCTCGGCCATCGGCTCGAGAATTCCGAACGCGTTGGGCTGGCCCAGGATCACGCCCGCGACGGGCCGGTCGGCATCGGCGAGCTCACGCTCGAGCGCCTCGAGATCGGTCGTGCCATCGTCGAGCGTGGGCAGCTCATCGAGCGACAGCTGGCCGCCCTCGAAGTAGGTCCGTGTCGTGTCGACGAAGTGGCGATGAACAGCGCGGCTGACCAGAACGCGTTCACGGCGCGTGGCGCGAACCGTCATCAGCGCCGCCTCTGCGGTCGCCGCGCCACCGTCGTAATGCGACGCGGACACGACGTCCAGGCCGGTCAACTCCGCGATCAATGACTGGTACTCGTAGATCGTCTGCAGCGTGCCCTGGCTGATCTCGGGCTGGTAGGGCGTATAAGAGGTATAGAACTCGCCGCGCGACAGGATCTGGTCGACGGTCGGCGGAATGTGGTGGCGATAGGCGCCGGCGCCGAGGAATGTCGCCATCCCAACACGATTGCGCCCGGCAAGAGCCTCCAGCCGCTGGGCGAGGGTCAGCTCGTCCTCGGCGGGCGGCAGGTCCAGTCCATCGGCACGCATCGCGGCCGGGATGTCGGCGAACAGCTCGTCGATCGAATCGATGCCCAACGCGGCGAGCATCTGCTGACGATCGGTCGGGGTGTGTGGACCGTAGGTCATCGGTCTGATCGAGCGATAGGTCGGCCGGTCAGGTCGTCTGGATCAATTGCCGGTATGCCTCGGCGTCCATCAGCCGCTCCGAGGGTTGGCTGGCGGCCTCCGGATCGGCGAGGCGCATGCGGATCATCCAGCCTTCGCCATACGGGTCGTCGTTGACCAGCTCGGGATGGTCGGTCAGTTGGCCGTTTGTCTCGACCACTTCGCCCGCCGCCGGCGCATACAGGTCGGAGGCAGTCTTGACCGACTCGATCACGCCGAAAGACTGCGCCGGCTCGAGGCCGGTGCCGGCCGCCGGCAGCTCAACGAAGACGACGTCGCCCAGCTCGGTCGCGGCGTACTCGGTGATGCCCACGGTCGCCTGGTCGCCCTCGATGCGCAGCCATTCGTGGTCGGGCGTGTAGTGGAGGTCGTCGGGCAACTGCACGCTGGTCAATCCTCTTAGGGCTGCTAAAGCTGCTTAGGGCTGCGCCTGGTCGGCGCGCTTGTAGAACGGTAGCGGGACGATCTCGGCCTCGACCCGCGCGCCGCGAATCGCGACCTCGACCATGGTACCGATCGCGCCGGCCGCCGGTGGCAGGTAAGCCATCGCAATCGGCACGCCGAGGGTCGGCGAGGGGGCGCCGCTGGTGACCAGCCCCGCCTCCTCGACCTGGCCCGGCAGGTGGACGGGATAGCCGTGCCGGGCGATCCCTCGGCCGCGAACCGTGAGGCCGACGAGCTGCCTTTCTGGACCGGCCGCGGCGACGTGCTCGAGCGCGGCGCGACCGATGAAGTCAGTCGCCTTGTCGAGCTTGACCACGCGACCCAGTCCGGCCTCGTACGGGTTGGTGTCACGGTCGAGCTCGTTGCCGTAGAGCGGCATGCCCGCCTCGAGACGAAGCGTGTCACGCGCGCCGAGACCGCACGGGATGATGCCGGCGCTCTCGCCCGCGGCGAGAAGCTCGTCCCAGACGGGCAGCGCATCATCCCAGTCGAGGAAGAGCTCGAAGCCGTCCTCGCCGGTGTAGCCAGTGCGCGCCACGAGCGCGGGTTTGCCGCACGCGTGACCCTCGGCGATCGCGTAGTAGCGCAGGCTGGCGAGATCGACGTCGGTCAGCGGGGCGAGGATCTCGGCCGCGCGAGGGCCCTGCACGGCGACCAGTGAGGTGCGCAGCGATGCGTCGTCGAGCGCGGCATCGTGGCCGTTGAGGCGTTCGCCGAGCGCGGCCGCGACCTGCTCCCGGTTGGAGGCGTTGGGCACGACCATGAAGCGCTCGTCGGCGACGCGATAGACGATCAGGTCGTCGATGATCCCGCCGTCATCAGCGCAGATCATGCTGTAGTGCGCGCGGCCGACGGCAAGGCGAGTCGGGTCGCTGACCAGCGCGGCAGCAAGACCGCTGCCGGCGCCGGCGCCGCTGACCCAGACCTCGCCCATGTGCGACAGATCGAACAGACCGGCTCGTTGGCGCACCGCCCGATGCTCGTCGAGGATGCCCTGGTACTGGACCGGCATCTCCCAGCCGGCAAAGTCGATCAGCCTGCCGCCAAGCGAACGATGGCGCTCGACAAGCGCGGTCTGCAACATTGGCCAGCTACCTGTCGTTCAGCCGGCGGTCGCGGCGCCGGCCGACGTCAGTGCCTGCTCGACGATCTGGCGCTCGGTTGGAAAGGTGAGCAGCTCCCACGCCTCCTCGAGCGGCACCCAGCGGACGTCCTCGAACTCGTGGTCGTGGTCGGCCAGGTTGCCGCCGGTTGGCTCCATCAGGAAGTAATGCACGGTCTTGTGGATGCGCACCCCGTCCTGGGTGAAGAAGTACTCGATCGCACCAACGTGCTCCACGATGCGGACCTCGAGGCCGGTTTCCTCCGAAACCTCTCGAAGGGCTGTCTGCTCGGCCGTCTCACCGTCCGACGGCGTTCCCTTGGGCAGCGCCCACGAAACACCGTTCCGCTCGCGTCGGCGCATGCCAAGGCAGATCTCGGTCCGTCCGTCGATCTCGCGAATGACCACCCCGCCGCACGAGGTCGCGCGCTTGCTGCGTCCGCGGCGAGATCTGGAAGTTGAGCCCTGACTTTTCAGCCGCGCCACGGCGCGGCGCTGCGCGGGCGCGGCCGGCGCGTACCGCTGTGGGTCGGCTGGGACCAGATGACGGCGTCGGCCCGACGCAGGTCGGTCACGGCGACGGCCCGGTTGGTGGTGCCGCGGCCGCGCGTCGAAAGGCTGCGGGCAGCGTTGCGGAGCGTGTCGAGTGTCGCCGCGCTCGGTGTCCTCGAGCCAGCCGGGGACAGCCGCGGGACTCCGCGGCGCAACCCAAGGTGCGACTCGCGGCTGCCCATTGCGGGGCTGACGAACCGGGTGACGGGACGGGCGCTTCGGATCCCCGCCTGACTGATGCGCATTGATCGGAATGGTAGCGACTCGGCGCTGCCCTGCAATATCGAATCAGGACTGCTCTGGGTGATGGAAATTCAACCAGTGGCGCCGTAGAGCAACTCCTCGAGCTGCGTCGCACGCTCCTCGTCCAGCGCGCCGCGCCGACGGGCGATGCCGAGCTCGCGTCGGGCGACCTCGACATACAGCGGCAGCGCATCGGGCGCATGCTCGCGCAGCACGGCCAGGTGGCCGCGCACGGTGCCCACGTCGCCGCGCAGGAACGGGCCGGTCAATGCCGCGTCGATGCCCATCTGTTCGCTGTTGGCCAGCGCCTGTCTCGCCAGCGGCGCATAGACGCTGACCGCCTGACGTTCGTCGAGACCGGCCAACCGAGCGACGCGGGCGATCGTGTCGAGCAGGCCGACCAGGCCGCCGGCGGCCATCATCGCCGCCGCGTGGTATGCGGACTTGCCACCCTCGGGCAGCAGCACGGGCCGCGCACCGATCGATTCGGCAAGCTCGGCGAGGACGGGCAGCAGCGACTCATCACCCTCGAGCGCGACGGTCGCGCCACGCAGGTCGTCGAGTGCCTGGTCGTGACCGGCGAACGCGACAAGGGGATGGAAGCTGGCGGCGCTCGTGCCGGCCGCCATCGCCGGCGCAAGCACCGACGCCGCGAGCGCGCCGCTCGTGTGGACGAGCCCCTGGCCGCTGTAGAGGCGCAGGCTCCCGGCGACGCCGGCGATGGCGTCATCGGGCACGGTCAGGAAGATCAGCTCCGCCTCGTCGAGCACGGCATGCGGTTCGGCGAAGCCGCGCGCGCCGGCCACCAGACCGACGAACCTGGCACGCCGCTCCTCGTCGCGGCTGGCAACGCCGGTGACCTGCCAGCCGGCGCGCGCGAACGCGACGGCCAGCACGGTCCCCACCCTGCCCGCGCCGATGAAGCCGATTCGCGGCCGGCCGTCGGCGGCAGGCTCAGCGGGATGGTCATGACCGTGGCCCGGCGGATGGTTGTGGCCTTTGCCCGGCGGATGGTCGTGACCGTGGTCGTGGTCGGCTGTTCCCTCCGCGTCATGCATCTTCGGCATTGTCGCGGCTCGGCCGGGCGTATACTGGGCACCTAGTTCAACCGCGACCCGCGGCGGGCACTCCCGCCAGGTGCCGCTCAGCCCCGCCACATGTTTGCGGGGGCGAGGAGGCCTGGCACCGATGAACAGCCCCACTTCCATTCCCGATCCGTTTTCGGCACGCGCGACGCTGCGCGCCGGCGACCGAACGGTCAGCTACTACCGCCTCGACCGGGCCGGCGCCGCCGACCTCGGTCGCGCGCCGATGACGGTCAAGGTCCTGCTCGAGAACGTGCTGCGCAACGCCGGCCGAGGCGTGGTCCGCGAGGACGAGGTACGCGCACTGGCCACCTGGCAGCCACGTGGCTCGATCGAGGCCGAGATCCCGTTCATGCCCGCTCGCGTCCTGCTCCAGGACCTGACCGGCGTGCCGGCGATCGTCGACCTCGCCGCGCTGCGCGATGCGATGGCCGACATCGGCGGCGATCCCGCCCTTATCGAGCCGCTCGTGCCGGCCGACCTGGTCATCGACCATTCCGTCCAGGTCGACCGTTTCCGAACGGCCGACGCATTCGACTTCAACGTCGAGCGTGAGTACGAGCGCAATCGCGAGCGCTACGAGCTGCTGCGCTGGGCGCAGACCTCGTTCGCCGGCCTGAGCGTCGTTCCACCCGGCACGGGCATCGTCCACCAGGTCAACCTGGAGTACCTGGCCCAGGTCGTTGCGACGCGCACGGACGATGACGGCAGCCTGGTCGCCTTCCCCGACACGCTTGTCGGCACCGATTCACACACCACGATGGTCAACGCCCTGGGCGTGCTCGGCTACGGCGTGGGCGGCATCGAGGCCGAGGCCGTGCTGCTCGGACAACCGCTCTACCAGCCCATGCCACGCGTCGTCGGCGTGCGCCTCTTCGGCGACCTGCCGCGCGGCTCGACGGCGACCGACCTCGTGCTGGTCATCAGCCACATGCTTCGCGCCCACGGCGTGGTCGGTTCCTTCGTCGAGTTCGCCGGCGACGGCCTCGCCTCGCTCGCGCTCGCCGATCGGGCAACGATCTCGAACATGTCGCCCGAGTTCGGCGCAACCGCGGCACTGTTCCCGATCGACGACGAGACGCTCGCCTACCTGCGCCAGACCGGCCGGACGGACGAGATGGTTGCGCTGGTCGAGGCATACACCAAGGAAAACGGCCTGTGGCGCGAGCCGGGCGCCGGGCCCGATTTCGACGAGGCGCTCGAGCTCGACCTGTCGACCATCGAGCCCACCGTCGCCGGTCCGCGGCGGCCGCAGGACAAGGTTCGCCTGCCGGATCTGCCGGCCAACTTCCGCGAGGCGTATCCGCGCACCGACGATCGCCGGCCGGTGACCGTCAGTGCCGAGGGCAGCTCTGAGACGGCGACGATCGACCACGGATCGGTCGCCATCGCCGCCATCACCAGCTGCACCAACACCAGCAACCCGACAGTGATGATCGGCGCCGGCCTGCTCGCCCGGAACGCGATCGCCCGCGGCCTGAGCGTCAAACCGACAGTCAAGACGTCCCTCGCGCCGGGTTCCCGCGCGGTGACCGAGTACTACCGGGCCGCGGGCCTGCTCGAGCCGCTCGAGCAGCTCGGCTTCGGCGTCGTCGGCTACGGCTGCACGACGTGCATCGGCAACAGTGGTCCGCTCGACGCCGAGGTCGCCGGCGCGATCGAGGCGAACGACCTGGTCGTCGCCGCGGTCCTGTCCGGCAATCGCAACTTCGAGGGACGCATCCATCCGCTGGCACGTGCCAGCTACCTCGCCTCTCCCCCGCTTGTCGTCGCGTTCGCGCTGGCCGGCACGGTCGAGATCGACCTGCTCAACGAGCCGCTCGGCACCGGCAGCGACGGCAAGCCCGTCTTCCTCGCCGACATCTGGCCGAGCCCCGAGGAGGTGCGCGACACGATCGCCATGGCCGTGTCGCCCGACATCTTCCGGCGTATCTACGGCGAGGTGTTCGACGGCGACGAGCGCTGGCGCGGGCTGCCGGTCCCGGTCGGCAGCAGCCGCTACTCGTGGGACGAGAGCTCGACCTACGTCGCGCGGCCACCCTTCCTCGACGGTATCCAGCGGCAGCCCGCGCCGCTGACGGACATCGAGGGAGCACGCGTGCTGGCGGTGCTGGGTGACTCGGTCACGACCGATCACATCTCACCGGCGGGCTCGATCCCGGCCTGGAGCCCGGCCGGCCAGTGGCTGCAGGAGCACGGCGTGACGCCGCTCGAGTTCAACAGCTACGGCGCCCGGCGTGGCCATCACGACGTGATGGTGCGCGGCACCTTTGGCAACATCCGGCTGCGCAACGCGCTGACCGAGAAGGAGGGTCCGTACACCGCGCACCAGCCGTCGGGCGACGAGATGTTCATCTATGACGCGGCGCTGCGTTACGCGGCGGAGAACGTGCCGCTGCTCGTCATCGCCGGTCGCGAGTACGGCAGCGGCTCGTCGCGCGACTGGGCGGCCAAGGGCACAAAGCTGCTCGGCGTCCGCGCCGTGCTGGCCGAGTCATACGAGCGCATCCACCGCGCCAACCTGGTCGGCATGGGCGTCCTGCCGCTCCAGTTCAAGCCCGGCGAGAACGCTGAGTCACTCGGCCTGACCGGGCGTGAGGAGTTCGACGTGGCTGGCCTGTCGGACGGGCTGGCGCAGCGCCAGACGCTCCGGCTGCGCGTCCGCGACGAGCGCGGCGAGCGTCAGATCGAGGTCATTGCCCGCCTCGACGGCCCGGTCGAGCTCGAGTACTACCGCCAGGGAGGCATCCTGCCCGCAGTCCTGCGCCGGCTCGCCGCACGCGCTGACGCGTGACCGCCCGGAGTCCCTAGATCGCGTAGAAGGGCAGACAGGGAAAGGCCGGCGGATAAAGGCGCGGGAATAGCTCGGTGTGCATCTCGGTTCGGCCGGCAGCCGCATCGAGGGCAGCCAGCACCTGGCGATTGCCACCAAGGCCGAATCGGAATCGGGCGTAGTAGTCGGCCAGGCCGCGCCAGAAGGCTTCGCTGCCCACCTCCTGCCGGTAGCGCAGCAGGAACGCGTCGCCCTGCACGTAGATGACCCACGGGTAGCACTCGGCCAGGTCGTAGATCGTCCGGTCGAGCTTGCCCGGTGGGCATTGCGACCGGACGAAGCGAGAGATCAGGTCGCGCGCGACGAAGTCGGTCAAAGCCTCATCGGCGAACGGCTCGCGCGCCTGGTCGTTGCCGACTACCGAGTAGAACCACTGGTGGGCCGTCTCGTGCGCCGTCATCCAGGGCAGCAGTCGTGCCGGGGCGTTGTTCGGCAGCCAGAAGAGTGAAGGCGACTCAAGCGGCGCCCACGGCCCGACCTCGGCAATCGCCAGGTGCGCGTAAGGGTAGGCGCCGATCCGCTCGCTGAAGTGGTCGAATGAGCGCGCGGCCACGTCGAGCACCGGGTCGGGCGACATGGTCCGATGGAAGAACGTGATCTGCGTGCCGCGCACGGTGCGGCTCGTTGCCTCGTAGTCGGGACTTGCGCTGAAGTTGAAGTCGCGCACGTTGTGGGCCACGAACGAGAAGCTGCCCGCCGTCGCCGCGGTCTGCTCGCCGCTCGTCGCGAAGGTCGCCGGCCGATCGGTCGTGATGGTGACCTCGACGCGCGGGCTCGACGCGGTGACGAACGGGTCGCCGACGCTGGGCCGGTCGAACGGCGTCGTCCGAGTCAGCCACGGGATCCAGCGATACGCCGTCATCACGCCGTCGCTCCGCGCGAAGCCCCACTCGTCCGTGCCCTGGCGCGGCGCCAGGTTGAGCCGCGCGCTGCCGGCGAGCTCGACGACAGTTGTCGAGCCACTTGCGAGTGGCGCCGGCAGTTGCACGATCACCGTCTGGTCGTCGATCTCCGGCTGGTTGGCAATTCCGTCGACCGTCACCGTCGCCAGAGCGGCTCGCCCGGTTCGCAGCGTGGAGAGGTTGAAGGCAAGCATCCTTACCGGCCACGGCCGCGGATTGGTGACCGTGGCCGTCGTCCGGAAGGTCACGTCGCCATCGGCCCACGAGAAATCGGCGTCGACCTTGTACGTGGCGCTCAGTCCGAGGCTGGTCACATCAGCGGCCCGCGAATCGGCGACGGCCAGCGGGACGAGGCCGGAGCCAAGGACGAGCGCCCCGAGAATCGGGCGCACGAAGCCAGTCAGCCTGTTGCTCGCCATCAGCGCGCATGATCGGCCCTTGACGCGCGTCCGGCTGCCAGCGACGGTCCGCAGGTGAGCCGCGCCCTCGTTCTGATCTCTCCTGCTGCCAGCCGAGGCCGCGATCCGTCACGGCGTGAGCGACTGGCCAAGGCGATCGACGCCGGTCTCGAGCAACGCGGCCTGACTGCCGAGCACGCGACGACGGCCAGTGCCCAGGAGGCAAGCGACACCCTTCATGCCGCGGCCGGCAACGGCTACGACCTGGCGGTGATGGCCGGCGGTGACGGCAGTGTCCGCCTGGCCGTCCATGCCCTGGCCGGGACGTCGCTACCAGTGGCGATCGTGCCGCTCGGCACGGGCAACCTGCTCGCCGCCACCCTGGGCGTGCCGCGCGACCCGTTCGCTGCGGCAGCGCGACTGGCGCACGCGGAGGCAGTGACGATCGATACCGGATTGCTCCAGGCCGACGACACGCGGGAGAGCTTCGCCGTCGCCGCCGGCGTCGGCTTCGATGCCCGGGTGATGCAGGCGACGAACCCGGCGGCCAAGGCGCGCTTTGGCATCCTGGCCTACTTCGGCACGGTGTTCCGGATGCTCGCCTCGTTGCCGGCGGTCGCGACCGAGATAGTCGTCGACGACCGGCACTACGAGCTGTCGACGATCGCTGTCCTGGTCGCCAACTGCGGCCAGATCCTGCCCGGCCTGCTCGGCCCGCGAGCGCCCCTGGATCCAACAGATGGGCTGCTCGATGTGATCGCCATTCGCGGCGGGACGTTCCCAACCGGCCTGTCCACGGCGGCGAGCTCGGCGATCAACTCACTGCTCCGCGCAGAGATGGGCACCGACGGGCCATCGGTGCGACTGCGCGGCAAACGGATCACCGTCTCGACTGATCCGCCCGAGCCGGTCCAGGTCGACGGCGACCTGCTGGCGCTGGGCAGCGGAACGTTTCGCGCAACGGCACGACCGGCATCGCTGACCGTGCTCGTCTGAGGATTGCCGGCGGAAGCCGAGGGAGTTGGTGGGCGATACTGGATTCGAACCAGTGACCCCACGGATGTGAACCGTGTGCTCTACCGCTGAGCCAATCGCCCGCCGAAGAGCTGATTATCAGGGCGCGGGCTCAGGTTGTCAGCACGCCCGGCCAGCGGGCCTCGATTGCCGCCCCAGAATCACCGCCGATCGACACGGTCTTGTCGCGGCTCGAGGCGCCGCGAACGACCGAGATCGAGGTGCGCGGCACGTCGATTGACCTGGCCAGCAGCTGGATGAGCGCCTTGTTCGCGGCGCCGTCGACGGGAGCGGCACGAACCTTGACCAACAGTGATCCGTTCGGCGCTGCTCCGACGATCTCGTCGCGCGCGGAGCGCGGCGTCAGCCGAACCGAGATGCGTACGCCCTCGGCCACCTTCAGCGAACGAGCACCAGGCGCATCAGGACGCCGAGCACCAGCACCAGGACGAGCGGCGACAGGTCGACCATTCCTGTCTGGGGCAGGAAGCGGCGGATCGGGGCCAGCAGCGGCTCGGTCGTGTTGTACAGAAACTGCGCCACGGGGCCCTCGAAGCGCGGGTTGATCCAGCTGATCAGCACCCGCCCGGCGACGACGAGGAACAGCGCGCTGACGAAGAGCTGAATGAAGACGCGTAGAAAGTCGCCCACCGCGACCCGAGTATATGGCCGGCTGATCAGGCCGTCGGACGCTCTCCGAAGAGGACCCGACCGAGCCTGACGACGGTGGACCCCTCCTCCACCGCCACCTCGAAGTCGCCGCTCATGCCCATCGAGAGGCCGTGACCAAGGCGCGACTGACGGCTGCGCAGCCGGTCAGATAGGCGTCGTAGCGCCTGAAAGGTGGGCCGCGCCTCCTCCGCGTTCGCCACATCGCGCCCGACGGTCATCAGGCCGCGCAGCTCCAATCCTTCGAGCTCGGCCAGCTCGTCGATGTGGCGCTCGATCGAGTCGGGCGCAAAGCCGGCCTTGGACGGATCGAGGTCGACGTTGACCTGGAGGTAAACCGGGTACGGCGCTCGTTGCTGGTCGAGCGCCAGCCGGTCGACGCGCCGCGCGAGCTCGACCGAGTCGATCGAATGGATCTGCTCGAACAACGACACGGCGCGGGCCGCCTTGTTCGACTGCAGGCGTCCGATCAGGTGCCAGGCTGCAGCGGGCAGGTCGGCCGCCTTGGACTCGGCTTCCTGGACGCGGTTCTCGGCGAAGGTCGTCAGTCCGGCCGCGAACGCGGCCGTCAGCCGGTCAGCGGCGACCGACTTCGAGACGGGCAGGATGGCGACCTCGGCAGGGTCACGATCGACGCGCGCACACGCCGCCGCGATGCGTTCGGTGGTCCGCGCAACCGCGCTGCCGAGCGCGGCTGCTTCGCGCGTAACGGAGTCTGGGTCGGTCAGCGGTTCCGGCGCAGGAAGGCCGGGATATCGAGGTCCTCGACCTCGGACTGCGGACCGCGGCGCGCGTCGTACGAGCTGGTCCGCGGCTGGGCGACGGCCGCCGCCGGCAGCTCGTCGAGATCGTCGCCGAGCGGCGACTCGACCGGGATCGCCGTCGGCGGGCGCTGCTCGGCGGCGTCGAATGCGTCGCTCGAGCGTGTGCCGCGCAGGACGGCCGCGAGCTCGGGCGAGGCGGACGTCTGCGTCCTTGCCGATTCTCGTCGGCGGGTGTTGTCGAAGCCGGTGGCGATGACGGTGATCGTCACGTCGTCTTCCATCCGCTCATCGATGACCGTGCCGAAGATGATGTTCGCCTCCGGGTCGGCGGTGCCCTTGATGATCTCGGCCGCTTCGTCGACCTCGAACAGGCTCAGGCTCGGGCCGCCCGTCACGTTGAACAGCACGCCCTGGGCGCCGCTGATGTTGACCTCGAGCAGCGGGCTCGAGATCGCCTCGCGCGCGGCGTCCGCGGCACGCGTCTCGCCACTCGCCCGGCCGATGCCCATCAATGCCGAGCCGGCGTCCTTCATGACCGTGCGCACGTCGGCGAAGTCGAGGTTGATCAGGCCGGGCACGGTGATCAGGTCGCTGATGCCCTGCACGCCCTGGCGGAGCACGTCGTCCACGACGCGGAATGCCTCGAGGATCGAGGTGTCCTTCTGGACGACGTCCTTGAGCCGGTCGTTGGGGATGGTGATCAGCGTGTCGACCTTGTCGCGCAGCGCCTCTGTTGCCTTCTCGGCGTTGAGCCGGCGGCGCGCACCCTCGAACGAGAACGGCTTGGTGACAACGCCGATCGTCAGCGCACCGAGGTCGCGCGCGATCTCGGCGATGACCGGTGCTGCGCCAGAGCCTGTGCCACCGCCCATGCCGGCGGTGATGAAGACCATGTCCGAGTCCTTGAGCGCCTCGTAGATCTTCTCGGCGTCTTCCTCGGCGGCGCGCTGGCCGATCGTGGGGTCGCCGCCGGCACCGAGACCGCGAGTGATCTTGTCGCCGACGCGGATCTTGTGCGGCGCGTCCGACTGCAGGAGGGCCTGCGCGTCCGTGTTGACGGAGATGAATTCGACGCCCATCAGCTCGGCTCGGATCATTCGATTGACGGCGTTGCTGCCGCCGCCGCCGATACCGATCACCCGGATCAGCGCGAAGTTTTCCGAGTCGGACCTCAACGGCATTTCAACCCTCCAGTAGACATCAAAAATGCTTAGCAAATGCCCGGCACGGGCATGACGCCGGGGTCCGGGACGTTCGGCCGAGTATAGCCCGGCACCCTTCCGGCCGAGGCTCGACTTTCGGTGCCAACTCCACCAATTCGGGTCGCGCTTTTGGGCCAGTTGTGGATTAACTGTGGACAGTTTTGGCGGTCGTCAACACTCCCCGACCGATCCCAACAGGCTGCACAGGCCTCGGTCAGCCGGAGATCATGGTCAGGATCACGCGCCTGGTGGAGTTGTCGGCATTGGGATCGAGAAGCGCGATCGACTGCCACGTCCCCAGCTGGAGCTGGCCGCCGACCACCGGTACGACCACCGACGGCGGGACGACGAGTGGCAGGACGTGGTCAGCGCCATGTCCACGCGAGCCATGGGCGTGGCGCCAGCGATCGTCGCGCGGCAGGAGCGTGTCGAGCGTCGCCATCAGGTCGGTGTCGGAGCCCGCGCCGAGCTCCATGATCACGACGCCGGCCGTTGCGTGGGGCACGAAGACATTGAGCCAGCCGTCGCCCTCGCCGTTGACGAAGTTGGCGCAATCGCGGGTCAGGTCGAACAGGCCGCGGCGGCCGCCGGTCTCGAATGTGATCTCGGCGTGCTTCATCGCGGCCGACCTACGGGAACAGGCCCCTCGCCCACTCGCGCATGCGGTTGAGCATGCCCGGCGCCGGCGCGGACTCGTAGCGCAGCGGTTCGTAGCCGTGAACGGTCTGGGCGCCCCACATCAAGAGGCCGAGCGACGTGCTGTAGGCCGGCGTGAGCAGGTGATCGGTCAGGCCGCTGACGCCGGACGGCCCGGCCACGCGAACCGGCATCTGGAGCACTTCCCGGCCGAGCCGGGCCGAGCCGACCAGCTGCGAGGCGCCGCCGGTCAGGACGAGGCCGGCGGGCAGCAGGCCGCGTTGGCCGGCGCGCTCGATCTCCTCGCCGATCTTCTCGAACACCTCGCGCATCCGCGCTTCGATGATGAGCGCAAGCTCCTTGCGCGACGCGCTCGAGGCGTCACCCTCGCCAATGCCCTCGACGTCGACCTGCTCATCGCCTTCGACCGATTCGGGATCGGCCGTGCCGTGGCGGATCTTGAGATCCTCGGCCGCGGCAAGGCTGGTCTTGAGCCCGATCGCGACGTCGTTGGTCACGTTGTTGCCGCCGAGCGGCAGCACCGCGGTATGGAACGATGAGCCGTCCATGTACAGCGCCAGGTCGATCGTCCCGGCGCCGAAGTCGGCGATCGCCACGCCGAGCTCGCGCTCGGTCTCGGTCAGCACCGCGTCACCGGAGGCAAGCGACGAGCAGACGAGCTCGTCGATGCGGATGTCGGCGCGCTGGACGCACTTGGTCAGGTTCTGGACGGCCGTCGCCGACGCGTGGACGATGTGTGTCTCGACCTCGAGCCGCACGGCGCTCATGCCCAGCGGATCCTTCACGCCCTCCTGGCCGTCGACCACGAAGCCACGCGGCAGGACGTGCAGGATCTCGCGATTGGACGGGATGGTCACCGCTCGCGCGACCTCCGTGGCACGCTCGATGTCCTCGCGCGAGACCTCGCGTCGCGCTCCCGAAACGGCGACTGCGCCGCGCGAGTTCTGGCTCTCGACGTGGTTGCCGCCCACGGCCACGATGGCCGACTCGATCCGATAGCCGGACAGCTTCTCGGCCGCCTCGCGCGCGGCGCTGATCGAGGCGACCGTCTGGTCGATGTTGATCACCGCGCCCTTCTTGAGGCCCGACGAAGGCACCGCGCCCTTGCCGATCACCGTCACCGAACCGTCACGCGCCACTTCCCCGATAAGTGTCACGACCTTGCTCGTGCCAACATCGAGGGCGACCAGTATTGCTTCACGTTCCACTGTTATGCCTTTTCCTCCGCCGGGGCGCCCGTTGGCGCCGGCTGCGCGCAGACGCAAGCGTGCGTCGTGCTGCGCCATTCTCGCGGAAGCGGACGGCGTGGGCGAAGGCGTGGAGCGCGGCAGGTATGTGCCGCACCGATCGTTGTTCGGCGAGAGGTAGATCGTGTCGATGTTCGACTCGCCCTCGCCGAGCACCGAGCGCAGGCACGCGACCTGCTGATCGATGAGCTCCGGCGGCCGCAGCGACTGCGTGTAGTGGCCGAACACCGCCCGCCAGCCATCCGGCGATGCACTGAGAACGAAGCCGTCTTCGTCGTCGGCGGAAAGCGACAGGGCGGTCGCCTGCGAGCCGAGTGAATCCGGAGTGACGGCCAGCAGCTGGAGCATTGCCGCGACATCGGTCGCCTCGATCTGGCCGCCCACCTCGACCTCCTGGCCGAGCTCGGTGCGCTGATCGTCGAACAGCGGCAGCTCGTCGACGTCCGAGCTCGAGCTGGACACGCGCTGCAGGACGACGCCGTCCGCGTCGACGCTGTACGTGCCGCTCGGGCGGCGAACGATGAGCACCGGCGCGCGCTCGGTGACCTCGATCACGAGTCGATTGGGCAGCACGGCGCTGACCTCGGCCTCGGCCACGTGGGGCAGCGCGGCGAGTGCCCGCTCGTATTGCTGGGTGGGGACGAGAAACACGTTCGCCTCGTCGTCTGGGTCGAGGCCGGTCGTCGTTCGCACCATTGCCTCGGAGGTGAAGCCGAGACCGCTCATCTCGATCGTCGAGTCGCCGAGCGCGAACTGCTCGCTGGTGACCAGCCACCCGGCCAATGCGGCGCAGCCGATCATCAGCACCAGTCCGCCGATGCGCGATCGACTGATGAAGCGGCTTGCGCGCAGCGGCCGGCGACTGCGCCTGCCGTAACGAAACTGTTGCCCGGCGGGCGGCACCTCAGGGCAGGTCGGCGCGGGTCAGCACGCGCTGCGGACTCAGCTCGGCGCGGGCGATGGCGAGCTCGACGATGCGCTCAGCGATCGCGCCGAAGTCGTAGCCACCGGCCCGGCACAGGACCGGGAAGAGGCTGATCGGCGTGAAGCCCGGGATGGTGTTGATCTCGTTCAGGTACAGGTCGTCGCCGCTGGCCATGAAATCGACGCGCGCGAAGCCCGTGGCGCCGATGGCGAGGAATGCGTTCGCCGCGAGCTCGTGGATACGAGCCCTCATCGCCGGAGTGACCGAAGGCGAGTCGGTCGTCTGCGAGACGCCATCGCTGTACTTGGCGGTGTAGTCGTAGAACTCGTGGCCGGAGAAGATCTCGCCCGGCCCGAAGACCTCCAGGTCGGCCGGCGAGTTGCCGACGACGCTCATCTCGAGCTCGCGTGGGTGGTCGATGTAGGCCTCGATCAGCGCCGTGTCGCCGTAGCCGAAGGCGTCCGTCAACGCTCCCCCGAGGTATTCGGCGTCATCGGGGTGATGGACGATCGAGATACCGATCGACGAGCCGAGGCGCGATGGCTTGACCACCAGGCGTGGGTCGGGCAGGCCGCGCGCGAAGTCGGCCAGCCGCGCGTGGACCGCCTGTGGGTCGGCCGACCAGTCGGCGGCGCCGGCCGTGATCCAGGGCACGCTGGGCATGCCCATGCCCTCTGTCAGACGCTTGAAGAGCACCTTGTCCATGCCGATCGCCGACGCTGCGACGCCCGCGCCGGTATAGGTGAGACCGGCCGCCTCGCACAGCGCCTGGATCGTGCCGTCCTCGCCGAACGGGCCATGGAGCGCGATGAACACGACCGGCACCGGATCGTTGTCGCGGATCTGCTCGAGCGCCCTGCCGGACACGAGCGGACCCTGTGCGCCGAGAGAGGCAGGGTCGTCGAATGCCTTCGGCGCGAGCGACACGTCCATGGCCTCGACCGGCAGTTGCCACCATCGGCCGTCCAGGTCGACCAGCCAGCCGCTGACGTCGTGTCCGCGCTCTGCTAGCGCCGCAGCGATTGCGCGACCCGAGACGAGCGAGACGTCGTGCTCGGCCGACGGCCCGCCCAGGACCACGGCGATTGGCGTCGATCTCAAGCGCTTTCCTCCCAGCCCGACCAATCGCCCGCGAACACGATCTCGAAGACGAGCTCCACGCCGGTTTCGCGACGCACGGTCGATCTGACGAACTCGCCCACACGGCGCACGTCGGCGGCACTGCCGGCCTGGTCGTTGACGATGAAGTTGGCGTGCTTCTCGCTGACGACCGCACCGCCGATGCGGTGGCCCTTGAGACCGAGGCCGTCGATCAGCGCGCCGGCCGACGAGCCCTCAGGGTTGCGGAATACGCTGCCCGCCGAGGGCAAGCCGAGTGGCTGGTGCTGCTGCCGCCAGCGGCGGATCTCGTCGAGCCGTTCGGAAATCAGTTCAGGCGCGGCCGGCTCGAGGTCGAAGCTCGCCCAGGTGACCACGTCGGGTGAATCAGGGTTGCCGTGCTTGAGCGCGCTGTCGCGGTAGGTCAGCGCCAGACCGTCCCTGTCGAGCGTCTCTTCCTGGCCGTCGGCGCGCATCACGCCCGCCGCCGCGATCACCGAGCGTATGTCCGATTCGTGGGCGCCGGCATTGGCCCACACCGCGCCACCGACCGTCCCCGGGATCGCGAGGCCGAACTCGAGTCCCGATAGGCCCTCCGTCTTGCCCAGCGTCGCTGCCTTGGCCATCGGCATGCCCGAGTCGGCTGTCAGCCGAGTTCCCTCGAAGCGAACCTGCTGGGCACGGTTCTGGATGACCAGGCCGCGCACACCGGCGTCGCTGATGACCAGATCCGAGCCACGGCCGATCAGGAAATAGGGCAGGTTGCGGGCGCGAGCGAAGCGGACGAGGGCGCGCAGCTCGAACAGGTTGTGAACCTCGGCGAATAGGTCGGCCGGGCCGCCGACGCGCATCGTCGTGAAGCGGGCGAGCGGCTCATGGCGCGACGTCTTGACCCCGATCCGGCGCTGAATGTCCGTCCCGAGGCGGACCAGGTCCTCCTCGGTGAGGTGGTCGCGGAGAGCCGATTCTGCGGTCATGCCGTTGCCCGCGACATGCGCTCGATCGTTGACTGGGCGGGCAGCGCCGCGCGTTCGCCGAGAGCGAGCACCAGCTCGGCCAGCGCCGCCGCCGCGCCCGGGCGGCCGAACGCGCGCGCTGCGGCGCGCATCTCTCCGATCGCTGCCTCGTCCTCGAGCAGTCGCGCCGCGTCGCGCAGCGCGGCGGCGTCGAACTCCTCGTCGGGGACGATGCGTGCCGCTCCGGCGGCGGCCAGGGCGCGCGCGTTGGCGATCTGGTGTGCACTTGCGTGCGGATACGGGACGACGACCATCGGCAGGCCCACCGCGCTGGCCTCGGCGAGCGTCGACGAGCCGGCACGGCCGACGAGCAGGTCCGACGCGAGCAGCGCGTCGGCCATCTCGGCGCGCAGGAAGGGATACGGCCGATAGCGGCTGCGGTGCTCGATGGGCAGCGACTCGCGTCGTTTGAGCGCCTCGGCGTAGGCCGGCTCTCCCGTCAGATGAACGACGTAGGCCTTTTCCACGAGGCTCGGCAACGCCTCGGCGACGGCGCGGTTCAGACGGCGCACGGCCTGCGAGCCGCCGAACACGAGCAGCGCCGGCGTGTCGGCGTCGAGGCCGAGGGCCGCCCGCGCCGAGGCGCGATCACGGCCGGCGAACGAGCGGATCGGTGTTCCGGTCACGAAGCAGCGCCCGGGCAGCTGCGCGCACGTCTCGGCGAAGCTGACCGCGAGCACGCCGGCCAGTCGTGCCGTTGCTCGAACGCTGCGGCCGGCGACCAGGTTGCCCTCCCACATCACGCTCGGGATGCGCAGCGTGGCCGCGGCGGCGACGACGGGGATAGCCAGGTAGCCGCCGGTCGTGAAGACAGCGTCGGGCCGTCGTCGGGCGAGCTTGGCCAGCGCCTGCGGAAAGGAAGCGACAAGACGGAGCGGGTCGAGCACGGTGTGCCGCGACAGGTCGACCGTACGCAGCGAGCGCAGGGTCAACAGCTCGACCTCGTAGCCCTCAGGCGGGCAGATGGTCGACTCGAGTCCGCGATGGCCGCCGAGCCAGCGGAACTCGGTGTCAGGCGCCCGCTCGCGAAGAGACTGGGCGACCGCCAGAGCGGGGTAGATGTGGCCGCCTGTACCACCGGCGGCGATCAGGATCCGCATCGTTCCAGGTTCCTCGGGGAGAGGTCTCGCGCGAGACCGAAAGCAGGATACCGATCGCCGCGAAGCTCACCAGGAGCGACGAGCCGCCGTCCGAAACGAACGGCAGTGTGATGCCGGTGGTGGGCACGAGAACGACCACCACGGCAATGTTGATGAATGCCTGGAGGACCAGCCAGCCGGTGATGCCGACGGCGAGCAGCGCGCCGAAGGTGTCGGGCGCGCCGAGTGCGACGCGGATGCCGCGGTAGGCAAAGAGCAGGAACAGGCAGATCACCGCGATCCCGCCGATGAAACCCAGCTCCTGCGAGACGTGGGCAAAGACGAAGTCGTTCTGCGCCTGCGGCAGGACCAGCGAGCCGGGCTGGCTGCCCTGGCCGAGCCCAATTCCGAACAGGCCGCCGCTGCCCATCGCCAGCAGGCCCTGCACGGTCTGGTAGCCGTCGCCTGAGGCCACCAACCACGGGTTCAGGAATGTCTCGACGCGCGACAGCTGGTATGGCTGCAGGTTGACCACGAAGACCAGCGCCGCGATCCCGACCGGCGCGAGCGCCGCCATCTGGAGCAGGCTGCCGCCGGCAACGAAGAGCATCGTCAGGGCGATCATCGCCAGGACGCCGGTCGTGCCCAGGTCGGGCTCGAGCATCACCAGTGCCAGGATGGGCAAGACGATGAACAGGAACGGCAGCATCCCATTGGTGAACGAGCGCACCTGCAGCCCGCGTCGTGCAAGCCAGTGGGCGAGATAGACGACGAGCGCCAGCTTGGCGAACTCGGCCGGGTGCATGGCCGGCAACGGGCCGATCTTCAGCCAGCGGGCCGAGTCGTTGATCACCTGCGGCTCGATCGGTCCGATTGCCGGCAGGAGAACCAGCACCAGCAGGGCAACGGCGACGAGGAACGCGGGCACGGAGACAGCGCGCAGGTAGCGGTAGTCGATGCGCATCAGGACGAGCATCGCGATCACGCCGAGCACGCCCCACAGCACCTGCGATCCGACATCGCCGATCGGATCGTCGACCAGCAGCGAGTTGACGCCGGTGCTCGAGTAGACCATCAGGATGCCCATCGCAGCCAGCGCGACGATGCTGAACAGCAACAGGTAATCCGGGTCGTGGCGCTCACGCTGCGGACCGCGCAGGGTCTGCGTCGCCGCCGGCTGTGCGCGCTTGGCGCTCGTCGCCACCCGGCGGTTGGTTGTCGCCGGGATCTGGCGCGCGGTTGTGGCTGCCCGGCTGGTCGTCGCGCGCGCGGTCATCGCACAGCCTCGGCGATGTCGCGCACAGCGTCCTTGAACGCCTCGCCGCGCGCCGCGTAATCAACAAACATGTCGAAGCTGGCCGCGGCCGGGCTGAGCAGCACGGTCGCAACTCGTGATCCGTCGAGGCCCTCTCGGGCAATCGCATCGGCCAGCAGGACGGCGTGAGCCATGTCGTCGGCGCGAACGATCTGGCGCGCACCCGCGGCTCCGAAGACGCGCTCCATCTCTGCCGCCGTCTCTCCGATCAACACGACTGCGGCTGCGCGCAACGCCACCTCGTCGGCCAGCTCGCGCAGGTCGAGGTCCTTGCTTCGCCCGCCACAGATCAGCACGATCGGCGGATCGAAGCTGCGCAGCGCGGCAATGACCGCATCGGGCTGGGTGCCTTGAGAGTCGTTGACGAAGCGGACGCCGTCGATCGTGGCCACCTGCTCGAGGCGGTGCTCGACGCCGGTGAAGTCCATCACCGCGCCACGAATTGCATCGGGCGCGATTCCGAAGACCAGACCCACCGCCACCGCCGCCAGAACGTTGCTCGTGTTGTGGGCGCCGGGCAGGGTGATGTCGAGGAGCGACAGCACGCGGCCGCCGGGACCGGTCATCGCCGGACCACCGCCAGGCTGCGGCACTTGGTCGGCGACGATCCATCCATCACGCACGCCGACACCACCGGCGGCGGGCTCGGAGCGCCGGTAGCTGATCACCGACCCGGCGGTGGCAGCGGCGAACTCGGCGCTGACAGGATCCTCTGCGTTGAGCACGAGAAATCCATCCGGTCCGACGAGCTCGGCCAGCCGGCGCTTTACCGCTCGATACGCCTCGACCGTGCCATGGCGGTCGAGGTGGTCGCTCGTGACGTGGGTGTAGACGGCGACGTCAGTCCCGCGCGAGATCGTCGGCAGCTGCAGCTCCGACAGCTCGAGCACGACTCGGTGCGCCGGCGTCAGCTCGGGCAGGCGCTCGACGAGCGGGATGCCGATGTTGCCGCCCAGGACGACCGGCGCGCCACCCGCCGCGAGGACCGCGGCGATCAGCGACGACGTGGTCGTCTTGCCCTTCGTGCCGGTGATGCCGATCGTCGTCGCCGGGCATAGGCGCAGGAAAAGGTCTACCTCGCTGACGACGGGCACCCGTCCTTCTGATTCGAGATCGGCCAGCGCCGCGCGCATGCGCGGCTCCGTCGTCGGGTAGCGGCTGCTGATCGAGGGCGACGTGCACACCAGGTCCTGGTCGGCCAGGGCGGCGCGCGGATCGACGTCCGGCCCGAGCAGCATCCGAATCGGGCGCTCCTCGAGCTTGGCCAGCTGCTCGGTCAGCTCGACCGTCGATCGGCCGTCGTAGGCGGTCACGATCGCGCCGCGATCGGACAGGAAGCGGCACAGCGCGACGCCGCTGCGCGCCAGTCCGAGCACGGCTACTCGGCGACCGAGGAACGAATTGAGATCGAGCGTGTCGAGATCGATCGGTCCGGCCATCGTCACCGCGCCGCTCACGCCTGCGGAACCATGGTCGAGAAGAAGAAGGTGACGCCGAGCATCGCCGCCAGCACGCCGACGATCCAGAAGCGCATGGTGATCTTCTCTTCGTCCCAGCCGAGCAGCTCGAAGTGATGGTGCAGCGGGGCCATCTTGAAGATGCGCCGGCCGGTCAGCTTGAAGCTCGCGATCTGGAGCACGTCCGAGCCTGCCTCGAGCACGAAGATGATGCCGATCAACGGCAGCAGCAGGATCTGGCCGGTGATCAGCGCCATCACGGCAAGGCACGCCCCCAAGGCGAGAGATCCCGAATCGCCCATGAAGATCTGCGCCGGGTGGACGTTGAACCACAGGAAGCCGAGCAGGGCCCCGATCAACAGCGCGCACAGCACGGCGAGGTTGGTCTGGCCGGCAAGCAGGGCGATGATCATGTAGGCGACGAAGGCAAAGATCAGCGTGCCGCCGGCGAGACCATCGAGCCCGTCGGTGAAGTTGACGCCGTTGGTGGTGGCGACGATCGCCAGCGCGGCGAAAAGGATGTACGCCCACGGCTCGATCGGCACGTCGCCCACGAAGGGCACGCTCAGCTCTCGGATGTCGTATGTCTGCTGGATCTGGTAGGCGATCGCGCCGGCCACGACGATCTGCCACAGCAGCTTCTGGCGAATACGGATGCCCTCGCCGGTGGTCGAGTTGAGGTAGTCGTCGGCGGCGCCGAGGAAGCCGACCAGCAGCAGGGTCAGGATCGGCGCGATCGTGTTGGGGTCGAAGAAATCGCCCTCGGCCACGACATGGAAGAGCGCCGCGGACGCGGCGACGACGACGATGATCAGGACGCCGCCCATCGTCGGCGTGCCTTCCTTGACCATGTGCGTGCCCGGTCCCTCTTCGCGGATCCGCTTGCCGAAACCGAGCCGCCGCAACAGGGCGATGAACGGCGGCATGATGATCACCACGAGGGCGAACGTGAGCAGGATCCCCTGCACGACCGAGGCGGCGATCGTCACGCGACGGGAGTCTTCATCTGCTGTGCCGCGTCCTGGAGCGCAGGCAGGAACTGCTCCATTGCGGCTCCGCGCGAGCCCTTGATGAGCACCACGTCGCCCGGCAGCAGGCGGTGGCCGATTTCGCGCATGACGGTTTCCCGAGCCTCGGCCTGCTCGTACGGGCCGATCGCGATAACGAGGTCGGCGGCGTCTCGGGCGTGGCGTTCGATCCGTCGGTGCTCGGCGACCGAGTCGGGTCCGAGCTCGAGCATCTCACCGAGGATCGCCACGTGGCGGCCGGGCAGGGTGGCGAGCAGGTCTAGCGCAGCAATCATCGAGTCCGGCGAAGCGTTGTAGCTGTCGTCGAGCACCTTGATCGGCCCGAGATCGATCAGCGCTGTGCGATGCGGCGCGTTCCAGGGCCGCGCCAGTCCGGCCACAACAGCGTCGAGGTCGAGACCGGCGGCCATTGCCGTGGCCGCCGCGGCGAGGGCGTTGTGGACGCTGTGTCGACCGAGTGCCGGCATCGTGACCTCGGCCGAGCCCAAATCGGAAAGCAGGTGGAAGCGCATGCCTTCGGAGGCGAGCGACTCCACCTCGTCGGCCCTGACGTCGGCGTTCGCGGCGAAGCCGTAGGTCAGGGCGGCGACGCCTTCCGGCAGGTGGTCGGACATGCGCGCTACCCGCTCGTCGTCGGCGTTGAGGATGGCGGTTCCATCGGCGGGAAGTGCCTCGACCAGCTGGCGTTTGCCGCGCTCGATCTCATCCATCGAGCCTGCCCGTTCCAGGTGCGAGCCGCGCACGGCGGTCACCACACCGATGCTCGGACGCGCGAGCGCGGCGAGCAGCGCGATGTCACCCGGCATGTACATGCCCATCTCGAGCACGACCGCCTCGTGCTCCGGCGCGAGCCGCAGCAACGTGAGCGGCAATCCGATCTCGTTGTTCTCGTTGCCCTCGTTGCGCAGGACGTTCCAGCGCTCGCCCAGGACCTCGGCGATCTGCTCCTTGGTCGATGTCTTGGCCAACGAGCCGGTCACGCCAACGACCAGCGGATCGAAGCGGTTGCGCCACTCGGCGGCCGCCCGGTGCAGAGCAACGAGCACGTCGTCGACGGCAATGACCGCGGCGCCGGCCTGGCTGATTTGCGCGGTTTCGTCGCTCGACGGGGGCACAGCCACGACCACCGCAGCCGCGCCACGTTGTGCCGCGTCGGCCACGAAACGATGGCCGTCGGTGCGCTCGCCGGGCAGTGCGAAGAATGCGTTGCCCGTTTCCACGCGACGTGAGTCAACGGCGGCGCCCCAAATCGCGTTGCGACCCTCGCTCAGGATCCGTCCGCCAATCGCGGAGGCAAGCGAGGGCACGTCGAACACGGAGGAAATCGAGGGGTCAGCCACGGCCGGCCATTCTCGCATCGTGCCTCGTGCGGCGGTGGCGTCGGTTTGACGCCGCTTCGACCGGCCGGTCCGAAGGTTGATCGTCGGGCGTTTCTGAGTCCGCCGCAGGCTCAGCGTCCGAGTCGGCCTCGGGCTCGGGTGAAGCCTCCTGGTCGGGTGAAGCCTCCTCGTCGGGCTGTGCCGGAACGGTGCCCGGCAACGGCTCGATGTCGAGCGACGCGATCGCCGACTGGGCAACCCGCTTGAAAAGCTGATTGGTAGTCATCTGCAGCCCGAAACCCCAGCGATGCTGGACGTCTGGCTGGGTGTCGTGGATGCGCACCAGGATGACCGCCTCCGGCCGCTGGGCGCCGACGAATCCGACGAAGGTGTGGTTGTAGGTGTTCTCCAGCCAGGAGTGCGACTCGGGATCCCAGATCTGGGCGGTGCCCGTCTTGCCGCCGACGGTGTAGCCCGGAATCAGCGTCTCCTCGGCGTAGCGCGGCCCGGTCTCCGCGACGTGGACCATCATGTCGCGCAGGGTGTCGGACAGCTCGGGCGAGATCACCCGAGTCGCCGGCGGAGCCGCCTGCAGCTCGCCGTCGAGGGCCGCGTACACGTGCGGCGTGGGCAGCAGGCCGCCGTTGATCATCGCCGCGAAGGATCTCGCCAGCTGAAGCTGGGTCACCGCGACGGACTGTCCGAAGGCACGGTTGACGAGGTCGATGCGAAGCCACTCCCCTTCGGCCGGCGGATGGTCGATGCCGTCTGCCTCGTTGCCCAGCTCGATACCCGTCGGACTTCCGATGCCCAGTCGATGCCACATGTCATATAGGACGCTGGACGCCTCCTCGGTGGTCTGCCCGAGCATGAGTGCGACACGTCCTGTTGCGACGTTGCGTGAGTGGGCGATGGCGTCCTCGAACGGCACGACACCCATGCTCCGTCGATCGAAGTTGCGGACCGACGATGTCGCCGAGCGATAGCACTCTCGAGTCCTCAACGAGCGTCAGCGGACCGACCACGCCCTTCTCGATCGCGGCCGCGGCGGTGAGCATCTTCATCACCGAACCCGGCTCGTAGATCTCGCTCGCGATCGGATCGGTGAACAACTGCGGCGCCCGATCCGCGGTCGTCCCATAGTCGTTCCCGTCGTAGCCGGGAACCGACGCCCAGGCCAGGATGGCACCCGTATCCGGATCCATGATCACGCCAGAAACGCGGTGTGCCTTGTCGGCGACGTAGGCCGCCTGGAGCTCGTTCTCGAGCGCGAGTTGCAGGCTGGCATCGATGGTCAGCTGGACCGAGCCGCCGGTGGTTGGCACGTCTTCCTGGCCGGCAGCGTTTGCCGTCGGACCACCGGAGCCGGCGAGCAGCTCGTCGCTCGCTTGCTCGATGCCGTAACGGCCCTGGCCGTCGTCGGTGACGAAGCCGAGCAATTGGCTGGCGAGCGTCGTTCCCGGCGCGCCGCCAGCGCTCGGATAGAAGCGCACCGGATGTGCCTCGAGCCCCAGCGCGACGAGTCTCCCGGACTCGAGGCCGGCGCGGATGAGGTCACTCTGCTGCGGAGTCAATCGGCGCTCGATGGTCACGTAGCGGCCGTCCGTTTCCATCAGGGTCGTCAGCAGCGCCTGGCGGCGCGCGGCGTCGTAGCCCAGGATCGAAGCCAATCCGGCCACGGTCTGCTCGACTTTTCCGGCACGCTTCATGACGTCCGGGTGGGCAGCCAGGAGATCGCGATAGCCGGTCGTGGCCAGCACGGTGCCGCGCCGGTCGACGATGTCGCCGCGCTCGATGTCTGCCACCACCGGCCGCGCCATCTGGTTGTCGGCCAGGCGCTTACAGCTCGGGCGCGACGCCGATCTGCCAATAGGCAAGCCGAAGGCCGAGCGCACCGGCGCCGACGGCCATCACGAGCAGAAGCAGGACAAGCCGCAGGCGGCTGTCCGTCCGACCGAGCATCGGTCAGCGCGCGACTAGCCGGACCCTGTTCGGCAGCTGATCGAGGCCTAGGCGCTGAGCATTCTCGATAACGGTCTGCTCGGTGCCGAAGCGCAGCACGCTCGTCTCGATCGTCTGGACCTGCCGATGAATGTCGTCGCGTTGGGACAGAGACTGGTTGATCTCGTAGTTGACAGCCGCGATGCGGATGTTCTGCGCGAGGTAGATCAGGCCGAGCAGAAACGTGACCAGCACGATCGCCAGCAGCATGCCCACCGGATGGGCACGGCGGTTCGCGCGATCGCGTCGCGCGACACGGCGGCGGTCCGTTCCGGCGACCGGCCGCGCGCCGCGCACCGGCCGAGCCGCGGGTCTAGTTCGAACACGGACGGCACCGGGCAGCGGCCGTGCGCCGCCGAGGACGGTCATCTCTCGTAGCCCCCGAAGGCTTCGCCGCCGCTGCGGCCCTGCTGGTCGATGCCTTCGGCCACGTCCCAGTCGCCATCGAGCAGCGTGGGCAGCGACCACTCGTCGGACGAGGTCATCTCGGGCCGTCGCTCACGCACCTCGTGCTGCCGACGCCCGTAGGTCCGCCGCCGCCGTGCCTGGTTCCGTCTGCTCATTGCGATCCCTCCCCTGTCACGCTGCCAACCGACGCGCGGCGCGCAGCAAGGCACTGCGCGAGCGCGGGTTATTGGCCACCTCGTCTGCGCTCGGACGGCGCGGCTGCGCTCCCAGCGGTGCCAACCGTGGCTGGCGGCCGCAAACGCAGACCGGCAGTTCAGGTGGACACACGCAGCCGCGCCGCTCGGCGGCGATGAATCGCTTGACGATGCGGTCCTCGAGTGAGTGGTAGCTGATGACCGTCAGTCGGCCGCCCTCGCCGAGCGCCTCGACCGCCGCTGCCAGGGCGACGGGGAGTGTCTCCAGCTCACGGTTGACCGCGATCCGGAGTGCCTGGAAGACGCGCGTGGCTGGGTGGACACGCCGCCGGCCGCGAGGAGGTACGGGCGCGGCGGCGGCCACCACTGCTGCTAATTGGGCGCCGGTCGTGATCGGCTCGTCGTCCCGTCGATGGACGATGGCGCGCGCGATCCGCCGCGCGTGAGGCTCTTCGCCCAGCCGGCGGAACAGGTCGGTCAGCTGTCGTTCGTCGAGCTCGGCGATGAGCGTGCTTGCCGGCACGCCGCGCGAGGTGTCGAAACGCATGTCCAGCGGGCCCTCGGCGCGGAAGCTGAAGGCGCGCTCGGTGTCGGCCAGCTGGTACGAGCTCAGGCCGAGGTCGAACAGGATGCCATCGGCGGGCACGAAGCCCGCGTCGGAAGCCACTGCGCCGAGCTCTTCGAAGTTCGCCTGGCGCAACGTCACGCGATCGCCGAACTCGGCCAGTCGCTGCGACGTTCTGGCGATGGCCGCCCCATCGGCATCAAGGCCGAGGAGGCGGCCATCAGGAGAAGCGGCCTCCAGGATCCGCCGGGAGTGCCCTCCGCCGCCAACGGTTGCATCTATTTGGAAGCTGCCCGGAGCGGGTGAAAGAGACTCCAAAACCTCTTCCACCATCACAGGCAGGTGCCCTTCCTCCGTGTCAACTGCCGTTGGCTGCGGTCCCGACGGACCCTGGTGGCTCATTTGGTTCGCTAGATCCCGAGATTGGAGATGCGCTCGGCGAACTCGTCAGAGCTCATCTCGGCGCTGATGGCGTCCCATCGGCTCGGTTCCCAGAGCTCGATGTGATCTGCCGCTCCAATCACCACGGCCTCCGATTTCAGACCGGCGTGCTGACGCAGGCTGGCGGGCAGGACCACGCGGCCCTGGCCGTCCAGCTCGACTGCGAACGCGCCGGAGAAAAGGAAGCGCGAGAAGGCTCGGGCTCCAGCGTCGGCAAAGCGCAGGTCGCTGACTCTTTCGGCGAGCTGCTGCCAAGCCTGGTTGGGGAAGATCGCCACGCAGTTCTCGATCCAGCGAGTGACGTGGGCGCCGGGAGCCAGGTCTGGGCGAAAGCGCGCAGGGACGGCGACCCGCCCCTTGCCATCGATCGCGTGCCTGAACTCGCCGGTGAACACGGCCGCACCCCTGGTCTGCGTGGGCGTTGAGTGACTCGTTCACCACTCGGGAGTGCCAGTGCTTCCCCGGAGGTGACTCGCTCCACTCGATTTCCCCACTTTGGGCCACTTTGGACCACTTCGCCGCATCATAGAGGGCCGAGCCGCCACGTCAAGCCCCATTTCGCATATCTGCCGCCACTTCGCGTGTGGGTGAGCCGGCCGGTTGGCATCTTTTGCCGTGCAAACTTGCGCCCGGCGCATGAAGTCGGCCGATTTCGACGCTTGCCGCCCGCCATGGCCCCGAAATTGGCCATTTCTTTTGCACCGGAAGAACAAAGCAACCGAAACGACGCCGAATCAGGTCGATCGCGAGCCGAAGCGCAAATCTTCATGCGCCTGACGCAAAAGCAACGCTCGGAAGCGAGGTTTTGCCTTGGCCCGCGCCTGGACCGCGCGCCCTAATCGATCAGGTGATGGCCCCGAACAGCAACACGCCGAGCCAGCGGCCCGCGACCACGGCGGCGATGACGACGACTGCCAGCCAGCGTGGAGGTCGCCACCAGCGCCGGCGGCCCGTTGGTAACCACAGGTCAAGTGGGGTAGTACTGCCGTTTCCTTCCGTCAACACACGGCGCACAATACGGTCGCCGCCATGGCCGTCATGCCACGTCCTTTCGCGTCGCCCACCGTCCAGCTCTCGACTGACGGTATTGCCCCGCTGCGCCGCTGCACCTTTCGCCGAATGACGCTCGTCAGCGCTCCACGCGAGCCGCAGGCGTATGACGTCGCGTGCATGTTCCCCGACCGGCGCACTCCGGTGCCGCTCGGCAATATCGAGGACTCGCGTCCGATCTGCGCGTCGTGCACGTACAGCGGCATCTTCCGCGCCGACGCCGACTAGTCGCTCCTCGGGCAGAGCAAATAGGTCTACCTCCGCAGGCGGCCTCGCGGCCGCTGCTGCGCGCCTTCGGCCAGCCCCCGCGTTTCCGCGGTTGCTGGCCTCCGGCTTGCCAGCGAGACGGTCTGTAAGCCGAGTTCTGTCCCGATCTTGCGATCGGGGACGGTCATCCATCTACGACGGTGGTTACCCACCATCTTTAGCGGCCGACCCGAGAGCGAAGCGACGCACTCCCGCCGGACTTACGCCCGACTGCTCTCCTATTTGGCCTTGCTCCGGGTAGAGTTTGCCCGTTTCACTCGGGCCCGGCCGTTGCCGGCCTGCCCGCTCGTCTCTGTGGCACTGGTCCTCGCCTCTCGGCGGACGGGTGTTACCCGCTACCCTGCGTCGGGGAGCTCGGACTTTCCTCGTATCAATTCACGGGTTTCCCCGATGGGACACGCGACCGTCCGACCATCTCGCTGGCACTTCAATTCTACGCTTCCACGACTGGCGGACCGCTTTTTCGGCGTCGTACACTGAGCCTCGGCGCCTCCCGCGCCCGACTGCCAGACCGAGCCCCCACGCGGCGCGGCGATGCGGCGGTAAAGGGGAACAGATCCTCGGGACGAACCGGTCGACCATCCGACCGGCCGGCGACGTGCGGCGTGGGTGCGGACGTCGACGGCCGTCACGGAGACAGACCGATGACCACCGACAAGGCTTTCAAGCGGATCGTGCGCGCCCGCATGGCGAAGACCGGTGAGCGATACGCCGCCGCCCGCCGATCCCTGATTGACTCCGACACAGATGGCCCGCCGCCCGCCTCCACAATCGAGACGGGCTCGGCCGGGAGGACCTACCAGCTGCGCGGCGGCCTCCATCCCCAGACCGCGACGCTGGCCAACATCCTCGCCAACCAGGGCGTCGTCTCGGGTCTGACCGGCGAGCCATTGACCGAGGCCACGATCTTCGGCATCGGCGGCGGCCTCGGCGCCGGGTACATCCTGTGGGAGTTCAAGAGCTACGGCGCGCCCATCCTGACCCTCGGCTTCAGCAACCAGTGGCAGTACCCGTGGATCCCGGGCTGGACGGGCAAGTCCCTCGAGCGGCTGGGCATAGCTGCCGACGTCCACGAGACCGGCGGTGCGAAGAGCGCACGCGAGGCACTCGATGCCCGGCTCGATGCCGGGTCACCGGTGATCGCGTGGGTCGACCTCGGGCTGATCGGGACGTGGGGACTGCCCGATGCGCTTTCGGGCCATCTCGGTCACACCTTCGTGATCGCCGGCCGCGAGGCCGACGGAACGTACCTCGTCGACGATCGCGGCCGCGAGCCGTTCCGGATCGCGCCGGACGTCATGGCCGCGGCGCGTGGCCGGATCGGGTCGTTCAAGAATCGGATCGCTCGGCTCGAGACGACCGAAGGCCCGATCCCCGCTGACCGGCTTCGCACGGCGCTACAGGCCGGCCTCGAGGACCAGGTCGACCACCTGCGCTCGACCTCCGATTCGTTCTCGCTTCCCGCCTGGCGCAAATGGGCGCGGCTGATGACAGATCAGCGCAATGCCAAGGCATGGCCGCGCGTGTTCGCCGACGGTCACGGCCTGTTCGGGGCGTTGATCGCGATCGTCGAATCCGTAGATGCCGGCGCGAGCCCGTGGGGCGGCCATCTGCGCGATCTGTACGCGACCTCGCTCGACGAGACGGCCGTCGCGCTCGACCGACCCGCCCTCGCCGATGCGGCCCGGGCTTGGCGAGCGGCCGCCGACGCGTGGGACGAGCTCGCCGAATTCGGCAGTCCCGTCGGATCTCGATGGCGCCGACGACGCGGTCGAGGGCGCCGAGATGGTTCGCAGCGCGGTGAACGACGGCGAAGCCGGGCGAGCGCGGGTTCGGGCTGCGGCCGAGGTGACGTGGGGAATCCGTGCCCGCTACGCCGAGTCGTTCCCGCTGCCCACGGAGAGGATCGACGAGATCCTGCGCAGTCTCGGCGACCAGCTCGCCGGGATCCATGAGCTGGAGGTCGACGCAGTCGAGGCGACCGCCCGCGCGATCGGTCGCTAGGGCGATCGCGCCCGGCGCTAGAGCCTCGCGGCCTCGGCTGCACGGGCCGCGGCGGGATCGTCGAGGGCCAGATTGGCCATCGCGTCGGCGGCACGGTTGTTCTCGCGCGGCTCGTGGCGGATCGACCATCGGTCGAGCCGGCGCAGCAGCTCGTGGGATCGGATGACGAGCGGCTTGATGCCCGGGTGCTTGACCTTCCAGCGGCCTGAAAGCTGCTCGACGATCAGCTTCGAGTCGAGCACCAGCTCCGCCTCGCGCGCGCCAAGGTCGAGCGCCTTCTCGAGCGCCAGGATCACGCCCGTGTACTCGGCGTAGTTGTTGGTCTGAATGCCCAGCGGGCGGGCGATGACGGCAACCGGCGGCGCGTCGGGATGCTTCGCATCTGGACGAGAAGCGTCGATGATCACCGCGCCGGCCGACGCCGGACCGGGGTTGCCGCGCGCCGCGCCATCGGCGCGAATCACGACGCGTTCCAAGGCTGAGTCAGCGCGGCGGCTCCACGATCGCCTGCGACACCTCGAGGATCGCGCGGGTGATGTTGATGCCGCGCGGGCAGGCGTCGGTGCAGTTGAAGATCGTCCGGCAGCGCCACACGCCATCCTCGTCGGCCAGGATCTCGAGCCGCTCGTGCTCGGCGTGATCGCGCGAGTCGAAGATGAAGCGGTGGGCGTTGACGATCGCGGCCGGGCCGACGTACGACTCCTGCGCCCAGAAGGACGGGCACGCGGTGGTGCACGCGGCGCACAGGATGCACTTGGTCGTGTCGTCGTAGCGCTCGCGGTCCTCGGGTGACTGGAGCCGCTCGCTGTCCGCCGACATCGGCGTCGTCGTTGACCAGGTACGGCATGACCGAGCGGTACTTGGCGAAGAAGTCGTCCATGTCGACGACGAGGTCCTTGATGACCGGCATGCCCGGCAGCGGCGCGACCGAGATCTTGCTGCCCAGCTGGTCGACGCGGATCTTGCACGCCAGCCGGTTGCGGCCGTTGATCATCATCGCGTCCGAGCCGCACACGCCGTGCGCGCACGAGCGGCGGAACGTCAGCGGGCCGTCGTGCTCCCACTTGACCTTGTGGAGCAGGTCGAGCACGCGGTCCATCGGCTCCGACTCGACGGTGTAGCGCTCCCAGTGCGGCTTCTCGTCGCTGCTCGGGGTCGAAGCGCAGGATGCTCAGGGTCTACTTGCACTCTCGTCAGTATGTTCGCGGCTTTGGCTCGAACTTGGTGATCGTGACCGGCTTGTAGCGCAGGTCGGGCCCGCCCTCCGCGCGCGATAGCGAGCGTGTGCTTGAGCCAGTCGGTGTCGTTGCGCTCGGGGAAGTCCTCGCGGAAGTGGGCGCCGCGCGACTCCTCGCGCGCCAGCGCCCCGGCGACGGTCGCCTCGGCGCAGTCGAGCAGGTAGCCCACCTCGCGCGCCTCGAGCAGGTCGGTGTTGAAGACCTTGCCGCGGTCGCGCACGGCGACCTGGCAGTAGCGCGTCTTGAGGTCGCGCAGCTCGAGCGTCAGCTGCTCGAGCCCCTCGCGCGTCCGGAACACGCCGCAGCGATCCATCATCGCCTGCGCCAGCTCGACCCTGATGTGCTGCGCGTTCTCGCCGCGTGGCCGCGTGCGCATGCAGCTCGATCTCGGTCTCGACCGGCACGTGCGCGTCGGCCGGCAGCGTCGGGCAGCTCGGCGTTCGAGGCACGCACGTCCTCGGCCATCGACAGCCCGGCGCGACGGCCGAAGACGAGGATGTCGATGAGCGAGTTGGTGCCCAGCCGATTCGCGCCGTGGACCGACACGCAGGCGCACTCCCCTGCCGCATACAGCCCGGGCAGCGACGGTGTTCTTCTCGTCGATGACCACGCGCGCGTTGGTGTCGGTCGGGATGCCGCCCATGGCGTAGTGGGCGGTGGGCGTGGATCGGCACCGGCTGGGTGATCGGCTCGACGCCCTGGTAGACCCGGGCGAACTCGGTGATGTCGGGCAGCTTGGCGTCGATCACCTCCTTGCCCAGGTGGGTCAGGTCGAGGTGGACGTAGTCCTTGCCGCCGATGCCGCGGCCCTCGCGGATCTCCATGTAGATCGCGCGGCTGACCATGTCGCGCGGCGCGAGCTCCATCAGCGTCGGCGCGTAGCGCTCCATGAAGCGGTCGCCGGCGTCGTTGCGCAGGTAGCCGCCCTCGCCGCGCGCCGCCTCGGACAGCAGGATGCCGATGCCGACGATGCCCGTCGGGTGGAACTGGAAGAACTCCATGTCCTCCAGCGGGCATGCCGCGGCGGTAGCTCAGAGCGACGCCGTCGCCGGTCAGCGCGAAGGCGTTCGAGGTGATCTTGAACATGCGCCCGAAGCCGCCGGTGGCGAACATCACCGCGCCGGCGCGGAACACGTGCAGCTCGCCGTCGGCGATGCGGTAGGCGACGACGCCGCGCGTCTCGCCGCCGTCGACCAGCAGGTCGACGACGTGGTACTCGTCGAAGAACTCGACGCCGTGCTTGATGCACTGCTGGTAGAGCGTCTGCAGGATCATGTGCCCGGTTCGGTCGGCCGCGAAGCACGCTCGGCGCACCGGCGCCTCGCCGAAGTTGCGCGTGTGGCCGCCGAAGCGGCGCTGGTCGATCTTGCCCTCGGCCGTCCGATTGAACGGCAGGCCCATGTGCTCGAGCTCGATGACCGTCTCGACCGCCTCGCGGGTCAGGATCTCGGCCGCGTCCTGGTCGACCAGGTAGTCGCCGCCCTTGACCGTGTCGTACATGTGCCACTCGGGGTGGTCTTCCTCGATGTTGCCGAGCGCGGCGCAGATGCCGCCCTGGGCGGCGCCGGTGTGCGATCGAGTCGGATAGAGCTTGGTCAGCACCGCCGTCTTGACGTTCGAGCGGGCCAGCTCGAGCGCGGCCCACAGGCCGGCGCCGCCGGCTCCGACGATGACGGCCTGGTAGTCGTGGACGGGCGGGCTCACCGAACGCTGGCGGTCTCGGAGCCGCCCATTGGCAGGGTCAGGATGACCTGCGTGCCGATGATGAACAGGATCACGCCGGTCGTGTAGAGCAGGATCAGCGTGAACGTCCGCAGCGCCGGCCGATGGACGTAGTCGAGCACCACCGTGCGCACGCCGAGGAAGCCGTGGAAGAGCACGGTCATCAGCAGCAGCCAGTCGAAGCCGCGCCAGAAGATCTGGTTCCAGCGCTCCTGGGTGATGAAGTCGGCGGTCTGCTCGGCCGGGTCCCAGATGAAGTGCAGGATGCTGAAGTGGGCCAGTGCGAGCACGAACAGCATCACGCCGGTGAAGCGCATCGTGTACCAGATGTACAGCTCGCGGCGCGATCCCGCGCGGCCGGCGCCGGGCCTTGCTGATCGGCGAAACCTGGACGCCCTTCGCCTCGGTCGTCGGCGGCTCGGCCGTCTCGAGGGGTTCGGACATCTCGACCGTCTCGGTCGGATCGGACGTCATGCGAGGCCGAGCTGCTGCAGGAACGGCAGCCACACCGGGCGCATGATGATCAGCGCGCCGGGCACGCCAACGCCGATGAAGATGATCCAGCTCGCCCACCACAGCTGGCGGTGGTAGACGGTCATCGCCGGCCAGAGGTCGATGATGATGATGCGCAGCCCGTTCAGTGCGTGGTACAGCAGCGCCGCGCCGAGGACCACCTCGAGCAGCCGCCCGGGCAGGCTCGCGTAGAACCCCAGCACCTCGTCGTACAGCTCGGGATTGCCGCCGACGAGGTAGATGTCGACGACGTGGAGCACGACGAAGGCGAAGATGCCGATGCCGCTGATCCGATGGAACGCCCAGGCGATCATCCCCTCGCTGCCGCGGTAGCGGAGGATGGTTGGGACGCGGCTCACCGGTTGGGCACGGTCAGGCGGACGCGACGCGGTCGGCCACAGCGGCGGCGAAGGCGCGCGTGCCGGCACTCCCACCCAGATCGCGCGGAACCGTCTGGCCCTCGGCGATGACGTCGCGGACGGAGGTCTCGACGCGCTCGGCGGCCGCGACCTCGCCCAGGTGGCGCAGCATCAGCGCGCCGGACAGGATCAGCGCGGTCGGATTGGCCACGTCCTGGCCGGCGTACTTGGGCGCCGAGCCGTGGACCGGCTCGAACACGGCGGCCTTGATGCCGATGTTGGCGCCGGGCGCGACGCCGAGGCCGCCGACCAGCCCCGCGGCGAGGTCGCTGACGATGTCGCCGTACAGGTTGGGCAGCACGAGCACGTCGTACAGCTCGGGCTTCTGGACGAGCTGCATGCACATGTTGTCGACGATGCGGTCCTCGAACTCGACGCGGCCGTCGTACTCGGCCGCGACGGTCCGGCACGACTCGAGGAACAGGCCGTCGGACAGCTTCATGATGTTCGCCTTGTGCACGGCGGTCACCTTGCGCCGGTTGTTGGCGACGGCGTAGTCGAAGGCGTAGCGCGCGATCCGCTCGGACGCGGCGCGGGTGATGATCTTGATGCTCTCGGCCGCGTCCGGCGCCGACGCGATGCTCGATGCCCGCGTACAGGTCCTCGGTGTTCTCGCGGACGATGATCAGGTCGACGTTCTCGTAGCGCGTCTCGACGCCCTTCATCGACCGCGCGGGGCGCAGATTGGCGTACAGGTCGAGCGCCTGGCGGAGGGTCACGTTGACCGAGCGAAAGCCCTCGCCGACGGGAGTCGTGATCGGCCCCTTGAGGGCGACCTTCGTGGTTCGGATCGATTCGAGCACGTGCTCGGGCAGCGGCGTGCCGTATTCCGCGATCTGCGACTCGCCGGCGTCGACACGGACCCATTCGAAGGGCAATCCGGTTGCCTCGAGAACGGTGACCGTGGCGTCGGCCAACTCGGGGCCGATGCCATCGCCGGGGATCAGGGTGACGGTGTAGGTCACGCGGGCACAAACCTCGTCGCGCAGATCACAGCGTCTGCGTTGCCGCAAGCGTAGCGGGAGTCAGCGCAACTGTGGGGACTCGGGCGGAGTGCCGAGCGCGCCGGGCGCTATGGATACAATCCGCTTCCCCCGCGAATCCCAAGCCGCGATCACGAGCCGCGATCACCGACCGAGGAGGCATCTGCCCGGATGAAGCTGCAGGAGTACCACGCCAAGACGCTCCTGCGCGCCCAGGGCCTGCCCGTTCCCGAGTATTCCGTAGCCCAGACTTCGGCCGAGGCGCGAGCCGCGGCTGACGGCTACCTCGCCGCCGGATCGGGCAAGGTCGTGATCAAGGCGCAGGTGCTCGTCGGCGGACGCGGCAAGGCCGGCGGCGTGAAGCTTGCCGCTTCGGCGGAAGAGGCGGAATCGGTCGCGACGCAGATCCTGGGCATGGACATCAAGGGCACGACCGTGCGCCGCGTGCTCGTCGCGCCGGCGGCCGAGATCGTCGCCGAGTACTACCTCGCCTGCGTCCTCGACCGCACCGCTCGGCGAGTGCTGGTCATGGGCTCGGCCGAGGGTGGCATCGAGATCGAGGAAGTGGCCGCCGTCCGGCCCGACGCGATCAAGCAGGTCCACGCCCACCCGCATCTCGGCCTGCTCGACTACCAGGCACGCGAGCTTGCGCTTCGAGCTCGGACTCGGCGGCAAGCATCTGCGTGACTTCGTGGCAATCGCGACGGGCATCTTCCGGACGATGATCGCCAACGACGCCGACCTGGTCGAGATCAATCCGCTGGCCATCGTGCGCAGCACGGCCGACGACGGCACGACCTCCGAGAGCCTGCAGTGCCTCGACGCCAAGATCACGATCGACGACTCGGCACTCTCGCGCCACCCGGCGCTGGAGCAGATGCGCGATCTCGACGAGGAGGACCCGGTCGACATCGTCGCGCGCGAGCAGGGCCTTTCATTCATCCGACTCGGCGGCACGATCGGCTGCATGGTCAACGGCGCCGGTCTGGCGATGACGACGATGGATCTCATCAACCGCGCCGGCGGCAAGCCGGCCAACTTCCTCGACATCGGCGGCGGCGCCAAGCACGACAAGGTTGCCGCGGCGATGAGCCTGATCCTGTCCGAGCAGAACGTCCAGGCGATCCTGGTCAACATCTTCGGCGGCATCGCGCGCGGCGACGAGGTCGCCCACGGCCTGGTCGAGGCGCGCCGCCAGCAGGAGCGCCACGTGCCGATGGTGGTCCGCATCGTCGGCACCAACTGGGAGCAGGCGGCGCAGATCCTGGCCGAGTCGGGCGATCCGGACATTCAGGCTGCGACGACCCTCGATGACGCTGTCGAGAAGGTCGTCGCGGCGGCAGCGGGCGTGCCCGCATGAGCATCCTGGTCGGCTCCGACACGCGCCTCGTCGTGCAGGGCATCACCGGCCGCGAGGGCGCGTTCCACGCCCAGCAGATGCAGGACTACGGCACCGACATCGTTGCCGGGGTGACGCCGGGCAAGGGCGGCCAGTACGCGCTCGAGCGGCCGGTGCCGGTGTTCGACACCGTCCGCGAGGCGGTCGAGAAGGCCGGCGCGAACACGAGCGTCATCTACGTTCCCGCGGCCGGCGCCCCCGACGCGGTGCTCGAGGCCGTTGGCGCCGGCATCAAGACGATCTTCTGCATCACCGAGCACATTCCGGCGCTCGACATGCTCCGCGTCGTCCACGTCGTCGACCAGGCCGGCGCGCGGCTGGTCGGGCCCAACTGCCCCGGCGCCACGTCGGTCGGGCGGGCCAAGGTCGGCATCATTCCCGGTTCGATCCACCGACCCGGCACGGTCGGCGTGGTCAGCCGTTCGGGCACGCTCACCTACGAGGTGGTCGAGGCGCTGACCGAGGCGTCGATCGGCCAGTCAACGTGCGTCGGCATCGGCGGCGACCCGATCAATGGCACCAACTTCATCGATGTCCTGACGATGTTCCGCGACGACCCGGAAACCGAGGCCGTCGTGCTCATCGGCGAGATCGGCGGCGATGCCGAGGAGCGCGCCGCGGACTGGATCGCGCGCAACATGGCCGGCGTTCCTGTCGCGTCGTTCATCGCCGGCCGGACGGCGCCACCGGGCCGTCGAATGGGCCACGCCGGCGCCATAATCAGCGGTGGGCGGGGAACTGCCGAGAGCAAGGTGGAAGCACTGGAGGCGGCAGGCGTCCGCGTCGCGCAGACGCCCAGCCAGATCCCGCAATTGCTCGTGGAGGCCGGCGTTAGGCCTTCCTGAGCCAACAGGAGGGTCAGGTGTCGCAATTCAGCGGGTCGAGCTACGGCCGATATAGCCGAACATGGCTGATCATCACCGGCGTCATCCTGCTCGCCGTTGGCGGCGGATTGGCGATCATGGTGGGCAACATCCCGTTCGCGGGCGGGATCGGGTTTGGAACCGGCGGCATCCTCGCCATCGTCGGAATCGGGCTGATTGTCGCCGGGCTGATTGTCGGCCGCCGAGCCGCCGCGACCGACCAGCTGCTGACCTCAGGCATCGCCGGTCAGGCGAGCATCACCGGCCTTACCCAGACGGGCATGACCCTCAATGAGAACCCGCAGGTACGGATGCAGCTGATCGTCAGCCTGCCCGGGCAGCCGCCGTACGCGGCGCAGCACACCGAGGTCGTGCCGCTCATCCTGCTCGGGCGGCTCAGCTCGGGTGCCCCGCTCGCGGTGCGCGTTGACCCGAGCGATTTCAACAGGATCGCGGTCGACTGGAGCTCAACCGGCTTCGCGCCGGCGGCCCCGATGGCCGGACAGCCGATGGCCCAGGCGCAGCCCGATGGCCCAGGCGCAGCCGATGTACGGGCAGCCGATGGCCGGGCAGCCGATGGCCGCCGCTCAGCCGACTGGCTGCGCCGGGAACGGTGCCCGCCTCAGGCATGGACGAGAGCCTCAGCCAGGTTCAGGCCGCGATGGCCGGCAGCGGCACTGCCGCCGCAGCGCCCTTTGCGACCGCCGACCAGGGCAACTACACGGTCGAGCAGCTGCGCGCCTACCTGCGCCAGAGCGGGCTGCAGGCAAGTGCCAGAGTCGACCGGCTGGAGGACATGGGCAAGATCGTCGGCGACGAGCGCCTGTACACGATGGAAATGACGCTCAACATCCCCGGCCAGGCGCCCCAGAAGCTGCCCGCGTCAGCGGCCATGGTGCCGATCAGCTCGTCGCACAAGCTCTTCCAGGGCATGAGCGTGCCGGTCCGCTACGAGGCGACCAACCCGAATCTGCTCATGGTCGAGTGGGACAAGATCTGACGCCTAAACCTGACCCGCCTGTTCGGATAGGGGCCTGATCCCGAGCTCGGTCCACGCCGGCCCGCCCTCAACCTCGATCAGCTCTACCAGCACACCGTGGCACGACCGCGGGTGAATGAACGCGACGGGTCCTTCGGCGCCGGGACGCGGCGCCTTGTCGATCAGCTCGATCCCCTGCTCTGCCAGTCGCGCCAGCTCGGCGCCGATGTCGGCAACCTCGAGGCACACGTGATGGAAGCCTTCGCCGCGACTCTCGAGGAAGCGCGCCACACCGGTTGACGTGTCGGTCGGCTCGACCAGCTCGATCTTCGACTCACCAACGGTCAGGAATGCGATTCGCACCCCGTCACCTGGTATCGGCAGCACGAGCTCGAGCGGCAAGCCCAGTCGGTCGCGATAAAAACCGAGAGCCAGGTCGAGATCGCGCACAACGACAGCGACGTGATGCACGCGCCCGGGCGGCACACCTTGCAATGAGAACGTCGGTTCTATTTCTTCCTCCAGCTCCGCGTTATGTGTAGGATGCCCGGAAAGTTTCGCAGCATCAGATCGGGGTGGCCGCACCGAGGCGGCGCGAGGTCGTGAAGGAGGAAGCTGTGTCCATTCGACTACTCAGTCTCTTGGTGCTCGCTCTCGTGATCGTTGCCTGCTCGCCGAGCGGGGCTGCACCGACCGTCGGCGTCCCGACTGCGGCCCCTGGCGGGCCAACCGCGGCTCCGGGCGGTCCGACGACGGTGCCGGCAGGTGGCAATCTGGAATCGCTCGCGCGATCTTTCGTCCCGCAAGGCTCGACTGAGATCAGCGCAACTCCGGCAGGTGGCTCGTACACCGTGATTGCCTCCACCCCGATGTCGCTCGACCAATTGAAGGCCTTCTATGCGCAGGCAATCCCGGCCAGCGGCGTGACTGTCACCGGTCCGTTGGAGGTTGGTGGCACCTTGACGTACGCGCTCACCAACCCGGATGGTGGAATTGTCGTCACGCCGGGTGGCGACGCAGGCTTCCTGATCACGATTTCGGTCGGGACAACGTGACCGGCAGCGACACCAGCGAGGGCGGCTAGACCGTAATCAGCTCGCGGTGCTCGCCGAATGCGACGCGTAGCCGATCGCTGATCTCGCCCAGCGTGGCGTTTGCCTTGACTGCGTCGATGATCAGTGGAACCAGGTTGTCGGTTGACGCGGCGGCGACGCCGAGGCGGTCCATCGCAGTTTGCCAGGCTGCCTGATCGCGTTCGGCGCGAAGGCGTCGAACACGGTCGATCTGGTTACGCTCGCCGGCCGGGTCGATGCGCTGTAGCTCGGGCGTGTGAACCTCGTCGTCGCGGAAGCGATTGACGCCGACAACGATCTGCTCACCCGCCTCGATCTCGCGCTGGACGCGGTACGCCGCCTCCTGGATCTCGCGCTGCTGGAAGCCGGCCTCGATCGCCGACGGAGCGCCGCCCATCGCGTCGATCTGGATGAGGTACTCGTTGGCCGCTTCCTCGAGCTGGTCGGTCAGGCGCTCGACGTAGTACGAGCCGGCGAGCGGATCCGGCGTGGCGGTGACGCCCGATTCGTGGGCGATGATCTGCTGCGTTCGCAGGGCAAGGCGGGCAGCTGCTTCGGTCGGCAGGGCGAGCGCCTCGTCACGGGCATTGGTGTGCAGGCTCTGGGCACCGCCGAGCACGGCGGCGAGTGCCTCGAGCGTGGTCCGCACGACGTTGTTGTCGACCGACTGGGCGGTCAGGCTCGAGCCGGCCGTCTGGACGTGGAAGCGGCACATCATCGAGCGTGCCTCCTGCGCGCCGAAGCGGTCACGCATGATGCGCGCCCACATTCGGCGCGCGGCGCGGAACTTGGCCACCTCCTCGAACAGGTCGCTCCACGCCGCGAAGAAGAAGGACAGGCGGCCGGCGAACGCGTCGATGTCGAGGCCGCGCGCCCTGGCCGCGTCCACGTAGGCGATGCCGTCCGCGAGCGTGAATGCGAGCTCCTGGGCGGCAGTCGCCCCGGCCTCGCGCATGTGGTAGCCGCTGATCGAGATGGTGTTCCAGCGCGGCAGCTCCTTGGCGCAGAACTCGAATACGTCGGTGACCAGGCGCATCGACGCGCTCGTCGGGTAGATGTACGTGCCGCGCGCGATGTACTCCTTGAGGATGTCGTTCTGGAGCGTGCCGCCGAGCCTGTCGCGCGGGATGGCGCGTCGGTCGGCGACGGCGACGTAGAACGCGAGCAGGATCGCGGCCGTGGAGTTGATCGTCATCGACGTCGTCATCTCGCCGAGCGGCAGGCCGTCGAGCAGGACCTCCATGTCGTCGATCGAGCTGATCGGCACGCCGACCTTGCCGACCTCCCCCGCCGCGGCCGGTCGCGTCGGGGTCGTAGCCCATCTGGGTCGGCAGGTCGAAGGCGACCGATAGACCGGTCTGACCCTGCTCGAGCAGGTACTTGAAGCGGCGATTGGTATCGCTCGCCGTGGAGAAGCCCGCGTACTGGCGCATCGTCCACAGCCGGCCGCGATACATGCTTGCCTGCACGCCGCGCGTGAAGGGAAACTCGCCGGGCCGACCGAGCTCGATCGATGGGTCCCAGCCGTCCAGGTCCTCGGCCGTGTAGAGCGGCTCGACGGCTATGTCGCTCGTCGTTCGGAAGGTTCGCTCCGGTTTGTCGGTCACCGCGCAAGTCTACGTGGCGGAGCACGATGGACCGGCAGCACGCCTAACCGATTGTCAGCAGCTCGTCGTTGCGTTCTACGAGGCCGCCGAGCTCCACGCTTAGGTTTTCGACCGTGCCGGCGCGCGGCGCGCGGATCTCGTTCTCCATCTTCATTGCTTCGATAGCCATGAGGCGCTGGCCGGCCTCTACCTCCTCCCCGGCCGCGACCCAAACGCGAACGATCCTGCCCGGGATCTGAGCCCTCAGCGTCGCGCGCGCCGACGCGCCCTGATCGGTTGAGCCTCTGGCCGCCTTTTCGCGCAGCTCTGCTCGTGCCGCGTCCTCGACGATCGCCTCGAAGCGCCAGCCGCCGACGACCACCTCGAAGCGCCGGCGGCCCGCGGCACGATCGTCGGCCGTGGCCGGTAGTGGCTTGACCAGCTCACCACGTCGGCGAGGGTCGAATGCGATGATCTGGTCTGCCTCGGGCTGAATGACGAGCGGCACGTCCGGGATGCTCACCCTGAGCCTGCTTCCGGTCACGGTTGGTTCTCCGTCGCTTCGGCTATGCCGGCGCGCCACCAGGCCGGGATTCTGCCGTCGTTCTCGCCCGTTGCCGCTGGCCGGAACGCGCCCGGGGGGCTGTCCAGGCCGGCCAGGTCGGCCAGGCTGGCCAAGGCGGCCACCTCGGCCGCGCGGAGGGCGGCGGTGGAGACCTCCCCGGCCGGCGACCCAGAGCCTTTGGACGAGGTCGGTTGACAGCCCAGTGGCCTCGGCGAAGTCGGGCTGCCCGAGCAGCCAGCGGTCGAACGGCAGGGTCGTCTGCACGCCACCGATCTCGAACTCGTCGAGAGCGCGCGCCAAGCCGGCCAGTGCCGACGGCCGATCGGCGGCCACGACCATGAGCTTGGCGAGGAGCGGGTCGTACGCCGACGAGACGACGCTCCCCTCCTCCACTCCGGCGTCGAGCCGCACGCCTGGGCCGCTCGGCGGGCGCCAGTGGCTGATCTGGCCGGGCGCCGGAGCGAAGTCGTGGGCCGGATCCTCGGCCGAGAGGCGGACTTCAATGGCGTGGCGCGTCGGAGTGGCGGCACCGACGGCCGCTGCCCGAACGCGCTCCGACAACGGTCGACCGGCGGCGAGCCAGAGCTGCTCATGGACGAGGTCGAGATCGGCCACGAGCTCGGTAACGCCGTGCTCGACCTGGAGCCGGGCGTTGACCTCGAGGAACCAGAACTCCCCCTCGGGCGTGAGCAGGAACTCCGCCGTGGCCGCGTTGCGCAACCCGACCGTGGCAGCCACTTTGACCGCCAGCCCATGCAGGGCGCGACGCTGCTCGGTCGTCAGGCCGGGCGCCGGCGCCTCCTCGACGAGCTTCTGGTGACGGCGCTGGACGGAGCAGTCGCGTTCCCCGAGCGCGACGATCTCGCCGCTGCTGTCGCCGAGAAGCTGGACCTCGACGTGGCGCGCCCGCTCGACGTAGCGCTCCAGGTAGACCGATCCGTCGCCGAAGGCGGCGGCGGCCTCGCGCGCTGCCGACGAGACCGCTTCTTCCAGGTCGGCCGGCTCGTCCACCCGGCGCATGCCCCGGCCGCCGCCGCCCGCCGCGGCCTTGACCAGGATCGGAAACCCGATTCGCTCGGCCTCGGCAGCGATCCGCGCGCGGTCGGCGTCAATATCCGTGGCGATCGGCTCGAACGTGCCCGGCACGACGGGCACCCCCACTGCTGACGCGCGCGACCGCGCGGCGATCTTGTCGCCAAGCTGCGCCAGGGTCTCGGGACCGGGGCCAACGAACACGATGCCAGCCGCGGCCAGAGCCTCGGCCAGTGCCGGCTGCTCGGACAGGAAGCCGTATCCCGGGTGAACCGCCTGCGCCCCGCTCGACCGTGCCGCCTCGACGATCGCCTCGACCCGCAGATAGCTCTCCGCGGCCGAGGCTGGCCCGATCCGAACGGCGGAATCGGCAAGTCGGACATGGAGGGCGTCCGCGTCGGCATCGCTGTAGACGGCAACCGACTCGACCCCGAGGTCGCGGCAGGCGCGAATGATGCGGACGGCAATCTCGCCCCGGTTGGCAATCAGGACGCGGTCGAACGGTCGCTCAGTCGGACTGTCTTTGCGCAAAGACACCGTGACTTAGAGAGGGATGTTGCCGTGTTTGCGCGGCAGGTTCGACTGACGCTTGCCGTCGAGCATGTCGAGCGCGGAGATCACCCGGGGCCGCGTGTCGGAGGGCATGATCACGTCGTCGATGTACCCGCGACTGGCGGCGATGTACGGGTTCGCGAACCGATCCTCGTACTCCTGCGTCAGCCGAACTCGCTCGGCATCGGCATCAGTGGCCTGGGCGAGCTCGTCGCGGAAGATGATGTTCACCGCGCCCTCGACGCCCATTACCGCGATCCGCGCGCTCGGCCAGGCCAGGTTGACGTCGCCACGAATGTGCCTGCTGCTCATGACGTCGTACGCGCCGCCGTATGCCTTGCGGGTGATGACGGTGATCTTGGGCACCGTCGCCTCGGCGTACGAGTAGAGAAGCTTTGCGCCGTGGCGAATGATGCCGCCGTGCTCCTGGTTCACCCCGGGCAGGAATCCGGGCACGTCAACGAGGGTCAACAGCGGCACGTTGAATGCGTCGCAGGTGCGCACGAAACGCGCTGCCTTGTCGGACGCGTCGATGTCCAGCGCGCCGGCCAGCACCGCCGGCTGCTGCGCCACGATGCCGACACTGCGCCCGCCCATGTGAGCGAAGCCGACGATGATGTTGGAAGCCCAGCCCGGCTGGATCTCGAGAAACTCCTCGTCGTCGACGATGCGGTTGATTACTTCGTGCATGTCGTAAGGCTGTGTCGGCTCGTCTGGGACGATCTCATCGAGCGCGGCGTCGCGACGATCACGCGGATCAGCGGTTTCCCGTGTCGGTGGCCGGCTGATGTTGTTCTGCGGCAGCTGATCGAGGACGCGCCGGCACAGCGTCATCGCCTGCTGCCTCGTCGGCCGCGGCCAGATGCGCCACGCCACTGATCGTTGTGTGGACCGACGCGCCACCCAGGTGCTCCCGATCGACCTCCTCGTGGGTAACGGTGCGCACCACCTCCGGCCCGGTGACGAACATGTAGCTCGTCTCCTCGACCATGATCGTGAAGTCCGTGATTGCCGGCGAGTACACCGCGCCACCGGCGCACGGCCCGAGGATGAGCGAGATCTGCGGTACGACGCCGGAAGCGAGTGTGTTGCGCAGGAAGATGTCGGCATAGCCGCCAAGCGACACGACGCCCTCCTGGATTCGCGCACCGCCGGAATCGTTGAGGCCGATGATCGGAGCTCCGACCCGGACCGCGAGATCCATGATCTTGCAGACCTTCTCGGCGTGTGCCTCTGACAGTGAGCCGCCGAAAACGGTGAAGTCCTGACTGAAGACGAACACCAGCCGGCCGTCGATCGTGCCGTGACCAGTGACGACTCCATCGCCCAGGTAGCGCTCGCGATCCAGGCCGAAGTCGCTCGCGCGATGCGTGACGAACGCGTCGAACTCGACGAACGAGTCCGGATCGAGCAGCAGATCGAGCCGCTCGCGCGCCGTCAGCTTGCCGCGTTCATGTTGCGCGGCGATGCGTGCCTCTCCCCCGCCGAGCTGCGATTGCGCTCGCAAATCCTTCAATCGGTCCACTTCTGTGCGCCTCACGGGCGCATCCTAGCAAGGCAGGATGTCCACAGATTCGGTGAACAACTTCATGATCCTGTGGATAACCCGGCTGTCTCTCGCGTTCTGCATTGGTAGGCTGGACGCATGGCAAAAATCATCGCGATTGCCAATCAGAAGGGCGGCGTCGGCAAGACGACCACCGCGATCAACCTCGCCGGCTCGCTCGCCGAGCAGGGATATCGCGTGTTGTGCGTCGATATGGATCCCCAGGCGAACCTGACCGTCGGACTGGGAATCAACTTGCGGAACGTGGAACGATCGATGGCCGACGCGCTCGTCGACAGCGACGTATCGCTCGAAGAGGTCATCATCCCCACCCAGACTCCGGGCCTCGACGTCGCGCCGGCCACGATTGATCTGTCGGCCAGCGAGAACGTGCTCTTCTCGGCGATCGGGCGCGAGCAGGCGCTGCGCGAAGCGCTCGAGACATCGGCGGCCGACCAGTACGACTACATCGTGATCGACTGCCCACCGACTCTCGGGCTTTTGACTCTCAACGCTTTGGTCGCCTCTGATGGCGTGATCATCCCGGTCCAGACCCAGTACTACGCGCTCAAGGGCTTCAGCGCTCTGATGAACGTCATCACCCAGATTCGAACCAAGGGCCTCAACCCTCGACTGCGCGTGCTCGGCCTGTTGCCGACGTTCTATGACGGACGCACCATTCTTGGCCGTGACATGCTCCAGGAGCTGCGCGACATGGGCGATCACCACATCTTCGAGAACATGATCAAGCAGACGGTTCGCCTGGGCGAGGCGCCATTGGTCGGTCGCCCGGTGACGTCGTACGCGAGCAACACCGAAGCAGCGCGGGCCTATCGCGGGCTGGCGCGGGAGGTGATCGAGCTTGGCTAGACCAGATTTCCGCAGCACCGCCGCACGTCGGCTGGCTGAGGAGCGCGACCTTTCACCCGCCATCCTCAGCCTGATCTCGCCCGAGGGCACCGAGCGACCGCTCGGCGTCCGCCAGGTGCCGCTCGATCGGATCGAAGCCAATCCTGAGCAACCACGGATGCATTTCGATGAGGATGCGCTGGCCGAGCTTGCGGCATCGATCCGCGAGCACGGTGTGCTGCAGCCCGTCCTGGTCCGGCCGGCCGAGAAGCCGCAGCACTATCAGCTGGTCGCCGGCGAGCGACGCTGGCGTGCATCTCGAGTCGCGGGCCTGACCGAGATTCCGGCGCTCATCGAGCAGCTCGATGACGAGACGGCAATGGAGATCGGCATCATCGAGAACCTGCAGCGCGAGGATCTCTCGCCGCTCGAGGAAGCGATGATCTACGACCGCATGACGCACGAGCACGGCTACAGCGTTCGGCGCCTGGCCCAGAAGCTGGGCAAGGACAAGGGCTACATCGAGAACCGATTGCGACTGGCCGGCGCCCCAACCGAGATCAAGCAGCTCGTGTCTTTGCGCAAAGACACCGTGTCTCACGCATACGAGCTGCTCAAGGTTGAGGACCCGAAGAAGCGCCGCCGACTAGCCGAGCAGGTCGCCAGTGGCGAGCTGAGCCTGGTCAAGCTGCGCGAAAAGATCGAGGGCCGGCCGCCGCGTCAACCGGGAGTCGAGGCCGATGAGTCGATCGTCGAAGATCTCGCCGCCGAGGACTACGAGGCGGAGGAGCAGCTCGCTCCGGTCACGCGAACGAGCGGCAAGCAGGCCGACGATGCGCTGATTGCCGCCAAGCAGGAACTGTCTGAGGCACTCGAGCGGCTGGGCGACGTGCTCGGCTCGGCCGAGGTCATGGAGGACATCGGCGAGACCGACCGCGCCAACCTGGCCAAGTACCTGACGATCGCCAAGCTGCGGCTGGAGAACGCGATCACCGTGGTTCGTACCGGGCGTAAGTTCGATCACTGACTGACGGCGGCACCCAGCCAGCCGAGTCCAAGAAGCCCGAGCGAAGCGGCCTGGACCATCCAGCCCAGCTCCCGCCGATCCCTGTCCAGCTGCGCTGACAGCGCGAGGCCAATCACGGCGAGGGTCGTTGCCGCGGCGCACGCCGCGACCACGGCGATCGATCCCGACGGCGCCAACGTCAGCCAGGCGACGCCGTGGATCACGACCAGCATCAGCGCGATGGCCTGCAACGTGCGTCGTCGCCCGAGGCGCGTCGCGAGGGTAGACAGGCCGGCGGCGCGGTCGGACTCCAGGTCGGAGAGGCCGTTCGAGAGCTGGATCAGCGGCCCAGCCAGCGCAGCCAGCGGCAGCAGCAGCTCGAGCCGAGGCGGCAGCTGGCCGCTGGCGCCGTACCAGGCGTAGAGCGGCAGCAGCGCGAACGCGACGGCGAAACAGGCCCACGCCCACGCCGTGGGCTTGAGGTAGAGGTCGTAGGCAAGGCCGCAGCCGAGCATCGCTACAGCCAGTGCCGCAACAACCGGCCCTGCCGACGCAGCCAGCGCCACACCAAGGCCGCCTGAAAGCGCCGCGACGACCGTCGCCGTGCGCCGGCTGACGAGGCCCGACGGAATCGGCTTCCACGGCTTGGATCCCGCGTCGAGCGTCGCATCGACGAGATCGTTGGTAGCGCCGATGCAGAACTGGAGCCCGAGCATGCCGATCGCGAGCACAGCTGCGCGCTCGGGACTGCCACCGGCGATGAGGGCGAGACCGAGCACGATCGTGGCGTTGACGAGCGATGGAAACGGATGAACGAGGCGGATCGTGCGCCACGTCGGGGACATCTGCATGAGCCGAACCGCTACGAGATCGGGCCCGACGATCAGATGTAGACGATTTCCTCGAAGTTCTCGACCAGGTAGTCGATCAGTCGTGCTCGCGAGTCGGGCATGACGGCGTGCGCACCGGGCACGAAGTAGCGAAGCGAGATCGCCGGAACCATCATCTCGCCCTTGTCCGTATGGCCGATCGCCGCCGGTGGCCCTCCCCCGGCGGCGAAGAGGCGCGTCAGCCCGGCGTCGTTCGTGCCCATCGCGTGACGCAAATCGGCCAGCACCTGGCGGACACCACGCCGGATCGACATGTCGCGCATGAGCTCCGCCGCCCAGGCGTCGATCTGCGCGTCAGGCTGATCTTCGAGGCGTTCGCGGTATTCCTGTTCCGTTGCCGACAGGCCCGTGGCGGTCAAGGCGCCCTCCAGTTCGTAGGACGCCGATTATTGCATCGCCGACGACCCCGAGTGACGGCGATGGCCGTCGATAACGGCCGTCAGGCAGTGGCCGCCGGCCGGAGGATGCGCAGCAACCCGATGACGATCAGCTCGAGCACGAACCAGCCGATCACCGTGGCGTGGACGTGTCCGGCAGTCGGTTCGACGACGTCGACGTCAGTTTGGTAAGTCACCTTGGTACCTCCCTGTCACCTCGTATCGGTCGAGGCGCTCGAGCGAGGATGTGCGGTGACCCAAGTCGTGGGCGACCGAGGCGCAGAGGCCAAGCGTTACAATTTCAGTTGTACGACTGACACCACAGGTAGTGGTGTGTCTACGATTGATCAGGGCAGGGACTCTCGTCACCGGGTACCAGCACGCGGACGCTGAGACCGGCCTGAGTGTCATCAGCGTCGACGACAGTCGTGAGCGCGTTGCCGGCCTGGAGGATCGGCAGGACCGCCGCCAGGTCTTCTCCCTCGAGAGTGACACAGCGCATACCTTCCTCGCCCGGGAACTCGACACCCGTCTCGGCGAGCGGTGTGTCGAGCGGCCACTCGACCGGCTCGGGCGAGAGTCCCGGCTCCTCGGGCGGAGGTGCTGTAAACAGAATGGCAACTCGCTCTGGCTCGTAGTCAACGACGGGTCCCAAGGCTCCCTCGAGCAGGGTCTGCGAGTTCATAAGCTCCTGCCAGAACGCGGCGAACGCCTCGGGCGTGCCTGGCTCGGCTGGGCAGCGACCGTCGCTGTTGCATGGAACGGAGATCTGCGGGTCACCCGACAGCACGCGGCTCTGGCCGTCGACGACGATCTCGATCTGTGCGGTCTGGCCGCCGGGCATGATCCCACCGCCGGTGAAGTCGGTCTCCTCGCCCAGCAGGCCCAGGGCCCGCGCCTCGTCGATGAGGGTGGCGATCCCCTCTTCGCTGATCGTTCGGGCAATCGGCGAGATCATCAGCGGTCCGGGATAGATCGCCGGGATGGCGACGTTGCCATCGAGCAGCATCCCATCGGCGATCGTGAGCATCGGCATCCAGGTGAAGGTGTGCTGTGGCGGCAAAGCCTGGCTGGTCCACGCCCGAAGGTAGAACTCGGCCGTCGGCGAGGAGCTCGGAGCCGGGCTGGGAGATGGCACAGGTGTCGGCGTCGGTGTGGGGGATGGCGATGGAGCGGCTGCGCCGTTACAGGCAGCGATTAGGCCGACAACGAGGAGCAGTCCAAGGCGTCTGATCATGCCCCCCAAACGTACGCGATGGCGCAACGGTTCCGCGCCGAGGCGAGTCGGGCTAATCTCGTTCGCATGACGGCGCACGGCATCGAGCTCGACGCGATCGAGGTGCTCACCTTCGATTGCTACGGAACGCTCATCGACTGGGAGGCGGGCATCCTGGCGACCCTGCGCCGTGCAGACAGCGGCCTGAGCGACGTTGCCGACGACCACCTGCTGGAGGCGTTCGCCAGACACGAGACGCGCCTCGAGAGCGGCCCGTGGCTGCCCTATCGGACGGTCCTCGAGCAGTCGCTCGATGCCACCTGCGCGGACTTTGGCGCGGCACCCTCAGCCGCCCAGCGTGCGGGCTTCGGCGGTTCCGTCGCCGAATGGCCGGCCTTCAGCGATTCTGCGGCTGCTTTGGCGCGGCTGGGCCAACAATTCGAGCTCGGCGTGATCACCAACTGCGACGTCGACCTGTTCGCACTCTCGAACGCCAGGCTTGGCGAGCCGTTTCGATGGATCGTGACGGCCGAGGAGGCTCAGTCGTACAAGCCGGCCGAGCGCAACTTCGAGTTCGCCCTGGAACGAATCGGCCGGCCGCGCGAGCAGATCCTGCACGTCGCCCAGAGCCTCTTTCACGATCACGCGCCGGCGCAGGCGCTCGGCTGGCGAACGGCGTGGATCGACCGGCGTCGCGGCCAGCCTGGTTCTGGAGCCACTCCCCCGGCAACGGCCACGCCCGACCTCGTCGCGCCCGACATGGCGACCTTCGCCGACATGGTCCTCGCCTGAGCCGATTACCATTCGCCGCCCGATGAGCGCGGAAACACCCTCACCGGCCACGGTCGTGGCCAAGTACGGCGGCTCGAGCCTGCAGACACCGGAGCACATCCGATCAGTCGCCGGCCGGCTTGCCGAGCAACTCACCGATGGTGCGCCGCGCGTCGTGGTCGTGTCGGCAATGGGCGATCGCACCGACGAGCTGCTCGCCCTGGCGACCGAAGTGGCTCGCCGGCCGGACCCGCGTGAGCTCGACCTGCTGCTCGCGACGGGCGAGCTGATCAGCGCCGCGCTGCTGGTCATGGCGCTCCACGAGCGCGGCGTAGAGGCGATCAGCCTGACCGGGCCACAGGCTGGCATCACGACCGACGGCACTTTCGGCCGCGCCCGAATTACCGGCGTCGAGCCGGTTCGCATCCGCCAGGAGCTCGACGCCGGCCGGCTGGTCGTCGTCGCCGGCTTCCAGGGATCCACCGGGGCCGAGGTCGCGACGCTCGGCCGAGGTGGCTCGGACACCAGCGCGGTTGCGCTGGCAGTTGCCCTTGGCGCCGCCCGATGCGAGATCTACACCGACGTCGACGGTGTGTACAGCGCCGATCCCCGCCTTGTTCCCGATGCCCGGCTGCTGCCCGAGATAGGCTTCGAGGAGATGCTCGAGATGGCGCACCAGGGAGCGAAGGTGCTCCAGACCCGATCGGTCGAGCTGGCCTGGATCCACGGCGTGGAGATAGCGGTCAAGCATTCGGGGGGCGGCGGATCCGGCACGACTGTCAGAGAGGTACGACAGATGGAAGCGCGGCAGAAGGTGCGCGGCATCGCCACTGAGGACCAGCTGGCGAAGCTGACGTTGATTGGCCTGGGCGATCGACCGGGCATGGCCGCGTCCGTCTTTGCGCCACTCGCGGAGGCCGGCATCCCGATCGACAGCATCATCCAGAACGTGGGCCACGGCGGCACGGCCGACCTGTCGTTCATCGTGCCCGAGGCAGATCTCGACCGCGCCCAGCAGATCCTCGCGCCGGTTCTGCCGCAGATCGGCGCGCAGGACCTGACCGTCGCGCGCGGTCTGGCCAAGGTGAGCATCGTCGGCGCCGGGATCCACAACGCGCCGACGTATCCCGCGCGCATGTTCGCCGCGCTCGGCGAAGCGGGCGCGAACATCGAGATGATCTCCACGTCGGAGATCCGAATCACCTGCGTGATCGCTTCGGCGCATCTCGCCGGCGCCGCGCGCGCGCTGCACCGCGCGTTCGAGCTCGAGGCGGGTTAATGGTGCGCGACGAGCCGGTGGTCGCGGTCGTCGGCGCGACCGGGCTGGTCGGCAAGACGATGCTCAGCGTGCTGCTCGAGCGCGAGTTTCCGGCACGCGAGATCCGTGCCATGGCATCGGCGCGCTCTGCCAACAGCGAGATTCGTGTCGACGGCCAAACCTTCGCCGTCGCAGAGGCAACGCCCGAGGCGTTCGATGGCGTGGACATCGCCCTCTTCTCGGCGGGTGCGGACATCGCCCGTGCGCTGGCGCCCGAAGCGGTCGCTCGCGGTGCGCTGGTGATCGACAACTCGGCCGCATTCCGGATGGATGAGGATGTGCCGCTCGTGGTCAGCCAGGTCAACGCCGACGACCTCGCGACTCATTCGGGCATCGTGGCCAACCCGAACTGCTCGACGATGCAGCTCGCGCCCTTGCTCGCCGCGCTTCGCGACGCCGTGGGCCTGCAAAGGGTGATCGTGGACACGTACCAATCGGTATCGGGCACCGGCTCGCCGGCAGTCGACGAGCTGGAGGGCCAGATCCGCGCGCACGCGGCCGGCCAGCCGATCGAGGCCACGGTCTACCCGCATCCCATCGCATTCAACGCCCTGCCCGAGATCGACACCTTCATGGACAACGGCTACACGCGCGAGGAATGGAAGGTGGTCACCGAGTCGCGCAAGATCCTGCACCTGCCCGAGCTGCCGATCTCGTGCACGGCCGTGCGCGTGCCTGTCTTCTACGCGCATTCCGAAGCAGTCCACGTGGAGACGGAGCGGCCGATCGACCCGCCCACCGCGCGCGCGCTCTTTGCGGGCATCCCCGGCGTTGAAGTGGTCGACGACCCGAGCGAACATCGCTATCCGCTGGCGACTCTGGCAGCGGGCAGCGACCTCATCTATGTCGGCCGCGTGCGCGCAGACGTGTCCCTTCCGCAGGGACGCGGCATTGCCTTTTGGGTCGTGTCGGACAATCTGCGCAAGGGGGCAGCGACTAACGCGGTGGAGCTGGCTGAGCTTGCCCTGGCGCGGGGCCTCGTCGGGCGCCCGATTCAGTAGCCCACCGCCATTTAACTTGCCTAATATCACGGCGTACGGATATGGGGGCCCAACCCTGTCTTCGAGAGGGAGGACGATGATTCGAGCTGCACGTCTCGCTTACCTGGTCTTGTCGGCCGCGTTCCTGGTCGGGATGATCATCCAGGTCTTCCTGGCCGGCATGTTCAATTTCGGAGAAAACTCGTATCGGTCGCTCCATCAGGTAATGGGCTACATGCTCCATTTCGTGCCCGTGGCGGTGCTGATCGCAGCGTATTTCTCGCGCGCCGGCAAGCGCCATTGGCAGTGGGCGGCGGCTCTTGCTGTGGTGACCCTGATTTTCCCGCTGCTGCCAGCGGTGAGCGGCGGCAATGCGATCCTGGCTGCGCTTCACCCGGTGGGAGCAGTGGTCGCCTTCGGACTGGCGGGCGTGGTCGCGTACAACGCCTGGCAGGCGTATCGGATGGGCACTGAGGTCGCACCGACCGCCTGACCTTTTGGCATGGATCTAGGCGTCGTCATTGGACTGCTCGTCAGCCTCGTCGCGCTCTGGGCTCTGCTGCTGCTCATCCTGTGGCTGCTTCGACCGAAGGGCGTGCCGGCGCGCGAGCTGCTTGCCATCGTGCCCGACTCATTACGGCTCATTCGCGGGCTGATCACCGACCACGCGGTGCCACTCGATGTGCGGATCGTGCTCGTCGGCTTGTTGCTCTGGATCCTCAGCCCGATCGATCTGATCCCCGAGTTCATTCCGGTGCTCGGCCCGCTCGATGACGTCGTCGTGGCGATCGTCGCCATGCGCTACGTCCGGCGCCGGCTCGGCTTCGCGGAGCTGAGCGAGCGCTGGACAGGATCGGCCAACGGATTGGCGGTCATGTCGCGGGTGATCGGATCAGGCTCATCAGAGGAGAGCTGGCTCCGGCGGTAGACTCGATCCTACGACCAAGCGCGGCCTCGAGTAGCGGCGTGGCTTCTCCGGAGTGGAACCGCGAGCGTTCGGGTCGCTGTTAGTTGCTGAGTTCGGGATCCACCGCCCTGTCAGACGCACGCATGGGCCGGAGGCCGGACCGTGGACCGAGGTCTATTCCTCGTGCCAGGTGTCGCCCGGATCGATGTAGGCAAGATCGATCCCGGCGCCGCCGAAGCCCTCATCACCCGCCGCACCCTCGTCCAGGTGGATGAAGTCACCGCTGCCGAAGCCCCAGACCTTGTCCGTGCCGGCGTCTCCGTACAGCCGGTCCTGGGCCTCGCCGCCCTTGATGACGTCGTTGCCTCCGTCGCCGTATGCCACCACCGGCAGTGAGAAGGCGTTGGGACCTGTACCGGCCTTTCCTCGGGCGCGGATGGAGTCATTGCCGCCCTGTCCCCAGACCGTGACCTTCTCGACGTTCGTCATCGTCACGTCACCGTCTATGCCTGTGCTTTCGCCGGCGTTGAGGTTGATCTTCCGAGAGGTCGCGAGTTGCGCGTTGTCCTGTCCCAGGACGAACTTGTTGATCGCGTCATTGCCGACAAGCACAACCGTGTCATCGCCACCGCCAAGGTTGACCGAGAACTCGATCTCGTCCGACGTGCCCGACTCATTGGTGAAGCCAGGCGTGAAGGCGCCGAAATAGAAGGCGATGCTGAACGTTTGTGATTGCGAATCACCAGTCACAACGATCGTGTTGGTGTTAGTCAGGGTGGCGGCGCCGCACTGATTGCCGTTCAGTGTGATTTGTCCGCCCGGGTTCCGATAAACGTAGGGGCTCAAAACGCCCGTGATGGCGACGGTCACCTTGTGGTCCGCGGCGCTGTATTGGCACGTTGCTCCTGCGGCCGCGACCGCGGACGGGGTGGCTGCGCCAAGTGCGGCGACGGCCAGTGCCAAGAAGAATCGCTTCATTGCCTACCTCTCTCGCTCTCTCTGGGCGGAAAGGTAGTGCGCGTCAGCGACGAATTCGACGGCCGACTGTCGCGCAAACGGCTACGTCATGTGGCCGATCCGGGTTAGTTGCACAGTTGGCGGTCAACGGGCGTCACTTCGGCACCCTGCCTTGGCGTTGGTCCACGGTCGGGTTCGAGTCGTCCAACGAGGCGCACCGACTAGCGGAGACTTCCCGCCTCGAGGCCCGCAGCGTCCGCGGCCGGCTGGCGACCGTACACGCCGGGCCGAGTAAGGGCGCGGCCAAGCTCTCCCGGCAAATCTGCGCGCGAGGTTATGCCGAGCTTGAGGAAGATGTGGCTGAGATGGGTCTCGACGGTCTTCGTCGTCACCATCAGAGCCTGCGCAATGTCCCGGTTCGACAGCCCGTCCGCTGCGAGCTCGGCGACCCGCCGCTCGCTTGCGGTGAACGCGTCGACGCCCGACAGGACTAAACGGCGGGGTCGGGCGCCTGTCGCGTGGAGCTCTATCTGTCCGCGCTGAACCACGGCCGTAGCGCCACAACGGTGAGCGATGTCAATCCCCAGCCGCAACGGATCCCGGGCCTCCGCTCTGCGGTTAGTCCTGCGTAACTCGGCCCCCAACTCGACGAGCGTCCGCGCATGCTCGAGCACCGCCTGCGAGCCTTCGAGGATCTCGATTGCCTCACGAAGTTGTCTGAGCCGCTCCTCACCACGCGCCAGCAAGGCGCGAGCGCGAGTGGCTATGCCGATTGGCCCGGGGGCGCCCACAGCGACCGCGAGCTCGAGCTCTTCGTCCGCGAGTCTCTGCGAGGCGTCGCCGGCGTCGAGCGTGAGGGCGAGCTCCGATCGCCACGCGATGTTGAACACTGCTCGGGGCGACCATTGCCGAGCCTGTTCAGCGCATGCACGGAGCTCGGCAAGTGCCACGGCCCTCCGTCCCTGCGCCCGTCTGAGACGCGCAACTGCGAAGTGAAGGGGGATTGCGGGCCAGGCTTCCTCCCAGTTCGGGGGAAGGCGCCCGGCTGTCAGCTCGGCGTCGGCCTCGTCGAGCCGGCCGGCATCCACGAGCGCGGCGACGAGTGTCGCCAACAGGACGGGCTCGCGGCTCGAGTACGAGTGCTCGCGGCCGACGGTCAGCGCTGCCCTTATGTCGGCTTCGGCGTCGCGCAGGTCGCCCAACGTGAGCCGGGCGAGACCTCGTATCCCCCATGCTGTCTGAGCTCCGTACACCGCTCCCCGCCTCAGTGCGTGATCGAGCATGGGCGCGATCCGGTCACACACCTCGCGTAGCTCGCCGGCGGCCCACAGGGCCAACAACGCGCCCTGGACACCTGAGTTCTCGATGCGGATTTCATCCGGAGGGCCGTCAAGTGCCCGATGACCAAGATCCACAAGAACAGCGACGTCATCACCATCGATTGCGGCCAGGGATGCCAGGCTTCCCAGCGCCCACCGCTCGGCAGGTGTGGAGCCGGTCAGCTGCATCGAGCGAAGCTGATCGGCATAGCGGGCGAATTCGTGGCGCCGTGCGATCACGTAGTGGCCGAGGCTGGCGAGCGCCGTCAGCAGCATCAGCGATGCTTCGCGATCGACCGAATCGAGCTCTGCCTGAACGCGAACGAGCACCTCTACCGCTTCGTCGCCGCGACGACCCGTGGTGAGCAGGCTGGCGAGCGCCCTCGCCGCGCTGGTGCGATCGGCGGCCCCGCGATTCGTCTCGAGCGCCTCGCGCAGGTGCGCCTCGGCCTCTGGATCCATTGCCGCCTTCTCGAGGATTCCCAGGTCCAGGACCACGGCCGGACGGTCAGCAAAGGCTGGCGCCTCGTCGAGCGCCCGACGCAGAAACCGGATCGCCAGCTCGGAGTCGCCCCTGTCTCCCGCGTCGCGCCCGGCCGCGACGAGGGTGGCCGCGGCGTCGAGGTCACCAGCTGGCGGCGCGGCGAGAAGGTGCGCCGCCGGTCGCTCAGGAGACGCCCCTCGGTTGCGTAGTACGACGGACGCGCGTGCGTGCAGCGCGCCCCGGCGGTGACCGCCCAGCTCAGCCTCCACCGCGTCGCGGAACACAGGATGGATGAACGTCAGTTCGGGGCCCGGTTGCAAAAGCTCCGCACGCACGAGCCTATCAGCGGCGTCCGCGGCAGCCAGAGAGTCGATGCCCGCGACTGCCGCAGCGTCTGCGATGGACGCCCGCGCCCCGAGGACGGCCGCCGCCTCAGCAAGCTGTCGGCACGGCTCGGAAAGGTCGGCCAGCCGCGCCGCGACGTGAGGCGCGAGCGCCGCTCCACCGAGCTCTTCCACCCGCTGTACGGAAGGCGCGGAATCAATCGAGATGGCGTCGGCGATCATCTTGAGCAATAGAGGGTTTCCGCCCGACGCGCTGTGGCACGCCCTGGACACATCATCGTCGACTTCGATGCCGAGTCGCTCACGCACGATTGACGCGCTCGCCAACGCACTTAGTTGGGGGACGTCGATGATGCTGACGGTCCTCAGGTCGAGGAGCGCGCGCAGCGTCTCGTCGGCTTCTGCCGGATCGCCGCGTCGGACGGTATAAACCAACACCGTTGGCATGCCGTCGAGCCGGCGCGCGAGGTAGGCGAGCCATCCTAACGAGGCACCGTCTGCCCAATGCGTGTCGTCGACCGCCAGCAGAATCGGACGGCGCTCGGCGAGATTAGCGATCGTCCAGTACAGACCGTGGATGGCGGCGAACAACGTGTCGCCAGCACTGTGGTTGCGATCAAGCGTCGTTTTTACGGCGTCAACGACGACGGGAGCGGCGAGAGCGGCCGCCCCTGTCATCGCTTCGTCTCGCGTCTCGGCATCGAGGACGTGGCGGCGCGGCTCGAGCAACTGGCGCGCTACCCCGAACGGAAAGTCCTGCTCGAGTGGCGTAGCCCGAGCGGTCAGGACGCGCAAGCCGCGACCCCTGGCAAGCGCGACGGTGGCGTCGAGGAGCCGTGTCTTACCGATACCCGGCGCCCCCACTACCGCGATCGCCTGGCCCGTGCCAGCCTATAGCAGCGTCAAGAGCGGACCCGAGGATGGCCAACTCGTCCTCGCGTTCGAGCAGAGCCCAGGAAAGCCTCCCCGCTCGTCCCCCGCGCGGCCATGAACGCAGTCTAGTCCGCGCAGGCCACTTCTCAACTTCACGTCGAGGTTGGTTAGCGGCGATGTTCGCGGCTCACGTCAACCCCTCGGCCGCCGATGTGAGGGCTGCCCCGGGCCGCCCGTCCAACTGTGTCTCGTATCCACGCCAGTTGCCTCTGTGGCGACCGAGCGACGGAGGCCGTCCAACGCTCGCGGGACAGCTCGTTAGGCCTGTGGTTGGGTCGTCCGCGACCGTAGCGTGGGAGGGACGGTGGCACACAAATATCAGGGTGCCTTCCTGATGCGAGCAGCATTTTCGGAGTGCAACATCAGGCGAGGCTGCCGTCGCAGCTCATTCGTACGGAGCGTGAAGTCGTCGACAACGACCACGTCCAGTGTCCGAATCACCGGTTCGCTCGGTCGCCAAATCGGGCGTGACCAACGCGCGAAAGGTGGGGTGGTCCATGTCCCGAGCGACGAGCGCGAGCAGCGCTCTTCTTCGACGTGCGCGCTTGCGCCGCGGCTCACCGCCCGCGATGCGAGAGGCGCCTTCCAGTGGAAGATGGCGACGTGCCATCGCCGTCGCGATGGCTGTCGGCCTGCTGGCTGGCTTAGGGCCGACACAGACGTGGGCCGTTCAGCCCTCGTGGGGAAGTCGGCTCGTTGTCGACGATGATCAGACACAGTGCCCGAACGCAGGTTTCAGTTCTATCCAGGCTGCGATCGACGCGGCAAACCCATACGACGTGATCAAGGTCTGTGCCGGCCGATACGCCGAGCAGGAAACGATAACGGTCGACAAGCCGCTCAAGATCGAGGGCGATGGCGCCTGGGTCATGAGAACCGACACGAATGGTGATGCGGAGTCGCATCGACGCGGAGGACTGTTTCTCGCCGACGCGACCTACCTTCGACCCGACCGTCCACGTCATCGTCGCGCCACGGGTCGACGCGCCGAGCGGCGTACCGACAGTCCTTTTTGACCTGCAGGCCGACAACATCGAGCTCGAGGGTTTCATCCTGCACGGCAACGACAACACCGCTCTACATCGCCCGGCGCGCCGGGCAGCGGTCGAGACCAGCGCCGCTCACTCCGGCTATGAGATCCACCACAACTTCTTCGTGGCCAATACGGTCGCCACGTTCCTGAGAAGCAATGGCGAGAGCCCGTCCAGCTTCCATGACAACTGTCTCCGCGAGAGCGGCTGGGGGGTCGCGAACCGGTTTCTGGCCTGAATGACGCCCGAGTTCACCACAACAGCTCGTTTCTGATCTCGGAATTTCGCCTACGAGCAGACGCGCATGCGGCTCTTGCGCCGCATCCATTGGCATGGCGGACGTGACCTTCGACCACAACGTCTCGCGGACCGACGACCACGCTTTCCGGCTCGCCCGCTCCGTGAACACGTCGGTGTTGCAAAACGACGTGAGAGCAACCCGCAGGGGCATCCAACTGGCCGGCAACAATCAGGATTGCAAATCGTGGGCAACCTCGTCACTGTTGCCGCTGTCAACGTCAAGGGCCCAGGGCTGGCGGGCATCGCTTCGGGGGAGCTAGTTGGGCGTGAATGACGACGTCCTGATCCAAGGCAACACCGTCACCGGGCCCGCGCAGAATATCGGGAATCGGGATGGGGGTCGCAGCACTCACCAACTCGGCGATTCTGGACAACGCGATCAGCGACGTGAACGGCATAGGGATTGCCTTCGGGTCCGGGAACACGGTCAACCTGGTTAGCGGCAACATCGTGCTCAATAGCGGCAGCGACGGCATCCAGGTAGCGGCGGGCGCGACAGGCAACACTTTCAAGACAATCAGATCCTCGGCAGCGGCAGGATCGCGATTACCGGCGTCGACGCGCGCGACGAACAATCTGTCTTGCCCTCAATGCGTGGAGCGCAAATGACTGCGAGACGGACAACCAGAGTCGGCGCGATCTGCGCTCCGTAATGGCCGGGTCGGTGACGCCTGCAACGTCGAGCACCCGACAACGTGCCGCTTAGCCGCGGGTTCTCGTCCGTCGAATCACGGCGGACGAGACCGCGCGAGCGCTCCATCGCGAGTTTCACCGCCGCGACCCTCCTCAGTCTCCTGAGCGCCGCCATGGGCCCTGGAGTCTTCGGCCACGTTGCGACCCTGAACGCGACGCACGTAATGTCGTTTTCGATACCGGCGACACCTTTTCCGGTCAAGTCAGCTCGTCACTCATTGAGTGCACGGCGAACCGTTCGATCACCGTTTTTCGAGCCACAACCACCGGGACAGTCTCCGTCGCTACCGCCGCAACAACTTCAGCGGGGACGTGGTCGCGGACGCTCGCCGCTGCCCAGCCTGGCAGCTACTACGCGGTGGCGGCTCGAGTCGTCGTGAAGGAATCGAGCCACAAACACACCTGTGACATCGCTCGCTCGAACACGATCACAATCGCCGACAGTGATGGCGACTCCGTAATCGACCCACGCGACAACTGTCCCAGCGTTTCCAACCTCCAGCAACTTGACCTGGACGCAGACGGCATAGGGAACGCGTGCGATCCGGACGCGGACGGCGACGGTACTCGAGCCGATGCCGGTGATTGCGATGATCTCGACCCGGCTCGCAGGCCTGGTCTGCAAGAGCTCACAGTCGACGGAGTCGACAACGACTGCGACGGCCTGGTCGACGAGGATGTCGTCGCCGCGACGCCACAGCCGATGCCTACAACGTCCGCACCAACTCCCTCCCCGAGTCCCACCGGAATCATCGTTTGCGCGGACGCGGGAGAGTGCGACTGGCCGCCTCCACCGCCGGCTTCCGCCCCGCCAACGGCGACGCCGTCGATTGTCCCGGCCCCATCCCCCGAACGGCTCGACCAGCAACAGATAGTTACCGACGCTCCGTTCGCTGTCGTGCCCAATACGTTCTACAGCGCGCCGGATTTCGCACAGACGTTTGTGGCGGGGGCTTCGGGCATGGTGGAGTTCGTGTCGCTTTACGTCGGTTGCTGCGCCGACGTGTCCGGAACTCCGGGCGGCAGACCACCGGGCTATGGCCTGCTCGTAACCATCACTGACGTCAATTCGGCAGGAGAACCGGCTGGCGGTCTAGCGGCGTACGGCTTCGCAACCGTGCCGTCCGCCAACCTGAGTACCGATGGCTCTCTCCATTGGCTCGACATCCCGATCATTCACCGCTGCGACCAGCCGGAGTGGGGCAACTGCATGCCCGTCTCGGCTGGCCTGCGCTACGCGGTTTCGGTTTCCCAGTACACCACCATCTTCGACGAGGATTCATGCCAACAGATCGAAGGCGTCCCTGAATGCGGAAGCTACCAGTTGGGACGGGCGTCGCCGAGCGTGTACGCCGCCGGAGATGGCCTCGGCTTCTGGGGTCAAGGGGTTTGGGACGGCGTTTACTACCCGGGAGCCTGGCATCGCGAAGACCGCTACAACTCGGCCATATCGGAGTACGACTTGTCGTTCAAGACGTACATGCAGCCCTAGCGGTCCTTCAGGCGCTTCGCATGCATCTATGACCTAGTCGAAGTACAGGGAACTCGACAGCTGCACTCTTTCGCGCTGCTTAGCGTGGCTCATCAAACACGCTGGTGCGCGGAGGACGTCGAACTGAGGTCGGTCTCCCATGACAACTCGAGCATCTCCATGCTCGACTCACCGACCTCGAGAGATCGGGACCGACCGCAAGTAGTTGATGATCCCCGCCATCTATCCAGGTCTCGGTGAGGATTTGCGATATTCGACCTGGCGCTTAAACGGTCTCGACGAAAACGGCCGCCGCGTCAAGCTAATCGGCGGGGATCAGCCGTGGGCCGTCACCACTCGACAGCCTTTCGCGGATCCTTCGTGAGGCTGACGCTACCGGAGTCAAACGCTGTCAGGGGATGTCGTACGCGCCGTAGACGTCCTGGAAGTTGTCCGTGTCAGAGGCCACCAGCCGCTCGGTCGTGGTGAAGAAGACGGACCTGCCGTCGGCCGAGGCGCCGGCGAAGAACGCGCCGAAGGCGCCATTGCCGTTGATCGCGCCCGCTGTGATGCGTGTCGTCACACCGTTGAAGCGCTCGTAGACGTCTCATGATGCTGTCGGTGTCGGAGGCCACCAGCCGCTCGTCGGTGGAGAAGAAGACCCGCGCTCCATCGGCCGAGGCGCCGTCGAAAAACGCGGTATGAGCGCCGTTGCCGTTGATCGCGCCCGACTGATATGCGTGTCGTCGTGCCAAGCCAGCGCTGGTAGATGTCTCGCTTTGCTGTCGTTGTCCGGCAGACACAAGTCGCTCGGTCGTTGTGAAGAAGACGCGCGTGCCGTCGGCCGAGGCGCCGACGAACGGCGCGTCGAAAACGCCGTTGGCGCCGTTCACGCCGGTCGAGATCCGTGTCGTCACACCGTTGAAGCGCTGGTAGACGTCACTGGCGCAAGTCGGTGTCAGAGGCCACCAGCTGTTCGCTGGTTGTGAAGAAGACGCGCGTGCCGTCGGCCGAGGCGCCGGCGAAGGACGCGCCGAAGGCGCCGTTGCCGTTGATCGCGCCCGTTGATATGCGTGTCGTCGTGCCGTTGAAGCGCTGGTAGACGTCCCAGGCGTTGTCGGTGTCGGCGGCCACCAGCTGCTCCGTCCGTGGTGAAGAAGACGCGCGTGCCGTCGGCCGAGGCGCCGTGGAACCTGACGCGGTGAAGTCGCCGTTGCCGTTGATCGCGCCCACTGATATGCGTATCGTCGTGCCAAGCCAGCGCTGGTAGATGTCCTCTCGCTTCGTCGTCCGTGTCAGAGGCCACCAGCCGTTCGGCGGTTTCGAAGAAGACGCGCGTGCCGTCGGCCGAGGCGCCGAGGAACGTCGCGCCGTATGCAGCCGTTGCCGCCGTTCACGCCGGTCGAGATCCGCGTCGTCGTGCCGCCGAAGCGCTGGTAGACGTCAATGGCGAAGTCGGTGTCGGAGGCCACCAGCGGTTCGCGGTGGAGAAGAAGACGCGCGTGCCGTCGGCCGAGGCGCCGTCGAAGGACGCGCCGAAGGCGCCGTTGCCGTTGATCGCGCCCGTTGATATGCGTGTCGTCACACCGTTGAAGCGCTGGTAGACGTCCTCTGCGTTGTCCGTGTCAGAGGCCACCAGCTGTTCCGGGGTGGCGAAGAAGACGCGCGTGCCGTCGGCCGAGGCGCCTTGGAAGGTCGCGTCGAAGGGGCCGTTGCCGTTGATCGCGCCCGTTGAGATGTGTGTCGTCACACCGTTGAAGCGCTGGTAGACGTCTAGTTGCTGTCGGTGTCAGAGGTCCGCAACTGTTCCTGAGTGGTAAAGAAGACGCGCGTGCCGTCGGCCGAGGCGCCGGCGAAGGTCGCGCCGAAGGCGCCGTTGCCGTTGATCGTCCCAGTCGAGATGCGCCGGAAGAGGTCATGGTTTGCCGACACGCTGCCGCTGGCGGCCAGGAGGCCGACGGTCACCCCGATGGCGGTCAGGACAATGGACGTGCGGCGGCGCCCGCCCCGCCTTGCGCAGAACTTGGCCGCCCATGACGAACCCCACCCTATTTCCCGCGGCGTCCCAAGATCGGCCGGCGGCCCACCTTCCGCCACGTATCCGCGCCGGCCATCCCCACCTCAGAGCCTGCGCTTCGCAGGATGCGCCTCGACCTGGGCCATGTCAACGGCCTGTACGCGATCGCGCCGGCAGTTGAGTTTCGGCGGGCCCAGCGCCTGCCCCGTCACAAGATGAGGATTACCGCGAATCCGGTACAGGCTGAGGGCTCACCTCATCTGCGAGGTTATCCGCGCACGTGCTGGATGCTGGGCGCACCGGAAAGGAGCTGGCTCCGGCGGTAAGATTCGAACTTACGACCAAGCGGTTAACAGCCGCCCGCTCTACCACTGAGCTACGCCGGAACGCACATGCCGCCGCCGGCCGGTGTGGCCAGGGGACGAGCGGATTATAGGCGCCTGCCGTGGCAGGGTCCCACCGCGGGTCGTGGCGAATTTCGGCATCAAGGCGTCGACCCGGCATACTCGGCGGGTGACGCTCATCGGTGCCGACGCTCTGGCCGCTCGTCTGAACGATCCGTCGCTGCGCGTCGTCGACGTGCGCTGGTATCTGAAGCAGCCCGGTGCCGGACGGATTGCATACGAGAGCGGGCACATCCCGGGCGCGATCTTCCTTGACCTCGACGCCGACCTGAGCGCGCCCGACGGCCCGGGTCGCCATCCGCTGCCCGAGCCGGCCCTGTTCCGGGAACGACTGGCGCGCGCCGGCATTGGCTCCGACGACTTCGTGGTCGTTTACGACGACGCGGGAGGCACGACTGCCGCCCGACTGTGGTGGATGCTCGACAACCTCGGCCACCGCGGCGGCGTCGCGGTGCTCGACGGTGGCATCCAGGCCTGGACCGGCGCCGGCCACGACCTCGAGACGGGCGAGGCCCCTCCCCTGCGCGCCGGCCGACCTCGAGCTCGCCGGCCAGTGGACCAACGTCGTCGCCCGCGACGAGCTGGCCGACCGACTCGGCACGCTCACCCTGCTCGACGGTCGTGCCGCCGAACGCTATCGCGGCGAGGTCGAGCCGATCGACCCGAAGATGGGCCACATTCCGACAGCGGTGAACGCGCCGACCTCGGGCAACCTCGGCGACGACGGCCGCTTCCTGCCGCCGGCCGCACTGAGATCTCGTTTCGACGGCCTTGGCGCGACCGGCAGCGATGTGGTGAGCTCGTGCGGCAGCGGCACCACTGCATGCCACAACATCCTGGCCATGCGTATCGCCGGATTGCCGGACTCGACCCTCTACGTAGGCTCATTCAGTGACTGGAGCACGGCCGACATGCCCGTCGCGACCGGCGCACAACCGGGCGAGCCCCTGATCAGGCGATGACCGACGACGCTCGGCCCACGCCCATCCTGCGCGGCGAACGCGTCTACCTGCGCTCGCCCGAGCGCTCCGACATTCCCATCTTCGTGCGCTGGTTCAACGACGCTGAGCTGACCGCAACGCTGGCGATGCGGGCGCCGATGAGCGTGCCCATGGAAGAGGCCTGGTTCGAGACCATGGTCAAGTCGCAGGGGGTCGACAACTATCACTTCACGATCTGCCTGCTGGCCGACGACCGACCAATCGGCACCTGCAACCTGTTCCAGGTCGACAAGGTCAACGGCAGCGCAGGCATCGGAATCTCGATCGGCGAGAAGTCGCTGTGGGACCAGGGTCTGGGCACCGAGGCCATGCTGGCGCTGCTCGATTTCGGATTCGGCATGATCCGCCTCGAGCGCCTGTGGCTCGACGTCTATGACTTCAATGAACGGGCCCGGCGGTCGTACGAGAAGTGCGGCTTCGTCCTCGAGGGCGTCCAGCGTCGCGCGATATTCAAGCGCGGCCAATTCATCGACGTGCACCTGATGTCGATCCTGCGCGACGAGTGGGAGGGCCTCGACCGGCGCCCCTTCTGGGAGTAGGGATTTGGCGCCGATGACGAATCAAGCGCAGTCGTGCGTAAACGCTCATCGTGACGCCTCGGCAGAACTGCTTACTGAGGGTTTTCTGAGAGCCGAGTTAGACTTTTGGTCGTGCCCACCCAAGGGTCTGGGTGCGGGAGGGACATGGATGCGGGAGCCGTCAGCATCCATCGGAGATGGAGCAAAACAGTGGGGGCTGTGCCGCCGTCAGAGTGACGCGTCGGTGGCTCTCTTCAACGTGGCCCAGCCGTGAACGCCGTCTCGGGCCAAACGGAGCGGCTCTGGCTGCCCGTTACCGCCGTCCGCGACACGTCGCTCAGGAGCCAGCGCTCGCTCGTCGTCGCGATCGCTGCTGTCATCGTCGCTATTGCGGCGGCCGGGTTGACCTTGTCGGCCCCACATTCGATCAATCCGCCCGCGCTGGCCCTCTTCCGGGTCTACCTGCTCCTGGCACATGTCGGCATCGGTCTCCTCTGGTGGCACAAGCGGCCGGGACACGCGATCGGGACGGTGCTCGTGATCGGTGGCTTCCTGTGGGGCGCAACCGCTCTGCAGGGTTCCAGCACGCCAATCGTCTATGCGATCGGCGTCCTCGCCGAGGGACTCGCATCGATGACGACCTTCTACCTGGCCGTGGTGTTTCCGCACGGCCGGCCGACGAGCGTTGCGGAGCGAGCACTGGTCGCCATCGGTGGAGTGGTCGTCGTGCTGCTGGTGCCGATAAGCATGATGGTCAGTCCGCTGCTCATCGGCGGAGGTGGCCCGCTCAGCCGTTGCGCGGTGCCGTGCCCGGCCAATGCCTTCTTGGTGGCCGATGTGCCGGCCGCCGCCGCGGCCATCGGCGCTGTCTCTCTCGTGCTCGCACTACTGGCCATCGTTGGCGTCGTGGTGCTGTGGATTGTCCGATTGCAGCGCGCTACCGCGGCTCGGGCGCGCGCGTTGGCTCCGGTAGCCATCGCGTCGCTCATCTTCTTTCCGGTCTTCTTCCTCTACCACCTCGGACGTTGGGCGCTTTCGCTTCCGCCCGCTGTCCAGGAAGATCTCGCCTGGTTGCTCATCGCTGCTCGACTCGTTTTCCCGATCAGCTTCCTGCTGGCTCTCGTCCAGGCTGATCTATGGGCCGGCTCGGCTCGGCTACGGCTGTTGAACGAATTGGTTCGCCGGCCATCGGGCAGGCGCTGGAACGAGGCGATCGCCCAGTCGCTCAACGACCCGGCGGCCCGCGTCGCATATCGCGAGCCGGATGGTCGGAACTACGTCGACGCTTACGGCATGCGACTCGGCGGTGATCGCGATGCTGGTCGGCTAACGGTCGACGTCGAGCAGGGCGGCGAGGTCGTCGCCCGGATAGTCACCGACCCTGCTCTCGTCCACGAACCGGAGCTGCTGGCGGCAGCAGCCGATGCAACGCTGGTCGCCGTCGAACAGGGTCACCTCGAGACGGCATTCCACGAGCTCGAGGGACGCTTCGCCGAAGCGGGCGATGAGGAGCGCCGCCGCATCCAGCGCGACCTGCACGACAGTGCTCAGCAACGTCTGATCGCGCTCCGCGTACATGTCGCGCTGGCGAGCGAGAAGCTGGACAACGGACCCGACGAGCGCGCCCTCGTCGAGCGCATCAGCCACGAGCTCGACGAGGCGCTCGACGAGCTGCGCAGCGTCGCCCGCGGCAGCGACCCGATGTCCCTCGAGCGGTACGGCGTCGGCTCGGCCCTGCGCGAGGTTGCCGGCCGGTTGTCGCCGCTGATCGAGGTCAAGCAGCCGCATGCCAGGCGATATCCGCGCGAGACCGAGCGTGCCGCCTACTTCTGCTGCACTGAGGCGATGCAGAACGCACTGAAGCACGCCGGTCTGAATCCACGGATATGGATCACGCTCGCCGATGGCGACGGCGCGCTTACCTTCCAGGTCGACGACGACGGTCTGGGCTTCGAGCGCGCGGCTGTCACCGATGGGACGGGCCTGGCGAACATGGAGGAGCGTGTCGCCAAGCTGGGCGGTCGGCTCGAGATCGGAATGAGGCCAGGCGGCGGAACGCGCATCACGGGCACTCTCCCGGTCTGACGCTTGGCGTGGCGGAGTGCGCGCACGCGTTTCGCGGGTGGTGTCGGTCGTTCGGCGGAGGTGGGTACGCTCCATTGCCTGCGACAGGTCGATGACCGACCCTGTCCGTCAGCAGGGGTCAAAAGAAGCGAGGGCCAAGGAGCACCCAACCCGTGGCCGACGTCGGCGTGCTAGTCATCGATGACCATCCGTCTTTTCGCGCCGCGGCTCGAGCGCTGCTCGACGCGACGCCTGGCTTTGCCGAGATAGCCGAGGCCGGCACTGGCAACGAGGGTCTGAGCCTCGCCGCCGAGAAGCACCCGGAGGTCGCCCTGATCGACCTCGACCTGCCGGACATGACCGGTTTCGAGACCTGCGATCGGATGCGCGAGATCAGCCCAGAGACGTACGTCGTTTTCATATCGGCCAACGAAGATGCTGCGGCCGCCATTCCGGAGTGCTGCGACAAGCAGCCGTTCGTCGCGAAGCGTGACCTGCGACCGGCAGTGCTGCGCCGGCTGTGGGACGCGCGCGCATCCAAATAGGCCCGCCCAGCGGGCTAACGGGGCGGGCACGCAAGGGAGCGCACGCGTGCCCGCCCCCTTGCACAATTCCGGCTTGCAGGCCGACGCTCGCCGCCGAGCTCGGCAAGCAATCGAGTCGGTCCGGCGTAGGAGCCGTTGCCGAGAAAGGTGGAGGCGCCACATAGTTGATGCCGACGTGAATCAGCCAACGGCGAACGCCGAACAACCGTCGATCAGGCGCGCCGCAATGCTCACCGCGCTGGCCGGCATCACCCATGCGGTTCTCTTCCTGCTGGCTTTTTCGCTGCTGGCGACGGTGCCCGGGCAGCAGGCATCCGACGCCGAGGTCCTTGCCTACTACAACAGTGCAGAAAGCCGGCGCGTGCTGGTGATCGGGCTGTACCTGATGCCCTTCGCCGCAATCGCATTCCTGTGGTTCATCGTCGCTCTGCGGCTGTGGACCAGGGCCGTTGTCACTTCAACCAGACGAGACGAGCTCTCGGCCGAAGTGCAGCTTGTGAGCGGCGTGCTCTTCCTCGGCCTGTTCCTGGTCTCCGCTGCGGCGATCTCGAGCACAGCAGCGGCGGTCGAGTTCACCGACGCAGATATCAGCGCGATCGAAGCGCGCATCCTGCCCTCATTCGGCGCGACCCTTTTGACTGTGCTGGCGATGCGCATGGCGGCCGTGTTCGTGATCGCGTCGACGCGGGTCGCTTCCCGAACAAGATTCATGCCGCGCTGGATGATCTACGCCGGGTACCTTGTCGGCATCTTCCTGCTCCTGAGCATCACGCTCTCGCCGCTATTGATCATCGTCTTCCCGATCTGGGTGATCGTCTTGTGCCTGCTCTTGTTGCAGCGCGCGCGCCAGATCCCGAGGGACCTGAAGATGCCCGCTAATCCGATATCGCGACCGGACATGCAATGACCGCGACGTGCGAAGGTACGCGAAACGATCGGTCAATTCGAATTGGACCCAGGTATTCGGATCATTGAATCGCTGCCCGCGGCCGTGGCGGCTTATGAGGAGGTAATCACGAATGAGCGCCACACGAGCACAGGCACCCGCCCGCCTGTCAGATAGCCAGCTCGCCGACATGATGCGATTGATCGGCGGCGCCGACAGCGTCGAGCTGAAGCTCACCATTCCGGAAGACGCGCAGCGAGCCACGATCAGCAACCTGAACCTGGACCCCGTCGAAGCTCAGCCACGCCAGGTCTTCTTCTTTGACACGCCGACGTTGGCGCTGGACAAGGCCGGTGTCGTTGTACGGGCTCGACGAACCCAGGGTGGCGCCGGCGACACGGTCGTCAAGCTGCGACCTGTTCAGCCCGACACGCTACCCAAGAGCCTGCGCAGTGACGCGGCATTCAAGGTCGAAGTCGATGCGATACCCGGTGGCTACGTCTGTTCGGGATCGTTCAAAGGCAAAACGACCGGCAAAGAGGTTCGTGACGTAATCGGCGGCACGCTGTCGTTGAGGAAGCTGTTCTCCAAGAACCAGCGACTGTTCTACGCCGAGCACGCGCCGGAAGGCATCACTCTCGATGACCTCATTCCGCTCGGCCCGACCTTCATCCTCAAGGGAACGTTTACGCCGAAGGAGCTGGATCGCCGCTTCACTGCCGAGTACTGGCTCTACCAGGACGGGTCGCGCATCCTCGAGCTGTCGACCAAGTGCTTGCCCAACCCAGCAGGTATCTTTCATTAAGCGCCCCTTTCAAATTATAATCAATAGCTTTTTCAGCATATAAAATACCATCGTTGATGAAGTGCCCCGCCAACAATGGATAAGAAGAATATCTCAAATCGCCGTTGCTGACTGATACACGCAACGGGCTGATCCCTTCCTGGCTTACCGGTTCCGTACTGAGGCCAAGAATGGTTTTTTCTATTCCCTCGGCCGTCAGGTCAAAATCATTTGAATCAGGAGTTTTAAAGGACTCCTCGGTGGCTCTGATTGCGGGCCTGCTCTTTTTCAATAAAAGAGTGGAACCGGTCGCGAGTATCTCATCAATGGCTTTAAAAAGAATAGGCTCATTGGCCAGGGCACCATGAGAAATATCCGTGTAATAGACAGAACTACTTTCAGTCATCTTTTGGGGAATGCCCGAATCCCAGGTCACACTCTGATCGCCGGCCGCGGTGCTTAAAAACACAAGCCCACCATTCTCATCCAACTCGTAACCACTCGGAGTTGATTTATCTCTCCCCGCTATGTAAACAGCATTACTGTAATCTATATTCCTGGCGTTGTCGTTGACAAGTTTACGGTACGATTCAAATTGACCAAGGTCACTATCCGAAGGAACAGGCCAGGTTGCATCTCCTAAAGCCTTGGTCATTTTCTTCCAGGTCTTAGCCTTAGCAAAGTCGTTGTCGGCATCATCGGTAAGTGGCAAAAGACTCAGCAGCCCCGGAAAAGCACAGAATAATTTAAGCAAATCTTTTTTTGTATTTATGATATCAATCTTACTGAGTTTATCAATGATCGGATCTTTGCCAAACAACACATACGGAATCCGGAATGACCCACCTAATGGCGAGCCTAAAAAAAGCAACTGAAATCCGGCTGAATTATTCAATCGCTTCCACGTATCATCACAATTCAATATAAAATCTCGGACGAGGACTCCACCCATAGAGTGACCAATTATTTTTATAGGTTGTCGATAATTCAATAATTCGCTGATTCTCGAATTGAAGATTTCTGCAGTTTTTCCAAGGTGTTGCCGCCAGTCAAAAGCAAACGTGACCACATCATAGAATTCAGATAAATGATCCGCCAGTGTTTTATAGGAGGTTTTGATAAGCGATGAAGCCGCCACACCGTCATTTATTCCGACGTTCAGTTCGTTAAGGTCACCGGTCAAAAATCTTAAATAGTTAATCCAAAGAAGTTTACCGTTTTTAGATAGGTTAGAACCCATGATTCCGGGTACCAGCACAACGATGGGCCGCTTACCGGTAACTGTGTTTTTAAATACCTGTCCGCCTTCAAGCTTTAAAATAGCATTTCGATCTTCGGCCTGTGCTGCACCTTTTTCAAGCCTGGCAAAACCAGGTATTAATGTGTCGCCGTTTGATTTCAATGCATCCATCAATGCATTGTTTGTCTTTGGATTTTTAAAATAATGAAAATGATCAACCGTTGTGCCCTCATCAAAAAAATACTGAACTAATCGCAACCGCTTTGCGCCGTTGTACATAGAGGCGGTATTAACAACGAGATCATTCTTAGAATCAAAGAAAAGCCTGCTTGCAATGATCACTAATGCTTTGAAATTAAGATTGGTCTTCCCATTGCCGGATATGATCACCAGCGGGCTATCAATAACTGCAAGCGGGTTGGGATAATTTAATACTTTGATAAAAGGAGAGTCGGGATTCATTGCTTCGAGACCGGGTAACACACTAACGTCATTCTTGGAACTTACTACAGACGCTACCAGGCTTTTAAAGGCATTGTAAACCGGGTTAACAACTCCACCGATTGCCAATCCCAACAGGTTAAATGTGATGTTGAAAAAATGATCAAGCCGATTTGATGCCAGCGTAGTACCGCTTGCCGGGCAAGCCACGCGGATAAATTTTTGAATACTTATGTTTTTCTTACTGAACTCATTTCTGATAGCCCTGATGTTTTTGATATCATCAACTCTCCCTTCCTTGTTAAGAAATTCAATCTCGGCCTCCGAAAAACCGACGTTGTTTTGATTATTTATACAGTAACGTGATAAAGTATCACCCACAATGCCGCCCCTTGAGTGAGTGACCAAATGAAGCACTGCATTGGGGGGCAATTGTTTGACCAGGTCAAGCACGTTTTGCAACGGGCTTTTCGTCAATGTTTCATGCTGGAAAGCTACTACGTGCTGATCGTAAGTCTTAGTGATATATTTCCAAAATTCGGTTCCGATTATTTCTGCAAATGATCCGCTCGTTGAAGAGTTGGTCCCATGCACAAAAAGCAGGAAGGGCTTTTTGGTGTCTGAAGAAATGTCGTTTTGCAAATCAAAATTCAGATCGAGCCGGAACAAGCCGGATTTATTTTCCAGTTGTTTTTTTTCCAGCTCCTGCGCGAGCTGCCTGATACTTTTTTGAATATCTTTTTTGACAAATACCTTTAAAAGCTTCAATGCCACGTTGCCAATTATGCTTCGGTCGCCGGGGCCAGCCTGCAATACAACCGGAATTTCCACTTCATCATCCATAGATCTCCTTTTCAACGCCGCTGCTTCCGGAAATAGATCTTCAATGGTGTCATTGGAACTAAGCCAGGCTGTACCGTCTTCAAAAACAAATTCAACAACTTCATCGTTTGCCAGTTTTATGGTATGCTTTTCCGTTACCCCCCTCGTGGTGGCTCCTACAAGATAGACTTCCTTTAATTCCAGGTTATTCGGTGATGCGGTCTCTGTTGGAGCTGATTGTTTTTCACCCCTGATAGTGATTTTATTAATCTTCATATTGTGAAGGTTGAACTTAAATTTTCATCGGTATTTGAAATCAATCATACCAGTAACAGGGCGCTACTACATTATCAGAAGTAAAACAGGTTGGGGCTGCACTCACCCCGACGGCACGGCCGTTCCCGCAAAGGCGGATAAAAAGTTAAGCAAATTTCTGCAACTGACAATAAGCGTGTAAATCATCAACGCTGTTTTATAACTCAATGGCGGATTATTCGGATTATTTTTTAAACAAAAAACAGGATGCTTATAAGTTAATCACCGGGCAGTAACTACTGGGATTAATAACTATTTTCGCATCCTATGGCTTTATTTATCAGTTCCCTTAATTCAGGAAGTAATGGCAATTGCTACTACATCGGCAACGACAGGGAGGCTGTTTTGATAGACGCCGGAATTTCGTGCCGGGAAATTGAGAAGAGGATGAAAAGATTGGGACTCCCGATGTCACAATTAAAAGCCATTTTTGTATCGCATGAGCACGGGGATCACATTTCCGGTATTCCCACTCTAAGCAATAAGTACCAGCTTCCGGTTTATATTACAAGAAACACTCTTCGCTCGGCATTCATTTCGATTGAAAAGCATCTGATTCATTCATTTCACCCAAATAAGGTTATTAATATTGGCGACCTGGCGGTTACAGCCTTTCCAAAATCGCATGATGCAATTGATCCGCACAGTTTCATCATATCGTGCCAGGACGTCACAGTTGGCGTATTTACAGATATCGGGGTCCCCTGTTCCAATATCATCAGCAACTTCAGTAAGTGCAATGCTGTTTTCCTGGAAGCAAATTATTGTGAAGACATGCTCGTCAATGGCAACTATCCTTATTCACTGAAGAAACGCATAAGCGGCGATGGAGGTCATTTATCCAATAGGCAGGCATTAGAGTTATTTGGATCACACAGGGGAATACAACTCAGCCACCTGGTGTTATCACATTTGTCGGAAAATAATAACTCACCGGAACTGGTGAGCAGGCTCTTCAATGAAAAAGCAGGCGCAACAAAAATTGTTATTGCTCCCCGGTACAAAGAAACCCCGTTATATCACATTGAAAGAACAACCGTCACTGATGTCGTAAACAATAAGCTTACCGAACGTGGTTTACAGCTTTCACTTTTTTAGGCGGCTATTCCTTACGATTCTTAAAACATAATTGGAAAATTTCCGGGCTACAGGAAATCATGATTTCTGCATTTGATGTAGCCTATAGGATGTTCGGGCATGGACCATCCGGGAAAGTCTGGTATTTTGAAGTAATCTTCTTTTTTTTCCGCTTTTAACACGTGGATGATTTCGATTTTACCAAATCGATGGACAAGACTGAATGAAGAAAGACTTGGTGATTCGAAAGTCTGGTTTAACTTTTTTTGATGGTTGACTAACCTTTTTTTCCCGGCTTGTTGCATGTCGTTTTTCAGATAAGATCTTGTCTTGCATGTACAGTTGTTTTTCAATGTCCGGGGCTTCGAGGCCGGATTGCTGCAATGGCAAGATAGGATTGAATTAAAAAATATATTCGGCGGGTACGTAACTCAGATCAGGATAAAATCAGGAATACGGTTTCCATCGTTACATAACCAGACGTTTTTACAACTTGCTGCGAGGGAAAAAACTCTGATAAGAAAATTTGGGGCTGGGATTATGGTTTTTCGGAGGTTGGAGATCAGATTTACCGACATGATTACAATTCATCAACCTTAATTACAAATGTATTGGGTGGTATTAATGAAGACAAGCGTGGAATTGCTCAATTTAATAACGAAATCTACGATAGGTTGAATCGTATTCTTCCGATACCCGTGATGAAAATAAATCAGTTCATAATTCAAATGCTTTTTCTATGTGTTGTTCCCGCAATGACGGAGACAGAGCGGTTGGTGGCGTGATTAGTGTCGTGGAGTTTCGGACTATGGAGTGCTGCGTACTCATCGTTCCCCTGGAGTCTCCGTCACAGCCATGCTGGACCGAGAACTGATGCTACCAAACAAAATTTGGTCGGCCAAACTAAGCCTGGGATTTTTAACGTCATGGTCACAGCGAGACCATAATCCGGGGTCACGTTCTTAAACGAAAACTGTTGCCAACCGAAGCAACCTGTCCTTCGGTTAAGCTCGTTACTCCTGTATTAGGTAAAAAGCCTGCCGGGGGATGAAAAATAATACCTAAAGTCGCTGGAATGTTGGCAGTAATCTGGCCCCATGAGTGCCCCTAGGCAAAAAATCTAATATCCTGTCCAGTTAACGGTTACATGCCAGTCCTGTAACCGTAAAGCCATAAGAAACAATGGGTACTAACTGCGCCTGCTTTATTTTTACAACGTATTCAAAAACAGACAGATTAAAATTCATAAAAATGAAAAAGGTAATCATTTGTCTTCTTCTTGGCATGGCACTTAGTCCCGCATGTCGCAAGAGTCCTGATACCTCCCAGCTTTCCGCCGAGTTTGTGGTACAGACCTCCAGGGACCCGGAGGCAGATTTCGGGAATTATCAAACCTATTATATTTCGGACACCATTGCACTCGCAACTACAAATCCCAACGACACTATCTGGTTTGACAATGAGTCCAAACAATTGATTGACGCTGTCAAAGCAAATATGTCTGAAATGGGCTATACCCTGGTTCCCAGGGGAAGTAACCCTGATCTTGGGCTCGGTCTCACAGCAATCAAGGACCTGAATCTGGGTGTTGTCTATCCCGGCTGGTGGTGGGGATATTGGGGCGGGGTTATTGGGGTGGATGTTATTGGGGCTATTGTGGATACCCCCCTTACTACCCATTTGCCGGAATGATCTATACTATACCAACCGGCACCCTTGTTCTCGACATGATCGATCTCAAAAACGCATCCGCGGAGTCGAGATTAACGGTCGTATGGGGATCGGTGATGTCAGGTGGATTGGGACATACAGGAAATGACCTGGCCCTGGGCGTATCAGCCATTGACCAGTCTTTCGACCAGTCTCCCTATTTAAGTACAAATTAATTCAGAAGCAAAGCTAAGTTTATGAAAAAGTTATCCTTTTTACTGGCGATCATACTTGCGTGCCCGGCAATACATTTTGGGCAAGAGCACAATATGATTGGTTTTAGTTGGCAAATGAACTTCCCTAACAACCATGACTATGTTAACAAGACAAGCTATGCCGGGGGGAAAATAGAGTACCGGCATTTCTTTAAAAAGAATTTGTCTGCAGGTATTGCCCTGGACTGGATGACCTATGAAGAATTTATTCCAAGGCAAACTTTCGAAAAACCTGACGGAAACAGCGCAATTACAACCGATCTTGTTGCCCAGGTTTACCAGGTTCCCATCACTGCCACAGTCCACTACTACTTTACCGAAAGCAAGATGTTCAGACCGTTTGCCGGTTTGGCACTTGGAGGTCAATACCTGGAGCAAACGTTATATTATAACGTCTACGCCACTGATGACGACAACTGGGGATTCGTAGTGCGGCCTGAAATAGGAACGGTCATCAAAATGGGCGATAATTTTGGCATCCTGGCCGGAGCGCATTATAGTTACTCCACCAATAAAATTGATCTCCTCAACAGGAATAGCTTTTCAAATTTTGGATTCGATATCGGGGTAGTTTTTTATCAGTGAGTTCTGACGAATACTGTTTTTGAGACGAGCTCCCATGTTTGGAGACTCGTCTTCGAAACAGGAATTAAGACTTCTTGTGCCAATTATACGTTGCTGAGCCGGGAACTGTAATTTGCAATACAGGCGGATTAGTTGAACTAATATAAATATACCCGCGTTTGCCGGCTATTTTAGGATTAGATAATTCTGTGCTTGAAAGAGCTCTGTTTACATTTTTTTCAGAATGCCGGCTATTATAAAACCGTTTACGCCCCTGGCTCGGATAGAAAGTAAACGTTCCATCGTCATTAAAAGTAACAGTGCCTGTACAGTCAATCAGCTCTTCATAAAGTCCAAAGGCAAACTCATACCTGTAAAACCTGGCTTCACCATTTTTGTTAAAGACCATTGCCTCTCTTGAAGGTGTCGCATTTCGGCCCGCATAATAACCTTCCCGATAATTTTCCCATAGCACAAAGTCTATACTGCCATGTTCCCAGGTGCCAACAATTTCATCAGGTACTTCTGTTTGCGGGTTATTGCCGGGATTACCAGTATCGGCACTATCCTTTGGAAAAGCAGCTGCTTGCAGTGCAGTGACCATGCTCAGCAAAAAAAGCATCTTTTTCATTTCGTAAAATTTTATATGGTTAATTAGGATTTCTTATACTTATTTGTGAAAGATTGCTCCTCTTTCGCAAATGGTTAGAACAACGCGCATAGAAGTCTTTCATTTTGTTTATGATGGGTTCAAGCCACAGCAATATTAAAACGGACAGATGCGAAATCCTTGCAGCGCCTGAATGAACTGCGCATTCATTTGTATGAAGAAATCAAAATGTGCGTTGAGACAAGGAAATGATTGGCTGAAAAGCGTGTAAGTTAAGCCCCTCATCAACGATCATGAATGGAACGCTCGCCATGCTGCCAGTCAGTCGTTGAGGCTATTCACGCTGGCAGGATAAAAGTTTGGCTGAAACCGGGTAAGAGCGTTCAATAGGGAATAGCTCCTGGGCTTTCAGCCACCCGGTGGTGTCCGTTGAGACTGGCCCGGACCTTATTAACCACATGACCTGAGTCACGGAGAATCTTGATTAACTTTAAAATTATTAAGTGGAATAATTGCCGCATATGTCTTCAGAATTGAAACAAAAGCAGTCTAAATTACATGAGATCATTTTTGAATCGAATACGGTCGGTGGTAAAATATTTGACATCGCCTTATTGGTTTGCATCTTGTTAAGTATTTTGGTAGTAATGTTGGATAGTGTCATCATCCTTTCATCTCCGGTTCGGCAGTTTATTTTATGTCATTGAATGGGGTTTTACCATTTTATTTACAGTAGAGTTTATCTTAAGACTTGTTGCTGTCCAGGCGGCCGCTTCGGTATGCATTTAGTTTTTTAGGGTTGATAGACCTGCTAGCGATTGTCCCCATGTACTTGAGCATACTGTTCACAGGCGCTCAATCCCTGCTTGTGCTTCGGGCTTTGCGTTTATTGCGCATTTTCCGCATTTTTAAATTGACACATTTCCTAACAGAAATGAGTTTTCTGGGCTCCGCCATAAAATCAAGTGCAAAGAAAATAGTTATTTTCATGCTTGTCGTTCTGACCCTGGTGATCATACTCGGTTCTGTGATGTACCTGGTGGAAAAACAGGAAAATGGGTTTGAAAGTATTCCTGATAGTATTTATTGGGCTATCGTCACAATTACGACAGTTGGTTATGGCGATATTGCTCCTGTTTCGCCAACGGGTAAATTTATTGCCAGTGTCATTATGCTGTTGGGCTATGGCATCATCGCTGTTCCTACAGGGATAGTAACGACAGAAATGGTAGCCTTAGCACGGTTAAAAAAACATGGAACGGAGACATGCCCCGGCTGCGGCAAAGAGGGTCATGATGCCGATGCTAAATTTTGTAAGTATTGCGGCGAAAAACTATAAGGGAAACACATAAGTCATTCTTTGCAAAATGGATTGACTTGCAGTAATACGGCCGTGTAAACGGCTTGTATTAATGAGGGTTCACTTAAGCGAAACAACATATGCTGGCGAAATTCCGCTAGAACATTTTTTTGTCCCTGAAGAATAGAAATTTGCTACCTTTTATGCTACTCAATTATTTTGCGCACAAAAAAAGCTGTGAAAATCACAGCATTATAAAGCATTTCAGCGGAGAGAGAGGGATTCGAACCCCCGGACCTGTTACA
>CAVZOG010000002.1:0-22650 GCA_963776865.1 uncultured Chloroflexia bacterium | reverse complement strand
CCTGGTCGATCTCGGCGTCAGTCGTTACCAGCGGCGGGATGACACGCACGGCCTGACCGTAGGTACCGCACGACAGGAGCAACATGTTCGCTCGAACGCGGCGGCGAGCAAGGCCTTGGCCAGATCGGGTCGCGGCGAGCGTGTTCGGCTCGGCGAACTCGATGGCGACCATCAGGCCGCGGCCGCGCACCTCGGCAACGTTCTGTGGCCAGCCGCGGCGAGCGCAGACCGTCGAGCAGACGCGCACCCTGCTGCTCGGCGTTTGCCACGAGCCCTTCGTCCTCGATCACGTCGAGCGTGGCCAGTGCCGCCGCGCAGGCGACCCGTTGCCGCCGTAGGTGCCGCCATGAGACAGGGCGGGAACTTATCGATTAGCGAGCGGCGGGCCATGATGCCCGACAGCGGCAGGCCCGAGGCGATGCCCTTGGCCATGACCACGATGTCGGGCGCGGCGCCGGTCCACTCGGACGCGAAGAAGCGGCCGGTCCGGCCATAGCCGGTCTGGATCTCGTCGGTGATGAGCAGGATTCCGTGTCGGTCGGCCAACTCGCGCAGTCGCGGCAGGAATGTGTCGGATGGGATGACGTAACCGCCCTCGCCGAGGATCGGCTCGACGATGAACGCGGCCACGTCGTCGGGGAAGCACATGGTCGCGAACAGCTCGTCGATCGCGGCCATCGTCCGCTCGAGGGCGGCTTCCGCCGAGCCGGCGCCAGCCGCAGCGGATCGGGGAACGGAACGTGGTGGATGCCGCCCTGAGCGGCTCGTAGTGGCCGCGGATACGCACGCCGATGTGGTCAGTGCCATGGTGCCGTGTGTCCGGCCGTGGAAACCGCCGCGGAAAGCGACGACCAACGGCCGTCGCGTGGCGATCTTGGCGAGCTTGACCGACGCCTCGATCGCCTCCGCCCCCGAGTTCGACAGGAAGAAGTGATCGGATCAGCCGTCACGTCGCCCGGGAAATACCGCGGCAACCGTTCGTGCAGCTCCAGTCCGGGCTTGTGGTAGACGATGTTCTGCTGGGCGTGGATTACGCGAGCGCCTGTTCCGCGATCGCGGCACTACGCGCGGATGAGAGTGACCGGTGTTGACCACGCCGATGCCCGACGTGTAGTCGAGGTAACGCTCGCCGTCGATGGTCTCGAGCCACGACCCCTGCCGCGCTCGATGACGAGGTCCGTGTAGCGCGCCCATAGCTGCGGCACGCCGTCACGCAAGGCGAGCAAGTCGGGCTGATCGCTGCGCACCGTCGAAGGGCTGGCGTCAATCTGAGTCGTCATGCCTGGCCCTCCTTGGCGAGCGCCTGATCCTCAGCCCGCCGCCGACGCCCCCACAGTATCTGCAGAACGATCATCGTAAAGGCGAAGGCAAAGATGAGCGTGCCCAGGACGTTGACCTCGGGCGGCACGCCGAAGCGCGATGCGCCATATACCCAAAGCGGGAATGTCGATGTCTGGCCGGCGATGAACGAGGTCACGACATAGTCGTCGATGGACAGGGCAAATGAGAGCAGCGCCGCGGCCAGGATGCCCGGAAAGATCAGCGGCAGGGTCACCTTGCGGAAGGTCGTCACCTCGTCCGCGCCGAGATCCATTGCCGCCTCCTCGAGTGAGCGGTTGAAGCCGGAGATTCGGGCGCGGATCGTCACGACTACGAAGCTGATGCAGAACATGACGTGGGCGATGACGATCGTGGTCATGCCGCGCTGAACGTCGGCACTCACCCACAGTGCCAGCAACGAGGCGCCGAGGATCACCTCGGGCGTGGCCATTGGGATGTAGATCAGCAGGTTGAGCGAGCCACGACCGCGGAACTGGTAGCGCGTCAGCGCAAGCCCGATCAGGGTTCCCAGAACACAGGAGATAACCGTCGTCACCGTCGCGATGATGATGCTGTTGAGCATGGGTCCCGTGATATCGGGCCGGCCCCAGACGGTCAGGTAGTTCTCGAGCGTGAATCCCTGCCAGGTGATGTTCTGCCGCCCGAGAGGATCGTTAAACGAGAAGATGATCATCACCGCGATCGGCAGGAACAGATAAGCGACGGCGATCGCGGTGAATACCGGCAGGACGGCACGCGACAGGCGCGCGCCGAGCGGCGGTCGATGGATCGTGGCCGGCGCGCGCTCGGCAGGCACTGCGGCCGTCATCCGCTGGTGAGCTTCTCGGAGCCGACCGCACGAGCGTAGATGGCGACAAGCACGAGCACAGCGGCCATCAACACGAAGCTGAGTGCCGATGCCTCCGGATAAGCGTTCGTGTCGAGGAACAGCCGCTGGATGACGTTGCCGATCATCGTCGTATCCCGTGAGCCAAGGATCTCGGCGTTGATGAAGTCGCCAACGGCGGGGATGAACACGAGCAGCGAGCCGGCGAACACACCGGGCATCGCTAATGGCAAAGTGACGTGCAGGAACGCTTGGCGCCTGCTCGCGTAAAGGTCGGTCGCTGCCTCGATCAGCCGCGTGTCGATCTTCTCCAGCGCGACGTACAGCGGCAGCACCATGAACGGCAGGAAGTTGTACGTCAGGCCACTGATCACCGCCAGCGGCGTGGCCAGCACGTGATCGGCGGGGCTCAGCAGCCCGAGGCTCTTGAGCGTGCCGAGCACGAACCCGTTGTCAGCGAGGATCAGCTTCCAAGCCAGCGTCCGGATCAGGTATGCGGTGAAGAAAGGCAGGATCACCAGCAGCAGCAGGACGTTCTTGAAGCGTCCGCCCCTGAAGGCGATCGTGTAGGCGATCGGGAAGCCGATCAGAAGCGTCGCCAGGGTCACGATCAGCGCGTAGCCGAGCGAGCGGAAGAACTGCAGGGAGTACTGGCTGATCACCTCCGGGTAGACGCTGAAGTTCCAGGTCATCGTGTAGCCGGTGCCGAGCGAGCCTTCCTGGAGGCTGACCGATGCCATGACGATCATCGGCACGACGAAGAACAGGATCAGCCACAGCCCGCCGGGCACGAGGAACAGATATGGCGTCAGCCAGCGCAGCCGACGAGACATCTCAGGCGGCCGTCAGCACGCGATCAGCCGGTGATGATCTCCATGAACAGGTCGTTCCACTGCCTTTCCTCTTCTTCCGACAGGTTCTTGTAGTTGAAGACGTTCTGGAGCATCTCCTCGGAGGGGAACGAGTCGCGTGCGATCTGGTCGAGCCGATCGGCACGGATTGGGTGGCCCGCGTCGCGCTCTGCCTGGGCGTCGATCGCCACTTGTTCCGACACGCCCTGGACAGGGCTGAAGTAGCCGATGTACTCGGTCAGTGGCACCGCCGCCTCGAGCGTGTACCAGTAGTTCATCAGCGCGTATGCGTCGGCGGGATGCTGGGCGCCGTTGGGCAACATCATGTTGTCGACGAACAGCAGGCCGCCCGACTCGGGCACGATGAACTGCACATCCGGGTTGTCGTAGAGCTGCATCTGGCTCACGTCGCCTGACCAGGCCATCGTCAGGGCGACGTCCCCGGCGGCAAGCGCGTCGTAGTAGTCGTTGCCGTAGAAGGCACGGAACTGGCCGGCCTGGGCTGAGGTCAGCAGCTTGTCGGCGGCGGCCTGCACGTCCTCGGGCGTCGCGTCCTCGGGTGCCACACCGTTGGACAACAGGGCCATGCTCATCGTGTCGATCATCTCGCTGAACATGCCCACCCGACCTGCGAAGGCAGGATCGAGCAGGTCGTCGAACGTCGTGATCTCGCGACCCGTCAGCGTGGGGTTGTAGCCGATACCAACGATGCCCGCCTGCCACGGAATGGAGTATTGGTTGCCCGGGTCGTACCACGGATCGCGGAAGACATCGAGGACGTTGGCCTCAAAGTTCGGCAGGAGCGACTTGTCGAGCGGCTGCACGTAGCCGAGGCGAATCAGCCGCGCGACCATCCAATCGCTCGGCGTGATGATGTCGTAGCCGGTTGGATTGCCGGCCGCCAGATCGAGCTGGATGCGTCCGAAGAACTCCGAGTTGTCGTTGATGTCTTCCTGGTATGCGACCGCGACGCCGGTCTGTTGCTGGAACGCCTCGAGCGTCGGATAACCGCCGGTTTCCTCGTCGATGTCGATGTACAGCGGCCAGTTGGCCCACGTGACCTGACCGGCAAGCGTTGGTGCCGGCGTGGCAGGGACGTCCGACGCGCCAGGAGTGGCGCTTGCGTCGGGTGAGCCTCTCTCGGCTGGCGAAGTCGATGTTGCGCCCGGTGTGCCCGAGGCGCCCGGTGTGCCAGTCGATGGAGTTGCCGTGCCCGCGGCGGCCGTCGCCGCCGGAGTGGAGCTCCCTACCGGCGTTGGACTCTGACCGGCAATTCCACAGCCGACCACCAGCACCAGCACCGAGCCAAGGGCGATTAGCCTGCGAAACGCGTTGGGTTCATGCATCCGTCGTTTCTCCTCCGACTGCGACTGGGGTCTCATCGGTGATCAGGAACGTGTGATCGGGCCGCCACGACAGTCGGACGCGATCACCGCGACTGCAGTGTGGCGTGGCGCTGCTTGCCTCGGTGTTCTGCATATAGACCCTGACATCAAGTCCGTCCTGCAGTTGGACCGTGTATTCCGTGCTGACACCAACGTAGCTCGCGTCAAGCACAGTGCCGTGCACGACGTTCGAGCCGCTCGCACGTGTCGATGACTCGTCAGCTGCGGCGGTGTCAGCGTCGGCAGTAACCAGGGCGAACTTCTCGGGCCGGACGCCGACACGTACCGATTGCCCATTTGCCAGACCTGCTCCCGTCGCCCGGACGACCTGGCCCCCGGTTAGTTCGATCTCGACCGTATCGTCGACAACGCGAAGCACTTTGCCGGCAAGCAGATTTGACGAGCCAAGAAATCCGGCCACGAACGCCGTCTGAGGCCGCTCGTAGAGGTCCTCGGGCGTGTCGAGCTGCTCGATCCGGCCGCCGCGCATGACCGCGATCCGATCGGACATCGTCATCGCCTCTTCCTGGTCATGGGTGACGTAAATGAAGGTGATGCCAACTTCGGTCTGGATGCGTTTCAGCTCGACCTGCATCTGCTTGCGCAGCTTCAGGTCCAGCGCGCCGAGCGGCTCGTCGAGAAGCAGCACGCGCGGACGATTGATCAGCGCGCGAGCAAGAGCCACGCGTTGCTGCTGGCCGCCTGACAGCTGGTTCGGCCGTCGCCGGTCGTAGCCGGGCAGCTCGACAAGCTCGAGCATCTCAGCGACCCGTCGCTTGACCTCGTCGTTGGCGATCTTGCGCCGGCGAAGGCCGAAGGCGACGTTCTCATGAACGTCCATGTGCGGGAACAGGGCGTAGTTCTGGAAGACGGTGTTGACGTCGCGCTTGTATGGCGGCAGGTTGGTGACCTCCTGCTCGCCGAGATAGATCGAGCCGGCAGTCGCGTCCTCGAAGCCGGCGATCATGCGCAGCGTGGTGGTCTTGCCGCAGCCCGACGGGCCGAGCATCGAGAAGAACTCGCCGCGCTCGATGTCGAGCGACATGTCATCGACCGCGACAACGTCACTGAAGCGCTTCGTGACTCGGTCAATCCGAACGTCGGTCTGAGCCACTAACTCCTCGTCACGCTGGGGTTCGTTACCGGAGGCGGCCTCTCAGGCGTGCGCAGTATAGGGAGTCGACCTCGTCTCGTTCAGAGCTGGCGGGCCCAGCGACGTCGCTGCTGATGCGCTGACGCCATGTAGACGGGGATAGCACGCTGATGAGCACCAGCGACGAGGGCGACGACGTTGACCACCGGCAGCTCGTTCGGCCGCTGGATGGCCGCATAGATCCACATCGGGATCGTCTGCGTGCCGGCGCCGGCGGTGAAGATGGTGACGATGATCTCGTCGAACGACAGCCCGAACGCGAGCAATGCGCCGGCCAGATCGCCGGCTGCCGATGCCGGCCATGGTCACGTTCCGGAAGGTTGTGAACGAGTCGGCGCCGAGGTCGGCCGACGCCTCCTCGAGCGAGCCCGGCAAGCGTCTCAGGCGGGCAAGACGTTGTTGTAGACGACGACCACGCAGAAGGTGGCGTGGCCGACGATGATCGTCATCAGACCGAGTCGACACGTCGAACGTGGTGAACGTCGTGCGCAGAGGCGATGCCGGTGATGACGCCCGGCAGCGCAATCGGCAGCAGCAGGAAGAACGAGATCGTGTAGCGGCCGAAGAAGTCGATAGCGACCGACCGCCAGGGCGGCCAAGGTGCCGAGTACCAGTGGCAACGCCGTGGCCGTCAGGTGCCACCCCTGAGCGAGCGTCAGGACCGCGCTGGATAGCCGTGTTGTCGCCCGCTTCGATGAACCATTGGCAGCGTGAAGCCGGTCGGCGGCCAAGCCTGGATGCCGACTGGCGTTGAAGGCATAGGCGACGCACCACGAGAGCGGCAGGTACAGAAAGACCAGGACGCCGGCCGTGGCCAGGCGGAGCAGGGCCTTGACCGCACGCTCCGGTCATTGCGTCATAGCGTCTCGAAGGCGCCCAGGCGCCGTGCGACCAGCAGGTACGACGATCATGATCGCCATCGGCACCAGGGATAGGCGGCCGCAAGCGGCAGGTTCACGTCGGCCGAAGTTGTCATAGATGACGTTGCCGATCATCTGCTGACCGCTGGACACCAGTCCGGCGCGATGTAGTCGCCCAGCGTCAGCGAGAAGGTGAAGATCGAGCCGGCAACGAGCTGCCGGGAACGACAAGCGGCAGCACGACGTCGACGGAACGTTCGCCAAGCCACGACCCCGAGGTCGGCCGACGCCTCGAGGACGGATGCGGGATGCGTCGAAGCCGGCATAAACCGGCAGGATCATGTACGGCAGCCACAGATAGCTGAACACGAGCCAGAGTTGCCCACTTCGACCGAGCCCGGGTCCCGACATGCCGAACGGCGCCAGCGCCCAGTTCAACACGCCGTTGCCCTGCAGGATGATGCCGCCACGAGTAGACCTTGACCAGGTAGCTGGCCCAGAGTGGCATGAGCACCGCGACCACGAGCAGCGCCCGCTTACGCGGCGACGCGACGCGCGCCATGTAGTAGGCGACCGGGATGGCCACAACGCGTCGGTGATCGTCACCAGCCGCGGCCATGCCCAGCGTTCGCAGACTGACGATGACGATAGACCGGCTTGGTCAGCATCGTCTGGAACGCCTCGAGCGACCAATTGAATGGCTCACCAGCCCGGTGAATGGGTCCTGCGCCCAGAACGCATTGAGCAGCAGGATGAAGAGCGAACCGAAATAGACGATCGCCAGCCAGCCAACCGGCATCGCCGAGCAGCGCGCCAGCCGAACTCTCGGATGGTTGTCCAGGGCTACGGCCACGCGGCGCACGAACGACGGCTGAGGCGGAAGGGGCTCGGGCGTTATCGGCGGCGTTCACGCTTCGTTCGATGACGTGGCCCGAGCCGGCAAGCGGGCTCGCGGCCAACATCGTGGAGCCCAGTGAGCTTTCTCGTCAGGGCATCAGCCTTGAGCTCAACCTTTGAGTTCGAGCCAAGCGTCAGACCACGCGTCGAAGTCCATGCACTTGCACATCGGTGCGCCCGTCGACACAGGCAGTCTTCCTGGAGTCTGCCAATACCAGATGTTCTCCCAGAAGGCAGGATCGTCGGCGTGGTGGATTCGCAGTGACCGGCCGACAGAAGCCAGCGTCACACGCCGCGGCCGAGTTCGGCGCCTCGCCGAACCACTCGGCGATCTGGATGTTCGTCTCTGGTGACATTATCCAGTTATCCAAGCATGTACACGCAGTTGATGTGCTGCGTCTGGCCGAGCATCCAGGTATCGGACCAACCTGTCGCGCCCTCTTCGGGCTTGAGCAGCTCGACCGGCACCGGCGGGTCCTTGGCCTGGAGCAGCGTTGCGATGAGCTGCCACGTCGTGCCCAGGCCGACGTCGCCAGTCGGTGTACGAGGCCATCTGGAGCACATAGCTCGACCCAGTATCCGCCGCGGCTGTTGCGGCCGTTGCCCCTCGAGCAGGGCGATGGCCGCGTCGAACTGCTGTTTGATCGAGCGCATATGGGTTCGTCGATGCCCAGCTCGGGCTTGGTCGCCATCAGCTGCACCGCAGCATCGGCGATGTAGATCGACGAGTCGTAGACGCGACAGGTTCGTATTCAGTGTCGGGATCGAACATCTCGGCGGCCCAGGTCGTCGGCGGATCGACGACGTTCGGTGTGCACATGAGCAGGTTAGGGCCGCGGCCGTGCGGAACTCCGTAGTGACACCGTCAACTGTGTTGTGCGGCATGTTCTTGAGACCATCGAAAACGTTGGCGTAGTTCGCGAACTCGTCGTGTCGATCGGGCTTCGACGTAGCCGGCGCGAATCAGGCGCATCGTGGCATCGCCCGAGGCCGAAATGCCGTCGTAGTTGCCGATGGATTGCGTGAACGTCTGACGATGTCGGACGTACGAATACGTCGAACGTGACCGTGCAGCCTGTCTCCTCTTCGAACGGCGTGACCCAGTCGAAGTCCGGGATCGTGCCGCCGTCTTCGGCGTAGCCGGACCAGACAAGCGCTGTCACGGCGCCTTCGCCTTCGCCAATCGCGGTCGGCACGCCTGAAGGCAGCGCGCTCGGCGCGTCGCTCGGGGCGTCGCTCCCGGCGTCGCTCGGCGCGTCAGACGGTCGCGTCGCTCGGTGCGTCGCTCGGCGCGTCGCTCGGCGGCGTCGCTCGGCGCGTCGCTCGGGGCGCTTGTCGGCGCGATGTGGGCGCCACAGTTGGGCTAGCCGCCACCGCTACAGGCAATGATGATCAGTGCCATTGCGCCGATCATTCCCAGGATCCGTCGAGTTCGCAAGTCTCCTCCTCCTTGGCTCGTTCCCCCACTCCCCTCCGTCACCGGCTGATCCCCCGCTCGCGCTCACGGACGCGCCATCGTCATTGCCGAGTGCCAGATTATGAGGCCGTTTCCAGGTCAGCCGCACCCTTTTTCCCTCAAGTGCCAGGGCTTCGCTCGACGAGGTCGTGAGATTCTGCTCGTCGACCACCAGCTGGCTGCCGGCGTCGAGGTCGACCAGATATCGGGTCTCGCGACCCGAGGTAGACGACCTTTGCCGATGTGTCCCAACGCTGATGTCTCGTCGGCAGCCGGCTCATCGTCGGGCTCGGTCAGGCGGATCTTCTCGGGTCGAACGGTGAATGTCCCGCTCCGGCCGAGGACCGTCTCCGCGGCCGTCCCGGTGATCAGATTCGAGGTGCCCACGAAGCCGGCCACGAATTGACGTAGCGGGTCGCTCGTAGACCTCGGCCGGCGTGCCGATCTGCTCGATCCGGCCGTGATTGAAGACGGCCATTCGATCGGACATGGTCAGCGCCTCACCCTGGTCGTGAGTGACGTAGATGAAGGTGATGCCAACCTGCTGCTGGATCTGCTTGAGCTCGATCTGCATGTCCTCGCGCAGGCGCAGGTCGAGCGCGCCGAGCGGCTCGTCGAGGAGCAGCACGCGCGGCCGATTGACGAGTGCGCGGGCGAGCGCCACGCGTTGGCGCTGACCGCCGCCAGCTGACCGGGCCGGCGGCTTCTCGTAGCCCTCGAGGCGGACCATGCGCAGCGCCTCGGTTACGCGCTCGTGACGCTGGCCGCGGGGCACCTTCCTGATCGTCAGCCCGTAACCGACGTTGTCGCCGACGGTCATGTGAGGAAACAGCGCGTAGTCCTGGAAGACGGTGTTGACGTCGCGTTCGAACGGCGGCTGCTTGGTCACGTCCTGGCCGTGTAGCAGTACGCGGCCGCTTGTTGGCAGTTCGAAGCCGGCGATCATGCGCAGAGTCGTTGTCTTGCCCGACCCGGACGGGCCGAGCATCGAGAAGAACTCGCCGTCGAGCACGTCGAGATCGATCGTGTCTACGGCGACGACGTCGCCGAAGCGCTTCTCGATCTTTTCGAGCCTGACCGCAGTCTGGGTGGTAACGACCAAGTCTGACCCTCTCGCGCCGCGTGACGGCTCGCCACCGTCCGGTGACGGCCTGGCGACGAATTTGGCGCAGGTTAGCCGATCGTAGTCGCCTGCGATCTGCCCTCAATGGCAAGCGACTCAATGGAAGCGTGACGACCGGTGGTCCTTCGCGGCGTCGTTGACCGGCGCGCTGATCGGCGGGTTGCCGCCGACGTCGAGCGTGCTGTCGGAATAGCGCTCGGTCACGAACCTGCTGTGCGCAACGAGCTGCTGCGATTCGCGGCGGAGAACCTCCTCGGCGACGCGGCGGACCTTGACGTCCATCAGATAGAGCTGCTCGAGCAGGATGTCGTGCGAGGTGCGGCCGCCGTCGATCGGTTGGCGTTCGGCATAGATGCGCGGCAGCGCGACATAGGCTGACAGCGCCTCGGGCAGATACGCAATCGCGGTCTGGCGCACGAGATAGACGTTCGGATCGGCCTGGTCCTGTTCCCCGGCATGGTCGAGCGTGAAGATCACGGCGTCGCGGATGCTCTGGACGCTCCGGTAGATATCGTCCGCGACGCGCATCCTGATCACCGCGAGCAGCTCGTCGAGCTGCGCCCGGATGCGTGGCGCGTCCTTCGCGGGCATGGGCCCGATGGTCGTCGCCCGCGGTCGCTCGGCAAAGAAATAGCCCGTGGCGTACAGCAGCGGGATGAGCCCGAGCCCAATCACGCCATTCGTGAGTCCGATGTTGAGCATCACGATTGCGCCAATCGCGAACAGCATGCCGACCATGTGACCGGCCGAGCCGAGGAAGCGTCGAACGTGCCAGCCGAGGCCGTGGCCGGGCTGATTTACGCGCGCCTTGACGGGGGTTGGCTGCCACTTGCGCCGCATTCGCATCAGCTTTCGGGCAGCTGCGGGGCCGAGCCGGTCAATTCAGGTCGGCCCTCCTGGGACCTGGCCTCCTCCGCGCGGGCGCGATCGATGTACGAACGCGATCGCTGGACCTGCGACTCGAGCGCGCTAATCGTGCGCGACATTGTGTCGAGCGACCTGATCTTGAATTCGTCGATCTCGTCCATGGTGGCGTAGATGTTGGCGAAGGCCTTCTCGAGCTTGTCGATGCCGACGGTTGCCTCGTACGCCTGCTGGCTGACCTGGCTGGTCTGGTCCTTGAGCATCTCCGACGTCGACTCGATCAGTGAGCCGGTCGTCTCATTGAGCGCGGTGATCTGGTCGAGCACGAGCTTCTGATTGGCCAGTGCCTGGGCGACGATGACTGCCGTGCGCAGCGCGCTGACGGTCGTCGTCGTGGCGCGATCGACGCCCTTGACCAGCTCGACGTTGTTGCGCTTGATGAGGTCGAGCGCCAGGTATCCCTGGACGCTGACGGCGAGCTGCGTCAGCAGGTCGGTGCGCTTCTGCCGGACGGGAAACAGCAGGTCGTTCTTGAGCACCCGGGCTCTTTCGGGGTCCGACGCCTCCAGCTTGCCGATCTGGGCGCTGAGCGCAGCGTCGAGCCGTTCGGCCATGAAGGCGTACTGGCGCAACCGGGTCATGCTCGCCCACAGGTTGGCCTTCTCCTGATCGATGTCGACGTTGTCACGGCGCAGCTCTTCCTGGCCGTCGTACAGGCTGACGATCACTGCGTTGATGTGGCTCTGGCTCGACTGGTACTTGCGGAAGTAGTCCGCCATCGGCTCGCCCACCGGGATGATGCCGAGCAGCTTCCGGCCGCGCAGGTTCCCCTGTCGCTGCGGGTCGAGCCGTTCGATCGTCTTGCGCAGCTCGAGCAGCGAGCGGGTCACGCCCGACGTTGCGCCCTTGGTCGACCCGAGTGGCTTCTCCAACAGGCGATTCGAGACACGCGCGGTGGCGCGGATGTCCTCAGAGCCGAGGTTCGCGATATCCGACGCTCGAGCCGAGAACGACACGCCGCGCGTGTCGACCGTGGCCACCTGCTCGACGTACGAGTTGACCATCTCGTCGAGCTTCTTGGCCTGGGCGGGGTCGAGCTCGACCATCTCGAGAGCCGCCGATTCGGCGACCGATTCAACGGCTGCGGGCGAAGTCGGCAGCGCTGGGGCGGCCTCCGGCGCGTTCGTGCTCGGCAGCTCGAGTGACGGCGACTCGCTCTCCGACGACTCGGCGGGTTCGGTAACGGCGGACGGGGTTTCAGGCATGGCGGGGTTTCTCCTGTGCTCAGTCTACCCGCGAAAGAGCGTGGAGCCTGTCAGCGTGCTTGGGAGACGCTGAACATCATTCGATAGCGAAGGTCACGACGACCGATACGGAGATCTCCTGGCTGCCCGATTCGACCGGCGTGTCGGCCGCTTCGGCCTTCATCGCCATCGCGCGCATGCCGCCGTTGGCGAGGAAGGGAATGGCCTGCCGATCCCCCTCGACGATGCCCACAACGCCGCCGAGCTTGATATCGGCCGATGAAGCGAGGGTCTGGGCGCGCTTTGTGGCGTCCTCGACGGCAAGCTTACGGGCGGCGACGCCGCCCTCGCGCGGATCCTCGAGGCGAAACTCGAGTCCATCCATGCTCGTTGCACCGGCGCCGAGGCCGGCGTCGATGACATTCCCCGTCTTGGCCAGATCGCGAACGGTGATCGAGACCGAGTTGGCGACCTGGTAGCCGGTCACGCGCGGGCCGCTCTCGGGCGAGTAATCGGTCACCGGGTTGAGCGACAGCAGCGCCGTCTGCATGTCGCGCCGGGCGATGTCCTGGCCGGCGACCGCGGCCAGGACCGCGTTCATCGTCGCCGCCGCCGCCTCGCGCGCGCCGGTGGCCGTGGCACCCACTACGAGCACGCCCAAGCGGACGCTGGCGATGTCCGGCTCGACGACGACGCGGCCGATTCCGGGAACGACGATGGTTGCGTTGCTTGTGGCGGAGGGGTTCGACGTGCTCATGGCTCGATCGTAGCGCGACCCTAGAATCGGACCCGTCACGACGCCACTCACGCGGACGCCAGCCACGCGGCCAATTAGGAGGACTCGATGGAACAGCACCAGGTCGCCATGCTCGGCACGGGGCTGATCGGCGACTTCTACACGATGACCCTGCACGGCCAGCGCAGCCGCGACTCCGTCCGCATCGTGTACTCGCGCAGCGCCGAGCGTGGCCGCGCCTTCCAGGAGCGCTGGAACATTCCTGAATCGACGACCGACATGCGTGCCGCGATCGAGCATCCCGACACTGACGTAGTCGTTGTCGGGTTGCCCAACTTTCTGCACGAGGAGGCAATCGCGCTGACCGCCGCAGCCGGCAAGCCGGTGCTGTGCACCAAGCCGCTCGGCCGCAACGCCGACGAGGCGCGACGGATGCTCGAGTCGGTCGAAAAGGCGGGCGTGTTCGGCGGCTACCTCGAGGACCTGTGCTACACGCCCAAGACGCTCAAGGCGGTCAAGGCAGTGCGCGCGGGAGCCATCGGCGACGTCACCTGGGTGCGCTCCCGCGAAACCCATCCCGGCCCGCACTCGGCGTGGTTCTGGGACGGCCGACTGACCGGCGGCGGGGCGATCATCGACCTTGGCTGCCACTGCATCGAGATCATTCGCAACTACGTCGGCAAGGACAACCGGCCGGTCGAGGTGCTGTGCCATACCGACACGCTCGTGCACCCGATCGCCGACGAGGACAACGCCATTGCGCTGGTGCGCTCAATGGAAGCGCGACGATCGGTGGTCCTTCGCCGCGTCGTTGAGCGGCGCGCTAACCGGCGGATTGCCGCCCACGTCGAGCGTGCTGTCGGAGTAGCGCTCGGTCACGAACTTGCTGTGCGCGACCAGCTGCTGGGACTCGCGGCGCAGGACCTCCTCCGCGACGCGGCGGACCTTCATGTCCATCAGGTACAGCTGCTCAACAAGGATGTCGTGCGAGGTGCGGCCGCCGTCGATCGGTTGACGCTCGGCATAGATACGAGGCAGTGCGATGTAGGTCGACAGCGCTTCGGGCAGGTACGCAATCGCGGTCTGGCGCACGAGGTATACGTTCGGGTCGGCCTGATCCTGTTCACCGGCGTGATCGAGAGTGAAGATCACGGCGTCGCGGATGCTCTGGACGCTCCGGTAGATGTCGTCTGCGACGCGCATCCTGATCACCGCGAGCAGCTCATCGAGCTGCGCCCGGATGCGCGGCGCGTCCTTCGCCGGCATGGGACCGATCTTCGTCGCCCGCGGTCGCTCGGCAAAGAAATAGCCAGTGGCGTACAGCAGCGGGATCAGGCCGAGGCCGATAAGGCCGTTCGTCAGACCAATGTTGAGCATCACTATTGCGCCGATCGCGAACAGCATGCCGACCATGTGTCCGGCCGAGCCGAGGAAGCGTCGGACGTGCCAACGGAGCCCGTGGTCCGAGTGCGGCACGCGAACCTTGGCGGGGGTCGGCTGCCACCCTCTGCGCATGCGCATCAGCTTTCCGGCAGCTGCGGCGCCGAGCCGGTCAGCTCGGGTCGGCTGCCCTCTTGGGACCTGGCCTCCTCGGCGCGGGCACGATCGATGTACGAGCGTGACCGCTGGACCTGGGACTCGAGCGCCGTGATCGTGCGCGACATGGTGTCGAGTGACCTGATCTTGAATTCGTCGATCTCGTCCATCGTGGCGTACACGTTGGCGAATGCCTTCTCGAGCTTGTCGATGCCGACCGTCGCCTCGTATGCCTGCTGGCTCACCTGGCTGGTCTGCTCCTTGAGCATCTCGGACGTTGACTCGATCAGCGAGCCGGTGGTCTCGTTCAGCGCGGTGATCTGATCGAGCACGAGCTTCTGGTTGGCGAGCGCCTGGGCGACGATGACCGCCGTGCGCAGGGCACTGACTGTCGTCGTCGTGGCGCGATCCACTCCCTTGACCAGCTCGACGTTGTTGCGCTTGATGAGATCAAGCGCCAGGTAGCCCTGGACGCTGACGGCGAGCTGCGTCAGCAGGTCAGTGCGCTTCTGCCGGACGGGGAACAGCAGATCGTTCTTGAGCACCCTGGCTCGTTCGGGGTTCGTGGTCTCAAGCTTGGCGATCTGGGCACTGAGCGCGTCATCGAGCCGTTCGGCCATGAACGCGTACTGGCGCAGGCGGGTCATGCTCGCCCACAGGTTCGCCTTCTCCTGGTCGATGTCGACGTTGTCCCGGCGCAGCTCTTCCTGGCCGTCGTACAGGCTCACGATCACCGCATTGATGTGGCTCTGGCTCGACTGGTACTTGCGGAAGTAGTCGGCCATCGGTTCGCCGACGGGGATGATGCCGAGCAGCTTCCGGCCGCGCAGGTTCCCCTGTCGTTGCGGGTCGAGCCGCTCGATCGTCTTTCGCAACTCGAGCAGCGACCGAGTCACGCCCGACGTTGCGCCCTTGGTCGATCCGAGGGGCTTCTCCAGCAGGCGATTCGATACGCGCGCCGTGGCGCGGATGTCCTCCGAGCCGAGATTGGCGATGTCCGACGCGCGAGCCGAGAACGACGTGCCGCGCGTGTCGACCGTGGCCACCTGCTCGACGTACGAGTTGACCATCTCCTCGAGCTTCTTGGCCTGGGCGGGGTCGAGCTCGACCATCTCGAGTGCGGCGGATTCGGCGACCGTTTCGACCGCTGCGGGAGCGTTCGTCAGGACCGGGGCAGCCTCCGGCGCGTCCGTGCTGGGCAGCTCCAGGGACGGCGACTCGCGCTCCGACGACTCGGAGGGATCGGTAACGGCGGACGGGGTTTCAGGCATCGCGGACTTTCTCCTGCGTTCAGTCTACCCGCGATCCAGCGTGGGGCCGGTCAACGTCCCTCGGGACGCTGGGCGTCAATGGATGGCGAAGGTCACCGCCACCGATACCGAGATCTCCTGGGTGCCTGATTCGACCGGAGTGTCGGCTGCCTCGGCCTTCATCGACATCACGCGCATGCCGCCATCGGTTGCAAACGGAATGGCCTGCCGCTCTCCCTCGACTATGCCGATCACGCCGCCGAGCTTTACGTCGGCCGACGAGGCGAGGGTCTGGGCGCGCTTTCTGGCGTCCTCGACGGCAAGCGTCCGGGCGGTGACGCCGGCCGCGCTCGGATCCTCGAGCCGAAACTCGAGTCCATCCATGCTCGTCGCACCGGCACCGAGGCCGGCGTCGATGACGTTGCCCGTCTTGGTCAGGTCGCGCACCGTGATCGACACGGAATTGGCGACCTGGTAACCGGTCACTCGCGGGCCACTCTCGGGCGAATAGTCGGTCACCGGATTGAGCGACAGCAGCGCGGTCTGCATGTCGCGCCGGGCGATGCCCTGACCGGCTACGGCGGCCAGAACTGCGTTCATCGTTGCCGCCGCCGCCTCGCGCGCGCCGGCGGCCGTGGCACGCACGACGAGCACGCCAAGGCGGACGCTGGCGATGTCCGGCTCGACCACGACGCGGCCGGTCCCGGGAACGACGATGGTTGCGTTGTTTGCGGCGGATGGGTTCGACGTGCTCATCGCTCGATCGTAGCGCGACCCTAGAATCGGTCCCGCCACGGCGCCCACTGGCGCGAACGCCTGCCACGCGGCCAACTAGGAGGACTCGATGGAGCAGCACCAGGTCGCCATGCTCGGTACGGGCCTGATCGGCGACTTCTACACGATGACCCTGCACGGCCAGCGCAGCCGCGACTCGGTCCGCATCGTGTACTCACGCAGCGCCGAACGTGGCCGCGCTTTCCAGGAGCGCTGGGAGATCCCCGAGTCGACGACCGACATGCGCGCCGCGATCGAGCATCCCGATACTGACGTTGTCGTCGTCGGGCTGCCCAACTTCCTGCACGAGGAGGCAATCGCCCTGACCGCCGCGGCCGGCAAGCCGGTGCTGTGCACCAAGCCGCTCGGCCGCAACGCCGACGAGGCGCGCCGCATGCTCGAGTCGGTCGAGCGGGCCGGCGTCTTCGGCGGCTACCTCGAGGACCTGTGCTACACGCCCAAGACGCTCAAGGCCGTCCGGGCGGTGCGCGGTGGGGCGATCGGCGACGTCACCTGGGTGCGCTCACGCGAAGCTCATCCCGGCCCGCACTCGGCCTGGTTCTGGGACGGCCGACTGACCGGCGGCGGGGCGATCATCGACCTTGGATGCCACTGCATCGAGATCATTCGCAACTACGTCGGCAAGGGCAACCGGCCGGTCGAGGTGCTGTGCCACACTGACACGCTCGTCCACCCGATCGCCGACGAGGACAACGCCATAGCGCTGATCCGCTTCGAGTCGGGCGCCATCGGCCAGTTCGAGGTCAGCTGGACGTTCCGCGGCGGCATGGACCTGCGCGACGAGGTGGCCGGCACCGACGGCACGGTGTGGGTCAACAACTTCCTGCGCACCGGCTTCGAGATGTTCAGCGCCGGCGGATCGGGCGGCTACGTTGCCGAGAAGGCCGAGTCGGAGCGGGGCTGGCTCTTCCCGGTCGGCGACGAGGTCGTCGAGCTGGGCTATGTCGACATGTTCAGCGACATGTTTCGGGCGATCGACGCGGGCACGCAGCCGCAGGAGACGTTCTACGACGGCTACGTCGTCAACGCCGTGATGGACGCGTGCTACCGCTCGGCGAAGAGCAGGCAGTGGGAGCCGATCGAGCTGTTCGAGTGGCGCGGCGGCGAGACGGCGCGCATCGGCGCTGGGCGCGAGCCCGAGCGGCACGAGGGCATGGTCGTCATCAAGCGCGAGATCCTGCCCGACGGACGCCAGAAGCTGATCCTCAAGGACGAGCAGAGCGGCGACTACAGCGATCGAGTCGTGTCCGGCGCCGAACTTCTAGCCGGCCAGCGCCACCTCGGGCATGCCGGCCGGGCCGCCGGCGGCCATCCAGTGGGCAATGTGCTCGCGCGCGAAGAGCTGGTCGACGACCATCGACGACGCGCCGATCACGCCCGCCAGGCCGGCCAGCGATGAGCGGCTGATCGACAGCTCGCGCGTCGCGAGCGGCAGCGAGCGACGCTCGACTGTCTCGCGCATCGCCGCAAGCAGATGATCGCCGCTGAGCGCCACTCCCCCGCCGACGACGATGAGCGACGGGTTGAAGAAGTTGACGACCGACGCGAGCACGCGGCCGATGCGCCGGCCGGCGCCCTCGAGCAGCTCGACCGCCAGCCGGATCGCCGAATGACGCCGCTCGCGCCACGTCCGCGGCGCTCACCTCGCCGTGCTGGTCGAGCGCCGCACGGAGTCGCTCGCTGCGCCCTTCGCGCGCCGCGGCCTCGCCGGCGCGGCCGATCGCGGCACCACCGGCGAGTGCCTCGAGGCAGCCGACGTTGCCGCAGCGGCAGATGACCGAACGCTCGTCGACGACCTGGATGTGGCCCACGTCACCGGCACTGCCCTGGGCGCCGCGGTGGAGGCGGCCGTCGGAGATGATCCCGGCGCCGATGCCCGTGCCGACCTTGATGACGACCACGTTGTCATGGCCCACCGCGGCGCCGCTGCGCCACTCGCCCAGGCAGAGCAGGTTGACGTCGTTGTCGACCCAGACCGGCGTGTTGTAGGCCGCGGCGAAGCGGGAGCGCACCGGATAGCCGTCCCAGCCGGGCATGATCGGTGGCGAGACCGGCGTGCCGGTGCGGAACTCGACCGGCCCGGGCACGCCGATGCCGATGCCCCACAGGTCGCCGGGCAGGCCGCGCGTCGACGAGCGCAGCTCGGCGAAGAGCTGGTCGACGCGGTCGAGGCAGCGCTCGGGGCCGTCGCCGATGTCGGCCGGCTCGTCGCGGTGAGCGAGAATCCGTCCGTCGAGCGTGGTCACCGCGACGTCGATGCTCGTGGCGCCCAGGTCGGCGACGAGGACGTGGCCGGCCTCGGCGTGGAAGTACAGCTGGCGTGGCGGCCGGCCACCGGTGCTCCGCCCGAAGCCACCCTCGCGCACGAGGCCGCGCTCGATCAGCTCGCCCACCCGTTGGGCGACGACCGCGCGACCGAGACCGGTCCGCGCGATGAGCTCAGAGCGCGAGCGTGATCGGCCGAGCCTGATCTCGTCGAGCACGGTGACCAGGGCGTCGAGCGTCTCTTCGGCGGGGACGGTCAACACAGTCGAGCCATCAGGCATGGCCAAACTATAGGCGCGGCCGCGCTCGATACGGAGACTTTTGCACTTGACATGCAGAAGTACGATACGCGTGCATTCCAGAGGAGGACGGTCCCACAAACAGATGCGGGCCCATAGCGCCATCGGCGCGGCAGTGATCGGCAGCGGGTTCATCGGCACAGTCCATATCGAGGCGTTGCGCCGTATCGGCGTGCGCGTCCATGGCCTGCTCGGTTCGAGCCCGGAGCGCGGTCGGGAGCGTGCCGAGCGGATCAACGTCGATCACGCCTACGCGTCGCTCGACGAGCTGCTCAACGACGAGCGCGTCGAGGTCGTCCACGTCACCTCGCCCAACCATCTGCATCACCCGCAGGTCAAGCAGATCCTCGCCGCCGGCCGCCACGTGGTGTGCGAGAAGCCACTGGCGCATGACCGCGGCCGAGTCGCGTGAGCTGGTCGATCTGGCCGGCGGCTCGGGCAAGGTCGCCGCGGTCAACTTCAACATCCGCTTCTACCCGCTCAACCAGCATCTGCGCGGCTTCGTCGCCGATGGCGGGCTGGGCGACGTCCGATTGATCAGCGGTCGCTACTTCCAGGACTGGCTGCTGATGGAGACCGACTGGAACTGGCGGCTCGAGCCGGATCGTGGCGGCGCGCTCCGCGCCGTCGGCGACATCGGCTCGCACTGGCTCGACCTGACCAGCTTCGTGACCGGACTGCATGTCGCCGAGGTGATGGCCGACCTGGCCACGTTCATTCCACTTCGCCAGCAGCCGTCCGGGCCGGTCGAGACGTTCTCGCGCGAGCGCGCCGCGGAAACGGTCAAGCGCGACATCCAGACCGAGGACGTGGCGACCATCCTGTTGCGCTATGACGGCGGCGCTCGCGGGGTGATGGCGGTCTCTCAGATCAGCCCCGGGCCGCAAGAACTCGCTCCAATACGAGATCGACGGCTCGAGCGCCGCCGCCGCGTGGGATTCGGAGTCGCCCGACGTGATGTGGATCGGCCGGCGCGACAAGCCGAACGAGATGCTGGCGCGCGACGCGGTGCTGATGAATGACGGCGGCAGGGCCGCGGCGGCACTGCCCGGCCGGCCACGTCGAGGGCTTCGCCGACACGTTCGCCGCGCTCTTCCGAGCCATCTACGCCGACGTCGGCAACGGCGCGATGGCCGAGCGGCCGCCGTACGCCACGTTCGCCGATGGCCACGAGGAGATGCTCGTCGGCGAGGCCATCGCGCGCAGCGCGCGAACCGGCGCGTGGGCAGCAGTGGAGGGTTGAGCAGCACATGAGACTCGGGATACTGACCGCGCCCTACCCCGACACGCCGCTCATGGAAGTCGCCGACTGGGCCGCCGCGAACGAGTTCGACAGCCTCGAGATTGCCTGCTGGCCGGCCTCGGGCGGCACCAAGCGGCGCTATGCCGGGACGTCGCACATCGACGTCGTCAACCTGGACGCGCACCAGGCGAAGGACATCCGCGTCGACATCAACGGCAAGGGCCTGGCCATCTCAGGACTTGGCTACTACCCCAATCCGCTGCACCCGGATGCCGCCGTGAGCGAACCGGCCATCGCCCACATCAAGACGGTGATCGAGGCGTGCCGGATGATGGACGTGCCGTTCATGAACACGTTCATGGGCGGCGACCCGGCCAAGAGCCTCGACGAGAACTGGCAGGTCGCGCTCGAGGTGTGGCCCGACATCGTCCGCCACGCGCAGGACAACGGGGTCAAGATCACGATCGAGAACTGCCCCATGATCTTCAGCCGCGACGAGTGGCCGGGCGGCAACAACATCGCCTGGTCGCCCTACATCTGGCGGCGCATCATCGAGCAGTGGGGCGGCACCATCGGCCTCAACTACGACCCGTCGCACCTGGTCTGGCTGATGATCGACCAGGGCCGATTCATCCGCGAGTTCGGCGACCACATCCTTCATTTCCAGGCCAAGGACGTGCTGATCGACCGCGACGGCCTGTACGAGCGCGGCACGCTGTCGTCCGGCATCGGCTGGCAGATTCCGCGTCTGCCCGGCCTGGGTGACGCCGATTGGGGAGAAATATTCTCCAATCTTTACCGCGTGGGATACGACGGGGACTGCATCATTGAGCACGAGGATCGGCGCTTCGAAGCGACCGACGCGCTGATCAAGCGCGGCTTCCTGATCGCGCGCAACATTCTCCGCCCGTACATTCCGAAGGAGTCCTGAGCTGATCGATGAGTGACCTGTTCGATCGCCTGACCTATCGCGAGATCGCCAAGACGATCGACCATTCGCTGCTCCGGCCGGAGCTCGATGACGCGTTCGTCGAAGAGGGCATCCGGCTGGCTGCGCAATACGACGTGGCATCGGCAACCGTGCGTCCGACCGACGTCGTCAAGGCAGTCGAGATGCTGCGCGGCACGGATGTCAAGGTCGGCACGGTGGTCGGCTTCCCGCACGGTGACGTGCTGACCGAGACGAAGGTCTTCGAGGCGCACCGCGCACTCGAGCAGGGCGCCCAGGAGCTCGACATGGTCATCCAGATCGCATGGCTGCGATCCGGCCGCGACGCCGACGTCCAGGCCGACATCGCCGCGATCGTCGAGCCGGCACACGCCGCCGGCGCGATCGTCAAGGTGATCTTCGAGAACGCATACCTGACCGACGACGAGAAGATCCGCGCCTGCCGCGCTCACCGAGGCCGCCGGCGGCGACTTCGTCAAGACCTCGACCGGCTTCGCGGCCACGGGCGCCACGCACGACGACCTGCGCCTGATGCGCGCCAACACCTCGCCGCACGTCCAGGTCAAGGCGGCCGGCGGCGTGCGCACTCTCGACGCGCTGCTCGAGGTGATGGAGCTCGGCGTGACGCGCGTCGGCGCGACCGCCACGCAGACGATCCTCGAGGACTTCAAGGCGCGCAAGTCGGGCGCGGCCGATAGTGCGCGTATCGGGCGAGCCGGCGATTGCCGGCAGCGCTCCGGGAGACATCTACTAGGTTGTCGCCCCAGGCCGGCAGCACGCTCGCTCCACCGTCGATGCGCTGGCTTATCAGAGGCACAGTCGCTGCTCGAGCGGATCGGCGCGACGCAGCACGACCAGATCGAGCAGGCCAGCCAATGGTCGGCCGACGCGATCGCCGCCGACGGCCTGGTCCACCTGTTCGGCACCGGCCACTCGCGCATCCCGGCCGAGGAGATGTTCCCGCGCTACGGCTCGTACCCGGGCTTTTCGCCGCTGGTCGAGCTGTCGATGACCTTCCACAGCCAGGTCGTCGGCGCGAACGGCCAGCGCCAGGCGATGTTCATCGAGCGCGTGCCCGGCCTGGCCGAGGTGATCCTCAACAACTTCAGCTTCGGCGCGAACGACGTGATGGTCGTCTTCTCGGCCAGCGGCCTGACCGCGGTGCCGGTCGAGATGGCGCGTGGCGCGCGGGCGCGCGGCATGCGCGTCATCGCCGTCACCTCCGTCGCCCAGTCGATGTCGGCCGAACCGGATGCGGCGGCCGGTAGTCGGCTGCTCGACGAAGCCGATCTTGTGATCGACCTGTGCACCCCGGCCGCCGACGCGCTGTGCGCGATCGATGGTTTGGACACTCCAGTCGGCCCTGGGTCTACCATCGCAGCAGTGGCGATCGTGAACTCGATCAAGGTTCGAGTCGCCGAGCTGCTGGCGGGCAGGGGAGCAATGCCGCCAGTCATCACCCGTGCATCGGTCGTCGGTGACGAACGATCGCGGGATCTTTTCGACAAGGCCTATCGAGAGCACGCTCGGCGCATGGCCCGGGTGCTCACCCAGCAAGGAGGTGGATGACGCGCCAA
>CAVZOG010000001.1:0-16672 GCA_963776865.1 uncultured Chloroflexia bacterium | reverse complement strand
CCAAGCAAAAGGGCCGTCCCCTCGCGCGGGCGACGGAGGGTCATGAGCGCCCAGCTCTTCGTGATCAGCAGCTGGATCGTGGATGCCCGGAGCGACTTTGCCTCAGCCACCTCCAGCGCTCGCTCAACCGCGACCATCGCCTCTCCCGCTTCGTCGCGAAACATGTGGGCTCGGGCGAGCTCGCCGTATAGGTCGACCGATTCCCGGCTGTCAGGTGGGACGTCTGGCAGCGCGTGCTTCAGCACTGCCATCGACTCGTCGATCTTGGATGCGTAGAGAAGCATCCGCCCCAGTTGCGCGGCGATTGCGGCCGACCGGACCATGTCGCCGCTGCTCTCCTGCCATGCCAGCGCCGCCCGGAAATGCTCCTCGGCACGGTCGAGCTGTCCGATGGACGTCGCTGACCCACCTGCCTGCAGGCTCACGTCGATTCGATCCTGCTCGTCGAAAGTCACTGCGAGGGCTTTCTCGCTGTAGGCCAACGCCTGCTCGTGAGAGTGGAGACGCGCCGCGCGCTCGGCCGCCGCCCTTAGAGCCACTCGTGCCTGAGCGGCCACCGCGGCACCCTCTTCGCCTTCGGGTGCGGCCTGATACGCCTCGAGATAGTGATTGGCCAGCACGCCGGCCAGTTCCTCGTCGCCGAGCTGCTCGAAGTAGCGCGCCGCAGCAATGTGCCTCGCTCGTCGCTCGCGCTTCGACAGCGTCCCGTAGGCGACTTCGCGGATCAGCCCCTGCGTGAATCGATACTGGCCGCGTTCCGGGGAGCGGGGGTCGTTTTCGAGCGCAACGAGCTCCTTCACGGCCATCGCCCTCAGCCGATCGTCCACGTCCGCGTCGACGCGGCTGCCGATCGCCGCGAGCGCGGGCACAGAGAACACCTGCCCGATGACCGCCGCATCCTGGAGCAGTGATCGATCGGCCGGGTCGATAGCGTCGAGGCGTGACGCAATCAGTGCCCGCAGTGTGGGAGGGATGTCGAGCACCGGCAGGTCGCCGGTCGCTTCATAGATGTCGCCACTGCGCACGAGATGGCCGCTGTCGACCAGCGCCCGGACGGTCTCGATGGTGTACAGCGGCAGTCCTTCGGCGCGGGCGACGATGCGTGCGACATCGTCGTCGGCGAGTCCCGGCGCGAGGCCGCGCAGTAGCTCGGTCATGGCCGTCTCGGACAGCGGTTCGAGGTGGAGTGAGCTGAATGCGCGATGGCCGCGACCAAAATTCGGGCGACGCTCGAGGAACTCGGGTCGGGCGAGGGTCACGATGAGCATCGGCCGATCGCGCGACCAATCGAGCATGTGATCAAGGAAGTCGAGCATTCCCGTGTCGGCCCACTGCAGATCCTCGAAGACAAACACTGATGGGCCCTTATCGGCGACCCGCTCGAGGAATGTCCGCCACGCGCTGAAGAGCTGCTCGCGTTGATCCCAATCGGGTTCCTGGACACCGAGCAGAGCGCCGAGCGCCGGCTCCAGCCAGCGCCTCTCATCCGGATCGGGCACGAACTCGTCGAGCGTGGCGCGCAGCTTCTCGCGCGTCTCGTCGGGACCCTCTCCCTCCGCAATCCGCGCCCGCCGGCGAACCATCTCGCCGAGTGCCCAGTAGGTGACGCCCTCGCCGTACGACGGAGATCGGCCCTGGTGCCAGTAGTAGAGCTGCGGCCCCGCTAGGCCGTCGAGGTACTTCTCCAGCTCCCAGGCCAGCCTGCTCTTGCCCATCCCGGCCTGGCCGGTCACGGCCACGACACGCAGCTTCCGCTCGCGCTCCGCCGCGTGGAGCTGTTCCCGCAACAGGCGAAGCTCCTCGTCGCGTCCGACGAACGGCGCTTCCAGCCCCACGTTTCGGGCCTCTCCACCGATTCGAGCCACGACTCGCAGGGCCCGCCACGCATCTACCGGCGCCGACTTGCCCTTGAGCAACTGCTCGCCGGCGGGTTCGTAGGCGATTGCCGCTGACGTCGCTCGGAACGTCTGCTCGCCGACGAGCACGACACCCGGCGGGGCGACCGATTGGAGCCGGCTGGCGGTGTTGACGATGTCGCCCGCGACCATGCCCTGTTGGACGCGGCCCGGGGTCACGGCGGCCTCACCGGTCATCACGCCCGCGCGCACGGCAAGCGGATTCCCGTGGAGGGTCAGTTCGCGCACCCGGTCGACCAGGCCGAGCGCGGCTCTGACGGCGCGCTCCGGATCGTCCTCCTGCGCGACCGGCGCGCCCCACACCGCCATGACAGCGTCACCGATGAACTTCTCGACCGTTCCGCCGTAGCCATCGATCACCGAGCGCGCGGCGTCAAAGTAGCGCGACAGCAGCTCGCGCACCTCTTCGGGATCCTCCTGCTCGGACAGCGTCGTGAAGCCGACCAGGTCGGCGAAGAGAACGCTGACGAAGCGCCGCTCAGTCGCCGGCGTGGGCTGTACCGGCCCGCTCTGCTGCCCTGACGTCTCGAGCGCGGCACCCTTCTCAGGGGTCGCCAAAGAATTGCCGCATTCCGCACAGAACCTGGGGCTGCCTTCGTACGGCGTGCCGCATGTCGGGCACGCGCTGGACAGCGCGAGACCGCACTCAGCGCAGAATTTCTGACCGGGGCGGGATTCCGCCCCGCAACGGGAACAGGCCACGATCAGGTGAGCGTAACCCATGGACCATTGGCGGCTTTGTCACAATCGAGACACATGGATGCCACCGCCCGAGTCTCCGAGAAGGCCTCCCGATTCACCGAATCGGTCATCCGCGAGATGACCCGACTTGCGCTTGAGCATGACGCGGTCAATCTCGCCCAGGGATTCCCCGACTTCGCCTGCCCACCCGAGCTGAAGGAAGCGGCCGCGGCCGCGATCCACGCCGACATCAACCAGTACGCGATCACCTGGGGCGCGAAGGATTTCCGCGAGGCGATCGCAACCAAGACGGAGCGCTTCTATCCCGGCTGGTCGGTCGACCCGCTGACCTCGATCACCGTCGTCTGTGGAGCGACGGAGGGAATGATCGCGTCGATGCTCGCGCTGCTCGATCCGGGCGACGAGGTGATCGTCTTCGAGCCGTTCTACGAGAACTACGGCCCGGACGCGGTGCTGAGTGGCGCGGTGCCGCGCTACGTGACGCTGCATGAGCCGGACTGGTCGATCGACTTCGCAGAGCTGCGCGCCGCGTTCGGCCCGCGAACGCGCGGCCTGGTGCTCAACTCGCCCCACAACCCGACCGGCAAGGTGTTCACCCGCGCCGAGCTCGAGGCAATCGCGGCGCTGTGCATCGAGCACGACGTGATCGTCTTTACCGACGACATCTACGAGCACATCCTGTATGCGGGTACGCACATCCCGATGGCCACGATCGACGGCATGGCGGCGCGGACGGTGGCGATCAACTCGCTCTCCAAGACCTACTCGGTCACCGGCTGGCGCGTCGGCTGGGTCATCGCGCCGGCGGCGCTGACCGGGGCGATCCGCAAGGTGCACGACTTCCTGACGGTCGGTGCCGCTGCGCCGCTCCAGGCCGCCGGCGCCGTAGCGCTCGAGCTGCCCGACTCGTACTACTCATCGCTTGGCGGCCGGCTATCGAGAGCGGCGCGACGTGTTGGTTGGCGCCCTCGAAGGCGCCAGGCTTCCGCTGTTACGTGCCCAACGGCGCGTACTACGTGATGACCGACATCTCGGCCCTGACCGATGCCGATGACGTCACGTTCTCGCGCGCGCTGACCGCCTCGCCGGGCGTCGCGACCGTGCCCGGGTCGTCGTTCTACTCGCGACCGGAGCTCGGCCGGACCAAGATCCGCTTCGCCTTCCCCAAGAAGCTCGAGACCCTGCGCGCCGCCGCCGACCGCCTCGCGACCTTGCGCGCTTAGGCACTCCGGGGTGGCCCGGTGTTGTTAAGGGTGTCATAATCCGCGGCAGCAACCGCCACGAAGAGATGGAGCCACAACCCGCCGCCCCAGCGGCGCAGAGTCTGGTCCATAACCGTGCCGCGTGACCATTTCGCGTAGCTCGCGTGCTCGCTTGCCGTGCGAGTTCGGGCGGAGAATGGGGGAGAGGGAGATGACCTTGGCCGCTTCAGGCCGTGCAACCAAGGCCATAGGGGTGCTTTTCGGGCTGTCGCTGATGATTCCGATGGCCTTGACGCAGACGTCGGCAGTTTTCGCCGCTGGTGGATTCGTGTACCGGCTGGCAGAGCACAAGGATCCCACCGGACACGATCCGAGTCTTTCGCAAAGCGACCGGCGTGGTCGAGGTCGTGCCTTTCCCGACGTACGTGGCGACGGTGATGGGCAAGGAATGGCCGGGCTACCTGCCCATCCCGCTTATCGAGGCCGGCTCGGTGGCGGTCAAGCAGTACGGCTGGTACTACGCCATGGAAGGCCGCCATCGGTCGAGCTATGTGAACGAGAGCGGCGAGTGCTACGACGTCCGCGACACGACCAGCGACCAGCTCTACAAGCCGGAAAAAGCACGCGTCCGAGCACAACACGCCGCATCGACGTGACCTGGGACTTCCACCTGCGCAAGGACGGCAGGCAGTTCCTGACCAGCTACCGGACCGGCGAGAAGGGCCCGTGCGCTTATGACGCCACCGGCTGGAAGCTCATTCGCCCGGAGCGCCATCAGGTGCGCCGAGGATCTCGGGTACAACTGGAGGCAGATCCTGCACGCCTACTACGGCCCGGGGATGCACATCGTCAACAGAGATGGGACGATCGTGGGGAGCGACGGCCAGGCGATCGGCGATGCATCGATCATCGGCTCGACCCTCGAGCCTGGATCAGGCCCACACACTTCGACGAGCGAAACGACGCGATCGAGTGGCACGGTGACTGGCAGCGGATCCGACATGACTTCGCGTACAAGCGGACCTTGACCTACTCGTACGATCGGCAGGCGAGGCCGAGTTCAAGGTTCCGCGCAAGTCACTCCAGCTGATCGGCCGCCGGAGCCCGGAGCGTGGCAGGATTCGCGTCTTTATCGACGGGGAGCTCAAGGAGACGGTCAACCTCTATTCTACCACAGAAAGCCGCATTAACTCGTGTTCAGCTGCACCTGGGAAGCGGACGCTAGTCCGAAACGTGCGGCTCGAGTTGGACGGTACCGCCGATCGGCCGCGGGTCGACCTCGACGCGATCGTCGTCACCCGTTAACGAAGCCGCGTGAAGCGGCCCGCGCTGCGGGTCAGATGCCGCGCAGATCCCGGCGTGAGAAGCGCCACGCACCAAACAAGAGGCCGCCGACCGCCAGGGCGAGGCAGGCGATCATGCCCGGCCAGTCGTACTCGCCGACCATCGGCTGACCCAGGTGCCGCGTCAATGACAGGTTGAGCAGCTCGTCGGGCAGTCCGAGCAATCCGCCGAGCAGGTCGAGCAGGTAGAAGACGATCGTGAACGCTCCCACGGCGAGTGCCGCCAGGTTCGGCCAGCCCGCGCCGCCAACTGCGAGGCCCACGCCGACCAGTGCCGCGCCGTAGAGGCCCGAGCACGAAGCCGCCGGCGAACAGCGGCGGCCACGCATCGCCCTTGTGCGGCCGCGCCGATGGCCGGCCCGAGGCCGATCAGCAGGCCCATCAACAGCACCGCGAGGAACAGGCCGCCGGCGCTGCGCAGGAACCAGGCGACGCGGCGGATCGGCGTCGACAGGACCGTCTCGAGGCGGCCTTCGCGCTCGTCCGACGTCCAGCCGTGGACCAACGAAGCCGCGGCCAGCCCGACGAGGAGCGCGATGAACGCGAAGATCGCGAACTGGAGGATTCCGCCGACCGATTCGAAGTCGAAGTTCGGATAGAACATGCTCACCATCGCCGCGATCTGGGGCACCGAGTTGATGACCTGCGCGAACGAGTCGGCGGCGAAGGCCACGAACAGCCCGTACATGCCCATTGCCACTCCCCAGCCAACCGCCTCGGGCAGCCGGTCGGCGACCGATCGCGCGCCGGGTCCGCCCAGACTCCAGCGACCAGCCGACAGTCGGCCGAGGCCGAGGCCGATGCCGACGCCCACTCCCCGCTCCGGCACCGCCGCGCCTCAGCCGCGTCGAAATGCTGATCGGTGAGTTGAGATCGCGCCGAACGAACAACGCGACGCCGGCCGCCGCGAAGACCGCCGCAAGCACGAAGACGAAAGCGACCGCGGGCCAGTCGGAGCTGCCGGCCATGGGTCGGTGGCCCTGCGTCCAGTAGAAGACCGATCCAAGGCGCAGGAGGTCGAAGCCGGGCACTAGCCCGGCATAGCCGTTGACCGCGAACGCGGCGAAAAGGTATCCGCCGCCGATCCCGATGCCGACGGTTCGGCCGAACAGGACTGACGCCATGAAGGCCAGGGCGCCGGCGAACAACGCGATCGCCCCGACCATGGCGAACTCGGACAGGGCCGTGACGAGGCTCATCTCGTCGCCGGGGAGCTTCGCGAAAGCGATGCTCGAAAGCCACGCCACGACCGAGATCAATGCCAGCGCCAGCGCGAGCGCCACGGCATGCCCGAGGAACTTCTGGACGGCGAGCGACCGGCGTCGCAGAGGCGTGGCGAGGACCATCTCGAGCGTGCCCCGCGACGCTTCGCTGGCGAGCGTGGCGCCCAGCGCCGTGACCGACCACAGGCCGATCATCAGTGGCAGGATCCCGACCAACCGCCACGACAGGAAGCCGGGCAGCGTGTCGAGCGCTACTGCCGGGCCGAGCAGGCCCTGGAAGAAGTCGGGCAGCAGCTCCATCTGGCGGGCAAGTGCGAGGCGTTCTTCTAGCGTGTCGAACTGGTCGCCGATGGCAACCATCGTCACCAGCACCACGAGACCGAGCAGCAGGCCGACGCCGAGCATGGCCGGGGTGGAGTCGCGCAGGGTCTTGCCGAAGACGCTGCCGAGGCCGTAGACCCGTGCCGGGATCGATGGGCGACTGGCCGCTGGTACTGCCTCGCCGATCACCCGTTCCACCCCCGGATTGTCCACCGCCCGACCAATTCCCGCCGATCTGTAACGCCAGCGCAAGGGCCCGTTTCCACGCTCACGCTCACTACACCTCATGCACCTGTAAGACATCTTGCGACACATATGCACACTTTCCATGCATAATTCGTAGGCGCCTCACAGCGCACTCACCAGGAGAACCGAACAGCCGCAGGCCCCAGCAGCGGCAGTCGACGGGCAGCGTCGGGAACCCATCTCCACCCGGACGCTGGCATGAGCGCATCCTCCAAATTCGGGACGCTCCCCACCCTCAATTGCACGTATCTGCGTGCCCGACGATCGCCTGGGGCCGTGCACATTCCGGTCAGCGTGTCAGCCGTGTCGCGCCCCGGATTCCGAGGAGGCAGCAGTGCCAACTGCCAATTCGGCTGCTCCCGCGCAGCCGATTCAGAGATCCATGTCCCGTCACCGGCGCCTTGTGCCCAAGGCGCTCGGCGTTCTGATCGGCCTTGCCCTGCTGGCGCCGATGCAGGCCGTCGCACCGCCGAGCGTCAATGCTGCCGCGTCACCAGCCTGTAGTGGCTGGAACAGCACCAGCCGACCGCCTGACCGGATCCGCGTTTTGCGCGTGCACACCGGCCGTATCGAGTCGGTCGACTTCCGCAAGTACGTTGTGACCGTGCTCGGCAAGGAGTGGCCCAGCTACCTGCCCCAGGCCGTCGTCGAGGCCGGCGCCGTTGCGGTCAAGCAGTACGCGTGGTTCCACGCCATGAGTCCGCGCCGCACCAACAATGGGCGCTGCTTCGACGTCCGCGACAGCACCGGCGACCAGCTCTACAAGCCGGGCAAGGCTCGTATTCGATCCGACCACCACCGCGCTGCCGACACGACCTGGGGAGTCCATCTGATCAAGAACGGCAGCTTCTTCATGACCGGCTACCGGCGCGGCAACAAGGGCGCCTGCGGCAGCGACGCGACCGGCTGGAAGCTGTTCGCTCGAACAGCCACTCGTTGCGCCAACAACGGCAAGGGCTACCGCGACATCCTGCGCATCTACTACGGCCCACGGCCTCAACATCGTCTCGGGTGGTGGTGGCGGCGGCAGTGTCGTTGGCAGTCTCGACCGAAACGTCGTCGTCGCTCGTCCTCGGCGTCGAGCGCTGCGAGCGCCGGCCAGGTGGCGCCGGCCGAATCGCAGCCCGCCACAACCCCGAGCACGTCATCGCCGACTACGGCAGAGACCTTCGTAGCAGGAGTGACCGAGTCACAGCTGCAGACGATCTCCGTCGCCGCATGGCGCGACCTGTTCGTCGATGTTTGGACTCCCAGCAGCGACGCGGGTTACTAGCCTCGTTCGAAGCCTGAGCCGGCTCAGCCGGCCGGCGACTCGAGCGCTGCCACCGCGTCGCGGTGGCAGCGCTTTATTGCATCCAACGACAGATCCGCATCCGCCTCCGTGGTCGCCCAGCTGGAGACCGAGATGCGCATCACGGCCTTGCCCTGCCAGGTGCTGCCGCCCAGCCAGCAGGTGCCGTCCTCCTGGACGCGCCGGATCACGTCACGTGTCAGTTCGTCGTCGTCACCGAAACGCACCAGGACCTGGTTGAGCACAACGTCGTTGAGCACCGCGACGCCCGGCTCGCGCGCGAGCTGCGCGCCCATGCGCTGCGCGAGCGCGCAACACCGTCGGACGAGATCCTCGACGCCCGTACGGCCGAGCGAGCGCAGCGCGGCGTAGAGCGCGAACCCCCTCGCGCGGCGAGAGGATTCAGGCACGTACTCGGATGGGTCGCGCTCTTCGCCGGTGGCCGTGACCAGGTACGCGGCGCGCATCACCATCGACGCTCGATGGGCGGCCGCGTCACGCACGATCACCAGGCCCGAGTCATACGGCACGTTGAGCCACTTGTGGACGTCGGTCGCCCACGAGTCGGCCTGATCCAGACCATTCACATGCGGCCGCAGCTCGGGCACCGTCCGCGCCCACAGCCCGAACGCGCCGTCGACGTGCAGCCAGGACGCATCGAGGCCATGCACGATCGGAGCGATTGCCGCGATGTCGTCGCTGGCGCCGGTGTTGACGTTGCCCACCTGGGCACAGACGAGCGTCGGCGCGCTCCGGTCGCCTCCCGCGAGCACCTGCTCGAGCGCATCCGGTCGCATCCGCCCCTGATCGTCCGCCGGCACCGGCTCGATGATCGCCGCGCCCAGGCCGAGCATCTGCAGGGCGACTGCGATCGTCACGTGGCGCTCCCCACCGACCACGACGCGCACCCTGGGCGCACCCTGCAGCCCGTCCTGCTCGACGTCCCAGCCACGCTTGAGCAGCACCGATCGCCGGCCCGCCGCGAGGCCGACGAAGTTGGCCATCTGGCAGCCAGTCGTGAAGCCGACGCTCGATTCGCGCGGCAGGTCGAGCAGCTCGAGCAGCCACTCGGCGACGATCATCTCCGTCGCCGCGGCCGCCGGGCTGGTCGCGTACAGGACGCCGTTCTGGTCCCACGTCGACGTGAGCCAATCGGCGGCGAGTGCCGCGGGGACCGCGCCACCGATCACGAAGCCGAAGTAGCGCGGCCCGGCACTTGCGACGACGCCGCGCTCGGCGCCCTCGATCAGGCGCTTGACCGACCTCCTCGGCCGCGACCCCTTGCTCGGGCAGCGGCCCGCCGAGCGCGGCGCGCAGCTCGGCCGGCGAGGCCAGCGGGTGGACCGGCCGATCGGCAAGGCTGTCGAGGTAGTCGATCGCGTGCTCGGCGGTCGCCCGCAGGAGGTCGGCCGTCGTGCCGGCGTGGTTGGTCGTCGGTGGTTCCATCGGCTGCCTCCGGTGTACGCTTGGCGCCCAGACTGACACACATCGAGGTTGACTGACGATGGCCCGAATTGTCCGCGGCGCGCTGCTCCAGGCCGAGTGGACCGGCGACAAGGAATTGATGATCCAGAAGCACGAGAAGTACGCCCACGACGCCGCGAACAGGGCGCCCAGGTGATGCTCTTCCAGGAGCTCTTCTACGGCCCCTACTTCTGCCAGGTCCAGGATCCGCAGTACTACTCGTACACCGAGAAGATCCCCGACGGCCCGACCGCCAAGCGCATGCAGGACCTGGCCAAGGAGACGGGCATGGTCCTCATCGTGCCGATGTACGAGGAGGACGAGCACGCCGCGGGCATCTACTACAACACCGCCGCGGTGATCGACGCCGACGGGTCAAGTATCTCGGCAAGTACCGCAAGACGCACATCCCGCACGTCAAGGGGTTCTGGGAGAAGTTCTACTTCCGCCCGGGCAACATGGGCTACCCGGTGTTCGAGACGGCCGTCGGCAAGGTCGGCGTCTACATCTGCTACGACCGGCACTTCCCGGAGGGCGCGCGCGCGCTGGGCCTGAACGGCGCCGAGATGGTGTTCATCCCGTCGGCCACGTCACGCGGCCTGAGCGAGTACCTGTGGCGCATCGAGCAGGTTTCGCACGCGGTCGCCAACGGCTACTACGTCGGGCACGATCAACCGTGTCGGCATCGAGAAGGACCTCGGCGACGACGACTTCTACGGCCAGTCGTACTTCGTCAACCCGCGCGGCCAGTTCATCGGCGACGTCGGCGACGCGTACAAGGAAGAGCTGCTCGTGCGCGACATGGACCTCGACCTGATCCAGGAAGTCCGCCAGACCTGGCAGTTCTACCGCGACCGCCGCCCCGACGCCTACGGGGACCTCGTCCGCCCCTGACCTTCACCCGAATTGCCGGGTGATATCGTCCGCCTCCACGGGCAGCGGCTGAGCCTTCCGCGACCCTGGTGCAGGGGGGCGCGTGGCAGAACGGCCGGGCATCCGCGGGGCTATCCCTCTTCTCGTCTTCCTAATCGGGGCATGCACTTCGGCGCCCGCTGTTCCTAGCGCGCCACCGCCCACTCGCGACTGCGTCCGGGTCGCCATCGGCGAGCGCATCTGACGCCGACGGCGACTACGACCCGATCGCCGAGCTTCAGCGGCTGGAAACGGCGCAGTTCGCCAGCCTGGAGCAACTTCGGGCGGCTTCCTCCGTTCCGGTCTCTGTCGCGTACCGGATGGGCCGGCCGGCATCCGTAGTCATGCGCGTACCCGTCGCCGGTGCTGACGCGCTCGCCAAGGCGCGAGATTTCATGGCGCGCTTCGGGGCTTTTTACCTCCAGGAAGGAACGGACGTCGAGCTGCACCCGCGGTACGCGGGCGATACGCCACTAGCCGGGCTGGAAACGGTGGACTTCATGTACACCTATGGTGGCGTTCCCGTGCTCGACTCGTCCTTCAGGGTCGCACTGCAGGGGGCGGAGGTGATCGGCACGGGGGGCGCGCTTCTCGCGCCGCTCGAACTCTCCGTGGATGCCACGGTTCACCAGGCCGAGGCGATCACGCTGGCCCAAGCCGAGGGCAACGGCCGTGTGATCGGCCTCCCGCGCCTGTTCGTGGATCAGCGGCTGGATGACGACGGCATCCCAAGACTCGTTTGGCGCGTTTCCTTTGGCGGCGCGCTTGCAGAAGCGGTTGTCGTGGACGCGCACGACGGCACCTTGCTGTCACGCATTCCGCTCCGCGCCAGCCACGACCCCGACTACGACCTCGAGCTATTCAGTGCAACAGGCTCGACTGCGGAGGAAGACTGCTTCCACTTCACCGGGTCGCACATCGGCTCTGAAAGTGGTATCGAGGGCCAATACCGCGGCTGGAGTGACGCCGTGAATGCGTGGTACTCCAGTGGGCACACATATTCCTGGTACCACGCGATGTTCAACCGTCACGGATTCGACGGCGGAGATGATCAGCTCGAAGTTGTCCTGGGTTCTCCCTTTGCCGCGCCTGGCACCAACGCGCGGTGGGTTGCGGACTGCAAGCTCATGGAGTTCACCGAGGGCTTCGTCGCGCAGGACATCCTGACCCACGAGTACACGCACGCCGTGCTTGGCAACAACCAGTGGAACGCCGGCCTCAAGTATCAGGATCAGTCGGGCGCCCTGAACGAGGCGTACTCCGACGTCATGGCGGTGCTCTCTGACCTGGACAAGGATTGGACGTTAGGTGAGGATCTGCCCGGCGGTACCCTGCGTGACTTCGCCAACCCCGCAAGGGACCATATGGCGAACTTCTTTTCGGGCCCGGATGACAACGGCGGGGTGCATACCAACAGCGGCATCGTCAACAACGCGCACTACCTGATGACGATGGGCGGCACGAACAAGACGAGCAATGTGGCGGTCACGGGTTTCACCGGTGGACTGGATACCGCCAGGATCAAGATGGCGCACCTCGCCTGGAACACCATGGTGTTCCTGTCGTATGGGGCCGACTTCGCCGAGGCGCGCGACACAGAGGTCACCAAGGCTTCGCAGTTGGCTGCCGCGGGCGCGCACGGGTTCACGGCGGCCGACGTGTGCTCGGTCAAGAACGCCTGGATGGCCGTGGGCATCGGACTGGGCGATGCTGACTGCGATGGCGTCGACGACCCATGGGACGACTCCGACGGTGACGGGATCATCGACGGTCAGGACAACTGCCCTCAGTTCCCAAACTCCGGACAGAGTGATCTCGACGGTGACGGGGCGGGGAATGCCTGCGATTCCGACGACGACGACGACGCCGTCAACGATGCCGACGACAACTGCCCAAACGTGGTGAACCCAGACCAGGCAGACCAGAACCAGAACGGTTGGGGCGACGCGTGCGATTCCGATGACGATGACGACAAGGTCGATGACGACGGCGACAACTGCGTTGGTCTCTTCAACCCGGACCAGAACGACACGGATGGCGACGGCGCCGGAGATCGGTGCGACGCAGACATGGACGCCGACGGAATCGCGAACTCGAGCGATATGTGTCCGCTCCATGCAGGCGCGACGCCCGACGGCGACGGCGACGGGTACGGCGACGCCTGTGACCCGTGTCCAACAAATGCTTACCCCGGTACCAGCGCTTTCGACGCGGACGGCCATCCGAAGCTGTTGGACAGCGACAGCGACGGCATTTCCGATGAGTGCGACCACTTCACCGGGATGCTGGATCCGAGCAGCGCGCAGGATCGGCTCAAGGCAGTCCTGGTGGGTCTGTGTCCACCGGAATGTCAGTACGAGGTGCTGCCCGAGAAGCTCTCGTCCGACTGGATGACAGAAGTCACGCTGACGGGCATCGACGGCGGGATCACCGTGTGGATTACCGACGACATGGGGGTCATGATCGAAAAATCGACCTGCGTGACCGTCGGCCCTCCGCTTGAACCCCCCGGCGGCATCGGGCTGCCCGGTGACTTCGGCGGAATCCCCGACCAGGGAGTGCTTCGAAGCTGTTCGGGACCGGGCGAAGTGAACCTGTCTTTCCACCCGCTTGTGGGCAAGGGCTACGTTCTGAATTTCGGCGTGGCGCCGGACGGCCCGCCTGTGGCGCTGGCCTACCAGCTCAATGTCACTGAAGGCCTGCGTGACCCGCTCGATCCGGACGCAGATGGTGTGATTGGAGACGCCGACAACTGCGCAGCAACCCCGAACCCGGATCAGCTCGACGGTGACGGCGACGGGGTCGGAGATGCATGCGATCCGACCAGCGGGCCCGCCCCATCAGCAGCGCCCAGCCCCTCAGCAGCACCGAGCCCATCTCCCACTGCTTCGCCGTCGGCTCCCCCGAGTGCATCGCCAACGCCTACCCCACGACCGACTCGCCCGCCGCCGAGCGCTTTGCCAACGCTTGCGCCCACTCCGTTCAACGATGGGCCTACCGTCGGACAGGTGGCAGCGTCGGACACCGACGCCTATTGGTTCAACAGCCTTCAGTGCGAACCCGACTCGATCACCTTCAGCGTTAGCGTGACCGATAGCGACGGGGTGGACCGAGTGCGACTCGAGCATCGGTTCGTCAGTCGCGACTCGGGCGTCCCGACCCGCTATTTCGAGACGACGATGAACAGCCGCAACGGAATCAACTGGACGGCCGAAGTACTGATGGATCTCGGCGACGATGACACCGAAGAGTTCTTTGATCCCGCCGACATTGACGTGCGCGTCGTCGCGTTCGACGTCTTTGGGGCGCGCACGCGCGGCCCGGTGCAGGAGCGGATAGCTGATGTGATCGTGTGCAAGCCGTAGGGAGGGTCGGGGTAACATCCCCGCCATGGCTGTATCGACATTGAGCCGCGCCGATCAGCTGCGCGCCGCTATCGCCCCGTTCCTGAGCTTCTTCAACGGTCCCTACTCGGCACTCGAGAAGGACCCGCAGGTCGCCAACTTCGCCGTTGGCAACCCGCACGAGATCGTCATGCCGAGCTACGTCGCTGCGCTGAAGCGCAGCCTCGAGCCGCGCGACAAGGACTGGTTCGCGTACAAGATGAGCGAACCTGACGCTCAGCCGGTCGTGGCCGGAGCGATGAGCAAGCTGACCGGGTTCGACTGGGATCCGGCCGACGTGCAGATGACCAACGGTGGCTTCGCCGCGCTGGCGCTCGCCTTCCGCGTGCTGCTCGAGCCGGGCGACGAGGCGATCTTCCTCTCCCCGCCGTGGTTCTTCTACGACGAGCTCATCGTCGCCGCGGATGGCACATCGGTGCGCGTCAAGTTCGACCTGCCTGACTGTCCGGTCGATCTCGATCGCATCGCCGCCGCGATCACGCCGCGCACCCGGCTCATCGTGCTCAACTCGCCCCACAACCCGAGCGGCCGCATCGTCTCGCCCGACGAGCTGCGCGGCCTGGCCGAGCTGCTGACCAAGGCCTCGCGCGACAACGGCCGGCCGATCTACATCGTCAGCGACGAGCCCTACCGGCGCATCCTGTTCGACGGCAACGAGTTCCACAGCCCGGCCGAGTTCTACCCGAACACGCTGGTCACCTACTCGTACGGCAAGCAGCTGCTCGCTCCGGGCATGCGCATCGGCTACCTGACCTGGCCGCCGAATGCCGACGACCGCGAGCGGCTGCGCGACGACTCCTTCGTGCACCAGATGGCGATGGGCTGGGCGTTCCCGAATGCCGACCTGCAACACGCCCTCGCCGACCTCGAGCCGATGTGCATCGACCTTGCCGCGCTCGAACGGCGACGCGAGCGCCTGATCGGCGGCCTGCGCGAGATGGGCTACGAGTCGACCTGGCCGGCGAGCACCTTCTACGCGCTCGTCCGCTCGCCTCTCGACGATGACGAGGAGTTCTGCCGGATCCTCAACCGGAACAACGTGCTCGTGCTGCCGGGCACGATCGTCGAGGCGCCGGGCTGGTTCCGGATCAGCCTGACCGCGTCGGACGAGATGGTCGAGCGCGGCCTGCCCGCCTTTGCCGCGGCCCTGGACGAGGCGCGCGCCGCGGGCAACGCCTAGAACGCGATTGGCCGGAAACGCAAAGGCCGGAAACGCAAAAAAAGAAGGACCGCGGCGGAGTGCCGCGGCCCTTCTCGAGAGGGGGAGCTGGCGCTGGCGCCCAGCGCCTAGCGCCGTGCGAAGGCGAACCGATTCCGGAATGCGATTGCGAAGGCCGCCAGGCCCGCGGCGATCACAGCCGCGACCACCCACAGGTTGGTGCCGCTGTCCGATGCGGCAGGAGCGGTTGCCGTGTCCGGCATCAGGATGCCGTCAGTGGCGACCAGCGCGGTGAGCGCAGTGTCAGCGGAAGCCTCGGACGAGGCAGAGCCGATGGCAAAGACGCTGTAGGCAGTGCCGGCCTGGAGATCGAGCGGATCGAGCTGCAGGGCCACATCTGGTGCACCGGCGACGCGAACCTCGAGGTCGTACGAGCCGGGAGCGAGCGCGGCGTAATCGGTTGCATCGGGGAACGCGAGACCGCTGATCAGCGCATCGGCACCGTCAGGAGCGATATCGACCGCGGGAGCATCGGGGCTCAGGTGGACGACTCTGACCAGCGCCTCGTCCGCCGACAATGCCGGATCATCGACGAAGACCGCTGGAGCGATATCGGCCAGCATGCCCGTGGCCGCAATGGTGTACGACACGTTCGGGTCGACCGTTACGTCGGCATCGATGACGGCCATCGACTCATCGCCCGTCGCGTAGACCTTCACGTTGTAGTCGCCGGCAGGGACTGCCATGTAGTCCGACAGTGTGCCGAAGGGGACGTTGGTCCAGCCGTCGACGATCGCGTCGTTGATGTAGATGTCGACGGCCGGCGCGTCGGGCGACGCGTGCAGGACACGCACTCGCGCCTCATCGGCTGCCGCGACCGGCATCGCGCTGAGCAGCGCGGTGGTCATCACGCCTACGGCGAGGACCAGCCTGCCAATTGACCTGTTCATTCCGAGACCTCCAACATGTCGATGTTCACTGTTTGTACAGTGTTTGCATGCAGCACACTACGCCGCACTGATCCCGTTGTCAACGGTCTGTGCAGTGTTAGTACAGGATTGCAAGCCCTGTAACATCACACCATGAGTCCGCTGGCGGTTTGCCGATGAAGATCAACTTCGTCGCCGGTTTCGGACCGATCGTGCGCGATCCTGCCACGAGCCGCGAGTGGTGGCAGTCGGTGTTGGGCATCGATCTGAACGAGATTGCGCCCGACTATTACGGATCGGACGACGTCGACGGCGTGAAGGCTTTCGCGAACTGGCCGCTGTCCCAGGCAGCGGAGAACACCTTCGGCACGACCGAATGGCCGGCCGATCTTCCTCAGCCACAGGCCTGGATCGAGCTCGACGTCGGCTCGGCCGAGGCCGTGCGAGAAGCCGAGGCCGAGCTGCGCTCGTCCGGTCATCGCATCCTGCGCGAAACTCGCGAAGAGGAGTGGGGCCAGACCACCGTTCGCCTGCTCAGCCCCGAGGGGCTTCTTGTCGGC